>NZ_JBJUVZ010000006.1:0-398431 GCF_046097675.1 Pseudomonas sp. UV AK001
TCGTACGGCATTCTCGGACGCCTTGCGGCTGCCCTCGTCAGCCGACAATGCTAAGGTTCAGCCCTAGCTTTTGTATTTTTCCAAGGAAGCCTTATGCCGGACACACAGTCCCTCAACGCTGCATTCATGGTGGTTCAGAGCAACAGCCTGGACGAGCTGCGCAGCCTTGTGATCAGCATCATGCGGCGTTATCCGCTGGCTCCTCTGGAAAACGAAATTGCGCTTGTGCAGAGCAACGGCATCGCCCAGTGGCTCAAGCTGGCATTAGCCGAGGATCCTGAAGTGGATGACCTTGGCGGCTGCGGTATTGCTGCGGCAATTGATGTGCAACTGCCGGGCAGTTTCATGTGGCAGCTTTACCGCATGGTTCTTGGACGAGATGAGATCCCGGCCAAGTCCTTGCTCGACAAGGCCCCTCTGACCTGGCGACTGATGCGCTTGTTGCCGCAGGTCATCGATCTGCCGCATTTCGAACCCCTGCAACGATTCCTGACCCATGACACCGACTTGCGAAAGCGCTACCAGTTGTCCGAGCGCCTGGCGGATCTGTTCGATCAGTATCAGGTGTACCGTGCCGACTGGCTCGAGGATTGGGCCGAGGGTCGTCATCAGCTACGAAATGTCAGGGGGGAGGTGAAACCGCTACCCAGCACCAGTTGCTGGCAAGCAGAGCTATGGCGTGCATTGCTTGACGATGTCGGTGAGCAAGGCATGGCTCAAAGTCGGGCAGGCGTGCACCAGCGATTCATCGAGTGCATCAACAACCTTGAAAAAGCACCGACAGGCTTGCCGTCACGGGTAATCGTTTTCGGAATTTCCTCACTGCCTGCGCAAGTACTCGAAGCATTGGCTGGGCTGGCCCGTTTCAGCCAGGTCCTGCTCTGCGTGCACAATCCTTGCCGTTATCATTGGGCTGATATCGTTGCCGACAAGGATCTGCTGCGCCATCAATACAAGCGTCAGGCTCGCAAGAGCGGCATGCCGGTAGTGCTGGATCCAGAGTCATTGCATCAGCACGCCCATCCGCTGCTTGCCGCCTGGGGCAAGCAAGGTCGTGACTACATCAATCTGCTCGACAGCTATGACGACCCCGGCAGCTATCGCGCCGCATTTCGCAATGGTCGTATCGATCTGTTCAGCGAAACAGTCCCGCAAAACATGCTCAATCAACTGCAGGACGACATTCTGGAACTGCGCCCACTCAGCGAGACGCGTGAGCTCTGGCCTGAGATCGATCTGAAACAGGATCAATCGATTCGATTTCACATTGCCCATAGTGCGCAGCGCGAAGTGGAGATTCTCCACGATCAGCTCCTGGCTCGATTCAGCGCCAATCCCGAACTGCGCCCCCGCGATGTAATCGTGATGGTGCCCGACATCGACAGTTATGCGCCGCACGTCCGTGCAGTGTTCGGACAGCTGGATCGTCATGATCCAAGGTTCATTCCTTTCACGCTGGCCGACCAGGGGCAACGCGGTCGCGACCCATTGCTGATCGCCGTCGAACATCTGCTCAAACTGCCCGATAGTCGTTTCCCCGTCAGTGAAATTCTCGACTTGCTCGATGTGCCGGCGTTACGCGCACGGTTCGGTGTGGAGGAGCGGGATTTGCCGACTCTGCATCGCTGGATCGAAGGCGCCGGTGTGCGTTGGGGGATGGATGCTGACCAGCGCGCCGGACTGGGATTGCCAAATGAACTGGAGCAGAACAGCTGGCGTTTCGGCCTGAAGCGGATGCTCCTCGGATATGCGGTTGGCGATTCCAGTGCCTGTGCGGGCATTGAGCCCTACGACGAAATTGGCGGCCTCGATGCCGCGCTGATCGGTCCTCTGTCCGCCTTGCTGGATGCCTTGGAGTACTCGCACCAGCAATTGCTCAAGCCTGCGAAACCTCAAGAGTGGGGGAGCCGGTTACAGGTACTGATGCAATTGTTTTTCAACGCGAGCAATGAGCATGACGACTACTTGTTGACTCAGCTTGAGGACCTGCGCGAAACATGGCTGGAGACCTGGGAGTCTGTCGGACTGGAAGACGAATTACCGCTGACCGTTGTTCGTGAGGCCTGGCTGGCCGGGCTGGATCAAGGGCGTTTGTCCCAACGGTTTCTGGCTGGCGCGGTGAATTTTTGTACCTTGATGCCGATGCGGGCAATTCCCTTCAAGCTGGTTTGCCTTCTGGGCATGAACGATGGCGATTATCCCCGGGCACAACCACCGCTGGACTTCGACCTGATGGGTAGCGATTACCGGCCGGGAGATCGCTCCCGCCGTGAAGATGATCGCTATCTGTTGCTCGAAGCACTGCTGTCTGCTCGCCATCAGCTCTACATCAGTTGGGTTGGACGCAGCATTCGTGACAACAGTGAACGGCCACCCTCGGTGCTGATCGGTCAGTTGCGCGATCATCTCGCCAATGGTTGGCGAACGACTGATGAAAGTGCGGATCTGTTGAGTGCCATGACCCAGGAACACCCGCTGCAGCCTTTCAGTTCACGTTACTTCCATGAAGGTGATGAGCTGTTCAGCTATGCCAATGAATGGCAGGTGCTGCATCAACGTCATGAGCCTGCCGAAGTGAAAGGAATGCTTGAACCCCATGTCCAGGAGGAGCCGCTCGGTCTTGCACTGCTGCAGGATTTTCTGCGTAACCCGGTTCGACACTTTTTCACTCAACGCTTGAAGGTTTACTTCGAAGCGGCGCAAGTGCCTCAAGCCGATGAAGAGCCTTTTGTGCTGGATGCATTGCAGCGATACACCCTCAGCAGCAGTTTGCTCGACGCGGCCTTGAGGCATCCGGAGAGTGTTGATCAGGCGCTTGAAGCTCAGGCCCGGCGCCTGCAAAACAGTGGGCTGCTGCCCATGGCGGGATTCGGGGAGTGCCTGCAACGAGAGCTGATCGAACCGCTTCCTGACTTGCTGCAACGCTATCAACAACTGCTGACGCTTTGGCCTACTTCGCTGACCAGTGCTATCCCGATCAATCTTGAATGGCACGGATTACGCCTGGAAGGATGGCTTGGAGGTCTGCATCAGCGTGCCGATGGCGGTGTGCTGTCGGTGACGACGATTCCCAACAGCATCGGCTCGATCAAAAGCCGAAAATGGCACCGTCTGATCAAACCGTGGGTCGATCATCTGGTCGCTTGTGCGAGTGGGCTTTCCTTGACCACAGCACTGGTCGCCAGTGATGACACTCTTTTGCTTGAACCGATGGAACAGGATCGGTCATGGCGGATACTCGAAGATCTGCTGCTCGCCTGGCAGTCAGGAATGCGTCAACCGCTCCCGGTTGCAGTGAAAACCGCTTTCGCATGGCTGGGCCAGACCGATTCGCTCAAGGCCGAAGCCGCCGCCCGCAAAGCCTATGAAGGTGATGGTCAGACCAGCGAAGGCGAGAGACGTGAAAGCCCCGCATTGGCGCGGCAGTTCCCGGATTACGATGCTTTGCTGGTCGAGGAGACATTCCCCGATTGGTGTAACGCTCTATACCGCCCGGTGCTCGAAGCCCCCTGGCAATCATTGGCCAGCGAGGGGGTACGTTCATGAGTACACAGCAGCCACTTGCCCTGGCGTTTCCATTGAAGGGCAGTCAACTGATCGAGGCCAGCGCGGGTACTGGCAAGACGTTCACCATCTCCGCGTTGTATCTGCGCCTGATCCTTGGTCATGGAGGCGAAGCGAGTGGCTTCGGTCGCGAGTTGCTGCCACCGCAGATTCTGGTGGTGACCTTCACCGATGCGGCAACCAATGAGTTGCGCGAGCGTATCCGCACACGTCTGGCCGAGGCCGCACGCTTCTTTCGTGACGAGACGCCGCCTCCTGATACGTTGATCGATGAGCTGCGCGCGCAGTTCGATCCCCAGCAATGGCCCGGCTGCGCCAACCGCCTGGAAATCGCCGCGCAATGGATGGACGAGGCAGCGGTCTCGACGATCCACAGCTGGTGTCAGCGAATGTTGCGCGAACATGCGTTCGACAGCGGCAGCCTGTTTACCCAGACCCTGGAAACCGATCACAGTGATCTGCTTGGCGAAGTGCTTCGGGATTATTGGCGGCTGTTCTGCTATCCGATGCAGGGTGATGCCCTGAATTGGGTTCGTACTAACTGGGGAGGCCCGGCCGCCCTGTTGCCTCGTGTACGTGCTCTCTTCGGCACTGAACGTGATGGCAAGGAAGACAGATCTCCAGCTGAATTGATCGAAGAGTGCCTGCTGGAACGCCGCGCAGCATTGGTTGAATTGAAAAAGCCCTGGCAGCAGTGGGCAGATGAGTTGCTCGCCATTTGTCATCAGGGTGTCGCCAGCAAGACGGTCGACGGGCGCAAAATGCAGGCCCGCTACTTCGAGCCCTGGTTCGAGAAGCTCAAGGCCTGGGCGGAAGACGAGTCACTGGAACAACTGGATATCGGTACCGGATTTACCCGGCTGACGCCGGACGGCATGGCCGAAGCCTGGAAAGGCGAGCCCCCGAGTCATCCGGGACTGGACGCGATGTCGAGGCTCAAGTCGAGTCTCGACGGGCTGCCGACGCCTGACGCGGCTGTGTTGCAGCACGCCGCCAAATGGGTAGGTTCGCGCTTTGAGGAAGAGAAGCGCAGACGAGCCGAAATGGGCTTCGATGACATGCTGCTGCGCCTTGACGCAGCCTTGCAATCCGAAGGCGGCGAGCGCCTCGCCACGCTTATCCGCGAGCAGTTTCCGGTCGCTTTGATTGACGAATTCCAGGACACGGATCCGGTGCAGTACCGGATCTTCGAGAACATCTATCGCATCGAGGAAAACAATCCCGAGACCGGCCTGTTTTTGATCGGTGATCCGAAGCAGGCGATCTATGCCTTCCGTGGCGCGGACATCTACACCTACCTGCGCGCGCGAATAGCCACCGCCGGGCGACTGCATACCCTGGGTACGAACTTTCGCTCCAGCCACGGGATGGTCCGTGCAGTAAACCAGGTATTCGAGCGCGCCGAGTCCCGTGAACAAGGACGTGGTGCGTTTCTGTTTCGAGAGAACGGCGGTGACAACCCGGTGCCGTTTCAACCCGTGGATGCTCAAGGACGCAAGGAGCGTTTACAGATTTCCGGGCAAGACGTTCCGGCCCTCACTATCTGGCACTTTTCCACTGAGCAGCCAGTCTCCGGTGCGGTCTACCGCCAGCAATTGGCGGCTGCCTGCGCCAGTGAAATCACGGCCCTGCTCAATGGCGGACAAGCCGGCAGCGCGGGTTTCGCGCAGGACGGCAAGGATTTCCGGGGCCTGCAACCGGCGGACATCGCAATTCTGGTGCGCGATGGCAAGGAGGCTCAAGCGATACGCGGTGAGCTTGCCGCCCGTGGGGTGCGCAGCGTCTATCTGTCGGACAAGGATTCAGTCTTCGCGGCCCAGGAGGCCCATGACCTTCTGGCCTGGCTCAAGGCGTGTGCCGAGCCGGATGTAGAGCGCTCGCTAAAGGCAGCCCTGGCCTGCATTACCTTGAATCTGCCGTTGGCTGAACTCGAACGCCTGAATCAGGATGAGCTGGTCTGGGAAGAACGAGTCATGCAGTTCCGGGCCTATCGCGAGATCTGGCGCAAACAAGGCGTGCTGCCGATGTTGCGGCGATTTCTTCATGATTTTCATCTACCGCAAACCCTGATTGCTCGCAGTGATGGAGAGCGGGTGCTGACCAACCTGTTGCACCTGTCGGAGCTGCTGCAGCAGGCAGCCTCCGAACTGGATGGCGAGCAGGCGCTGATCCGGCATCTGGCCGAGCACCTTTCGTTGTCCGGTCAGGCGGGTGAGGAGCAAATCCTGCGCCTTGAAAGCGACGAGCAACTGGTCAAGGTCGTGACGATCCACAAGTCCAAGGGGCTTGAGTATCCGTTGGTGTTTCTGCCCTTCATCTGCTCGGCCAAACCCGTGGACGGCAGCCGGCTGCCGTTGCATTACCACGATGCATCCGGCAAGGCTCAGGTCAGTCTCAAACCGGATGCCGAGCTGATTTCCCTGGCCGACAACGAGCGTCTGGCGGAGGATCTGCGTTTGCTCTACGTCGCGCTGACCCGGGCACAACATACCTGCTGGCTTGGTGTCACGGACCTTAAACGCGGCAATAACAGCAGTTCGGTTCTGCACCTCTCGGCACTTGGCTATCTGCTGGGTGGTGGTGCGTCACTGAGCGAGTCCAGCGGTCTGACCCGTTGGCTCGACGATTTGCACCAACATTGCCCAGCGCTGAGCGTCGTGGAAATGCCACTGGCAACCAGCGAGCGCTACCAGCCACCACGCAATGAAGCGACCCCAAGTGCCACGCTGATCCCCAAACGCAAGGCCAGCGAAAACTGGTGGATCGCCTCTTATAGCGCATTGCGCATCAGTGATGTGTTGAGCGTGGGCAGTGATGAAGCACCGGACAGCCCGCAAGCGCAGAAACTGTTCGACGACGAGCGCCTCGAGCCCGATGCCCCTCGCGAGATCATTCCGGGAGGCGCCGAAATTCATCGTTTCCCCCGAGGGCCGAATCCGGGGACGTTTCTCCATGGATTGCTCGAATGGGCAGGTGATGAAGGTTTCGCGGTTTCGCGCGAAGCGCTGGAAGACGCGATCGCCCGGCGCTGCAATCGTCGTGGCTGGGAAGGCTGGATCACGACCCTCAGCGACTGGTTGCAGCACCTGCTCAAATCGCCGATGCCGGCAGGCGCCGGTCGACCTTCAGTCGTGCTGGAGCAACTGAAACAGTATCGGGTCGAGATGGAGTTCTGGTTCGCCAGCCACAAGGTCGATGTCGTCAGACTCGACGAGCAGGTACGCAAGTTCACCCACAACGGCGTTGCCAGGGTGGCCGCCGAGGCCGTGCAACTCAACGGTATGTTCAAAGGCTTCATCGACCTGACCTTTGAGCATGATGGTCGTTACTACGTGGCGGACTACAAATCCAACTGGCTGGGCGTCGATGATGCCGCCTACACCGAGCAGGCCATGGAACAGTCGATTCTGGAAAACCGCTACGACCTGCAATACGTGCTGTATCTGCTGGCATTGCATCGCCAGCTCAAGGCCCGTCTCGCCGATTACGATTACGACCGGCATGTGGGCGGTGCGCTGTATCTGTTCCTGCGCGGTACCCGGGCAGACAGCGGTGGCGTGTATTTTGCGCGGCCGCCCCGGGAGTTGATCGAACGTCTGGACCGGATGTTCCAAGGCAAACCGGAACCGAAATCCGAGCCGGTATGGGAACAGGGAGAATTGCTATGAGCCGTACCTTCGCGCACTTGTCGCCGATTGCGCTGGATGCAGACAGTCTTGCTCAACTGGCGCCCCTGATGCAGGCCGAGGACTTGCTGCAGTTGCTGACCCACTGGGTAGAGCGAGGGTGGCTGCGGGCACTGGACAAGGCATTCGTGACGTTTCTTCATGAGTTGGTGCCAGACGTCGACCCGCTGGTTTTGCTTGCGGCCGCTTTGACCAGTCACCAGCTCGGTCATGGCCATGTGTGCCTGGATTTGTTTGAAACCCTCAAGGCTCCTGACTTTGCCCTGTCCCTGCCACCTGAGGGGGATGCGCAATCCGGTGTGTTGTTGCCATCGCAATTGCTTGAGTCCCTTGACGGCGCGCACTGGTGCAAGGTGCTGGCCGGCAGCCCTCTGGTGGCGCTGGCTGCCGACGAGAGTGAGTCTGCACGGCAATGCCCTCTGGTGCTGTCCGGTAAACGCCTGTACCTGCGCCGGTACTGGACCTATGAACGGCGCATCGACACGGCGCTGCGCCAGCGTTTGGCAGAGCATGAGCCGACGCCGGGTGATCTGTCACAGCGACTGGACGAGTTATTCGGATCGGCAAAGTCATCCGGTGCGATCGACTGGCAGAAGCTTGCCTGCGCACTGGCGACCCGAGGTGCCTTCAGCATCGTCACGGGCGGGCCGGGCACCGGCAAGACCACCACGGTCGTGCGTTTGCTGGCGTTGCTTCAGGCTCCGGCGGTCGAAGCCGGCCAGCCTCTGCGTATTCGCCTGGCCGCGCCTACGGGTAAAGCGGCAGCGCGGCTGACCGAGTCCATCAGCCAGCAAGTGCAATCGCTGAAAGTCGCCGAGGCCGTTCGGGAGAAGATTCCTTCCGAGGTGACTACCGTTCACCGCCTGCTCGGCAGTCGTCCCGGCACCCGACACTTTCGCCATCACGCGGGTAACCGCTTGCCGCTGGATGTGTTGGTGGTCGACGAGGCATCGATGATCGACCTGGAAATGATGGCCAACCTGCTTGATGCGTTGCCTTCACATGCTCGTCTGGTGTTGCTGGGCGACAAGGATCAACTGGCCTCTGTCGAGGCAGGTGCGGTGCTGGGGGATCTGTGTCGCGATGCCGAGGCGGGTTGGTACAGTCCGCAGACACGTCAGTGGCTGGAGTCCGTGAGCGGGGAATCCTTGCATGACGCCGGTTTGCACGAAGACACGGACGGTACGCACCCACTGGCGCAGCAAGTGGTGATGTTGCGTCACTCGCGGCGTTTCGGCGAGGGCAGTGGCATCGGCCAGCTTGCGCGCCGGGTGAATCAACAACGGCCGGATGAGGCTCGCCACTTGCTGGCAGCGCGAAGCCATGACGACGTTTATTCGCTGGCACTCAAAGGGGAGCATGACCATGCACTGGAACGCCTCGTTCTGGATGGGCATGGCGAGGGCCCTCACGGTTATCGGCATTACCTGAGCGTCTTGCGCAATCAGCGCCCGCCTGCCGGTGCCCCACTTGAGCATCCCGGTTGGCTCGATTGGGCGCGAGCAGTTTTGCAGGCGTTCGATACGTTCCAGTTACTGTGCGCCGTGCGCAAAGGGCCGTGGGGTGTCGAGGGGCTGAATCAGCGCATCACCGACGCGCTGCTCAAGGCGCGGCTGATCGACAGCGACCAGCAATGGTATGAAGGTCGTCCGGTCCTGATGACGCGCAATGACTATGGCCTGGGGTTGATGAACGGTGATATCGGCATCGCTCTCAAACTGCCCGAACGAGATGGACCAAACGCCGGTGAACCTGTCCTTCGGGTGGCGTTCCCGCGTAACGACGGGCGCGGCGGGGTACGATTCGTATTGCCGAGCCGGCTCAATGATGTGGAAACCGTGTACGCCATGACGGTGCACAAGTCGCAAGGCTCGGAGTTTGCCCATACCGCGTTGATCCTTCCCGACGCACTGAATCCGGTATTGACCAAAGAGCTGATCTACACCGGCATTACCCGAGCCAAACACTGGTTCACCTTGATCGAACCGCGAGCCGGGGTATTCGAGGAAGCGGTGCAGCGCAAGGTCAAGCGCTTGAGCGGTTTGATGCTGGAACTGGAGGAAGGCGCGACGCTTCGAGGGTGAAGTTGCCAGTGATTGCCGGCGTTATCTGACCGACCGGTCAGAGGGGGCTGTATCGCTGGCGTTCCAACGCTGTGCTATCGTTGCGGCATCATTTCGTAACGATCCAAGAGAATCCCTGCATGAAGCTGGCTGTCTGGGCGACAGAGCGCGTAGTTGGCAGCAAGCGAGCGTTGCTTGCCGTTCTGCTCTGTTTGCTCACAGGCGGGGTTGCTGCCCAGCCGCAAACAACGGTCGGTATGGCTGAACAACGAGCCAAATCCGTCACTCAGGTAGTCCTTGGCATCCTCAGTTACGCCCGTTGGCCGGTCGAGCCTGCGCAATTGCGCCTGTGCATCGTTGGTCCCACCGAATACACCGACGACCTGGTGAAAGGCACGACCCAGGCCACGGGCCGACCTGTCACGGTGCGTCGTCTGCTAGCCGACAACCCGTCCATCGTCAGCGAGTGCGATGCGGTGTATATCGGCAAGCTCACCGCCGATGAACGCAGCCGTCTGTTCGCTTCGCTGATCGGTCACCCGGTATTGAGCATCAGCGAGGGCGGCGATCAATGCACGGTCGGCAGCCTGTTCTGCCTGCGGGTCGGTGATGAGCAGGTGTCGTTCGAAGTCAATCTCGACTCCGTCGCCCGCAGCGGCGTGCGCATTCATCCTAGCGTGCTGCAGTTGTCGCGCCGCAAGCCGGCGGCTCCATGAGACGCGACAAATCCACAGGGCGTCCGACCCTGGGTTCGGTCATCGGTCGCGGGCATTTGATTGTGGCGCTGGTTGCCGTGGCGATGGCCAGTGTGTCCCTGACCCTGCTGGGCGTGCTGGCGCTGCGGGTCTATGCCGATCACAACCTGCACCTGATCGCTCGTTCGATCAGTTACACCGTGGAGGCGGCGGTGGTGTTCAACGACAAGCCTGCCGCGACGGAGGCGCTGGCGTTGATCGCCTCGACCGAAGAGGTGGCGGACGCGCAGGTGCTGGATAGCCAGGGTCAGTTGCTGGCGCGATGGCAGCGACCGGAAAACGGTTTGTTTTCCGGGCTGGAAATGCAGATCACGCGGATAGTGCTGGAAAAGCCGATCAGCCTGCCGATCCTGCACCAGGATCGCGAGATCGGCCGGATCCTGTTGATCGGTCACGGCGGCAGTCTGATGCAGTTTCTGTTGAGCGGTCTGGCGGGCATCATTCTCTGCACCGCGATCAGCGCCTGGGTGGCGCTCTTTCTGGCGCGCCGTCAGTTGCGCGGGATCATCGGCCCGCTGCACAGCCTGGCGGGAGTGGCCCACGCCGCCCGCAGCGAACGGGCACTGGACCGGCGGGTGCCACCGGCGAAAATCGCCGAGCTCCACAACCTCGGCAACGACTTCAACGCTCTGCTCGATGAGCTGGAGTCGTGGCAGACCCACCTGCAAAACGAGAACGAAACCCTTGCCCACCAGGCCACTCACGACAGCCTCACGGGACTGCCCAACCGGGCGTTTTTCGAAGGGCGCCTGATTCGTGCATTGCGCAGCGCCAACAAGCTCAACGAGCGCGTAGCAGTGCTGTTTCTGGACAGTGATCGTTTCAAGGAGATCAATGACAATTTTGGCCATGCGGCCGGCGATGCGGTGCTGGTGGCGGTAGCAAACCGGGTGCGGGCGCAGTTGCGCGAAGAGGATCTGGTGGCGCGTCTGGGCGGCGATGAATTTGCCGTGCTGTTGACGCCGTTGCACAAGACCGAAGACGCCGAGCGCATTGCCGACAAGATTCTCGCCAGCATGGACACCCCGATTGCATTGCCGGACGACACCAGTGTGGTGACCTCGCTCAGTATCGGCATTGCGGTTTACCCCGATCATGGCGCCACGCCCGGCACCTTGCTCGATGCGGCCGACGCCGCGATGTATCAAGCCAAGCGCCTGTCCCGCGGCGCCCAATTCACCGCCGGGTCGGAGCACCCGGTCGATCCCGTTCAAACCAGGAGCTGATGCCCGTGTTCTCAATTTCCTTTCGACTGTTTTCCACCCTGTTACTGACCGCCATGCTGGCCCTGACCGGTTGCCAGACCGCTCCGCAAAAAGGCCTGACGCCGGCGCAGATTGCCGTGCTCAAGCAGCAGGGTTTTGAACTGACCGACGACGGCTGGGAGTTCGGCCTGTCGGGTAAAGTGCTGTTTGGCAGCGACATCGAAAGCCTGAACAAGCAAAGTACCGAGATCGTCGAGCGTATCGGCAAGGCCTTGTTGGGGGTTGGCATCGAACGGGTTCGCGTGGATGGTCACACCGATGCCTCGGGCAAGGAAGCCTACAACCAGCAGCTGTCGCTGCGCCGAGCGAAGAGTGTGGGCAAAGTGCTGACCACGGTCGGCATGAAGGAAGAGAACATCCAGCTGCAAGGCCTCGGTAGCCGCGAGCCGGTAGCCTCCAACGACACCGCCGCCGGCCGCACCGAAAACCGCCGGGTGTCGATCGTGGTCAGCGCCGACTAGTCGGCGAACTGCATTTCCCGCGTCTGTCCCATCAACAGCGCCTGGTTGCGCTCGGTCACTTCGCGGATGTAATCCCACAACAGGGTGATCCGCTTGAGCTTGCGCAGGTCCTCCCGGCAGTACATCCAGAACTGCCGGGTGATGTCGATTTCCTCCGGCAGCACCGGCAACAGGCGCGGATCCTGGGCCGCGAGGAAACACGGCAGAATTGCCAGCGAACGCCCCTGCTGCGCCGCCACGAATTGCGCGATCACGCTGGTGCTGCGCAAGTTCGCGCTGGCGCCGGGCACTACGTTTGCCAGATACAGCAGCTCCGAGCTGAACGCCAGGTCATCCACATAACTGATGAATTGATGCTTGCCCAAATCGGCGGGGCGGCGGATCGGTGGGTGCTTGTCGAGGTATTCCTGGGTCGCGTAGAGCTGCAAACGGTAGTCGCAGAGTTTGCAGCACACGTACGGCCCGTGTTCCGGGCGTTCGAGGGCGATGACGATGTCGGCTTCGCGTTTGGACAGGCTGATGAAGTGCGGCAGCGGCAGGATGTCCACCGAGATCGCCGGGTAGGCGTCGACGAAGTGGCTCAGTTGCGGGGTGATGAAGAAACTGCCGAAACCCTCGGTGCAGCCCATCCGCACATGCCCGGACAGCGCGACGCCGGAGCCGGACACCTGTTCGCAGGCCATGTGCAGCGTACTTTCGATCGACTCGGCGTAGCTCAGCAGACGCTGGCCTTCGGCCGTCAGCACGAAACCGCTGGTGCGGGATTTCTCGAACAGCAATGTGCCCAACGCGGCTTCCAGCGAACTGATCCGCCGCGACACCGTGGTGTAGTCCACCGCCAGGCGTTTGGCCGCGGTGCTGGCCTTGCGGGTGCGGGCGACTTCGAGGAAAAACTTGAGGTCGTCCCAGTTCAGCGAGCCTAAAGACGTGATGTTTTTTTGCATGATGGACGGGCTTATATGTGCGTTCTTATTAGAAGTTTGCACATCTATACTCCAAAAACAGTCCGACAACCAATCGCGACACACGCCTCATCTCAAGGCGAACCTTTCGCCTTGGCTCCCCAAGATAAAAACAATTTCTGGAGACCAGCATGAACGCATCGCTTACGCCCAACGAAACCACGGTCCAGAAGGTCAAGCTGCTGATCGACGGCGAGTGGGTCGAGTCGCAGACCACCGAGTGGCACGACATCGTCAACCCGGCGACCCAGCAGGTGCTGGCCAAAGTCCCGTTCGCCACCGCCGCTGAAGTCGACGCTGCCGTCAGCGCCGCCCAACGCGCCTTCCAGACCTGGAAGCTGACCCCGATCGGCGCACGCATGCGCATCATGCTCAAGCTGCAGGCGCTGATCCGCGAACACTCCAAACGTATCGCCGTGGTACTGAGCGCCGAGCAGGGCAAGACCATTGCCGATGCCGAGGGCGATATTTTCCGTGGCCTGGAAGTGGTCGAGCACGCCTGCTCCATCGGCAGCCTGCAGATGGGCGAGTTCGCCGAAAACGTGGCCGGCGGTGTCGACACCTATACCCTGCGCCAGCCGATCGGCGTTTGCGCCGGCATCACGCCGTTCAACTTCCCGGCGATGATTCCGCTGTGGATGTTCCCGATGGCCATCGCCTGCGGCAACACCTTCGTGCTCAAACCGTCCGAACAGGATCCGCTGTCGACCATGCTGCTGGTGGAACTGGCCATCGAGGCCGGCATCCCGGCGGGTGTGCTCAACGTGGTGCACGGTGGCAAAGACGTTGTGGATGGCTTGTGCACCCACAAGGACATCAAGGCGGTTTCGTTCGTTGGTTCGACCGCCGTCGGCACTCGCGTTTATGACCTCGCCGGTAAACACGGCAAACGCGTTCAGTCGATGATGGGCGCGAAGAACCACGCCGTGGTGCTGCCGGACGCCAATCGCGAGCAAGCGCTCAATGCCCTGGTCGGCGCCGGTTTCGGTGCGGCCGGTCAACGTTGCATGGCCACCTCGGTGGTGGTGCTGGTGGGCGCGGCCAAACAGTGGCTGCCGGATCTGAAAGCGCTGGCGCAGAAACTCAAGGTCAACGCCGGCAACGAGCCGGGCACCGATGTCGGCCCGGTCATTTCGAAAAAGGCCAAGGCGCGGATTCTCGATCTGATCGAAAGCGGCATCAAGGAAGGCGCCAAACTCGAGCTGGACGGTCGCGACATCAGCGTGCCGGGCTACGAGAAAGGCAACTTCGTCGGCCCGACCCTGTTCTCGGGCGTGACCACCGACATGCAGATCTACACCCAGGAAATCTTCGGCCCGGTGCTGGTGGTGCTGGAAGTCGACACCCTCGATCAGGCCATCGCGCTGGTCAACGCCAACCCGTTCGGCAACGGCACCGGCCTGTTCACCCAGAGCGGCGCGGCGGCGCGTAAATTCCAGACTGAAATCGACGTCGGCCAGGTCGGCATCAACATCCCGATTCCGGTGCCGGTGCCGTTCTTCAGCTTCACCGGTTCGCGCGGTTCGAAACTCGGCGACCTCGGCCCGTACGGCAAGCAAGTGGTGCAGTTCTACACCCAGACCAAAACGGTCACGGCTCGCTGGTTCGATGACGACAGCGTCAACGACGGCGTGAACACCACCATCAACCTGCGCTGAGGAATGGCCATGAAAATCGCATTTATCGGTCTGGGCAACATGGGCGCGCCGATGGCGCGCAACCTGATCAAGGCCGGGCATTCGCTGAATCTGGTGGACCTGAACAAAACCGTGCTGGCGGAGCTCGAGCAACTGGGCGGCACCATCCGTGCCTCGGCCCGTGAGGCCGCCGAAGACGCAGAGCTGGTGATCACCATGTTGCCGGCCGCCGTGCATGTGCGCAGTGTCTGGCTCGGTGAAGACGGCGTACTGGCCGGAATCGGCAAAGGCGTGCCGGCGGTGGATTGCAGCACCATCGATCCGCAGACTGCGCGCGACGTGGCAGCGGCGGCTGCCAAACAAGGCGTGGCCATGGCCGATGCACCGGTCTCCGGCGGCACCGGTGGCGCCACGGCCGGTACGTTGACCTTCATGGTCGGCGCCACCCCGGAACTGTTCGCCACCCTGCAACCAGTGCTGGCGCAGATGGGCCGTAACATCGTGCATTGCGGTGAAGTCGGCACCGGGCAGATCGCCAAGATCTGCAACAACCTGTTGCTCGCCATTTCGATGGTCGGCGTCAGCGAGGCGATGGCCCTCGGTGATGCGTTGGGAATCGACACCGGTGTGCTTGCCGGGATCATCAACAGTTCGACCGGGCGCTGCTGGAGTTCGGAAATGTACAACCCGTGGCCGGGCATCGTCGAAACGGCGCCGGCCTCGCGCGGTTACACCGGTGGCTTCGGCGCCGAGCTGATGCTCAAGGATCTGGGGCTGGCCACCGAAGCGGCGCGTCAGGCCCATCAGCCGGTGGTGCTCGGCGCGGTGGCGCAGCAGTTGTATCAGGCGATGAGCCAGCGCGGAGAAGGTGGCAAGGACTTCTCGGCGATCATCAACAGCTATCGCAAACCGCAGTAAATGTCGCCAGGCCTGTGCTCGGCACAGGTCTGTATTGCCGGGAAATCACGTCGGGTGGTTTCCCGGCTTTTTTGTATCAGGCGAACACGAAATATTTGCGCACGGTCTCGACCACTTCCCAGATGCCTTTCATGCCCGGCTCGACCACGAAGATGTCGCCGGCACGCAGATGGATCGGCTCCATGCCGTCCGGGGTGATGACGCAGTAGCCTTCCTGGAAATGGCAGTACTCCCACTTCACGTAGTCCACCCGCCATTTGCCCGGCGTGCAGATCCAGGTGCCCATGATCTTGCTGCCGTCTTCGCTGGTGTAGGCGTTGAGGTTGACGGTGTGCGGGTCGCCCTCGAGCTTTTCCCATTTACAGGCGTCGAGTACGGGCAGCGGGTGGGTGTCGCGCAAAACGGTGATAGGTGCGGTCATTGGTGAGTTCCAGAGTGGGCCTTGAAGCGGAAGTTGCACCCTATAGCGCGGGGTACTTTGCCAATTGTCTGGGCTCGACATTCAGTTGCTCATAAACGCAGCAGCCAATTGCACTGAACGGTTAGTCAATAACCCTGAAACTTTACTTGAAGGGATGTACTGATCTGGAACAAAGGTTATGAACTTATAACAAAATTACTTGCTTTAATTTGGCAGGTGATACGTCAGGGTGTCATCGCTAAGTTGCTTTCCATAGTTGACCCCGAGAGCGGGCGGCGCGCTCCACCCTACGCAGACTTTGTTAAGTAAATATGTCGCTCCGACCAATCGCTCGCACCAATCGAGTGCAGTATTTACGGGGCTTGTGCACGTCCGTCTCAGATCAATAAAAAACTTTGAATAGTTCGTTGACTCTCCCCTTAAGGGCAGAGTTTAGATTTCCGCCGCGTGAGAAGTTGCTGTAGGAAAAGTTACTTCTCGTATGCGGAAAATATGAGTCAGCCACGACATATAGGGAGATAGAAATGAACAATCCATTGGACTTGGAACAGGTCATTGGCAGCACCCGCGCCATTCTCGCGCAGTTGTTGGTAATGAGCGCTGATGAAATCGATGAGCACAGCAGCATCGTCGAAGATCTGGGGGCGGATTCGCTGGACATCGTCGACCTCAGCTTCCAGCTGGGCCGTCAGTATGGCTGCACTTTGCCCAAGACCAGCGTGCTGGACCACGCGGTGGCTGTGTGCGGGGATGCCAGCGAGTTTCTGGCCAATGGCCGGATCACCGAAAACGGCAAGGCCCTGCTGGAGCAAAGCCTGAGCGCCTATGCGCCGGACCAGCTCACTGCCGGCATGCAACCGGCGCAGGTGTTCGCGGCCACCACGGTTCTCAACTGGGCGCAGCAGTGCCGCAATCTGTTCAATTACCTGCCATCGAGCTGCCCTGACTGCAACGCCCATCAAGCTGTGCTCAACGAGCGTCAGCAAGTGGTCTGCGGTGCATGCAGCGCACGGCTGGTGCCGGCCGATGGCGACGAAGTCTCCCGTCAACTGGTCGAGCAGTTTGTGGCCACTCACGTCAAAGAGACGGTGTAGGAGCTCACATGCGGGCACGAGAAGTCTATGTGAGCGGGTTCGGCCTGGTGGCGCCCATGGCGCTGGACGCTGCCACGTTGTTCGAGCGCATCTGCCGGAAACAATCCTGTGTCCGCGAACATCCCCGGTTCCAGGCACTGGGGTTTCGCAACAGTGCGGCCGGGTTTATCGATGACGCGCAGTGGCAGCGGATTGCCGCCGGATTCGGTGGTAACGCAGCGCTGCACCCGCGCCAGAGCGTGCTGGCGGAGTACGTCGCGCGTCAGGCATTGCAGCACGCCGGTCTGACACCGGCCGACTTTGCCCACAGCCGCAGCGGCCTGTTCCTGGGGGCCAATAAATACTGTGCCGACAGTCACGATTTGCAGCGGGTCAGTCGGTGCATGGATGACACGGGGCGAGTCGATCTGGATCGCCTGCTGGACCATCCGGCACCCTCGAGCGCTGCGTTCGCGCGTCGGGTCGATCAACAGACGCAACACCTGGCGGACTGGCTCGGTATACGCGACTGCATCTCGACCCACTCCGACGCCTGTGCCGCCGGCACCATGGCCATCGGCAGCGCCTACCGGGCGATCGAGCGCGGTGAAGTGGATCTGGCAATCTGCGGCGCCGTGGAACTGATGGCCAACGAGCTGCCGTATTACATGTTCAACAGCCTTGGCGCGCTGTGCCAGGCCGACCTGCCGGCAGGCGAGCAGAGCCGCCCGTTCATGCCGGATCGCAGTGGCTTTGTGCTCAGCGAAGGCGCGGCTCTGGTGATTCTCGAATCCGCCGGGCATGCCCAACGGCGCAAGGCCAGGCCATTGGGACGAGTGTTGGGCTACGCCAATGTCTGCGAAGCCCAGAAGATGACCTCCAGCAGCCGGGATGGCAGCAAGTACGAGGAATGCATGGACGCTGCAATCGAAGATGCCGGGCTGCTGCGCAGTGCCGTGCAACACGTCAATACCCACGGGACTTCCACCCAGGCCAACGACAGTTGCGAGGCCCTGGCCCTGCAACGGCTGTTTGGCGAATGCCAGGACTTCATGACGTTCACCGCCAACAAGTCGGCCATGGGGCACTCCCTGGCGGGCAGCGGTGCCATTGAGGCCGTGCTATCGCTGATGACGTTGCGCGACGGTGTGCTGTTGCCGACCTTGAACTATGAACCGGAGCGCGCCGAGTACCCTTCATTGAAGTTCCTCAGCGAGCCTGTGCGCCAGCCGATCAACGTGGTGATGTCCAACTCCTTCGGATTCGGCGGCGTCAACAGCTCGCTGGTTCTGGGGAGGGCATGACATGAACAGAGCCCTCTACATCAATGCGGCTGCCGTGCTCAATGCGGCCGGCAGCGAATGCGCCGACCTGCTCGGTACACCGCCGGTGCCACAACCGCTGGCCTTCGACCCGCAACGCAACGCCTTGGCGCTGCCCGCGCCGCGCCTGGCCAGCGATCTGTTCGATCGCAAGATCCAGCGCAGCGTCGAGCCCCAGGGGTTGCGTCTGCTGCACTGCGCCGCACGCCTGGCGCCCGCGCTGGCGGCGCTGCAACTGCCTGCTGCACGCATTGCCCTGACCGCCGCCATTCCGGAGGTGGACGCGCCAAGCCCTTGCTGGGATGCAGTGCAAGCGATCCTCGAACAGCCGCAAAAACAGCTGTCGCAACTGTTGGCCAACACCCCGCCATTGCATGCGTTGACGCTGCTCAACAGCAGTGTGATGGCTTACGTGGCCGAGGCGCTGAATTGCCATGGCCCGATGGGCGGCTTCTGCTCCCAGGACAATGCCGGGCTCGATGCGTTGATCGAGGCCTGTCAGCAAATTGCCGAACATCACGCCGATGCGGCGCTGGTGGTCAGCAGCAGCCCGAACCTGACTCCGGCCCTGTACCTGCGCGAGCCCGCTCTGGCGGACGAGCCGGTTTACGGTGAAGGCGCTGCGGCGCTGTTGCTCAGTTCGACACCGGTGCAGGACGCCACGCAGATCTTGCGCGTGGCCGGGTTTGCCCGGGGCTACAGCACGGATCCGCAGCGCACGCTGGCCGTCGGCAAACGAGTGATCGAGCGCGCCCTGAGCCAGGAAAAACTGTGTATGGGTGACGTTGCCAATGTGGTGGCCAACCCCGCCGACCGGCCACTGATGAGCCTGTTTGAATCAATGCCGCACAGCCGGCGCAGTGTCAGCGCAATGACCGGCGAACTGGGCGCCAGCGGATTGCTGACCGAGGTCGCCATGGCTTTGCACCGCAGTCGCGACGCAGGCGCCATGCCCGGCTACACGTTGCTCGTCAGTCATGGTCGCGCCGGTCACTGGGGCGCATTGCTGTTGGCCAGTGAAACCCTGGAGAAGTACGCATGAGTGCGACACGGATTGTGATCACCGGAATGGGCGCGGTAACCGGATTTGGTTTCGAATGGCAGACCCTCTGGGAAAAAATGCTCGGCGCCGAACATTGCGTGCGCCCGTGGCAGCCGCAAGATTTGCAGGAGAACGAATTTCCTGTTCGCTACGCGGCGCCCGTGGACATGACGTTGTTGCCCGGGCACTTGCAGAACCACCCGGCCTGGACGCTGCCCCTGGAAAAACGCAGTCGCTTTGGCTGGGTGGCCGCCACCCAGGCCGTCGCCGACAGCGGGTTGAACCCCGAGCAGTTGCGCGATGCTGCCGTGCTGTGTGCCTCCGGGGCTCCGCAACACATGCTCGCCGACATGCTCCTGACCCAGGCGCCGGACGGCAATGCACCGGACTGGCAACACCTGATGGCGCGGGCAACAGAAGTCAGCGCCGAGGGTTCTCTGCGCCAGGCCAACGACCGGCTGGCGCGAGTGATTGCCGACGATCTCGGTTGTGAAGGCCCGGTGATCAATATCAGCAGTGCCTGTGCCGGTGCGTCCCAGGCGATCGGCAATGCGTTCCAGATGATTCGTCGCGGCGAAGTGAATGTTGCCGTGGCCGGTGGCGCCGACTCGGTGCTCAACCTCGACACCATGGCCGCTTTGTACCTGCTGGGCGCAGCCTCGGGCGAGCAGCGCTGGGGCGCTGACCTGTGCCGTCCGTTCGATCGTGACCGCAGCGGCCTGATCGCCGGCGAGGGCGGCGGGTTTGTTGTATTGGAAAGTCTTGAGCATGCCCTGGCGAGGGGGGCGACCCCGTATGCCGAAGTGCTCGGTTACGGCAGCAGCCTGGATGCCTACAAGGTCACCGCACCGCAGCCTGAAGGCCGGGGCGCCGCGCTGGCCATGCAAGCGGCGCTGGACGATGCCGGGTTGCAGCCGCAGCAGATTGACCTGATCAATGCCCACGGCACTTCGACGCCCCTCAATGATATTGCCGAAACCCTGGCCATCAAGCAGGTGTTCGCTCAGCACAAGCATTATCAGGCGCTGGCTGTCAGTGCCAACAAATCGCAATTCGGCCACCTGATCGCGGCGGCCGGGGCGCCGGAGTGCATTGTCACTGCGCTGGCCTGTCTGAACGATCTGGTCACACCCACCGTGAACCTGCACGAGGCCGATGAACGCTGCGATCTGGATTATTGCGCCGGTCAGGCCGTCAGCCGTCGTGTGGATTACGCCCTCAGCAACTCCTTTGGCTTCGGCGGCCTGAACACCTCGCTGGCCCTTGGCAAATATCGGGAGCACGGACAATGAGTAGCGCCACTGCACGCATTGCCATCGCTGGCAGCGGTTGTGTGTTGCCCACGGGTTGGGGCGTCGAGGGTTTCTGGGCGGCGGCCCGGGAAGGTCGCAGTGCGATCGCGCCGCTGCAAACGCCGCTGTTTCGCAGTGAACGCATCGCCGCGTTCGGACAGATCGATGACGCCACGCACCAGCGCAGTCGCCAGGACGTTGCGCAAAACCTGCAGCGTTACTGCCCGCCGGCGGTGATCTGGGGTGTCAGCGCGGTGCGTCAGGCGCTGGCCGAGGCCGGCGTCGAACCCGGCCAGGACGGTTTGCGTTACGGCCTCTATTGCTGTCAGGGCGGGTATACCCATCCGTCGGTGGCTTCCTATGGTGAACTGCTTCAGGAGTCCCGGACCGACAGCGCTGCCGACATGAACCGCCTCGCGCAGCAAGTGTTGCAGGAGCGTGCGCTCGATCCGTTTCTGGTGCTCAAGAGTCTGAGCAACGGCTTGCTCGGTGTGGTCAGTCTGGCGTTGAAACTGGAGTGCGAGTGCAACGCCTACATGCAGGGCGTGGCCGGCAATCTGGCGGCATTGCGCCAGGCGCACAGTGCCTTGCAGAGTGGACGCATCGACGTGGCCATCGTGGTCGGGGCCGGCAGTGAGCTCGACCCGCTGGCGCTGGCCACGCTCGCCGAAGCGGGCGTGATCAGTACCGACGGTTCACAGCATATGCTCGCCTTCGACCGCCAGGGTTCGGGCGGCATTGCCGGCGAAGGCGCTGCCGCGCTGGTGCTGCGGCGGGCCGCGGATCTGCCGCCGGGACCGCAGACCTGCCTGTCGGCGCTGTTCGCGCACCCGCGTCTGGACGCTCTGAGCCTGCCGGACAAACAGGTCGATTTGCTGATCAGCAGTGCCAGCGGCACTGCGCACAAGGACGCCGATCTGGCCCGCACGCTGGCCCGTACCGGCGCCGCACACATCACCAGCAGCACGGCGCTGACCGGCATCCTCAGCGGTGCGCCGAGTCTGGTCGACCTGATCCTCGCCCGTCAGATGCTGCAGGCCCAAAGCATCGCGCCGATTGCCGGGCTGACGCAGCCGGTGGATACGCATCTGCCGTTTGTATCGGGCGAATTGCGGGATGCGGTTCTGCACGATTGCCTGGTGATCAACCGCGACGACAACGGCTTCAGCGCCTGTTACCAACTCGACTTGCAGGCGGACGACTGACCGCTTCAAGGCAATACATCGCTTCTGAATTTTTACTCAAGGGATATGACTGTCATGGATTACCGCGATTACGTTCGGCCAAAATTCGTTGAATTGATGCAGGCCCTGGGCCTGGAGTGCCAGTTCCATCGGGCGCAGGGCAGCAAACTGTTCTACCGCGACAAGCTGGGTGACGAAGTGACCGTCACCGATTTTCTCGGTGGCTACGGTGCCGCGCTGTACGGTCACAACGATCCGCAATTCGTCGATCAGCTGTGCGGCCTGCTGCGCGCCGATGTGCCGTTCAACGCGCAAATGTCGGTGCGTGGCGCGGCGGGGCAGTTGGGGCGCGAACTCAGCGAAGCGTTCAACCGTGAGCTGAACAACACCGAGCGCTACATTTCCACGTTCTCCAACAGTGGCGCCGAGTCGGTGGAAATCGCCGTCAAGCATGCCGAGTACCGTCGTCAGAAAAACCTGCAGAAACAGTTCGACGAGCGTGATTTTGAACTGGCGAATCTGGTGGCCAGTGACAAGGCCTATGTCGAGCTGGAGATCGATGATCTCGACCTGCCGGCCGGCCTGTTGCCGCCGCACCTGACCTGCGTGACCGTGCGTCAGGTGGCCGAGGCTGTGCGTCAGCACAACCTCGCGCAACTGCATGTCGAGCCGGTCTTCCTCGCGGTGCGAGGCAGCTTCCACGGCAAACTGGTGAACACTGTTCAACTGACTTACGGCAAGCAATACCGCAAGCCATTTGCCCGTTTCGGGCTCAATGTCGAATTCATCGATCCGCATCAACCGCAGCAGCTGCAAGACCTGCCGGCCCGCCACCAGCATCACTGGCTGAGCCTGGAGTGGAGCGGCGAAACCCTGCACGTGCGCCGTGAAGCGTTCAGCGCAATCACTGCTGTGCTGCTGGAACCAATCCAGGGCGAGGGCGGGATCAACGAGTTTGCCAAAGAGTTCTATCTGGGCCTGCGTCGCCTGTGCAACGAGCAGCAATGCCCGTTGGTCATCGACGAAGTGCAGTCGGGTTTCGGTCGCACCGGCACCTTGCTCGGCGCCACCCATTTCAACCTGCAGGGCGACTACTACTGCCTGTCCAAGGCGCTGGGCGGCGGCTTGATGAAAATCGCCGCCACCGTGATTCGCGCCAGCCATTACGAAAACGATTTCAGCTACATCCACAGCTCGACCTTCGCTGAAGACGATGCGTCGTGCCACATCGCGCTGTCGGCCCTGCGCCGGCTGTTCGAAAACGACAGCGCCATGCTCAAGGATGTGAACAAGAAGGGCGAGTACCTCAAGACTTCGCTGCTGGAGCTCAAGGCGGCCTATCCGGACGTGATCGCCGATGTGCGCGGGCGCGGTCTG
Source organism: Pseudomonas sp. UV AK001 (assembly GCF_046097675.1). Classification (NCBI taxonomy): domain Bacteria; kingdom Pseudomonadati; phylum Pseudomonadota; class Gammaproteobacteria; order Pseudomonadales; family Pseudomonadaceae; genus Pseudomonas; species Pseudomonas sp. UV AK001. Next base: position 23,023 of record NZ_JBJUVZ010000006.1, read on the forward strand.
CTGCTGGGGTTCGAACTGCATGACCTGACCGGCGCCAGTTCGCTGGTCCAGGCTTCGGCGCAGTACAACGATGCGCTGGGCTACATCATTGCCGGCTACCTGTTGCAGTTCGAGTCGTTGCGCGTGGCGCCGTCGGGCAGCAATGCCAATGTGATTCGCCTGGAACCACCGGTGTGCATCACCTTCCAGGAAATCGATGGCCTGATCGCTTCGCTGCAAAAAGTCTGCGACATGCTGCGTCGTCGCGACGCGTTCCCGCTGGCTGCCGGTGTGTGTGCCGACAGCATCGCCCAGGTGCCGGCGCGCGAAGTCAGCTTCACGGAGACCGAAAGCCTCCCAAAGTCTGACGAGAACGTGCGCGTGGTTGCACGCGTGGCGTTCATCAACCACCTGATCGATGCAGACATGCTCAGTGATGTCGACCCTTCGCTGTCGACCCTGAGCCCGGAGCAGAAGCGCGAGTTCATCAAACGCATGGCCCCCGAGCGCCGCGCGGCGCCTATCGGTCCGGTGCAGATCCGCTCGAAACTCGGCACGGCGGTGGAGTTCACCCTCTATCCGCTGTGCATGGATTCCGATGCGATGGCGGCTTATATCGCCAGCGGCGATCTGGAAACCATCCGCGAGGAAGTCGGCAATCGCATCAAGGATGCCCGCGCCGACGGCTATAGCGTGGCCGGCCTGGGCATGTACACCTCGATCGTCACCAACAACTGTCAGGCGCTGAAAATTCCTGACATGGCGCTGACCTCGGGCAACGCACTGACCATCGGCATGGGGCTGGAAGCCATCGAGCAGGGCTGCAAACAGCAAGGGCTGGAACTGAGCCGGCAGACCGCTGCGGTGGTCGGTGCTGCCGGCAACATTGCTTCGACCTACGCCTCGCTGTTGTCGACCAGTGTCGAGCACCTGATCCTGATCGGCAGTGGTCGCGACGGCTCGCTGCGACGCCTGGAGAAAACCGCTCAGCAGATTTACGCCGAAGCCGCCCGGGCCATTCTCAAGGGTGTTGCCGAGCACGATCGTCTCGCCAGTCGCCTGCAGCAACTGCGGGGTATCGACGCCCTGCTGCAAGCCCATGGCAACAGTGCCGATCTCGGGCAGCGCGTGGCGCAACTGGTCGATGAGCAACTGGGAAGCAACGCGTTCATCACCGTCAGCAACGACCTCGATGCCTTGAAGCAGGCGCGCATCGTGCTGTGTGCGGCGAATGCACCGCAGGCGTTTCTCGGTGCCGAACACTTTGCCGAAAACAGCGTGATCTGCGACATCGCCGTTCCGCTGAACGTGGACCAGAACCTCGCCGGCCAGCGCTCCGACGTGCTGTACATGCACGGCGGGATTGTCCAGACGCCGCTGGGCGATGGCCTGGCCCTCAACGTTCGCGCCTACCTCAAGCAAGGTCAGTTGTACGCCTGCATGGCGGAGTCGGTACTGATGGGGTTGTCGGGCATGAAACAGCACTACTCCTACGGCGACATCAGTCGTGAGCAAGTGCAACAGATCCGTGCACTGGCCGCGACCCACGGGTTCAGCCTCGCGCAGTTCAAAACCGACAACTCGCTGTAAGGAACGGTCATGCCGAACAAAGTAGCAGTAGTGACCGGCGGCAGCCGTGGCATCGGCCGGGCCATCGTCCTGGCGCTGGCAGGTGCCGGTTATCAAGTGGCGTTCAGTTATGTGCGTGATGAAGTAGCGGCGATCGCCTTGCGTGATGAAGTGCAAGCGTCGGGCGTGGATTGCCTGGCGCTGCAATGCGACATCAGCCGTGGCGACAGCATCGGGTCATTCTTCGAGCGGGTCGAGGCGCATTTCCAGCGCGTCGATCTGCTGGTCAACAACGCCGGCATTACCCGTGACGGCTTGCTGGCGACGATGCCGGCCAGCGACATCCTGGAGGTGATCCAGACCAACCTGGTCGGCACCTTGCTCTGCTGTCAGCAAGTGCTGCCGGGCATGCTGCGCCAGCGTAGCGGCTGCATCGTCAATATCAGTTCGGTCGCCGCGCAAAAGCCCGGCAAGGGCCAGAGCAACTATGCCGCGGCCAAGGGCGGGGTCGAAGCCATGACCCGCGCGCTGGCGGTCGAGCTGGCGCCACGCAATATCCGGGTCAATGCGGTGGCACCGGGGATCGTCAAGACCGAGATGAGCACCGCGCTGATCGGCAGTCAGGAAGAGCAGATCCAGTCGCGGCTGCTGATCAAGCGTTACGCCGAACCCGAGGAAATTGCCGAGGCAGTGCTGTACCTCGCCGACCGTGGCCTGTACCTGACCGGGGAGGTCCTGCCGGTGAACGGCGGGTTGAAAATGCCATGAGCCGCACCATTCTGATTACCGGTGCGGCCAAGGGCATCGGTCGCGCGGTGGCCGAGGACTTCGCGGCCAATGGCGACAATCACCTGATCCTGCTGGACCTGGATCTGCCGCAACTGCAGGGCTGGGTAGATGAGCAGCAGGAGCGGATCAACGCGCGGGTCGAGACCCACGCGGCGAACATCGCCGACCTGTCTGCCATGGAAGCGTTTTTCAAGCAGCTCGGCACCCGGATCAAGCAGGTCGACGTGCTGGTCAACAGTGCCGGTATCTGCAATGAAAACGAGCCCGAAGATCTGCACAACTGGCACAAGGTGATTTCGGTCAACCTCAACGGTACGTTTTACGTGACCTCGTTGTGCCTGGCGCTGATGCCGGATCGGGGACGGATCATCAACATGTCCTCGATCCTCGGGCGGGCCGGCAAGGTGCGCAACACCGCGTACTGCGCGTCCAAGCACGGCATCGTCGGCATGACCAAGGCTCTGGCGCTGGACCTGGCGCCGCGGCAGATCACGGTCAACGCGATTCTGCCGGCCTGGATCGATACACCGATGCTCCAGGGCGAACTGGCGACGCAAGCGGCGATTGCCGGTCTGACCCAGGAACAGATCGTGCGCAACGCGAAGAAAAAACTGCCGATGCGCCGCTTCATCCAGAGCGAAGAAGTGGCGGCGATGGTGCGTTACCTGGCCAGTCCTGAAGCCGGCGGGGTCACGGCCCAGAGCCTGGTGATCGATGGCGGCGTCGGGTTGGGAATGTAGCGATGCCAGGATCTATCAACCGCATCGCCTGGGCGATGTGGGCGTGCGTGGCCGCTCCGGCGGCCGTCGCGGCCCTGGAAGTCGACGATCTCAAGCCCGATTACGCCGACGCCGAAATCGGCGTGGCCACGGCACTGCGCCTGCACGGTGACGATCAGGTCACACAGAAGGCCGTGTATTTCAAAGCCAACCTGGAGGACAACTGGGACGGCGGCTATTACAAGGCCAAGGGCCGTGTGCGGTATGACACCCGCTACGACGGCAACAACCCGTACAGCGAACGCGCCCGGGAAAAATATCGCTTCGACGCTGATTGGCGGCATCTGTATGTCGGTCATTCGCTGGGCGACGGTGAAGTGACGGTCGGCTGGCAGCAGGTGGTCTGGGGGCGAGCGGATGAATTGCGTGTGCTGGACCAGATCAACCCGCTGGACTATCGCGATGGGCTGACCCCGTTGCTTGAAGACAGCCGCATCGCCGTGCCGATGGTGCGTGTGACGCAGCCCGTGGGCGAGTGGGAACTGGAAGCGCTGTGGATCACCGACTTCGTCAAGAACCAGCCGCCGGTGGCGGGCAGCGAGTTCGCCGCGCCGCTGTTTGCGGCGCCCGATCCGGAGTATTTCCTGCTTGATTCCAAACCCGGTTATGACGGTGACAAGGGCTATTCCTATGGTCTGAGCGCCAACGGCCGGATCGGTGCGGTGGACACTAGTTTCGTGGCACTGAGCGCACGTCAGCAGGACCCGGTGTATGCCGTCGAAGGTCTGGCCGATGACGGTCGTACACGCCTTGAACGCCAGTTTCCCCGTTACACCATGGGCGGTGCAGGTCTGGCGATCGACGCCGGTCACAGCATCGTGGTGCGCAGCGAGATCGCCTGGTTCGACAACTGGCGCGTGACCAATCCGACCCGCGCCTACGGTGCCGACAGCACCTCGATGGTCAAGTCGCTGCTGGGCGTCGACTATCTGTGGCGCGACTGGCTGATTTCCGCGCAATGGCAGGAACAGGTGCTGCTCGACTGGCAGGACGGGATGCTGCAGGACAAGCGCGAGCCGCTGTTCACGCTGTCGGCCGAAGGCACTCACTGGCAGGACCGGCTCAAGAGCCGACTGGTGGCTGCTGCCTCGCCGCCGCTCAAGGACAACGCTTTGCTGCAGGGCATCTTCACCTACAAACCGGTGGACTACATCAAGCTGGGACTGGAAGTGGACGTGTTCTTCGGCAAACCCGACAGGGCCTTCGGCGAGTACAGCAAGCGCGATCAAGTGCGGCTGTCCGCCGGCTATCTGTTTTAACCCCGTGACGCCTGCCTGCCGCCGGTGGCGCAGGCCCGCATGTACTCATCCGACGAAAAGGGAAATTCCGATGTTGCCTCTTTTGAAAAGCCTGACCGCCACCGCGTTGATCCTCAGTGGCGTCTGCGCCAGCGCTGCCGACGGCAGCAATGCCGATGAAATCATTCGCCAGGTGCGTGATCGCAATGACGGTAAAAGCTTCATGTCCCAGGTGTCGTTGATCCTCCACGACAAGAAGGGCAATACCCGGGTTCGTGAATTCACCTACCTGCAGAAGGACTACCCGGACAGCGACAAATTCAGCATGTATTTCTCGGCGCCGACCGATGTGCGCGACGTCGCGTTCCACATCGAAAACCCGCATGAGACCCTGGGCCTGGAAGACAGCCAGTGGATGTACCTGCCGGTCAGTCGCCAGACCCGCCGGATCTCCACCACCGACAAGCGTGGCTCGTTCATGGGCAGCGAATACTCCTATGCCGATCTGGACAAGATCCGGGTCAAGGATTACTCGCAGACATTGTTGGGTGAAGAGCAGATCAAGGGCCGCGACTGCTACGTGATCGAACGTGAACCGGCGTCCCCTGAAGTGCTGGCCAAGACCGGTTACAACAAACTCAAGGTGTGGATCGACAAGCAGAATTTCCTGGTCATGCGTCAGGACTTCTTCGACGTCAAAGGTGTGCTGATCAAGCAGATGCGCACCCAGAAGGTCGAGACCATCGACGGGATCGACAGCATCCTGCTCAGTGAAACCGAACACTTCATCGACGGTACGCGCTCGGAAATGCGCTTCAACCAGTTGCAGTACAACGTCCCGCTCGAAGACCGGCTGTTTACCCAGACCGCCATCAAGCGCGGCCTGAAAACCGGTGACCTGCCGGAATTTTCCGTGACTGCCCGCTAAGCGCCGCTCCCGACGACCCTGGAACACATGATCATGGAAAGATACCTGAACTTCGTCGAGCGCCATGCGCGGGCGATCGTTTTCCTGCTGGTGGCGATCACTGCGTATTTCACCTATACGCTGGGCGCGCTGGTCTCGGACACCAACCCTTATCTGCTCAAGGACAGCCATCCGGCGCGCAAGACCATCATCGATTTGCAGGGTGAGTTCACCGGCACCTTCGACTCGGTGATGGTGGCGCTGAACAACCCGCAGACGGTCTTCAACAAACAGACGCTCAATGCGCTGTTTTCGATGTCGCAGTCGGTGCGCAAGATGATCCTGGCCAACGACGCCGACAAGGAGCAACTGGCGCAAATCGTTGCCCGCTACCCGAATGACAGCCGCGCGCAGTTATTGACCCGGGACATTCTGGAGGACGGTTTTTCCCAGAATGATTACGCGCAGGCCAAGGCCTTGCGCGATCATGCCCAGAGTCAGAACTGGGATGCTCATGATCAGTTGTTCCTGACCTTCCTCGCCGAGCGGATCAACCCGATTCGCGAAATGGCCTCGATGGGCGACCTGGAAAACATCGTGCTGACCGACGGTGGCGAGTTGTTGATCCACAAGACCCTCAACGCCTATGACATGGACCCGGCCGTGGTCGAGTCACAGATCATGGGCAACGAACTGATGGTCGACGGGGTGGTGTCGAAGGACAAGAAAGTCGCGATGCTGGTGGCCGAACTCGGCACCAAGCAGGATGACGCCCAGGCGCAGTTGCGCGCCTATCAGATCGTGCGGGGCATCGTCGCGCAGTATCAGGCCGAGCACCCCGAGTACAAGGACGAGATCTTCATTGCCGGCATGCCGATCTTCATCGCGGCCCAGCAGGAAATCATCGACCATGACCTGGCGGTGCTGTTTCCGATCGTGTTTCTGCTGATCACCCTGCTGTTGATTTTCTTCTTCCGCAAACCGCTGGGCGTGTTGTTGCCGCTGTTCAACATTCTGTTCTGCACCATCTGGACGCTGGGCCTGATGGCGCTGCTGCGGGTGCCGTTCGACCTGTTGACCAGCGTACTGCCGGTGTTTCTGTTCACCATCTGCTGCTCGGACGCCATCCATGTGATGGCCGAATATTACGAGCAGAAAAACGCCGGCAAGAGCAACCGTGACGCCAACCGCGAAACCCAGCGCCTGATGGTCGTGCCGGTGGTGTTGACGACGGTGACGACCATCGCCACGTTCATGATTTCCACCACCAACAACATCGTCAGCATCCGTAACTTCGGCGTGTTCATGTCCATCGGCCTGACGGCGGCACTGATCATTTCGTTGCTGCTGATTCCGGCCTGGATTTCCATCTGGGGCAAGGATCAATCGCCGCAGGCCAGGGTGGCCGCGCACAAGGAATCGATCATCTCGCGTTATCTGGTGGCGTTCTGCGCCTGGATGATCCGCTTTCGCAAACCGATTCTCATGGTCATGCTGCCGTTGCTGGCGCTGGCCACTGTGTTCACCTTCCGCGTCGATATCGAAGACTCGGGCATCGCCTACTTCAAGTCTGAGAGCCATATCCGCGTCTCGGACCAGTTCATCAACCACGCCAAAGTGGCGGGTACGGCGCCGGGCTGGATTGCCATCGACAGCAAGGAGCCACGCGGGGTGCTGACCACGGAGGTGGTGCAGTTCATCGACAGGCTCGACCACTTCATCAAGCAACAGCCGAACGTGAGTTACGGCTACTCCCTGGCCACTTACGTCAAGCGCATGAACCTGGTGCTCAACGACATGAACCCTGATTACCTGCGCGTTCCCGACGCCATGGAAAAGGTGACCTCCGTCAATGACGACGGGCAGGTCGAGCATTTCGAAGTACCAGGCAATTCGCTGATCGAGCAGCACGTGATGCTGTTCGAGAACGGTGGCGGCTCGGACCTGAACAACGTGCTCAACGCCGACTTCTCCAAGGCCTTGACGCTGTACACCATGACCTCGTCGGTCGCCAGCGATTATCAGGGCATGCTCGATCGCCTCGACGCCTGGCTGCTGGTGAACAAACCGGCCAACCTGGAGGTGACGCATGCCGGCACGCCGTTGATCTGGACCGGTGTGTTGCAGGAAATCACCCAGGGCCAGGTACTGAGCTTTTCCCTGGCGTTGCTGGTCGTCACGCTGATGATGATGTACTGGCTCAAATCGGTGCGGCTGGGCATCCTCGGCATGTTGACCCTGCTGACCACCTCGGTCACGGTCTACGGCTTCATGTTCCTGTTCGGGATCCAGCTGAACATCGGCACGACGCTGGTGACTTTCCTGGTGGTGGGCGTGGTCGATTACGCGGTGCACCTGTTGTCGCGCATCAAGTTGCTGGTGCAGCAGGGCATTGAAGTCGACGCGGCCATTCTGCAGGCGATGCACAGCGTCGGCCGTTCGACGGTGATCAACGTGGTGATCTTCTCCGTCGGCTTCATGGCGCTGTTGTTTTCTGACTTCAAGCCGATTGTCGACCTGGGGGCACTGGTGGCCATGGCGCTGTTCTCCAGCGGTGTCATGACCATCATTCTGGTGACGCTGGTTTCGCCGTGGTTCTTCGGTGCGATTGAGCCGGTTGTCCAGCCCGCTCAGGCGCAACGTGTCGACGCAGAGCCAGTACCGGGCTGAATGCGCCCGGACCGGGTCCGCCTGCCCTGATCCGACAGGCGAACCGGCCCATGCGTCGCAGAAGGGTTTTCAGTTCAGCGTAGCGCCCGGGGTTTTTTCCCCATGCCGGGCGATGCGCTCGAACTGACACTCCTGTCGAGCCTCGTGGAGGTTGTTTTCAAACGCTTCAAGACCATCGTACAACTGCTGCAAATCGCCGATCTGGGTCACCAGCTCGGCTTTTTTCTGGGCGATGGCATTCTGTGCCATGTCCCAGGGGAATTCGTCGCCGCGGTAGTTGTTCAGGATGACTTGCAGCTCCTTGAGCTTGAAGCCCAGTTGCTGGGCGCATTTGATGAACGTCAGTACCTCGACGCTTTCTTGACTGTAGATACGGTATTTGCCTTCACGCTTGGGCTCGGGCAACAGGCCGATTTCTTCGTAATGGCGAATGCTTTTGACTGTGGTGCCCGACAGCTGGGCGGCTTTGCCGATATACATAAAGATCCATCTCGATGATCAAACAGGGCTTAGCGTGACCAGGCTCGAGGCCTGATCGGCGGGCGATTATAGGGTGAATACCATCGGCAGGTTGCAACTGTGCGTAAATGACGCGCACAGCTGACGGACGGGCTCGGGGAGAGCCCGTGGAGGGGCTGACGGCGTCGGCGGCGCCGTCAGTTGAACAGTCGCGTCAGATTCAGAACGCGGCGCTGGCTCGCGCCTGTTGCAGCCACACATCGCGCTGCTCCGGTTTGGAGCCGAGCATGGGGCCGAACGTCAGGGTCTTGATCGGTTTCACGCCGCAGAACTCCAGCGTGGTCTTGCGGACCTGGTGCAGACCCGGCATGCCGTAGAACCACTTGTAGTACCAGTACGGCGTGTCCATGGTCACCAGCAAATGGGCGGTGCGGCCTTTGAGCAGTTTGTCCGGGAAGGCCTTGCCCTCGCGGTACTTGAAGGCGAAACCGGGCAGGAAGATGCGATCCAGAAAGCCTTTCATCAACGCCGGAATCCCGCCCCACCAGATCGGGTAGACGAAGGTCAGGTGCTCGGCCCAGGTGATGTCGGCCTGCGCCTGCAACAGATCGGGTTCCAGCGGCTGAATCTTGTTGTAACCCTCGTGCAGGACCGGGTCGAAATCCAGCGCATCCAGGCGCATCAACCGCACCTCATGCCCGGCGTCCTTGGCCGCCTGAACGTAGGTTTCACTCAGTGCTCCGCAAAAACTGTCGGTGGAGGGGTGTCCCAGAATCACGAGCATTCGTTTGCTCATTGTGTGTACTCCTGAAAAGAAGCTCACAGGATAGAGTCTGCCCCTAGCGGTAGAGTCAAGGCGTCAGAGCATCAAGCAAGGCCTGGCTATAGGCCGGCAGATGAGCGAAATTTCGTGAACACAGATGCAGTGTCCGCCTGGCCCAGGCGTCGTCCAGCGGCACGCAGATAAATGAGTTCGTCCGGGGCCAGCGCTCAACCGCCACTTTGGGCACGATTGCCAGCCCCGCGCCACGCGCAACCATGCGCATGAGGCCATCGAAGCCATCGACGCGGATTCGGATCGTCAAGCGCTGGCCGATGTGCAGCGCCTGTTCCTCCAGATGAATCGCCAAGGCACTGTCGGCACCCAGCGCTACATAGTCATGGGCCAGGGTTTCGGCAAAGGTCAGCGAGAGACGTTCTGCCAGCGCATGGCCCGGTGGCACGAGCAGCACCAGCGGGTCTTCGCGAAATGCCCGGGTCTGCAAGTCGCGGGTGTCCACGGCGTCAGAGACGATGCCAAGGTCTGCCGCTCCCTGGCGCAAGGCGTGGGTGATGCGGGCACTGGGCAGTTCCTGCAAGTCGATGTCGAGGTTGGGATGTTCGCGCAGGAAATCCGCCAGCACTTCCGGCAGGTATTCGCTGATGGCCGTGGTATTGCACAACAGACGTACCTGGCCTTTGACACCCCGGGCGTATTCGTTCAAGTCCTGCTGCATGCGCTCGGCGTGTTGCAGCAGGAGTCGCGCATGTTGCGCCAGGGCCTTGCCGGCCGGCGTCGGTGTGACTCCGCGTCGCCCGCGCTCAAGGAACTCGGTGCCCAGCGACGCTTCCATGGCCCGGATCCGCGCACTGGCCGCCGCCAGTGACAAATGACTGCGTGCGGCGCCGGCGGTGATGTTGCCGCTGTCGAGGATGTGCAGGTACAGGCGCAGGTCGGTGAGGTCGAAGTGCATGATGCGTGGCTCTTGTTTAGAGAGAGGCTGTCTCAGTGTATGACAGATTTTCAGTTGATCCGCGCAGGCGCACAGTATCGCCATGAACGCACTCGCAGATTTTTATCAAAACCTCGGTCTGGCCCTGTCTTTGCTGGTGCTGATGACCTTCGTCCTTGCCGGTCTGGTGAAAGGCGTGATCGGCCTCGGCCTGCCCACCGTCGCCATGGGCTTGCTCGGTCTGGCTATGGTTCCGTCGCAGGCTGCGGCGTTGCTGATCATTCCGGCGACCTTGACCAACGTCTGGCAACTGGCGTTCGGCGGGCATTTGCGCGGGCTGGTGAAACGGCTGTGGCCGATGCTGCTGGCGATCTTTCTCGGCACGGCCGTCGGCACGTTGTGGATCGGCATGGCGGGTGGGCATTGGGTAGTGCGCGGACTTGGCGCGGCGTTGTTGCTCTATGCGTTGAGTGGATTGTTCCTGCCGACGCTGAGTGTCAGTCGCCGCCATGAACCGTGGCTCGGTCCGCTGTGTGGCGTGATCACCGGCGTCATCACATCGGCCACCGGTGTGTTCGTGATTCCCGCCGTTCCGTACATGCAGGCACTGGGTTTGAGCCGCGATGAACTGGTGCAGGCGCTGGGCCTGTCCTTCACCGTGTCGACCCTGGCGCTGGCCGGCGGATTGCTCTGGCGCGGGTCGCTCGGCGGCGCGGAACTGAGCGCCTCGCTGCTGGCGCTGATCCCCGCCGTGCTCGGCATGCTGCTAGGCCAATGGCTGCGTCAGCGCATCAGCGCCGTGCTGTTCAAGCGGGTGTTCTTCATCGGTCTGGGCGCGCTCGGCGCCCATCTCTTGATCAGCGGCTAGCGGACGAAACGCTGAGCATCTCGATCGGGCGGATGTCGAAATCCCGCTCCAGATACTCCATGCGTTGAGCGAGAAACTGCTGCATGTGCGGCAGGTTCGAGTGCACGTCCAGATGCGCCTGGCTTTCCCAGATCTCGTAGAAGATGAACAGGGTCGGGTCTTGCTTGTCGCGCAGCATGTGGTACTCGATGCAGCCGGGTTCGGCGCGGCTCGGCTCGACGTAGGCGCGGAAAAACGCTTCGAAGGCCTCGGCTTTTTCCGGGCGGGTCTTGGCGTGCAGGATGAAACCCTGGCGTTCGCTCATCGCAAAAAACTCCATTCAGATTCAGATTGCGGCCAATCCTACGGCAACAATCTGCACTCGATTCGTGCGTTTTACTCAAATGATTTTTGCGCAACCGCGGCTTATTCCGCGCGAGGCGCATCGTTAATCTGCCGCCATCCAATTTCTCCCCTTGTCCATCCGGCGCTCTGCGCTGTGCATCGGCATCCGATCGAGGCTGTCCCATGAAAAAAGTACTGTTGCTCAATGGCGGTAAAAAATTCGCCCACTCCGACGGTCGCTACAACACCACCCTGCACGAAGCGGCGCTGAGCGTGCTGGATCGCGGCGGTGTCGACGTCAAGACCACCTTCATCGACGAGGGTTACGACATCGCCGAAGAAGTCGCCAAATTCCTCTGGGCCGACGTGATCATTTATCAGATGCCGGGCTGGTGGATGGGCGCGCCGTGGACCGTGAAAAAGTACATCGACGAAGTCTTCACCGAAGGCCACGGCAGTCTGTACGCCAGCGATGGCCGCACTCGTTCGGATTCCTCGCAGAAGTACGGCAGCGGCGGTCTGATCCACGGCAAGCAATACATGCTGTCGCTGACCTGGAACGCGCCGCAGCAGGCGTTCGATGATCCGACCGACTTCTTCGAAGCCAAAGGCGTGGACGCCGTTTACTTCCCGTTCCACAAGGCCAACGAGTTCCTCGGCATGACCGGCCTGCCGACGTTTCTCTGCGTGGACGTGATGAAACGCCCGAACATCGAGGCCGACGTGGCGCGTTACGAGCAGCATCTGAGCGAGGTGTTTGGCCTCAAGGCCTGACGCTCGGCTACTATCGAAGGCCTGAGCCTGTGCAGCAGGCCTTTCGATTCGAGGACACCCGTGAAAGCCAGATCCGATGAGTTGCAGATTTTCGTCTGCGTGATCGAATGCGGTTCGATTTCCGCCGCCGCCGAGCAGGTGGGACAGACGCCGTCGGCGGTCAGCCGCACGCTGTCGCGGCTGGAAGCCAAGCTCGACACCACGCTGATCAACCGCACCACGCGGCGCATGGACCTGACCGAGGAGGGCAAGTATTTCTTCGAACAGGCCAAGCTGATCCTCGACCAGATGGACCAGATCGAAGAGCGCCTCTCTTCGCGCCAGCAAACGCCATCAGGACGGCTGCGCATCAACGCCGCGTCGCCGTTCATGCTCCACGCCATCGTGCCGTACATCGACGAATTCCGGCGGCTGTACCCGGACATCCAGCTCGAACTCAACAGCAACGACCTGATCATTGACCTGCTGGAACAAAGCACCGACGTCGCCATCCGCATCGGCACCCTCGCCGATTCGACGTTGCATGCCCGGTCGCTCGGCTGTAGTCCGCTGCTGATCGTCGCCAGTCCTGCCTATCTGGAAAAACACGGTGCGCCGCTCCAGGTCGCCGATCTGAGCGAACACACCTTGCTCGGCTTCACCCAGAACGAAGGCCTCAACCAGTGGCCGCTGCGTTACGTGCACGGCGACCGTTGGCCGATCACCCCGGCGATCAGCGCCTCCAGTGGCGAGACGGTTCGGCATCTGGCGCTGGAAGGCCAGGGCATTGCCTGCCTCTCGCATTTCATGACCATCGACGACATTCGCGCCGGGCGCCTCAAGGTGTTGCTGGCGGAATTCAACAGCGGTTATCGCCAGCCGATCAACGCGGTGTACTACCGCAACTCGCAACTGGCGCTGCGCATCCAGTGCTTCCTGGATTTCATCCAGAGCAAACTGGCGGCTTACGCCAGCGCCGATTTCAAAGGCTGATTCGTGATCCCTGCGCAACAGTGATTTGGTTGTGGGCGGGTTTTTCCACCGGGCCCGGCGGTCGATACTCGCTCCATCACTTATTCACGCAGGGAGTTTCTCCATGAACGTATTCGTCACCGGCGCTGCCGGTTTTATCGGCGGCTCCATCGCTACCGGTCTGGTCCAGGCCGGCCACACCGTCACCGGTCTGGTGCGCAGCGCCGAACAGGCCAATGAGCTGAAAGCACTGGGCATCACCCCGGTGATCGGCACCCTCGACGACAAGGCACTGCTGACCGAACAGGCTCGCGCCGCCGACGCTGTGATCAACGCCGCCAGCAGCGACCATCGTGGTGCCGTCGAAGCCTTGCTCGATGCCCTGCGCGGCTCGAACAAAGTGTTCCTGCACACCAGCGGTTCGAGCATCGTCGGTGATGCCTCGGGCGGCAAATCCAGCGACGTCATCTACTTCGAAGACAACCTGCCGGAGCCGACCGTCGACAAGGCTGCACGCGTGGCCATCGACAATCTGATCCTCGCGGCAGCGAAGGACGGGGTGAACTCGGCAGTGATCTGTAACACCCTGATTTACGGCCACAGCCTGGGCGTCAATCGCGACAGCGTGCAACTGCCGCGCCTGCTGAAACAGGCGCGCAAAAGCGGCGTGGTGCGTCACGTCGGCACCGGTCAGAACATCTGGTCCAACGTGCACATCGAAGACGTGGTGGCGCTGTACCTGCTGGCCCTGACCAAAAACGTCCCGGGCACGTTCTACTTTGTCGAAAGCGGCGAAGCGTCGTTCATCGACATGACCACCGCCATGGCCGAAGCCCTGAATCTGGGCGAGCCACAAGACTGGCCGCTGAAAGACGCCGAAGCCGAATGGGGCTACGAAATGGCCAACTATGGCCTGGGTTCCAACAGCCGGGTACGCGGCAAACACGCCCGCGAACTGCTGGGCTGGGCGCCGAAGCGCACGTCGGTGGTTGAATGGATTCGTAACGAAATGGTGTGAGGGTTGATTAAACCCGAGAGGGCTTTGCGACTAACCTGTGAACGGCTGCCTTTGGGCAGCCGTTTGTGTTTTTGGATTTGTCTTGGCGCCGAGATTGAGTGAATTCGCCACTTTTTCAGTAACTGAATGACGACTCTATTTGGCCAGAGAAAGGTGCAAAAATTTGCTGTCCTTGAGCTTCAGCTTGCGTTCAATCGATTCGACGCTTTGACCCGTTTCGATGGCTGTCGAACTGGCAATCGCGCGTATCAACGCTTCGGCAGTGAGCTTTTTGGGGCGGCGGCGCGAAGCAGTCATGAAAGGAACTCGATAGGAAGCGTCAGCCGAGTATAGCGTCTTGACTGATGTTGAAAACCTTGTGGCTTGGGCGAAACCTTCAGCCGGGTCATGAAAATCCCACCCCGCGATTTTCATTATTCGCGACAGGACATACCAAAAAACGACAACCCTTATCCCTCCACGAAAATTACTTTCACTTCGTTTGAAAACTCGATCTCGAAATGATTTATGAGTTTCACAAACCATTCGAACGTGACCCTTTCGAGGAGTACCGCATGACACCGTCCTTCGGCTATTGGCTGCTGGTGTACGCCGCCGTTGCCATCATCGCCCTGATCGTTCTGATCGCTCGTTACCGGCTCAATCCGTTCATTGTCATCACCCTGATTTCCATCGGCCTGGCGCTGGTAGCGGGGATGCCGCCGTCCGGTGTGGTGGGGGCGTATGAGGCCGGGGTGGGCAAGACGCTGGGGCACATTGCGCTGGTGGTGGCGCTGGGGACGATGCTCGGCAAGATGATGGCCGAGTCCGGTGGCGCCGAGCAGATGGCGCGCACGTTGATCGAACGTTTTGGCGAGAAGAACGCGCACTGGGCGATGGTGTGCATCGCGTTTCTGGTGGGGCTGCCGCTGTTTTTCGAAGTCGGTTTCGTGTTGCTGGTGCCGATTGCCTTTACCGTGGCACGGCGGGTCGGGGTGTCGATTCTGATGGTCGGTCTGCCGATGGTCGCGGGGCTCTCGGTGGTGCATGCGCTGGTGCCGCCGCACCCGGCGGCGATGCTGGCGGTGCAGGCTTATCAGGCATCGGTCGGGCAGACCTTGCTGTACGCGATTGCCATCGGTATTCCGACGGCGATCATTGCCGGCCCCCTGTACGCCAAATTCATCGTGCCGCGCATTCAGTTGCCGGCGGATAACCCGCTGGAAAAACAATTCCTCGACCGCGAGCCGCGCGACAGGCTGCCGGGTTTCGGCATCACCATGGCGACCATTCTGTTGCCGGTGGTGCTGATGCTGATTGGCGGCTGGGCCAATCTGATTTCCACGCCGGGCAGCGGTTTCAACCAGTTTCTGCTGTTCATCGGCAATTCGGTGATCGCGCTGTTGCTGGCGACACTGTTGAGTTTCTGGACGCTGGGCCTGGCCCAGGGTTTCAACCGTGAATCGATCCTGAAATTCACCAATGAGTGCCTGGCGCCGACCGCCAGCATCACCTTGCTGGTGGGGGCCGGTGGCGGCCTGAACCGGATACTGGTGGACGCCGGTGTCACCGATCAGATCGTCGGCCTGGCCCACGAATTCCACCTGTCGCCGCTGATCATGGGCTGGTTGTTCGCCGCGTTGATGCGCATCGCCACCGGTTCGGCCACCGTCGCGATGACCACGGCTTCCGGCGTGGTGGCGCCAGTGGCCATCGGTCTGGGTTATCCACACCCGGAACTGCTGGTGCTGGCGACCGGCGCGGGCTCGGTTATCTTTTCCCACGTCAACGACGGCGGCTTCTGGTTGATCAAGGAATACTTCAACATGACGGTGGCCCAGACGTTCAAGACCTGGACGGTGCTGGAAACCCTGATCTCGGTTGTCGCATTCGCCCTGACCGTCGGTCTTTCTTACCTGCTGTAGTCGGAGCTTTCCGCCATGGACATCCTCTATCAGATCCGCGCCCGTCAGGATTCTTTCAGCGCCGGTGAAGGACGCATCGCCCGTCTGATGCTCGACGACGTAGGATTTGCCGCCTCTGCCAGCCTTGATGAGCTGGCACAAAGAGCCGAAGTCAGCACCGCCACGCTGTCGCGTTTCGCCCGTACCGTCGGTTGTCGCGACCTGCGCGATCTGCGCCTGCAACTGGCTCAGGCCAGTGGCGTCGGCAGCCGCTTCCTGGACCCTGCGGGCACGCCCGAGCAGTCGGCGTTTTACGGGCAGATCGTTGGCGATATCGAAACCACCTTGCGCCAGCATCTGGCGGCGTTCGACGAATCGCGTTTCGCCGATGCGGTGAAGCTGTTGGGTCAGGCGCGGATGATCCACGCCTTCGGCATCGGCGGTTGCTCGACCTTGTGCAGTGATGAGTTGCAGGTGCGGCTGGTGCGTCTCGGCTATCCGATTGCGGTGTGCCACGACGCGGTGATGATGCGCGTCACCGCCGCCAGCCTCAGCACCGAGCAGGTGGTGATCGTCTGTTCGCTGACCGGCCTCACTCCGGAACTGCTGGAAACCGTGGCGCTGGCGCGCAACTACGGCGCGCGGATTCTCGCCATCACCCGCGCCGACTCGCCGCTGGCGGAACTGGCCGATATCGTCCTGCCGCTGCAAGGCGCCGAGACCTCGTTCATCTACAAACCGACGGCGGCGCGCTACGGCATGCTGCTCGCCATCGACGTGCTGGCCACCGAGCTGGCGCTGGCCAATCCTGAAGACAATCAAGAACGTCTGCGGCGGATCAAACTCGCCCTCGACGAATACCGTGGCGGCGACGATCACCTGCCGCTGGGAGACTGACATGCTGTACGACACACTGATTCGCAATGCCCTGGTCATCGACGGCAGCAACACTCCCGGTTACGCCGCCGACGTGGCAATCTTCGACGGCCGTATCGCGCGCATCGGCGATCTGGGCGATACCCGCGCTACCGAAGAGATCGACGCCGCCGGCCGCGTGCTGGCGCCGGGCTTCATCGACGTGCACACCCACGACGACACCGTGGTGATCCGCCAGCCGCAGATGCTGCCCAAGCTCAGTCAGGGCGTGACCACGGTGATTGTCGGCAACTGCGGGATCAGTGCGGCGCCGGTCAGTTTACGCGGTGATCCGCCGGATCCGATGAACCTGCTCGGCACTGCGGCGGCGTTCGTCTACCCTCGATTCAGCGATTACCGCGCAGCGGTGGAAGCGGCCAATACCACGCTGAACGTCGCAGCGCTGGTCGGCCACACAGCGCTGCGCAGCAATCACCTCGATGATCTGTTTCGCACGGCGACCGACGATGAAATCGCCGCGATGCGCGAGCAGTTGCGTGAAAGCCTGGAGGCAGGCGCCCTTGGTTTATCCACAGGGCTGGCGTATGCGAGCGCGTTCTCCGCGTCCACCGATGAAGTCATGCAACTGACCGAAGAGCTGACGGCGTTCGGTGCGGTGTACACCACCCATCTGCGCAGTGAATTCGAACCGGTACTGGAGGCCATGGACGAAGCCTTTCGCATCGGCCGCCACGCCCGCTCGCCGGTGATCGTTTCCCACCTCAAGTGTGCCGGCGTGGGCAACTGGGGACGCAGCCCGCAGTTGCTCGCGTCGCTGGAAGAAGCGGCGAAAACCCACCCGGTCGGCTGTGATTGCTACCCCTACGCGGCGAGTTCTTCGACGCTGGACCTCAAACAAGTTACCGATGCTCACCGCATCACCATTACCTGGTCGACACCCCATCCTGAAACGGGCGGTCGCGATTTGATCGACATCGCCGCCGAGTGGAATCTGTCATTGCTCGACGCCGCCAGACGCCTGCAACCGGCGGGCGCGGTGTATTACGGCATGGACGAGAACGACGTGCGCCGCATTCTCGCCCATCCGCTGACGATGGTCGGTTCCGACGGTTTGCCGGAAGACCCGTTCCCCCACCCACGTCTGTGGGGCGCCTTCCCACGGGTGCTCGGCCATTTCAGTCGCGACGTCGGCCTGTTTCCGCTGCACACCGCCGTGCACAAGATGACCGGTCTTTCGGCGGCGCGCTTCGGCTTGAAGGAGCGCGGCGAGATTCGCGAAGGACACTGGGCGGATCTGGTGTTGTTCGACCCCGCGACCGTGCGTGACGTGGCGGATTTCAACGACCCGCAACGTGCCGCCCAAGGCATCGATGGCGTGTGGATCAATGGCGTGCTGAGTTACCGCGACGGCCAGGCCAACGGGCAAAGGCCAGGGCGGTTCCTGGCACGGCAAGGCGATCTGCGCGACGGCTTTCGTTGAATTTTGCTGACTGTGTCACGGTGATGGCACATTGCGATTAAAGAAAGCCATCACCAAGCCGAATTGCTGACATCCACCCCGGCTACACTCTGGGGCCAATCAGTCAGGGAGCACCCCATGAGCTTCGGCAAAACCACCCCGATCCTGCGGATTTTCGATGAAGCCAAGGCCTTGGAGTTCTATGTCGACTTCCTCGGTTTCAAGATCGATTGGCAGCATCGTTTCGAACCCGGTTTCCCGTTGTATCTGCAAGTCTCCCGGGGCGAATGTGTGCTGCATCTGTCCGAGCACCACGGCGATGCGACACCGGGTTCGGCCCTGCGGATCGAGACCGATGAGCTGGAGGCGTTCCAGCAGCAACTGCTGGCCAAGAACTACAAGTTCTCGCACCCGGGCATTCAGGCCATGCCGTGGGGCAGCCAGGACATGACTATCGCCGACCCGTTCGGCAATCGTCTGGTGTTCACCAACGCGATCAGCCTCTAGCTGTCGTTCGATACCCGGTGAGTCTGCCGAAACTCGCCGGGCGGCATGCCGCGCCGGCTCTTGAAGGTGCGGTGAAACGAGCGCGGTTCGGTGAAGCCCAGATACTGGGCGATGTCCTGAATCGGCAAGGTGCTGTTGAGCAGGTAATGCTCGGCCAGCTCCTGGCGCAGGTCATCGAGAATCTGCTGATACGACGTGCCGGCCTGATGCAACTGGCGTTGCAGCGTGCGAACCGAGACAGCCAAATGCTCGGCCACCTGTTCCTTGCGCGGCAGGCCTTCCTTGAGCAACTGGCGCAGGATGCTTTTGACCCGCTGCTCCAGCGACGCATCCTCCAGTGTCGCCATCAGGCTTTGAGCGTGTTCTTCCAGGGTGCGCAGCAAATGCGCATCGGCCTGGCGCAACGGCAACTGCAAATACGGCAGCGGCACGACCAGCGCGGAATACGCCTGATCGAACAGCACCGGGCATTCAAAAAACTGTTCGTACTGTTCCAGCGTCGTATCCGCCGGGCGTGAGTGCTCCAGCCACACGGCAGCCGGAGACAACTGGGTGTCGGCGATCCAGCGTGCATATTGCAGCCAGGAGCCGAGCACGTTTTCCACCAGATGCCGGCGGATCCGCGGGCGTTCAAAACGGCAGCTCCAGATCAGGTGCACGTGGCTGTCCTGCACCTCGGCGCGGCTGACGCCCATGTCGCCCACCAGTTTTTCGAAGGGCATGATGCGGCTCATGGCGTCGCCCAGTGTCGCGCAGTTCATGGTGATGTAGCCCAGCACGCTCCAGGAGTTGGGCAACACGAAATTCGCCGCGTTGAGGCCGAACAGCGGATCGCCCGAGTGTTCGCAGAAATAATCGAGCAACCGTTCATGGGTTTCACCCGGCAGGCGCAAGCTGTTGTCGCTCAACTGTTGCGCCTGCAACCCGGCCGCCGCCAACGCAGGCTCGATGGCCAGCCCCAGATGTTCGGCATGGCGCAGGTACTTGAGCAGTGGCGGAACGGAGGTGAAGCCGAGCGATTGCATGACCGAATTCCCTTGATCGAAGCCGCCACGGGCGGATGAGCGCCCTGAAAGGTAATTTGAATCCACGACTAAAGTAAATGGCTGACGCTTGCGCGACGTTTGACTCAATTGGCTACTCGAACTGGCCGGATGCGACCGTGACACTTTCGGCCGCCTGACTAGTATGAGGGCCTGAAATCTCACTGATCAGACTGCACAGAAGGACACACGCATGCGACGCTGGAACGGCTGGGGAGATGCAACCACGGTGGTCGAACTGCCGGCCCAGGGCGCAAGTTTTCTTCATGAACGGCTAGGGGAAGGTCGAGCGCTGCCCGACGCAACGCTTGAAGCAGCGCTGGCCCGGGTGCCGGTCTCACGGCTGGCGGAACACGCCTTGTACAGCATCGATGCCCATGATCGTTTGCTGCATGCCCGGGGCCAGAGCCTGCCGGACTGGCTGGCGTTGCGCGAAGGGGCGCTGGGCAACTATCCCGATGCCGTGGCGTTCCCGGAAACCGCCGAACACATCCGCCAGTTGCTGGCGCTCGCCCAGGCGCAGGATCTGTGCCTGATTCCCTACGGCGGCGGCACTTCGGTGGCCGGGCACATCAACCCGCCAGACTCTGCGCGGCCCGTGGTGACGGTGTCTCTGGCGCGGATGAATCGCCTGATCGACCTCGATGAACAAAGCCTGCTGGCGACTTTCGGCCCCGGCGCCAGTGGCCCGCAAGTAGAGAGCCAATTGCGCGCCCGTGGCTACACGCTGGGGCATTTCCCGCAGTCGTGGGAGTTGTCGACGCTGGGCGGCTGGGTGGCCAGTCGTTCCAGTGGTCAGCAGTCGCTGCGCTATGGGCGGATCGAGCAACTGTTTGCCGGCGGAACCCTGGAAACCTTTGCCGGGCCGCTAGAGATTCCAACCTTCCCGGCCTCGGCAGCCGGCCCTGATTTGCGCGAAGTGGTGCTGGGTTGCGAAGGGCGTTTCGGGATCATTTCCGAGGTCAAGGTGCGAGTCAGTGCGTTGCCGGCCGACGAGCGTTTCTACGGCGTGTTTTTGCCCAACTGGAGCAAGGCGCTGCAAGCCATTCAACAACTGGCCCAGGCGCGGGTGCCGCTGTCGATGCTGCGTCTCTCCAACGCGGTGGAGACTGAGACCCAACTGGCGCTGGCCGGCCATCCGCAGCAGATCGCCTGGCTGGAAAAGTATCTGAACCTGCGTGGCGCCGGGCAGGGCAAGTGCCTGCTGACCTTCGGCGTGACCGGCAATCGCAAGCAGAATGCGCTGTCCCTGAGTCAGGCCCGCCAGCATCTGAAGGCGTTCGGCGGGGTATTCACCGGCACGCTGCTCGGCAAGAAGTGGGAGCAGAACCGCTTTCGCTTTCCGTATCTGCGGGAGAACCTGTGGAACGCCGGTTATGTGGTCGACACCCTCGAAACAGCCACCGACTGGAGCAACGTCGACAACCTGCTCAACCGGATCGAAAACAGCCTGCGCGATGCGTTGGCGGCCGAGGGTGAACGCGTGCATGTGTTCACTCATCTGTCCCACGTCTACGGCGAAGGTTCGAGCATCTACACCACCTACGTATTTCGCCCGGCAGCGGACTATCCCGCAACGCTATCTCGCTGGAAGGCCCTCAAGCACGCGGCCAGTCAGACCATCGTCGACAACCACGGCACCATCAGCCACCAGCACGGCGTGGGCAAGGATCACGCGCCATACCTGCTGCGCGAAAAGGGCGAACTGGCGATGGACACCCTGCAGGCGCTGAGCCGGCACTTCGACCCGGCCGGGCGCCTGAACCCCGGCACGCTGTTGCAGGAGTGACGGCGATGAGCGCGGACTGGAACGCCGAATGGCGCCAGCAAATCCTGCCGACGTTGGCGGGTGAAACCTGGGATCTGATCGTCATCGGCGGCGGTATCAGCGGCGCCGGCATCCTGCGCGAAGCCGCGCGCCGTGGCTGGCGTTGCCTGCTGCTGGAGCAGCGTGATTTCGCCTGGGGCACGTCCAGTCGATCCTCGAAAATGGTCCATGGCGGTTTGCGCTACATCGCCAAGGGCCAGTGGCGCCTGACCCGGGATTCGGTGCGCGAACGCCAGCGCCTGCTCGACGAAGCACCGGGGCTGGTGGAACCGATGAGTTTCAT
Organism: Pseudomonas sp. UV AK001; assembly: GCF_046097675.1. NCBI lineage: Bacteria > Pseudomonadati > Pseudomonadota > Gammaproteobacteria > Pseudomonadales > Pseudomonadaceae > Pseudomonas > Pseudomonas sp. UV AK001. Next base: position 44,939 of record NZ_JBJUVZ010000006.1, read on the forward strand.
GATGCCGCACTATCGCGGCGGCTTTCCCGGGCCTCGGGTGCTGGGTGGTTTGTTGTCGGTCTATGACGCATTGGCCGGGCGCCGGGATCATCGTTTCCATGACGCGCAGCAACTGCGATTTCTGGCGCCGGGCGTGAAAGAAAACGACCTGCTGGGCGGCACCTGTTTTGTCGATGCGCTGACCGATGACGCACGGCTGGTGATGCGCGTGTTGAGCGAAGCCCGGGCCGACGGCGCGGTGGTGCTCAACGGCGTGCGTGTCGAACATCTGCTGCGGGAAAACGGGCGGGTGTGCGGCGTTCAGGTCGAGGACTGCGAGGCCGGCGCATCGCTGCAATTGCGGTGTGGTGTGCTGGCGGTGGCCACCGGTGCTTGGGCCGAACGCTTGCGTCCACCCGAGGCGCCCCGCCAGTTGCGCCCGTTGCGTGGCAGTCATTTGCTGCTGCCGGGCTGGCGCTTGCCGGTGGCGCAGGCCTTTACGTTTATGCACGAGCAGGATCGGCGGCCGGTGTTCGTTTTCCCGTGGGAAGGCGCCACGGTGGTCGGCACCACAGACCTCGATCACCGCGAGAATCTGGACCAGAGCGCGAGCATCAGCGCCGAAGAACTCGACTATCTGCTGGCCGCCTGCCGACAGCAGTTTCCCGGCGCTGAAGTGACAGCCGCCGACGTGCTTTCAACCTGGTCCGGCGTGCGCCCGGTGGTGGGCAGTGCAGTGGGTGAGCATCAGGACAAACCGTCGAACGAAACCCGTGAACATGTGCTGTGGCAGGAGCCGGGTTGCGTCACGCTGGCCGGCGGCAAACTCACGACGTTCCGCCCGCAAGCCATCGAAGTGCTCAAGGCCTGCGCCGACATGCTCGGCCGTTCTTTTGATGACGATGCCGCGCCGGTATTTGCCGCCGTGCCGCCACTGGCGATCCCCGGTCTCAGCCCCGGCCAGTGGCGACGTCTGGCCGGGCGACATGGCCGGGACCTGCCGAGGCTGGCGCAACTGCTCGCCGAACTGGGCCATGAAACGGTCGGCGCAACCGACACCTTGTGGGCAGAACTGGCCTTCGCCTGCGAAGCGGAAATGGTCCTGCACCTGGATGACCTGCTGCTGCGCCGCACCCGTCTCGGCCTGTTGCTGCCCCATGGCGGCGCGGAGTATTTCCCGGCCATTCGCCGACTCTGCCAATTACGACTGGGCTGGGACGACGAATACTGGCAACAGGAACAGCAACGCTATCAGGCGTTATGGCAACGCCATCACGGCCTGCCGGAAATCGCGCAGTGATGCCCCTCGAAGAGAGCTCCATGGACAACCACCCGAACAAGCGTTACCTGCTGGCCATCGACAATGGCACCCAGAGCGTGCGCGCGCTGCTCTTCGATTTGCAGGGCAATCTGCTCGGCAAGGGCAAGGTTGAATTGCAAGCCTATTACTCGACGCAGCCGGGCTGGGCCGAGCAGGATCCGGAATATTACTGGGCGAAACTGGGCGAGGCCTGCCAGCAGGTGTGGGCGCAAACCGGCATCGACCGCTCGCAGATTGCCGGGGTTTCCCTGACCACCCAGCGTGGCACGGTGATCAACGTCGATGCGCAGGGTAAACCGCTGCGCCCGGCGATTCTCTGGCTCGATCAGCGCCAGAGCGAAGTCGAAGGCGGGATCAAGGGACCGTGGGGCTGGCTGTTCAAACTGGCCGGCGCGCAGGCCACCGTGGATTACTTTCGCGCCCAGGCCGAAGCCAACTGGATCGCCTGCCATCAGCCAGAGGTGTGGGCGGCGACCGACAAGTTTTTGCTGCTTTCGGGGTTTCTCACGCATCGCCTGTGCGGGCGCTTTGTCGACTCGGTGGGTTGTTGCGTCGGTTACCTGCCGTTCGACTTCAAACGTCTGCGCTGGGCCGCTCCACGTGACTGGAAATGGCAGGCGCTGGCGGTACGTCCCGAGCAACTGCCGACCTTGCACAAACCCGGTGAAACCCTCGGCCATATCAGCGCCGAAGCCAGTCGCCACACCGGCATTCCCGAAGGCATTCCGCTGATCGCGGCGGGCGCCGACAAGGCTTGTGAAGTGCTCGGCTCCGGCGTCGTTGACTCGGGCACGGTGTGCCTGTCCTACGGCACCACGGCGACGATCACCAGCACCCGCTCGCGCTATCTGGAAATCGTCCCGTTGATTCCGCCGTACCCGTCGGCGGTGCCGGATCAGTACAACTGCGAGGTGATGATTTATCGCGGCTACTGGATGGTCAGCTGGTTCAAGAACGAGTTCGGCCTGCGGGAAATGCAGCAGGCCAGGGAGCAGGGCATCGAGCCCGAGCAGCTGTTCGACGCACTGGTCGAAGCGGTGCCACCGGGCTCGATGGGATTGATGCTGCAACCGTACTGGTCGCCGGGGATTCGCGAGCCGGGTGTCGAAGCCAAAGGCGCGATGATTGGCTTCGGTGACGTGCACACCCGCGCGCACATTTACCGGGCGATCCTCGAAGGTCTGGCCTATGCGTTGCGTCAGGGCATGGAGAAAATCGAGAAGCGCTCGAAGATCTCTGTCACGCGTCTGCGGGTGGCTGGCGGTGGCTCGCAAAGTGATGCGGCGATGCAACTGACGGCGAACATTTTCGGCCTGCCGGCGGAGCGTCCGCACGTCTATGAAGCTTCCGGTCTGGGGGCGGCGATTTGTTGTGCGGTGGGGCTCGGGCTGCACGCGGATTTCCCTTCGGCGATAGCGGCGATGACCCGGGTTGGTGCTGTGTTTCTGCCGCAGCCCGAGGCGCAAAAGGTGTATGAGCGACTGTACAGAGACGTGTATCTGCGCATGTACCGGCAGCTCAAGCCGTTGTATCAGAGCATCCGCAAGATCACCGGTTACCCGGCCTGAATGAACAGCGCACGTGGCGCTATCGGAGAACTTTTCTGGTGAGATCGGACAGTGTCAGGGGCGGGGTCGATTGTTAGGCTCGATCCCCACGGCACACATAACAAGAACCAGAAGCAATGAAGCTGATCTCCCTCCTGCTGCTTTGCGCAATGGCCCCGACGGCGTGGGGCTGGTCGAACCATACGGTGGGCAGCTACCTGGCGTTGCAGGATCTGCCGGCGTTGCGCGATGCACCAACCGTCGAAGTCGAACCGCTGGAGCAGTTTCTCTCCGAGCAATACCCGGCCATCATCGTGTTGCTCGATGAGCAGGAACGCTTCGCCCGCGAGCACTTCAAGCAATACCCGCCGCGCCCCGACAACCTCAAATTGCCCGCCACGCCGAGCGACAATCTGCGCCACGACTTCCTCACTGCGCTGCGGATCAATCCGCTGATCCATCTGGCGATGGTCATCCAGCCGTTGCCGGGCAAGGACCTGCCCGAGCGCGAGCATCTGCAGGCCGATCAGGTGATGGTCGAACAGACGCTTTCGCCGTGGAATCGCCAGCGTTTCATCCGCGTGGCCGATCACGAAAAAGTCGCGCCCCTGGCCGTGCTGGCGAGCGCCGCCGATGAGCCGGACTACGGCCACGACATCAATCTGTTCAGCGACAACCCCGGCGAAGTCGCCGCGTCGTACGGCTTCGGCCCGCAGCCGTTTGGCGATGCGCGCTTCCAGTACAGCTCCCAGGCGCCGTTCCATATGGGCTTCTTCCATGAAAGCCCGGTGGTATACGCGGCTGCCGGATTTCTCGAGCGCAGCTGGCCGGACTGGCGCGCGTATCAATACATGGGGCTGGCGCGGCTGGCGTTTGCCACAGGTCATTCCTACTGGGGTTATCGCTTTCTCGGCTGGGGCCTGCACCACGTTCAGGACCTGACCCAGCCGTATCACGCCAAGCCGTTGCCGGGCCTCGAACTGCCGAGCCTTCTGCTGCTGGAGGGCAAGGCCCTGGCCGGTTTTGCGGAGGACAAACAGGCGTCCATCGAACGGGTCGCGACCCGCCACATGGAAGTCGAGAAATACCAGTCGACCTGGCTGCGTCGTGTGCTGCGCGCCGGTCAGCCGCATCCGATGCTCGACGCTTACGCCGATGCCGCCGGGGACGCGCATTACCCGCCGTACTCCGTGGACTACCTGCGTGAAGTGGTGAGCGCCGAGTCCGTCGACGACTCTGCCGCCTTCGATGACGCCATCGGCCAATGGCTGGAAACGGCGCCGGTCACCAGCGATTTCAGCGCCGGCAATCAGTTGCAGCAAGAGAATTTCGACCATCCGGAACTGAATCGGCAACTACTCAGACTGCTCGGCCATTTCGGCGCCCACAGCCGGATTTATGTCAGCGCGGGACTGGCGCCATAAGCATCGCGGCAACACACAACAATAAGAACAGGGAAGGAGGAACAGATGATCAACACTCGATTGCGCCTGTCTGGCGTAGCACTCCCCGGTGTCGGTTTGGCAGGGTTGCTGCAACTCTGCGCAGTCGACGCGGTGCAGGCCGCCGAGTTCAGCGTGCTGGACAATCAAGTCACCGGCTCGCTCGACACGACCTTGTCCTATGGCCGCTTGTGGCGGGTGCAGGGCCGGGACAAGAACAACGATGACGTCAACACCAACGACGGCAATCGCAACTTCGACACCGGGCTGGTTTCCGAGGTGTACAAGATCACCTCGGAGCTGGAAGCCAACTACCAGAACTACGGGATGTTCCTGCGCGGCACGGCGTTCTACGACACCCAGTTGATGGACAAGCGCAACGACTACTACCACAACAACAGCCCATCGCAACCGAGCCAGAGTTATCCCCAGGACGACCGCTTCACCAGCCAGACCCGCGACATCGCCGGCAGCCGGATCGAGATGCTCGACGCCTACGTCCACGGCAGCTGGGACGTTGCGCAAATGCCGGTGACGGCACGGGTGGGGCGTCAGGTGTTCAACTGGGGCGAGGGGATTTTCTATCGCGGCGGGGTCAACACCACCAACCCGGTGGACGCCGCCAAGTACCGCTTGCCCGGCGCCGAGGTCAAGGAAGTGCTGATGCCGGTGGAGGCGGTCAGCTTCAACATCGGCCTGACCGACAGCCTGACCATGGAGAGCTTCTACCAGACCAACTGGAAGGAAACCCGCATCGACCCGGTCGGCACCTTCTACTCGCAGACCGACCTGTTCGCCGACGGCGGCAACACCGCATACAACAACTTCAGCGGTACCGCGCTCGATACACCGGTGCCGGGGTTCGGCAATGTCATCGGTCTGTACAGCGCACTGGGCAATAACCCTTTGCTCGGCCCGGCGCTGAAATCCACCGGCCTCTACGCCAACGGCGTGACCCCGGCCTACGGCAACACCCTGAAAGTGGCGTCCATCGGCAAGGACTACAACGCGCGCAACGACGGCCAGTTCGGCTTTGCCTTTCGCTACATCGCCGAAGAACTCAACAGCACCGAGTTCGGCCTGTACATGGTCAACTACCACGCCAAGGAACCGACCATCGCCGCCGACCTCGGTGGTTACAAGGGCATCGACATGAATGCCCTGACCAACATGCTCTCCAGCGTCGCCGGCAGTCAGGCCGGGGCCCTCGCCAACGGGCTGGCGACTGCCGATGTGATGGGCAACATCCAGGCCCATCGGCGCTATGCCGAAGACATTCGCATGTACGGTTTCAGTTTCAACACCACGCTGGGCAATGCCTCGGTGTTCGGTGAACTAGCCTATCGACCGAACCTGCCCATCGGCATCGCCGCCACCAACGATTTGATCGGCGACCTGGCCAACGGCGCTGCGGCGGCGGTGTCCGGCAAGGCCATCAACGTCGGCGGGCAAATGGTCACCCTCGACAGCCAGATCAACAACGCCGAGCGGGTGGAGGCGTTCAACACCTCGCTGGGCAGCATCTACAACTTCGGCCCGACGCTGTCGTTCGACTCGATGTTCGGCATCTTCGAACTGGCCTCCGAGCACCTGCGTGGCAGCAGCCTGCAATACACCGCCTACGACGGCAGCACCCGTTACTACGCCGGCACCGGCAACACTTCGTACGTGTCCGGCGGTGATCGCGACGATCAGGTCAACCGCAATTCCTACAGCTACACGGTGATGTTCAACGGCACCTGGAACGACGTGTACGCCGGGATCAACGTCTCGCCCTACGTCGTCTACAAGGACGACTTCAAGGGCAACAGCTACCAGGCCGGCAACGCCATCGACGGGCGCAAGGCGTACACGCTGGGGGTCAAGGCCAATTACCAGAACAAGCTCGAAGCCGAACTGCAGTACACCGAGTTCTGGGGCGGCGGGCAGAACAACGGCATTCGCGACCGCGACAACGTCGGGTTCAACCTCAAGTATTTCTTGTGAGTCCACAGGTTTTTTGAATTCGGAGAACGAACATGTTTCCTGCATCACGACTGACCAAGACCACACTGGCGTTGCTCTTGAGCCTCACCGCCGCAAGCGCACTGGCGGCCATCTCGGCCCAGCAGGCCGAACAACTGAAAACCTCGCTCACCCCCATGGGCGCCGAGCGCGCCGGCAACGCTGCCGGCACCATTCCGGCCTGGACCGGCGGCATCACCCAGGCGCCGGCCGGCTACAAACCCGGCCAGCATCACCCCGATCCGTATGCGGCGGACAAACCGCTGTTCACCATCACCAAGGCCAATCTCGAGCAATACAAGGCGCACCTCAGCCCCGGCCAGATCGCCCTGTTCAACAGCTACCCCGACACCTTCCAGATGCCAATCTACCCATCGCGCCGATCCGGCTCCGCACCGCAATGGCTGTATGACAACACCCTGAAAAATGCGACCTCGGCCAAACTGCTGGAGGGTGGCAGCGGATTTGCCGATGCCTATGGCGGCGTGCCGTTTCCGGTGCCCAAGGATGGGGTCGAAGTGTTGTGGAACCACATCACTCGCTATCGCGGCATCTACGTGGTCCGTCGTGCCTCCGAAGCACCGGTACAACGCAACGGCAGCTTCGCGCTGGTGACCTCGCAGCAGGAAGGCTTCTTCAACTACTACCGCCCGGGCGGCCAGTTCGCCGACCTGAAAAACATCCTGTTCTACTACCTCGCCTTCGTGAAAAGCCCGGCGCGCCTCGCCGGTGGTGCCGCACTGGTGCACGAGACGCTGGATCAACTCAAGGACCCGCGCCAGGCCTGGATCTATGACGCCGGCCAACGCCGCGTCCGCCGCGCACCGAACCTGGCGTACGACACGCCGATCGCTTCCTCCGATGGCCTGCGCACCGCAGACGACACCGACCTGTTCAACGGCTCGCCGGACCGCTTCGACTGGAAGCTCAAGGGCAAACAGGAAATCTACATCCCCTACAACAACTACAAAGTCGGCAGCCCCGACGTGAAATACGCCCAACTCCTGACCCCCGGCCACCTCAACCCGCAATACACCCGCTACGAACTGCACCGGGTCTGGGTGGTGGAAGGCACCCTCAAACCGGGTGCGCGGCATGTCTATTCCAAGCGAGTGCTGTTCCTCGACGAAGACAGCTGGGGCGCCGCGCTGGTCGACCAGTACGACGGGCGAGGGGAGCTGTGGCGCGTATCGATGGCCTACCTGAAAAACTTCTACGACCTGCCCACCACCTGGAGCGCACTGGACGTCTTCCACGACTTGCAGGCCCGCCGGTACTACGTGCAAAACCTGGATAACGAAGAGGCCTCCACCGTCGACTTCTCGCAACCGGTGCCGGAGGATTCGTATTTCATGCCGTCGGCGTTGCGGCAGCGGGGGACGCGGTGAACAGGTAAATCGGCCGTTCGGCAGTTTTTCAAGCTTCAGCAAGATCCAGTGTGCTAGCCTGCAATCAATGATTTCATTGATTGCAGGAGGCATCATGGCCAGCATCACCATTCGAAACCTTGATGAAAAGCTCAAGGAGCAGTTGCGGATCACTGCTGCTCACAATGGACACTCCATGGAAGAAGAGGCTCGTCTGATACTCGGCCGGGCCTTGGCAACAGTTGACCGAGCCGGAGGTCTTGGAAGTCGGATACGTAATAGGTTCAGTGCTGTCGGCGGTGTGGATCTTGATCTGCCTGAGCGTTCAGAGAAAGCTGCCGGGGTGGATTTTTCTGAATGATAGTGCTCGATACCAACGTTCTTTCAGAGTTTATGCGCGTCGAACCTGAGACCCGGGTGCTTACCTGGGTTGATGCTCAACCCTCGATGGATTTGGCAATCAGCGCGATAACGGTGGCAGAAATACTCCACGGAATCGCGCGGCTTCCTTCGGGAAAGCGCAAACAAAATCTTGAAGCCCTTGCCATGGCGATGTTCGAAGAGGATTTCGCCGGACGCATTTTGCCCTTCGATGCTCATGCCGCTGTCGAGTACGCAACACTGGTTGCAGATTGCGAATCAAAGGGGCGAGCCGCATCGATGGCGGATGCACAGATAGCAGCCATCTGTCGAACTCATGGAGTGCCGATTGCTACTCGCAATGTGAAGGATTTTGAGTTCAGCGGGGTTGAGGTGATTAACCCTTGGGTGACCGTAGCTATGCCTTAGCCGTTTATAGCGCTCTGGCAAAAAAGCCCGCGCCCGAAGTGATGATGAATCATTTCGGGCGCGGGCTTTTTGTTGTGAATTGCTATTCGACGCTGAACATCAAACGCGGAAATGACTCACCATCTGCTGCAACTGCCCACCCAACCGCGCCAGTTCAACACTCGACTTGGCCGTCTCATCACTCGCCGCCGCCGTCTGTTCCGACACGTCGCGGACGTTGATGATGCTGCGGCTGATTTCTTCGGCCACGGCGCTTTGCTGTTCGGCGGCTGCGGCGATCTGCTGGTTCATCGACTGGATGTTCGACACCGTGCGGGTGATATTTTCCAGGGAGTCGCCGGCCTTGCGGGTCAGGGCGACGCTGCTGTCGGTCAGGGCGCGGCTGTTGTTCATCACGGCGGAAACCTGTTGCGTGCCGTTCTGCAGACCGGCCACCAGGCCTTCGATTTCTTCGGTGGATTTCTGGGTGCGCTGGGCCAGGCCACGGACTTCGTCGGCGACCACGGCAAAGCCGCGACCGGCTTCACCGGCTCGGGCGGCTTCGATGGCGGCGTTGAGGGCCAGCAGGTTGGTCTGTTCGGCCACGGCCTTGATCACGTCCATGACGCTGCCGATCTTGTCGCTTTCCTGTTGCAGCACGCTCATGGCTTCGGTGGAACGCACCACTTCGCTGGCCAGACGCTCGATCTGGGCGATGGCTTCGTTCACCACTTTGTCGCCTTCACGGGCTTCGCCGTCAGCGGCGGCTGCGGCTTGCGAGGCTTCTTCGGCGTTGCGCGCGACTTCCTGCACGGTGGCGGTCATCTCGTGCATGGCGGTGGCCACCTGATCGGTCTCGACCTTCTGGCTGTTCACGCCGGCGCTGGTCTGTTCGGTGACAGCCGACAGTTCTTCGGCGGCGCTGGCGATCTGGGTCACGCCGTCGCGGATGCCGCTGATCAGGTCGCGCAGGGTCACGCCCATGCGCGCGATGCCTTGTTGCAGCACGCCGAGTTCGTCGCGGCGGGTGACGATCACGTTGTGGCTCAGGTCGCCGCTGGCGATGCGGTCGACCACGGCCATGGTTTCCTGCAACGGGCGGGTGATCTGACGGGTAATGATGAAAGCCGCGATGACGCCCACCAGCAACGCCAGCAAGGTGCTGATCAGCTGCAGTGTGCGAGCCTGAGCGCTTTCGATGTCACGACGGTCGAGCTGGATCTGATACAGCTGCTCGCTCAGGGATACGATCAGGTTGCCTTGGTCGGTCATTTCCTTGCGCGCCTGCACCGCCTCGCTGTTGGCGTTCTTGAACGCCTGCAGGGCACTGCGGTAGTTGGTCAGCGCGGTTTCCAGCTGACGCAGGGTGTCTTGCTGGGTGCTGGAGAAATGCACGCTCAGCTGTTTCAGGCTGGCGATGGCCACATCCAGTTGCCCGACGGCTTTCTGCTCGGTGTCGGCATTGGCGGTGGCGGTGTAGCCGCGCACTTCATAGCGCGCCAGGATGAACGCTTCCTTGGCTTCGGTGATGGCCTGGAACTGTTCGAAGCGTGTATCGCTCAGCGGCATTTGCTGCACGCGGTTGCTGATCGACTCGATCAGGTTGTACGCGGTCTCGGCATTGGCGGCCATGGTGTCGCGCGCCGTGTTACCGGTGCGGTAGGCGTTGCGCATCTTGTTCAGGGACGTCTGGTACTCGGCGATGGTCGCCGCCTGCTCCTTGAGCAGCTTGACGTTCTCCGGGCTCTTGAATTTGCCGATCAGCGCTTGTTGCTGTGCAGCGAAACCGTCGAGGGTGGTCTGCACGTTCTGCGCGGCGGTCTCATCGCCGTTGGTCAGCATGTATTGCAGGCGCACCACGCGCAGCTTGGTCAGGCCGGCGTTCAGCTGGGTGATGTCGCTCATCCAGTTGCTGCGGTCAATCAGGCCGCCGAGGCTGGTCCAGCCGGTCAGGGCGAGGATGCAGGTCAGGGCCAGGACGAGACCGAAACCCAGCCCCAGTTTGAGGTTCACGCTGATGTTGCCGAACCAGCTATTCATCACAATTCCTCCAGAAAACGTTGTGCGTCTTGATCGTCGGTCAGGCTGGAAGATTGTTGTTTTTTTGAGCCAGCAAGGGTGTTAGCAGGACTGTATCGGCCGCAAATCCGAGAGCTGAAAGGATTTTGTCCGACGGAATTTGTAACAAGGGATCCCAAGACTTTTTTCACATGACTTTCACTGGCTGCCCACGGGGGCCTCTGTACCTTCGCCGGATCAAATGACAGTGCTGCGAGCTGGCGAGGCGGATTTTTGTGGAATTGAGACTGAGTCTGTTCGGCGTCAAACGCTCGATCGACCTGAGCGGTTTGGCCCGTTTTCGGAACGCCGGGGTTGTTCTGGCAACCTTGGCGCTGGTGGTGCCATTGACCCTGTGGCTGCTTGCGCCGGCGGCGGTGCCTGATCTGGCCCACGGCAATGTGGCCGGTGCGCAGGCGTTGGCGGCCGGTTGGGCCAAGGGCGACATGATCGTGCTGGTGCGTCACGTCGAGCGCTGCGACCACTCTCCGGCGCCATGCCTGAGCGGCAATGACGGCATCACCGACCGTTCGCGCAGTGTCGCGGTCGCCGTCGGCGCACAGTTCGAGCACCTGGGCCTGAACCATGCCGACATCTACAACAGCCCGATGACCCGCACCGTGCAGACCGCCGGTTACATGTTCAACCACGCGACGACCGGCGAAGACTGGTTGATCAGCTGCAAGGGGCGCATGTTGCAGGACGCGCTCGCGCACAAGGTCCCGGGGCGCAACCTGATCCTGGTCACCCACAGTGAATGCATGGCGCAGCTGGAAAAAGACCTCAAGGCGCCGGCCTCGACCCTCGGTTATGGATCCTCTCTGTTCGTTTCCGCGGCCAACCCGGCGGCTCCGAAAATGCTCGGCTTCATCGAGGCCTCCGACTGGCGCACGGTGTCCACCCGATGACTTCTCGCTTTTACGCTTACAACTTCGGTATCCCGCTGTTTTGTGCTGCTGTGGTGTTTCTGATGTTCGACATGACGAACATCGACATCGCCTTCAGTAATCTGCTGTTCGATCCGCTGACCAATACCTTCCCCCTCGACAAGATTCACTTCTTTGAAAAGCTGACCCACAAGTGGGCGAGGATCATTCCGAACTGGACCGCTGAAATTGCCTTGGTCGGTGCGATGCTGTCGGTGGTCTGGCCGCTGGTCAATCCGCAGAAGCGCCCGGGCCTCGCCGGGTTTCTCGAGCGCAGCAAAGTGGCTCCGGTGCTGCGGTTTGCCGCTGACCATCGCCGGGATTTTCTGTTTGTGGTGGTGGCGTTCGCGGTGTGTACCGGCGTGATCCACTTCCTCAAGGCTCACACCAGCGTTTACTGCCCGATCGAGACGACGCTGTACGGCGGCAAGATGGCGCACATCGAGTGGTACAACAATTTCCAGCTGTTCCATGAGGCTGGCGACGGCCGTTGCTGGCCGGGTGGGCATGCCTCCGGCGGGTTCACCATGCTGGCGTTGTATTTTGTCGCGCGGCGTTATCAGTGGCGCTTCTCCAGCGCCTTGTTGTGGGGCTCGCTGCTGCTCGGTTTCGTCTACGGCACCACACGCGTCCTGCAGGGCTGGCATTACATGTCCCACACGTTCTGGGCCGGTATCTTCGTCTGGTTGGCGTGTTTGCTGACGGCGCTGGCGTTTTATGGACGGGCGCGTCTGGAACTGCCGGTGTTGAGCAAGCGTGAGCGACAGGTGTTCAGTGCACAGCCCGAGGCTGCTCTCTGAAGCGTCGCCACTGAAACGAAAAACCCGCCATCACCGGCGGGTTTTTTGTTGATGCATCGCTGTATCAATAGCCTACGAAGTAGTACGCCTGGCGCCCGACCATCATGGTCTTGAGGACTTTCAACGGGGTGGCGGGTTCGCTGTCGCCTGACATCACCGCGATGTTCGAAGGCGAGGCACTGAGGTAATCCTTCAGTTGCGCATCGGTATCCAGGCCCTTGAGGACGCTCTGGGTATAGAACACGCTGGCGCCGCCGACCCGTTCGTTGGCCTGGAACAGGGCGACTTGGTGGCCGCTGGCTTGCAGGCTCTGAATATGTTCAGTCAGTGGCAGGAACGACAATTCCTTGTCCGCCTTCGGCAGTGCCCATTGTGCGGCACCGAGGTAGCTGGCGATCACCACCGTCAGGATACCGGCCGCCAATGCCTGACGATGACGGGCGATCCATCCGACAAACCCGTTGTTACGGTCCTTCAACCTGTCGAACAGTACGGCTGCATATTCCGCCGCGATCACTGCCGCTGCCGGCGTCATCGACATCAGGTACACCGTGCGCTTGCTCGACGCCAGAGTCAGCATGATGAACTGCGCAACGATCCACAGGCTGAAAAACAGCAGGTAACGATTGGCCTTCAATTGTTTGCGGAAGTGCCACAGCCCCAGGTACACCAGAATGTTCCACGGCAGGAAAGCTTCGGGCAGTTTGGCGATGTAGTAGTAGAACGGCTCATAGTGCCCGGCTTCGACGAAGGAACCGCTGAAACGCCCGACGCTGTTGGTCAGCAAGACTTCTTTGACGGCCTGGGCGCCGCTGTGCTGATAGAGCACCGCGAGCCAGATCAGCAGCGGAATCAGCCCGAGCGCGGTCAACAAACCGGGCCGCAGCCACTCGGTCAGTTTGAAGCGCTTGTCCATCAGGTTGTCGGTCAGCAGGTAAGCGAAAATCACCACCCCCGGCATCGCCAGACCGAGCACGCCTTTGCTCAGGGTGGCGATCGCGATCCCGACCACAAACAGCAACGAGTTGCCGAGGGTCGATGCTCGTTGCGCCTGGAAAAACGCCAGCAGCGCCGTGGTCACGCCGAGTGCGAGCAACGCATCTTCGCCGACCCCGCGCACGTTGCTCCAGTAACTGGCCATGGTCGCCAGCAGAATCCCCGCCGTCCACGCAATCGCTTTCGGCCGTCCGAAGCGCCGCAGCATGCCGTACAGGATCATCACGCTGAGCAGACCGGCCACCGCCGACGCCAGCCGCACCGCCCACGGCGAAACACCGAACACGCGCATGGCACCGGCGTCCAGCCACAGACTCAGTGGCGGTTTCTCCAGAAACGGTTCGCCGAACAGACGGGGCGTCACCCAGTCATCGTCCAGATGCATCTCCATGGCGATGCCGGCGACGCGGGCCTCGGTGGAACCTTGCAATTGATGGTTACCCAACGCGAAGAAAAACAGCAGGGCGGCAAGCAGGAACAGGGAAGTGACGGCACGCGACGACATAGGTTTCAGTTAACCGGAAGGGGCGAGAGGCGAGAGCATACTTCGTCAATGCTTAACAAATTGTAAAACTCACGCGAGTCGTCGCGACCAGCGCTGATCCGGCGCCTCAAACCCCGGATTGACCAGCGCCGTCAGCACATGGTCCTGCCAGCGCCCGGCAATGTTCAGATACGCCTTGGCGTAGCCTTCTTTCTCGAACCCAAGGCGCTCAAGCAGCCGCGCACTGCGTTCGTTGCCGGGAATGTAATTGGCCATGATCCGGTGCAGGTTCTGGGTCTCGAACATGTAGGCGATCGCAGACTCCAGCGCTTCCTGCATCAGACCCTGACCCTGGTGGGCTGCATCGATGTGATAACCCAGATAACAGGCCTGGAACGCGCCACGAATGATCCCGCTGAAGTTGCAGGCGCCGATCATTTGCTCGCCATCCGGAGTCAGCAACGCCATATGCACCGCCAGCCCGGCTTCGAAAGCGCTGGCCTGCACTTCGAGGCGTCGGCGGATCTGTTCGGTGGAGAAGTAGTCGGTGGTGCGGATCGGTGACCACGGGGCGAGATGGCGTTGGTTGCGTTGGTAGAAATCACTTTCCAGAGACGCCTGATCCGGGGAGAGCACCGCGAGCGTCAGGCGTTGGCAGGGGAGGGTCAACAGCGGCATTGGGGGCTCCGGGGGGCGGGGTTGATCGCCAGAATTGCGCGGTGGGCGGGAAAATACAAACGCGTGGCCAAATTCCGGGCAAAAAAAAGCCCGCAGGAGAGCGGGCGAACCGTAGTTTCTTGAATGAGCGAGCGGACTTTACAGCTTTGGCGGAAGCGGAGCAGTGAAGAAAAATTCATCTCGCAGCACCTTCGTTCAAGACGCCAAGTCGCCTGATTTCGGCTCTTTCAAGAGGGTCAGTGGCAGATAACCGGCTTCGAATCGGCCGCCTGCTGCAGTGGATCAAGTTTGCTCAGGGCGCTGCTGACCAGCATCTCCGCCAACCCCGCCAACTGATGCATCGCAACGATCCGCGCACGTTGCACCTCATCCGGTCGATGGACGAGATCATGCGCCATCATATTGAGCGCCGCGAGATTCTGGCTGGCGTGGGTCAACAGCGTGACCAGGTCGACGTCGGGACGCACGCTGAAGATCTGATCAACCGGGAGGAGTCGGGAGTTGCGCCTGCGGGAAACAGTAATGGGGTGATCGGAAGTCGAGATCGTCCTGGACTCGGCAACCGGGGAATTTTCGGATGGATCGTGGGTGTCTTTTTTCATGACCGGACTCCATGTGAGGGTGATCCTTGCGCTTCGGCGGGGTAGTGCCGTTCACCTGTTTGTTGCGAGGGGTGGAGGGTAACCGGGTAGGGGCGGGGGGGCTAGTTCATGGAAGTCGACGCGGGTTGAGGGAAATTTCCTAGGATGCTGGTAGGGAGGAGCGAAGTTCGCTCTCCGGATAAAAAATCCCCAGATGCGACAAGGCCCGTACTTGGCGGGCCTTGACGTTAAGAGTTGGGGTCGGGTCGTTTGAACCAGTCTCTTAAGAGCTTGTAATCATTGACCTAAATTTGTTGGTGATATTTTTGGGATACAAAAAACACGGTACGGCCATTCTCCCGGTTGTATCTACCCCATTATCACGTCTTCACGGCATCAGCTTGCATCTATTATGTGACCATCAGCTAACTGACATCGCGGGGCAAATATGTGGGCATGGATGACAGAACATTTTCTGAGTTGGTGGGCAGCGTTAGCGGCGGTAGGCGTTTTTGGCATATTGAGTGCTTTGAAGCCTGGTGCATTGATCAAGGCATTCATCGATTTCAGGAGAGGACGGGCTCGCATCCGAGTTGATGTTGAGGAAATAGCGGATTTTCATGCAACCCAATTTAGGACGCAGCAGAACCATGAGCCGTACCACGGTTATACCCTACTGGAAAGCCATAAATTTAAGGTTAGAAACATAAGCTCCATTCCTGCTTATGTTGAGGACGTAGGCATCGAGTGTGCGGGCGGGAAACGATTTGTTGCTTGGCGAAATAGTGGTCAATTTCTCAAGAAGATCAATGAGGGCGATCCGGTGAAGATTGAACCGAATGCTTTCGAGCGATTCGTGGTGAGAGTTCCTTTCGACCAAACATTAGGTCCGGTTACACATTGGTTTGTCGTTTTCAACAATGGGACATGGAAAGTTCGATCCAAGAGCTTCCGCGAACGCCTTCCTTCTTGGTTCCCCCTCCGTAAAAGCTGATCAATGCTTCGCCCATCGAATCGCTCGGCTGCCGGGCCCCTGGAGGCTTTAGGATCATACGGGGGCGGAAACCCGCGAGATCTTGGTAGTGGCAGGCCCACCAGCTTACTGAATTTTCAGTCATTGAAATCGAAAGGATCTGGTTGAACAAAGACCATCGTTCCCGCATTCGTAACGATGGTCTTTTGCGTTGATAATTCCGCACACCTTTGACTGTCAACCAATGTAAAATAATTAGCCACCACCAAGGTCACGCGGGTTTATGCCCCGTGTCATTAAGAAATACTCAGGGTCCCCGGCGACCTCACAGTACCTTGTGCGAATGCACTGGTGAACTGCGTGGTCACCTGTTTACTAAGCTGGGCATTTTTCAGCTAACACGTTCCCGCGGGTTTCCGATCCCGTGTCTAAAGGAAAGCCTCAGTAGCCCCAGGCACTAGGAGGGACACACCTGACGTTCGCTGGTGGGATTGATGCTTCCGGGGTGTGGGGGATACATCCCTCCAAATATGGTGTGACTCATGTAATAGCGTGGCGATTATTTGTAAGCTATTGTATTTGTTGAGTATTTTGTAAATTGCATCAACTTTGCACACCAGTCTTGAGGCGTGTAACTCTGCTATCTTGTGTAACGTTTTTGATGCATGAGAAATCAATGAGCGAGGTCATGCCTATGATGCTGAAGGAAAGAGAGCTCCCGCTCCCGCTCCCGCTCCCGGCCTGCCCAATAGATGCGGTTAGCGGTCTTCAATCATCAGGCCGCCAGCTGTGCGAGCGATTAGTCGACAGCAGCAACAGGCCGCTTTCGGCCAAGAGCGGACATTCGACCTGAAGCCATACAGCGACATAAGCAGGTGCTTGGCCCCCACCTACGAGCAAATCAAACTCTAGAAATGCCGTAGGCTCGGACGAACTGGCACGTCCTAACCATGATAAAATCACGTATGATTTTTAAGCTGGCGAGCATGCAATTGAGTATTTTGAACGAAGTTGAAAGTTATCGATCCGAAGCGAACTCTAAACTCAACAAAAAAACCAAACCTTCATTAGGGCAGTTTTTTACGCCTAAGCCTATTGCGCTTTACATGGCTAGTTTGTTTGAAAGCATAAAAGGCACTATTAAACTACTTGATCCCGGCGCAGGGCCAGGCTCATTAACTGCCGCGTTCACTGACGAAGTAGTTAGTAGGGGTTCTGCCACTAGTTTGTCAATTGATGCCTTTGAGATAGACCCCATATTACATCCATTCCTAGATAGAACCCTGCAAGTATGTAAGAAGGAATTAGTTGCTAGATCAGTAGCTGCCAACACTTCACTGCAAGGTCTAGATTACATACGCAGCGCTTTGCTAAATAGCCTCATGCAAGTAGAGCAAAAATACACCCATGTATTAATGAATCCGCCGTACAAAAAAATTTCAGCCACAAGCGATCATAGGCAACTGCTTCGCAGCGCAGGGATTGAGTCAGTGAACCTGTATTCGGGATTCGTTTCTCTGGCCCTGAAGCAACTTCTTCCAGATGGGGAACTTATTGCTATAATCCCACGATCCTTTTGTAATGGCCCTTACTATCAAGCTTTTCGCGAGCTAATAATCGAAACCAGCGCAATTAACCATATTCATATTTTTGACAGCCGGAACATGGCCTTTTCCGATGATGAAGTACTTCAAGAAAATATCATCATTCATTTAACAAAAGGCAAAAGACAAGGTGCGGTAACTATTACCTCAAGCCCATCATCTGATTTTCATCTAGATGAAGAGTCCGACACTATTACAGCGTCCGATATGACAATTCGACGTGTCGATTTTAGCAGTATAGTTTACCCTAATGATAAAGAAAAATTCTTCCATATCGCAGCGAACGACAGAGACCGAGCTGTCATCAAAAAGCTAGAAATTTTTTCTTCAAAACTACAGGATTTGAACGTCAGCGTTTCGACTGGTCCCGTGGTAAGTTTTCGCGCCAAGGAATACCTGAAAGACAGCAAGGATAATAATTCCGTACCATTGCTTGGACCAAATCACTTGGGGTTACGCGTTAACTGGCCTAAGATAGGAAAAAAGCCAAATGCGATAGATGTAACGCCCGATACAAAAAAATCACTCTGGGCTAATAATGGCTCATTTGTATTTGTGCGACGCTTCAGCTCGAAGGAAGAAAAGCGTCGAATTGTCGCGACCTTATATGAAGGAGAGCTACCGGGAGAACTCATTGGGTTAGATAATGGCCTAAATGTATTCCACACCGGGAAAATAGGTTTTGATCCTATGATTGCTCGTGGATTATTTATCTATTTGAATAGCACTTTGCTCGATAAGTATTACAGGAATTTCGGCGGCCACACTCAGGTTAATGCGACAGACCTAAAAAACCTGAATTATCCTTCAAAGGATTCTTTGCTCCGGCTGGGCGCCTGCGTGGAAGATCGCATTCCGACGCAAATGGAAATAGATAATTTCATTGATGAAGAGATTTTTCGAATGACCGGAGAGCGAAATAGCCCAATGGACGCCCAACAAAAAATTGATGACGCGCTTAAGATATTGATTTTGCTTGGGCTTCCGAAAGCCCAGCATAATGAAAGAACAGCCCTGACTTTATTAGCTCTTTTGAATTTGGCGCCCGATCAATCTTGGAGCGAATTACAGCGCCCACTTATTGGTGTTACCCCTATAATGACTTGGGTCAGGGAGAAGTACGGCAAAGAGTATGCGCCGAATACAAGAGAGACATTCCGCCGGCAGACACTACACCAGTTTGTTGATGCAGGATTATGCCTCTATAATCCAGACAAGCCTGATCGGCCAGTTAACTCTCCAAGTGCCTGTTATCAAATTGCACTAGAACTATTTCATGTTTTACTGACTTATGGGACCTCTGATTGGAATGCTGCGCTAGCAAAATGGTTGCAAGCATCTCCAACGCTAATTTCTCAGTATGCTATGGGTAGAGAAATGGAGTTAATTCCTCTTGTTCTAAACGGAAAAACACAAATTAAACTAAGTCCCGGCGCCCATAGCCAACTAATTAGTGACATCGTTACTGAGTTCGGACCTAGATTTGCACCTGGTGCGGAGGTTATCTACTTAGGGGATACTGGAGCGAAAGAAGATTTCTTTGATAAAGAACGCCTAGCCGAACTAGGAGTTGTGGTTGACCGAAAAGGAAAACTTCCAGACGTCGTGTTGTATTGGCCTGAGCGTGATTGGCTATTACTTATTGAGTCGGTAACTTCCCACGGCCCAGTTGACGGGAAACGCCATAGCGAGCTCGCTAAACTATTTTCATCCGCTAAAGCTGGGCTTGTCTATGTCAGCGCCTTCCCAGATCGAAAAACCATGGTTAAGTATTTGTCAGTCCTGGCTTGGGAAACTGAGGTCTGGGTTGCTGATGCGCCTACCCATATGATCCACTTCAATGGCGACCGGTTCTTGGGGCCCCATTAAGTAGCCATCCTGCCAGTGATCCTAAAATACCATGTGCTTTTTGGGATCCTTTGAAATGCACCGAAGTCCTGAATAGGCGATGCGTGGGGAGGGGGGTAAGTTCAATTGCCCCCTTCCTAAATTGCCTTCAGGTTTCCCCTTTAAGCTCTCAAGAAATTGCCAAATGTGACACCGTCCTCGAAGCAGAACTAGCCATTCTTTCGTTGAAAAGGGGACAGATTTATTTTCAATGAAATCAATCTGCCCCCCCCCCCCCTCCCTCCCTTTTTTTTCATTTGGCTTCGAGTGTCTTTTTCATGACAACGCTCTATGGTTCAGGCTCCCGGCGAATTCCTTTTTTAAACCATCTGCGAAGACTAGTGCTCGGAAGCATCTTGAACCATCACATTAAAATCGACGCGTGCTGCGGGAAATTTCCTAGGACGTGTGCAGGCAGGAGCGAAGTTCACTCGACGTCAGAGTGTGCTTGAAGTGATGTTCCCATAACTTCACGCCCAATCCACCCGAACGATCCAGCGAAGAACCCACGGTGAGATCGGTCAGCAACGTCGGCTGCAACCCAGCATCAAACAGCGCAAAACCGGCAGCGAGACAACAGGTCTCGGTCTGCAGACCACAAACCAGCACACGATCCAGATTCAGGCTTTTCAGATACTCGATCGTGTCCATCGACGGCACATAACCGTGCTTGATGAAAATACGATCCGCATCGATCAGGCTCTCATCGTCCGCCGCCGGATGCCAGCCGAGCTGGCGCTGGAAAGGGGTGCGGCTTTCGTCGTGACGCTCGACCGTGGCGACGCTGGGCAGCGTGCCGATGAGCGACCGGATGCCGTCGACCAGCCATTGCGGCGGGGAAAAGCAGGGCTGTACGTCGATGATCAGCAGTGCCTGGCGCATGAGCTCTCCGGATATGAATCCCCAGATGCGACAAGGCCCGCACTTGGCGGGCCTTGTCGTTGAGAGTTGGTGGAGCCGGGGGGATTTGAACCCCCGTCCGCCAGTACTCCGCTGTCGGTACTACATGCGTAGCCGTGTCTATTAAGTTAACCCTCAGCGACCCGACGGGCAGGGTGCTTTGGGCGAGTTGTGTAAGTTTTAGCCGCTTCGTCCACAACGTACTGCACGGCGATTCTGTTCTATATGACAATCATTTCGGGTTTACAGACATCCCCTGATGATTGCTGGGCCCGAAGGCACCAGGAGTGCATGTCAGCTGCAATTAAGCAGCGAGAGCAGCACCGTATTGGTCGTCATTGGCAACTATAAGAAGTTGCAACAGTGGATTTACGACTTCTGTTACCAAGTCGGCATGCACCTAGAGTTTCGCAACCGGCGTCGAATCCTAAACGGCCCCGAACTCATTGCCCGGTACATCTGTTCGAGCAACAAGCACGCGCAGTGTACGCCAAACGGCCCGCAAGGCCAACCCGAAGGTTGGCCGGGCCTGGATCAATTGTTGGTGCCGCTGGATTTGCGCAGTTCCAGAATGGTTTGCGAGGTTTCCGCAACGCAGTCATCGATCTTGCCCTGGGCCTTGAGTGCCTGAGCCTTTTGCACGCTGGTTTCAGCACGCTGACTCAGTTCGGGCGACGATGACAGCTGCCCCTTGGCATTGTTGATGGTCTGGATGTTGGCATCGCACAGGTCGGCAGGCTTGTCTGCAGCAAAGGACGTGGAAGCCATCATCGAGGCAGTAACGAACAGACCTAACAGTACAGAACGTTTCATATGAATCTCCTTGAACTGAGGGATCCCGACTTCGCTGGCCGTCAGGACGGGCAACCGAATGGAGGAAAAGCCCCGATTGTTCGGGGCCTGTTCTGTGGACTGCGCTCGTTCGCAGGGGTTCTATTTTTCTTCAGGTGGCGGTTTCACGGGGTTTGGCCCGGGTTACTCGATCCACCAGATAGACCAGTCCGTGGTAGTCGATTCCGCCGTGCTGCGTCAGACCGATCTCACAGGTGCGGCTGGTGGAAATCCCTTCGCTGCAATGCTGCACCGCATCCTTGAGGGTGCGCAGGGAATGACTGTTTAACTCCGGTGTGGTGAAGCCCTTGTCGCCGGCAAAGCCGCAGCAATGAATGCCTTCAGGGATGACCACGTTGTTGCTGCACTTGCGCGCCAGGTCGATCAGCGCCTGGCTTTCCCCCAGATGCTGCGTGCTGCACGTCACATGAACGGCAATCGGTGCTTCCTGCGGGATGAACTCCAGTCGGTCGATCAGATGCGTACGGATAAAACGCACAGGGTCATACAGATCAAGGCGAACATTTCCCACATCCTGCACCAGTCGCAAGGTACAGGGGCTGGTGTCGCAATAGATCGGATCGAGTCCGCCACGGCTGGCGTGCAGCAAGGCGCCGATCAGTTCCTGACGCTTGTGCTCGGCCTGTTCGGCATAGCCTTTGGAGGCGAACGGCTGGCCGCAGCAGAGGTTGTCCAGATTGTCCGGGAACACCACCTGATAACCGGCCTTTTCCAGCAGGGCACGGGTTTTGTCGTACAGCGACATCTGCTCCTTGTCGCCGGCTGCCGGTCCCATCACACGCGATACGCAGGCCGCCAGATACACCACGCGCGGGCGTTCGTCCGAGACGGTCGAATTGAGGCGAATGGCTTTTTCCGGCTGCGGCATGGCGTTGGTCCATTGCGGCACCTGGCCTTTGGACAGGCGCGTCAGCGTCGCCGACAGCTTCGCCAGACGCGGTGCTCCCAGCAGCATCCGCGCACCGTTAGCCACGTGCAGGGTGAAGCGCGCCCCTTGCAGGGTGGTGGCGAAATTTCCTTCGATCCAGTTGGCGGCTTTCTGATGCGTGGCGTGACGGTTGCGAAGCTTTTTCACCAACTCGCCGGTGTTGATGCCTACAGGACAACGCTGGGCACACAAACCGGTCGCGGCGCAGGTGTCGATGCCTTGGTACTCGTAGGCTTTTTCCAGTTCGTTGGTGTCGATTCCGGCGCGCTTTCTTGCCTGGATGTCGCGCCAGATCACGATGCGCTGGCGCGGGCTCAGGGTCAGGCCTTTCGATGGGCAAACCGGCTCGCAGAAACCGCACTCGATGCATTTATCCACAATCTCGTCGGCCGCCGGCAGCGGCTTCAGGTGCTTGAGGTGGATCTGCGGGTCTTCGCTGAGCACCACGTCCGGGTTGAGAATGCCTTGGGGATCGAGCAGTCGCTTGAGCTGCCACATCAATTGATAGGCATCGCTGCCCCATTCCAGTTCGACAAACGGCGCCATGTTGCGTCCGGTGCCGTGTTCGGCCTTCAGCGAACCGCCGAACTCCACGGCCACCAGTTGTGCCACGTCATCCATGAACGCCTGATAGCGTGCGACTTCTTCCGGGCTGTTGAAGCCTTGGGTGAAGACGAAGTGCAGATTGCCTTCCAGTGCGTGTCCGAAAAGGATCGCTTCGTCGTAGTGATGTTTGTCGAACAACTCGATCAAACGATTCACACCGATGGCCAGTTGTTCCACCGGGAAGGTGACGTCTTCGATGATCACCGTGGTGCCGGTCTTGCGAACGGCGCCGACGGCGGGGAAGGTGTCCTTGCGGATCGCCCAGAGGCGGGCGTTTTCGAACGGGTCTTCGGTGAAGTCGACCTGTTTTTCCACCGGGAAACCGCCGAGAGAGGCCATGATCTGCGCCAGTTGTTCCTGCAGCAACGTGGAAGAAGCGGCGCGGGATTCAATCAGCAGTGCGCAGGAGTTGTTCGACAACTGCTGTACGAAATCCGGCATGCCGGGTTTGTCCTGCACCGAGCGCAGACTGCGGCGGTCAAGCAGTTCCACGGCGGACACCGGTTGGCTTTTCAGCACGGTGACGGCGTTGCAGCAGGTTTCCACGTCGGGGAAAACGATCAACGCCGAGGCCTTGTTCGGGTGGTCGATCACCGTGTCGTAAGTCACCGCGCTGATAAAGCCGAGGGTGCCTTCGGAGCCCACCAGCAAGTGGCTCAAGATATCCACAGGCTCATCGAAATCCACCAGGGCATTGAGTGACAGGCCAGTGGTATTTTTCAGACGGTATTTGTGGCGGATTCGTGCGGCCAGTTCCGCATTGGCGCGAGTCTCTCGGCCCAATGTCGCCAGGCGTTCCAGCAATTCACTGTGGCTCGTTCGAAACGCCGCGACACTGGAAGCGTCCTCGGTGTCGAGTCGGGTGCCATCGGCCAACACCAGACGAATCCCGGCCAGCGTGTGGTAGGTGTTTTGCGCGGTGCCGCAGCACATGCCGCTGGCGTTGTTGGCAACGATGCCGCCGATCTTGCAGGCATTGATCGACGCGGGATCCGGACCGATCTTGCGCCCGAATGGCGCGAGCCAGGCGTTGGCCTGGGCACCGATCACGCCCGGTTGCAAGCGGATTTGCGTGCCTTGCCCTCGAATCTCACGAGCGTTCCAGTTATCCCCAAGCACGATCAGCACCGAATCGCTGATCGCCTGGCCGGAAAGGCTGGTGCCGGCGGCGCGGAAGGTCACCGGGACCTGATCACGCTGGGCCAGTTTCAGCAGCGCCACCACCTCATCTTCGGATTCTACGCGGATCACCAGTTGTGGAATCAGTCGGTAGAAACTGGCATCGGTGCCGAAGGCCAGTGTCGACAGCGGATCGTCGAAACGCCGTTCGGCAGGAATCAGTTGCTGCGCATCGCGCAGGAAAGTCGCCGGTAAGGTCATTGGTCCTCCAGGATCAACACCACCAGGTCTTTCGGGCCGTGGGCGCCGTAGGCCAGCACTTGTTCGATGTCGGCGGTTTTCGACGGGCCGGACACAAGCAAGGCGTTGGTCGGCATGCCCTGTGCCCACTCGAATTCCTGTTGGACCTGATAGAAGTTGTCGCGGATCTGACTGGCTTTAAGCAGGGCGAAATGCACCGGCGGTACGAGGCTCATCAGCCGTGGCTCTTCGCGGGTCGGCCACAGAATCAGGCTGCCGGTGGCGGCAATGGCGCCGAGGGTGCCGGTGAGGCTGGCCGGGGTGTCGTTGAACAACTCGGCTTTCCACTCTTCCATCGGCCGGTCGTAGGATTTCAGCGCCGGCAGATCAGGATTGTTCGCCCAGTGTTGTGTGATGCGCTGCCCGTGGGGCGTCGTCGGTGCGATCAACAGGCTCGGCAACTGACGGTCGCGCAGCAATTGCGCCAGCAGCGCCGGCCACGCTTCAGCAGACGTCAGATGGATTTCGGTGTGCACCGCTTCCATCAGTTTGCGCAGTTGCGGGATCCGTTGTTCGGCGCTGTAGGTGTAAGGCTGGGTCACCAGATCGACATCGAAGTTGTCGGCAATCGGTGTGGTGCCCGTCAGACTTTTACGCAACTTGCCGAGGATGTTTTGCTTGGCGCTCATCAACGGTCTCCTTGTTTGGCCAGATGCTCGCGAGCCATGTCATGCAGTGAGCGGGCGGCGGGTTTCGGAGCGCTGTGGTTCTGCGTCCACGGACCGACGTTGTTCGGCGCCAGGGCCCGCAGGCGCGTGGCGAAAAATGCAAACAGTCGATACAAGGTCGGCGAGCTGTTGAGCTTTGCCCACGCGTTCCAGATAAAGCGTTCCTTGCGCGAATACTTGCTGCCCTGGCCGCGCATCACTTGACGAGGGCTGTCGGGGGCTTTGACGTTCTCTTCACGTAGGCGGCGCAGCAGTGCGGGGATAGGAATTTTTACCGGACACACTTCACCGCAGGCGCCGCACAGCGAAGAGGCGCTCGGGTGATCCGGGACTTTCGCCAGGCCGACCATGTGCGGGGTGATGATTTTGCCGATCGGGCCGGGGTAGACCTCGCCGTAGGTGTGGCCGCCGACGCGGGTGTAGACCGGGCAATGATTCATGCAGGCGCCGCAGCGGATGCAGTTCAGGGTCTGGCGCAGTTCGCTGTCGGCAAAGGCCTGGCTGCGGCCGTTGTCGAGCAGCACCAGATGCACTTCCTGCGGGCCGTCGAGTTCGTGTTCCTTGCGCGGGCCGGAGATCATGTTGACGTAGGTGGTGATCGGAATGCCCAGCGCCGAGCGAGTCAGCAACGACAGCAGCGGCACCACGTCACGCAGGTTTTCCACAACTTTTTCGATGCCGGTAACGGCGATGTGCACCGGCGGCACAGTGGTGGTCATGCGCCCGTTGCCTTCGTTTTCCACTAGCAGCAGGGTGCCGGTTTCGGCCACGGCGAAGTTGACGCCGGAGACGCCGATGTCCGCTTCGAAGAATTTCTGCCGCAGGACCCTGCGACCGATCTGAATGAGTTGGTCAACGTCCTTGGTGTATTCCACGCCAAGTTTGTCGTGGAACAAGGACGCGACCTGACCGGCATTCTTGTGGATTGCCGGCATGATTATGTGAGAAGGCTTCTCGTGGTCGAGCTGGACGATGTACTCCCCCATGTCGGACTCCAGACATTCAATGTCCTGAGCCTCGAGGAAATGGTTCATCTCCATCTCTTCGCTGACCATCGATTTGCCCTTGATCACTTGCCGCGCCTCGTGAGCGCGGATGATCGAAAGGACGATGCCATTGGCCTCGTCCACCGTTTCCGCCCAGTGCACTGTCACACCGTTGCGGGTCAGGTTCTGTTCCAGTTGCTCGAGCAGGTCGGGCAACTTGGAGAGCGCGCGGGCACGGATCGCATTGCCCAGTTCACGCAGGTGTTCTCTTTCGTGGGCATCGCTGAAAGCCGCTGCCCGCTTGGTCATCAATGAATCCATCGCAGTGCGGAAGTTGTTCCGTAACTGCTGGTCGCCCAGGGCGTTGTGCGCCCGGGTGCGGAAATCTTCTTCTACGGCAACCGTAGGAATAATCGTGGAAGTGCTCATCGCGCACCTCCGGTTCGTTGCCAGAGGAAACTCGCCAGGTGTTGCCCGCGCAGCGCTTCCTTCTGTTTTTCCAGCGAGCCGTTGATGTTCATCAAGCAGCCGCAATCGGCACTGAGTACCTGATGCGCACCGGATTCCTTCAACGCCCGGGTCTTGTCAGCCACCATCGCGCCGGAAATGTCTGGCATACGGACGCTGAATGTCCCACCGAAGCCACAGCATTCGCTTTCATGGTCATGGTTGACCCGTTCCACGTTGCTCAACTGCGCCAACAACTCGCGGCCGTGCAGGTGGGTGTTCATTTCCCGTCGTGCCGAACACGAGGTGTGCAGCGCCACTTTCACCGGCTCGCCACTGTCCTTGAGCTGCACCTTGCAGACGAACAGCAGGAACTCGGCCAGTTCATAGGTGCGGGCCGCGAGGGCCTGAACCTGTTTTAACGTTTCCGGCTCGTCCTTGAACAAGTCGGCGTAATGCTCGCGCAGCATTCCCGCGCAGGAACCCGACGGCACCACCACCGGATAATTCCCGGCAAACAGCGCCAGTTGCGAGCGCGCCACTGTCCGCGCCTGCTCGGTGTAACCCGAGGTGTAGGCCGGTTGTCCGCAGCAACTCTGCCCTTGCGGGTACTCGACCCGAATGCCTTCGCGCTCCAGCAAGTGGATCGCGTCCATCCCGGCTTCGGGATAAAACAGGTCGACCACGCAAGTGCCGAACAGGTAGACCCGCGACGGTTTCTCGCTCGGGTACTGCCGGGGTTCGGGCTGTGGCGGTGCGACGCGAGTGGCGTTGGGCACTGCGTTGTAAAAAAGCTCGCTCATCAGGCGTGTCTCCGGGTGGGCCCGGTTATCCGTCTGTGAGGCTGCCGAATATAGAGCGTGTTGCTTTCAGCAGCCTTACAGACCGGGTCGTGAATTGCTGACGCCGGAATCACGAACCGGCGTCGGTTATTTCCATGCTTCTTGTAGTCTTCTTGTCGTTATCAGTGCACCAGCATGCCGGTGAACCAGTAGGCCTGAGCCAGGGTGATCAGGCCGACAATCGTTGCAAAGAATAGGCTGTGCTTGAGGGTGAAGCGGAACAGATCGGATTCTTTGCCCACCAGCCCGGTCGCGGCGCAGGCCACGGCAATCGACTGGGGCGAAATCATCTTGCCGGTCACGCCGCCGCTGGTATTGGCCGCCACCAGCAAGGTGTCGTTGACCCCGATCTGGTGCGCGGTGGTTGCTTGCAGTGAACTGAACAGCGCGTTGGACGAGGTATCGGAACCGGTGAGGAACACGCCCAGCCAACCCAGGAACGGCGAGAAGAACGGGAATGCCGCGCCGGTCGCTGCCAGCACCAGAGCCATGGTCGAGGACATGCCGGAATAGTTGGTCACGAAGGCGAACGCCAGCACCATGCCGATCGACAGGATTGGCCAGCGCAGTTCGTAGAAGGTCTCTTTCAAAGTGGTCAGACCAGTTTTGAAATTGATCTTCAGGATGACCATCGAGATCAGCGCGGAGAAGAAAATCGCCGTGCCGGTGGCGGAGATCGGGTCGAGTTTGAACACGGCCGGAATGGCTGTCGGCGTCGCGACGATCGGTGCAGTCTTGATCACCAGTTGATCCAGGTGCGGGATCGCGAAGTTGAACACCCAGGCGTACATCGAACCGCCAGCGGCGAACATGGCCTTGAATGGTTTGAGCGTCCAGATGGTGACCAGTACGGTGAGGATCAGGAACGGCGACCAGGCCTTGAAGATTTCCCCGAGGCTGTAGGGGGATTCGATGGTGGTTCGTTTCTGGCCGAAACCGCCGACGCTGGCGGTGACCGCGACGTTCGATGTTGCACCGGCGATCTGTGCGCCCGCAGTGCGTTTCGGCTGCCAGACTTTCAGGAACAGAGTCAGCGCGATCAGGCTGGCCAGGGCCGAGGTGATGTCCGGCAGTTCCGGGCCGATGAAGTTCGAGGTGAAGTACTGGGTCACGGCGAAACTCAGGCCGGCAACCAGCGCGGCTGGCCAGGTTTCGCGAACGCCGCGCAGGCCATCCATCATGAACACCAGCCAGAACGGCACGAACAGCGACAGCAGCGGCAG
The DNA here is from genome assembly GCF_046097675.1 of Pseudomonas sp. UV AK001. NCBI lineage: Bacteria > Pseudomonadati > Pseudomonadota > Gammaproteobacteria > Pseudomonadales > Pseudomonadaceae > Pseudomonas > Pseudomonas sp. UV AK001. Next base: position 73,225 of record NZ_JBJUVZ010000006.1, read on the forward strand.
TTGGCGGCCGGTCATGGCGCCGATCTTGAACGCGTCGATACCGGTGACCTGCCCGGCGACGATGATCGGAATTCCCAAGGCACCGAACGCGACCGGTGCGGTGTTGGCAATCAGGCACAGGCCGGCGGCATACAGCGGGTTGAAGCCCAGTCCTACCAGCAGCGCGGCGGTAATCGCCACCGGCGCACCGAAACCGGCCGCACCTTCGAGGAAAGCACCGAAGCAGAAGCCAATCAGCAGCACCTGCAGACGCTGGTCATCGGTGATCGACAGCACCGAACTGCGGATGACTTCGAACTGACCACTCTTGACCGTCAGTTTGTAGAGGAACACCGCCGCGACAATGATCCAGGCAATCGGCCACAGACCATAGGCGAAACCATACCCGGCGGCGGCGAACGCCATATCGACCGGCATCTGGAACGCAAAGATCGCCACAAGAATCGCCAGGGCCAGCGTGATGCTGCCGGCGACATGGCCTTTGAGGCGAAACACCGCCAGGGCGAGGAAGAAGAAAACGATGGGGATGACGGCCGCGAGTGCGGACACGCCGAGACTGCCGAGCGGGCTGTAGAGCTGTTGCCAGGTTTGCATATGGGGTGGCCCCTAATTGTTGTTGGTCAGGCACTGTCAGCGTTCTTGGTTAATTGGTAAGACCAATTTACAATCGCTGTTGGCTAGGGTAAAAGCCTTGATGTCGGTGTGTCAATTTGCCGCCCTGAAACTTTCGTCGAATCACCGGTGCAGACTCGATCTGATCCGGTCCGGGGCGTTTCATCTGGCAGGTGTCGGCAAGGCGCCGATAGGCCAGAATAGAGAGCCCGGCGAGTGGTCGGGCTCGTGGAGAATTGAGTGATGGGGTTTGATCAGATACGTCAGCGCCGTTTGTCTGACGATATTGTCGAGCGGCTCGAGGGGATGATCCTCGAGGGCACGCTGAAGTCTGGCGAGCGCCTGCCGGCCGAGCGCACATTGGCGGAGCAGTTCGGTGTTTCCCGACCTTCGCTGCGTGAGGCGATCCAGAAACTGGCGGCCAAGGGGTTGCTGGTCAGCAAGCAGGGCGGCGGCAATTACGTGGTGGAAAGCCTGGGCTCGACCTTCAGCGATCCTTTGCTGCAATTGCTGGAAAGCAATCCTGAAGCCCAGCGCGATCTGCTGGAATTTCGCCACACACTGGAGGCATCGTGCGCTTATTACGCAGCATTGCGCGCCACCGATGTGGATCGCGAGCGACTGACCGCAGCGTTTGAAGAATTGCAGGACTGCTACTCGCGTCACGACGAGGTAAGTCGGGCGGAAGAGGGCGCGGCGGACGCAAAGTTTCACCTGGCCATCGCCGAGGCCAGCCATAACGCTGTGTTGCTGCACACCATTCGCGGGTTGTTCGACCTGCTCAAGCGCAACGTGGTGACCAACATCGGCGGCATGTACAAACAGCGCACGGAAACCCGCGACATGCTCATTACGCAGCATCGGGAACTGTATCAGGCGATTATCGAAGGGCGGGCGGAGCAGGCACGTGAGGTGTCCAGCCGACACATTCTGTATGTGCAGGAAGTGCTGGAAGAAGTGCGTCAGGAAGTGCAGCGCATGGCTCGGGCCGAGCGGCGCAAAGGGATGTAAGCATGACCGTTCCCGTGGCGAGCGCGGGAACGGTCATTCAGGCAGAAGAATCAGTCTTCCTTGCCCTTGTTGCGCACCGCACGCTGCAATTCGCGACCGGCATCGCGTTCGCGTTCGGTATCACGCTTGTCGTATTCCTTCTTGCCTTTGCCCAGAGCGATTTCGCACTTGACCATGTGCTTGCTCCAGTACCAGGACAGGCACACGCAGGCGTAACCCTTCTGCTGTACGGCGGCGGCCAGTTTGTCCAGCTCGCGGCGGTTGAGCAGCAGCTTGCGGGTGCGGACCGGGTCGGCGATGACGTGGGTGCTGGCAGTCATCAACGGCGTGATGTGACTGCCGAGCAGCCAGGCTTCGCCGTCCTTGAGCAGGACGTAACTGTCGACCAGTTGCAGCTTGCTTGCCCGCAGACTTTTTACTTCCCAGCCGGCCAGGACCAGACCAGCCTCGAACTTGTGCTCGATGAAGTAATCGTGTCGCGCCTTTTTGTTCTGCGCGATGGTCCCTGTTGGGTGTTTCTTCTGTTTAGCCATAGGGGCGGCATTATATGGAGATAAACGGCTGTCGGCTACGGTGATGCTGCGTGCTTGAGCAGGTTGAGTGAATCCCGGACAATGCGGCCTCTTTTTCTAACGCTTGGGCGTGATAAACGATGTCGACAGACAAGGTTTCTGTCCACGGCAGTTGGGCTAGCCGCTGGGTTTTCATATTCGCCGCGACCGGTTCGGCCGTGGGACTGGGCAGCATCTGGAAGTTCCCCTATATGGTCGGGGTCTACGGTGGCGGCGCCTTTGTGCTGATGTTTCTGGCGTGTATCGCGCTGATCGGCATTCCGGTGATGCTCGCTGAAACCCTGATCGGCCGGCGTGCACGCCAGAGTCCGGCGAATGCCCTGAAGGTGCTGGCGCTGGAGGCCGGGCACTCGGGCAAGTGGTCGTGGGGCGCGTTCGCCGGGATGATCACGGCGTTGCTGATCCTGTCTTTCTACAGTGTGGTCGGCGGCTGGTCGCTGGATTACATCATTGATATGGGGCGCGGGGATTTCCAGGGGGCGACGGCCGATCAGGTCGGTGCCTACTTCGGTAATGTCATCGCCGACCCATGGCGCATCACGCTGTGGCACACGGTGTTCATGCTGCTGTCGGCGGTGGTGATCGCCAAAGGCGTGGTCGCCGGGCTTGAGCGCAGCCTGCGGATCATGATGCCACTGCTGTTCGTGATGGTCCTCGTTCTGCTGGGCTACAGCATGACCACCGGGCATTTCATGGAAGGCGTGCACTTCATGTTCGACTTCCACCCGGAGAAAGTCCTCGACGGCTTGCTGCCGGCCATGGGGCACGCGTTCTTCTCCCTGAGCGTGGGCGTGGGCTCGATCATGATCTACGGCGCCTACATGACCAAGGAAGCCTCGCTGTCCGGCACCGTCGTGGGTGTGGCGCTGCTCGATACCTTCGTTTCGCTGGTGGCCGGTCTGGCATTGTTTCCGATTGTGTTCGCCGGCGGTTTGAACCCGAGTGAAGGTCCTGGGCTGATGTTCGTCAGCCTGCCATTTGCGTTCGGTAACGTGCTGTTCGGTCAGTTGATGGGCGTGGTGTTCTTCGTGCTGGTGGCGATCGCTGCCTGGAGTTCGGCGATTTCCCTGCTGGAGCCGATGGTCGCCTATCTGGTCGAGCGGACTAAAATCAGTCGTGCGTGGGTGACATTCTGGCTGGCGTTCACCTGCTGGTTTGTCGGTCTGGGCACGGTGTTTTCCTTCAATATCTGGAAGGAAGCGAAATTTTTCGTGAACGAAGGCGGGATGTTCCATCTCTACCAATGGGGTGCCGCAGGCGGTCTGGACTTCTTTGGTGTGATCGACTTCTTCACCTCGCGGATCATGTTGCCGCTCGGCGGGCTGTGCTTTGTGCTGTTTGCCGGTTGGGTGATGGGGCGTGAAGCGGTGCGTGACGAATTGTCGATTCGCAGCCCGGCGCTGTTCACCCTGTCTCTGTTCTTGATGCGCTATGTGGCGCCCATCGGCATTCTTGTAGTGTTTGCCACCCAGCTCTGGAAGTGACGCTTACATGACGACACATATTCAACGATCAGCGCTGCTGCCTTATCCGGCGCAATTTCTCTATGACCTGGTCAATGACGTGGCGCGTTATCCGGAGTTTCTGCCGTGGTGTTCGTCTGCGGAAGTCCTGGAAAGCTCGCCTGAGCACATGCGCGCCAGCGTCGGTGTGGCCAAGGGCGGCCTCAGCCAGCACTTCGTGACACGCAATACGCTGGTGCCGGGGCAATCGATCGAGATGAATCTTGAGGAAGGTCCGTTCAATCAGTTGCACGGTGTCTGGGTATTCAAGGCGCTGAACGAGAAGGCCTGCAAGATCAGCCTCGATCTGTCCTTCGATTATGCCGGACCGCTGGTACGCGCCACGCTCGGGCCGCTGTTCAATCAGGCTGCGAACACTCTGGTGGATGCATTCTGCCAGCGCGCCAAGCAGATGCATGGTTGAGCCGGTGATCGAAATAGAAGTGGTGTACGCGTCGGTTGATCGTCAGGTGTTGCGCACGATCTGCGTGGCAGAGGGTTCGACGGTGCGTGCTGCGCTGTCGGCCAGCGGCATCGATGCCGACTTTCCCGAGCTGGATCTGGCGGGTTGTCCGGTCGGGATTTTCGGCAAAGTGATTGTCGATCCGGATGTGCGGGTTGTTCAGGAAGGGGATCGCCTCGAAATCTACCGAGCGCTGCTGGCTGATCCGAAAGAGGTGCGCCGATTGCGGGCTGCCAAGGCTGCCGAGGCCAAAGCCGGAAAACAGTGATTGCGCTGATCTGCAGGCAATAAAAAACCCGGAATTTCCGGGTTTTTTATTGCGTCGCAAATTATTGCGGCGAGGTGTCCAGCGGCTCTGGTGTCGGAACCGGAACGGTTTCCACACCATCGACGTCCTTCTGGATCTGATCCAGCAAGGAACCTGGCTTGACCGGTTTTTCCGGTTTTGGCTTCTCGGCGTTTTCGGCAGGAGCGGTCACGCTGGTGCCACTGTCCTTGCCGAGAATGGCTTCGTCACGGCTCACGCCCGGCATGAAGTCACCGGACAGGCTGACAAGGCGGTCGTTAGAGTCGAAAATGACACTCATGCGTTCCTGCTGGCGTTCACCGCCACCAGGTTGCAGGCTGTACAGATAATCCCAGCGATCGGCATGGAACGTGTCGACAAGCAGAGGGTTGCCCATGATAAACCGTACTTGCGGCCGGGTCATTCCCGGGCGTAACTGGTCTATCATGTCCTGCGTGACGACATTGCCCTGCTGGATGTCGATTTTGTAAACCCCGGGGAATGAACAACCGGCGAGTGCGAGCAGTCCCACAAAGGTGAAACTGGTTAGCAAGAGCTTGGTGTTTTGCATCGGTGGGCGACTTCCACTATCTTGGCTGGGACAACGTAAACGCCGATCATACCCGCATTAAGAGAAGCTGCGAAGCAGCATCGCGAGAAAGCTGACCATGGTTGAAAATAGCGAACTACGCAAAGCCGGCCTCAAAGTGACCCTGCCACGGGTCAAGATCCTGCAAATGCTCGACTCTACCGAGCAGCGTCACATGAGTGCCGAGGACGTCTACAAGGCGTTGATGGAAGCTGGCGAGGACGTCGGTCTGGCCACGGTCTACCGTGTCCTGACCCAGTTCGAAGCGGCTGGCCTCGTGGTCCGTCACAACTTCGACGGTGGCCACGCGGTATTCGAATTGGCCGACGGTGGCCACCACGACCATATGGTCAACGTGGAAACCGGTGAGGTTGTCGAATTCGTCAGCATCGAAATCGAAAAGCTCCAGAAGGCAATTGCCGAAGAGCACGGTGTCGAGTTGGTGGATCACAACCTGGTGCTGTACGTACGCAAGAAAAAGTAAGCATGTCGCGCGAATTTCAGGTTCGCGAAACGAACGAAGGCGACCCAAGGGTCGCCTTCGTGCTTTCTGTTGTGCTTAAACCTTTGCGGTCACGACCATCTTCTTGGCGTGTGCCAGAGACTCTTTGGTCAGATCGATGCCGCCGAGCATCCGTGCGACTTCTTCTATACGGTCATTTTTGCTCAGCTTCGAGACGGCCGTGTGAGTCGCCTGATCGCCTCGCACCTTATGCACAAATAAATGCTGATGGCCCTGTGCGGCCACTTGCGGCAAGTGCGTAACGGTCAGGACCTGACCGCGTTCGCCCAGGCGTCGCAGCAACTGGCCGACAATCTCGGCGGTCGGGCCGCCGATGCCGACATCCACTTCGTCGAATACCAGCGTCGGCACGCGTGAGGTCTGGGCGGTGATGACCTGAATCGCCAAGCTGATCCGTGAGAGTTCGCCGCCGGAGGCTACTTTGGCCAAGGCCTTTAATGGCTGGCCAGGGTTGGCGCTGACCAGCAGTTCGACCTGTTCGAGGCCGTTGGGCAGGAGCTCACCGCTGGCGTTGGGGCGCAACTCGATGGTGAAGCGTCCTCCAGGCATGCCGAGTCGTTGAATCTCCTGTTCCACTGCGCTGGCCAGACTGCCCGCAGCCTGATGACGCAGATCGCTCAGCTCACGAGCCTTTTCCTGGTAGTGACGGGCATATGAAGCAAGTTCTTCGCCCAAGCGCTCGATAGATTCGTCATTGGCATTCAGGGTTTCAATTTCATCCAGCAGTTTTTGCTGCATCTCGGCGACTTCAGTCGGCTGGATCCGGTGCTTGCGCGCCAAGGTGTAAATGGCATCAAGGCGTTCTTCCAGATACTGCAGGCGCGCCGGATCGGCGTCGAAGTTGTCGAGGAAACGGTTGAGTTCGCCGACAGCCTCTTCGACCTGGATCTGCGCACTGGTCAGCAAGCTGCTGGCTTCGCCCAGGGCGCCGATCGAGTTGTTCACGCTGGACAGGCGATTGAGGCTGGCGGTCAGAGCATTCAGCACATTTCCGGAATCGCTTTCACTGCATTGTTCGACCACTTGCCGGCAGATGCCCAGCAGGGTTTCGGCGTTGGTCAGGTTCTTGTGTTCCTGCTCAAGGTCTTCCAGTTCGTTCTCGCCGAGGCCGAGGTTCTCCAGCTCTTCGAGCTGGTAGCTGAGCAGTTGATGACGTGCGCGTTGCTCGTCGCCGGAGTTGGACAGACGCTCCAGCTCCTGGCGGGTCTGGCGCCAGCGCTGGGCGGCCAGTTGTATCTGTCGGGCCAGATCGGTGGCGCCGGCGTACTCGTCGAGCAGGCGACGGTGGGTATCCGTCTTGAGCAGGGATTGGTGTTCGTGCTGGCTGTGGATGTCGATCAACAGCTCGCCGAGGGCCTTGAGGTCGCCGAGCGGGCAGGGCGTGCCGTTGATATAGCCACGGGAGCGGCCTTCCGAGGTGATGACTCGGCGCAGGATGCACGGGCCGTCGATTTCCAGGTCGCGCTCGGCCAGCCAGGCGCTGGCTTCGGGGATGTCGGCCAGATCGAAGGTTGCCAGGATATCGGCCTTGTCGGCGCCCGGACGCACCACGCCGCTGTCGGCACGGTCGCCCAGGGTCAGGCCGAGGGCGTCGAGCATGATCGACTTGCCGGCGCCGGTTTCCCCGGTAATCACGCTCATCCCGCGATCGAGTTCGAGATCGAGATGTTCAACGATGGCGTAGTTGTGTACGGACAGGTGCACCAGCATAAAGGCCGCTCCCAGGCTTTAGGTCTGGTTATTTATACAGTGTTTTGTTTCGGCCTGACAATGCCCTCGCTTAGCTCGATTGGCTTGACCCGATCAAATGCTTATCGCGCCCGGGAATGACAATGCAGCACTTTTTTGTAGGGTTAATCATTGTCAGCCCTTGAAGCCTGATTTTGCGGCCCCATATACCGGGGCAGAAGCGCGAATCGAACTCGCGGACGATATTGAAAGGAGAATTCTATGGCTGACGAACAGACAGTAGATACGCAAAATCCAGAAGCCAATCAGGCGCCCGAGGCTTCGGGTGATGACCTGGCGACCCGTGTACAAGTGCTCGAAGAGCAATTGGCCGCCGCGCAGGATCAATCTCTGCGCGTAGCTGCCGATCTGCAGAACGTCCGCCGCCGTGCCGAGCAGGACGTAGAGAAAGCTCACAAATTTGCACTGGAAAAATTCGCCGGCGACCTGCTGCCGATCGTCGACAGCCTGGAGCGTGGCCTCGAGCTGTCGAGCCCGGACGACGAAAGCATCCGTCCGATGCGTGAAGGTATCGAGTTGACCCTGAAAATGTTCCAGGACACCCTCAAGCGCTATCAGCTTGTAGCCGTCAGTCCGCAGGAAGGCGAGCCGTTCAACGCCGTGGAACATCAGGCAATGGCCATGCAGGAAAGTGCTGACCTGGAACCGAACAGCGTTCTGAAAGTGTTCCAGAAGGGCTACCAGCTCAACGGTCGCCTGCTGCGTCCGGCGATGGTCGTGGTCAGCAAGGCGCCGGCGCCAGTTTCGCCTTCGATTGACGAGAAGGCTTGAAATTAGCCGCAAGGCCCCCATTTAGAAGTCAAGCGTTTAAGTATTACCGCAGTTAGCCACCACTGCTGCGGCAACCAAATCCAAAGTTTCGGGAGAGTGAACATGGGCAAAATTATCGGTATCGACCTGGGGACTACCAACTCCTGCGTCTCCGTGCTGGAAAACGGCGTAGCCAAAGTTATTGAAAACGCCGAAGGCGCGCGTACCACGCCGTCGATCATCGCTTACGCCAACGATGGCGAAATCCTGGTCGGCCAGTCCGCCAAGCGTCAGGCTGTGACCAACCCGCACAACACACTGTTCGCGGTAAAGCGCCTGATCGGCCGCCGCTTCGACGAAGAAGTCGTGCAGAAAGACATCAAGCTGGTGCCTTACAAGATCGTCAAGGCCAACAATGGTGACGCTTGGGTCGAGGCCTCCGGCAAGCAGATGGCTCCGCCGCAAATCAGCGCCGAAGTCCTGAAGAAAATGAAGAAGACCGCCGAAGACTACCTCGGCGAAGCAGTGACTGAAGCGGTGATCACCGTTCCGGCCTACTTCAACGACAGCCAGCGTCAGGCGACCAAAGACGCCGGTCGCATCGCCGGTCTGGACGTAAAACGTATCATCAACGAACCAACCGCAGCTGCTCTGGCTTACGGTATGGACAAGGCCAAGGGCGATCACACCGTGATCGTTTACGACCTGGGTGGTGGTACCTTCGACGTTTCCGTGATCGAAATCGCTGAAGTTGACGGCGAGCACCAGTTCGAAGTACTGGCCACCAACGGTGATACCTTCCTGGGTGGTGAAGACTTCGACATGCGTCTGATCGACTACCTCGTCGACGAGTTCAAGAAAGAGTCCGGCATGGACCTGAAGAACGATCCACTGGCCCTGCAGCGTCTGAAAGAAGCCGCTGAGAAAGCCAAGATCGAGCTGTCTTCTTCGCAGTCGACCGACGTCAACCTGCCGTACATCACTGCAGATGCGACCGGTCCTAAGCACCTGAACGTGAAGATTTCTCGTGCCAAGCTCGAGTCGCTGGTCGAAGACCTGGTGAACCGTACCATCGAGCCATGCCGCATCGCTCTGAAAGACGCCGGTATCGACGCCAGCAAAATTGACGACGTGATTCTGGTCGGTGGCCAGACTCGTATGCCTCTGGTGCAGAAGGCAGTTACCGATTTCTTCGGTAAAGAAGCTCGTAAAGACGTGAACCCGGACGAAGCCGTTGCCATGGGTGCTGCCATCCAGGGCGCCGTTCTGGCCGGTGACGTGAAAGACGTTCTGCTGCTCGACGTCAGCCCGCTGACCCTGGGTATCGAAACCATGGGCGGCGTGATGACCGCGCTGATCGAGAAAAACACCACGATTCCTACCAAGAAATCGCAAGTGTTCTCGACTGCCGACGACAACCAGGGCGCCGTGACCATTCACGTCCTGCAAGGCGAGCGCAAGCAAGCCGCACAGAACAAGTCCCTGGGCAAGTTCGACCTGGCCGACATTCCACCAGCTCCACGTGGCGTGCCGCAGATCGAAGTGACCTTCGACATCGACGCCAACGGCATCCTGCACGTGGGTGCGAAGGACAAGGCTACCGGCAAGACCCAGTCGATCGTGATCAAGGCCAACTCCGGTCTGTCCGACGAAGAAATCGAGCGCATGGTGCGTGACGCCGAGGCCAACGCCGAGGAAGACCGCAAGTTCGAAGAGCTGGCCGCTGCCCGTAACCAGGGTGATGCACTGGTTCACTCGACTCGCAAGATGATCGCTGACGCTGGCGACAAAGTGACTGCAGAAGAGAAGACTGCAATCGAAGCCGCCGTGGTTGCCCTGGAAGCCGCCGTCAAAGGCGACGACAAGGCTGCCATCGACGCCAAGGTTGAAGAACTGTCGAAAGTCTCTGCGCCGGTTGCCCAGAAGATGTACGCCGAACAGGCTCAGCCTGCTGAAGGCGCGGCACCGCACGACGAGAAAGCTGAAAAGGCTGACGATGTTGTCGATGCCGAGTTCGAAGAAGTCAAAGACCACAAGTAAGTTGTTGGTCGGCCGGTTGACTGCCTTTGGGCACTGACTGGTAGGATGTCGCCGCGCGGGAGCTTGCTCCCGCGTTGGCGTATCTGGAATACGCGAATTTTTACAGCATGCGACAAGCTTCGCGTGCTGGCGGTATGGCTGGAAATGCTCCTGCTTTTCGCGCCGCAAGTACCGCATGAATCAAAGACCAGGATCGTTGAATTGACGTGAGTTGGGTCCGGGCCTGTATTGGGGCTCAACGAGTTTGGCGAAGCTCAGGAGAGGTTTGCCGAACGTCCTCAAGAGTATGAAGAACTTATGGCTAAGCGTGACTATTACGAAGTGTTGGGTGTTGAGCGTGGCTCAAGCGACGCAGACCTGAAGAAGGCCTATCGCCGTCTGGCAATGAAGCATCACCCGGACCGTAATCCCGATGACAAAGCATCGGAAGAACTGTTCAAAGAGGCCAACGAGGCCTACGAAGTATTGTCCGACTCCAGCAAGCGCGCGGCGTACGACCAGTATGGCCATGCCGGTGTCGACCCGAGCATGGGTGGCGGCGGTGCCGGTTTCGGCGGTCAGAACTTCTCCGACATCTTCGGTGATGTCTTCAGTGATTTCTTCGGTGGCGGTCGCGGCGGTTCCCGTGGCGGCGCCCAGCGTGGCAGCGATTTACGCTACACCCTGGAGCTGAACCTGGAAGAAGCGGTGCGCGGTACCACCGTGAATATCCGCGTTCCGACACTGGTCAACTGCAAACCGTGCGATGGTTCGGGCGCCAAGAAAGGTTCGTCGCCATCGACGTGCCCGACCTGCGGTGGCATCGGCCAGGTGCGCATGCAGCAGGGCTTCTTCTCGGTGCAGCAGACCTGCCCGCGCTGCCATGGCCAGGGCAAGATCATTTCCGATCCGTGCGACTCCTGCCACGGTGACGGTCGCGTCGAAGAATACAAAACCCTCTCCGTCAAAGTGCCGGCCGGTGTCGATACCGGTGATCGCATTCGTCTGTCCGGCGAAGGCGAGGCGGGTACTCAGGGTGGCCCGACCGGCGACCTGTACGTTGTGATCAATGTGCGCGAGCACGCGATCTTCCAGCGTGACGGCAAGCATCTGTTCTGCGAAGTTCCGATCAGCTTTGTCGATGCGGCGCTGGGTGGCGAGCTGGAAATTCCGACCCTCGACGGTCGCGTGAAGCTGAAGATTCCGGAAGGGACTCAGACCGGCAAGCAGTTCCGCGTGCGCGGCAAAGGCGTGGCGCCGGTACGTGGCGGTGGTGCGGGCGACCTGATGTGCCGTGTTGCGGTCGAGACGCCGGTCAATCTGAACCGTCGTCAGCGTGAATTGCTCGAAGAGTTCCGCAGCTCTCTGGCGGATGACAACAGCCACTCGCCCAAAACCACCGGTTGGTTCGATGGCGTGAAGCGCTTCTTCGGCGATCTGTAAGGAGTCGGCATGCGACGTATAGCTGTGATGGGCGCCGCCGGGCGCATGGGCAAGATTCTGGTCGAGGCCGTGCAGCAGCGCGCGCCGCTGACCGGTTTGACGGCGGCCATCGTTCGCCCTGGCAGTACGCTGATCGGGGTGGATGCCGGTGAGCTGGCTTCGCTCGGGCGAATCGGCGTGCCGTTGTCCGGGAATCTGGAATCGGTGGCGGAAGAGTTCGATGTGTTGATCGACTTCACACTGCCGGAAGTGATGCTGAAAAACCTGGCCTTCTGCCGCAAGGCGGGCAAGGCGATGGTGATCGGCACGACCGGGCTGGACGCTGCCCAGAAGCAGTTGCTGGCCGAAGCGGGCAAGGACATTCCGATCGTGTTCGCGGCCAACTTCAGCGTTGGCGTCAACCTGTCGCTGAAGCTGCTCGACATGGCTGCGCGGGTGCTGGGTGATGATGCGGACATCGAAATCATCGAAGCCCATCACCGCCACAAGATCGATGCGCCATCGGGCACGGCCCTGCGCATGGGTGAAGTGATCGCCAGTGCGCTGGATCGTGATCTGCAGAAGGTCGCGGTCTATGGTCGCGAAGGTCACACCGGTGCGCGTGAGCGTGAAACCATCGGTTTCGCCACTGTTCGTGGCGGTGACGTGGTGGGTGATCACACGGTGCTGTTCGCCTGTGAGGGCGAGCGCCTGGAGATCACCCACAAGGCGTCGAGCCGCATGACATTCGCCAAGGGCGCGGTGCGTGCAGCGTTGTGGCTGGATGCTCGCGAGCCGGGCCTTTACGACATGCAGGACGTGCTCGACCTGCGTTGAGCCTTGTTTGAACCCGGCGCAAACGCCCTGTTTGTGCCGGTTTTGCTGCGCCTGGCGACGCCCTGTCGCATTCTCCGGCCTTTCAGGCTCATTGGCGGTAGACCAAAAATCCCTTTTTCTGTAAGCTACAGCTTTAGTGTGTCCACTAAAAGCGCGCAGAATAATTCAGTGAAGAAGCGGGGTGACGTGTCCATACGTCACTCCGCTTTTTTACAACCTGCGATTGCCCTTTCATGCGTTATTTACGGGAGGTCTTCTTGACTAAGCCAGCCATACTCGCCCTTGCTGATGGCAGCATTTTTCGCGGCGAAGCCATTGGAGCCGACGGTCAGACCGTTGGTGAGGTGGTGTTCAACACCGCAATGACCGGCTATCAGGAAATCCTTACCGATCCTTCCTACGCCCAACAGATCGTTACCCTGACTTACCCGCACATCGGCAACACCGGCACCACGCCGGAAGACGCCGAGTCCAATCGCGTCTGGTCCGCTGGCCTGGTCATCCGTGACCTGCCGCTGGTAGCGAGCAACTGGCGTAACACGATGTCCCTGTCCGACTACCTGAAAGCCAACAATGTTGTGGCGATCGCCGGTATCGACACCCGTCGCCTGACCCGCATCCTGCGTGAAAAGGGCGCACAGAACGGCTGCATCATGGCCGGCGACAACATCTCCGAAGAAGCGGCCATCGCCGCTGCGCAAGGCTTCCCGGGCCTGAAGGGCATGGACCTGGCGAAAGTCGTCAGCACCAAGACCCAATACGAATGGCGCTCCACTGTCTGGGATCTGAAAACCGACAGCCACGCGACCATCGAAGCCTCCGAGCTGCCATACCACGTGGTTGCCTACGACTACGGCGTCAAGGTCAACATCCTGCGCATGCTGGTCGAGCGAGGCTGCCGCGTGACCGTAGTGCCGGCGCAAACCCCGGCTGCCGACGTGCTGGCCCTGAATCCGGATGGCGTGTTCCTGTCCAACGGCCCTGGCGATCCGGAGCCTTGCGACTACGCGATCAAGGCGATCAAGGAAGTGCTGGAAACCGAAATTCCGGTGTTCGGCATCTGCCTCGGTCACCAGCTGCTGGCCCTGGCCTCCGGCGCCAAGACCCTGAAAATGGGCCACGGTCACCACGGTGCCAACCACCCGGTTCAGGATCTGGACACTGGCGTCGTAATGATCACCAGCCAGAACCACGGTTTTGCGGTTGACGAAGCGACCCTGCCAGCCAACGTCCGCGCGATCCACAAATCGCTGTTCGACGGCACCCTGCAAGGCATCGAGCGCACCGACAAGAGCGCGTTCAGCTTCCAGGGTCACCCTGAAGCGAGCCCGGGCCCGAACGATGTGGCCCCTCTGTTTGACCGCTTCATCAACGAGATGGCCAAGCGACGCTAAGCGCTCGCCTTGAGACTGTAGCGAGAAGCCCCTCGAGGGCGGCCCCGGAACCGGCGGCCCCCTCGGGACTTCAGAAATCGATCAAGACGGCTTGCCGACTGACCTGCGGATTTGAGTGACAAACCCATGCCAAAACGTACAGACATTAAAAGCATCCTGATTCTCGGCGCTGGCCCGATCGTTATCGGCCAGGCCTGCGAATTCGACTACTCCGGCGCCCAGGCTTGCAAAGCCCTGCGCGAAGAGGGTTACCGCGTCATCCTGGTGAACTCCAACCCGGCCACCATCATGACCGACCCGGACATGGCCGACGCCACCTACATCGAGCCGATCAAGTGGCAGACCGTTGCCAAGATCATCGAAAAAGAGCGTCCGGATGCGGTGCTGCCAACCATGGGCGGCCAGACCGCTCTGAACTGCGCCCTGGACCTGGAGCGCGAAGGCGTTCTGGAGAAGTTCGGCGTTGAGATGATCGGTGCCAACGCCGACACCATCGACAAGGCTGAAGACCGTTCGCGTTTCGACAAGGCGATGAAAGCCATCGGCCTGGAATGCCCTCGTTCCGGTATCGCCCACAGCATGGAAGAAGCCAACGCGGTGCTCGAGCGCCTGGGCTTCCCGTGCATCATCCGTCCGTCCTTCACCATGGGCGGCACCGGTGGCGGTATCGCTTACAACCGTGAAGAGTTCGAAGAAATCTGCGCCCGTGGTCTGGACCTGTCGCCGACCAAGGAACTGCTGATCGACGAATCGCTGATCGGCTGGAAAGAATATGAAATGGAAGTTGTCCGCGACAAAAAGGACAACTGCATCATCGTCTGCTCGATCGAAAACTTCGACCCGATGGGCGTGCACACAGGTGACTCGATCACCGTGGCTCCGGCCCAGACCCTGACCGACAAGGAATACCAGATCCTGCGTAACGCCTCGCTGGCGGTACTGCGCGAGATCGGCGTCGAGACCGGCGGTTCCAACGTTCAGTTCGGTATCTGCCCGGACACCGGCCGCATGGTCGTGATCGAAATGAACCCGCGTGTATCGCGTTCGTCGGCCCTGGCTTCGAAAGCTACCGGCTTCCCGATTGCCAAGGTTGCAGCCAAACTGGCGGTCGGCTACACCCTCGACGAGCTGTCGAACGACATCACCGGCGGCAAGACCCCGGCGTCCTTCGAGCCGTCCATCGACTACGTCGTGACCAAGCTGCCGCGCTTCGCCTTTGAGAAGTTCGCCAACGCTGACGCTCGCCTGACCACTCAAATGAAGTCGGTTGGTGAAGTCATGGCCATCGGCCGTACCTTCCAGGAATCCCTGCAGAAAGCCCTGCGCGGTCTGGAAGTGGGCGTTTGCGGTCTGGACGAGAAAGTCGACCTGAGCAACCCGGAAAGCATGAGCGTGCTCAAGCGCGAACTGACCGTGCCGGGCGCCGAGCGTATCTGGTACGTGGCGGACGCCTTCCGCGCCGGCATGACTGTCGAAGAAATCTTCGGCATGAACATGATCGATCCGTGGTTCCTGGTGCAGATCGAAGATCTGATCAAGGACGAAGAGAAGGTCAAGACCCTGGGTCTGTCCGCTATCGACCGCGACCTGATGTTCAAGCTCAAGCGTAAAGGTTTCTCCGACCAGCGTCTGGCCAAGCTGCTGGGCGTGACCGAGAAGAACCTGCGCACTCACCGTCAAAAGCTGGAAGTGTTCCCGGTCTACAAGCGCGTCGACACCTGCGCCGCCGAATTCGCCACCGACACTGCTTACCTGTACTCGACTTACGAGGAAGAGTGCGAAGCCGCGCCGTCGGGTCGCGACAAGATCATGATCCTGGGTGGCGGTCCGAACCGTATCGGCCAGGGCATCGAGTTCGACTACTGCTGCGTACACGCCGCTCTCGCCCTGCGCGAAGACGGCTACGAAACCATCATGGTCAACTGCAACCCGGAAACCGTTTCCACTGACTACGACACTTCCGACCGTCTGTACTTCGAGCCGGTAACTCTGGAAGACGTGCTGGAAATCTGCCGCGTCGAGAAGCCGAAAGGCGTGATCGTCCAGTACGGCGGCCAGACTCCACTGAAACTGGCTCGTGCCCTCGAAGCAGCCGGCGTGCCGATCATCGGCACCAGCCCTGACGCTATCGACCGTGCCGAAGACCGTGAGCGCTTCCAGCAGATGGTTGAGCGTCTGAATCTGCGTCAGCCGCCAAACGCCACCGTGCGCAGCGAAGACGAAGCCGTTCGCGCTGCCGCGAAGATCGGTTACCCGCTGGTGGTTCGTCCGTCCTACGTACTGGGCGGCCGGGCAATGGAAATCGTCTACAAGGAAGAAGAGCTCAAGCGTTACCTGCGTGACGCGGTGCAAGTATCCAACGACAGCCCGGTGCTGCTCGACCACTTCCTCAACTGCGCCATCGAGATGGACGTGGATGCGGTCTGCGACGGCAAGGACGTAGTGATCGGCGCGATCATGCAGCACATCGAACAGGCGGGCGTTCACTCCGGTGACTCCGCGTGCTCGCTGCCGCCGTACTCGCTGCCGGCGCACATCCAGGACGAGATGCGCGAACAGGTCAAGAAAATGGCCCTGGAGCTGGGCGTGGTCGGCCTGATGAACGTTCAGCTGGCGCTGCAAGGCGAAGACATCTACGTCATCGAAGTCAACCCGCGTGCTTCCCGTACCGTACCGTTCGTGTCGAAGTGCATCGGTGTTTCCCTGGCCATGATCGCGGCTCGCGTGATGGCTGGTAAAACCCTGAAGGAAATCGGCTTCACCAAGGAAATCATCCCGAACTTCTACAGCGTGAAAGAGGCGGTGTTCCCGTTCGCCAAATTCCCTGGCGTTGACCCAATCCTTGGCCCAGAGATGAAGTCCACCGGTGAAGTGATGGGCGTCGGCGACACTTTCGGCGAAGCCTTCGCCAAGGCTCAGATGGGCGCCAGCGAAGTGCTGCCGACCGGCGGTACCGCATTCATCAGCGTACGTGATGACGACAAGCCGCTGGTTGCAGGTGTGGCCCGTGATCTGATCAACTTGGGCTTCGAAGTGGTCGCCACTGCCGGCACTGCCAAGCTGATCGAGGCTGCAGGCCTGAAAGTGCGTCGCGTGAACAAGGTGACCGAGGGTCGTCCGCACGTGGTCGACATGATCAAGAATGACGAAGTCACGCTGATCATCAACACTACCGAAGGTCGTCAGTCGATCGCCGACTCTTACTCCATTCGTCGTAACGCCTTGCAGCACAAGATCTACTGCACCACCACCATTGCTGCTGGCGAAGCCATCTGCGAAGCGCTGAAGTTCGGTCCCGAGAAGACCGTGCGCCGCTTGCAGGATCTACACGCAGGATTGAAGGCATGAATAAATACCCAATGACCGTCCAGGGCGCGAAAGCCCTGGAAGAGGAACACGCTCATCTGACCAAGGTCGTTCGTCCGAAGCTCAGCCAGGACATCGGTACGGCCCGCGAGTTGGGTGACTTGAAGGAAAACGCCGAATACCATGCCGCCCGCGAACAGCAGGGCATGGTCGAGGCGCGGATCCGTGACATCGAAGGTCGCATGCAGAATGCCGTGATCATCGATGTGACGACCATTCCGCACACCGGCAAAGTGATTTTCGGCACTACCGTCGAGATCGCCAACGTCGAGACCGATGAAAGCGTGACTTACCAGATCGTTGGTGAAGACGAGGCGGACATCAAGCTCGGCAAGATTTCGGTCGGCTCGCCGATCGCCCGCGCCTTGATTGCCAAGGAAGAGGGCGACACGGTCGTCGTGAAAACGCCGGGCGGCGATATCGAGTATGAGATTGTCGAAGTCCGTCACATCTGAAACATGGCGCCCGTTGCAGGCGGGCGCCATGCTCTGGCAGCTGACCCAGATGTTGTGGGTCGGCGGCTTATGGCTGGTGCACCTCGGTCTGCGGCCGGTGCTGGGCCAGATTGGCCTGGCACCGCTGCTGATCGACGAAGTCGCCAGTGCGTTCGAAGTGCCGGTGGTGGGTTTTGCTGCCGTGTGCGTGGTTTTTCAGGCTTTGGTGCTGGTACGGGCCGAAGGCCTTGCCAGTCTATGGCGGGATTTTCGCGGGCAAGTGCTGCTGATGGCGTTGTATGCGAGTGCGATGTATGTCGCAGTGCGTGTCGGCTGGCCGGATGCGCAGCGCTGGCAGGTGTTCAGTTATCTTGTTCTGGGCTTTTCCGGACTGGTACTGGTGTTGCAACCGGTGCCGGGGTGGAGTAGCAGGGTGCGCGAAGCACACCCTTGACCCTTGCCATCACTTGAAGCGATGGACGTTCGACAGCTGCTTGTTGACGCTGAAGTTCTTGCGATAAATCAGTGCCATCTTGCCGATGACCTGAACCAGATCGGCCTTGCCGACCTTGCACAGCTCTGCAACGGACGCCAGGCGCGCCTCGCGATCGAGGATGTTGAGCTTGATCTTGATCAGCTCGTGATCCGCCAATGCGCGTTCGAGTTCGGCTAAAACACCCTCAGTCAAACCGTTGTCAGCTACCGTCAAAACTGGTTTGAGGTGGTGGCCGATGGATTTGTACTGTTTCTTCTGCTCTGGAGTGAGCGGCATAATCTGACCCTTTCGTCTGGATTCTGTAAAATGGCGGCCATTTTACCCGAGGGCTCGTGGATCCGCCCAATTAATCACGACCCTAATCAACGAGGTGCCCAATGGCGCGTTCCAAGACAAGCCTTGGTTGGCTGAAACGACATGTCAACGATCCTTATGTGAAGCAGGCGCAGAAGGATGGCTACCGCTCGCGTGCGAGTTACAAGCTTCTGGAAGTCCAGGAGAAATACAAACTGATCCGCCCAGGCATGAGCGTGGTCGATCTTGGCGCGGCGCCCGGTGGCTGGTCGCAGGTCACCAGCCGGCTGATCGGTGGCCAGGGGCGTCTGATCGCCTCGGACATCCTGGAAATGGACAGCATTCCGGACGTTACCTTCATTCAGGGGGATTTCACTCAGGATGAAGTGCTCGCTCAAATCCTTGAGGCGGTGGGTAATTCGCAGGTGGACCTTGTGATTTCCGATATGGCCCCCAATATGAGTGGTACGCCTGCCGTAGATATGCCGAAAGCCATGTTTCTTTGCGAGCTGGCGCTTGACCTGGCGGAGCGGATTCTCAAGCCGGGCGGTAATTTCCTGATCAAGATTTTTCAGGGCGAAGGGTTCGATGTTTACCTGAAGGACGCTCGTCGGAAATTCGACAAGGTCCAGATGATCAAGCCGGACTCTTCCCGCGACAGTTCCCGCGAGCAATACATGCTGGCTTGGGGTTATCGCGGTCGCAGCGAGTAAAGCGAGGTTTTTTGGCGGGGTGATAGGTTTTTCGTATTTCGCCCCGCGTGCATAAGCGAATATTGTGTAGAAAGTGTTTCACAAAGGGTTACAGACGGCGCCTGCCAGAGCTGTAGGTAATGTAGTAAGTTAGGCCGGTGAATATCATGCGAAGCGCGCGCCAGTAGCGGAGCTTGCTTCAGAGGGTAGTTAATTGAACGATATGGCAAAGAATCTGATCCTGTGGTTGATCATCGCGGCTGTCCTGGTGACGGTGATGAACAACTTCTCCAGCCCTAACGAGCCGCAGACCCTCAACTATTCCGACTTCATCCAGCAGGTCAAGGATGGCAAGGTCGAGCGCGTGGCCGTCGACGGCTACGTGATTACCGGCAAGCGCAACGATGGCGACAGCTTCAAGACCATTCGTCCGGCAATCCAGGACAATGGCTTGATCGGCGACCTGGTCGACAACCACGTTGTGGTCGAAGGCAAGCAGCCTGAGCAGCAAAGCATCTGGACCCAGCTTCTGGTGGCCAGCTTCCCGATCCTGGTGATCATCGCGGTGTTCATGTTCTTCATGCGCCAGATGCAGGGCGGTGCGGGCGGCAAGGGCGGGCCGATGAGCTTTGGCAAGAGCAAGGCGCGTCTGCTGTCCGAAGATCAGGTGAAAACCACCCTGGCTGACGTTGCCGGTTGCGACGAAGCCAAGGAAGAGGTTGGCGAACTGGTCGAGTTCCTCCGTGATCCGGGCAAGTTCCAGCGCCTGGGCGGTCGCATTCCTCGCGGCGTGCTGATGGTTGGTCCTCCGGGCACCGGTAAAACCTTGCTGGCCAAGGCGATTGCCGGCGAAGCCAAGGTACCGTTCTTCACCATTTCCGGTTCTGACTTCGTCGAGATGTTCGTCGGTGTCGGTGCCAGCCGTGTTCGCGATATGTTCGAACAGGCCAAGAAACACGCACCTTGCATTATCTTCATCGACGAGATCGATGCCGTTGGTCGCCATCGTGGCGCTGGCATGGGTGGTGGTCACGACGAACGTGAGCAGACTCTCAACCAGTTGCTGGTCGAGATGGATGGCTTCGAAATGAATGACGGCATCATCGTCATCGCTGCCACCAACCGTCCTGACGTGCTGGACCCGGCTCTGCTGCGTCCGGGTCGTTTCGACCGTCAGGTAGTGGTCGGTCTGCCGGATATCCGTGGTCGCGAGCAGATCCTCAAGGTGCACATGCGTAAAGTGCCAATGGGTGACGACGTTGCTCCGGCCGTTATTGCGCGTGGTACTCCGGGCTTCTCCGGTGCTGACCTGGCCAACCTGGTCAACGAGGCCTCGCTGTTCGCTGCCCGTGCCGGCAAGCGTATCGTCGAGATGAAAGAGTTCGAGCTGGCCAAGGACAAGATCATGATGGGCGCCGAGCGCAAATCCATGGTCATGTCCGAGAAAGAAAAGCAGAACACTGCCTACCACGAAGCGGGTCACGCTATCGTCGGTCGCGTCGTGCCTGAGCATGATCCGGTCTACAAGGTGTCGATCATCCCGCGCGGCCGTGCGCTGGGTGTGACCATGTTCCTGCCGGAAGAAGATCGTTACAGCCTGTCCAAGCGTGCGTTGATCAGTCAGATCTGCTCGCTGTACGGCGGCCGTATCGCCGAAGAAATGACCCTGGGCTTCGATGGCGTGACCACCGGTGCCTCCAACGACATCATGCGTGCCAGCCAGATTGCACGGAACATGGTGACCAAGTGGGGTCTGTCTGAAAAACTCGGTCCGTTGATGTATGCGGAAGAAGAGGGCGAGGTGTTCCTCGGTCGTGGCGGTGGCGGTCAGAACGCCAGCTTCTCGGGCGAAACGGCCAAGCTGATCGACTCGGAAGTGCGCAGCATCATCGATCAGTGCTACGGCACCGCCAAGCAGATCCTGACCGACAATCGTGACAAGCTCGATGCCATGGCAGATGCCTTGATGAAGTACGAGACGATCGATGCTGAACAGATCGACGACATCATGGCGGGTCGCACGCCTCGCGAACCTCGTGACTGGTCGGGTGGCACCGGAACTGGCACGCCTCCTCCGGTGGTTCAGGATGAGCGTCCGGAAACACCGATTGGCGGTCCGGCTGCTGACGTTTAAGGTTTGAAATGACTTCTGTACAGTCCCTGACCCGGTTGCCTTGCGGCAACCGGGTTCTTGATTTGGCCCGGACGCATGTCATGGGTATTCTCAATGTCACTCCCGATTCTTTCTCCGATGGTGGCCGATATAGCCAGCTTGATGCGGCCCTGCGTCATGCCGAGGCTATGGTGTTGGCCGGTGCGACGCTGATCGATGTTGGCGGAGAGTCCACTCGGCCGGGTGCGCGAGCGGTTTCGCCACTCGAAGAGCTGGAGCGCGTGGCGCCGATCGTGGAGCTGATCAATCGCGAGCTGGATGTGATCATCTCTGTCGATACCTCGACTCCGGCCGTCATGCGGGAAACTGCGCGACTGGGCGCCGGGTTGATCAATGATGTGAGATCGCTGCAGCGTGATGGTGCGCTGGATGCCGCTGCTGCCACCGGATTGCCGGTCTGTCTGATGCATATGCTGGGTGAGCCTGGTGACATGCAGGACAATCCGCAGTATCAGGATGTCACCCGGGAGGTGAGTGAGTTTCTTGCCGGGCGTATGGAGCGATGTGCTTCGGTTGGCATTCCTGCCGAGCGGATCATTCTTGATCCTGGCTTCGGCTTCGCCAAAACCCTGCAGCACAATCTAAGCTTGTTCAAGCATATGGATGCCCTTCATGCATTGGGGCGACCTCTGCTGGTTGGTGTCTCGCGAAAAAGCATGATTGGGCAGGCTCTGAATCGTCCTGTGGGCGAGCGTCTGCATGGTGGTTTGGCCCTGGCGGCGCTGGCGTCCGTCAAGGGGGCGCGTATATTGCGCGTCCATGACGTGGCGGAGACGGTGGATGTTGTGCGGATGATCGCGGCCGTGGAATCAGCCGAATAAGAATGATGGAGCGCTTATGAGCAAGAAATACTTTGGTACCGATGGCATTCGTGGTCGTGTCGGTGAATACCCGATTACTCCTGACTTCATGCTCAAGCTTGGCTGGGCTGCGGGCATGGCATTCCGAAAAATGGGTGCCTGCAAGGTGCTTGTCGGCAAGGACACGCGAATTTCCGGTTACATGTTCGAATCGGCGCTTGAAGCCGGCCTGACATCGGCGGGCGCCGATGTAATGTTGCTCGGTCCAATGCCGACGCCTGCCATCGCTTACCTGGCGCGTACCTTCCAGGCTGAAGCCGGTATTGTGATCAGTGCTTCGCACAACCCACACGATGACAATGGCATCAAGTTTTTCTCCGGCAGGGGCACCAAATTGCCGGACGAGCTCGAACTGATGATCGAGGAGTTGCTCGATACGCCAATGACCGTTGTCGAGTCGAGCAAGATCGGCAAGGTATCGCGAATCAACGATGCCTCCGGCCGCTACATCGAATTCTGCAAAAGCAGTGTGCCGACCAACACCAGTTTTGCAGGTCTCAAGATCGTGATCGACTGCGCGCACGGAGCGACCTATAAAGTCGCGCCAAGCGTGTTCCGCGAGCTGGGCGCTGAAGTCGTGGTGCTGTCCGCGCAGCCGAACGGTCTGAACATCAATGACAACTGCGGCTCCACTCATATGGGGCCGTTGCAGGCGGCGGTGCTGTCCGAGCACGCTGACCTGGGGATTGCATTCGATGGTGATGGCGACCGGGTACTGATGGTCGATCACACGGGTGCAATTGTTGATGGTGACGAACTGATCTTCATTATTGCGCGTGACCTGCATGAGCGTGGCAAGTTGCAGGGTGGCGTGGTCGGTACGCTGATGAGCAACCTTGGTCTGGAGTTGGCGCTGGCTGATCTCGGTATTCCTTTCGTGCGTGCAAATGTCGGCGACCGTTATGTGATTGCCGAACTGCTTGAGCGCGATTGGCTGGTCGGGGGCGAGAACTCGGGGCATGTTGTCTGCTTCAATCACACCACGACAGGTGACGCGATCATCGCGGCCCTGCAGGTGTTGATGGCGCTGAAAACCCGAAACGAAGGTCTGGCGCAAACCCGTCAGGCGTTGCGCAAGTGTCCTCAGGTGTTGATCAATGTCCGTTTCGGCGGTGGCGACAGTCCGCTCGATCACCCGGCTGTCAAGGAAGCCAGCAAGCGTGTGACCGAGGCAATGGCGGGTCGTGGGCGTGTGCTTCTGCGCAAGTCTGGCACAGAGCCTCTGGTGCGTGTCATGGTCGAAGGTGAGGATGAAACCCAGGTTCGCAGCTATGCCGAAGAACTGGCAAAACTGGTAACTGAAGTTTCTGCCTGATACGGCTTGCCAGCCATGATTGTGTTGGGTAACATCTGCGCCCACTTTGACCGACGAGGTACAGCATGCGTCGCCCTATGGTAGCTGGTAACTGGAAGATGCACGGTACCCGCGCCAGCGTCGCTGAGCTGATCAACGGCCTTCGTCATCTGGCCTTGCCAAGCGGTGTTGATGTCGCGGTATTCCCGCCTTGCCTGCATATCAATCAAGTGATTGATGGCTTGAAAGGAAAGTCGATTTCGGTCGGCGCGCAGAATTCTGCGGTGGAATCGATGCAAGGTGCGTTGACTGGTGAAATTGCACCGAGTCAGTTGGTGGATGCAGGTTGTTCCCTGGTGCTTGTCGGGCACTCCGAACGCCGCCAGATCATGGGTGAGCGAGACGGAATGCTGAATCGCAAGTTCGCAGCGGCACAGGCATGTGGCTTGATTCCGGTGTTGTGTGTAGGGGAAACCCTGGAGCAGCGCGAAACCGGAAAAACTCTTGAGGTTGTCGGGCGTCAGCTGGGCAGCATCATCGAGGAGCTGGGTGTCGGTGCTTTTGCCAATGCAGTGATCGCTTACGAGCCGGTCTGGGCCATTGGTACCGGGCTGACTGCAACGCCGCAGCAGGCTCAGGATGTGCATAAAGCCATTCGCGAGCAGTTGGCGGCAGAGAATTCTGAAGTCGCGCGAAATGTACGGCTTCTATACGGCGGCAGCGTGAAGGCGGCCAATGCGGTCGAACTGTTCGGCATGCCGGATATCGATGGGGGGCTCATTGGTGGAGCTTCCCTGAATGCAGATGAGTTCGGTGCGATCTGTCGCGCCGCGGGAAACTGAAAAAATGCTGGAAACAGTCGTAGTCGTTTTTCATCTGCTGGGTGCATTGGGCGTAGTTGCTCTGGTTTTGCTGCAGCAGGGTAAAGGTGCGGACGCTGGCGCGTCTTTCGGAGCAGGTGCTTCAAATACTGTGTTCGGAAGCCAAGGTTCCTCTACCTTTCTTAGTAAGTTTACTGCTATACTTGCCGCCGGTTTCTTCATAACCAGCTTGGGGTTAGGATACTTTGCTAAAGAGAAGGCTCATCAGCTGACTCAAGCAGGTTTGCCAAACCCGGCAGTGTTGGAAGTTCCAAAGCAACAACCGGCTTCTGATGATGTCCCGGTGCTTCAAGAGCAAAAGTCGGCTACTCCAGCGACTGACGTACCTCCAGCTCAAGAGCAGAAGTAAGAAGGGTTTCAAACGTAGTTTTGCCGAGGTGGTGGAATTGGTAGACACGCAACCTTGAGGTGGTTGTGCCCATAGGGTGTAGGGGTTCGAGTCCCCTTCTCGGTACCAATTAGTCAGGAGAGCCCGCTGTTGCGGGCTTTCTTGCAGGTGGAAGGTTACATTGACCCTACTGGGGATCGGTCGTATACTTCCGCCCCAGCTTTGTCGCGGGGTGGAGCAGTCTGGTAGCTCGTCGGGCTCATAACCCGAAGGTCGTCGGTTCAAATCCGGCCCCCGCAACCAGTTTAAGGAGCCCCTTTTAAGGGGCTTTTTGTTAGCTGGACACTTTCAACGCCGCTGTTCGACGGCGTTTCAAGGATGGGCGTTTCGCCCATTTTTTTATTTTGCAAAGCATGCACATACATGCACGAGGGGGTTCAGGTGTCGAGCAAGCTAGAAGAGTTGCAGGCCTTGTTGGCCCCGGTGGTCGTGGCCCTGGGCTATGAATGCTGGGGTATTGAGTTCTCGGCTCAAGGTCGTCACTCAATGTTGCGCGTTTATATCGATAAGGAAGGCGGCGTACTGGTGGACGATTGCGCCATCGTCAGCCGTCAGATCAGCGGTGTGCTGGATGTTGAAGATCCGATCTCCGTTGAATACACCCTTGAAGTTTCCTCGCCTGGCATGGAACGCCCACTGTTCACTCTTGAGCAGTTTGCCAAATTTGCCGGTGAACAAGTAAAGATCAGGCTGCGCTCGCCTTTTGAAGGACGACGCAACTTTCAGGGCCTTCTGCGCGGTGTAGAAGAACAGGATGTCGTGGTGCAGGTAGATGACCATGAGTTCCTGTTGCCGATCGATATGATCGACAAGGCCAACATTATTCCCAGTTTTGACTGAGACGCGGATCCCGCGGATCCAATGGCTTGCGAAAGGCGAGGCGTACGATGAGCAAAGAAGTACTGCTGGTTGTTGAGTCGGTATCCAATGAAAAGGGCGTACCGGCAAGCGTAATTTTTGAAGCGCTGGAGCTGGCTCTGGCCACTGCTACCAAAAAGCGTTTTGAAGACGAAGTTGATCTGCGTGTGGAAATCAATCGCCACACCGGTTCTTACGAAACTTTCCGTCGCTGGACGGTCGTCGAAGAGAATGATCTCGATGATCCGGCCATCGAAACCTGGCCAAGCAAGGTTGCCGAAACGCATCCTGGTGCCAAGGTCGGTGACGTCGTCGAAGAAAAGATCGAATCCATCGAATTCGGCCGCATTGCTGCGCAGACCGCCAAGCAGGTCATCGTGCAGAAAGTGCGCGAAGCCGAGCGCGCTCAAGTGGTCGACGCTTATCGCGAGCGCCTGGGAGAAATCATCTCCGGCACCGTGAAGAAAGTGACCCGCGACAACGTGATCGTCGATCTGGGTAATAACGCCGAAGCGTTGCTGGCCCGTGAAGACATCATTTCTCGCGAGACCTTCCGTGTCGGCGTGCGTCTGCGTGCGCTGCTCAAGGAAATCCGCACCGAGAACCGTGGCCCGCAGCTGATCCTGTCGCGTACCGCGCCGGAAATGCTGATCGAGCTGTTCCGTATCGAAGTGCCGGAAATCGCTGAAGGCCTCATCGAGGTCATGGCCGCTTCCCGTGATCCGGGTTCGCGCGCCAAGATCGCCGTCCGCTCCAAGGACAAACGCATCGACCCGCAGGGCGCGTGCATCGGTATGCGCGGTTCGCGCGTCCAGGCCGTGTCGGGCGAGTTGGGTGGCGAGCGTGTCGACATCGTCCTGTGGGACGACAACCCGGCGCAGTTCGTGATCAATGCCATGTCGCCGGCAGAAGTGGCGGCCATCATCGTTGACGAAGATGCCCACGCCATGGACATCGCCGTTGGCGCAGACAATCTGGCTCAGGCCATCGGTCGTGGTGGTCAGAACGTGCGTCTGGCGAGCCAGCTGACTGGCTGGACCCTGAACGTGATGACCGAATCGGACATCCAGGCTAAGCAACAAGCGGAAACCGGCGACATCCTGCGCAACTTCATCGACGAGCTGGAAGTCGACGAAGAGCTGGCTCAGGTGCTGGTTGACGAAGGCTTCACCAGCCTGGAAGAGATTGCCTACGTACCGTTGGAAGAAATGCTCAACATCGACGGCTTTGACGAAGACATCGTCAACGAGCTTCGTGCTCGTGCCAAGGATCGCTTGTTGACCAAAGCCATCGCTACTGAGGAAAAGCTGGCAGACGCCCATCCGGCCGAAGACCTGCTCTCGCTTGAGGGTATGGACAAGGATTTGGCGATGGAACTGGCGGTGCGCGGCGTAATTACCCGCGAAGACCTGGCCGAGCAGTCTATTGACGACCTGCTCGACATCGACGGCATTGACGATGATCGTGCCGGCAAGTTGATCATGGCCGCCCGAGCCCACTGGTTCGAGTAATTAGGCGCGGCCTGAGGAGAGAAATGCATGACGCAAGTCACGGTGAAACAACTGGCCGATGAGGTCAAAACACCGGTAGAGCGCCTGTTGCAGCAGATGCGTGAGGCAGGTCTGCCGCACACCGCCGCCGAAGAACATGTGACTGACAGTGAGAAGCAATCCCTGCTGACTCACTTGAAGAGCAGCCACAAGGCGAAAGTGGAAGAACCACGCAAGATCACGCTGCAGCGTAAAACCACCAGCACCCTGCGTGTGGCTGGCAGCAAAAGCATCAGCGTTGAAGTCCGCAAGAAGAAAGTTTTCGTACAGCGTAGCCCGGAAGAAATCGAAGCCGAGCGCAAGCGTGAACTGGATGAGCGTCGCGCAGTAGAAAATGCTGCCCGTCAAAAGGCTGAAGAAGAAGCCCGCGTTCGCGCCGAAGAAGAAGCGCGTCGCCAGCCTGCTGCTGCACCGACCGCTTCCGCCGAGCCTGTTGCTGCGCCTGCGCCAGCCGCTGAACCCGTGCGCGAAGCTGCACCGGTTGTGGCTGCTGCGCCAGCTGCCGACACTCGCAAGCGTGACGAACAGCGCCGTCCGGACAAGCCACGCGCCGACGACAACAACCGTCGCGGCAGCGGTGATGGCGAGCGCAAGAACGCTCCGCATCGCGCTTCGGTCAAGGAAAAGGCACCGGCTCCACGTGTGGCGCCACGCACTACCGACGAAGAAAGCGATGGTTTCCGTCGTGGCGGTCGCGGCAAGGCCAAGCTGAAGAAACGCAACGCCCACGGTTTCCAGAGCCCGACCGGCCCTGTCGTGCGTGAAGTGAAGATCGGCGAAACCATCACTGTTGGCGATCTCGCTCAGCAGATGTCGGTGAAGGCTGCTGAAATCATCAAGTTCATGTTCAAACTGGGTACTCCAGCGACCATCAACCAGGTGCTTGATCAGGAAACTGCTCAGCTGGTAGCTGAAGAGCTGGGCCACAAAGTGACCCTGGTCAGCGACACCGCCCTGGAAGATTCCCTGGCCGAGTCCCTGAAGTTTGAAGGTGAGGCTGTTCCTCGTGCGCCGGTCGTGACCGTAATGGGTCACGTTGACCACGGTAAGACCTCGCTGCTCGACTACATCCGTCGTGCCAAGGTAGCTGCTGGCGAAGCGGGTGGTATCACCCAGCACATCGGTGCCTACCACGTTGAAACCGAACGCGGCATGGTCACCTTCCTCGACACCCCGGGTCACGCCGCGTTTACCGCAATGCGTGCCCGTGGTGCCAAGGCGACCGACATCGTGATCCTGGTGGTTGCGGCGGACGACGGCGTGATGCCACAAACCATCGAAGCTGTTCAGCATGCTCAGGCGGCTGGCGTTCCTCTGGTGGTTGCGGTGAACAAGATCGACAAGCCGGGCGCTGATCTCGATCGCATCCGTAGCGAACTGTCGGCTCACGGCGTGACCTCCGAAGACTGGGGTGGTGACACTCCATTCGTTCCGGTCTCGGCGAAAATGGGTACCGGCGTCGACGAACTGCTTGAAGCGGTATTGCTGCAAGCCGAAGTTCTCGAGCTGACTGCCACTCCATCGGCTCCTGGCCGTGGCGTCGTGGTTGAATCGCGTCTGGACAAGGGCCGTGGCCCGGTAGCGACTGTTCTGGTTCAGGACGGTACGCTGCGTCAAGGCGACATGGTGCTGGTCGGCTCGAACTATGGCCGCGTGCGCGCCATGCTCGACGAGAACGGCAAGCCGATCAAGGAAGCAGGTCCGGCCATTCCGGTCGAGATCCTAGGCCTGGACGGTACGCCTGACGCTGGCGACGAGATGAGCGTGGTTGCCGACGAGAAGAAAGCCCGTGAAGTGGCTCTGTTCCGTCAAGGCAAGTTCCGCGAAGTCAAACTGGCTCGCGCTCACGCCGGCAAGCTGGAAAACATCTTCGAAAGCATGGGTCAGGAAGAGAAGAAGACGCTCAACATCGTCCTCAAATCCGACGTCCGTGGTTCGCTGGAAGCACTGCAGGGCGCTCTGAACGGCCTGGGCAACGACGAAGTGCAAGTGCGCGTGGTCGGTGGCGGTGTCGGTGGTATCACCGAATCCGACGCCAACCTGGCACTGGCTTCCAACGCTGTACTGTTCGGCTTCAACGTGCGTGCCGATGCCGGCGCACGGAAGATCGTCGAGCAGGAAGGTCTGGACATGCGTTACTACAACGTGATCTACGACATCATCGAAGACGTCAAGAAAGCCCTGACCGGTATGCTTGGCAGCGATGTTCGCGAGAACATCCTCGGTGTGGCCGAAGTCCGTGACGTGTTCCGCTCGCCTAAGTTCGGCGCCATTGCCGGCTGCATGGTGATCGAGGGTACTGTTCACCGTAACCGTCCGATCCGTGTACTGCGTGAAGACATCGTGATCTTCGAAGGCGAGCTGGAATCCCTGCGCCGCTTCAAGGATGACGCTTCCGAAGTACGTGCCGGCATGGAATGCGGTATCGGCGTGAAGAGCTACAACGACGTCAAGGTCGGTGACAAGATCGAAGTCTTCGAGAAGGTTCAGGTTGCTCGCAGCCTCTGACTCGCGCACTTCAAGGGCCACGTCGGGTCGTCGCATGAAAATGCGCGACACGGCGTCAGGACTCTAAACGCAACGCCCGGTCTGGCTTTTTGTCAGGCCGGGCGTTTGCCGCTTTCAGACCTTGCGGGTTTCACCGCAGGGCAGTAACAGGTAACAAATCATGGCAAAAGAATACAGCCGTACCCAACGTATCGGCGATCAGATGCAGCGCGAGCTGGCCCAGCTGATCCGTCGTGAAGTCAAAGATCCGCGTGTCGGCCTGGTCACCATTACCGCTGTTGATGTCAGCCGTGAC
This sequence comes from Pseudomonas sp. UV AK001, assembly GCF_046097675.1. Classification (NCBI taxonomy): domain Bacteria; kingdom Pseudomonadati; phylum Pseudomonadota; class Gammaproteobacteria; order Pseudomonadales; family Pseudomonadaceae; genus Pseudomonas; species Pseudomonas sp. UV AK001. The sequence goes on from NZ_JBJUVZ010000006.1 coordinate 103,043, forward strand.
GTGGGTCATGCGAAGATCTTCATCACCGTGATGGGGCAGGAAGGCGCTGCCGATATCGCACAGACCATCAAGGTGCTCAACGCCGCCGCCGGCTTCCTGCGCATGCAGCTGGGGCGCGAGATGAAGCTGCGCAGCGTGCCTCAATTGCACTTCCACTACGACGAAAGTGTCGCCCGTGGCGCGCACCTCTCGGCTCTGATCGAGCGCGCGGTGGCCGAAGACAGTCAGCACGAAACTGCTGCACCCGAAGACACCAAGGAGTAACTCGGTGGCTCAGGTCAAACGTATCCGTCGTAACGTCAGCGGCATCATCCTGCTCGACAAGCCGCTGGGGTTCACTTCCAACGCCGCGTTGCAGAAGGTTCGCTGGCTGCTCAACGCCGAGAAGGCCGGCCACACTGGCAGTCTCGACCCACTGGCCACCGGCGTGCTGCCGTTGTGCTTTGGCGAGGCGACCAAGTTCTCGCAGTACCTGCTCGATTCCGACAAGGGTTACGAAACCCTTGCGCAACTGGGCAAGACCACCACCACGGCAGACGCCGAAGGCGAGGTTTTGCAGGAGCGTCCGGTGACCGTTGGTCAGGCCGACATTGAAGCGGTCCTGCCGAAATTTCGCGGTCAAATCAGTCAGATACCGCCGATGTACTCGGCTCTCAAGCGTGATGGCCAGCCGCTGTACAAGCTGGCCCGTGCAGGCGAAGTAGTGGAGCGCGAACCGCGTTCTGTTACTATTGCGCGCTTGGAATTGCTGGCCTTCGAAGGCGATACTGCGCGTCTTGCGGTGGATTGCAGCAAGGGCACCTATATTCGTACCCTAGTGGAGGATATCGGTGAGCAGCTCGGTTGTGGTGCGTACGTCGCTGAATTGCGCCGTACCCAGGCCGGGCCTTTCACCCTGGCGCAGACCGTGACCCTCGAAGAGCTCGAAGCGGTACATGCCGAAGGCGGCAACGAAGCGGTCGACCGCTTCCTGATGCCATCGGACAGCGGCCTGCAGGATTGGCCACTGCTGCAGTTCTCGGAAGCGAGCGCGTTCTACTGGCTCAACGGCCAGCCGGTACGTGCCCCGGATGCTCCGAAGTTCGGCATGGTGCGGGTACAGGATCATAACGGTCGCTTCATCGGTATCGGTGAAGTGAGCGAAGACGGGCGCATCGCGCCGCGTCGACTGATTCGGTCAGAATGACCGAACGAGTGTGGCTGTTAACAGGCACGGTCACTACTCATTTATAGATACAGGGATTTGTCCCTGGCCTGTTGAAACCGTTTTTGTAACGGTTTCCTGATAAAAGGATTGCCTCATGGCTCTCGACGTTCAAGAAAAAGCCCAAATCGTAGCTGACTACCAGCAAGCTGTTGGTGACACTGGTTCGCCAGAAGTGCAAGTTGCACTGCTGACCGCCAACATCAACAAACTGCAAGGTCACTTCAAGGCCAACGGTAAAGACCACCACTCCCGTCGTGGTCTGATCCGCATGGTAAACCAGCGTCGCAAGCTGCTGGACTACCTGAAAGGCAAGGACCTGAGCCGTTACAGCGCTCTGATCGCTCGCCTGGGTCTGCGTCGCTAATCAGCGATTGCGCTAGAGGTTGGTTGTCTGTCGTGCGTCAACGGGTTTCCCGCTGGCGCATGGCAGGCTCCCAGCCTCAAGTTTTATCTGAACTACCGTTTTACCCGGACAATCAGCGGGCCGATTCCCGACGTTGCCCAAGAATTTCGCAAGAAACCAGTTCCCCCAAGAGCCACAAAGAAGGTAGGACACCGTGAACCCGGTAATCAAAAAATTCCAGTTCGGTCAGTCGACCGTTACCCTCGAGACTGGCCGTATCGCCCGTCAGGCCTCCGGCGCAGTATTGGTCACCGTTGACGACGACGTCAGCGTATTGGTGACCGTAGTCGGTGCCAAGCAAGCCGATCCGGGCAAGGGCTTCTTCCCTCTGTCCGTTCACTACCAGGAAAAGACTTACGCTGCCGGCAAGATCCCTGGCGGTTTCTTCAAGCGCGAAGGCCGTCCTTCCGAGAAAGAAACCCTGACTTCCCGACTGATCGACCGTCCGATCCGTCCGCTGTTCCCTGAAGGCTTCATGAACGAAGTGCAGGTTGTCTGCACCGTCGTTTCCACCAGCAAGAAGACCGATCCGGACATCGCTGCGATGATCGGTACCTCGGCTGCCCTGGCTATCTCGGGCATTCCGTTCGACGGCCCGATCGGCGCCGCCCGCGTTGCTTTCCACGAAAGCACCGGCTACCTGCTGAACCCGACCTACGAGCAGCAAGCTGCCTCGAGCCTGGACATGGTCGTTGCCGGTACTTCGGACGCCGTACTGATGGTTGAATCGGAAGCCAAAGAGCTGACCGAAGACCAGATGCTGGGCGCGGTACTGTTTGCTCACGACGAATTCCAGGTCGTGATCAACGCCGTTAAAGAACTGGCTGCCGAAGCAGCCAAGCCAACCTGGACCTGGGCGCCTGCTCCGGAAGCTACCGAGCTGCTGGCCGCCATCCGTTCCGAGTTCGGCGAAGCGATCTCCCAGGCTTACACCATCACCATCAAGGCCGACCGTTATGCGCGTCTTGGCGAGCTGCGTGACCAGGTGGTTGCCAAGCTGTCCGGCGAAGAAGGCCAGCCTTCGGCTTCCGACGTCAAAGCTGCATTCGGCGAAATCGAATACCGCACCGTTCGCGAAAACATCGTTAACGGCAAGCCACGTATCGACGGTCGCGACACCCGCACCGTACGTCCGCTGAACATCGAAGTCGGCGTTCTGCCGAAGACCCACGGTTCGGCACTGTTCACCCGTGGCGAAACCCAGGCTCTGGTAGTCGCGACTCTGGGCACCGCCCGTGACGCACAGCTGCTGGACACCCTGGAAGGCGAGAAAAAAGACCCGTTCATGCTGCACTACAACTTCCCTCCGTTCTCGGTGGGCGAGTGTGGTCGCATGGGTGGCGCCGGTCGTCGCGAAATCGGTCACGGCCGTCTGGCCCGTCGTTCGGTTTCGGCCATGCTGCCTGCTGCTGACGTGTTCCCGTACACCATCCGTGTGGTTTCGGAAATCACCGAATCCAACGGTTCGAGCTCGATGGCTTCCGTTTGCGGCGCTTCCCTGGCCCTGATGGACGCTGGTGTTCCGATGAAGGCACCGGTTGCCGGTATCGCCATGGGTCTGGTTAAAGAAGGCGAGAAATTCGCTGTTCTGACCGACATCCTGGGTGACGAAGACCACCTGGGCGACATGGACTTCAAAGTAGCCGGTACCGCCAAAGGTGTTACCGCGCTGCAGATGGACATCAAGATCAAGGGCATCACCGAAGAGATCATGGAAATCGCTCTGGGCCAGGCCCTGGAAGCGCGCCTGAACATCCTCGGCCAGATGAACCAGATCATCGGTCAGTCGCGTACCGAGCTGTCGGCCAACGCTCCGACCATGATCGCGATGAAGATCGACACCGACAAGATCCGTGACGTTATCGGTAAAGGCGGCGCGACCATCCGTGCGATCTGCGAAGAAACCAAGGCCTCGATCGACATCGAAGACGACGGTTCGATCAAGATCTTCGGCGAAACCAAGGAAGCGGCTGAAGCGGCACGCCAGCGCGTTCTGGGTATCACCGCAGAAGCCGAGATCGGCAAGATCTACGTCGGCAAGGTTGAGCGCATCGTCGACTTCGGCGCATTCGTCAACATCCTGCCAGGCAAGGATGGTCTGGTGCACATCTCGATGCTGAGCGACGCTCGTGTTGAGAAAGTGACCGACATCCTGAAAGAAGGCCAGGAAGTGGAAGTGCTGGTACTGGACGTGGACAACCGCGGCCGTATCAAGCTGTCCATCAAAGACGTGGCAGCAGCCAAGGCTTCGGGCGTTTAATCACCCCGTCGCTTTAGCGCAATGAAAATGCCCCGCCGTGAAAACGGCGGGGTATTTTTTTGTCTGCGAAATATCGAGTCATTCTACGAAGTTGCCGACCTTCAATACCGGTGCTAGGTTTAGCCCACCGCCCGTGTAGCTCAGCCGGTAGAGCAGCGCACTCGTAACGCGAAGGTCGCAGGTTCGATTCCTGTCTCGGGCACCACTTCCCCTTATTTCACCTTGCGGCTCAACTCCTCGACGGTACGTTTGAGCTGATCCATCGCACGATCCTGATCGTTGAGCTTCTGCTTCAGGCTGGAGATTTCGCTGTTGTTCGAACTGGAACTTGAGCCGCTGTTGCGCTTGAGGTCGTCGACCTGACGGCTCAGCGTATCGATCTGACGGTCCTGTTCCTTGACCTTGCTCTTCAGATCATCAATCTCTCTGCCGCTGGAGCTTGAGCTCGAACCGCTGTTGCGCTTGAGTTCTTCGATCTGACGCGACTGGTCGTTGACGGTGTCGCGCATCTTTTTCAGGTCTTCGACACCGATGCCGCTTTTGATCACCACGTCTTTGCCGAAATCGTTGTGAATGGCGGAGATCTGGTCTCCATAGGAAGGGCTGCTGCTACTCAGTTCAACGGCCATTGCGCTGGCCGGCAGGGCCAGTGTGCCCAGCAGGGCGCTCAGAGCGGTGGCGGACACAACAGAAGAAATCTTCGAAAAGCTGCGCATCACTGGGTTTCCTTGTGAACAGCGAAGGTGAGTGCCGATATGGCACATCGCTATGACTTGGAAATCCGGTTTATGTTCCGCAGGTCAACTTTTTGTGGGAGAGATGTAAAGACCCGTGTAATTCGCTCGCCAAACGTCCTATATTCGCTGTCTGCATGAGCATCGCCCAGCAGTTTTCAGATGATCCCGAATGGTTCCGAAGGCCGGACAATCCGCGTCAGAGAGATCCTTGATGATCCAGATCCATCTTCCATTCTTACGATCAGCGAGAACGCCATGACTGAATTGACCCAAGAGCAACGCCACGAACAAGCGCTGGAGAAGTACAAACTTGATGCGCCGGAGTTGATGGACGAGATCAAGGACCTGAGTCCCGATGAGCAGAAGGACCAGATCCAGTGGGCGTTCGAAGACGAAGCCGAAGCCCAGGGTTTGCAACCGTGGGAATTGACGCTCAAGTACACCAGCAGCCCTGAAGAGTTCGAGGCCAAGCGCCTGGAGCTGCACAAGGAGGCGGCCGAAGTGCTGGGTGTCGATTGGGAAGAGTACTGCGAGATGAACAATCTGGTGGTCTGAAACAAAAACGCCAGCCTCGAAAGGGCTGGCGTTTTTTATTGCGCGCTCGATTCAGAGGCTCAGGCGCATCGACAGGTCCACGGCCTTCACATCCTTGGTCATCGCACCGATCGAGATGTAATCCACCCCAGTCTGTGCAATCGGCAACAGCGTGCTTTCGTTGATGCCGCCGCTGGCTTCCAGCTTCGCCTTGCCGCCGTTCAGGCGCACGGCTTCGCGCATGTCGTCGAGGCTCAGTTCGTCGAGCATGATGATGTCGGCGCCGGCCGCCAGCGCTTCCTTCAGTTCATCCAGGCTTTCCACTTCGATTTCCACCGGTTTGCCCGGCGCGATCTTGTGCGCGGCGGCAATGGCCTGCGGGATTCCGCCGCTGGCGGCAATATGGTTTTCCTTGATCAGGAACGCGTCGTACAGACCGATTCGGTGGTTATGGCAGCCACCGCAGGTGACCGCGTATTTCTGCGCCAGTCGCAGGCCCGGCAGTGTCTTGCGGGTGTCGAGCAGTTTCACGTCGGTTTCGGCGACGAAGTCCGCGAGGTATTGCGCACGGGTGGCTACGCCGGACAACAACTGCAGGAAGTTCAGGGCACTGCGTTCACCGGTCAGCAGCGAACGGGCCGGGCCTTCCAAATGAAACAAAGGCTGGTTCGGCGAAACCCGTTCGCCATCGCGCACTTGCCAGTGCACCGCCACCCGAGGGTCGAGCTGACGGAACACCGTATCGACCCAGGCTGTGCCGCAGATGACAGCCGCGTCGCGGGTAATGATGGTGGCTTTGGCCAGGCGTTCGGCCGGGATCAGTTGCGCGGTGATGTCGCCGCTGCCGATGTCTTCGAGCAACGCACGGCGCACGTTGGCTTCGATTTCGGCGGTCAAATCGGCGAGACGTAGATTCGGCATAACGGGCTCCACAAACTAAGTGGCCCGATTATAGGGGCATGGCGCCGGCCAACCCAAGGCGAGAACTCCCCCGTAGAGCTGCATCCGGTCGATTTTCTTTGAGCAAACCCGATTCCGTCGTGGTCATTGGAAGGTGACGGCGTATAGGGGAAACCCTGACGGCTCTGGCGCCGGAGACAGCTTTTGCAAGATAATCCGCCTTGCATTTGACGCCATGACTTTGACGTCGGCAAATCACCGTTCCAGGAGGCTTGGATGCACAACGACGGGAATGTAGTGCCTTTGCACAAGGCTGCTACCGATCAGGCGACTCACTCGCCGCTCGCCCGCCTGCCTGTGATTCTGCTTCAGGTTCGCGACAAGGCTGCACAGCGCCTGCGCAACGGCCTGCAGGAACTGTTCGATAACGCCGACGATACCCTGTTCGAAATGGCCGACCGGGCCCGCAACGACGTCGAACAGAACATCTTTTTCGAAGCCATGCGCGACCTGCGCCTCAAGCGCAAGAACATCGAGCGCGGCTTTCTCGAACAATTCTTCGAGGCCTTTGTCGGCCTCACTCAATATGATCCCGTACCAAACGTCGTGCCTCATGCGTTGCAGTACGAGGACACCACGGCGCGCACCGACGATATGGAGCGCAGCGTCGCGATCGAAACGATGGTCGGTCGTGTGCTGAATCGCGACGGATTCGCCCTTGATCAATTGACCGCGCGCTTCAATGCGCTGCTCGGCAAATCCCTGGACGATCAACACAACCCGCTGGGCCCGGCGATGCTGTGTGAGTTTTTTCTCCAGGCAGGGCGCAATCTGGGCGTGGAGATCAAGGTCAAGCTGATCCTGCTCAAACTGTTCGAGCGCTATGTGCTGGCCGACACCGACCAACTCTTCGCGGAGGCCAACCAACTGTTGGTCGCCACCGGGGTGTTGCCCGAGCTCAAGCCTGCACCGGCCCGCCGGGCCAGGGATCACGCCTCGGCCAGCGCGCACAGCGAGTTCGACGAACGCGATCAATCGCCGGCGGACGCGGGCGTGCAGGAAGTTTTCGCCGCACTCCAGGAGTTGCTGTTGCACGTGCGTGGCAGTGTCGCGCCGACCCTTGAACCGAGTGCGGCTCCCCAGCCGATTTCCACCCGTGACCTGCTGCGTCTGCTTTCGCACTTGCAGCAATACGTGCCGGCGCTGGCGGGGCAGGAAGACTTCGATCTGCGCAATCAGCTTGAGCAATTGCTGACCCGGGTCAGCGTAAAAAGCGGCAAGTCGCGGATCGTCGGCGGTGCGGACGAGGATGTGATCAACCTGGTCGCCATGGTGTTCGACTGCATTCTCGACGACCGCAACCTGCCGGATTCGCTCAAGGCGCTGATCGCCCGGTTGCAGATCCCGATGTTGAAAGTCGCGGTGATCGACAAGAGTTTTTTCAGTCGCAGCAGCCATCCGGCACGACGCCTGCTCAATGAAATCGCTGAAGCGGCCATGGGCTGGGGTGAATGCGACGGCGACGCGCGCGACAGCCTCTATCTGCGCATCGAGCAAGTAGTGCAGCGTTTGCTGACGGATTTCGTCGATGACCCGGCGATTTTCTCCGAGCTGCTGGCGGACTTCCTCACCTTCACCAGCGACGAGCGCCGCCGCAGCGAACTGCTAGAGCAGCGCCTGCGCGATGCCGAAGAGGGCCGGGCGAAAACCGAACTGGCCCGCCTGCGTGTCGAGCAGGCGTTGAACCAGGCAATGCTCGGCAAAGTCCTGCCGCCGACGGTGGTGACTTTCGTCCAGGCGGCCTGGAGCAAAGTCTTGCTGCTGACGTGCCTCAAGCACGGCGATCAGTCCGCCGAATGGCAGGCCGACGTGCAGACCATGGAGCAGTTGATCTGGAGCGTGCAGCGTCACGAGGATGCCGAGTCGGGCCTGCGTTTGCTGTCGCTGGTGCCGGGACTGCTCAAGTCGCTGCGTGACGGGCTGAGCAGTTCGGCGTTCGACCCGTTTGCCACCAGCGAGTTTTTCAGCGCGCTGGAAGCATTGCACGTCCGTTTGCTCCAGCCTTCCGCGGAGCCGGATCAGGCCGAGTCGCCGCCGATGATCCAGGTGTCTCAGGCCATCGTTTTACAGTCCGCCGACGAAGGTCATCCGATGTTGGGTCCGGAGCGTTTGCCGGCCGATGACGCCAGTTTGCGTCAGGTCGACCAGTTGCGCCTGGGTAGCTGGGTGGCGTTCCAAGAGGATGAGGAACACACCTTGCGCTGCAAACTGGCGGCGATTATCGAGGCCACCGGCAAATATGTGTTTGTCGACCGCACCGGAACGAAAGTGCAGGAGCGTAACCGCATCGCCCTGGCCATGGAGTTCCGCCGCGGGACGGTGCGGGCGCTGGATGACACCTTGCTCTTTGACCGCGCGCTGGAGTCGGTGCTCGGCAATCTGCGACGGCTCAATCGCGGCAAGTGATCGCGCGCCGGGGGCCGATCACGGCATACTGGGCGCAACACAGTCGGCGTTGAAGGAATCGGTATGCAGTTGGATCCCGCAAGCGGGTGGTGTCACGGGGTGCAGGTCTGCCCCTCGCCCAACTTCAATGAACGCCCGGCGGGCGAAGTCTCCCTGTTGGTCATCCACAACATCAGCCTGCCGCCGGCGCAGTTCGCCACCGGCAAGGTGCAGGAATTTTTCCAGAATCGTCTGGATGTCACGGAGCATCCCTATTTTGCAGGGATCGCCGACCTGCGCGTCTCTGCGCATTTCCTGATCGAACGTGACGGCAAGGTCACCCAGTTTGTCTCCTGCCTTGAGCGTGCCTGGCATGCCGGCGTGTCGGTGTTCGAAGGACGGGAAACCTGTAACGATTTTTCCGTGGGCATCGAACTCGAAGGCACCGATGATCTGCCATTTACCGAGGCGCAGTATCAGGCGTTGATCGTGCTGACCCGGCATTTGCAAAAAGCGTTTCCAGCGATCACTGTCGAACGTATCTGCGGGCACAGCGACATCGCACCCGGACGCAAGACCGACCCTGGACCCGCATTCGACTGGGCACGCTACCGCGCCGCCCTGGCACAAGAGGAAGGACAATGAGTTTTCTGGTGTTACTGCTGGCGGTATGGATCGAGAAGTTCTCGGCCCTGCGCCATCGGGTTCAACGCGATGGCGGATGGATCCGCGAACTGCACAAGCTTGAAAGCGGCAACCTGGCAAAACGGCCGTGGCTGGTGCTGGTCATTCTGGTGCTGCTGCCGGTGGCATTGCTGGGGTTGTTGCTGCTGGTGCTGGAGCCGGTTGCCTATGGCCTGCTGGCCCTGCCGGTGCATTTGCTGGTGGTGATTTACAGCCTGGGGCGCGGCGATCTGCTCGGCGGTCTCGGCCCGTTCCGTGATGCCTGGCGCCGGGAAGACTTGCAAGCCGCCGCTCACGTGGCCAAGCGCGATCTGGATATCTGTGCCGAGAGTGGCGAGCAATTGCTGGAACAAGTGCAGCGCCATCTGCTGTGGCAGGCCTACCAGAGCTTTTTTGCGGTGATTTTCTGGTACTTCCTGCTTGGCCCGGTCGCAGCGCTGAGCTATCGCCTGCTGGCGCTGGCGGAAGAAAACGCACAAAACCCGGCACTGGCCGAGCGGGCAGGGCAGCTGCGGCACGCGTTCGACTGGGTGCCGGTGCGCCTGCTGGCGGCGAGTCTGGCTCTGGTTGGCAACTTCGTCGCGGTCAGCCGGATCATGCTGCATGAGCTGTTGAACTGGAACATCAGCGCCGCGCAATTGATCAACAGGGTCGGCCTGGCCGCCGGAGAAATTCCGCCCGCCGTCGTCGGCCCGGAAGGGATCAACACCCTCGATTGCCTGTGGGAGCTGCTGTTGCGTGCAGCGGTGTTGTGGTACGCCGGGTTTGCCCTTTGGACCGTCCTGATCCACTGATGCCTGCCTGAAGATCAAAATGTCGCCCGAACGCAGCCCGCGTTCGGGCGATTCTCTGCCGTTAACCTTAAGTTACAAAACCTCCCTTCGATTTGAGCTATACAGAGATAGCGCCCGATAGTGGCTATCTGCTGTCGCCCCGCGCCTGCCAATAAAAACAAGAAAAAACCAAGGGAGACTTCCAGTGAAGAGCTTGCTCTATCCCGCCGTCTCGCTGATGAACCGCCTGAGCTTCGGCATGAAGTTCAGCCTGATCAGCGTGCTGTTCCTGGTACCGATGCTGGTGACCAACTTCTATCTGGTGCGCGATTCCTATCGCGAATTCCAGGGCACCCGGGTGGAGTTGCAAAGCCTCGACCTGCTGGGCAGCAGCCTGACCCTGCGTCGGGATCTGGAAACCCTGAATAACCTGGTGCAGATCAACGTCACCCTCGGCCAGTCGGGCAAGGCCGGCAATGTCGAGTCGCAAATCACCAGCCTCGAGCAAAACGTTCTGGCGCGCCTGCAAGGACTGACGGCCATGACCGAGGACCCGGAACAGATCAAGGTCTTCGATGCCAAGCGCGATGAGATGATCGCCGCGTTCAAGGCCCAGCAAGCGGAGAACTCCCTGCAAAGCAAAAGTGCGCTGATCGGCAAGCTGCTGGGCAGTGCGCAGATTTTCAGCCAGATCGTCGCCAGCCAGGCCGGCCTGAGCCGAGACAACCAGAGCGACATCCGCCAACTCAGTGAACTGGTCACCGCGATCACGCCAGCCATCACCCAGACTCTTGGCGAAGGCCGGGCCATGGGATCTTTCTCGTTGGGGCAGGGGTTTCTCAACAGCTCCTCCAGCACCCGCTTCGATGAACTGCTGGCGCAGATCGAAAAGCTTCAGGGCGAGTACGGGCTGAAACTGCAGGACGCGCTGGGCTCGAGCAAGGCTGCGCGGGATTCGTTGAGTGCGGCGGCCGACGCCAGCAAGGCCACGCTGAAGCAGGCCAGCGAAATATTCGAAGAGCAAGTGGTGGTCGCCGAGACCCTCGATGCGCCGTGGCAGGCTTTTTACGATCAGGTCACCGGGTTGATGGATCGCACGTATCAGCTCAACGAAGCCACTCTGAAATTCCTCGACACCCAATTACAACAACGTCTGACGCAGAACCGCACGCACATGGTGTTGCAGGCTGTGGCGCTGTCGGTGGTGTTCGTACTGATTTTCTACCTTTATGGCGGCTTCTACGCCTCGACCCGCAATACGCTAAAACGCCTTGGCGCGATGATGGACAAAGTCGCGGCCGGGGACATGACGGTCAACTTCGTTGCCCATAGCCGCGATGAACTGGGCGAGCTGGGCGAGGTGTTCAATGGCACGGTGCGCAAGATCCACGACCTGATCGAGCGGGTCGGCCATACGGTCGGCGAGGTCGAGCGTCAGGCCGGGCAAGTGGAAGACGTCTCGGCGCAGAGCAACCAGGCCGTGGCCGGTCAGCGCAGCCAGATCGAGCAGGTGGCCACGGCCATGAACCAGATGTCGGCGACCTCGCAGGAAGTTGCGCGCAGTGCGGCGGCTGCGGTGAGCAGCGCCCACAGCGTCAACGACGAAACCATCAGCGGACGTGGCCTGGTGGAGTCGCAGCAGGGCAGCATCGCGGCACTGGCCAGCGAGATCGATCAGTCGGTGCGGGTAATCAATCAGTTGGCCAGCGACAGTCAGTCGATCAGCAGCGTGCTGGAGGTGATCAAGAGCATCGCCGAGCAGACCAATCTGCTGGCGCTTAACGCGGCGATCGAGGCGGCGCGGGCCGGTGAGCAGGGCCGGGGCTTTGCGGTGGTGGCGGACGAAGTGCGGACGCTGGCCAAACGTACCCAGCAATCGACCGAAGAAATCGAGCAGATGATCGCCAAGCTGCACGGCGGGGTCGGTGCAGCGGTGAAAGCCATGGGTGTGAGTCATTCGATGGCCAGCGGCACGGTCGGACAATCGGAAAAGGTCCAGCAGGCGCTGGAAAACATCCTCGGTGCGGTAGGCATGATCGTCGATCAGAACCAGCAGATCGCCGCTGCCGTGGAGCAGCAGACCGCCGTGGCTCATGACATCGACCAGAACATCGTCGAGATCAACCGCGCCGGCGAGCGCACGGCCGAAGGTGCCTGTCAGACCGAAAATGCCAGTCGGGCCCTGTCGGCGCAGGTGGTTGAGTTGAAGCAGTTGATCAGCGCCTTCCGGGTTTAAGCAGCCTGCCTTTCCGGAGGCAGGTATGTCGGAATAATTTGTAGTACTTCTTTGCTTACGTTTGTAAGCAATTTCCTGATTTCCTCCGGGCTCTGATTTTTCGTCTTCAATGGATCAAGATCACATCAACTGACCGTTTGGAGGAGGCCACACATGTCTGTTGCAACCCTGGGAGTCCAGGGCCGCTGTGCCCATTGCCAGACCACGCTGCTGCTCAAACCCTGGCAACTGAATGCCATCGCGATCAATGAACCGTTCACCTGCGCTCACTGCCAGAAAACCCTGGAGCTGCGCTGCCCGAAACAGATCAGACGCTTCAAGTCCCTGGATTCACTGGGCCTGTTGCGCTTCAGTGCATCGGTGACGGTGTGTACCGCGCTGCTGGTGGCGCTGGTGATGGAATGGGTGGGACTGCTCAGCGTGACTGAACAGTTGAATGCTTCACTGATCGTGATTTTCGTGTACTTCGCGCTGGCACGTTTTGTTCGCCACCGTCAGCACATGACCTTGATTCTCGATGCGGCCAAAGCCCACGGCGACTGACTACCAGCCAAACACTTCACAGCAGTTGGCGGTGCTGGCCTCGGCAAGTTGTTCTGCACTGATACTCATCAACCCCGCCAGCGCGTTGCAGATCTCCCGCAGATGCGCCGGAGTATTGCGCACGCCGGGGTACATGGCGGGCGCCATGTCCGGTGAGTCGGTTTCCAGCACCACCGAGTCCAGAGGCAAGTCGGCCAGCACTCGATGCATGCGCAAGGCCTGAGGCCAGGTCGGCGCGCCGCCGAGACCCAGTTTGAAACCGAGTTTGATGTATTCCCGCGCTTCTTCACGGCTGCCGGCAAAGGCATGGATGATGCCCCCGCGCTTGAGCCTGAAACGCTTGAGCGTGGCAATCACCGCTGCGTGGCTGCGCCGCACATGGATCAGCGCCGGTAACCCGAAATCCGCCGCCAGTTGCAGTTGCGCATCGAACAGCGCCTGCTGGCGTTCGCGGTCGAGGGTTTCGATGAAGTAATCCAGTCCGATTTCGCCGACAGCGCACAGTTGTCGATGACCGCGCAGCCGTGTCAGCCAGTCGCCCAACGCAAGCAAGTCTTCCGGCCGATGCTGATCCAGATACACCGGGTGCAAGCCGAAAGCCGCGTACAGCTCGGGATCGCTTTGCACCAGATCCCACACCCGCTGCCAGTTGCCTTCATACACCCCCAGCACCACCATCCGTCGTACCCCGAGAGCACGGCTTTCGGCCATCAGCGCCGCACGGTCGGCGTCGAAGTCGGGAAAGTCCAGATGGGTGTGGCTGTCGATCAGCTCCACGGCTCAGTCCCGGTGAATACGCTGCTTGAAGGTACGGGCGATGGCCTGCACGCCAGGCTGGTAGTCCGATTGCTCGACCGCCGCCAGCGCCAGTGCCAGCGCCTTGTCGGCAATCAACTGGTGCTGCTGGGCCATGGCGTTGACCGGCAGCGGCAGGAAGTCCAGCAACTGGGTGTCGCCAAACGTGCCGAGGCGCAGCGGGCGGTTTTTCAGCGGGAAGTCATGCAGCGCATCGAACACGCCCTGCAGCAGTACGTAGGACGTGGTCACCAGCGCATCCGGCAAATGCCCGAGGCGTTGCAGGAGTTCTTCCATCAATTGCTTGCCGCACTCGCGGCTGAAGGACTCGGCGTGCTCGACCAGCACTTCGCCCTTGAACCCGGCGAGGGCCTGTTTGAAGCCGGCGGCACGTTCCTGGCTGATGCTCAGTTCCGGCCGGGCGCCCAGCAGCACGATCTGTTTCGGCTGCGGGTCGAGCAGGCTTTCGGTCAGGTGCAGGCTGGCCTCGCGGTCGTCGCTGACCACCGAGCAGAAATGCTCGGGGTCCATCACCCGGTCGATGGCGATGACCGGCAAGCCCTTGGCCTGCAACTGACGGTAGCTGTCGTCACCGGCCGGCAGGCAACTGGCGACGATCAACGCATCGCAGCGTCGGGCGCGGAACAGTTGCAGCAGTTGCCGTTCGCTGTCCGGCGCATCGTCGGAGCTGGCGATCAGCAACTGATAGCCGCGCGCCCGGGCGCCTTGTTCCAGCAGCTTGGCGATCCGTGCGTAGCTGGGGTTTTCCAGATCCGGCAGGATAAAACCCAAAGTCCGGGTGTGCCGACTGCGCAGCCCGGCCGCCTGTGGATTGGGAGTAAAGCCGTGCTGATCGACCACCGCCCGTACCCGCTCGACGGTCGCGGTGCTGATGCGTTGCTGTTCGGCCTTGCCGTTGATGACGTAGCTGGCGGTGGTCACGGACACTCCGGCCAACCGCGCGATATCACTGAGTTTCAACCCGGGATTTCCTTGTTTTTTCGAGCTTGCCGCCACATTTTCGCCAATCCTACCCGATTCAGGCAGGCGACCATTGTCGCAGCGCATCCGACAAGTTGGACTTCAAGGATGAGACATTATCGAGTAACGTGCCGATCAATCTAGATTAAACGTTTCAGCAAGCGTATTTTCTACGTTTTAGACGCCTTTGGCCGGTTCTGCCGTGAAACCGCCAAAACTGCCTCCTGAAAGGGAAGCCTACAAGCGCCTAAGCTGCAACCATTCAAAACAATACCTGGCGCACCAACGCGTCAAAAAGGAGATCGCATGCTCGAGCTCACTGTAGAGCAGATATCCATGGGCCAATCGGCTGTGGATAAACCCGCCGCCCTGCAATTGCTGGCCAATCATCTGGTCGCTGACGGTCTGGTCGCCGACGGTTACCTGGCCGGCTTGCAGGCGCGGGAAGCCCAGGGCTCGACCTTTCTCGGTCAGGGGATTGCGATCCCCCATGGCACGCCCGAAACCCGCGATCAGGTGTTTGCCACCGGCGTGCGCCTGATGCAGTTTCCCGACGGCGTGGACTGGGGCGACGGCCAGATCGTCTATCTGGCCATTGGCATCGCGGCCAAATCCGATGAACACCTGCGTCTGCTGCAATTGCTGACCCGTGCCCTCGGCGAGACCGATCTGGGCCAGGCCCTCCGCCGCGCCAGTTCGCCCGAAGCGCTGCTGAAACTGCTGCAGGGCGCGCCACAGGAACTGGCACTGGATGCGCAGATGATCGGCCTCGGGGTGTCCGCCGACGATTTCGAAGAGCTGGTCTGGCGCGGGGCGCGGCTGCTGCGCCAAGCCGATTGCGTGAGCAACGGTTTTGCCGGGGTGTTGCAGCAGGTCGAAGCGCTGCCACTGGGCGATGGCCTGTGGTGGCTGCACAGCGAGCAGACCGTGAAGCGTCCGGGTCTTGCCTTCGTCACGCCGGACAAACCGATGCGTTACCTCGGCCAGCCCCTCAGCGGTCTGTTTTGCCTGGCCAGCCTCGGTGAAGCGCATCAAGCGTTGCTCGAGCGTTTGTGCGCGCTGCTGATCGAAGGTCGCGGCCATGAACTGGGCCGCGCCACCAGCAGCCGTAAAGTCCTCGAAGTGCTCGGCGGCGAGTTGCCGGCCGACTGGCCGAGTGCGCGGATTGCCCTGGCCAACGCCCATGGCTTGCATGCGCGGCCGGCGAAGATCCTCGCGCAACTGGCGAAAAGTTTTGATGGTGAAATCCGTGTCCGCATCGTTGATGGTCAGGACAGCGCCGTATCGGTGAAGAGCCTCAGCAAACTGCTGAGCCTCGGCGCCCGTCGCGGCCAGGTGCTGGAAATTATCGCCGAGCCAAGCATCGCCGCCGATGCCTTGCCGGCCTTGCTGGCGGCCATCGAAGAAGGCCTCGGCGAAGAAGTCGAACCGTTGCCGGCCGTGAGCCAGCAGCGCGAAGTCATCGCCGACATCGCCGAAGTCGTGAGCGCCCCGGCCTCCGGTAGCCTGCTGCAAGCGATTCCTGCTGCCCCCGGCATCGCCATCGGCCCGGCGCATATTCAGGTCCAGCAAACCATCGATTATCCGTTGCGTGGCGAGTCCGCCGCCATCGAGCGCGAGCGTCTCAAGCAAGCGCTGGCCGACGTGCGTCAGGACATTCAGGGCCTGATCGAACGCAGCAAGGCCAAGGCGATCCGCGAGATTTTCATCACCCATCAGGAAATGCTCGACGACCCGGAACTCACCGATGAAGTCGACACCCGCCTCAAGCAAGGCGAGAGCGCCGAAGCGGCATGGATGGCGGTGATCGAGGCCGCCGCGAAACAACAGGAATCCTTGCAGGATGCCTTGCTCGCGGAACGCGCCGCCGATCTGCGCGACATCGGGCGTCGGGTGCTGGCGCAGCTGTGCGGCGTGCAGACGCCTGCCGAGCCAGAGCAACCGTACATTCTGGTGATGGATGAAGTCGGTCCGTCCGACGTGGCGCGGCTGGATCCTGCGCGGGTGGCGGGGATTCTAACCGCCCGTGGTGGCGCCACCGCTCACAGCGCCATCGTGGCTCGCGCGCTGGGCATTCCGGCATTGGTCGGTGCGGGCGCAGCGGTGTTGCTGCTGAAACCGGGCACGCCGTTGTTGCTCGACGGCCAGCGCGGTCGTCTGCATGTCGATGCCGATGCCGCGACCTTGCAACGCGCCGCCGAAGAACGCGACACCCGCGAACAACGTCTGAAAGCCGCCGCGGAACAACGTCATCAACCGGCGCACACCACCGACGGCCACGCCGTGGAAGTGTTCGCCAACATCGGCGAGAGCGCCGGCGTCGCCAGTGCAGTCGAGCAGGGCGCCGAAGGCATCGGTCTGCTGCGCACCGAGCTGATTTTCATGGCTCACCCGCAGGCGCCGGACGAGGCGACTCAGGAGGCTGAATACCGCCGCGTCCTCGACGGCCTCACCGGTCGGCCGCTGGTGGTGCGCACCCTCGACGTCGGCGGTGACAAACCGCTGCCGTATTGGCCGATTGCCAAGGAAGAAAATCCATTCCTTGGTGTGCGCGGGATTCGCCTGACCTTGCAGCGTCCGCAGGTCATGGAAGCGCAGTTGCGCGCCTTGCTGCGCTCGGCGGACAACCGTCCGCTGCGGATCATGTTCCCAATGGTCGGCAGCGTCGAAGAGTGGCGTCAGGCGCGGGACATGACCGAACGCTTGCGCCTGGAAATCCCGGTCGCCGACCTGCAACTGGGGATCATGATCGAAGTGCCATCCGCCGCGTTGCTGGCGCCGGTGCTGGCCAAAGAGGTGGACTTCTTCAGTGTCGGCACCAACGACCTGACCCAATACACCCTGGCCATCGACCGTGGTCATCCGACCCTGTCCGCCCAGGCGGACGGCCTGCACCCGGCGGTGCTGCAACTGATCGACATCACCGTGCGCGCGGCCCATGCCCACGGCAAATGGGTCGGCGTCTGCGGCGAGCTGGCGGCGGATCCGCTGGCGGTGCCGGTGTTGGTCGGCCTCGGTGTGGATGAATTGAGCGTCTCCGGACGCAGCGTCGCCGAGGTCAAGGCGCGCATCCGCGAACTCAGCCTGACGCAAACGCAAAACCTTGCTCAACAAGCCCTGGCCGTGGGCAGCGCCAACGAAGTGCGCGCATTAGTGGAGGCCCTGTAATGGCCAAGATTCTTACCCTGACCCTCAACCCGGCGCTGGACCTTACGGTGCAGTTGCCGCGTCTGGAAGCCGGTCAGGTCAATCGCAGCGACGAGATGCACACCCATGCCGCCGGTAAAGGCGTGAACGTTGCTCAGGTGCTCGCCGATCTCGGTCATCAACTGACCGTCAGCGGATTTCTCGGCGAAGACAATCTGCAGGCGTTCGAAAACCTGTTCGCCAAACGCGGCTTCGTCGACGCTTTCATCCGCGTTCCGGGCGAGACCCGCAGCAATATCAAAGTGGCGGAACAGGACGGACGAATCACCGACATCAACGGCCCGGGCCCGGTGGTCGGCGTGGTGGCGCAACAGGCGTTGCTGGATCGACTGGTGCAGATTGCGCCGGGGCATGACGCGGTGGTGGTGGCCGGCAGTCTGCCGCGCGGGGTCAGTGCGAAGTGGTTGCGCGAGTTGATCGAACGCCTTAAGGGGCTGGGTCTGAAAGTGGCGCTGGACACCAGCGGCGAAGCGCTGCGCACGGCACTCAAGGCCGGCCCGTGGCTGATCAAACCGAACACCGAAGAACTGGCCGACGCGCTGGGGTGTGAAGTGCTGTCCCACGTCGCAGAGGCAGAAGCGGCCAGTCGTTTGCACGCTCAAGGCATCGAGCATGTGGTGATTTCCCACGGTGCAGGAGGTGTGAACTGGTTCAGCGTCGGCTCGGCGTTGCATGCCACGCCGCCGAGGGTCAGCGTCGCCAGCACGGTCGGCGCTGGCGACTCGTTGCTGGCCGGCATGCTCCACGGTCTGCTCAGCGCCGATACGCCGGAGCAAACCCTGCGCACGGCCACGGCGATTGCGGCGCAGGCGGTGACCCAGATCGGTTTCGGTATTCACGATGCTGCTCAACTGACGCAGCTCGAACAGGGCGTGCGCGTGCGTCCCCTGACAGAACAATAAGAGGGTTTGTCATGAAGTTAGCCATTGTCACGGCCTGCCCGAACGGCATGGTCACCAGTGTGCTCTGCGCCCGGCTGCTGGATGCCGCGGCCCAGCGTCAGGGCTGGAGCACCAGCGTCGAAGTGGTGGATGCGGCGCATCCGGAACGCGCGTTGTCGAAGGCCACCATCGAGGCGGCTGAATGGGTGTTGCTGGTGGCCACCGGCGATATCGACATGACGCGTTTCATCGGCAAGCGCGTATTCCGCATCGCGCCGGCGCAAGCGCTGCAGGATGTCGACGCGGTGCTGCGACGCGGTGCCGAAGAAGCCGAAATCCATGTCGCCAGCGAAGTTGCCCCGGCTGCCGTCGAGCAACGCGTGCCGCGCATCGTCGCCGTCACTGCATGCCCGACCGGCGTCGCCCACACCTTCATGGCCGCCGAAGCCTTGCAGCAGACCGCCAAGCGTTTGGGCTATGAGTTTCAGGTGGAAACCCAGGGCTCGGTGGGAGCGAAAAATCCCCTGAGCGCAACGGCGATTGCCGAGGCCGACGTGGTGCTGCTGGCAGCCGATATCGAAGTCGCCACCGAGCGTTTCGCCGGCAAGAAAATCTACCGCTGCGGCACCGGGATCGCCTTGAAGCAATCCGAAGCCACGCTGAAAAAAGCCCTTGCCGAAGGCAAGCAGGAAAGCGCTGCGAGCGACGGCAAGGCCCCGGCCAAACAAGAGAAAACCGGCGTCTACAAACACCTGCTGACCGGTGTGTCGTTCATGCTGCCGATGGTGGTGGCGGGCGGTTTGATGATTGCGTTGTCGTTCGTGTTCGGCATCACCGCGTTCAAGGAAGAGGGCACGCTGGCGGCGGCGCTGATGCAGATCGGTGGCGAGACCGCGTTCAAATTGATGGTGCCGTTGCTGGCCGGTTACATCGCCTATTCGATTGCCGACCGTCCAGGCCTGGCGCCGGGAATGATCGGCGGTTTGCTGGCGAGTACGTTGGGCGCCGGGTTCATCGGCGGGATCGTCGCCGGTTTCATCGCCGGTTATGCGGCGAAGCTGATCAGTCGTTATGTGGCGTTGCCGCAAAGCCTGGAAGCGCTGAAACCGATTCTGATCATCCCGCTGTTCGCCAGCCTGATCACCGGGCTGGTGATGATTTACGTGGTCGGCAAACCGGTGGCCGGGATGCTCGCGGCGCTCACGCACTTCCTCGACAGCATGGGCACCACCAACGCAATCCTGCTCGGTGTGTTGCTGGGCGGCATGATGTGCGTCGACCTCGGCGGGCCGATCAACAAGGCTGCATATGCGTTCTCGGTGGGGCTGCTGGCCTCGCAGAGTTACGCACCGATGGCCGCGACCATGGCCGCCGGGATGGTGCCGCCGATCGGTCTCGGCATCGCCACTTTCATCGCCCGGCGCAAGTTTGCCCAGACCGAACGCGAGGCGGGTAAAGCGGCGCTGGTGCTGGGCTTGTGCTTCATCTCCGAAGGGGCGATTCCGTTTGCCGCGAAAGACCCGTTGCGGGTGATCCCGGCGAGCATTGCCGGCGGTGCGCTGACCGGTGCGCTGTCGATGTACTTCGGCTGCAAGCTGATGGCGCCGCATGGTGGTCTGTTTGTGCTGGCGATTCCGAACGCGATCAACCATGCGCTGCTGTACCTGCTGGCCATCGTTGCGGGCAGCCTGCTGACGGCGGTGGTGTATGCGCTGGTCAAGCGTCCGGAAGCGGTCGAGCTGGCGCTGGAGCCGGCCAACGCCTGAGGTGTCACACCCGCTTCATCTGGTGATGGTTAAGTTTTCCTTTTTTCAGGGAGAACAGCATGAGCGATTTCAACCTCGGTCGCCGGCGCGTGATGCAAGTGGTCGGCGCCGGTTTGCTGATGCCGGGGCTGGCCCCGGCAGTGATTGCTTCGGTCAAGGATCGACCGCAACTCACCGACGGCGTGCAGTCCGGCGACCTGCAGGGCGACCGGGCGATGATCTGGAGCCGCAGCGACCGCCCGGCGCGGATGGTGGTGGAGTGGGACACCCGCAGTCAGTTCCGCCATCCGCGCCGCGTCATCTCCGCGCTGGCCGATGCCCGCAGCGATTTCACCGCCCGCGTCGAACTCACCGGATTGCCCGCCGATCAGGCGATTTTCTATCGCGTGTATTTCAAGGACGCCCAGACCGGCGTCGCCAGCGAACCGTGGCTCGGCCACCTGCGCAGTGCACCGACGGCGCGACGCAATATCCGATTCGTCTGGAGCGGCGACACGGTCGGCCAGGGCTTCGGCATCAATCCGGATATCGGCGGCATGCGCATCTACGAATCCATGCGTTTGCGCCTGCCGGACTTCTTTATCCACAGCGGCGACACCATCTACGCCGACGGCCCGGTGCCGGCGCAACTGACCACCGAAGGTGGCCGCGTGTGGCGCAACCTCACCACGGAAGCCAAGAGCAAAGTCGCCCAGACCCTCGACGATTATCGCGGCAATTACCGCTACAACCTGATGGATGAAAACATCCGCCGCTTCAACGCCGAAGTGCCGCAGATCTGGCAGTGGGACGACCATGAAGTGGTCAACAACTGGTCGCCGGGCAAGCAGCTCGACGAGCGCTATCAGGAAAAAGATATCCACACCCTGGTCGGGCGCGCGCGTCAGGCCTGGCTTGAATATTCGCCGATGCGCCGTCAGGCAGCAGACGGTGGCGGGCGGATCTATCGCAAGTTGAGCTACGGGCCGATGCTCGATGTGTTCGTGCTCGACATGCGCAGCTATCGCGGCGCCAACGACGACAATCTCGGGGCGGAAAAGCCGTTCCTCGGGCGCGAGCAATTGAACTGGCTCAAGCGTGGACTGAAGTCGTCGAAAGCCCAGTGGAAAGTCATCGCGGCCGACATGCCGATCGGTCTGGGCGTGCCGGACGGTGAAGTCAGCCCCGGCGTGCCGCGTTGGGAAGCGGTGGCCAACGGCGACCCCGGCCCGGCTCAGGGCCGTGAGCTGGAAGTCGCGGAATTGCTCGGGTTCCTGCGTAAACATCAGGTGCGCAATTTCGTGTTCCTGACAGCGGATGTGCATTACTGCGCGGCGCATCACTATCACCCGGATCGCGCGGCGTTCCAGGATTTCGAACCGTTCTGGGAGTTTGTTACAGGCCCGTTGAACGCCGGGAGCTTCGGACCCAATCCGCTGGACAAGACCTTTGGCCCGGAAGTGGTGTTCCAGAAAGCACCGCCGACGCAAAACGCCTCGCCGTTTGCCGGATTCCAGTTTTTTGGCGAGGTGAATATCGAGGGGCAGAGCGGGGAGATGAGCGTGGTGTTGCGGGATCTGAACGGGGTGGCGGTGTTTGAGCAGAAGCTGCAGCCGGTCTGAGTTCAGCGCTAACAAACTGTGGGAGCGAACTTGCTCCCACAGTTGTTATTTATGGTCAGTAAACGTCGCGGCGGTAGCGACCCTGTTCGATCAGGCGTTCGACTTCTTCGGCGCCGAGGATGTCATGCAGCGCCAGGTCGACGCCTGACGCCATCCCTTGCAGGCTGCCGCAGATGTAGATCACGGCACCGTCCGCCAGCCACTTCTTCAGTTCACCAGCCGATTCGCGCAAGCGGTCCTGCACGTAAATCTTCTCGGCCTGATCCCGGGAGAACGCCAGGTCAAGTCGCGCCAGATCACCGTTGATCAACCACTCTTCCAGCTCCGCGCGACAGAGGAAATCGTGTTCCCGATTGCGCTCGCCGAACAACAGCCATTGGCGCTGCTGCCCGTCGGCAATCCGCGCCTTGAGCAGGCTGCGCAAACCGGCAAGGCCGGTGCCGTTGCCCAGCAGGATCATCGGCACAGGCTGGTTCGGCAGATGGAAACCGCTGTTGCGCCGCACCCGCAGGCTGATGCTGCCACCCACCGGCGCGTGCTCGGTCAGCCAGCCGGAGCCGATGCCGAGGGTTCCGTCGCTGTGTTGTTCCTGACGCACGATCAGTTCCAGAACGCCGTCGGCGGCAATCGAAGCGATCGAGTATTCGCGCATGGCCAACGGCACCATCGCATCCACCAGCGCCTGAGCGTGCAGGCCCACCAGATGGGCGCGGTGCTCGGGCAACTGGCGGGTGGCGAGGGCCACTTCCAGCGATTCTTCCAGGCCGTTGACCTTCACGCTGGTCTCGCCACGAATGCCGAGGCCGTCGAGGAAATGTTCGATGGCCCACGGGCAGTTGCGCGGCAACACTTCCACCAGATCGCCGGCCAGCCAGCTGCTGGTATCCGGTGCGGAGAGTCCCAGCAGAAACACTGGCGAGCCACTGCTGTCAGGGTTCATCAACTCGCGACGGACCAGCGTCCAGTTGCCGTAGCTCGGTGCCTGCCAGGTGTCGACCGGCACCTGGCCAGTGATCAGGCCGAGCTGGGTCTGCCAGTGCCGCAACGCGTAAGGGTCGCCGCTATCGACTTCCACCGGGGCGAACAGGGTCTTGCCGCCATGCTCGCCCAGCCATTGATGCAGGCGCCGGGCGAAACCGCAGAAGTGCTGGTACTGACGATCGCCGAGACCGAGCACCGAGTAGTTGAGGTTGTCGAGAGCCGAGGCACGGTTCAGCACTTTGCGCTCGAAACCGCGAGCGCTGTCCGGCGCCTCGCCGTCACCGAAGGTGCTGACCACGAACAGCGCGTTGTTTGATTCCTGCAGATCCTGTTCGCTGACATTCGCCAGCGGCTGCACCTTCACCGGCAAACCGGCGGCCTGCAACTGGCCGGCGGTCTGCCACGCCAGTTGTTCGGCAAAACCGCTCTGGCTGGCGAAACCGATCAGCCACGCCGGGCCATCGCCGGCCGGTTGTTCGAGACCCTGACGGGCATCCTTGATCTGCTTTTTCTTGCGTCGGCGATCCAGGTACAACAGCCAGCCTGTGATGAAGAACAGCGGCATCAACACCGCCGCGACGGTCACGATGATTCGACCGACCAGACCGAAATAGCTGCCGACATGCAGCGCATAAATGCTGGTCAGCAATTGCGCCTTGAAGCTCTTGTCGGCGTAGCGGTCGACCCGTTTGACGACGCCGGTGGCCGGGTCGAGGGTGATCTGGTTCAGCGCGCGCTCGTGGGGCGAGTTGTCGAGCAGGTAGAACACGGTCGCCGGTTGACCGGCCACGGGTGGCATGCGGATGTTGTAGGAGGCGAGGCCCGGGCCGGCGGCGCTGTAGATGCTGATCCACATGGCCGCGTAATCGGCAGTCGGCGCCGGACCTTCGGGAGCCGGGCCACGGCCGCCGCGCACGCGCTCGTTCTGCGGCGCATCCGACAGCAGTTTCGTCAGGCCTTTGTTGTACCACTCGTAGGACCAGGACAGTCCGGTCAGCGCCAGCAACAGGTAAACCAGCATGCACCAGGTACCGAACACCGAGTGCAGGTCCCAGTTGAAGCTGCGGCCCTTTTTCTTCCAGTCCAGGGTCAGCCAGACGCGCCAGCTGTTCCACTGGCGTGGCCAGCGCAGATAGAGGCCTGAAAGGCAGAAGAACAGCAGCATCAGGGTGCAGGCACCGGTGATGTTGCGGCCGGTATCGCCCATGGCGAGGAACCGGTGCAACTGCAGCATCAGGCCGAAGAAATCCTGGCCGGTGGCCTCGCCCTTGAACTCGGCGGTGTAGGGATCGAAGTAACGCATCTCGCCACGTCGCTCACCTTTCGGCGGGGTGAACCAGACGCGCCCGGCGGTGCCGCTCTCGGTCTCGACCGAGAGCATCGAGACTTTCTTGCCCGAGGCGGCTTCGATCTGCGCCACCAGATCGGCGGGCGGCAGGACGCCGGCGACCTGTTTCTCCACCTGCAACACGGAGGGGTTGAGGGCTTTCAGGATCTCGTCCTGAAACGAATAGGCAGCGCCGGTGATGCCCATCAGGGCCAGCACCAGCCCGGCAGTGATGCCAAAAAACCAGTGCAACTGGAACAGGGTTTTCTTCAACACGTCGCTAGCCTTGTCCGTTCGAAAGTGGTGTTCACGGCGTGCATTATGCCGTGGGTTATCGAGAAACGTTCTTTATTACGCACAAAAGCCCCGTTCACGTGAATGAACGGGGCCCGAGGCTTCCGGCTTCGATCAGAAGTGGAAGTTGGTGCTCAGCAATGCCGTACGGCCCGCCGCCTGGTTGGCGAAGTGAGTCGAGAAGGCTTTGTCGTAGTAGGTTTCGTTGGTCAGGTTCTGCACGTTCAATTGCAGGTCGACGTTTTTGCTCAGCTTGTACGCGGCCATCGCGTCGTAGCGAACGTAGGAATCGACCATGGTGGTGTTGGCCACGCTGCCGAACACGTCATCCACGTAGAACGCACCGCCACCGATGGTCAGCTTCGGCGTGACCTGATAAGTGGTCCACAGGCTGGCGCTGTTTTTCGGGGTGTTCGGCAGTTCGTTGCCATTATTGGCTTTGTTGGCCGGCAGGTCGCCACCGTCCACTTGCTCGCTGTCCATGTAGGCGTAGCCGGCGAACACTTGCCACTTGTCGGTGATCTTGCCGCTGGCCGACAGCTCGATACCTTGCACGCGAGTCTTGCCGACGTTTTCGTACGAGGTGGTATCGACTTGCACGCGAGCGTTGTCTTTCTCGGTGCGGAAGATGTCGGCGGTCAGCGACAGGCGATCGTTCAGCAGATCCCACTTGGTGCCGATTTCGTAGTTCCGGGTGGTTTCCGGCTCCATGTCGCTGCTCAGCAGGTTGCCGCTGCGATCAGTGGTGCCGCCCAGTGGGTTGCCGTCCATGCCTTCACCCAGGGTGCTGCCCGGTGGGGTGGCCGAGGTGGCGTAAGACGCATAGATGCTGCCGTTTGGCGCAGGCTTGTAGACCACGCCGAACTGCCCGGTGACGAACTCGCTGGTGTCCTTGCCCTTGGACTCGATGCCTTTGGTCACGACGGTGGCGCCCGAGCCATCGTAGGTGCGGTACTTGGTGTCGAAGTGGTCGTAACGCAGGCCCATGTTTAC
This sequence comes from Pseudomonas sp. UV AK001, assembly GCF_046097675.1. NCBI lineage: Bacteria > Pseudomonadati > Pseudomonadota > Gammaproteobacteria > Pseudomonadales > Pseudomonadaceae > Pseudomonas > Pseudomonas sp. UV AK001. Next base: position 128,591 of record NZ_JBJUVZ010000006.1, read on the forward strand.
CAGCCACTGATCAGACAGTTCCAGGGTATCGAACGCATACAGCGCGTAGGTATTGGCCTTGGTGTCGGTGCCGGCGTAGTTGCGCGAGATTGCGCCGTTCCACGGATCGTTCGGGTTCGGGTTCGACAGCGAGGTGCAGTTGTAGCCGCTCGACGCGCCGATCATCGACGGGGTGCAGTTGGTGGTCGCGGCGCTGGTGCGCGGCGTGGTGTCGGTGTTGACGTTGTACGAAGACTTCTGGCTTTCCTCACGGGTGTACTCGACACCGGTGGAGAAGCTGTTCTTGAAGCCGGCGACGTAGAAGTTGCCGAACAGGTCAGTCTGGTTGGTGGTGGTCTCGGTGTTGCTCACGCGAGTGTTTGCCCGACGCCAGACGCTGCCGTTGTTGACGTTGCCCTTGCTGTCGTCCGGCTGGGTCAGGATGTAATCCTGCATGCTGGTGCCGTGACGCAGGGTGTTCTTGATGGTCAGCGAGTCGCTCAGGTCATGCTCGATGGCGAAGGTCGCGGTGTCGGTGCGACCCTTGCGGAAGTCGCGACCGTCCAGACCGTAGAAGTTGCTGTGATCGCCACCGGAGTACGGCTTGTCCGGGTTGGACTTGGTGCGGGCAGCCGAGCCGGCCTTCGGAATGGTGTACGGGATGCCCGAATCCGGGGTGTCGTTGCTTTCGAGATGGTAGTAGTCGAGGTTGACGCGGGTGTCGGTGCCCAGGCCAAAGGCCAGGGACGGCGCGATACCCCAACGGTCGTAGTCGACGCTGTCGCGACCGGCGACATTGCTCTCGTGGCTCATCAGGTTCAGACGGCCGGCAGCGGTGTCGCTGAACTGGTAGTTGCCGTCGAGGGTGTAGCGCTGGGTCTGGTCGGAGCCCCAGGTGAAACCACCGTCGAACGAGTTGCCCAGGTGAGCTTTCTTGCTCACCAGGTTGATGCTGCCGCCAGCCGCGCCGCGACCGCCGATGGCGGAGTTCGGGCCCTTGCTGACCTCGATGTTTTCTACGGCGAAGATCTCGCGGCTCTGGGAGCCGGTGTCGCGCACGCCGTCGAGGTAGGTGTCGCCCTGAGCGTCGAAACCACGGATGAACGGACGGTCGCCCTGCGGGTTGCCCCCTTCACCGGCACCGAAGGTGATGCCTGGCACGGTGCGCAGCGCATCCTGCATGTTCAGGGCGCCGGTGTCTTTCAGGACTTGTTGCGGAATAACGGTGACCGAGCGCGGAGTGTCGACCAGCGGCGCGGTGTACTTGGGCGAGGAGGCTTTCTCGACCTGGTAGGACGTCGAGTCCTGGGCTTCGCCGGTGATGGCGGTGGCGTCCAGGGCAATGGCATTGCCGGAGGCTTTGCTGTCGGTCTTTTCGGCCGCGAACACCATGTGGCCTGCGGAGCCGGCGGTCAGTGCAACGCCGATGGCAGAGGCGAGCAGACGTGGTGAGCTGACGGGTAATTGTGCGTGTTGACGTGACATTTTTATTCCCCTCCCCAAGGATTTGAGGCGGCGGAATATAGGGTAAACAGGTATTCGTATCAATTGCGAAACATTGTTATTCGCGACGAATTTACATTCTTTACAATTTAACCTTACGGTTTTTGCCGATTCATTCGTCTAGCGGGTTTTACACAGCCAATAAGAATCAATACCATTGCCGCCTCTTTGCCATCAGGTGACTTCGACATGCTGCTGCACATCCCCGCTCTGTTCGAGAAAGACGAAGTGCGGCGCATCCGCGAGGCTCTGGAACAGGCCGACTGGGCCGATGGCAAGATCACCGCCGGCTATCAATCGGCCAAGGCCAAGCACAATCTGCAACTGCCGGAAGGCCATCCGCTAGCCAAGGAAATCGGCGCCGCGATGCTTGAACGCCTGTGGAAAAATCCGCTGTTCATGTCGGCTGCGCTGCCGCACAAAGTATTTCCGCCGTTACTCAACTGCTACACGGCGGGGGGCAGTTTCGATTTTCACATCGACAACGCGGTGCGTCAGCCCAAGGGCAGCATCGAGCGGGTGCGCACTGACCTGTCGGCCACGCTGTTCTTCAGCGAACCCGAGGATTACGACGGCGGCGAGCTGGAAATCCAGGACACCTACGGCACCCAGCGCGTGAAACTGCCCGCCGGCGACATGGTGCTGTACCCCGGCACCAGCCTGCACAAGGTCAACGCGGTCACGCGCGGCGCACGTTATGCGTCGTTCTTCTGGACACAAAGTCTGATTCGCGAAGACAGCCAGCGCGCGTTGCTGTTCGAGATGGACGGGGCAATTCAGCAGCTTACTCAGGACATGCCCGACCACCCTTCGCTGATCCGCCTCACCGGCACCTATCACAACCTGTTGCGTCGCTGGGTCGAGGTGTAAGTGGCGGATTTTCGTTTGCGCCGCGAGGAAATCCTCGACGGCGAACGCCTCACCGCGATGCTTGAAGAAAGTCCGGCCCGTGCGGCCCAGGCGATTCTGATGGCGGCGGGTGAGGGCGTGCTGGAGGCGCAGGCGCTGCTCGGGCAGATTCTGCTCGATGGTCATGGGATTGCTCAGGATCAGCCGCTGGCATTGCGCTGGTTTGGAATCGCAGCAGGGCAAGGTCATTTGATGGCGCGCAACATGCTCGGTCGCTGCCATGAACATGGCTGGGGTCGTGCTGCAGATGCGTCGATTGCCGCGCAGCACTATCGAATCGCTGCCGAAGCCGGTCTGGACTGGGCGATGTACAACCTCGCCAATCTGCTCGCCACCGGACGCGGTGTAGCGGCCGATCATCTTCAGGCCATGGCGCTGTATCAACGCGCGGCCGACGCCGGTCATGCCAAGTCGATGAATCTGCTCGGGCGTTATCTGGAAGAAGGGCAAGCGTGCCCGGCGAATCCGGCAGCGGCCCGTGACTGGTATCGACGCTCGGCCGAGGGCGGGGACTTTCGCGGGCAGTTCAGCTATGCGGCGGTGCTGGCGGCTGAGGGGCGCGTTGATGACGCGATTGTCTGGCTGGAGAAAGCGCTGACCGGCGGCAATCTGAATTTCCTGCGAGTGGCGAGCCAGACACTGGCGAGCGCAACCGATCCGAGAATCCAGGCACTGGCGCAGGCATACGCTCACCGCTGCGCCGGGTTACAGAACACCTGAATCGCAGGCACAAAAAAGCCCATGACTCGTCATGGGCTTTTTGCATTACGGCATCGACGTTTACACGTAGAACGACTTCAGCGGCGGAAAGCCATTGAACTCTACGGCGCTGTAACTGGTGGTGTACGCACCGGTCGACAGCCAGTACAGGCGATCACCGATGGCCAGGTTCAACGGCAGGCCGTACTTGTAGTTTTCGTACATGATGTCGGCGCTGTCGCAGGTCGGGCCGGCGATCACGACTTCTTCCATCTCGCCTTTCTTCTCGGTCCAGATCGGGAACTTGATCGCTTCGTCCATGGTTTCGATCAGGCCGGAGAACTTGCCCACATCGGTGTACACCCAACGCTCGACAGCGGTACGGGATTTACGGGCAACCAGTACCACTTCACTGACCAGGATACCGGCGTTGGCGATCAGCGAACGGCCCGGCTCCAGAATGATTTCCGGCAGGTCATCACCGAAGTCTTCCTTCAGGAAACGGATGATTTCTTCGGCGTAGGTTTCCAGGCTGTTGGTGCGGGTGATGTAATTGGCCGGGAAGCCACCGCCCATGTTGATCAGCTTCAGGTGGATACCGTCTTCTTCCTTCAGGCGCTCGAAGATCACTTTGACCTTGGCGATCGCCGCGTCCCAGACGCTGATGTCACGCTGTTGCGAACCGACATGGAACGAGATGCCGTACGGTATCAGACCCAGGTCGCGGGCGAGGATCAGCAGGTCCATGGCCATGTCGGTCTGGCAGCCGAACTTGCGCGACAGCGGCCAGTCGGCGGTGGTCGAACCTTCGGTCAGGATGCGCACATAGACTTTGGCGCCCGGCGCAGCCTTGGCGATGTTGCGCAGGTCGGCTTCCGAGTCAGTGGCGAACAGACGCACGCCTTTCTCGTAGAAGTAGCGGATGTCCTTGGATTTCTTGATGGTGTTGCCGTAGCTGATCTGGTCCGGGCTGACGCCACGGCTCAGCACTTTGTCCAGCTCATAGATCGAGGCGATGTCGAAGCTCGAGCCTTTCTCTTTGAGCAGGTCGATGATCTCGACGGCCGGGTTGGCCTTGACCGCGTAGTAGACCTTGGCGAATTCGAAACCGGCGCGCAGGTCATCGTAGGCCTGGGCGATCATCGCGGTGTCGATCACCACGAACGGGGTTTCCTGTTTGTCGGCGAAGGCCTTCATTTTCTGAAAGGTTTCGCGCGCGAAATAGTCTTCGACCTGGATCGACATACTTGGGACTCCTAGTGGCAAACGTCGTTAATCAATGGGTGCATATGAACGTCCTCCGTATCCCCACTTTGGTTCGCCTACTTCCCAAGGCATGTCGCCGAAAGCAAAAAGGCCATGGGTCGTTGCCCTTGGCCTTGCTGTCTCGTCGTCAGTACTTGAGCCGGATGGATCGTTTCCAGCATGGACGTTCGGCGCGAACTTTAGGGCGTGAGGGGCCTGAGATCAACTAAAAATGTCGCGTTTTTGCACGCTTCTGACGTGCGTCGCGGATATCACTCTTTGTAGCCGACCGAGATGACGGTCAGATGTTCCGCAATAATTTTCAGGTGTTAAAAATACCTGCACGTTCGATGCTGATGTGCGCCAACTCTCGGATAACTACGATCACTTCAACATCGGCGACGTTGGCGGCGAGAAGGGCGGGTGAGGGGGGATTTGCTGGTTGACGCTGACAAAGTCGGCCGGGTTCGGCGCTCTGGTGTGTTGATATTTCTTGCCGGCTCATCGTCGGCGAAAAAATCCCGGCCTTGAGGATCCGGTGGTCGAAAAAAAGGGCTGTCGAACAGCCCTTTTGCTTTGGATCAGGCCACCGCTTCGGCCGGCGACACGATATTGGTCTTCATTCCGCGTGATCGACCCGAACTCAGGTATGCCGCAATCGACTCCTGAGTAACCTCGCCAAGGAACACTCGCTCGGCATCCATCACCGGCAACCAGGCACGATTGAATTCGTACATGCGCGACAACAGGATACGCAAATGCTCGTCATACGCAGCGGTAGCGTTGAACTCCCGGAGGAACTGTTCGCAGGTCCCGGTCTGACGATGCAAGTCGCGACGTCGCACATAACCCAGTGCCTTGTTCTCGGCACAGGTGACCACCACGTAGCGGCGGTCATGCTCGTCCATCAACTCCAGCGCATCGGCCACCGGAGTTTCCGGGCTTACAGATGGAGCGTTGTCCGCTGCGTCTTCCGCCTTCACCAGCAGCAGGCGCTTGAGGGTGCTGTCCTGGCCGACGAAGTTGCTGACGAAATCATCCGCCGGATGGGCGAGCAGGGTGTCCGGGTGGTCGATCTGCAACAGCTTGCCGGCGCGGAAGATCGCGATCTTGTCGCCGAGCTTGATCGCCTCGTCGATGTCGTGGCTGACCATGATCACGGTCTTGTTCAGCGCCCGCTGCATCTCGAAGAACTCGTTCTGGATCATCTCGCGGTTGATCGGGTCGACCGCGCCGAACGGTTCGTCCATCAGCAACAGTGGTGCATCCGCCGCCAGTGCGCGGATCACGCCGATCCGTTGCTGCTGGCCGCCGGACAGTTCACGCGGGTAACGATGCAGATACTGCTTGGGCTCAAGCTTGATCATGCTCATCAGTTCGCGCGCGCGGTCGTGGCATTTCTGTTTGTCCCAGCCGAGCAGTTTCGGTACCACCACGATGTTCTCTTCGATGGTCATGTTCGGGAACAGGCCGATCTGCTGGATCACGTAGCCGATGTTGCGGCGCAGGGTCACTTCGTCGAGGTCGGTGGTGTCTTCGCCGTTGATCAGGATCTTGCCCGAGGTCGGCCTGATCAGGCGGTTGATCATTTTCAGCGTGGTGCTTTTGCCGCAACCCGATGGCCCGAGGAACACGCAGATTTCGCCTTCATTGACGGTCAGGCTTACCGAGTCCACGGCTTTCACATCTTTGCCGTTGCTTTGGAAGGTCTTGCTGAGGTTTTGAAGTTCGATCATTTGAGGAGTCCTTTTGGAGTCAGCGAACGTTGCAGCCACTGCAAAATGAGGTCGGCGAAGATCGCCAGAAGACTGACCAGCAGCGCGCCGACGATGAGCATCGACATGTCACTGCGGCTGATGGAGGCGAGGATCAGCACACCGAGACCGCCGGCGCCGATGGTCGCGGCGATGGTCATCACACCGATGTTCATCACCACGGCGGTGCGCACGCCGGCGAGGATCACCGGCACCGCAATCGGCAGTTCGACCATGCGCAGGCGCTGGCCGAAGGTCATGCCGATGCCCCGTGCGGCTTCGCGAATGCCCGGTTCGACGCCGGTCAGGGCGAGGTAGGTGTTGCGCATGATCGGCAGCAGTGAATAAAGGAACACGGCAGTGATCGCCGGCAGCGGACCGAGGCCCTGGCCGAACTTCGAGTAGAACGGCAGCAACAGGCCGAACAGCGCAATCGACGGCACGGTCAGCAGCACCGTGGCGCTGGCCTGCAAGGGACCTGCGAGGCTCGGGAAGCGCGTCATCAAAATGCCCAGCGGCACGCCGATGAGAATCGCCAGGCTGACGGCGATGCCGACCAGGGTGATGTGCTGCCAGGTCAGGTGCATCACCTGCTGCCAGTCGAGGTGGGAAAAGGCGTTCAAAAATTCCATGACTTTTCCTCCTTTAGTTCAGTGGGTGCTGGCGCAGGAAGTCGGCAGCGACTTTCGACGGACTCTCGTGATCGACATCGACCCGTGCGTTGAGCTGACGCATGGTTTCGTCGTCGAACAGCTCGGCCAGCGGTTTGAGTTGCTCAGCCAATTTTGGATGGGCGTCGAGGTAGGCCTGACGAACGACCGGCGCTGCGGTGTAGTCCGGGAAGTAATGCTTGTCGTCTTCCAGCAGCTTCAGACCGAATGCATTGAGGCGGCCGTCGGTGGTGTAGACCAGACCGGCAAACACCTGGCCGTTGCGCAGTGCGGTGTAGACCAGCCCAGCGTCCATCTGCCGGATGTTCTGGCGGGTCAGGTTCATGTCGTAGAGCTTGACCATGCCGTCCAGACCGTCGGAGCGGTTGGCGAACTCGGTGTCGAGCGCCACCAGATGATTGCTCTTGGCTTCAGACTTCAGCACGTCGTTCAACTGGCTGATGTTGCTGATCTGCGGATATTCCTCGGCTACTTTTTTCGGCAGGGCGAGGGCGTAGGTGTTGCTGAATTTCGACGGCGTGAGCCAGACCAGGCCTTTTTTTGCGTCGAGTTCTTTCACCCGGGCGTAGGATTGTTCGCTGTCGAGTTTTTCGGTGACATGGTTGTAGGCCACCAGCGACACCCCGGTGTATTCCCAGAGCATGTCCAGCTGCCCGCTTTCGTGGGCGCTGCGGGCCAGGTTGCTGCCCAGTCCGCCGGTGATCTGCGCGTCGTAGCCTTTGCTGCGCAGGTATTGCGCGGTGATTTCCGCGAGCAGGGTCTGCTCGGTGAATACCCGGGCGCCGAGGCGAATGAGCGGCTTTTCCGCCGCCTGGGCAAATCCTGCGAACAGCAGGGCGCAGCCCAGAATCAAGCTAAGTCGTTTCATGAATATTCCTTTGCCGAAGCCTTAAGACGGGCGCAAACCGCGTTCCAGCCAGAGACGGCTGGCGAGGGTGACCACGCCATCGAGCAGCAGGGCCAGCAGTGCGGTGCACGCGGCGCCGAGCAGCAGTTGCGGCTGATTGTTCAGGGCAATGCCGGGGAAAATCAGGCTGCCGAGGCTGTTGGCGCCGATCAGGAACGCCAGCGGCGCCGTACCGACATTGATCGCCAGGGCCACCCGCACACCGCCGACGATGATCGGCACGGCGTTGGGCAGCTCGACTTGCCACAGCACCTGGCGCGGGGTCATGCCGATGCCGGTGGCGGCTTCTTTCAGCGAGCCCTGGACGTTTTTCAGGCCTTCGTAGGTGTTGCGCACAATCGGCAAAAGCGAGGCGAGGAATAAAGCGAAGATCGCCGGACCGCTGCCGATGCCGAGTATCCCCAGGGCAATCGCCAGTACGGCCAGCGGTGGCACGGTGTTGCCGATGTTGAAGATCTGCATGAAGCGTTCGGCGCGGCCGACCATGGTCGGGCGGCTCAGGAAGATACCGGCGGGGATGCCCACGACAAGGGCGGCCAGCATTGAAGCGAGGACGAGAATCAGATGAGCTTGCAGGTAAAACAACAAATCGTCGCGGTAGTGTTCGATCGTGTTGATGCCGATCCAGTGGACCAGCAGGGCCAGGAGCGCGATCACCACCGCACCTCCCATCAGCCCTTTGCCATAGCGGATAGCCACAGGCGGACTCCTTTTTTATAGTCGGCGGACGCTGTCCCGAGTGGCATGCCATGCCTGGCTGCCGGGAGTGGACGTTCGCGAGAAGCAGCTCCCCCAGCACCGGCGAAAAGCGGTCTGAAAGCGAGCCATGAGCGCAGCCTCGTCAGGCTAACTTGCTGATTTTTCAGCCCCTGACGAAAAGTCGTAACAGGGGATGGACGTCTCCGTGCTTTAAAAGGTTCCCATCTGAGGCAGCATTTGGCCACCCTTAATGTGCTCAACGGTTCGGTTATTGTCTTGACTTGGGCTATAATCGCGGCCCTTTTTTGAATCACCGCCAGGCGATTTCCCATGACCAGACAGGCCGCCGAAGTCGCGAAACGCCGCACTTTCGCCATTATTTCCCACCCCGATGCCGGTAAAACCACGATCACCGAAAAGCTCCTCTTGATGGGCAAGGCGATTGCAGTGGCCGGTACGGTGAAATCCCGTAAATCCGACCGCCATGCGACATCCGACTGGATGGAGATGGAGAAGCAGCGGGGTATTTCCATTACCACGTCGGTCATGCAGTTCCCGTATCGCGAACACATGATCAACCTGCTCGACACCCCGGGCCACGAAGACTTCTCCGAAGACACCTACCGCACCCTGACCGCGGTGGACTCGGCCCTGATGGTTCTCGACGGCGGTAAAGGTGTAGAGCCACGTACCATCGCCCTGATGGATGTCTGCCGTCTGCGTGACACGCCGATCGTCAGTTTCATCAACAAACTCGACCGTGACATCCGCGACCCGATCGAACTGCTCGACGAAATCGAAGCCGTCCTGAAGATCAAGGCCGCGCCGATCACCTGGCCGATCGGTTGCTACCGCGACTTCAAGGGCGTGTACCACCTGGCGGACGACTACATCATTGTCTACACCGCCGGTCACGGTCACGAACGCACCGAAACCAAGATCATCGAAAAGCTCGATTCCGACGAGGCCCGCGCGCACCTGGGTGACGAGTACGACCGCTTCCTCGAGCAGCTGGAACTGGTGCAGGGCGCCTGCCACGAGTTCAACCAGCAGGAGTTCATCGACGGCCAGCTGACTCCGGTGTTCTTCGGTACCGCACTGGGCAACTTCGGTGTCGACCATGTGCTCGACGCCGTGGTCGACTGGGCCCCGCGCCCGCTGCCACGCGTAGCCAACGAGCGCACCGTGGAGCCGGTGGAAGAGAAGTTCTCGGGCTTCATCTTCAAGATCCAGGCGAACATGGACCCGAAACACCGCGACCGCATCGCCTTCATGCGTATCTGCTCCGGCAAGTACGAGAAAGGCATGAAGATGCGCCACGTGCGTACCGGCAAGGACGTGCGCATCGGCGACGCCCTGACGTTCTTCTCCTCCGAGCGTGAACAGCTGGAAGAGGCGTACGCCGGCGACATCATCGGTCTGCACAACCACGGCACCATCCAGATCGGTGACACCTTCAGCGAAGGCGAAACCCTGGGCTTCACCGGTATCCCGCACTTCGCCCCGGAACTGTTCCGCCGCGTACGCCTGCGCGATCCGCTGAAATCCAAGCAACTGCGCCAGGGCCTGCAACAGCTGGCCGAAGAAGGCGCGACCCAGGTGTTCTTCCCGGAACGCAGCAACGACATCATCCTCGGCGCCGTCGGTGTGCTGCAGTTCGATGTGGTCGCCAGCCGCCTGAAAGAGGAATACAAGGTCGAGTGTTCCTACGAGCCGATCACCGTGTACTCCGCGCGCTGGATCGAATGCGGCGACAAGAAGAAGCTGGAGGAATTCTCCAACAAGGCTGTGGAAAACCTCGCGCTGGACGGCGGCGGTCACCTGACCTACCTCGCGCCGACCCGGGTCAACCTGGCCCTGATGGAAGAGCGCTGGCCGGACGTGAAATTCCGTGCGACCCGTGAGCATCACTAAGCGTTGACTGCAACATCCAGAGCCCTGAGGCGCGAGCCTCGGGGCTTTTTATTGCCTGGGCGGTGGTGGTGACAGCCGTTGTAGGCCCTTTCCCGAACGCTTGTGGTTTGTGTCTGCTTTTACCGCAGCGGTGTTTTTAGCCGCGACAATCCGGGCGACGAGGTCTAGTGTTCAAAGCCCAAAGCGAGCTTTCTGAAGGATCAACGGAATGACCGGTCGGCTCATTCACTGGCTGCGATTCGATGGTTATTTCTCCACGATGGCCTGGGTACTCGCGGCGTTGTTGTTCATCAATCGCCTGAGCAGCATGGTCAAGCTGTTCATGGCGCTGTACCTGCGTCAGGAACTGGGGTTCGCCATCGAGGCCGTTGGCTGGCTGTTGGCGGCGTACGGCGGCGGGCTGTTAATCGGTTCGATGCTGGGCGGTTTGCTCAGCGACCATATCCGCACCGCGCGGCTGACGGCGGCGCTGTTCTTCGTTTCAGCCTGGGTGCTGCTCGGGCTAGGGCTGGTGACACAGATGTGGTTGCTGGCCGTGTTGCTGCTGCTCAGCGGTACGATCGACGGCGCGATTCGTACGCTGCATCAACGCCTGATCATGGAATATTGCGAGGTTGCCCAGCGCCCGCGCGCGCAGGCCCTGAGCCGTATCGCGCGAAACCTCGGGATGGCCGCCGCCGGTATCGCGGGCGGTGTGCTGGCGCAGACGGATTTTCGCTGGGTGTTCTTCATCAGTGCGGCGCTGACGTTGGTGGCGCTGCTCTGGTTTGTGCGCACGACCTGGCGGCGAACAGTGCTGATCCCGGACGAAACGCCAGAGACGCAGACCGGCTCCGGCCTGCCATATCATGACAAACCATTTCTCTGGCTGTTGGCGGCGACCGTCCTGCTCGGCATGGCGTTCGACACGGTCTACAGCACGCTCGGTAACTATCTGCGCGACTACTATCGCTTGAGTACCGAAGCCATCGGCTGGCAGTTCGCAATCAACGCGGTCCTTGTCGTGGCGTTGCAGATTCCAATCTCGCATTGGGGCGAACGCTGGGGCTCGCGGCGGCCCTTGATCGCCGGTTGTGTGCTGCTGGCGCTCGGGCTCGGCATGCTGCCACTGGGTTCCGGGCTGTTTTATGCCTGCCTGTCGACGGTGGTCTGGACGCTGGGGGAGGCGCTGTTCATGCCGCCGCTGAATGTGCTGGTCATGCAGCATGCGCAACGCGGCAAAAGCGGCCAGTACTTCGGTTTGTTCTTCATGGCCTGGAGCGCGAGTGCTCTGCTGTCGCCGGTGCTCAGCGGTCAGTTATACGGGCAATTCGGAGGGCATAGCGTCTGGGTGGCCAGTGCGGCACTGGCACTGCTGTCGGTCCCGCTGGTTTGTCTGGCGACCCGTTTGCGCGTCTCGGCCAGCCAGCCCGTGCAAACCCGCAAGGCCACCTCGCTTAGCTGATCCGGTTATGGGGGTTATTCGAAAGCGGTCTGTCCAGCCATGGCATTTCCGGGCATTGGTTAGCGTCCTATCTGGTGAACCCGGCTGATCGGAACTAGATTTTATTCAGCGCCGGACCGGCACTCTGGCTTCAACCACGAAAGGATGGAAACGCTTATGAGCATTTTTCAACGCATAGTGTTGTTGCTTAAGGTTTTGGTGATGCTGACGCTTGGCACCACGGCGGCGTGGGCGAGCAACGCGGCGCCTGCACAGGGCTTCAATGCGGCCCAGGGGCACGCGGGTGTGATCATGCTCGCCAAGTCCGAATCCGAACCCGGTGATCAGGATCAGGGTGGCAGCAAGGACGATGACGACTCGACCACCGATGAGCCGGACACCGATGATCCGGACGACGGCGATAGCCAGACATAGATCGCAGACAAAAGAAAACCCCTTCTTCCCCGACTGATGCGCAATCGAGAAAGAAGAGGTTTGGTCAACACTTTAACGACCCGCCCCGGCAACAGGGCGGGTTTTTTATGCCGCGCCGTCGAGGAACTGCTCGGCGTAGTGGCACGCTACCTGACGCGTGTCGAGCTGGCGCAGGGCCGGCTCTTCCGCGCTGCAACGTTCGGTCGCGTACGGGCAGCGCTTGTGGAACGCGCAGCCCGGTGGCGGGTTCAGCGGGTTGGGCAGCTCGCCGACGATCTTGATCTTCGGCTTGTCCGGATCCGGGTGGATGGTCGGAGTCGCCGACAGCAGCGCCTGGGTGTACGGGTGCAGAGGACGGGCATAGATGTCGTGCTTCGGACCGATTTCCACCGGACGCCCGAGGTACATCACCATCACGTCATCGGCCACGTGCTGCACCACCGCCAGGTTGTGCGAGATGAACACGTAACCGGTGTTGAACTCCTGCTGCATGTCCATGAACAGGTTCAGCACCTGCGCCTGGATCGACACGTCCAGTGCCGAAGTCGGTTCGTCCGCCACCAGCACTTTCGGTTGCAGCATCATGGCGCGGGCCAACGCAATACGCTGACGCTGACCGCCGGAGAACATGTGCGGATAACGCTGGTAGTGCTCGGGACGCAGGCCGACCTGCTTCATCATCGCCTGGACTCGTTCACGACGTTCGGCGGCCGACAGGTTGGTGTTGATCAACAGCGGCTCAGCCAGTTGATCACCGATTTTCTGCCGTGGGTTCAACGAGGCGTACGGGCTCTGGAACACCATCTGCACGTCTTTGCGCAGTTGCTTGCGCTGGGCCTTGTCGGCGCCGGCCACTTCTTGCCCTGCGATTTTCAGGGAACCGGACGACGGCTCTTCGATCAGGGTCAGGGCACGGGCGAGGGTGGATTTGCCGCAGCCCGACTCGCCTACAACGGCGAGGGTCTTGCCGGCTTCCAGCTCGAACGACACGCCGTTGAGGGCGCGTACGGTCGCATGGCCCTTGAACAGGCCACGGGAGACTTCGTAGTGACGGGTCAGGTCGCGGGCGGTAAGTACGACGGCCATTACGCCACCTCCTGGTTCAACGGGTAGAAGCAGCGGGCGAGGCTGTGGCTTTTCGGGTCAAGGGTCGGACGCTGCGCGCGGCAGCTGTCCTGCACGTACGGGCAGCGCGGCGACAGCAGGCAGCCTTGCGGACGGTCGTAACGGCCCGGAACGATGCCCGGCAGGGTCGCCAGACGCTCGGCGCCCTGGCTGTGTTCCGGAATCGCCTTGAGCAGCGCTTCGCTGTACGGGTGCGCCGGGATGTCGAACAGTTGCGGCACCTGACCGACTTCAACGGCTTGCCCGGCGTACATCACACAGACGCGCTGGGCGGTTTCGGCCACCACGGCGAGGTCGTGGGTGATCAGCACCAGGCCCATGTTCTGCTCTTTCTGCAACGCCAGCAGCAGGTCCATGATCTGCGCCTGGATCGTTACGTCGAGTGCGGTGGTCGGCTCGTCGGCGATCAGCAGTTTCGGTTCGCCGGCAATCGCCATGGCAATCGCCACACGCTGGCTCATGCCGCCGGACAGTTGGTGCGGATAAGCGTCCATACGGCTGGAAGCGCCGGGGATTTCAACCTTTTCCAGCAGTTCGATGGCGCGCTTGCGGGCGGCCTTGCCGGACATTTTCAGGTGCAGTCGCAGCACTTCCTCGATCTGGAAACCGACGGTGTAGCTCGGGTTCAGTGCGGTCATCGGGTCCTGGAACACCATGGACAGGTCTTTACCGACGATCTGCCGACGCTGGCGATTGCTCAGTTTGAGCATGTCCTTGCCGTCGAAGCTCAGAGAGTCGGCAGTGACGATCCCCGGGTGCTCGATCAGGCCCATCAGCGCCATCATGGTCACGGACTTGCCGGAACCCGATTCGCCGACGATGGCCAGGACTTCGCCCTTGTCGACCTTGAGGTCGAGGCCGTCGACCACCGGTGTGGCGTTCTTGTCGCCGAAGCGAACGTTGAGATTCTTGATTTCTAGCAGTGACATGGGAATCTCCTCAGGCGGCGTTCTTGAGTTTCGGGTCCAGCGCATCGCGCAGGCCGTCGCCCATCAAGTTGATTGCCAGCACGCTGAGCAAAATGGTCAGACCAGGCAGACTCACGACCCACCAGGCGCGTTCGATGTAGTCGCGGGCCGAAGCCAGCATGGTGCCCCACTCAGGGGTTGGCGGCTGGACGCCGAGGCCGAGGAAGCCCAGGGCGGCGGCGTCGAGGATCGCCGAAGAGAAGCTCAGCGTTGCCTGAACGATCAGCGGTGCCATGCAGTTCGGCAGCACGGTGATGAACATCAGGCGTGGCAGGCCGGCACCGGCCAGGCGCGCAGCGGTCACGTAGTCGCGGTTCAGTTCGCCCATCACCGCAGCACGGGTCAGACGTACGTAGGACGGCAGCGAAACCACGGCAATCGCGATCACGGTGTTGATCAGGCCAGGGCCGAGGATGGCGACGATCGCCACGGCCAGCAGCAGCGACGGCAGGGCCAGCATGATGTCCATCAGACGCATGATGGTCGGGCCGACCACTTTCGGGAAGAAACCGGCGAACAGACCCAGCAGGATCCCCGGAATCAGCGACATCACCACCGACGACAGACCGATCAGCAGCGACAGGCGCGAGCCCTGGATCAGACGCGACAGGAGGTCGCGACCCAGTTCATCGGTGCCGAGCAGGAACTGCATCTGCCCGCCTTCGAGCCACGCCGGCGGCGTCAGCAGGAAGTCACGGTATTGCTCGCTCGGGTTATGCGGGGCGACCCACGGCGCGAAAATCGCGCAGAAAATCACCAGCAGCATGAACAGCAGGCCGGCAACGGCGCCCTTGTTCTTGGCGAAGGCTTGCCAGAATTCCTTGTACGGCGACGGGTACAGCAGACTTTGATCCGCGCCAGGTGCAGCGGTGACTACTGAGGATGTTGGAGTGCTCATGGGTATTGACCTCAGCGCTGATGACGGATGCGTGGGTTGGCAAAGCCGTAGAGGATGTCCACCACGAAGTTGACCAGGATCACCAGGCAGGCGATCAACAGAATGCCGTTCTGCACGACCGGATAGTCCCGGGCGCCGATGGCTTCGATCAGCCATTTGCCGATGCCGGGCCACGAGAAGATGGTCTCGGTCAGTACCGCACCGGCCAGCAGGGTGCCGACTTGCAGGCCGACCACGGTCAGCACCGGGATCAGGGCATTGCGCAGACCGTGCACGAACACCACGCGCGACGGCGACAGGCCTTTGGCCTTGGCGGTACGGATGTAGTCTTCACGCAGCACTTCGAGCATCGACGAACGGGTCATCCGCGCGATCACCGCCAGCGGAATGGTGCCGAGGACGATGGCCGGCAGGATCAGGTGATGCAGGGCATCCAGGAAAGCGCCGGTGTCATTGGCCAGCAGGGTGTCGATCAGCATGAAACCGGTGCGTGGCTCGATGTCATAGAGCAGGTCGATCCGCCCGGAAACCGGGGTCCAGCCCAGGCTCACCGAGAAGAACATGATGAGAATCAGGCCCCACCAGAAGATCGGCATCGAATACCCCGCCAGGGAGATGCCCATCACCCCGTGGTCGAACAGGGATCCTCGCTTGAGGGCCGCGATCACCCCGGCCAGAAGGCCCAGGACGCCGGCGAACAGCAGGGCGGCCATGGACAGTTCCAGGGTCGCAGGGAAGAGGGAGGTGAACTCGGTCCATACGCTCTCACGGGTGCGCAGGGATTCGCCGAGATCGCCATGGGCCAGTTTGCCGATGTAGTCCAGGTACTGGGCATACAGCGGTTTGTTCAGACCGAGGCGTTCCATTGCCTGAGCGTGCATTTCGGGGTCGACCCGACGTTCGCCCATCATCACTTCCACGGGGTCGCCGGGAATCATGCGAATCAACGCGAAAGTCAGCAAGGTGATGCCGAAAAACGTGGGGATCAACAACCCCAGTCGGCGGGCAATAAAACTAAACATCTTGTGTGGTACCTCATCAGCCGGTTAGGCGTGCCCGGCGACCCTGGGGTCAGGGAGGCCGGGAGTTTCTTATCTACTTCACCTGGGTGGTGGCGAAGTTATTGGTTGTCAGAGGGCTGATGTGATAACCCTCTACGTTGTTGCGCATTGCCGTGAACATCCGGGTGTGGGCCATGCTGATCCACGGTTGGTCCTGATTGAAGATGGCCTGGGCTTCTTCATACAGTTTGGCGCGTTCGGCCGGATCTACTTTAGCCCGTGCTTCGTCGAGCAGGGTCTGGAATTTCTCGTTGCACCAGCGAGCGTAGTTTTCGCCGTTCTTGGCGGCCTCGCAACTGAGCATAGGCGTCAGGAAGTTATCCGGGTCGCCGTTGTCGCCCGCCCATCCGGCCGACACCATATCGTGTTCGCCGGCCTTGGCGCGCTTGAGCATTTCGCCCCATTCCATCACGCGGATGTCGATCTTGATCCCGACTTTCGCCAGGTCAGCCTGCATCATTTGCGCGCCGAGCATCGGGTTCGGGTTGGTCGGGCCGCCGCCATTGCGGGTAAACAGAGTAAACACGGTGCCTTCCGGCACGCCGGCTTCCTTGAGCAGTTTGCGCGCTGCGTCGAGGTCGCGTGGCGGGTTTTTCAGCTCGTGGTTGTAGCCCAGCAGGGTCGGCGGGTACGGGTTGACCGCCACGGTCGCGTTGCCCTTGCCGAACAGCGCGTTGACATAGGCTTCCTTGTCGAAGGCGATGTCGATCGCTTTGCGCACCCGCACGTCGCTGATGTATTTGTGCTGGGTGTTCATGGCGATGTACGAGACGGTCATCGCGTCCATTTCATCGACTTTCAGCTTGTCGTCTTTCTTGATGCTCGGAATGTCATCCGGCTTCGGATACAGCGCGATCTGGCACTCGTTGGCCTTGAGTTTCTGCAGGCGCACGTTGTTGTCAGTGGCGATGGCCAGGATCAACGCGTCGGCTGGCGGCTTGCCACGGAAGTAGTCCGGGTTGGCCTTGAAGCGAACCTGGGCGTCCTTGTTATAGCGCTGGAAGACGAACGGGCCAGTGCCGACAGGCTTGTTGTTCAGGTCGCCGGTCTTGCCGGACTTGAGCAACTGGTCGGCGTATTCGGCCGGGTAGATCGAGGAGAACGCCATGGCGATGTCGGCCAGGAACGGCGCTTCGCGGCGGGTCAGGGTGAACTTGACGGTGTTGTCGTCGACTTTCTCGACGCTCTTGAGCAGTTCCTTGAAGCCCATGCTTTCAAAGTACGGGAAGCCCACGCTCGACAGCTTGTGCCACGGGTGATTCGGATCCAGCTGACGCTGGAAGCTCCAGACCACGTCGTCGGCGTTCAGGTCGCGGGTCGGCTTGAAGTATTCGGTGGTGTGAAACTTGACGCCTTTGCGCAGGTGGAACGTGTAGGTCAGGCCGTCGTCGCTGATATCCCAGGACTCGGCGAGCGCCGGGATCACTTCAGTGGTGCCGGGCTTGAAGTCGGCCAGGCGGTTGAAGATGGTTTCGGCCACCGCGTCGGCAGTGACTGCAGTCGTGTACTGGACCATATCGAAGCCTTCCGGACTGGCTTCGGTGCAGACCACCAAGGGTTTGGCCGAGACGCCGATGGCGGCGCTCAACAGGGCGGCAGCGACGGCCGCACGTAGGGGAAGCATTTTCATCGATAACCCTCTGCAATCGGTTGAAGACAAAAAGCCGAACGGCCGACTCGTCACTGAGTCAGCCGCCGGCACGCGTTTTTACAGAATGTTGAACGGTACAGTGGTCACGAGGCGGAACTCGTTGATGCTGCCGTCGGCCTGATTTTCGCTGGCGCGGTGAGCAGTGTAGGTGGCACGCACGGTGGTCGCCTTGAGCGGGCCGCTCTGTACCGCGTAGGTGGCACCGATGCCGTATTCGTAGTGGTGCTCGCCGTCCATGTTGCGTACGTCATACGCAGTGCCGGTGTAGTGAGTACCGTCGATGCCCCAGCCGCGGGCCTGGTAGATGTTGAACTTCAGGCCTGGCACGCCGTATTCGGCCATGTTCAGACCGTAGGCGACCTGGAAGGATTTCTCGTTCGGGCCGTTGAAGTCGGACAGCAGGGAGTTGGCCAGGTAGATGCCGTTGGTTTCGTGCAGGTAGTCGAAGTACTCGTCACCGTTGATCGCCTGGTACGAGAAGGTCAGGCTGTGGGCCTGGTGAGTCAGGCCGAACGACAGCGAGTAGGTGTCGTTGTCGATGTTGCCCATCTCTTTCTTGCCGGTATCGACGGTCTTGTAGTAGTTCAGGCCGGTGGTCAGGCTCACGACGTTGCTGTCACCCAGTTCGTGGGTGGCGCCGAAGTAGTACTGGTTCCAGAAGTCTTCAGCCTTGGAGGCGTACAGGCTGGTCTTCAGGCTCTGCAGCGGCTGGTAGTTCAGACCGACGATGCTCACGCGATCGGTTTCGGCGCCGTTGGCGCTGTACTCGGTGCGGAATTTCGACAGGCTCTCTTCGGTACGCGGCGATACGCGGTCGAAGCTGCCGGCGTCGAACGACAGGTTGTTCAGCTCTTCGCTGTGCAGGCTCACACCTTCAAAGCTCGAAGGCAGCGCACGGTTGCCGATGGTGTCGACGATTGGCGTGCTGAAGTTCTGGCGACCGGCGGTCAGGGTGGTGTTGGAAACACGGAACTTGACGTTGGCCAGGCCCAGTTTGCTCCACTGGCCTTCAGCGTCACCGCCTTCCTTGGTCAGGGTACGGTTGTTGCCCGCGCCTGGACGCGAACCCGGTGCACCACCGTTGTTGGAGGCCAGGGCCTTGCGATCACGCTCCAGCGCCACGGCGTTGTAGGCGGCTACTTCAGTGCTGACACCCACGGTGCCCTGAGTGAAGCCGGAGGTGAAGTTGACGATGGTGCCTTGTACCCAGTTGATACGACGATCGGTCGGGGTGGCAACGCCGTCTTTGCGGTAAGTGAACTTGCCGCCGCGCTTCAGTTGTTCGTTGGCGTACCAGTTACGGGTCGTGCCGCTGATCTTGGAGCCTTCGAGGAAGCCGGTGGCGTCAGCCTGGGCGCTTTTCTCGTTGACGGTCACGGGGGTGAACGCCTGGCTCTGCTCCTCGGCAAACGCCGTGGCGGTGATGCTGCTGATGGCCAAGGCCAGTATCGCGGTGCTGCTCAGTTTCATGGGTGAAGCTCCTTTACTTTCTTTTTATGCCGGCTTTTTTTGTTGGGCCGGTTTTTGGTTTTAGAACTCATTCACACATCGCAAACGTTTGCAAAAGGCCTGATCGGCAAATTTCGGCAAAGCGCTTGCGTGAGGAGGTAGACAGCCTCCTCAGCATTGCGGCTAATCGGTTATGGGTTTAATCGATGTTGACACCCGAAAACACGTTGCGGCCGAAGGGGCTGACTTTGAACCCTTCAACCCTGGCGCTCAGCGGCTGGTTGACCGTCGAGTGGGCGACAGGCGTGATCGGCACTTGCTGCTTGAGCAACTGCTGGGCCTGTTTGTAGAGCACGGTGCGCTGGTCGCGGTCGGTGACGACCTTGGCCTCTTTGATCAGCTTGTCGTAAGCCGGGTCGCACCACATGGAATAGTTGTTGCCGCCAATGGCGTCGCAGCTGTATAGCGTGCCGAGCCAGTTGTCCGGGTCCCCGTTGTCACCGGTCCAGCCGATCAGGCTGACATCGTGTTCGCCATTCTTGGTGCGCTTGATGTACTCGCCCCATTCGTAGCTGACGATCTTCACTTTCAGACCGATCTTCGCCCAATCAGCCTGGAGCATTTCGGCCATCAGCTTGGCGTTCGGGTTGTACGGGCGCTGCACCGGCATGGCCCACAGGGTGATCTCGGTGCCTTCCTTGACGCCGGCAGCCTTGAGCAGTTCCTTGGCTTTTTCCGGGTTGTAGGCGGCGTCCTTGATCGTGGTGTCATAGGACCATTGGGTCGGCGGCATGGCGTTGACCGCCAGTTGTCCGGCACCCTGGTAAACAGCGTTGAGAATCCCCTGTTTATTCACCGCCATGTCCAGCGCCTGACGCACTTCGAGCTGGTCGAACGGTTTGTGGCGCACGTTGTAGGCGATGTAGCCGAGGTTGAAGCCCGGCTTTTCGATCAGTTGCAGTTTCGCGTCGTTCTTCAGTGCTGGCACATCCGCCGGGCGCGGATGCAGGGTGACCTGGCATTCGCCGGCCTTGAGCTTCTGCACGCGGACCGAAGCGTCGGTATTGATCGCGAAGATCAGGTTCTTCAGCTTCACCCGGCTCTGATCCCAGTAATGCGGGTTGCCGGTGTAGCGGATGTTCGAGTCTTTCTGATAGCTCTTGAACACGAACGGGCCAGTGCCGATCGGCTTCTGGTTGATGTCGCTCGGCTTGCCTTCGGCCAACAGCTTGTCGGCGTATTCGGCGGACAGAATGGCGGCGAAGCTCATGGCGATGTTCTGGATGAACGCGGCGTCGACGCTGTTGAGCGTGAACTCCACGGTCAGCGGCCCAGTCTTTTCGACCTTGGCGATGTTCTTGTTGAGGCTCATCCCGTTGAAATACGGGAACTCGGTCGGATAAGCCTTACGGAAAGGCTGTTGCGGATCGAGCATGCGGTTAAACGTGAACAGCACGTCGTCGGCGTTGAAATCGCGGGTGGGTTTGAAGTACGGCGTTTTATGAAATTTCACCCCTTCACGCAGGTGAAAAGTGTACTTGAGGCCATCCTCGGAAATATCCCAGCTGGTTGCCAGGCCCGGTACGACATTGGTCGCGCCTTTTTCGAACTCGGCCAGACGGTTGTACAGCGGTTCGGCGGCGTCGTTATCGGTCGCGGTCGTGTACTGCGCGGTATCGAAGCCGGCCGGGCTGCCTTCGGAGCAGAACACCAGACTGTCGCTGGCGGCAAAACTCGCGGACGTGGCGGCCAACAGGCCGGCGCCCAGCAATGCGGAAAAAACCAAGGTGTGGCGCATGACGCTCCCTCTTGTCTCAGTGTTTTTCAATGCGCCGCGATCCCTTCCAGGGAAGTTGTGGCTGCATTGAGCTCAATCCAACAGCAAACCGATAGCCCACGCAGTCACTGGTCAGAACCTGACGGTAGGGGCCGCAGGTCTGGCAGTAAATGCGCAGAGTCCTAAAGACTCGTAGGAAAAGGCGACACGTCCGAAACCAGCCTGGTCAGACCAGGTTGAAATGGATGTAGGCAAATTCCTAACTATTCGGCAGAAAAACGCAGCGGCGACGCTGAAAACGTCGCCGCTGCGTTTTTTACTTGATGCTGACGCCGTAGAAGGAGTTCAAGCCGAATGGGCTGATCTTGAAGTCCTGCACGTTGGCGCGCATGGGTTGATACACCGTCGAGTGAGCGATAGGTGTCATAGGGACTGCATCTTTGAGGACGTGCTGCGCCTCTTTGTAGAGTTCGGTGCGCTTGGCCTGGTCAGTGGTGCGCTTGGCTTCTTTCACGAGGCCGTCGAATTTCTTGTCGCACCATTTGGAGAAGTTGTTGCCACTCAGCGAGTCGCAACCAAACAGCACGTTGAGCCAGTTGTCCGGGTCACCATTGTCACCGCTCCAGCCAATGATCATGGCCTGGTTCTCGCCACCTTTGGAACGCTTGATGTACTCGCCCCACTCGTAGCTGGTGATCTTCACGTTCAGACCGATCTTCTTCCAGTCGGACTGGAGCATTTCGGCCATCAGTTTGGCGTTCGGGTTGTACGGACGTTGTACCGGCATCGCCCACAGGACGATTTCGGTACCGTCCTTGACGCCGGCTTCCTTGAGCAGCTGCTTGGCTTTCTCGGGATCGTATTTGGCGTCCTTGATGGTGGTGTCGTAGGACCACTGGGTCGGCGGCATGGCGTTGACGGCCAGTTGGCCTGCGCCCTGGTAAACCGAGTCGATGATCTGTGGCTTGTTCACAGCCATGTCCAGCGCCTGGCGAACGCGCAGGTCGGCCAGCGGGTTCGGCTCGTTGCTGCCCTTGACCTTGTCCATCACGTTATAGGCGATGTAGCCCAGGTTGAAACCGGCCTGGTCAGGCATCTTCAGCGCCGGGTCGGCTTTCAGTGCGGCGAGGTCGGCCGGACGCGGGAACAGCGTGACCTGGCACTCGTTCTTCTTCAGCTTCTGGATACGTACCGACGGGTCGGTAGTAATGGCGAAGATCAGGTTGTCGATCTTCACGTCTTCAGGCTTCCAGTAATCCTTGTTGCCGGTGTAACGGATGTTGGAGTCTTTCTGGTAGCTCTTGAACACGAACGGACCAGTGCCGATCGGCTTCTGGTTGATGTCGGCAGCCTTGCCTTGTTTCAGCAGCTGGGCTGCGTACTCGGCGGACTGAACCGACGCGAAGCTCATGGCCATGTTCTGGATGAACGCGGCGTCGACTTCTTTCAGGGTGAACTTGACGGTGTGATCGTCGACTTTATCGATCTTGGTGATGTTGGTGTCCATCCCCATGTCGGTGAAGTACGGGAATTCGGTCGGGTACGCCTTACGGAACGGGTCATCCTTGTTGATCATGCGATTGAAGGTGAACAGCACGTCGTCGGCGTTGAACTCACGAGTCGGCTTGAAATACGGGGTGGTGTGGAACTTCACGCCTTCACGCAGGTGGAAGGTGTAGGTCAGGCCGTCAGGGGAGATGTCCCAGCTGGTCGCCAGCCCAGGAACAACGGCGGTGCCGCCACGCTCGAACTGGGTCAGACGGTTGAACATGGTTTCGGCTGAGGCGTCGAAGTCGGTTCCGGTGGTGTATTGGCCTGGGTCGAAACCGGCCGGGCTGCCTTCGGAGCAGAACACCAGGTTAGTCGCAGCGGAAGCGAAAGGTGCGGAGGCTAACAAGCCTGCGCCGACTAAAAACGGAATGACCGCGTGTTTAAGCATGTTGGCCTCATGATTTGTTGTCATTTTTTAATATTGAGGTACGACCTCGTGAGTCGTGCCTGCGGATACTTATGCAGGGCCCATACCCAATGCAAGATCCAGAGCGCCCGGCGGCATCAAACGGTGGCACGAACGTACCTTAATGTCGCATCTGTATAACTTCTGACGCATTTGACCGTTTGCGGTCGGTTTTTACGGTGCAAATGAAGCCCCAAAACGGTGCATTGGTCACGATTTGCGCGCCGCCTTGGGGCCGGGTGTTACTTATTTATACCCACGCCATAGAACGGGGTTAGACCGAACGGGCTGATCTTGAAGTCGGTGACTTCCTTGCGCAGTGGCTGGAACACCGTGGAGTTGGCGATCGGCGTGATCGGCACCTGCTGTTTAAGGATCAGTTGCGCCTGTTGATACAGTTTTACCCGTTGCGATTTATCCGTGGACACCTTGGCCTGCTGCACCAGTTTGTCGTAGGCCGGATCGCACCACTTGGCGTAGTTGCTGCCTTTCACCGCCGCGCAGCTGTAAAGCACGCCCAGCCAGTTGTCCGGGTCGCCGTTGTCACCGGTCCAGCCGTAGATCATCGCGTCGTGTTCGCCATTCTTGGCGCGCTTGATGTACTCGCCCCATTCATAGCTGACGATGTTGGCCTTGATGCCGATCTTCTCCCAATCCTGCTGGATCATCTGTGCCGACATCCGCGCATTCGGGTTGGATGCACGCTGCACGGTCATCGCCCAGAGGTTGATGGTTGTACCCGGTGCAACCCCGGCTTCCTTGAGTAGCGCCTTGGCTTTTACGGGATCGTACGGTGCGTCCTTGATATTCGGGTCATATGACCATTGCGCGGGTGGCAGAGCGTTCTGCGCCAACTGCCCCGCACTCTGATAAACCGCCTTGATGATCGCCGGTTTGTCGATGGCCATGTCCAGTGCCTGGCGCACCTTTAATTGGTCCAGCGGCGGGTGAGTCGTGTTGTAGGCAAGGAAACCGAGGTTGAAACCGGCCTGCTTCAACACGCGCAGATTCGGGTCTTTTTCCATCACTTCGATGTCGGCCGGGCGGGGGTAGCCGCTGACCTGGCATTCGCCGGTCTTGAGCTTCTGCAGGCGGACGGCGGCGTCCGGGGTGATCGAGAACACAAGGTTGTCGATTTTCACATCTTCTGGTTTCCAGTAGTCCTTGTTCGCCGCGTATCGGATCTGCGAATCCTTCTGGTAGCGCTTGAACACGAACGGGCCGGTGCCGACCGGTTTCTGGTTGATGTCTGCTGCCTTGCCTTCCTTCAGCAACTGCGCGGCATATTCGGCCGATTGCACCGAGGCGAAGCTCATGGCGAGGTTTTGCACGAACGCGGCGTCGACGTTGTTCAGGTTGAAGCGCACGGTCAGATCATCGAGTTTTTCCACGGACTTGATCGTGGTGTTCAGGTCCATGTCGGTGAAGTAGGGGGACTCGGCGGGGTAGGCCTTGCGGAAGGCGTTGTCCGGGTCGAGCAGGCGCTGGAAGGTGAACAGCACGTCGTCGGCGTTGAAGGCGCGGGTCGGGGTGAAGTAATCCGTGGTGTGGAATTTTACGTTCTGGCGCAGGTGGAAGGTGTACTGGAGGCCGTCCGGGGTTACGTCCCAGCTTGTGGCCAGACCGGGTTCGACTTCGGTGCCGCCGCGTTTGAATTGGGTGAGGCGGTTGAAGACGGTTTCGGCGGAGGCGTCGAAGTCGGTGCCGCTGGTGTATTGGCTGGGGTCGAAGCCTGCGGGGCTGGCTTCGGAGCAGTAGACCAGGGTTGTTGCTGCGTTGGCGATTGGGGTTATGGCGGTCAGGGCCAGGGTGATCAGGAGTGGTTTTAGGGTGGATCTTTGCATGTCTGGCCCGTGGGTCTGGAGGTAGTTGTTCCTTGAGGTTAGCGGGGATTTGAGGGGGTTCGGAAATATCGTTTTTTGAGGGGGTGCGTCTATCTCGGTATATCCAGCGGTTTTTGGGCATATCCGTTTTTTCGGGTGCTGCGGCTTATGGTTCCGCCCTTACGGCGGGTCACTTTTGGCAAACGCCCCCAAAGTAACCAAAAGGTCTTGCTCCTACGTTCGGCCCGCTCGCTGAGGCTCGGGGTTCCTTCGCTCCGGGATTCATCCGGGGGGCATCGCCTACGGTTTGCTTCGCTGCACCTCCTCTCGATGTGTTTGGCTTCGCCAAACGGTCGCTGCGCTCCCACCCCCGGATAAATCCCTCCACTCAGCCTTCCGACGTCGCCCGTGGATCAAGATCAAAAGCTGCAGCCGAGCTAACGCTCATCCTGTTGAGTGGTGGTGGGGCAACAGCTTAGAGCGGTTTGTGTGCTTTTCAGATTTTGAATTCACCTTCGATATCTCACGTCGGCGTATTTCATTTAAACGACGCGGTCAGTCCCCTCTCCCTACGGGCGGTCCGACGTTTCGGGAGGGCTAGGGTGAGGGTCGCTTTTGAAGCTGTTTAAATCTCAACAACAACACAGGATCCTTCCCACAAGGTTTTCAGGTTGTCCGTCGGAAGCGCGCTCCCTAGTCTTTGGTTGTCGCAGAAAACTCTGTGATTGGGTGTGAGAACCCAGGCAAGCGAGTGTTATTCAAACGTCAGTCCGACCATAATTGCCGCCAGCTTTCTGCTGCCTGTAATTGATTTATGGCGGCTGTGTGCGGGCAGACTTTGGTCTGGCCGGAATCTCCTTGCCCGGTTTCTCACCCCGCACATAGCTGCCACCTCTTCGCCGCGTGAGAACGGCATCTGGTGGCTTAAAGTCAGCAAGGAGGTTATCAATGAACAAGGTTGTCCCCGACCCACCCCTCGAATCACCTAGCCCCCTCGAAGAAGCCATGCGCGCCGAAGACCTCGCCCGCAACCGCGAAGCCATCAAACGCGCCCTCGACTATTACCTGTGCCCCAACCCTTCCAAACCGCGCCCGAGCACGATGTATATGGTCACGCCCAGCGTCGATACCGAAAGCCTGTTGGCCAACGCCTGCGAGTCCCTGGCGTCGGCCAGTACCATCGCCAGTAATTTCGCCAATGAACTCAGCGGTTCGCAGCGCAGTACGGCGCTCGGCATCCAGCAGATCATCATGCTGGCCGAGCTTGCGGTGAACCGGGCGCTGGATCGGGTTGATCCGCGAGCCTGACAACACAAATCCCGGGCACAAAAAAACCGGCGATCATTCACTGATCGCCGGTTTTTCATTCAGCCGTCATTCAATCACTGCATCAACACTTCAATCGAGCCGTCGGCGGTCAGGCTGACCTGGCTGGTGCCCGCTTCGACTTCAGGCGTGACCGGCGCAGCGTCCATGCCGGCGGCGGCTTTCATCATCATCGGGGCGCGCATGTACGGTTGTGGGTAGCCGTTGCTGTTGAGGTTCAGGTTGACGATTTTGTAACCCTTGCCGCCCAGGGCGTCGGTGGCCAGTTGGGCGCGGGCCTTGAAGGCGGTGACGGCTTCTTTCAGCAGTTTGTCTTCGCTGGCCTTGCGGGTCGGGTCGGCGATGGCGAAGTCCATGCCGCCCATTTTCAGGTCGGTCAGCAGTTCGCCGGTGAGTTTGGACAGGGCGGCGAAGTCGGTGCTTTCCAGGCGCAGTTCGGCGCGTTCGCGCCAGCCGGTGATTTTCTGGCCCTTGGTGTCGTAGATCGGGTAGCTGTTGCGGCTGCCTTGGCGCAGGGTGATGTCCTTGACTTGCTTGGCCTGGGCGAGGGCCTTGTTCATGGTGGTGCTGACGTCGGCGGCGAGTTTTGCAGGATCAGTGTTCTGTTCTTCGGTGTAGAGGGTCACGATCATCAGGTCGCGGGCCACTTCCTGGCTGACTTCGGCGCGCAGGGAAATCTGGTTGTAGTGCAGCTCATCGGCGGCCAGGGCCGGAAGGCTGGCGACGCTGCCGACGGTCAGGGCGAGAAGGGCGGCGCTGCGGCGAAATGTGTGCATGAAAGCTCCTTGATGAGGGCGCAGGTGATGGTTCGGGGGCCTGCGTGAAACCATCAGACTCTAGCTTTTATGATCCGGTTCGCCCAGTTACAACTTCTATACAGATGACAACAAGCCCAGCGACGAGCTTCAAGCCACAAGCCACAAGCCACAAGCAACAAGCAATAAGCAATAAGCAACAAGCAACGAGCAACGAGCAACGAGCTTTTGCTTGTAGCTTGAAGCTCGCAACTTGCAACTGCTTGTTGGTGTGGTCGTTTGCCGCACTTTCGCCTCTCAAGCCCGCGCCTTGGTTATACTCCGTGCGATCCGCCTGGAGCGCTCATCAGGAGAGCTCATGCTCGCCCCCGTACAACTGACTTCCGCCACTCGCCAGAACCTCTGGCGGCTGACTTTCATCCGCACCCTGGTGCTCGCCGCGCAGGCCGGTTCCGTGGGCCTGGCCTACTGGCTGGAACTGTTGCCGTTGCCGTGGGTGCAACTGGTGATGACCCTCGGCTGTTCGATTCTGTTGTGTGTGTTCACCGCCGTGCGCCTGCGCACTTCGTGGCCGGTCACCGAGCTCGAATACGCGCTGCAACTGGCCTGCGACCTGGTTATCCACAGTGCCTTGCTGTATTTCTCCGGTGGGTCGACCAACCCGTTCGTTTCGTATTATCTGGTGCCGCTGACCATCGCCGCAGTGACGCTGCCGTGGCGTTATTCGGTGGTGTTGTCCGGTATTGCGCTGGCCTTGTACACCCTGATGCTGACGCATTTCTATCCGCTGGAAACCCTGCCGGTGGCCCGGGAGAACCTGCAGATCTACGGCATGTGGCTGAGCTTCGCCCTTGCGGCTGCGGTGATCACTTTCTTCGCCGCGCGCATGGCCGAAGAGCTGCGCCGTCAGGAAGAGTTGCGCGCGATCCGCCGCGAAGAAGGCCTGCGCGATCAGCAATTGCTGGCCGTGGCGACTCAGGCCGCCGGTGCCGCTCATGAACTGGGCACACCGCTGGCGACCATGAGCGTGTTGCTCAATGAAATGCAGCAGGATCACCACGACCCGATGCTTCAGGAAGACCTGAAGGTGTTGAAGGATCAGGTGAAGCTCTGCAAGGAGACCCTGCAGCAACTGGTGCGCGCCGCCGAGGCCAATCGCCGGATGGCAGTGGAGATGCAGGACGTCACCGAGTGGCTCGACGAGGCGCTGAACCGCTGGCACCTGATGCGCCCCGAAGCCAGTTACCGCTTCCAGCGTCTGGGCCAGGGTACGTTGCCGCGCGTGGCACCGCCGCCGGATCTGACCCAGGCACTGCTGAATCTTTTAAACAACGCCGCCGACGCCTGCCCGGAAAACCTTCAGGTGACCCTGGACTGGACGGCCGAAGACCTGACCATCAGCATCCGCGATCATGGCGCCGGTGTGCCGCTGGCCATCGCCGAGCAGATCGGCAAACCGTTTTTTACCACCAAGGGCAAAGGTTTCGGCCTGGGCCTGTTTTTGAGCAAGGCCAGCGTGACACGCGCCGGCGGCTCAGTGAAACTCTATAGTCATGAGGAAGGCGGCACGCTCACCGAGCTGCGCCTGCCCCACGGCGCCCGAGGAGAGCAACATGAGTGACGAAATCCAAGTCGAAGGCGAAGAACTGCCGCATTTGCTGCTGGTCGATGACGACGCGACTTTTACCCGGGTGATGGCTCGTGCCATGGCTCGCCGTGGTTTTCGCGTCAGCACCGCCGGTTCCGCCGAAGAAGGCCTGACCATCGCCCAGGCCGATCTGCCGGACTATGCGGCGCTGGACCTGAAAATGGACGGCGATTCCGGTCTGGTCTTGCTGCCCAAGCTGCTGGAGCTGGACCCGGAAATGCGCGTGGTGATCCTCACCGGTTACTCGAGCATCGCCACGGCGGTCGAAGCGATCAAGCGCGGCGCCTGCAATTACCTGTGCAAACCGGCGGACGCCGACGACGTGCTGGCGGCGCTGCTGTCCGAACACGCCGACCTCGACAGCCTGGTGCCGGAAAACCCGATGTCGGTGGATCGCCTGCAGTGGGAACACATCCAGCGCGTGCTGACCGAGCACGAAGGCAACATCTCCGCCACTGCCCGCGCCCTGGGCATGCACCGCCGTACCTTGCAGCGCAAGCTGCAGAAGCGCCCGGTTCGTCGCTGAACCTGCGCTGAACGGCCATCGCCAGTCCTCGCGATAAAGCGCACCGATCAACTATGATCGGTGCGTGTCTGTTCTTTTCTTTATCGAGCCTTTTCCATGAATCAGAACGCTGAATATTCCGCGGTCAACGATGCTGTGCGCGGGCAGTTTTTTCGCAAGGTGTGGGCCATGACCACGCCTTACTGGCGCAGCGAAGAGAAGGGCAAGGCCTGGACGTTGCTGATTGCCGTGATTGCACTCTCGCTGCTCAGCGTGGGCATCTCGGTGTGGTTCAACACTTGGTACAAGGATTTCTACAATGCGCTGCAAAAGAAAGATGAAGCGGCGTTCTGGCATCTGATCCTGTACTTCTGCGCGATTGCTGCGGTCGCGATTGTCGGTGCGGTGTATCGGCTCTACCTGACTCAGATGCTGACGATCCGCTGGCGGGCCTGGCTTACTGAAAAGCATTTTTCCCGTTGGCTCGCCGACAAGAATTACTACCAGCTGGAGCAGGGTGGTTACACCGATAACCCGGACCAGCGGATTTCCGAAGACCTCAACAATTTCACCTCCAATACCCTTGAGCTGGGTATCGGGCTACTGCGCAATATCGTGAGCCTGGTGTCGTTTTCGATTATTTTGTGGGGCGTGTCGGGCAGCATCGAAGTCTATGGCATCACCATTCCCGGCTACATGTTCTGGTGCGTTCTGGTTTATGCAGTGGTCGGTAGCTGGTTGACGCATTTAATCGGTCGACGACTGATCGGTCTGAATAACCAACAACAACGCTTCGAAGCCGACCTGCGTTTTTCCATGGTGCGGATTCGGGAAAATGCCGAAAGCATTGCTCTGTACAACGGCGAACCGAATGAGAATCGTCGCTTGAGCGGCCGCTTCGGCAATGTCTGGCACAACTTCTGGGACATCATGAAAGTCTCCAAGCGCCTGACGTTTTTCACGGCCGGTTACAGTCAGGCCGCGATCATTTTCCCATTCATCGTCGCCTCGCCGCGTTACCTCGCCGGCAAGATCGAGCTCGGTGAACTCATGCAGATCAGCTCGGCATTCGGCAACGTTCAGGAGAGTTTCAGCTGGTTCATCAGTGCTTACCAGAACCTCGCTTCCTGGCGCGCCACGTGTGATCGTCTGCTGAGCTTCCATCAGGCCATGACCAGCAACGAAGAGCGTGCACCGGCCATCGACGTGCAGAATCAGGGCAGCGAATTGAAAGTGCACAACCTCGGGCTCGATCTGGCCGATGGTCGTCATCTGCTGACCAGTGCCACGATGACCGTAGAACCGGGCGACCGGGTGATGCTCAGTGGCCGCTCCGGCAGCGGCAAGTCCACGCTGTTCCGGGCAATGGGGCATCTGTGGCCGTCGGGTCACGGCAGTATCCGCTTGCCGTCCGCCCGTTATCTGTTCCTGCCACAGAAACCGTATCTGCCGATCGGCACCCTGCGCGATGCCTTGAGTTATCCACAACCGGGCGACACCTACGCGCCAGAGCGTTATGCACAAGTGCTGGAAACCTGCCGTCTGCCGCATCTGGTGGCGCGACTGGACGAAGCCAACCACTGGCAGCGCATGCTCTCGCCGGGCGAGCAGCAACGACTGGCCTTCGCCCGAGCCCTGCTCTATGCACCGCACTGGCTGTACATGGACGAAGCGACGTCGGCGATGGACGAAGAAGACGAGGCCACGCTGTATCAGGCGCTGATCGATCAGTTGCCGGGCCTGAGCATCGTCAGCGTTGGCCATCGCAGCAGTCTCAAGCGCTTCCATCCACGGCATGTACGGATCGACAGCGGGCATCTGGTCGAGCAGACCGTCACCGCCTGATGTGTACCGAATCTGTGGGAGCTCGCTCCCACAGAGGACGGTGATCGTACAACTCCCTTGGGCTATGATGCCCCTCTTACCGAATTTTCGAGACAAACGCAGACCATGGAAACCCCGATCGACACCCCGCGCCTCCCTCGCAAGCGCCGCAGCCTGGCACAGGAACTGGTGACGGTGCTGACCGAGCAGATCCGCGACGGTCTGCTCAAGCGTGGCGACAAGTTGCCTACCGAGTCGGCGATCATGGAAGCCCATGGCGTCAGCCGCACCGTAGTACGCGAGGCAATTTCCCGTTTGCAGGCCGCAGGGCAGGTCGAAACCCGCCACGGCATCGGCACCTTCGTGCTCGATACGCCAAGCCCGAGCGGTTTCCGGATCGACCCGGCCACCGTGGTCACCCTGCGTGACGTGCTGGCGATTCTCGAATTCCGTATCAGCCTGGAAGTCGAATCCGCCGGCCTCGCCGCACAGCGTCGCAGCACCGAACAACTGGCCGCCATGCGCGCCGCCCTCGATGCGCTTAACGAAAGCGTGGCCCACGCCAGCGATGCGGTGGCGTCGGATTTCCAGTTCCACCTGCAAATCGCGCTGTCCACCGGCAACCGCTACTTCACCGACATCATGACCCACCTGGGCACCAGCATCATTCCGCGTACCCGCCTGAACTCGGCGCGCCTGGCCCATGACGATCAGCAGCACTACATGAATCGCCTGAGTCGCGAGCACGAGGAAATCTACGAGGCCATCGCCCGCCAGGATGCGGATGCCGCCCGCGCGGCCATGCGCCTGCACCTGACCAACAGCCGCGAACGACTACGTCAGGCCCATGAAGAGGCGCAGGCACAGGGTTGAGGAATCAGGCTTCGACGTAGAGTCTCAGCGGTTCCGAACAAGGTTCGAGACTGGACTCGTCGGCAAACTTGTAGCGTAGTTCGACGGTGCTGTTCAGGTACTTTTCCAGCTCGAATCTGGGGATGCTCAGTTCGATTCCGGCCAGGCCGACCATGTCATCCAGTGCGTCATCCCAGACGCCGGTCGGCTCCGACAATCCCTGCCATTCAGGCTCTTCCGGATCTTCACCGAGGATCGGGTACACATCCCAGTTCGGCGGAGTGTTCTGGCCGTCGGGTACGCGGACGATCAGGTCATCGTCCAGGTTCGATAACCGCAGGATGATCGAGTCGCTGGCGTGATCGGGGAATTGCGGAAGGTGTGCAGCGGCAAACGTCATGGTTCGTTCTCCTTGAAAGATCTGCCGCGATCCTTCGCGGCAGTCGTCGCACTTTACCCGGCGAATCGGTGAGGCGCGCCGGGGCAATCTTGTCCGGGCATTTCAGCTCTTGGGCAGAATCGAACGATCGACCCTGACCGCCAGTTTGCCCGTGCCTGGCCTGACGTCGAATGTTGCGTGCCCCTGAGCGTCCACCGACGCCCGGGCGATGGCCACGCCGTCGCGCAGCAATTGCAGCGGCGCACCTTTCAACGATTGGCCCGAGGCCAGTTCCAGTTTCAATTTGATGCTCATCGAATCGCTCCTTAATTCGTGTTGCCGGTCGGGTGATAGTCCTTGAGCAGCAGGTAAGTGCTCCACCCCCACCAGTCGTCGACGGTGTCGGTGTCGTTGAGGTTGTTCACGTCCTTGCGGCGCAGGACTTTGTTGCCTTGAAGGCGGAACAGTGGCGAAAAGTTGTTGGCCAGGTTCATCACGGCAGTCAGATCCGGCAGCCGTTGCAGCGCGTTGAAAGTGGTCGGCACGTTGCCGCTTGAATACGCGGCATACACCTCGTCCGCCGAATCCTGCACCGCCTGATTCACCTGATTGCGATTGTCGGCATCCGTGGCGTCGAAGTAGCGCTTGTCACCGAACGCCCGCCATTGCTCGCCATGCCCGTTGCGCACCTTGAGGCCGAACTTGCTGTCTTCGTCATGCATGAAGCGGGTGATCAGCGAGCCCAGATCGCTCGGCGTTACGACGGCGGCCATGGCCTTGCGTGGCACCCGCAAATGCCCGGAGGAGAACAGGTCGGTGAGGTAGTGATCCGCGAACGCATTCATCGCGTAGGCCCGTTCCAGTTGCAGTTCGTCCTGGCTGGCGTGGGCGGCAGCGGCGGTTTGCAGGGCGGCGGTGTGTCCGGCGATGTAGGCCAGTCGGGCCCATTCGCCGAAGTGGTCGGCATTGTTCGCCGCCAGTTTCAGATAGCGACCGAGGGGGAACAGCGCCGAGACGAAACTGCCGCCGCCGGTGATTTTGTTCCACTCTTCCGACAACGTATCTCCCAGCGCGTCGTAGGCTTCGTGGGGTGGTTTGCCGTCCTTGATCGCCTGTTTAACGGCATCGATCTCTTTTTGCATGATCGCGAGAATTTGCGGCGCTTCGGCTTTTGATGCCGGCAGGGCAGCGAGGCTGTCGAACGCCGCCGAAAAGCGCTGAAGACGATCCGTCGGAGTCGCACCTTCGTTGATCGGCCGGTCGACGACTCCGTAGAAATCGCCACCCAGCGCGAGCACCTGGCCATAGGTCAGCGCCAGTCCATTCGGCAGGTGCAGGGGCACGTTTTGCGCGAGCACCGGCTCGGCGTTTTCAACGAAACGCAGCCGGGTGTTATCGCCGATCGCCGTGTGTTCTGCGCCTTCGAAGCGCAGCGGCGGTTTGCCTTTCATGGCTTTGCCAGACGAGGCGAGGACGGGGTCGACATCGCTGTGCGAGTCGGCAATGTGCAGCAGCAGGTGCGGGTTTTCAGCACTGAAGTCGATGCCGCCGGGGGTAAAAAGATCATCGAAACGGGCGATGACCGGTGTGGGTTTTTCAAGGCATTTTGTTTGTAGACCGGACATTTCTTTCTCCTTGATATGTCGTCGGTGAATTCTTATTTAACTGTATGTATATACAGTTAATTCGAGCCTAGTCGAGAAAACGCCTACGTCAAAAAGAAATCTTGTCCGACAAAAAATGCCCCCCAGCGATGAAATGCAGTTGACGGTTATCTTTTAAGTTGTACGATGACCTACAACTTCGGCGAAGGCTGAACGGTCCACTCACAAAAAACGTTGCTACCAGGGTGTTCGAATAATGAATCCACAAGAACTGAAGTCCATCCTCTCCGCCGGCCTGCTGTCGTTCCCGGTCACCGATTTCAATGCCCAGGGCGATTTCAACCGCGCTGGCTACATCAAACGGCTGGAATGGCTGGCCCCGTACGGTGCTTCGGCCCTGTTCGCCGCCGGTGGCACCGGTGAATTCTTCTCCCTGGCGGCCAGCGAATATTCGGAAATCATCAAGACTGCCGTCGACACCTGCGCCAGCAGCGTGCCGATCCTCGCCGGTGTCGGCGGTTCGACCCGCCAGGCCATCGAATACGCTCAGGAAGCCGAGCGTCTGGGCGCCAAAGGCCTGTTGCTGCTGCCGCACTACCTGACCGAAGCCAGCCAGGACGGCGTCGCCGCCCACGTTGAAGCGGTGTGCAAATCGGTGAACATCGGTGTGGTGGTCTACAACCGTAACGTCTGCCGCCTGACCGCACCGCTGCTGGAACGTCTGGCCGAGCGCTGCCCGAACCTGATCGGTTACAAGGATGGTCTGGGTGATATCGAGCTGATGGTGTCGATCCGTCGTCGCCTCGGCGATCGTTTCAGCTACCTCGGTGGTCTGCCAACCGCAGAAGTCTACGCCGCTGCCTACAAGGCCCTGGGCGTGCCGGTCTACTCGTCGGCGGTGTTCAACTTCATCCCGAAAACCGCGATGGACTTCTACCACGCCATCGCCCGCGAAGATCACGCCACCGTCGGCAAGATCATCGACGACTTCTTCCTGCCATACCTGGACATCCGCAACCGCAAGGCCGGTTACGCCGTGAGCATCGTCAAGGCAGGCGCCAAGATCGCCGGCTATGACGCAGGCCCGGTGCGGGCGCCGCTGACCGACCTGACCCGCGAAGAGTACGAAATGCTCGCCGCGCTGATCGACAAGCAAGGTGCGCAGTAACCCAACCCTATAAACAAGGCCGCTGAGCAATCAGCGGCCTTTTGCGTCAGGAGAATGATTCGTGACCAAGCGCTATGACAACTACATCAACGGTGAATGGGTCGCCGGCAACGATTACTCGGTCAACATCAACCCGTCCGAGCTGAGCGACACCATCGGCGACTACGCCAAGGCTGATCTGGCTCAGGTCAACGCCGCCATCGACGCCGCCCGCGCCGCGTTTCCGGCATGGTCGACCTCGGGCATTCAAGCCCGCCACGACTCGCTGGACAAAGTCGGCACCGAAATCCTCGCCCGCCGCGAAGAACTCGGCACCCTGCTGGCCCGGGAAGAGGGCAAGACCCTGCCCGAAGCCATCGGCGAAGTGACCCGCGCCGGCAACATCTTCAAGTTCTTCGCTGGTGAATGCCTGCGTCTGTCCGGCGACTACGTGCCGTCGGTGCGCCCGGGTGTCAACGTTGAAGTCACCCGCGAAGCCCTCGGCGTGGTCGGCCTGATCACCCCGTGGAATTTCCCGATTGCGATTCCGTCGTGGAAAATCGCCCCGGCCCTGGCCTACGGCAACTGTGTGGTGTTGAAACCGGCGGACCTGGTTCCGGGTTGCGCCTGGGCGCTGGCCGAAATCATCTCCCGCGCAGGCTTCCCGGCCGGCGTGTTCAACCTGGTGATGGGCAGCGGTCGTGTGGTCGGTGAAGCGCTGGTCAACAGCCCGAAGGTCGACGGCATCAGCTTCACCGGCTCTGTCGGTGTGGGCCGTCAGATCGCGGTCAACTGCGTGTCGCGACAGGCCAAGGTTCAGTTGGAAATGGGCGGCAAGAACCCGCAGATCATTCTCGACGACGCCGATCTCAAGCAGGCGGTGGAGCTGTCGGTGCAGAGCGCGTTCTACTCCACCGGCCAGCGTTGCACCGCGTCGAGCCGCTTGATCGTCACTGCCGGGATTCACGACAAGTTCGTCGAAGCCATGGCCGAGCGCATGAAGTCGATCAAGGTCGGGCACGCGCTGAAGGCCGGCACCGATATCGGTCCGGTGGTCTCGCAGGCGCAGCTCGAACAGGACCTGAAATACATCGACATCGGCCAGTCCGAAGGCGCTCGCGTAGTCAGCGGAGGTGGTCTGGTGACCTGCGACACTGAAGGCTACTTCCTCGCGCCGACCCTGTTTGCCGACAGTGAAGCGTCGATGCGCATCAGCCGCGAAGAGATCTTCGGCCCGGTGGCCAACATCGTCCGCGTGGCGGATTACGAGGCTGCACTGGCCATGGCCAACGACACCGAATTCGGTCTGTCGGCGGGCATCGCCACCACGTCGCTGAAGTACGCCAACCACTTCAAGCGTCATTCCCAGGCCGGGATGGTGATGGTCAACCTGCCGACCGCCGGCGTTGATTACCACGTTCCGTTCGGGGGCCGTAAGGGTTCATCCTATGGCTCACGTGAGCAAGGCCGCTATGCGCAAGAGTTCTACACCGTGGTGAAAACCGCCTACATCGGTTCGTAAGTCGCTGCACCCGCGCAGGGTTATTGCCAAGGCCCTGCGCGGCACAAGACCAAAGAATGTTTTACCCGCATAAAAATAATCAGTGGGAGTACATCTACATGCAATCGTCCAAGCCGACTCACGTCCGCTATTTGATTCTGCTCATGCTGTTCCTGGTGACCACGATCAACTACGCCGACCGCGCCACCATCGCGATCGCCGGTTCCAGTTTGCAAAAAGACCTCGGCATCGACGCGGTCACCCTCGGCTACATCTTCTCTGCATTCGGTTGGGCCTACGTGGCCGGGCAAATTCCCGGCGGCTGGCTGCTCGATCGTTTCGGCTCGAAAAAAGTCTATGCCCTGAGCATCTTCACCTGGTCGCTGTTCACCGTGCTGCAAGGCTTCGTCGGTGAGTTCGGCATGTCCACGGCCATCGTCGCGCTGTTCATGCTGCGCTTCCTCGTGGGCCTGGCCGAGGCGCCATCGTTCCCCGGCAACGCGCGCATCGTCGCGGCCTGGTTCCCGACCGCCGAACGCGGTACGGCTTCGGCGATCTTCAACTCGGCGCAGTACTTCGCCACCGTGCTGTTCGCGCCGCTGATGGGCTGGATCGTCTATGCCTTCGGCTGGGAACACGTGTTCATTGTCATGGGCGTGTTCGGCATCCTGTTCTCGCTGATCTGGCTGAAGGTTATCCACAGCCCGCGCCAGCACCCGATGGCCAACGAAGCGGAAGTGAAGTTCATCGCCGACAACGGCGGCATGGTCGACATGGACCAGAAACAAGGCAAAAAGGCTGACGGTCCGAAATGGGATTACATCCGCCAGTTGCTGACCAATCGCATGATGCTCGGCGTTTATCTGGGCCAGTACTGCATCAACGGCATCACCTATTTCTTCCTGACCTGGTTCCCGGTGTACCTGGTGCAGGAGCGCGGCATGACCATTCTCAAGGCGGGTTTCATCGCGTCGTTGCCGGCGATCTGCGGTTTTATCGGCGGTGTCCTCGGCGGGGTGATTTCCGATTACCTGCTGCGCAAGGGCCACTCGCTGAC
The DNA here is from genome assembly GCF_046097675.1 of Pseudomonas sp. UV AK001. Taxonomy (NCBI): domain Bacteria; kingdom Pseudomonadati; phylum Pseudomonadota; class Gammaproteobacteria; order Pseudomonadales; family Pseudomonadaceae; genus Pseudomonas; species Pseudomonas sp. UV AK001. The sequence goes on from NZ_JBJUVZ010000006.1 coordinate 166,036, forward strand.
CTTCGCCCGCAAGGCACCGATCATCGCCGGTCTGCTGGTCTCCAGCAGCATCGTCGCGTGCAACTATGTTGAAGTGGAATGGATGGTGGTCGGCTTCATGGCCCTGGCCTTCTTCGGCAAGGGCGTGGGCGCACTGGGCTGGGCGGTGGTCTCCGACACCTCGCCGAAGCAGATCGCCGGTCTCAGTGGTGGCCTGTTCAACACCTTCGGCAACATTGCCTCGATCACTACGCCGATCGTCATCGGCTACATCATCAGCTCCACCGGCTCGTTCAAATGGGCGCTGGTGTTCGTCGGTGCCAACGCGCTGGTGGCGGTGTTCAGCTACCTGGTGATCGTCGGCCCGATCAAACGTGTGGTACTGAAAGAGCCGCCAACCAATGGCGGTTCCGAAGCCACCGGTAAATTGTCTCAAGCGCATTCCTGAGGAGCGGCGCCATGCAGTTGATTGAACATTCCGACTCGCCGCGCTACATCCGCCTGCACGAGCGGGACAACGTAGTGGTCGTGGTCAATGACCAGGGCGTTCAGGCCGGCACCGCGTTCGCCGATGGCCTGGTAACGGTGGATTTTGTGCCGCAGAGCCACAAGGTCAGCCTGGTGGACATTCCCGAGGGCGGCACGGTGATTCGCTACGGCCAGATCATTGGCTACGCGTTGCAGCCGATTCCCCGTGGCAGTTGGGTCAAGGAAGATCAACTGCGCATGCCGACCGCGCCGCCGCTGGACAGCCTGCCGCTATCCACCGATGTGCCGGCCGCCCAGGCGCCGCTGGAAGGCTTCACGTTCGAGGGTTATCGCAATGCCGACGGCACCGTCGGCACGCGCAATATCCTCGGGATCACCACCACCGTGCAGTGCGTCACCGGGGTGCTGGATCACGCGGTCAAACGCATCAAGGACGAACTGTTGCCGAAGTACCCGCACGTCGATGACGTGGTGGCGCTGACCCACAGTTACGGTTGCGGCGTGGCGATCACCGCCACCGACGCCTACATCCCGATCCGCACCGTGCGCAATCTGGCGCGCAACCCGAACCTCGGTGGCGAGGCGCTGGTGATCAGTCTGGGCTGCGAGAAATTGCAGGCCGGGCAGGTGATGCACGAGGACGATGCGTCGGTGGATCTGAGCGAGCCGTGGCTGTATCGCTTGCAGGATTCCAGTCACGGTTTCACCGAGATGATCGAGCAGATCATGGAACTGGCTGAAACCCGCCTGAAGAAACTCGACCAGCGCCGCCGGGAAACCGTGCCGGCGTCCGAGCTGATCCTCGGCATGCAGTGCGGTGGCAGCGATGCGTTTTCCGGGATCACCGCCAACCCGGCGCTGGGTTATGCCTCGGACTTGCTGCTGCGAGCAGGGGCGACGGTGATGTTTTCCGAAGTCACCGAAGTGCGCGATGCGATTTACCTGCTGACCTCCCGGGCCCAGAGCAAAACCGTTGCCGAGGAACTGGTGCGCGAGATGGACTGGTACGACCGTTACCTGGCCAAGGGTGAGGCGGATCGCAGCGCCAACACCACGCCGGGCAACAAGAAGGGCGGGTTGTCGAACATTGTCGAGAAGTCGCTGGGCTCGATCGTCAAATCCGGCAGCAGCGCGATCAGCGGAGTGCTTGGGCCGGGGGAGCGCTTCAAGCAGAAAGGTCTGATTTTCTGTGCGACGCCGGCCAGTGATTTTGTCTGCGGCACCTTGCAACTGGCGGCGGGGATGAACCTGCATGTGTTCACCACCGGGCGTGGCACGCCTTATGGTCTGGCCATGGCGCCGGTGGTCAAGGTGTCAACCCGTACCGAATTGGCGCAGCGCTGGCCGGATCTGATCGACATCGATGCCGGGCGCATCGCTACCGGTCGCGCGTCCATCGAGGAGTTGGGCTGGGAGTTGTTCCACTACTATCTGGATGTGGCGAGCGGCAAGCAGCAGACGTGGGCGGAAAAGCACAAGCTGCATAACGACATTACGTTGTTCAATCCGGCGCCGATTACTTGATCGTTGAGTGTTCGGCTTGAGGGGTGTGGTGTCGGCACTGGCCATGCCCTCACCCCAACCCTCTCCCGGGGGGAGAGGGGGCCGACCGAGTTGTCTTGCGCTGTCCATCGACCTGAAATACCGCGTTGATTATGGATTCGGCGAAGTAGTTTCAGGTCGATAATTTTCCGGAGCATCCCCGGATCAGTCCCCTCTCCCTCCGGGAGAGGGATAGGGTGAGGGGCTTTTGGCTTTTGAAGGGGCAAACGGCCCGAAGTGGCTTATCATTAGCCCCCTAACGACGCTCACCTCCAAGGCTCCCCGGCATGCTGGCAATCTTCCTCGAAACCCTGAACATCACCGCGCCGGTGTTTGCCATGCTGTTTCTGGGTGTGCTGCTCAAGCGCATCGAATGGATCAACGACAACTTCATCCACACGGCGTCGTCGCTGGTGTTCAACGTCAGCATGCCGGCGCTGCTGTTTCTCGGCATCCTCCATGCCGACCTGCACGCCGCGCTGCAACCGGCGCTGCTGATCTACTTCGCCGTCGCCACGCTGGCCAGTTTCGCCCTGGCCTGGGGCTGGGCGATTCTCCGCTGCCCCCGTGAAGATCGCGGCATCTACACGCAAGGCGCGTTTCGCGGCAACAACGGGGTGATCGGTCTGGCGCTGGCGGCGAGCATGTACGGTGACTACGGGATTTCCCTCGGGGCGATTCTCGCGGCGCTGGTGATCCTGTTCTACAACACCCTGTCGACCATTGTGCTGGCGGTCTACAGCCCGGTGATCAAGTCCGATCCGTGGAGCATCTGCAAAAGCGTGTTCAGCAATCCGCTGATCATCAGCGTGATTGCGGCGGCGCCGTTTGCCTGGTTCAAGATCGGTCTGCCGGGCTGGCTGGAGACGTCGGGCCAGTACCTGGCGCAAACCACACTGCCACTGGCGCTGATCTGCATCGGCGGCACGCTGTCGCTGGCGGCGCTGCGCAAGAGCGGGAGCATGGCACTCAGTTCCAGTCTGGTGAAGATGATCGGCCTGCCGGTGTTCGCCACGCTGGGTGCATGGTTGTGGGGCTTTCGCGGGGCGGAGCTGGGGATTCTGTTTCTGTACTTCGGCAGTCCGACCGCCGCCGCCAGTTTTGTCATGGCCCGTGCGGCCCAGGGCAATCATGAGCTGGCGGCGGCGATCATTGTGTTGACCACGTTGATGGCGGCGGTGACCACCAACGTCGGGATCTTTCTGTTGCAGTGGGGCGGGTGGATCTGAGGCTGGCTGTTACTCAGGTTTCTGGTAACTGTCGATCACTTCCTGCGCCGCCCGAAACGCATCAATCGCCGCCGGTACGCCGGCATACACCGCGCAATGCAGCAGCGCCTCGCGGATCTCGTCGACCGTGCAGCCATTGTTCAACGCGCCGCGCACATGACCCTTCAATTCCTGCGGGCACTTCAGCGCGGTCAGCGCGGCGAGGGTGATCAGGCTGCGGGTTTTCAGCGGCAGACCTTCGCGATTCCATACGCCGCCCCAGGCGTGTTCGTTGACGAAGTCCTGCAAGGGTTGAGTGAATTCGGTGGCGTTGCCCAAAGCGCGATCAACGAACGCGTCACCCATTACCTGGCGGCGGATTTCGACCCCGGATTTCTTCGATTCGGTCATGGCACATCCCTCTTGTGGTGTTGGCGGCGCCAGGCGCGCACGGACGTGAAAAACAGAAACGTCAGCAGCGCCGGCAGGACATAAAACAGCATCAACCGTTCAAGCTTGCCGGCCAGTGGCATGCCGGTGGTGAAGGACACCACATGCAGCGCATACGCCAGGTACAGGCCGAGCAGCAACAAGCCTTCAGCCCGGGTCACGCGGTAGCCGGAATAGAACACCGGCAGGCACAGCGTGGCGACGCCGAGCATCACCGGCAGGTCGAAATCCAGCGCGTTCGGCGACACCGACAGTGGCGTCGGGGCGATCAACGCCGTGATGCCGAGGACCCCGAGCAGGTTGAACAGGTTGGCGCCGATCACGTTGCCCACGGCAATGTCCCGCTGACCGCGCAATGCAGCGATCAACGAAGTGGCGAGTTCCGGCAGCGAAGTGCCGACCGCGACCACGGTCAGGCCGATCACCCGTTCGGAGAACCCGAGATCGGTGGCCACTGCGACAGCGGCACCCAGCAGCAAATGCCCTGCGAACACCAGCATGGCGAGACCGGCGATGATCATCAGCAGACTGGTGAACCAGGGGGCCGGCTGAGTCTGAGGATGATCGGAATGTGGCCGGCCCGAGTGACGCGACTGGCGCAACAGCAAGCCGAGATAAAGCCCCAGGGCCGCCAGCAGCAGGAGGCCGTCGAAACGTCCGATCTCTTCGTTCCAGGCCAGCACGAACACCAGCAGGCTGGCGCCGATCATCAGCGGGATGTCGAGGCGCACCAGTTGCCGTGAGACGCGCAGTGGAATGATCAGCGCCGACAGGCCGAGGGTCACGAGGATGTTGAAAATGCTACTGCCGATCACGCTGCCGACCGCGATGTCGGGGTTGTGCGTCAGGGTTGCTTGCAGACTGACCGCCATTTGCGGGGCGCTGCTGCCGAGGGCGACGATGGTCAGACCGATGATCAGCGGCCGCACATGCAGGCGCGCGGCCAGGCGCACGGCGGCGCGCACCATCAGTTCGGCACCGGCGATCAGCAGGAACAATCCGCAGAGCAGTTCGATCACGTTGATCAGCGGTAAATCGGTCAGTCCGAAAATGGCGGGCGCTCCATCAGTCGTCGAGGGCCTGCACGCGAACCCGTGCCGTGCCGCTGCCAATCATGCCGAGGCGTTCGGCGGCTTCCCGTGAAACATCGATGATGCGCCCACGGGTGTGTGGCCCGCGGTCGTTGATACGCACCACGCAGGATTTGTCGTTTTTCAGGTTGGTGACCTTCACCCGCGTGCCGAACGGCAACTGGCGATGGGCGGCGGTCAGGGAATTCTGGTTGAACGCTTCGCCGCTGGCGGTGCGTTTACCGTGGTGTTTGGCTCCGTAATAGGAGGCGACGCCGGTCTGGTCGTAACCGTGCGGGTCGATGACATCGGTGCTGGCGCAACCGGCCAGCAAAGTGAGCAGGGCGCAGGCGCCGAGCAGACGTTTCATTCAAAAGCTCCCAAGTGATCGTTCCGACGCTCCGGCGTGGGAATGCACCCCGTGACGCTCTGCGTCACACCGCGATGGACGCGGAGCGTCCGAGGCGGCATTCCCACGCAGAGCGCGGGAACGATCCTCGGGCGCGGGGCCATCGTCAGCCTTCGAGCTTGCTTTTCAGCAGTTCGTTCACTTGCTGCGGGTTGGCCTTGCCCTTGGAGGCTTTCATGGCCTGACCGACGAAGAAACCGAACATCTTGCCGCGCTTGGCTTCGTCTGCCGCACGGTATTGCTCGACCTGCTCGGCGTTGGCCGCGAGCATTTCGTCCAGCACCGCCGAGATCGCGCCGGTGTCGGTCACTTGCTTCAGGCCGCGTTTCTCGATGATCTCGTCTGCGCTGCCTTCGCCATTGGCCATCGCTTCGAACACAACCTTGGCGATCTTGCCGGAGATGGTGTTGTCCTTGATGCGCAACAGCATGCCACCCAGTTGCTCGGCCGAAACCGGCGAATCCTCGATGTCCAGGTTCTGCTTGTTGAGCAGGCTGCCCAACTCGACCATCACCCAGTTCGCCGCCAGTTTGGCGTCGCCGCCAATGCTCGCGACTTTCTCGAAGTAGTCCGCCTGCTCACGGCTGGTGGCCAGCACGTTGGCGTCGTAGGCCGACAGGCCGAAGGCACTCTGGAAGCGCTCGCGCTTTTGCGGTGGCAGTTCCGGCAGGGTGGCGCGCACGTCGTTGAGGAACGAGTCCTCGATGACCACCGGCAGCAGGTCCGGATCGGGGAAGTAACGGTAGTCGTTGGCTTCTTCCTTGCTGCGCATCGGACGGGTCTCGTCCTTGTTCGGATCGTACAGACGGGTCTGCTGGATCACTTTGCCGCCGTCTTCGATCAGGTCAATCTGACGCTGGATCTCGGAGTTGATCGCCTTCTCGATGAAACGGAACGAGTTGACGTTCTTGATCTCGCAGCGAGTGCCGAACTCGACCTGGCCTTTCGGACGCACCGACACGTTGCAGTCGCAACGCAGCGAACCTTCGGCCATGTTGCCGTCGCAGATGCCCAGGTAGCGTACCAGCGCGTGGATCGCCTTGACGTAGGCCACGGCTTCCTTGGCGCTGCGCATGTCAGGCTCGGAAACGATTTCCAGCAGCGGCGTACCGGCACGGTTCAGGTCGATGCCGGTGGCGCCGCTGAATTCTTCGTGCAGGCTCTTGCCGGCGTCTTCTTCCAGGTGCGCGCGGGTGATGCCGACGCGTTTGACCGTGCCGTCTTCCAGAGCGATGTCCAGGTGGCCCTTGCCGACGATCGGCAATTCCATCTGGCTGATCTGGTAGCCCTTCGGCAGGTCCGGGTAAAAATAGTTTTTACGGGCGAACACGTTGTGCTGACCGATCTCGGCGTCAATCGCCAGACCGAACATCACCGCCATGCGCACCGCTTCCTGGTTGAGCACCGGCAGCACGCCGGGCATGCCCAGGTCGATCAGGCTGGCCTGGGTGTTCGGCTCGGAACCGAACTGGGTGGAACTACCGGAAAAGATTTTCGACCGGGTGGTGAGCTGGGTGTGAATCTCCAGCCCGATCACGACTTCCCATTGCATGTGTGTCTCCTCAGAAGCCGGTTGGGGTGCGGGTGTGCCAGTCAGTGTTCAACTGATACTGGTGGGCAACGTTCAACAGGCGACCTTCCTGGAAATACGGCGCGAGCAGCTGTACGCCGACCGGCAGGCCGTCGACGAAACCGGCCGGCATCGACAGGCCCGGCAGGCCCGCGAGGTTGGCGGTGATGGTGTAGACGTCTTCCAGGTAGGCAGCAACCGGGTCGCTGTTCTTGGCGCCGAGTTTCCAGGCCGGGTTTGGCGTGGTCGGGCCGAGGATGATGTCGACTTCATTAAAGGCAGCCATGAAGTCGTTCTTCACCAGGCGACGGATCTTCTGCGCTTTCAGGTAGTAGGCGTCGTAGTACCCGGCGGACAGCGCGTAGGCGCCGACCATGATCCGACGCTGCACCTCGGCACCGAAGCCTTCGCCACGGGAGCGCTTGTACAGGTCTTCCAGGTTTTTCGGGTCTTCGCAGCGATGGCCGAAGCGTACGCCGTCGAAACGCGACAGGTTGGAGGACGCTTCTGCCGGGGCGATCACGTAGTACGCAGGAATCGCGTGCTGCATGTTCGGCAGGCTGATTTCCTTGATCACGGCACCGAGCTTCTGCAGCTCCTTGATGCTGTTCTGGATCAGGTCGGCGATGCGCGGATCGAGACCGGCGCCGAAGTATTCCTTCGGCACGCCGATACGCAGGCCTTGCAGCGAGCCATTCAGACCGGCGGCGTAGTCCGGCACCGGCTCATCGATGCTGGTGGAGTCGTTCGGATCGAAGCCGGCCATACCTTGCAACAAAATCGCGCAGTCTTCGGCCGTGCGAGCCAATGGGCCGCCCTGATCGAGGCTGGAGGCGTAAGCGATCATGCCCCAGCGCGAAACACGACCGTAAGTCGGTTTCAGGCCGGTAAGGTTGGTGAACGCGGCCGGCTGGCGGATCGAACCGCCGGTGTCGGTGGCCGTGGCGGCTGGCAACAGACGAGCGGCAACGGCCGCCGCCGAACCACCGGACGAACCGCCCGGTACGTGTTCCAGGTTCCACGGGTTTTTCACCGCGCCGTACCAGCTCGACTCGTTGGCCGAACCCATGGCGAATTCGTCCATGTTGGTCTTGCCCAGGGTCACGGTGCCGGCGGCAGCCAGCTTCGACACCACGGTGGCGTCGTACGGGGCCTTGAAGTTGTCGAGCATCTTCGAGCCGCAGCTGGTGCGAATGCCCTGGGTGCAGAACAGGTCTTTGTGGGCGATCGGCGCGCCGAGCAGGGCGCCGCTCTCACCGTTGGCCCGGCGCGCGTCGGCGGCTTTCGCCTGCTCGAGGGCCAGCTCTTCGGTGAGGCTGATGAAACTGTTGAGCTGCGGATCGAGCTGGGAAATGCGCGCCAGCAGGACCTTGGTCAGCTCTTCGGAAGAAAACTTTTTATCGGCGAGACCGCGGGCGATCTCGGCCAGAGTCATTTGATGCATTGCAGGCTCTTTCCCTTTAGTCGATGACTTTCGGAACCAGATACAGGCCGTTTTCGACCGCTGGTGCGATGGACTGATAAGCCTCGCGGTTATTGCTTTCGGTCACGACGTCGGCGCGCAGGCGCTGACTGGCTTCCAGCGGGTGGGCCAGCGGCTCGATACCGTCGGTATTGACCGCCTGCATTTCGTCGACCAGCCCGAGAATGCTGTTGAGGGCCGAAGTGATGTGTGGAAGATCGGCGTCATTCAGGCCAAGGCTGGCCAGATGAGCGATTTTTTCCACGTCGGAGCGTTCTAGCGCCATCGGGTTTCTCCAGTGGAAAACAGGACGGACGGCGTCCGTGTGTTAGATTGTCGGAACACTACCGCACTTCTACGGTCATAAGGCCGCGATTGTGGGGCTTGGTGCACAGAAAAGCGGCCAATTTAACATATTGGCGCCTTGCCCAAAATCCCTGTCGTTGTTAGAGTTTGCCGCACTTTTTTACCCACGCGTTGCCTAGGGTCCCTTTCCCATGTTCAAGAAACTGCGTGGCATGTTTTCCAGCGATCTTTCCATTGACCTGGGCACTGCCAACACCCTTATTTACGTGCGCGAGCGCGGTATCGTCCTGAATGAGCCATCGGTTGTGGCCATTCGGACACACGGTAACCAGAAAAGTGTCGTTGCTGTCGGCACCGAAGCGAAGCGCATGCTTGGCCGTACGCCGGGCAACATTGCTGCCATTCGTCCGATGAAGGACGGCGTGATCGCCGACTTCAGCGTCTGCGAAAAGATGCTGCAATACTTTATCAACAAGGTTCACGAGAACAGCTTCCTGCAGCCCAGCCCACGTGTGCTGATCTGCGTTCCATGCAAGTCCACCCAGGTTGAGCGTCGCGCCATCCGTGAATCGGCCCTTGGCGCCGGTGCCCGTGAAGTGTTCCTGATCGAAGAGCCGATGGCTGCCGCGATCGGTGCCGGCCTGCCGGTAGAAGAAGCTCGCGGCTCGATGGTCGTGGATATCGGTGGTGGTACCACCGAAATCGCGCTGATCTCCCTGAACGGTGTGGTCTATGCCGAATCCGTACGCGTTGGCGGCGACCGCTTCGACGAAGCGATCATCACCTACGTGCGCCGCAACTACGGCAGCCTGATCGGCGAGTCGACTGCAGAGCGCATCAAGCAGGAAATCGGCACGGCCTACCCGGGCGGCGAAGTTCGCGAAGTCGACGTTCGCGGTCGCAACCTGGCCGAAGGCGTTCCACGCGCATTCACCCTGAACTCCAACGAAGTGCTGGAAGCTCTGCAAGAGTCCCTGGCCACCATCGTTCAGGCCGTGAAAAGCGCCCTGGAGCAATCGCCGCCGGAACTGGCTTCCGACATCGCCGAGCGTGGCCTGGTGCTGACCGGTGGTGGCGCGCTGCTGCGTGACCTCGACAAGTTGCTGGCCCAGGAAACCGGTCTGCCGGTGATCGTTGCCGAAGATCCGCTGACCTGCGTGGCTCGCGGCGGTGGCCGTGCACTGGAAATGATGGACAAGCACACCATGGACCTGCTCTCCAGCGAATAAGTCGCCGGGCGCAATACGTGGGTGAGCGCGCAGGCAGCACTTTGCAGTGCTGCCTGTTGGCGTTTATCTTCTGTCAGTCTTCATCCAGGCCGGTTTGATGCCGTATGAATAAACAGAACATTTGCCTGGGAGGAGCGGCCTATTAAACCGCTTTTCGCCAAGGGCCCCTCACTGGGCGTGCGCTTGTTGGTGCTGGCCGTGCTGTCGGTCGCGCTGATGGTGGTCGATGCCCGTTTCAGCCTGCTCAAGCCTGCCCGCAGCCAGATGTCGCTGGTGCTGATGGACGCTTACTGGATCACCGACCTGCCCGGCAGGCTGTGGGAAGGTGTCGCCAGTCAGTTCGGCAGCCGCACCGAGCTGGTCGCCGAAAACGAAAAACTCAAGACCGAGAACCTGCTGTTGCAGGGTCGCATGCAGAAGCTTGCCGCCCTCACCGAGCAGAACGTCCGTCTGCGCGAGTTGCTCAATTCCTCCGCGCTGGTCAACGAAAAGGTCGAAGTTGCCGAACTGATCGGCATGGACCCCAATCCCTTCACCCATCGCATCATCATCAATAAAGGTGAACGCGACGGCGTGGTGCTTGGTCAGCCGGTGCTCGATGCGCGTGGCCTGATGGGGCAGGTGGTCGAGCTGATGCCGTACACCTCCCGTGTCCTGCTGCTGACCGACTCGACCCACAGCATTCCTGTGCAGGTGAACCGTAACGGTCTGCGGGCGATTGCCAGCGGCACCGGTAACCCTGAGCGTCTGGAGCTGCGCCATGTGGCCGACACCGCCGATGTCAAGGAAGGTGATCTGCTGGTCAGCTCCGGCCTGGGTCAGCGCTTCCCGGCCGGTTATCCGGTGGCGACGGTCAAGGAAGTGATCCACGATTCCGGCCAGCCATTCGCCATTGTCCGCGCCGTGCCGACTGCCGCTCTGAACCGCAGCCGCTACCTGTTGCTGGTGTTCAGCGACAACCGTACGGCTGAAGAACGTGCGAACGATGCGGCGCAGGCTCAGGAAAATCTTGATGCGTTTGGCGGTGGCCCGATCATTCCAGCCACGGTGCCGAAAACGGTGAATACACCGGCTCAGGCGCCTGCTGCGTCGGGCACGCCTGCCGCTGCACCCGCTGCTGCTACGCCGGCCAAACCCGCCGCGAGCAAGCCGCCAGCCAAACCACCCGCAGCGACGCCGGCCGCCAGCAAGCCTCCGGCCGCTCAGCCTGCCAACGCGCGGCCGGCCGCCAAACCGCCTGTCACTGCGCCGGCCACCACTGGGGGACGAGAATAATGGTCGGTGTCAAAGCCTCCCGAAACGGCTGGATCGTCTGGCTGACATTTCTGATCGGCATGCTGCTCAGCGTGTCGCCGTTGCCGCAATTCATGGAAATCCTGCGCCCGCTCTGGCTGGCCTTGCTCCTGGCATTCTGGGCACTGGCCCTGCCGCAAAAGGTCGGCATGGTCACTGCATTTTGCCTCGGGCTTGCTGAAGACGTGCTGTATGGCACGCTGCTGGGACAGAACGCGTTGATCCTGACGTTGATCACGTTCCTGGTGCTGTCGTTGCAGCAACGCCTGCGGATGTTCCCGATGTGGCAGCAGTGCCTGGTGATCCTGGTGATTTTCGGCCTCGCGCAGCTTGTGCAATTGTGGCTCAGCGCCCTGACCGGCAACCGTCAGCCGACCCTGGCGCTGGTCCTGCCGGCACTGGTCAGCGCCTTGCTCTGGCCGTGGGTCAGCTTCGCTTTGCGTGGATTGCGCCGGCGCTACAAAATCAACTGATTCGGTCAGGCATTTGCCCGCACCTCGACAGGGAGATGTCTTGATGAAGCCGCTTTACCTCGCCTCCGGATCGCCGCGTCGGCGTGAATTGCTCACGCAGATCGGCGTTCCGTTCACCGCCATCAGTGCGGATATCGATGAAACCCCTTTCGCCAATGAATCCCCGTCGGCCTATGTCGAGCGCCTGGCGCGCGGCAAGGCCGAGGCCGGGCGGCGCTCTGTCGTCAGCGATAAACCGTTTTGCGTGTTGGGCGCCGATACCGCTGTGGTGCTGGACGGCAAAATTCTCGGTAAACCGGTGGACGAAGCCGACGCATGCGCCATGCTGATGATGTTGTCCGGCAAGGAACACGAAGTGCTGACAGCCATCGCTGTGCTTGACGGTGCGCTCTGCGAGTCGCAAGTGGTGCGCAGTCTGGTACGGTTCCGGGCGATCAGCCGCGAAGAAGCTGCCGCCTACTGGGCCAGCGGCGAGCCTCGGGACAAGGCCGGCGGTTACGGCATTCAGGGGCTGGGCGCGGTGTTCGTCGCCGGTCTCAACGGCAGCTATTCAGCCGTAGTCGGTTTGCCGGTGTGCGAAAGCGCAGAACTGCTCGGTCATTTCGGCATACCCTGTTGGCAAAACCTGAGTGCGCAGTAAGCGTCGAACGGAACAAGATGCGGCCATTATCGTGAACATGCCTGAACGAGACCCTGCCATGAGTGAAGAGATTCTGATCAACATCACGCCGATGGAATCGCGCGTGGCGGTGGTCGAAAACGGTGTGCTGCAAGAAGTACACGTCGAGCGCACGCAAAAACGCGGGATCGTCGGCAACATCTATAAAGGCAAGGTCGTGCGGGTACTGCCGGGCATGCAGGCGGCCTTCGTCGACATCGGCCTGGACCGTGCGGCGTTCATCCACGCTTCGGAAATTTCCCTGCGCGAAGGCCCGGCGGTGGAAAGCATCAGCGCGCTGGTGCATGAAGGTCAGAGTTTGGTGGTGCAAGTCACCAAGGATCCGATCGGCTCCAAAGGGGCGCGGCTGACCACTCAGCTGTCGATCCCTTCGCGTTACCTGGTGTACATGCCGCGCACCGCCCACGTCGGCATTTCCCTGAAGATCGAGGACGAAGCCGAGCGCGAGCGCCTGAAACAGGTGGTCAGCGATTGTGTGGCCAAAGAAGGCATCAAGGAGGCCGGCGGCTTTATCCTGCGCACCGCCGCCGAAGGGGCCGGGGCCGATGAAATCCTGATGGATATCCGCTACCTGCGCCGCCTGTGGGATCAGATCAACGAACAGATCAAGACCATCGGCGCACCCAGCGTGATCTACGAAGACCTCGGTCTGGCCCTGCGCACCTTGCGTGATCTGGTCAGCCCGAAGATCGAGAAGATCCGCATCGACTCCCGGGAAACCTTTCAGAAAACCACGCAGTTCGTCGCCGAACTGATGCCGGAGATCGCCGACCGTCTGGAACATTATCCGGGCGAGCGGCCGATTTTCGACCTGTACGGCGTCGAAGACGAAATCCAGAAAGCCCTCGAGCGCAAAGTGCCGCTGAAGTCCGGCGGTTATCTGGTGGTGGATCCGGCGGAAGCCATGACCACCATCGACGTCAACACCGGGGCGTTCGTCGGGCATCGCAACCTCGAAGAAACCATCTTCAAGACCAACCTCGAAGCCGCCACGGCGATTGCCCGGCAGATGCGTCTGCGCAATCTGGGCGGGATCATCATCATCGACTTCATCGACATGGAAGATGAAGAGCACCAGCGTCAGGTTCTGCGTACCCTGGAGAAACAGCTGGAGCGCGATCACGCCAAGACCAACATCATCGGCATCACCGAGCTGGGTCTGGTGCAGATGACTCGCAAACGGACTCGCGAAAGCCTGGAGCAGGTGCTGTGCGAGCCTTGCAGCAGTTGTCAGGGACGCGGCAAGCTGAAGACGCCGGAAACCATTTGCTACGAGATTTTCCGCGAGATCCTGCGCGAGGCCCGGGCCTATCAGGCCGAGGGTTATCGTGTACTGGCGAACCAGAAAGTCGTCGATCGGCTGCTCGATGAAGAGTCCGGTAACGTTGCCGAGCTTGAAGGGTTCATCGGGCGCACCATACGCTTCCAGGTGGAAACCATGTATTCCCAGGAACAATATGACGTGGTGCTGCTCTGATCCCCTGCGTCACCTTTTTCCTGAAACGGCTGGCCTCAGCTTTTTGCAGTATTTTTGCCATGGGAGCCAACTGACATGGAACGTCTGACACGCATTTTGGCTGCACTGACTCGCTGGGGGCTGGGCCTGTGCGCGTTGGTTCTGGTGTTGATAGCGTTGTACGTCAGCCTCGGCCGGGAACTCGCGCCACTGGTGGCCGAATACCGTACCGACATCGAAGACAAGGCCAGCGCGGCCCTGGGCATGCCGCTGCAGATCGGTGAGCTGGAGGGTAACTGGAGCGGTTTCGCACCGATCCTGCTGGCTCACGACGTGACGGTCGGCGACGGCGCCAATGCTTTGCGTCTGGATCACGTGCGCGCAGTGCCGGACCTTTGGGCCAGTCTGTTGGCCCGGGAAGTACGTATCGCGCATCTTGAACTCAATGGTCTGAAGATCAGCCTCAAAGAGGGTGATGACGGCCAATGGGCGCTCGAAGGCTTGCCGGTGCAGAAGGATCAGCCCATGGATCCCGAGCAACTGTTCAACCGCATGCAAATGGTCCAGCAATTGTCGGTGCTCGACAGTCAGGTGACCTTGCAGCCGCTGGAGCAGGCGCCGCTGACCTTTACCTATGTCGGGCTCAACCTCAAGACCGGCCTCAATCGCCAGCGCCTCGACGCGCGGTTGACCTTGCCTGACGGGCAGCCTGTCGCACTGAGCCTGCGTACGCGGATTCGTGCCAGCCAGTTGCAGGACAGCGCGGTCGAGGGCTATGTCAGCCTGCCGCAAAGCGATTGGGCAAAATGGTTGCCCGAGCGCCTGACCCAACAATGGAATTTCTCCGAGATCAAGGCCGGCGGTGAGCTGTGGGTCAACTGGAGCGAGGGCGCGTTGCAAAGTGCCGCCATCCGCCTCAACGCCCCGCAACTCAACGGTGCCTACGGCGAGCGCAAGCCGATCCAGATCAACAACCTGGCCCTCAACGGTTACTTCCAGCGCAGTGCCGAGGGTGCAACCGTCACTCTCGATTCGCTGGCGATGAATTTTGGCGAAACCCGTTGGGAGTCCCGTGTCCAGGTCAAGCAGACCGCCGCCACCGACAAGGTTGACGAGCTCTGGCACCTGCAGGCCGATCGCCTCGATCTGACGCCGATCACTCCGTTACTCAATGCGCTGGGCCCGTTGCCACAGGGCTTTGCCACCGTAGTCGAGCATCTGAAAGTGACCGGTGGCTTGCGCAACGTATTGCTGGATTTCCGCCCGAACGCCACCGACGACAGCAAATTCAGTTTCGCCGCCAACCTCGATCAGGTCGGTTTCGACGCCTATCACGGCGCACCCGCAGCGCGGAATGTCAGCGGCAGCCTGACCGGCAACCTCGGCGGCGGTGAGCTGCGCATGGACAGCAAGGACTTCGTCCTGCACCTCGACCCGATCTTCGCCAAACCATGGCAATACATTCAGGCCAACGCCCGGTTGACCTGGAAACTCGATAAGGAAGGCTTCACCCTGATTGCGCCGTACCTGAAGGTGTTCGGCGAGGAAGGCAAGATTGCCGGCGACTTCCTGATCCGCCTGCATTTCGACCACGACCAGGAAGACTACATGGACCTGCGGGTCGGCCTGGTGGATGGCGACGGTCGCTACACCGCCAAATACCTGCCGGAAGTCCTGAGCCCGGCCCTCGACGAATGGCTGCGCACGGCGATTCTCAAAGGGGCGGTGGATCAAGGGTTCTTCCAGTATCAGGGTTCCCTGAACAAAGGCGCCGCGGATGCGGATCGCAGCATCAGCCTGTTCTTCAAGGTGCACGACGCCGAACTGGCGTTCCAGCCAGGCTGGCCGCACGTGAGCAAGGTCAGCGGCGATGTGTTCATCGAGGACAGCGGTGTGCGGATTGTCGCCAGCAAGGGGCAGTTGCTCGACACCCAGGTCAGCGACGTTTTCGTCAATATTCCCCATGTGCCCAGTGGCGAGCACAGCCATATGTTCCTCGACGGCGGGTTTGCCGGCGGCCTGGGCGACGGCTTGAAGATTCTCCAGGAAGCGCCGATCGGCACCGCCGACACCTTCGCCGGCTGGGAAGGCGAGGGCGATTTGCAAGGCAAACTCAAACTGGATGTGCCGTTGGCCAAGGGCGATCAGCCGAAGATCCTCGTGGACTTCAAAACCGCCAATGCGCGATTGAAACTGGCCGAGCCGAAGCTGGAATTGAGCCAGCTCAAGGGTGATTTCCGCTTCGACAGTGCTAAAGGACTGAGCGGGCAGAACATCAGCGCCCGGGCCTTCGACAAACCGGTCACCGCGCAGATCTTCGCAGACGGCGGCCCCGGCAAGCTCAAGACCCGGGTGGCGGCGTCGGGGCAGGTCGAGGTCAAGAAACTCACTGACTGGCTCGGCGTGACTCAGCCATTGCCGGTGTCCGGGACGATTCCTTACCAGTTGCAAGTGAATCTGGACGGTGCCGACAGTCAATTGATGGTCAGCTCCAGTATGAAGGGCGTGGCGGTGGATCTGCCCGCGCCGTTCGGCATGGCCGCCGATGTCGGACGTGACACGGTGTTCCGCATGACCCTGCAAGGGCAGGAGCGGCGTTACTGGGTCAATTACGATCAACTGGCCAACTTCACGTTCGCCGCGCCGCCGAGCAATTTCGCCGATGGCCGTGGCGAGTTGTTCCTCGGTGCCGGCGAAGCGGCATTGCCGGGCAACAAAGGCTTGCGCATACGCGGCGTATTGTCGGAGCTGGACGTCAAACCCTGGCAGGATCTGGTGGACAAGTACGCCGGTCAGGACCCGGGCGGCAGCGCCAAGCAATTGCTTAGCAGCGCGGACTTCAAGGTCGGCAAACTGACGGCCTTCGGTACTACGCTGGATCAGGCGGCGGTGCAACTGGATCGCAAGCCCGGCGCCTGGACCCTGGCCCTCGACAGTCAGCAGGCCAAAGGCACCGCAGCCATTCCAGATGCCAAGGCCGCGCCGATTGTGGTGAACCTGCAATATGTGCGTCTGCCGGCGCCGGACCCGACGGTGCAGGCAGACGAGAACGCGCCTGACCCGCTGGCCTCGGTCGATCCGACCAAGATCCCGGCGCTCGATATCACCATCAATCAGCTGTTCCAGGGCCAGGATCTGGTCGGTGGCTGGTCGCTGAAAGTCCGGCCGACGGCCAAAGGTATCGCCCTGAACAATCTGGACATGGGCCTCAAAGGCATTCTGTTGCAGGGCAGCGGTGGCTGGGAGGGGACACCTGGCGCCACCAGCAGTTGGTACAAGGGTCGGATCGGCGGCAAGAATCTCGCCGATGTGCTCAAGGGCTGGGGCTTTGCGCCGAGCGTGACCAGTGAAGAATTCCATATGGATGTCGATGGCCGCTGGCCCGGCTCGCCGGCATGGCTGGCGACCAAGCGCTTCTCCGGCACGCTCGATGCGTCGCTGAACAAGGGCCAGTTCGTCGAGGTCGAGGGCGGCGCCCAGGCGCTTCGGGTGTTCGGTCTGCTCAACTTCAACTCCATCGGCCGGCGTCTGCGCCTGGACTTCTCCGACCTGTTCGGCAAAGGCTTGAGCTATGACCGGGTCAAGGGACTGCTGGTGGCGAACAACGGCGTCTACGTGACGCAGGAACCGATCAAACTGACCGGACCGTCGAGCAACATTGAACTGAACGGCACGCTGGATCTGGTGGGCGATCAGGTTGACGCCAAATTGCTGGTGACCCTGCCGGTGACCAACAACCTGCCTATCGCCGCGTTGATCGTCGGTGCACCGGCGGTCGGCGGCGCGCTGTTCCTGATCGACAAACTGATCGGTGACCGCGTGGCGCGGTTTGCCAGCGTCAAATACACGGTCAAAGGCCCGTGGAAAGAGCCGAAAATCACCTTCGACAAGCCTTTTTGATCAGCCAGGCCGCAAACCGATGGAGTAGCATGGCTGCCTACCTCTTGCGGAGTTCGCCATGTCTTTTGCGGTGATTCAAATGGTCAGCCAGAGCGACGTGCTGGCCAATCTGCGCGATGCCCGGCGTTTGCTCGAACAAGCGGCCAGCGCTGGCGCGAAACTGGCGGTGCTGCCGGAAAACTTCGCCGCCATGGGGCGTCGCGACATCGCCGATATCGGCCGCGCCGAAGCACTTGACGAAGGCCCGATCCTGCCGTGGTTGAAACAGACCGCCCGCGACCTCAAGTTATGGATAGTGGCCGGCACCTTGCCGTTGCCACCGGCGGGGCAACCTGAAGCGAAGTCAAATGCCTGCTCGTTGCTGGTGGACGATCAGGGCGAAATCGTTGCCCGCTATGACAAGTTGCATCTGTTTGATGTGGACGTGGCGGACAATCGTGGGCGTTACCGCGAATCCGATGACTATGCTTATGGCAGTCATGTGGTGGTGGCGGACACGCCGGTCGGCCGACTCGGCCTGACGGTGTGTTACGACCTGCGCTTCCCCGAGCTGTACAGCGAATTGCGTGCGGCCGGGGCTGAACTGATTACCGCACCGTCGGCCTTCACCGCGGTGACGGGAGCGGCGCACTGGGACGTGTTGATCCGTGCACGGGCGATTGAAACCCAGTGTTACATGCTGGCGGCGGCCCAGGGCGGAACGCATCCGGGGCCGCGAGAAACCTTTGGCCACGGGGCGATTGTCGATCCGTGGGGACGCGTGCTGGCGCAGCAGGAACAAGGCGAGGCCGTATTGCTGGCCGAACGCGACAGTGACGAACAGGCGTCCATCCGGGCGCGAATGCCGGTGACGGGTCATCGGCGGTTTTTTTCGCAGGGCGCACAACGACCTGCTTCAGAACACGAATTTAAGGCGTAAAACCTATGAGCGAGTTGTTGTCCTCAGTCAGTGATCACCTGTTGGCGCCCGGCGGCGTGACGATCGAGAGCCTGCAAGGCGTGCTCGGTGATCTGGCGGGTCCAGGCATCGATGCGGCCGACCTGTATTTCCAGGGGCAGATTTCCGAGTCCTGGTCGCTGGAAGACGGCATCGTCAAGGAAGGCAGTTTCAACCTCGACCAGGGTGTCGGCGTGCGTGCACAGTCCGGGGAAAAAACCGGTTTTGCCTACAGCAACGCGATCACCCTTGAAGCCCTCGGCGCGGCGGCCCGTGCTGCCCGCTCGATTTCCCGCGCCGGGCAGAACGGTACGGTGCAGGCGTTCAGCACCCAGGACGTCGCCCAGCTGTATGCGCCGGACAACCCGCTGGAAGTGCTGAGTCGCGCTGAAAAAGTCGAACTGCTCAAGCGCATCGATGTTGCCACCCGCGCCCTCGACCCGCGTATCCAGCAGGTCAGTGTGAGCATGGCCGGGGTCTGGGAGCGGATTCTGGTGGCCTCGACCGACGGCGGCCTGGCGGCCGATGTGCGTCCGCTGGTGCGCTTCAACGTCAGTGTGATTGTCGAGCAGAACGGTCGTCGTGAACGTGGTGGCCATGGTGGCGGCGGGCGTACCGACTACCGTTATTTCCTCGCCGAAGACCGTGCCATGGGTTACGCCCGCGAGGCGCTTCGTCAGGCACTGGTGAACCTGGAAGCGATTCCGGCACCGGCTGGCACTTTGCCGGTCGTTCTGGGCTCGGGCTGGTCCGGCGTGCTGCTGCACGAAGCGGTCGGCCACGGTCTGGAAGGTGACTTCAACCGCAAGGGCAGTTCGGCCTACAGCGGGCGCATGGGTGAGATGGTTGCCTCGAAACTCTGCACCATCGTCGATGACGGCACGTTGGCCGGTCGTCGCGGCTCCCTGAGTGTCGACGACGAAGGCACACCGACCGAGTGCACCACGCTGATCGAAAACGGCGTGCTCAAGGGCTACATGCAGGACAAGCTCAATGCGCGTCTTATGGGCGTGGCCCGTACCGGCAACGGTCGTCGTGAATCCTACGCACACCTGCCGATGCCACGGATGACCAACACCTACATGCTCGGCGGCCAGAGCGATCCGGCGGAAATCATCGCGTCGGTGAAAAAGGGCATCTACTGCGCCAACCTCGGTGGCGGTCAGGTCGACATCACCAGCGGCAAGTTCGTGTTCTCCACCAGCGAGGCGTACCTGATCGAGGACGGCAAGATCACCGCGCCGGTCAAAGGCGCGACGTTGATCGGCAACGGCCCGGAAGCGATGAGCCGGGTGTCGATGGTTGGTAACGATCTGGCGCTGGACAGCGGTGTGGGGACGTGTGGCAAGGACGGGCAGTCGGTGCCGGTGGGCGTGGGTCAGCCAACGCTGAAAATCGATGCGATCACCGTGGGTGGCACGGGCGCGTAAGAAGGGATGGAGCTTCGGGTGGCGCGCAGTGCGGCCACCCGGTGGCGAATATCAACGCAGACCGCGTTGAGTCTCGTCCAGCTCACGGATGTACTTGAAGATTTTACGGCTCGAGGCAGGAGGCTTGTTATGCGCAACCTCGTGCTGGGCCTGACGGATCAGGGAACGCAGTTGCTGGCGGTCGGCGTCCGGGTACTCGACGACGAATTTCTCCAGCACGGCATCGTCACCGGCGATCAGGCGGTCACGCCAGCGTTCGAGGTTGTGGAAACGCTCGTTGTACTGACGGGTAGAGGCATCGAGTTGATCGAGCAAGGTGAGAATCGCGTCAGTGTCCTGATCACGCATCAGTTTGCCGATGAACTGCAAGTGCCGTTTACGCGCGATGTTCGCGGTGTGCTTGGGCGCATCGGCCAAGGCCCGGCGCAAAGCGTCGGTCAATGGCAGTTTCGCCTGCAAGTCGGGCTTGAGCGTTGTAAGGCGCTCGCCAAGGTCAACCAGAGCATGCAGCTCGCGTTTGACCTGGGATTTGCTTTTTTCTCCCGTATCGAGGGAGTCGTCGTAAGAATCAACCATGGTGGCAGTCCGCAAAGAAACGCCGCCATGATAACCAGTCGGGGGCCGCTTGTCCGGCCCGGTCGCTCGAAGGCCCCAGCCGAAAGCAGAATTTGAGTGGAGATGAGCATGAGTGCAGTTGAAAGCGTCGGCCCACAGGCATTGCCGGCACTGCAGGAACAGGTCGAGCAGATCATCGCCGAAGCCAAGCGTCAGGGTGCCAGCGCGTGCGAAGTGGCGGTGTCGCTGGAGCAGGGCTTGTCGACGTCGGTGCGTCAGCGTGAAGTCGAAACGGTCGAGTTCAACCGCGATCAGGGCTTTGGCATCACCTTGTATGTCGGTCAGCGCAAGGGCTCGGCCAGCACGTCCGCCACCGGGCCGGATGCGATTCGCGAGACCGTTGCTGCGGCGCTGGCGATTGCCAAGCACACCTCCGAAGACGAAGCCTCGGGGCTGGCCGATGCCGCGCTAATGGCCAGGGATATTCAGGATTTCGACCTGTTCCACCAATGGGACATCAGTCCGGAACAGGCCATCGAGAAGGCGCTGCTCTGTGAAGCCGCCGCGTTCGACGCCGATGCCCGCATCAAGAACGCCGATGGCACCACGTTGAGCACTCATCAGGGCTGCCGCGTGTACGGCAACAGCCACGGTTTCATCGGCGGTTATGCGTCGACCCGGCACAGCTTGAGCTGCGTGATGATTGCCGAGGCCGACGGCCAGATGCAACGTGATTACTGGTATGACGTGAACCGTCAGGGCAGCTTGCTGGCCGACCCGGTGAGCATCGGCCAGCGTGCCGCGCAACGAGCTGCGAGCCGTCTGGGTGCGCGTCCGGTGCCGACCTGCGAAGTGCCGGTACTGTTTTCGGCGGAGCTGGCGGGTGGGTTGTTTGGCAGCTTCCTGTCGGCGATTTCCGGCGGCAGTCTGTATCGCAAGTCGTCGTTCCTTGAAGGCACGCTGGGGCAGAAACTGTTTCCGGAGTGGCTGACCATCGACGAGCGTCCGCACCTGATGCGCGCCATGGGCAGTGCGTCGTATGACGGTGACGGTCTGGCGACCTATGCCAAACCGTTCGTCGAGAAGGGCGAGTTGGTGTCGTACATCCTCGGCACTTATTCCGGGCGCAAACTCGGCATGCCGAGCACCGCCAACGCGGGTGGGGTGCACAACCTGTTCGTCACCCATGGTGATGAAGATCAGGCCGCACTGCTGCGGCGCATGGGCCGTGGGCTGCTGGTCACCGAGTTGATGGGCCATGGCTTGAACATGGTGACCGGCGATTACTCGCGCGGTGCGGCGGGTTTCTGGGTCGAGAACGGTGAAATTCAGTTCGCGGTGCAGGAAGTGACCATTGCCGGCAACATGCGCGACATGTTCAAGCAGATCGTCGCGGTCGGTAACGATCTGGAGCTGCGCAGCAACATTCGCACAGGTTCGGTGTTGATCGAGAAGATGACTGTCGCGGGCAGCTAAGCCCGGGCCAATACAAAAAGGCGCGCCACCCGATTGGGTGGCGCGCATTTTTTGTGTCCTGAATTTGTTTGAGCGGGTCGGGGCAGCTAAAAAAGCCACTCTTGTTTTGGTTCTCATTATCATCTAATAATAAATCTCATTATCGGATGAGCCCAGGATCATGAGTTCTGCCTTGCACGAGCAGCCGTACCTCGAAAGCTGGCGCTGGATGAGTCGCCAGATCCGTTGCGCCATGGATCCCGACGAACCGCGTCTGATCGAACACTACCTGGCCGAAGGCCGGTATCTGGCCTGCTGCACGGCGACCTCGCCCTGGACTGTCGCTGAAACCTCTTTCCGTCTGCTGCTCGACACGGCCACCGACACCGCGTTGCCGTGGCACTGGCGCAGCCTCTGTCTCGATCAGGCCTGGCGCCCGCTGCGTGAGATGGAACGCCTGTCACTGTGCAAATGCCGGCTCAAACGCTGGCAAAGCTACACCTGGCAGCTCGCCACCTGCGAGTTGCAACCCTCGATTCCTCTCATTGAATTAGTCCAAGGATTTACCGATGACCAAGACACGTATTGAGCGCGACAGCATGGGCGAACTGCAGGTGCCGGTGGACGCTCTCTACGGCGCGCAAACCCAGCGCGCAGTGGATAACTTCCCGATCAGCGGCAAGCCGATGCCGACCCAGTTCATCCGCGCGCTGATCCTGGCAAAAGCCGCCGCCGCCCGGGCCAACGTCGAACTCAATCAGCTCAGCGCCGCGCAAGGCAAGGCCATCAGCGACGCGGCCCAGGGGCTGCTTGAAGGCGATTTCATGCAGCATTTCCCGGTGGATATCTTCCAGACCGGTTCCGGCACCAGCTCCAACATGAACGCCAACGAAGTGATCGCCACCCTGGCCAGCCGCCTGCTCGACGAGCCGGTGAATGCCAACGATCACGTCAACTGCGGGCAGAGCAGCAACGACATCATCCCGACCACCATTCACGTCAGCGCCGCGCTGGCCCTGCACGAACAGTTGCTGCCGGCGCTGCTGCATCTGGTGCAAGTGATCGAGCGCAAGGCCGGGGAGGTGCATCACCACGTCAAGACCGGCCGTACTCACTTGATGGACGCCATGCCGGTGCGCATGAGCCAGGTACTCAACGGTTGGGCGCAACAGCTCAAGGCCAATATCGGTCATCTGCAGGACTTGCTGCCAAGCCTGCAATCCCTGGCCCAGGGCGGTACGGCGGTCGGCACCGGGATCAATGCGCATCCGGAATTCGCTGCGCGTTTCAGTCGTCAACTCAGTCAGTTGACCAACGTTCAGTTCACGCCGGGCAAGAATCTGTTCGCCCTGATCGGTTCGCAGGACACCGCCGTGGCCGTTTCCGGCCAGCTCAAGGCTACCGCCGTGTCGTTGATGAAAATCGCCAACGACCTGCGCTGGATGAACTCCGGCCCGCTCGCCGGCCTCGGTGAAATCGAGCTGGAAGGCCTGCAGCCGGGCTCGTCGATCATGCCGGGCAAAGTCAATCCGGTGATTCCGGAAGCTACCGCCATGGTCGCCGCGCAAGTGATCGGCAATGACTCGGTGATCACCATCGCCGGTCAGTCAGGCAATTTCGAACTGAACGTGATGCTGCCGATCATCGCCCAGAACCTGTTGAGCAGCATCGAGTTGCTGGCCAACTCCAGCCGTCTGCTGGGTGACAAGGCGATTGCCAGCTTCAAGGTCAACGAGTCGCGGCTCAAGGAAGCGCTGTCGCGCAACCCGATTCTGGTCACCGCGCTCAACCCGATCATCGGTTACCAGAAGGCCGCCGAAATCGCCAAGCAGGCCTACAAACAGGGCCGTCCGGTGATCGACGTCGCGCTGGAACACACCGACCTGTCGCGCAGCCAGCTGGAAGAGTTGCTCAATCCCGAGAAACTCACCGCCGGCGGCGTGTAAACACCGCAACCGCTTTGGAGGCTCATCATGGAGCACTGGAAACGTACGATCGAACGGGCCAATCGCTGCTTCATGCTGGGCGAGTTGATCGACGCCCGAGAGGCTTATCTGCAAGCCCTCGCTTTGGCGCAAGTGCTGTTCGAGCGCTGGGCCGATGCCGACGAAGCGGTGGCGGCCTGCGTCATTTCCCATCACAACCTTGCCGATCTGCATCTGCGTCTGAACCAGCCGGAGGAGAGCGCCGAATACCTCTGCGCGATCCATCAACGCCTGTTGCAGACCATGCAGGACGAGCGCCTGCGTCCGGCCCTGCGTGAAGCGGCGTTGCGCCAGAGCAGCAAGACCTATGTCGAACTGCTCAATTTCATCAGCGAACACGGCGAATACCCGCGCACGCAGCGCTTGCTGCACCCGGATACCGGCAATGCGCGCCGCGCCCCAGCCCAACATCACCATGGAGTCCACTGAAATGGCTTTTACCCTGCCAGCCCTGCCTTACGCCTATGACGCACTGGAGCCGCACATCGATGCGCAGACCATGGAGATTCACTACACCAAGCATCACCAGACCTACATCAACAACCTGAACGCCGCGGTCGAGGGCACGGAATACGCCGAGTGGCCGGTGGAGAAACTGGTGGCCAGCGTCCAGCAGCTGCCGGAAAAGCTGCGCGCGGCGGTGATCAATCAAGGTGGTGGTCACGCCAACCATTCGCTGTTCTGGGAAGTGATGGTGCCAGGTGGTGGCGGCAAGCCGGACGGCGCGCTGGCCAGGGCGATCGATGAGCAACTGGGCGGTCTCGACAGCTTCAAGGAAGCCTTCACCAAGGCAGCCTTGACCCGTTTCGGCAGCGGCTGGGCGTGGCTCAGTGTCACCCCCGACAAGAAACTGGTGGTGGAAAGCAGCGGCAACCAGGACAGCCCGCTGATGGGCGGCAACACACCGATTCTCGGCCTCGACGTGTGGGAGCACGCCTATTACCTGCGTTATCAGAACCGCCGCCCGGAATACATCAGCGCGTTCTACAACGTGATCAACTGGCCTGAAGTCGCTGCGCGTTATCAGGCTGCACTGGTTTAAGTCTCCTATAAAAACAATCCAGGGCTGACTATGGGCACTGAAACACTGGCGATCGGAAGCGGACGAATGTTTCGTTACGCATTCGGGTCGCTCCTGCTGTTGGCGGGCATGACCTTGCTGGTGGCCCACGGGCTGGAATGGCTGAACCTGGAACCGAAACTGTCCCGGGCATTGCAGGGTGGTGCGATCTGCGCGCTCGGCACGGCACTCGGAGCGGTTCCGGTGCTGGTGATCCGCAATATGCCCCAGGCGCTGGGCGACACATTGCTGGGGTTTGGTGCTGGTGTGATGCTGGCGGCGACCGCGTTTTCGCTGATCGTGCCAGGGATTGCCGCTGCCGAAAGCCTTGGGATGAGTCCTTGGGGCGCCAGCGGCCTGATCTGTTTCGGCATCATGCTCGGTGCTTTCGCTCTGTATCTTGTCGACCGCAGGTTGTCCGGCGCTTCACCGGAAATGCTCATCGGCACCGTCGAGCATCCGGTGATTCCGCCGCGGATCTGGCTGTTCGTGTTTGCCATCATTGCCCATAACATCCCGGAAGGCATGGCCGTCGGCGTCTCTGCTGGTGGCGGCATGCCGGACGCTGACAGCCTGGCGATGGGCATCGCCTTGCAGGATGTGCCGGAAGGGCTGGTGATTGCGCTGGTGCTGGCCGGGGCGGGGATGTCGCGGGTCAAGGCGTTTCTGATCGGGGCGGCGTCAGGTCTGGTCGAGCCGGTGTTCGCGCTGCTGTGTGCGTGGCTGGTCAGTCTGGCGGAATTGTTGTTGCCCCTCGGATTGGCGCTGGCGGCCGGGGCGATGTTGCTGGTGGTGACCCACGAAGTAATCCCGGAATCGCGACGCAATGGTCACGACAAACTGGCGAGCCTGGGATTGTTGATCGGGTTCTGCCTGATGATGGTGATGGACACGGCGCTGGGATAAGCGTGGCGAGAGACGTATCTCTCGCCACAAAGGACTTTCAGCCGCCTTCGTCGAAGTAGTTGTTGATCAGTGCCACCAGAGCATCCATGGCTTCCTGTTCCTGATGACCCTCGGTGCTCAGGTGGATTTTGGTGCCCTTGCCGGCAGCGAGCATCATCATCGCCATGATGCTTTTGCCATCTACCGTGGTTTCCGGGGTGCGACCCACTCTGATCGTGCAGTCGGGATACTGACCCGCCACGCCCACGAACTTTGCCGACGCCCGGGCATGCAGGCCCAGCTTGTTGATGATTTCGATTTCCAGAGCAGGCATCGCGGTGTGAATCCTTTAGCTGAGGTCGCGGTGGCGAACCTGGACGTTCTTCAGGGTTTTCTGCAGGGCCTGACCCAGGCGTTCGGTCAGGTAGACGGAACGGTGATGTCCGCCGGTGCAGCCAATGGCAATGGTTACGTAGGCACGATTGCTCGCAGCGAAGCGCGGCAACCATTTGAACAGATACGCATAGATGTCCTGGAACATCTCTTCGACTTCCGGCTGTGCCGCCAGGTACTCGGCCACCGGCTCATCGAGCCCGGATTGCGCACGTAATTCCGGTTTCCAGTACGGGTTGGGCAGGCAGCGTACATCGAACACAAGATCCGCATCCACCGGCATGCCGCGTTTGAAACCGAACGACTCCACCAGAAACGCCGTACCGGGCTCCGGCTGGTTCAGCAGCCGCAACTTGATGGTGTCGCGCAACTGATACAGGTTCAGATTGGTGGTGTTGACCTTCAGGTCGGCCAGATCGGCGATCGGGCCCAGCAGGGCAGTTTCATCGTTGATGGCTTCAGCCAGCGAGCGGTTGGCACTGCTCAGCGGGTGACGGCGACGGGTTTCCGAAAAACGCTTGAGCAGGGTTTCTTCATCGGCATCCAGATACAGAACGTCGCACTGGATGTGCCGACTGCGAACCTCTTCAAGCAACTCCGGAAAGCGCGAAAGGTGGCTTGGCAGGTTGCGCGCATCGATCGATACCGCGACCAGTGGCTGAGACAGTTCCGTATGAATCAGTGCGCGTTCCGCCAGCTCCGGCAGCAGGCCGGCCGGCAGATTGTCGATGCAGTAGTAGCCGTTGTCCTCAAGGACATCCAGGGCCGTGCTTTTGCCCGAGCCGGAGCGGCCACTGACGATGATCAAGCGCATGTTTAGTGCCCGTTTTGCTCGTCCAGGACAACCTGATACAAGGCTTCGTTGGTGGTGGCGCGACGCAGCTTTTCGCGTACTTCCTTGCGATCGAGCATGCTGGCGATCTGGCGCAGCAGTTCCAGGTGTGCATCGGTGGCAGCTTCCGGGACCAGCAGCACGAACAGCAGGTCGACCGGTGCGCCATCGATGGCATCGAAATCGATAGGTGCTTCAAGGTGCATCAAGGCACTGATGGGCGATTCACAACCCTTGAGGCGGCAATGGGGGATGGCGATGCCGTTGCCAAAACCGGTCGAACCGAGTTTTTCACGGGCAATCAGCGCCTCGAAGACATCTTGCATCTCCAGATCCGGCTTTTCCCGGGCGATCAGGTTGGCAATTTGTTCGAGGGCTTTCTTTTTACTGCCGCCCGGCACGTTCACCAGGGAACGGCCGGGGGTCAGGATGCTTTCAAGTCGGATCATGGGGGTGGGGGTTATCGACCGGTAGCGCCCTGAAGCAGGCTCTGGGTCTTTTCCTTATGCTTTTTGAGTTGTTTATCAAGCTTGTCGGTCAGCGCGTCGATCGCTGCGTACATGTCGGTATGTTCCGCGTTTGCGACGACCTCGTTGCCGGGAATATGCAGCGTGGCTTCGATTTTCTGCTTCAGCTTTTCGACGCACATCGTGACTTGCACGTTGGTGATCTTGTCGAAATGTCCCTCAAGCCTCTTGAGCTTCTGCTCAACGTATTCACGGAGAGGTTGGGTAACTTCCAGTTGGTGTCCACTGATGTTGACTTGCATACAGCTTCTCCTTCGTTGCCAGTGCATAAAGCGGCAGGCCGAAGAGCCTGCCACTGGAACGCTGTAACGTGGCTTACATCAACCGCTTGCGTTCGCTCGAAGGCGCGATCCCGAGGGATTCGCGGTACTTGGCGACGGTGCGGCGAGCCACCTGAATGCCTTGTGCCTCCAGTAAACCAGCGATCTTGCTGTCACTCAACGGCTTTTTCTGATTTTCCGCGGCGACCAGTTTCTTGATGATCGCGCGGATCGCCGTGGACGAGCATTCGCCGCCTTCGGAGGTGCTGACGTGGCTGGAGAAAAAGTATTTCAGTTCATAGATGCCCCGGGGGGTATGCATGAATTTCTGCGTGGTCACCCGGGAAATCGTCGACTCGTGCATGCCCACCGCTTCTGCGATGTCGTGCAGCACGAGTGGCTTCATCGCTTCGTCGCCGTACTCCAGGAAACCGCGCTGATGCTCGACGATCTGGGTGGCCACCTTCATCAGGGTTTCGTTGCGGCTCTGCAGGCTCTTGATGAACCAGCGGGCTTCCTGCAACTGATTGCGCATGAAGGTGTTGTCGGCGCTGGTGTCGGCGCGACGGACGAAACCGGCGTATTGAGCGTTGACCCGCAGGCGCGGCACCGACTCCTGGTTCAGTTCGACCAGCCAGCGCTCGTTGTCCTTGCGCACGATCACGTCAGGCACCACGTATTCGGCTTCGGTGGATTCGATCTGTGAGCCGGGGCGCGGGTTGAGGCTCTGGACCAGTTCGATGACCTGGCGCAGCTCATCTTCCTTAAGCTTCATGCGGCGCATCAGCTGGCTGTAGTCGCGGCTGCCGAGCAGGTCGATGTAATCGGTGACCAGGCGCTTGGCTTCGGCCAGCCAAGGAGTCTTGGCTGACAGCTGGCGCAATTGCAGCAGCAGGCATTCGCCCAGGTTGCGTGCGCCAATGCCGGCGGGTTCGAATTGCTGGATGCGGTGCAGGACCGCTTCGATCTCGTCCAGCTCGATGTCGAGCTCCGGATCGAAGGCATCGAGGATTTCTTCGAGGGTTTCGTCGAGGTAGCCCTGATTGTTGATGCAATCGATCAGGGTTACGGCGATCAGGCGATCGGTGTCGGACATCGGCGCCAGGTTCAGCTGCCACAGCAGGTGGCTTTGCAGGCTTTCGCCGGCGGAAGTGCGGGTGGTGAAATCCCACTCGTCGTCATCGCTGCTCGGCAGGCTGCTGGCGCTGGTCTGGTAGACGTCTTCCCAGGCGGTGTCGACAGGCAGTTCGTTGGGGATTCGCTCGTTCCATTCGCCGTCCTCGAGATTGTCGACCGTCGGCGCGGTTTCCTGGTAGGAAGGTTCCTGGATCTCGGTATTGGGCTTCTGTTCGGCGTTGTCGGCCAGCGGGTCGGAATTGTCGAAGTCGTCGCCGTCTTCCTGGCGTTCGAGCATCGGGTTGGATTCCAGAGCCTCCTGGATTTCCTGTTGCAGATCCAGGGTCGACAATTGGAGCAGGCGGATGGCCTGTTGCAGCTGCGGTGTCATCGTCAGCTGCTGGCCCATTCTCAAGACTAGCGATGGTTTCATGGCAGGGGCTTAACACCTTATTCGCCGGCGCTATGCGCCATCCACTACAGGGCGCCGAGGCGCCAAACTTAAGCAAATTATATGCCTGAAACTGTCGTGTTTGCCTAGAGCGCTGTAACAATAAAAGCGTATAAAAATGCGCTTCAACGTTACAGCACCCGGACGGCTGGTCGAATGCTGTCGCGCTTACAGACGGAACTCGTGACCCAGATACACTTCCTTCACCAGATCATTGGCGAGGATGGTCGCGGAGTCGCCTTCGGCGATCAGTTGGCCGTCATTGACGATGTAGGCCGTTTCGCAGATATCCAGCGTCTCGCGGACGTTGTGGTCGGTGATCAGTACACCGATGCCCTTGGCCTTGAGGTGGTGGATGATCTGCTTGATGTCGCCCACGGAGATCGGGTCGACGCCGGCGAACGGTTCGTCGAGCAGGATGAATTTCGGTGCGGTGGCCAGTGCGCGGGCGATTTCCACCCGGCGACGCTCGCCACCGGACAGGCTCATGCCGAGGTTGTCGCGGATATGGCTGATGTGGAATTCCTGCAGCAGGCTTTCCAGCTCCTTGCGACGGCCGGCCTTGTCGAGCTCCTGACGGGTCTCGAGGATGGCCATGATGTTGTCGGCCACCGACAGTTTGCGGAAAATCGAGGCTTCCTGCGGCAGATAGCCGATACCGGCCTTGGCGCGACCGTGCATCGGCTGGTGGCTGACGTCCAGGTCGTCGATCAGCACGCGACCCTGATCGGCCTGCACCAGGCCGACGATCATGTAGAAGCAGGTGGTCTTGCCGGCGCCGTTGGGGCCGAGCAGGCCCACGATCTGGCCGCTGTCGATCGACAGGCTGACGTCACGCACGACCTGGCGGCTTTTATAGGCCTTGGCCAGGTGCTGAGCTTTCAGAGTTGCCATTACTGGGTTTTCTCGTCGGTTTTCTTCTTCGGCTGGATCACCATGTCGATGCGCGGACGCGCTTCGGTGACCTTGTTGCCGGTAGCGCGACCGGCGCTGGCGAGTTTTTTCACCGTGTCATAGACGATCTTCTCGCCCTGAGTGGTGTTGTTGTCCTTGTCGACGACCTTGGCCTTGTCGATCAGCACGACGCGGTTTTGCTGCGCGTGGTACTGAATGGTCACGCCCCAGCCCTGGACGGGTTTCTTGTCGCCAGCGGTCTGCAGTTGTTCGAAATAGGCCAGGTTGCCTACCGAAGTCACCACGTCGATCTCGCCGGCCGGGTTGCGCGTCAGCGTTACGGTATCGCCTTTGACGATCATCGAACCCTGGGTGATGATCACAGCGCCCTTGTAAGTGGCAACGCCATTCTTGTCGTCCAGCTGGGCATCGTCGGCCTGAATGCGGATTGGCTGCTCCTGATCGTTCGGCAGAGCCCAGGCGCTCACGCTTCCCAGTGCTGCGCCCAGACTGAGCAAAATAGGGAGGGTTTTAACGAGCCTCATACTGTCCTCTTACGTTCGATAGCAGGTGTATCCTGCTTTCCTTCAAATACGCTTTCATTCCCACGCCGGTCGATACACCGCCAGCGCCGTCGATTCTAACGGGTTGCTGGGTCTGCGCATATTGCTGCTGAGGGAACACCGTCATGCGGGTGCTGGTGATCAGGGTGTCGCGGTTCTTTTCATCGGTGCGCTTGACGCGAACCGAGTCGATCAGTTCGACCTCGGTGCCACCGGAATTCACCTCGCCACGTTCGCTGGTCACGTGCCACGGGAAATCGGTGCCGCGATACATGTTCAGGTCGGGTTTGGTGACCAGTGTAATGTCGGTCGCCTTGACGTGCTCGGCCTTGTCGGACGTCATTTCGTACTGCACCTTGCCGTCTTCCAGGTATTGCAAGGTGTGGGTGTTGGTCGCGTACCAGTCGATCGGGCTCTCTTCTGCCGAGACAGGAGGCTTGTCGAGGAAGCGTTCCGGGCTGATGTTCCAGTAGCCGACCGCGCCGAAAATGGCGGCGATGCAACCGAACA
The DNA here is from genome assembly GCF_046097675.1 of Pseudomonas sp. UV AK001. Lineage (NCBI taxonomy): Bacteria > Pseudomonadati > Pseudomonadota > Gammaproteobacteria > Pseudomonadales > Pseudomonadaceae > Pseudomonas > Pseudomonas sp. UV AK001. The sequence goes on from NZ_JBJUVZ010000006.1 coordinate 197,404, forward strand.
GCAGGATGTTGCGAAACTTTTTGCTAAACATGGTTTGACTCACAGGTACGCGTTGTTGGCGGCATCGAGGCTGCCCTGGGCGCGCAGGATCAATTCGCAGAATTCACGGGCGGCACCCTCGCCACCGCGGGCCTGGGTAACGCCATGGGCATGCTCGCGCACAAAGGCGGCCGCGTTGGCCACCGCCATGCCAAGTCCCACCCGGCGGATCACCGGCAGGTCGGGCAGGTCGTCACCAAGATAGGCGACCTGTTCATAGCTTAGGCCCAGTTGCTCGAGAAGGCCGTCGAGGACGACGAGTTTGTCTTCGCGGCCCTGAAACAGGTGCGGGATGCCCAGGTTCTTCGCCCTACGCTCGACCACCGGGGTCTTGCGGCCGCTGATGATGGCGGTCTGTACGCCCGCGTTCATCAGCATCTTGATGCCCTGGCCGTCGAGTGTATTGAAAGTCTTGAACTCGCTGCCGTCTTCAAGGAAGTACAGGCGTCCGTCGGTGAGGACGCCGTCGACGTCGAAAACCGCCAGTTTGATGGCTTTGCCGCGTTGCAGCAGATCGGTGCTCATTTACATCACTCCTGCGCGCAGCAGGTCGGAGAGGTTGAAGGCGCCGATCGGGCGATCGTCCTCATCCACGACGACAAGCGCGTTGATTCGATGGTCTTCCATGATTTTCAGGGCCTCGGCGGCGAGCATCTCGGCGCGAGCGGTCTTGCCGTGCACGGTCATCACCTGATCGATGGTCGCGCTGTGGATATCGATGCTGCGATCCAGTGTGCGGCGCAGATCGCCGTCGGTGAAGATCCCGGCAAGCTTGCCGTCGGCTTCGAGAATGACGGTCATGCCCAGACCCTTGCGGGTCATTTCCATCAGTGCGTCCTTGAGCAGGGTGCCGCGTTGTACCTGCGGCAGCTCCTGACCTGCGTGCATGACGTTTTCCACTTTCAGCAGCAGGCGTCGGCCGAGTGCGCCGCCCGGGTGGGAAAAGGCGAAATCTTCGGCGGTGAAACCGCGGGCTTCCAGCAACGCCACGGCCAAGGCATCACCCATGACCAGTGCCGCAGTGGTCGAGGAGGTCGGCGCCAGGTTCAGCGGGCAGGCTTCGTGCTCGACGTGAACGTTGAGATTGACCTCCGCCGCTTTTGCCAGAGGCGATTGCGGGTTGCCGGTCACGCTGATCAACTGGATGCCCAGGCGCTTGATCAGCGGCAGCAGCGTGACAATTTCGTTGGTGGAGCCGGAGTTCGACAGAGCCAGGATCACGTCGTCACGGGTGATCATGCCCATGTCGCCATGACTGGCCTCGGCCGGGTGTACGAAAAACGCCGGGGTGCCGGTGCTGGCCAGGGTCGCGGCGATCTTGTTGCCGATGTGTCCGGACTTGCCCATGCCGACCACCACTACACGGCCCTTGCTGGCCAGAATCATCTCGCAAGCGCGTACGAAATCGGCGTCGATATGGGGCAACAAGCCTTGTACGGCTTCCACTTCGAGGCGGATGGTGCGTTGTGCCGATTGAATCAGGTCGCTGGTTTGGCTCATGTCAGAAATCGTATAGCCCGATGAAAAGGCGGCGATTATAGCGGTTATGTTGAAAAGCCTCACGCAAGTTCGTCGTGCTTTGTCATTCCCGGTTACTAAAACCTCTTACATAGAAGCTTCGGGCCTGTCATATCGCTGAACGTGGCCGGGGAGAGGCCTTGGGCGCTCGCCCTTTGCAGTGATATAGTTCGCCGCCAGTTCGGCCTGCCCGGGATGTAAGGGCTTTCTCCAGAAAGCCAGGCGTCCGAGTGAGAGGCTGCATCGCAAGGAGTTTAGATGAGTGCCGATAACGCCTACGCGGTCGAGCTGAAGGGAGTCTCCTTCAAGCGCGGTGCGCGGAGCATTTTCAATAACGTCGATATCCGCATCCCGCGCGGCAAGGTCACCGGCATCATGGGGCCTTCCGGGTGTGGCAAGACCACGCTGCTGCGCCTGATGGGTGCCCAGTTGCGACCGTCGCAGGGCGAGGTCTGGGTCAATGGCCAGAACCTGCCGAAGCTGTCGCGCAGCGATCTGTTCGATGCGCGCAAGCACATGGGCGTGCTGTTCCAGAGCGGCGCGCTGTTTACCGATCTCGATGTGTTCGAGAACGTCGCCTTTCCCCTGCGCGTTCATACCCAGTTGCCGGAAGAGATGATCCGCGACATCGTGCTGCTCAAGTTGCAGGCGGTCGGTCTGCGGGGCGCCATCGAGCTGATGCCCGATGAGCTGTCCGGCGGCATGAAGCGCCGCGTGGCCCTGGCCCGGGCGATTGCGCTTGATCCGCAGATCCTCATGTACGACGAACCGTTCGTCGGCCAGGACCCGATCGCCATGGGCGTTCTGGTGCGCCTGATCCGCCTGCTCAACGATGCGTTGGGGATCACCAGTATCGTGGTTTCCCACGATCTCGCCGAAACCGCGAGCATTGCCGATTACATCTATGTGGTGGGCGATGGTCAGGTGCTGGGGCAGGGTACGCCGGACGAGTTGATGAACTCGGATGAGCCGCGTATCCGTCAGTTCATGACCGGCGATCCCGATGGTCCGGTTCCGTATCACTTTCCAGCGACGGATTACCGCGCAGATCTTCTGGGGAAACGTTGATGCGCAGAATCTCATTAATAGAACGCGTACGTCGGTTCGGCGAATCGGCTATCGATGCCGTCGCGGTATTCGGACGGGCGACGCTGTTCCTGTTTCATGCCCTGCTGGGGCGTGGTGGCATAGGCGGCGGTTTCGGCCTGCTGGTCAAGCAACTGCATTCGGTCGGCGTGATGTCGCTGGTGATCATTGTGGTCTCCGGGATTTTCATCGGCATGGTGCTGGCGCTGCAGGGGTTCAACATCCTGTCGAGCTATGGCTCGGAGCAGGCGGTGGGGCAGATGGTTGCCTTGACCTTGTTGCGTGAGCTGGGCCCGGTGGTGACGGCGCTGCTGTTCGCCGGTCGTGCCGGTTCGGCGCTGACGGCGGAAATCGGCAACATGAAGTCCACCGAGCAGTTGTCCAGCCTGGAAATGATCGGTGTCGATCCGCTCAAGTACATCATCGCTCCACGTCTGTGGGCCGGTTTCATTTCCCTGCCGGTGCTGGCGATGATCTTCAGCGTGGTCGGCATCTGGGGCGGTTCCTGGGTCGCGGTCGACTGGCTGGGCGTCTATGAAGGCTCCTACTGGGCGAACATGCAGAACAGCGTGAACTTCTCCAGCGACGTGCTTAACGGCGTGATCAAAAGTATCGTTTTCGCCTTTGTCGTGACCTGGATCGCCGTATTCCAAGGCTATGACTGTGAGCCCACTTCCGAGGGAATCAGTCGTGCCACTACCAAGACCGTAGTATTCGCCTCGCTGGCAGTGCTCGGCCTGGACTTTATTCTGACCGCTTTGATGTTTGGAGATTTCTGATGCAAAACCGCACCCTGGAAATCGGTGTCGGCCTGTTCCTGCTGGCAGGGATCCTGGCCTTGTTGCTGCTTGCCCTGCGGGTCAGTGGCCTGTCTCCGACTTCGACCACCGATACCTACAAGCTTTATGCCTACTTCGACAATATCGCCGGTCTGACGGTCAGAGCCAAAGTGACCATGGCCGGTGTGACCATCGGCAAGGTCACGGCGATTGATCTTGACCGCGACAGCTTTACCGGCCGGGTGACCCTGCTGGTGGATAAAAAGGTCGACAACCTGCCGACCGACTCCACAGCGTCTATCCTGACCGCTGGCCTGTTGGGCGAGAAGTACATCGGCATCAGTGTGGGCGGGGAAGAAACCCGGCTCAAGGATGGTGGAACCATTCACGACACCCAGTCGTCTCTGGTGCTGGAAGACCTGATCGGTAAATTCCTGCTCAATACCGTTAGCAAAGACGCCAAATGAGGAGCTTTTGAATGATCTCTACCTTGCGACGTGGCCTGTTGGTGTTGCTCGCGACACTGCCACTGCTGGCGAACGCTGCGCCCGGGCAGTCGGCGCACGATCTGGTCCAGGACACCACCAACCGGATGCTCGCCGATCTGGCGGCGAATAAAGAGAAGTACAAGCAGGACCCGCAGGACTTCTACACCGCGCTGAATACCATCGTGGGTCCGGTGGTGGATGCCGAAGGCATTTCCAAAAGCATCATGACGGTCAAGTACTCTCGCAAGGCCACCCCGGCGCAGATGCAGACCTTCCAGGAAAACTTCAAGCGTGGCCTGTTCCAGTTCTATGGCAACGCCTTGCTGGAATACAACAACCAGGGCATCACCGTCGATGCGCCAAAGGATGAGTCGGGCGACCGCACCAGCGTCGGCATGACCGTCAAGGGCAACAACGGCGCGATCTATCCGGTTCAGTACACGCTGGAGAAGATCAACGGCGAGTGGAAGCTGCGCAACGTGATCATCAACGGCATCAACATCGGCAAGCTGTTCCGTGACCAGTTCGCCGACGCGATGCAGCGCAACGGCAACGACCTGGACAAGACCATCAACGGCTGGGCCGGCGAAGTGGCCAAGGCCAAGCAGACTGCCGAGAAACAAGAGAAGCCTGCCCAATGACCGAGTCGGCCATTCGTCTGGACGAAGCCAGCCAGCTTCAGCTCACCGGTGTGCTGGATTACCGTACCGGTCCCGGCCTTCGCGAGCAGGGCCGGGCGCTGATCAAGTCGTGCAATGCCCCGGCATTGGTGATCGATTGTTCGGCGGTGGAAAAGTCCAGCAGCGTCGGCCTGTCGTTGCTGCTGTGCTTCATTCGCGATGCGAAAGCCGCCGGCAAGGCGGTCAGCATCCGCGGGATGCCGGAAGACATGCGTGAAATCGCTCAGGTCAGCGAGCTGACCGAGCTGTTGGCGCAACCCTGAACCCGCATCTATGAAGAAGCCCCCCGTCAGAGTCCTGCGCAGCGGGGTTCGCAGGCGCGGGGCTTTTTTGTATGATGTCCGACCCGTGCGCACAGGGCGCCGATTGAGGTTGAGCATGCAGGCCGTAGAAGTGAAGAGCTTCCTTGAAGCAAATCTGCCCGGAACCCGGGTGGAAGTTGAAGGCGAAGGCTGCAACTTTCAGCTGAACGTGATTAGTGATGAACTGGCGGCGTTGAGCCCGGTCAAGCGTCAGCAAAGCATCTATGCCCATTTGAACCCTTGGATCGCCGATGGCAGCATCCACGCGGTCACTATGAAATTTTTCAGCAGCGCGGCCTGGGCCGAGCGCACCTGAGCCCTAGGGCGTCGAGATTGTTATGGATAAATTGATTATTACCGGTGGCGCTCGTCTTGATGGCGAGATCCGCATTTCCGGGGCGAAGAACTCCGCCCTGCCGATCCTGGCTGCCACCTTGCTGTGCGATGGCCCGGTCACCGTCGGCAACCTGCCGCACCTGCACGACATCACCACCATGATCGAGCTGTTCGGCCGCATGGGCATCGAGCCTGTGATCGACGAGAAGCTCAGCGTCGAAATCGACCCGCGCACCATCAAGACCCTGGTCGCCCCGTACGAGCTGGTGAAAACCATGCGTGCGTCGATCCTGGTGCTGGGCCCGATGGTCGCCCGTTTCGGTGAAGCCGAAGTCGCGCTGCCTGGCGGCTGCGCCATCGGTTCGCGTCCGGTCGACCTGCACATCCGCGGCCTTGAAGCCATGGGTGCGATCATCGACGTCGAAGGCGGCTACATCAAGGCCAAGGCGCCTGAAGGCGGCCTGCGCGGTGCGCACTTCTTCTTCGATACCGTCAGCGTGACCGGTACCGAAAACATCATGATGGCCGCTGCTCTGGCCAAGGGCCGCAGCGTGCTGCAGAACGCCGCCCGCGAACCTGAAGTGGTCGACCTGGCGAACTTCCTGAACGCCATGGGTGCCAAGGTTTCCGGCGCCGGCACCGACACCATCACCATCGATGGCGTCGAGCGTCTGGGTTCGGCCTTCTACAAGGTCATGCCTGACCGTATTGAAACCGGCACCTACCTGGTAGCCGCTGCGGTCACCGGCGGTCGCGTGAAGGTCAAGGACACTGATCCGACCATCCTCGAAGCGGTTCTGGAAAAGCTCCGTGAAGCCGGTGCAGAAATCACCACCGGTGAAGACTGGATCGAGCTGAACATGCACGGTAAACGCCCGAAAGCGGTCAACGTGCGCACCGCGCCGTACCCGGCGTTCCCGACCGACATGCAGGCGCAGTTCATTTCGCTCAACGCCATTGCCGAAGGCACCGGTGCCGTGATCGAAACGATCTTCGAAAACCGTTTCATGCACGTCTACGAACTGCACCGCATGGGCGCCAAGATCCAGGTCGAAGGCAACACTGCCATCGTCACCGGCACTGAAATCCTCAAGGGCGCGCCAGTGATGGCAACCGACCTGCGGGCTTCTGCCAGCCTGGTGATCTCGGCCCTGATGGCCGAAGGCGATACCCTGATCGACCGCATCTACCACATCGACCGTGGTTACGAGTGCATCGAGGAAAAACTGCAGATGCTGGGCGCCAAAATCCGTCGCGTTCCGGGCTAGTCGCTGCATCGGGACACAGGGAAGTGTCCGTTGAATTCGTTTTGATCGGGGGTGGTAACGCCCTCGATGTATGTCCGGCGCCGATTGCGACCGGGCATGAGTACCTTGATAAGGACTGACGTTTCCCATGTTGACCATCGCACTGTCCAAGGGCCGCATCCTTGACGACACCCTGCCGCTTCTCGCCGAAGCGGGCATCGTGCCGACCGAGAATCCGGACAAAAGCCGCAAGCTGATCATTCCCACGACCCAGGAAGACGTACGCCTGTTGATCGTGCGTGCCACCGACGTGCCGACCTATGTCGAGCATGGCGCGGCCGACCTCGGCGTTGCCGGTAAAGACGTGCTGATGGAGTACACGGGTCAAGGCCTGTACGAGCCGCTGGACCTGCAGATTGCCCAGTGCAAGCTGATGACCGCCGGCAAGGTCGGCGCCGTCGAGCCCAAGGGTCGTCTGCGCGTTGCGACCAAATTCGTCAACGTTGCCAAGCGTTACTACGCCGAACAGGGCCGTCAGGTCGACATCATCAAGCTGTACGGCTCGATGGAACTGGCACCGCTGATCGGTCTTGCCGACAAGATCATCGACGTGGTTGACACCGGCAACACTCTGCGTGCCAACGGTCTGGAACCCCAGGAACTGATCGCCACGATCAGCTCGCGTCTGGTGGTCAATAAAGCTTCGATGAAAATGCAACACGCCCGAATCCAGGCGTTGATCGACACACTGCGCAAGGCAGTGGAGTCTCGACACCGCGGCTGATGTACTTGCGCGACCTTAAGTCGCGCCCGTCTATCCGCCTCATAGCCAGAATCTCAGGTGCCCAAGCGGATCGAATGGTAGTTTCGGGCGCCTGAGTTTTTTGCCATTCCTATGAGGCTCTCGCTATGACCGCACCGACTGCAATTCGCCGACTCAACGCTGCTGACCCGGATTTCGCGCATCATCTGGATCATCTGCTGAGCTGGGAAAGTGTGTCTGACGACTCGGTCAATCAGCGGGTGCTGGACATCATCAAGGCTGTGCGCGAGCGTGGTGACGCGGCGCTTGTCGAGTTCACCCAGAAGTTCGACGGCCTCGAAGTCGCTTCGATGGCGGACCTGATCCTGCCGCGCGAGCGCCTGGAACTGGCACTGACCCGTATCACCGTGGCGCAGCGCGAAGCGCTGGAAAAAGCCGCCGCCCGCGTTCGCAGCTACCACGAAAAACAGAAGCAGGACTCCTGGAGCTACACCGAAGCCGACGGCACGGTGCTGGGCCAGAAAGTCACACCACTGGACCGCGCCGGCCTGTACGTGCCGGGCGGCAAGGCTTCGTACCCGTCGTCGGTCTTGATGAACGCGATTCCGGCCAAGGTTGCCGGTGTCACCGAAGTGGTGATGGTGGTGCCGACCCCGCGTGGCGAGGTCAACGAACTGGTACTGGCGGCGGCGTGCATCGCCGGCGTTGACCGGGTGTTCACTATCGGTGGCGCGCAAGCCGTTGCGGCGCTGGCTTATGGCACTGAAAGCGTGCCGCAGGTGGACAAGGTCGTTGGCCCGGGCAACATCTATGTAGCGACTGCCAAGCGCCACGTGTTCGGCCAGGTCGGTATCGACATGATCGCCGGCCCGTCGGAAATCCTCGTGGTATGCGACGGCCAGACCGATCCGGACTGGATCGCCATGGACCTGTTCTCCCAGGCCGAGCACGACGAAGACGCCCAGGCGATTCTGGTCAGCCCGGACGCCGAGTTCCTCGACAAGGTCGCCGCGAGCATCGACAAACTGCTGCCGACCATGGATCGCGCGACCATCATCGAAACTTCGATCAATGGCCGTGGCGCCCTGATTCACGTGCGTGACATGGCGCAGGCCATCGAAGTCGCCAACCGCATCGCGCCGGAACACCTTGAACTGTCGGTCGCCGATCCGCAGGCCTGGCTGCCGCAGATCCGCCACGCCGGCGCGATCTTCATGGGCCGCCACACCTCCGAAGCGCTGGGCGACTACTGCGCAGGTCCGAACCACGTGCTGCCGACGTCCGGCACCGCGCGTTTCTCCTCGCCGCTGGGCGTGTACGACTTCCAGAAACGCTCGTCGATCATCTTCTGCTCCGAGGCCGGTGCTTCGGAACTTGGCAAGACCGCCTCGATTCTGGCCCGTGGCGAATCGCTGAGCGCTCACGCTCGCAGCGCCGAATACCGCATCAAAGACGAAGTGAAGGGGAACTGAACATGAGTAAATTCTGGAGCCCGTTCGTCAAGGATCTGGTGCCTTACGTGCCGGGCGAGCAGCCGAAGCTGACCCGTCTGGTCAAACTCAACACCAACGAGAACCCCTACGGCCCGTCGCCAAAAGCCCTGGCCGCGATGCAGGCCGAACTCAACGACAACCTGCGTCTGTACCCGGATCCGAACAGCGATCTGCTGAAAAACGCAGTCGCCAACTATTACGGCGTGCAGAGCAATCAGGTGTTCCTCGGCAACGGTTCGGACGAAGTGCTGGCGCACATCTTCCACGGCCTGCTGCAACATGATCAGCCGCTGCTGTTCCCGGATATCAGCTACAGCTTCTATCCGGTCTACTGCGGCCTGTACGGCATCAAGTTCGACGCGGTGCCGCTGGACGCGCAGTTCCGCATCAACCCGGCGGACTACGCCAAACCGAACGGCGGGATCATTTTCCCCAACCCGAACGCGCCGACCGGTTGCCTGCTGGCACTGGAAGCGGTCGAGCAGATCCTCAAGGCCAGCCCGGATTCGGTGGTGGTGGTCGATGAGGCCTACATCGACTTCGGCGGCGAAACCGCGATCAGTCTGGTGGACCGTTATCCGAACCTGCTGGTGACCCAGACCCTGTCCAAGTCCCGTTCGCTGGCGGGCCTGCGGGTCGGTCTGGCGGTCGGCCACCCGGACCTGATCGAGGCGCTCGAACGGGTCAAGAACAGCTTCAACTCCTACCCGATCGATCGCATGGCCAATGTTGGTGCGGCAGCGGCGTTCGAGGATCGCGAATACTTCGACAAGACCTGCGCACTGGTCATTGAGAGTCGCGAATGGGTGGTTGCGCAGTTGCAGGCCAAGGGTTTTGAAGTGCTGCCGTCAGCGGCGAACTTCATCTTCGCCCGGCATCCGCAACATGATGCGGCGGGGCTGGCGGCCAAGCTGCGTGAGCAGGGTGTGATCGTGCGCCACTTCAAACAGGAGCGGATTGCCCAATTCCTGCGGATCTCGATCGGTACGCCGGAGCAGAATCAGGCGTTGATCGACGGTCTCGGTGACCTCTAACCGTTAACGCGACTATCCCCGTTTCCGATCTGCTCAGAAACGGGGATATTTATGCATTCCAAAAAAATCAAAATTTGATTTGTTATGGTTTTTTGACGGGTTGGATGTTGAACTCGCCACTCACTTCCAAACCATTGTTAGTAACACAGTTGAATATCCCTTCGGCCGCGGTTAGTTGGCCATCAACCTTCACCTTCATTTCCCCGCTTACACTTTCGAATGACTCCCCTTGCAGTGAAAACCATGCATTATGGTTTTCGCCGAATTTTACCGTGTGGGTGCCCGCACTAAGTTTTGGTTGATCCAGTCTCACATTATCGGTCGCATTCACCCCTATGAGAATTGCGCCTGTAGCTGTCGGGATAATATCTACCAGAACCGAATGGAATTTTTGCCCATCGCTGAGAGTGGCTGTTAAATGGCCGCTGCTTTTCGAGTTTTTGAGTTCTTTAGAAAAGTCCATGTGCTGATCCTTGTGTTGATAAATGAAAGTGTGCAACAACAAGGATCAGGCTATGGGTAATGCGAAAACCGTTCTACTGACAGAAATGACAGGTATCAATACCGTTTTTGCGGTGAACTCGCCTTGAAACAAGTCAAAAGGAAATTAGAGCGCGGCCTGCAACGCCCTATTCTTCTTTTTCCTGAACCGGCGCCGGTGGCGGACGCAGACCGATCTCGGCGGTCAGCTTCAACTCCTTGCCATTGCGCATCACCTGAATCGTGACCTTATCGGTTGGCTTGATCCGCGCCACCTGGTTCATCGACTTGCGGCCATCGCCGGCCGGTTCGCCGTCGATGCTCAGAATCACGTCGCCCAGTTGCAGGCCGGCCTTCTGTGCCGGGCCGTCGCGGAAAATCCCCGCTACCACGATCCCCGGACGACCGGACAGGCCAAACGACTCCGCCAGTTCCTGGGTCAGCGGCTGCACTTCGATTCCCAGCCAGCCACGAATCACCTGACCGTGCTCGATAATCGACTTCATCACTTCCATCGCCAGCTTCACCGGGATCGCGAAACCGATGCCCTGGGAGCCGCCGGACTTGGAGAAGATCGCGGTGTTGATGCCGGTGAGGTTGCCGTTGGCGTCCACTAGTGCGCCGCCGGAGTTGCCCGGGTTGATCGCCGCGTCGGTCTGGATGAAGTCTTCGTAGTTGTTCAGGCCCAGCTGGTTACGGCCGGTGGCGCTGATGATGCCCATGGTCACGGTCTGGCCGACCCCGAACGGGTTGCCGATGGCCAGTGCGACGTCGCCGATGCGGATGTTGTCGGAGCGGCCGACGGTGATCGCCGGCAGGTTTTTCAGGTCGATCTTCAGGACTGCCAGATCGGTTTCCGGGTCGCTGCCGATGACCCGGGCCAGGGTTTCACGGCCATCCTTGAGCGCCACGACGATCTGGTCGGCGCCGGTGGTGACGTGGTTGTTGGTCAGGATGTAGCCTTCCGGGCTCATGATTACGCCGGAGCCGAGGCTCGACTCCATGCGCTTCTGTTTCGGTGAGTTGTCACCGAAGAAGCGGCGGAACTGCGGATCCTCGAACAGCGGGTGCGCCGGTTTGTTGATGACTTTGGTGGTATAGAGGTTGACCACCGACGGCGCGGCAATCACCACCGCGTCGGCGTAGGATACCGGCCCCTGTTGCACGCTGGTGGTCTGCGGGGCCTGTTGCAGGTTGACGTCGAGGCTCGGAAGCCCGACCCACTGCGGGTAACGCTGAATAATCAACAGAGCGATAAGCACACCGGCCAACAGCGGCCAGCCGAAAAAACGCAGCGCCTTGAGCATTAAGCACGTCCTGGAAAGGTTGCAGGCGGGGTCAGACCGCCCATAATGTCGCGCATTATACGAGGCCGCGCGCGCCTCTGAACGGGATTTTCAGGAGTCTTTCATGGCCGTTGCCCTCAGTACCCTGGTCGAAGAAGCCGACCGCTACCTCGGCAGTGCGAAAATTGCCGATTATTGCCCCAACGGCCTGCAGGTCGAGGGCCGTCCGCAGGTGATGCGCATCGTCAGCGGCGTCACCGCCAGCCAGGCATTGCTCGATGCCGCCGTCGAAGCCGAGGCCGATCTGGTGCTGGTGCATCACGGCTATTTCTGGAAAGGCGAGAACCCGTGCATCACCGGCATGAAGCAGCGGCGCCTGAAAACCCTGCTCAAACACGACATCAGTCTGCTGGCCTATCACCTGCCGCTGGATCTGCACCCGGACGTCGGTAACAACGTGCAACTGGCCCGGCAGCTCGACATCACTGTCGAAGGACCGCTGGACCCGGATAACCTGAAGATTGTCGGGCTGGTCGGCTCCCTGGATGAACCGGTAACCGCCCGCGATTTCGCCCGTCGTGTGCAGGAACGCATGGGCCGCGAGCCGCTGCTGATCGAGGGCAGCGCGATGATCCGTCGAGTCGGCTGGTGCACAGGCGGCGGTCAGGGCTACATCGACAATGCCATCGCGGCCGGCGTCGATCTGTTTATCAGCGGTGAAGCGTCCGAGCAGACCTTCCACAGCGCCCGGGAAAACGACATCAGCTTCATCGCCGCCGGCCACCACGCCACTGAACGCTACGGCGTGCAGGCGCTGGGCGATTATCTGGCGAAGCGATTCGCGCTCGAACACATCTTCATCGACTGTCCGAATCCGATCTGACTCACCCCAATAGCCGCCGAACGGACAGGCATATTCATATGCTCTTTCGTTCTAGTCCGCGCCCTGATTAGAAGAAGGGCGCTGTGCTAGGATTCCCCGCTCGAACACGGCCCGCTGGCCGTTCATAAGAAAGCTTTCGTGAGTAGCCATGGTCGACAAACTGACGCATCTGAAACAGCTGGAGGCGGAAAGCATCCACATCATCCGCGAGGTGGCCGCCGAGTTCGACAACCCGGTGATGCTGTACTCCATCGGTAAAGACTCCGCCGTGATGCTGCATCTGGCACGCAAGGCGTTCTTCCCGGGCAAACTGCCGTTTCCGGTGATGCACGTCGACACCCGCTGGAAATTCCAGGAGATGTACAAGTTCCGCGACAAGATGGTCGAAGAGCTTGGTCTGGACCTGATCACCCACGTCAACCCGGATGGCGTTGCGCAGGGCATCAACCCGTTCACCCACGGCAGCGCCAAACACACCGACATCATGAAGACCGAGGGCCTGAAGCAGGCACTCGACAAGCATGGTTTCGACGCCGCGTTCGGCGGTGCCCGTCGCGATGAAGAGAAGTCTCGCGCCAAGGAGCGTGTCTACTCGTTCCGTGACAGCAAGCACCGCTGGGATCCGAAGAACCAGCGTCCGGAGCTGTGGAACGTCTACAACGGCAAGGTCAACAAGGGCGAGTCCATTCGTGTGTTCCCGCTGTCGAACTGGACCGAACTGGACATCTGGCAGTACATCTACCTCGAAGGCATCCCGATCGTTCCGCTGTACTTCGCCGCCGAACGCGAAGTGATCGAGAAGAACGGCACGCTGATCATGATCGACGACGAGCGCATCCTCGAGCACCTGTCCGACGAGGACAAGGCGCGCATCGTCAAAAAGAAAGTGCGTTTCCGTACCCTTGGCTGCTACCCGTTGACGGGCGCGGTGGAGTCCGAGGCCGAAAGCCTGACGGACATCATTCAGGAAATGCTCCTGACGCGAACTTCCGAGCGCCAGGGCCGTGTCATCGACCACGATGGCGCAGGCTCGATGGAAGACAAGAAACGTCAAGGCTATTTCTAAGGGGCTGTCATGTCGCACGCATCTGATTTGATCAGCGAGGACATCCTCGCCTACCTGGGCCAGCACGAACGTAAAGAGCTGCTGCGCTTTTTGACCTGCGGTAACGTCGATGACGGCAAGAGCACCCTGATCGGGCGCCTGCTGCACGACTCGAAGATGATCTACGAAGATCACCTCGAAGCCATCACCCGCGATTCGAAGAAAGTCGGCACCACCGGTGACGACATCGACCTGGCATTGCTGGTCGACGGCCTGCAGGCCGAGCGCGAGCAGGGCATCACCATCGATGTCGCCTACCGCTATTTCTCCACCGCCAAGCGCAAATTCATCATCGCCGACACCCCCGGCCATGAGCAGTACACTCGCAACATGGCCACCGGTGCCTCCACCTGTGACCTGGCGATCATCCTGGTCGATGCCCGTTATGGCGTGCAGACCCAGACCCGTCGCCACAGCTTCATCGCCTCGCTGCTGGGCATCAAGCACATCGTTGTCGCCATCAACAAGATGGACCTGAAGGGCTTCGATCAGGGCGTGTTCGAGTCGATCAAGGCCGACTACCTGAAGTTCGCCGAAGGCTTGAAGATGAAGCCGACCAGCATGCACTTCGTGCCGATGTCCGCCCTGAAGGGCGACAACGTGGTGAACAAGTCCGAACGCTCGCCTTGGTACACCGGCCAGTCGCTGATGGAAATCCTCGAGACCGTGGAAGTGGCGGGCGACCGCAACTTCACCGATCTGCGTTTCCCGGTGCAGTATGTCAACCGTCCGAACCTGAACTTCCGTGGTTTCGCCGGCACCCTGGCCAGCGGCATCGTGCACAAGGGTGACGAAGTCGTGGTCTTGCCGTCGGGCAAGAGCAGCCGCGTGAAATCCATCGTCACTTTCGAAGGTGAGCTGGAGCATGCAGGCCCGGGTCAGGCGGTGACGCTGACCATGGAAGACGAAATCGACATCTCCCGTGGCGACCTGCTGGTACACGCCGACAACGTTCCGCCGGTGACCGACAGCTTCGAAGCGATGCTGGTGTGGATGGCTGAAGAGCCGATGCTGCCGGGCAAGAAATACGACATCAAGCGTGCCACCAGTTACGTGCCGGGCTCCATCGCCAGCATCGTCAACAAGGTCGACGTCAACACCCTCGAAGAAGGCCCGGCGAGCGCGTTGCAGCTCAACGAAATCGGCAAGGTGAAGATCGCGCTCGATGCGCCGATCGCCCTTGACGGTTACGACAGCAACCGCACCACCGGCGCGTTCATCGTCATCGACCGTTTGACCAATGGCACCGTCGGCGCCGGCATGATCGTCGCCCAGCCGCTGGCTCACGGCTCGGCCACGCACCACGGCAAGCTGGCACATGTAGCGACTACCGAGCGTGCCCAGCGCTTCGGTCAGCAACCGGCCACCGTGCTGTTCAGCGGTCTGTCCGGCGCGGGCAAGAGCACGCTGGCCTACGCGGTCGAGCGCAAGCTGTTCGACATGGGGCGTGCAGTGTTCGTGCTGGATGGCCAGAACCTGCGTCACGATCTCAACAAGGGTCTGCCGCAGGATCGCGCCGGTCGCACCGAGAACTGGAGCCGTGCGGCGCACGTTGCCCGTCAGTTCAACGAAGCCGGCCTGCTGACGCTGGCGGCATTCGTGGCGCCGAGTGCGGAAGGTCGCGAGAAGGCCAAGGACCTGATCGGCAAGGAGCGTCTGCTGACGGTCTATGTCCAGGCTTCGCCGACTGTTTGCGCAGAGCGTGATCCGCAAGGGTTGTACGCGGCGGGTGGCGATAACATTCCGGGCGAGTCTTTCCCGTATGACGTGCCGCTGGATGCTGATCTGGTGATCGATACCCAGTCGCTGTCGCTGGAAGAAGGCGTCAAGCAAGTGCTGGATCTGCTGCGCAAGCGTGGCGCGATCTAAGCCAGAAGAACAGCTACAAGCTTCGAGCTTCAAGCTGCAAGAAAAAGCCCGTCGATGAGCAATCATCGGCGGGCTTTTTATTTGGCTGATCAGCGTTGGTTCGGATACTCGCGGTGCATCTGCTCCAGCAACGCATCCTTGTCCTGCCACAGCTGGTTGATCCAGCCCTGGAATTGCAGGCGGTATTCGCCGTCCTGGTCGTAGTTTTTGCCGATGAACTGTGGCGGGATTTGCAGTTCTTCAAAATGCACCACCACGTCCCGCACGTTGCCGCACAGCAGATCCCAGAAGCCTGGGCGCCCGCCCGGGTAGTGGATGGTCACGTTGACGATGGATTCCAGCTGTTCTCCCATCGCATCCAGCACGAAGGCAATGCCGCCGGCCTTGGGTTTGAGCAGGTATTTGAACGGTGATTGCTGCTGCGCGTGCTTGCCTTCGGTGAAGCGAGTGCCTTCGACGAAGTTGAAGATGCCCACCGGGTTGTCGCGGAATTTCGCGCAGGTCTTGCGGGTGGTTTCCAGGTCTTTGCCTTTCTTTTCCGGGTGCTTCTCCAGGTAGGCTTTCGAATAGCGTTTCATAAACGGAAAGCCCAGCGTCCACCACGCCAGGCCAATCACCGGGACCCAGATCAGTTCCTGCTTGAGGAAGAATTTCAGCGGCTGGATACGACGGTTGAGCACGTATTGCAGCACCAGAATGTCGACCCAGCTCTGGTGGTTGCTGGTGATCAGATACGAGTGTTGATAGTCCAGGCCCTGCAGGCCGCTGAGGTGCCAACGGGTACGGCGCACCAGGTTCATCCAGCCTTTGTTGTTGCTGATCCAGGCTTCGTGGGTGTGGCTCATCAGCCAGCGCGAGGCGCGGCGTGCGAGGTCGAACGGCAACACTTTGATCAGCGCCACGAGAAACAGGAACGAGCACAGCAGGATCGTGTTCAGCGCCAACAGCAGCGCGGCGATCACGCCGCGCAGGGTGGCAGGGAGAAAAGCCAGCATCGGGTCAGATATCCAGAGGTCGGTTGGCAGCCTGAATCGCAGTCAGGGCAATGGTGTAGACGATGTCGTCGACCTGCGCGCCGCGCGGCAGATCGTTCACCGGTTTGCGCAGGCCTTGCAGCATCGGGCCGAGGCTCACGCAATCGGCGCTGCGTTGCACGGCTTTGTGGGTGGTGTTGCCGGTGTTCAGGTCGGGGAACACGAACACCGTGGCGCGACCGGCCACCTGGCTGTTCGGCGCCAGTTGCCGGGCCACGGTTTCGTTGGCGGCGGCGTCGTACTGCAACGGCCCGTCGATCAGCAGCGAGTGCTGTTGTTCGTGGGCGAGCAGGGTGGCTTCGCGGACTTTCTCGACTTCTTCGCCGGTGGCGGATTCACCGCTGGAGTAGCTGATCATCGCCACCCGTGGCGTGATGCCGAACGCGGCGGCCGAGTCGGCGCTTTGCAGGGCAATCTCCGCCAGCTCGGCGGCACTCGGGTGCGGGTTCATCACGCAGTCGCCGTAGACCAGTACTTCCTCGGGGAACAGCATGAAGAACACCGACGACACCAGCGTGCAGCCCGGAGCCGTCTTGATCAATTGCAGGGCCGGGCGGATGGTGTTGGCGGTGGTGTTGATGACGCCGGAAACCAGTCCGTCGACCTCATCCAGTGCCAGCATCATGGTGCCGATCACAACGGTGTCTTCCAGCTGCTGCTCGGCCATCGGCGCGTTGAGGCTTTTGCTCTTGCGCAGGGCGACCATCGGTTCGACGTAGCGCTCGCGGATCAGATCCGGATCGAGGATTTCCAGCCCCGGCGGCAACACGATGCCCTGGGCCCGGGCGACGGCTTCGACGTCTGCCGGTTTGGCCAGCAGCACGCAACGGGCAATCCCGCGTTCCTGACAGATCGCCGCCGCCTGCACGGTGAACGGCTCGCTGCCTTCGGGCAGGACGATGCGTTTGTTTGCAGCCTGAGCGCGTTGAATCAATTGATAACGGAATACAGCTGGCGACAGGCGCATTTCCCGCGGTGTGCCGCAGCGCTGATGCAGCCACTTGGCATCCAGATGACTGGCGACGAAGTCGGTGATGATCTCCGCGCGTTCGCGGTCATCGACGGGGATTTCCTTGTTCAGGCCGTTGAGCAGGTTGGCGGTGTCGTAGGAGCCGGTGCTCACCGACAACACCGGCAAACCGGCCTGCAGCGCGCCACGGCACAGGTCCATGATGCGCGGATCCGGCAGGGTGTCGCTGGTCAGCAGCAGGCCGGCCAGCGGTACGCCGTTGATCGCGGCGAGGCTGACGGCGAGGATGATGTCGTCGCGGTCGCCGGGGGTCACCACCAGCACGCCGGGCTTGAGCAGATCCACAGTGTTGCGCATGGTGCGGGCGCAGATGATGGTCCTGGTCATGCGCCGGGTTTCGTAGTCGCCGGCGTTGAGCACCTGGGCGCCCATCAGGTCGGCGACGTCGCGGGTGCGCGGGGCGTTGAGTTCCGGCTGGAACGGAATGCAGCCCAGCAGGCGGAAATCGCCGCTGCGCAGCAATGGCGAATGTTCTTTCAGGCGCGCGGCGAAGGCGTCCATGCTCTCGTCGGTCTTGACCTTGTTGAGGATCACGCCGAGGACTTTCGGGTCTTTCGGCCCGCCGAACAGTTGCGCCTGCAACTCGACGCGGCCGGACAGTTCGGTGAGCACTTCGTTTTCCGGCGCCGAGACCAGAATCACCTCGGCATCCAGACTCTTGGCCAGGTGCAGGTTGACCCGTGCGGCATAGCTGGCGCTGCGAGTCGGCACCATGCCTTCGACGACCAGCACGTCCTTGCCGATGGCTGCCTGCTGGTAGAGCGCGATGATTTCTTCGAGCAACTCGTCGAGCTGACCGTCGCCGAGCATCCGCTCGACATGGGCCAGGCCCAGGGGCTGCGGCGGTTTCAGGCCGTGGGTGCGGGCCACCAGTTCGGTGGAGCGCTCAGGGCCGGTGTCGCCCGGATGCGGCTGGGCAATCGGTTTGAAGAAGCCGACTTTCAGCCCGGCCCGTTCCAGCGTACGCACCAGCCCGAGGCTGATGGAGGTCAGACCCACACCAAAATCGGTGGGCGCGATAAAAAAAGTTTGCATGCGGATTCTCTAAGGGTGCATGGCAAGGGCGTGGGCCTATGGCTGGCCTTCCACCGGTTTTTCAGGCGTCAAGGTTAGCGCTAACCGCGCCTTGAGCGCACCAACCGCAAGCAAAGGGTTGGCCTATTTTTTCAATACGTTGCGTTGCGTCCAGCACCCACGCCCGCGACTGCCAGGGCGGCTGGTGACGCAGGTGCTGGGTGTGGCCGCAGGAGAGCTCGGTCACCCAGTGACCGTCCTCGTCCTGATGGAAGCCTGTGATCGTCGAATCCCGTTTGTCAGGGTTGTGTTCGCTTTCGAGCGATTGCTTCGCTAAACTTGGCCTTTCTATATTCTTATGCAAAAGGTCTCGCCCCATGCTGATCGCCGCCAATAAGGCTGTCTCCATCGACTATACCCTGACCAACGACGCTGGTGAGGTCATCGACAGCTCCGCCGGCGGCGCTCCGCTGGTTTACCTGCATGGCGCAGGCAACATCATCCCGGGCCTGGAAAAAGCCCTGGAAGGCAAGGAAGTCGGCAACGAGCTGGAAGTTTCCGTTGAGCCGGAAGATGCCTACGGCGAGTACTCGGCCGAACTGGTCAGCACCCTGAGCCGCAGCATGTTCGAAGGTGTCGACGAGCTGGAAGTCGGCATGCAGTTCCACGCTTCGGCGCCGGACGGCCAGATGCAGATCGTCACCATCCGTGATCTGGACGGCGACGACGTGACCGTCGACGGCAACCACCCGCTGGCCGGTCAGCGCCTGAACTTCAAAGTGAAGGTCGTTGCCATCCGTGACGCCAGCCAGGAAGAAGTCGCTCATGGTCACGTCCATGGCGAAGGTGGCCATCACCACTGATTTTCTGCGCTAAGCTCAGAGAACTGGAGAGGCGCCCGAGGGCGCCTTTTTAGTCCGCGGCTGTCCTTGGTAGTCTCGCCAAGTGGCTGTTTCGAGTAGAACACGGGAATCTGGAGTTCGTCATGAGTGCTTTTCACGACCTTAAGTTGACAGCCCTGGATGGTCAGGAGCTACCGCTGGCACCCTTCAAGGGCCAAGTCGTGCTGGTGGTCAACGTCGCCTCCAAATGCGGCTTGACCCCACAGTACGCGGCGCTGGAAAACCTCTATCAGCAATACAAGGGCAAAGGCTTCAGCGTGCTGGGCCTGCCGTGCAACCAGTTTGCCGGCCAGGAACCGGGCAGCGAGCAGGAGATCCAGGAATTCTGCAGCCTCAACTATGGCGTGAGTTTTCCGTTGTCGAAGAAGCTCGAAGTCAACGGCCACGACCGTCATCAGCTCTACCGTCTGCTGGCGGGCGAGGGCGCCGAATTTCCCGGCGACATCACCTGGAATTTCGAGAAATTCCTGCTCGGCAAGGACGGTCGTGTACTGGCCCGTTTCTCGCCGCGCACGGCGCCGGATGATCCTTCGGTGATCACGGCGATCGAAAAAGCCCTGAGCTGAAACGCGAAAATCGCAGCCATCGAGCTGCGATTTTTTTTGCCTGCCTTTTGACCCTTAATCATTCAGATCAATAGTGCTATGACACAGTTGGAACTCCGCATATTATCGCCGTCATATTGAATTCAATGCCCGCCGATCAATTTTTCGTGGAGCCTCCCATGCCTGTTCAAGCCTTGTTCAAACCGTTCCAGCTCGGTGCCCTCGAACTACCGACCCGCGTGGTCATGGCACCGATGACCCGTTCGTTCTCTCCGGGTGGCGTACCCAATTCCAAAGTGATCGAGTACTACCGTCGTCGCGCGGCGGCCGGTGTCGGCCTGATCATCACCGAGGGCACCACCGTCGGCCACAAGGCCTCCAACGGTTACCCGAATGTGCCGCAATTCTTTGGTGAAGCAGCATTGGCCGGCTGGAAGAAAGTCATCGACGCAGTGCACGCCGAAGGCGGCAAGATCGTTCCGCAACTGTGGCACGTCGGCAGCGTTCGCCGCATCGGCACCGAGCCGGATGCCAGCGTGCCGGGTTATGGTCCGACCGAGAAACTCAAGGACGGTCAGGTCGTGGTGCACGGCATGACCAAACAGGATATCCAGGACGTGATCGCAGCCTTCGCCCAAGCGGCCAAAGATGCCCAGAGCATCGGCATGGACGGCGTGGAGATCCACGGCGCCCACGGTTACCTGATCGACCAGTTCTTCTGGGAAGGCAGCAACCAGCGCACCGACGAATACGGCGGCAGCCTGGCCAACCGGTCGCGTTTCGCCATCGAGTTGATCCAGGCCGTGCGCGCTGCCGTGGGCGAGGGCTTCCCGATCATCTTCCGCTTCTCGCAGTGGAAACAGCAGGATTACACCGCACGTCTGGTGCAAACCCCGGAGGCGCTGGGCGAGTTCCTCAAACCGTTGTCCGACGCCGGCGTGGATATTTTCCACTGCTCGACGCGCCGTTTCTGGGAGCCGGAATTCGACGGTTCCGAACTGAACCTGGCGGGCTGGACTCGCAAGCTGACCGGCAAACCGACCATCACCGTCGGCAGCGTTGGCCTCGATGGCGAGTTCCTGCAGTTCATGGTCAACACCGACAAGGTGGCGCAACCGGCCAGCCTGGAAAAGCTGCTGGAGCGTCTGAACAACGATGAGTTCGATCTGGTGGCCGTGGGCCGTGCGCTGCTGGTGGATCCGGACTGGGCGCAGAAAGTGCGCGAAGGTCGCGAGCAGGACATTCTGCCGTTCAGCCGTGAGGCGTTGATGACGCTGGTTTGATTGCAGTGGGGGGCTTGTCGCGCAGGTCGCGGCAAGCTCCCTGCAAGTGGTTTTCAAACTGCTCGATGATGGCCGCCCAGCCTTGACGACTGGCATGCTGGCGAGCGTTCAATCTGACGCAGCGCAAGGTTTCATCCTCTTCCAGCAGCCACTGCGCTGCATCGCAAAACGCTTCTTCATCCCCCGGCATCGCCAGCACGCCGTTGTAGCCGTGGCGAATATGCTGCGCAGCCGCCGCCTGATCGTAGGCCACCACGCCAAGACCTGACGCCAGGGCTTCCAGCACGACGTTGCCGAAGGTCTCGGTCATGCTCGGAAACAGGAACAGATCGCCGGACGCATAGTGCGCCGCCAATGCTTCGCCACGTTGGGAGCCGCAGAAGATCGCGTCGGGCAATTCCTTTTCCAGAGCTACACGCTGCGGTCCGTCACCGACGATGATCAGTTTCAGATTGCGTTGCGGGTACGCGCCGGCGAGCTTGTCGAAGCAGCGTTTGAGCAGACCAAGATTCTTTTCCGGCGCCAGGCGTCCTACGTGAATCACGGCGATGTCCTGCTCGCTCAATCCCCATTGTTCGCGCAAGGCGTTCAGGCGTTTGGTCGGGTGGAACAACTGGCTGTCGACGCCTCGGGACAGCAGCGCGAGGCGATCGAAATGCCGCCGTTCCAGTTCCAGGCGCTGGCTGACGCTAGGCACCAGGGTCAGTGCCGAACGATTGTGGAACCAGCGCAGATAATGAGTCAGCAAACGCGTCAGCAGGCCTAGACCGTACTGGTTGGTGTACTGCTGGAAATTGGTGTGGAAACCGCTGACCACGGCGATGCCCAGGCGACGTGCCGCGCGCAGTGCCGACAACCCGAGCGGACCTTCGGTGGCGATGTACAGCACGTCCGGGCGCTGACGTGTCCAGCGCCGCAACAATTTGTGCATCGACGACTGACCCCATTGCAACCCCGGATAACCCGGCAGCGGCCAGCCCCGGCACAACAGCAGCGCGTCGTCCTCAGTGCGTTGCGGATCGTCACCCTGACGCGGCCGCACCAGCTCCACCCGATGCCCCCGCGCGCGCAAGCCGTCGCACAAGCGGCCAAGGGTATTGGCCACGCCGTTGATTTCCGGTGGGAAGGTTTCGCTGATCAGAGTGATGTGTAGAGCTGTCGTCATGGCCTCAGTGTCGGCTGAGGCCATGTCGCGCTTGTGACGTTCGGATGATGGATTTGTGACGTGCGCTCAGCGTTGTGTCACAAGATTTTCGGCCCCGCGCTCGCGCACCCAGAACAACGTAGCCCCGGCCACGGCAGCGGGCATCATCAGGATGTTCACCACCGGAATCAGCAGCGCCAGGTAAACGATCCCGCCGAAGCTCATGCTCTGCCAGCGCTTCTGGCGCAGCCAGGCGAGCATCTCGTTCCAGCCCAGTTTGTGGTTGTCCGCCGGGTAGTCGATGTACTGGATCGCCATCATCCATACGCCGAACAGCAGCCACAGCGGCGCGGCGATAATGTTTACCATCGGGATGAACGACAGGATGAACAGGCCGATGGCCCGGGGCAGGAAGTAGCCCAGTTTGCGCATTTCACGGGCGAGGGTGCGCGGGATCATCGCGATCAGTTCGCCCCAACTGAAGGCCGGGAAGTCGTCGGTGCCGCGCACCACGACTTCGACTTTTTCCGCGAGAAAACCGTTGAACGGCGCGGCGATCACGTTGGCGAGCATGGTGAAAGTGAAGAACACCATCAACGCCACCAGCACCACGAACAGCGGCCATAGAATGTAGCTCAGGAAGCTCAGCCAGTCGGGGAGCGACGGCATCAGGGAATCGACCCACAGGCTGAACTGGTGGCCGGCGAAATAGATCAATCCGACGAACAGCACCAGATTGATCGCCAGCGGCAGCAGCACGAACAGGCGCAGGCCAGGACTCAGGACCAGTTTCAGGCCTTCGCGCAGGTATTGCGGGCCGGAGAGAACAGGGGCGGGCATAGGGTGCTCCGAGCAAGGGAAAACGCGCCGACCTTACCGGCTTTGCATAAGCTGTGAAAGCGCGGCAGCGGGATCGACATTCACTGTAACAAAGACGTCCATCTCGTCAGTGTGTCGGCATAGAGACCACCTATGAGCTGGATTGTTAAACCGTATTTCCTTAATCTTGCCCCCCTCGATACGCTGCACCCAACTTTTTACAGGACTGTCGAGCTCACGCCTTCCCCAAGGTTATCCACAGTCCTTTTTTATTCTCGCCGGCAGTCCGGCGTCCGCGCCTGATGTATCGGCCGGTCAACAGGAGACAGGTTCATGTCTGAAGTCCGTCATTCGCGAGTGATCATTCTCGGTTCCGGCCCTGCCGGTTACAGCGCTGCTGTCTACGCTGCCCGTGCCAACCTCAAGCCGCTGCTGATCACCGGCATGCAGGCCGGCGGTCAACTGACCACCACCACCGAAGTCGACAACTGGCCGGGCGACGTCCACGGCCTGACCGGTCCGGTGCTGATGGAGCGCATGCGCGAGCACGCCGAGCGTTTTGAAACCGAGATCGTCTTCGATCACATCAACGCCGTGGACTTCGCTTCCAAACCGTACAGCCTGACCGGCGACAGCGGCACTTACACCTGCGACGCCCTGATCATCGCCACCGGCGCCAGCGCTCGTTACCTGGGCCTGCCGTCGGAAGAAGCGTTCATGGGCAAAGGCGTTTCGGCCTGCGCGACCTGCGACGGTTTCTTCTATCGCAACAAGCCGGTGGCCGTGGTCGGTGGCGGCAACACTGCTGTCGAAGAAGCCCTGTACCTGGCCAACATCGCCAGCAAGGTCACCCTGATCCACCGTCGCGAAACCTTCCGCGCCGAGAAGATCCTGATCGACAAGCTCAACGCCCGTGTGGCCGAAGGCAAGATCGAGCTGAAGCTGAACGCGACCCTGGACGAAGTGCTGGGCGACAACATGGGCGTGACCGGTGCACGTCTGAAGAACAACGACGGCAGCTTCGACGAAATCAAGGTCGACGGCGTGTTCATCGCGATCGGCCACACTCCGAACACCTCGCTGTTCGAAGGTCAGTTGGAGCTGAAGGACGGCTACCTGGTGGTTCAGGGCGGCCGTGAAGGCAACGCCACCGCGACCAGCGTCGAGGGCATCTTCGCTGCCGGCGACGTGGCCGACCACGTTTACCGTCAGGCCATCACCTCGGCCGGCGCCGGCTGCATGGCGGCCCTGGACACCGAGCGTTATCTGGACGATCTGCAGAACGCTTCGTTCTAAGATCGCAGAAACGAAAAAACCGGCCAATCGGCCGGTTTTTTCATGCTCGCGATTCGACGAAGAATCAACGGCGGGTCAGCGGTTGCGCTTCGAACTTCACGCCAGCCAGACCGTGCTGGATCAGCGCACGGATATTGCCGTGATCGCTGCCTTCAGGCGTCGCCACGACCGAACGGTAGTGTTCGCCGAACGCCAGCAGCGCTTCTTCATCGCTCAAGCCTTCCAGCAGCGCCAGACCCAACGTCTTGCACGAACCTTCGTTCTGCCCGGCCGCGTTTTCCACACCGCCGTTGTTGAACGCCTGAGGCTGGTAGTCGTAGCCGGCGGCGATGAAGGACAAGGTGTCGGCAAAAACGTGTTCGCCGCTCTTGAGGCTGGCGCGCAGGGTGTTCAGATCACTCATTGGGTTTTCCTTTGGCGAACGCCGCTTGTTGTTCGGCGCTGGCTTCTTGCTGATATTGGGCTTTCCACTCGGCGTACGGCATGCCGTAAACCACTTCCCGGGCATCGTCGAGGCTGACCTCGATCTGGCGCTCGTCGGCGGCGGCCTTGTACCACTTCGACAGGCAATTGCGGCAGAAGCCGGAAAGGTTCATCAGGTCGATGTTCTGCACGTCCTTGCGGCTGTCCAGGTGGGCGACCAGCCGGCGGAAGGCGGCGGCTTCGAGTTCGAGGCGTTGTTGCTCGGTCATGATGGGCTCTGTGCAGTCAAATCGTGGCGCGGATGATAAAAGTCTGACGCCCGGAGCGCCAGACGCACTCAGCGGCTGGCGGCGAGGGTGATCGACACCGACTCGGCAAAACGCAATGCGTGAGGCTTGTCGACTTCGACCTCGGCGTACAGCACCGATTCGTTGGCCATCACCAGATCCAGCAACTCCTGGGTCAGGCGTTCGAGCAGCGCAAAACGGTTGCCCTCCACATGGGCGATGATCGCCTTGGTGATGGTGCGGTAGTTCAGCGCGTGGTCGATGTCGTTGTCACGCACCGCTTCCTGCGCGGCGTACAGGATGGTCAGGTTGATCAGCACATCCTGCTTGTTGAGGATTTCGTCCTCGTTGATCCCGATAAAGGTGCGCAGGCGCAGATCCTTGATCCGGATGCGCGCCATTCCCGGTTGAAGTTGTGGCATTTACTTGCTCCGTCCAATCAATTGCAGGAACTCCTGTCGGGTGTTGCTCGACTCGCGGAAGGCACCGAGCATGACCGAGGTGTTCATGGTCGAATTCTGTTTCTCGACACCGCGCATCATCATGCACATGTGCCGGGCTTCGATGACCACCGCGACACCGGCGGCATCGGTGACTTGCTGCACCGCCTCGGCGATCTGTCGGGTGAGGTTTTCCTGGATCTGCAGGCGGCGGGCGAACATGTCCACCAGCCGTGCGATCTTCGACAGTCCCAGTACCTTGCCTGTCGGAATATAAGCCACATGGGCCTTGCCGATGAAGGGCAGCAAGTGATGTTCGCACAACGAGTAGAGCTCGATGTCGGCGACGATGATCATCTCGTCGCTGTCGGAAGCGAACAGCGCACCATTGACGATCTCGTCGACGCTCTGTTCATAGCCGTGACACAGATACTGCATGGCCTTGGCTGCGCGCTCGGGGGTGTCGAGCAAGCCTTCACGGTCGGGATCTTCACCGAGGCCAATGAGGATCTCGCGGTAGTTTTCGGGCAGTGAGCGGCTCATGGAGCATCCTCGCGGGGGCGTATTACTTGACGTGCCGCCCGCCGTTGACGGTCAGGGTGGTGCCGGTGACATAAGGGTTGTCGAGCAGATAGCGCAGGCTCTGATAGATCACTTCGCTGCCCGGCTCGATGCCCAGCGCGGACTTGGCCAGCGCCCTGGCGCGGTACGCGGCGTCATCGTCGGGTTTGAACAATAGCAGGGCGGGTGCGATACCGTTGACCTTGATTTGTGGAGCGTAGCGCGCGGCGAAGGACAGCGTGAGGCTGTCGAGCCCGGCCTTGCTGGCGCAATAGCCGATGTGTTTGCTGCTGCCCTTGCGCGTGACGTCGTCGCTGATGTGAATAATGTCGGCGGGGTTCGAACGTTGCAGCAAATCAGCGCAATGCAGATTGATCAGGTACGGCGCCAGCATGTGGATGTTGAACATGCGGGTGAAGGCTTCGGCTTCACCGTCGCCGTTTTCCGCCAGCCATTCGGAGGCGTTGTGCACGATGGCCCGCAGGCTGTCGGTGTGGGTCTTCAGTTCAGCGATGAAAGCGAGGATCGAGGCCTCACTGGAAAAATCCGCGAATACCCCGATGGCGCCCAGATCCCTTAACGTTTTCACACCGGGGCGTTCGCTGCGGTAGGTGAAGATGACCCGGTGGCCGTCTTCCAGCAGCCGCTGCGCGCAATGCAGCCCGACACGCTGGCCGGCGCCAGTAATGAGAATGGGAGCTGCAAGAGAGGTCATGAACGGCTCGCGTCGAGGTCTGAGCAAAAACTATAACAGCGACGCGAGCGATGGTTTCAGCGATTTTGCGCGGGCGCCGCACCGGGCAATGGACGGGTCGGGGCGCTGTTGAGCCAGCCGGCCAGCAGACGCGTCGACAGCGGGATGAAGAAATAGACCATCAACGGTGTCAGGCACAGCGTGCTGATGAATACGCGGGGCAACAGGCTCATTTCACCGAGCAGTGGACCCAGCACGAAGTTGAACAGCAGTGACACCGGGAAGAACGCCAACCAGATGGCTACGGCCTGTTTCCAGCGCGGTGGGCGGACGCCTGCTGCGCCGAACCAGCCTTCGATGCCGCTGACCCGGTGTTCCTTCGGATGGGCGAACAGATCACTGCCACGGGACAGCCACGCGGTGCGCGATGCAGAGTGCTCCCAGGCATGCAGAGTCTGTTCGTCGACAAAGCGGAAAATGATCTGGAATTCATTATCGCCGGGAGGCGGAGCCAGGACGCCGGAACCGAGATAGCCGGGAAAATCGGTGGCCAGTTGTTCGCCTTCGCGCAGCCAGGCGATCAGATCCTGATAGCGACCATCGGCGACGCGACGGGCGACCATCAGCGTGACGGGGGAAGTAGACATTGTGTATCTCCGAATTGCATGTGCGTCGCTCCGGGTAGGAGTTTCGCCTGACGCAGCACCGGGGTAGAGGGCTGCGCTTTTCGACAAGCAAGGATTATTCCTGATTATTGTGACGGAACCATAGACGTTCGTCCCATTTCATCGCTTGAATCGGAATGGGGCATCAGGGATAGAATGGGATCCAACTACGCCAACAAGGACGTGTCTGCACACATGCCTGTCATTACTGACGTTCGCCCTTCCTCGCAGGCATATGTTGCGCTTGAGCACGAGGAGCTTTTCCCCATACGCGAGGTGGCACGGCTGACCGGTGTCAACCCGGTCACGCTGCGCGCATGGGAGCGGCGCTATGGTCTGATCCAGCCGATACGCACCGAAAGTGGGCACCGGTTGTACTCGATGACCGATATCGAGCGCGTTCGCAGTATCGTCGATTGGATCGATCGTGGCGTCTCGGTGAGCAAGGTCGGCAGGATCCTGGCCAAGACCGAGCCGATGAAGGCACTCGCGCATATCATTCCCGATGACCTGGTACAGGCCGACTACCTGCAATGGCAGGAGCAGGTTCAGCGGGCGGTCAGTTCGTTCGATGACCAGGAACTGGATCGGGTCTACGGGCAGATCTTCTCTTCTTACGCGCTGCCTGTGGTATTTCAGGACATTCTCATGCCGCTGTGGCTGCAGCTGTTGCAGCGCCAGGATTCATTCGGGCAAACCAGCGAGTGGCTGTTTTTCGATGGGTTTTTGAGAGCGCGGGTGCTTCAGCGCATCGTCATGCTGCGTGGTTCGCAACCGCGCAAGGTGATTGTCAGCGCTCTGGCGGGGCAATGTCGCGAGCTTGAATTGCTGGTGGCGGCGCTGTTTCTCAGTGGCAATGATGCTGGCGTTCGTGTGCTGACCACCGGCCAGCCGTTCGATGAGCTGACGCTGGTGTGTGAAAAGACCCGGCCTGTGGCGCTGGTGCTGTTTTCCAATCACGCCCCGACCGCGGAATTGCCAAGACGTTTGAATCGCCTGGCCCTGAGCCTCGATTGTCAGCTGATGTTGGCAGGGGATGCAGCGGATCTGGCGCAGGACAGCCTGGCCGGATCTTCGGTGGGC
This sequence comes from Pseudomonas sp. UV AK001, assembly GCF_046097675.1. NCBI lineage: Bacteria > Pseudomonadati > Pseudomonadota > Gammaproteobacteria > Pseudomonadales > Pseudomonadaceae > Pseudomonas > Pseudomonas sp. UV AK001. Next base: position 226,012 of record NZ_JBJUVZ010000006.1, read on the forward strand.
TGTCTGGGCAATGAAGGGACAACCATGCGTCAACGCATGAATCAGTTTCTCGCGGGGACGCTGGATACCTGAGGCTCAGGTGTGCAGGGCAGGGTGGGTCAGGCGATGTTGCTGAAGGATGAACTGGCGCAGCCGCTCGGTTTCGTCAGCGTCGCTCTGGCTCAGGTCGTAAGCGAAGAAACCGCTTTCGGTTTCCCGTTCGAAGGTGCCGCGCAGGGAAATCCGCTCATAGCCTGAAGGGCTGAACCACAGGGCGAAATGCTTCGGTGGCTTGGTCTTGTTGCGCACTTCCAGCAACACGCCTTTATGCGAAACCTCGTGAACCCACAGCATGCCCGGTTGGCCTTTGGCATTCTCCAGAGCTACCGGTTCTTCAAGGGCCAGACGCCATGGGCGCACCATCGGTCCGTCTTCATAAATGCTTGGTACACCCAGACGCAAATGCAGGGCATGGAATTCGTCTTCCACCAGATGCAGCGGAAAGGTCATCTGCTGGTTTTCGAAGTTGGCCTGGATGGTGACTTGTTCATGGGCCGCCAGGCGCGTAAGCAGATCACGGATCTGCGAACCACCATTGACCAGCAGGCTCGACGTCGCATCCCGCACATTGAGCTGCGGGTTGTGTTGCATGGTCTGGATGAAATCCAGCTCATCCTGGGTCAGGAGGGCGTCGCGTTGCATGGCTAGCTCGAAATAAATAATTACAAAGTCATTGGTGATTGTAGTTAATGACACTTAGTTCGCAGTTTTGTTTGCGCCGTTCGTCGTTTTCAGGGCAGCGATTTCTGCTTCAAGTGCCGCGATCCGGGCTTCCAGTTGTGCTACCCGCTGCTGCGCCTTGACCTGAACGGTCACGTCCTTTTGCACGCCGATGAAGTAAGTCTGCCCATCATCAGCGTTTTTTACTGTCGACAATGACAGTTCGTTCCAGAATGGCGTGCCGTCCTTGCGGTAATTGCGCAGCACTTCGCGACAGGATCCACCCTTTTTCAGTGCATCGCGAATCAGCGCCAGGCTGGCCTGATCGCGATCACCGGCCTGCAGGAAACGGCAATCCTGATAAAGAATCTCTTCGCTGGTATAGCCGGTCATTTTTTCGAACGCCGGATTCACATAGATCAGAATGTTGTCCTGATCACCTTCCTTTTCCGCGACCACGATTCCTTCGTTCGACGCATTGATCACCATCTGCAGAAGATTGGCATTGATCATCAGTGAACCCTTTCAGCTTCGGTGGCTGGCATTCTAGAAGATCAATCGGCGCTGTCTACTGGCCATCAGCGCTTATCGAGAGCCAATCGCAACATTGTGTCGGTGGCTGTTACTATCGCCGCTCTTTTTTTCAGTTTCAGGATCAGATTGATGAAAGTCGCCATCCTCTCCGGCTCGGTGTACGGCACGGCCGAAGAAGTCGCTCGCCACGCGCAGAGCCTGCTGAAAGCCGCCGGTTTTGAAACCTTCTACAACTCGCGCGCCAGCCTCGCCGACCTCCAGGCCTTTGCCCCCGAGGCCTTGCTCGCCGTGACTTCGACCACCGGCATGGGCGAGTTGCCGGACAACCTGCAACCGCTGTACTCGAGCATTCGCGATCAGTTGCCGGCGGCCTGGCGTGGTTTGCCTGGCGCGGTGATCGCCTTGGGCGACGCCAGTTACGGCGACACGTTCTGCGGCGGTGGTGAGCAGATGCGTGAATTGTTCGGTGAGCTGGGCGTGCGTGAAGTGCAGGACATGCTGCGCATCGATGCCAGCGAAAGCGTCACTCCGGAAACCGACGCAGAGCCTTGGCTGGAACAGTTGATCGCCACGCTCAAGGGCTGATCCCGCGTTCGCGCAGCAGTGCGAGCCAGGCCTGTGCCGCCTTCGACAGATAGGCGCCCCGGCGCCAGATGAAGGCGATGTCCCAGCGCAGGTAATCCGGTGCGTTCAAGGTCAGGCGCACCACGCCTGGCCGCACCAGCCCACGGGCCACCACGCTGGGCAGCAGCACCACACCTTGCCCGGCGGCCACCAGTGCCGCGAGAAAATCCGCCTGACCGCTACGGCCACCTTCCTTCGGGGTGAAGCCCAGCTGCTGGCACGCCTGAAGCAAACGGTCATTGAGCACGAAACTGCGCTGATACAGCAGGAACGGCGTGTCGGCCAGTTCCTCCAGACCGATTTCACCTTTCGTCGCCAACGGGTGATCCACCGGCAGCAGCGCATCGAGCGGCTCATCGCAGAACGGCTGGAAGTCGAACTGCGGATCTTTCGGCAGCAGACTGCCGCCCAGCTCCAGTTCACCGCTCAACACTGCCTGTTCAATACTGCGACTGCCGCCTTCGAGCAGTTGCACGCTGATGTTCGGGTAACGCCGTCGGTATTCGGCGAACAACCCAGCGAACAGCGCATCGCTGCCCAGCAAGGGCAAACCGAGGCGCAACTCGCCGCGCGCCAGATGACTGAGATCATCCAGTTCCGTGAGCAATTCATCGCGCAGGCGCAGCATGCCTTCGGCCCGTTGCAGCACCACGCTGCCGGCGGCGGTCAGGCGCAATTGCGAACCCAGGCGATCGAGCAGCGGGGTGCCGAGGCTCTGTTCGAGCTGGGCGATCTGCTTGCTCACGGCGGATTGACTGATGTGCAGGGTTTTCGCCGCCTGAGTGAAACCGCCCTGACGCATGACTTCGACGAAGCTTTTGAGCTGTTTGAATTCCATGGCCTGATTCCGGATTGGAATGGCTTTGAGTCTAACAATTCGCTTCGGAGATGGCAGTCGGCTTCGTAAAATAGGCCCCTGAAAGGAGCCCCCCGATGAAAGCCTCGACCCTCAAATACCTCTCTCGCCTGCTGGCCGAACTGGCCGTGCTGCTCGGTCTCTATCTGCTCGGCTGCCAATTGGCGACGTGGCTGGCCTGGCCGATCCCCGGCGGGGTGATCGGCATGGCATTGCTGCTGCTGGCGTTTGCATTCGGCTGGGTCAAGCCGGCGGCGTTGCAAATGGGCGCGGGACTGTTGATGGCCGAGATGCTGCTGTTCTTCATTCCGGCGCTGATGAGCCTGCTGGATTACGGCGCCTTGTTGCGTGACGACGGCTGGCGGATTCTGCTGGTGATCGCGGCGAGCACGCTGATGGTGATGCTGGTGACGGCGTTCACCGTGGAACTGGCCGTGCGCCTGAGGCGGTCCCATGAAGCTTGAACTGATGCCGATGTTCTGGCTGGCGTTCACCTTGCTGGCCTACCTGTTCAGTCGCTGGCTGTATCGCCGTACCGGGCGTTACCTGCTGTCGCCGCTTATTCTGGTCCCCGCGTTGCTGCTGGCGCTTGCGGTGCCGCTGCATACCGCATACGCCGAATACTCGAGCAACACCCACTGGCTGATGCTGGTGCTCGGCCCGGTCACCGTCGCGTTTGCGGTGCCGATCTGGCAACAGCGACGTTTGCTGGTGCGGCACTGGTCGGCGTTGTTGCTGGGCATGCTGGCCGGCAGTGCCGCATCGATTGCCACCTCGTTCGGTCTGGCCAGAGCTTTGGCGCTGGACAGTTCAGTGACGCTGTCGCTGGTGCCGCGCTCGATCACCACGCCGTTTGCCATGCCACTGGCGCAGGATCTCGGCGGGGTGCCCGAATTGACGGCGGTGTTCGTGATGTTCACCGGGGTCTTCGGCGCGATGCTGGGTGGCGTGTTGCTCAAGTGGCTGCCATTGCGCAGTGCCCTGGCGCGTGGCGCGTTGTTTGGCGTCGGCGCCCATGGTGCGGGCGTCAGTCGCGCTCATGAAGTGGGGGGTGAAGAGGGCTCGGTGGCGGGGCTGGTGATGGTGCTCACCGGGCTGCTCAATCTGTTCGCCGCACCTTTGTTGGCGTCGTTGCTTTGACATGGATCCAAGCGGTTTGCGCAGCTGACTCGCTCAGTCATCAAGCTGGCTGCCAATGCAACTACGCGAAACCCCGGGGCTGACTAGACTGCTGACACCTGCCGAAAAAAACAAAAACAGAGGTGCATACAGTGAGCGTAGCCCCCGTCCCTTCTTCCTTGAATATCCAAGATCAGGTCAGCGCCGCGGAGTGGCAGACCCGGGTCGATCTCGCCGCCTGCTATCGACTGGTCGCCCTGCATGGCTGGGACGATCTGATCTTCACCCACATCTCGGCCAAGGTGCCCGGCACCGAAGATTTCCTGATCAACCCGTTCGGGATGATGTTCCATGAGATCACCGCGTCCAGCCTGGTGAAGGTCGACCAGGCCGGCAACAAACTCATGGACAGCCCCTACGAAATCAATCCTGCCGGCTACACCATTCACAGCGCCGTCCACGAAGTGCGCCATGATGTGGCCTGCGTGCTGCACACCCACACCGCTTCCGGTGTCGCCGTATCGGCGCAGAAGCAGGGCGTGCTGCCGATCAGTCAGCAATCGTTGTTCGTGCTGTCGAGCCTGGCCTTTCACGCTTATGAAGGCGTGGCGCTCAATCACGAAGAGAAGGCCCGGCTGCAGGCCGACCTCGGCGACAACAATTTCCTGATGCTGCACAACCACGGTCTGCTGACCTGTGGCGGCACCATCGCTGACACGTTCCTGATGATGTTTACCTTCCAGCGCGCCTGCGACATCCAGGTCATGGCGCAGACCGGCGGTGCCGAACTGATCGCCATCGAACCGCAGATTCTGGCGGGCGCCAAGGCGATGATTGCCGGCGTCACCAAAAGTGCTCAAGGCATGGGCGGTGCGCTGGCCTGGCCGGCGCTGCTGCGCAAACTCGATAAACAAGACCCGGGGTATAAACTCTAATGCCTCTCGCCGAGATTCCTCTGAGTGCCTGGCGCAAACGCAGCCAGTCGTTTGTCTTCCGTGGCCAGCCGATCCGTTACTGGACGGCCGGGCAGGGTGAACCGCTGCTGCTGATCCACGGCTTCCCGACGGCCAGCTGGGACTGGCATTACCTGTGGCAGCCGCTGGCCCAGCGCTTTCGGGTGATCGCCTGCGACATGCTTGGCTTCGGCGACTCGGCCAAACCGCTGAACCACACCTATAGCCTGCTGGAACAGGCGGATCTGCAACAGGCGTTGCTCACTCACCTTCAGGTCGAGCAACCGGTGCACATCCTTGCCCATGACTATGGCGACAGCGTTGCCCAGGAACTGCTGGCCCGGCATTACGAAGAGAAGATCGAAGTCGCCAGTTGTGTGTTCCTCAACGGTGGTCTGTTCCCGGAAACCCATCGTCCGCTGCTGGCGCAAAAACTGCTGCTCAGCCCGCTGGGCTGGATGATCGGCCGCGCGTTTACCCGCGATGCGCTGGTGAAAAGCTTCCGGCAGATCTTCGGTCTGGACACACGGCCCAGCGAAAGTGAAATGGACGACTTCTGGAGCCTGGTCGAATGCAATCGCGGGCCGCGCATCATGCACAAGCTGATCACCTACATTCCGGAACGCCGGGTGCAGCGTGATCGTTGGGTCGCGGCAATGCAGCGCGGCGAGGTGCCGTTGCGGGTGATCGACGGCGAAGTCGATCCGATCTCCGGCGCGCACATGGTCGAACGTTATCGCGAGTTGATACCCGACGCGGACACTGTACTGCTGCCGGGCATCGGTCATTACCCGCAAAGCGAAGCACCGGTGCAGGTGCTCAAGCATTACCTGGAATTTCGCGATCACTTCGTGTTGCCGCCGCGCAAGGTGGCGTGCTCCTGATCGACGGGCAGAGGCGCGTTGCGCCTCTGCACGGTTTCATCATCCCCCAGCCTTATCGCGCACCATTCAGCCTCAGCCGTGTTCGTTGTGACCGCACGCTCTGTGCCTGACACTCAGGGACACTGTCCCTCAGGCCTGCTGGAGTTGCCTCGATGAATGAGTCTGTGCGTTTTGAAGATAAAGTCGTGATCGTCACCGGAGCCGGTGGTGGCCTGGGGCGCGCTCATGCTTTGCTGTTCGCCAAACAGGGCGCCAAAGTGCTGGTCAACGATCTCGGCGGCTCGACTCAGGGCGAAGGCGCCAACGCTTCGGCCGCCGACCGCGTGGTGGCGGAAATCCGCGAGGCCGGCGGCATTGCCGAAGCCAACCATGACTCGGTGACCGACGGCGACAAACTGGTGCAGAACGCCCTCGATGTATTCGGTCGCGTCGATGTGGTGGTCAACAACGCCGGCATCCTGCGGGACAAGACTTTCCACAAGATGGAGGACGCTGACTGGGATCTGGTCTACCGCGTTCACGTCGAAGGCGCCTACAAAGTGACCCGCGCCGCATGGCCGCACTTGCGCGAGCAGAATTATGGCCGTGTGATCTTCACCGCATCGACCTCGGGCATCTACGGCAACTTCGGCCAGTCCAACTATGGCATGGCCAAACTTGGCCTCTACGGCCTGACTCGCACCCTGGCCATCGAAGGTCGCAAGAACAACATCCTGGTCAACGCCATTGCCCCCACCGGCGGCACACGCATGACCGAAGGCCTGATCCCGCCGCAAGTGTTCGAACAACTCAAACCGGAGCTGGTCAGCCCGCTGGTGGTGTACCTGGCCAGCGAGCAATGCCAGGAAACCTCGGGCCTGTTCGAGGTCGGCGGCGGCTGGATGGGCAAAGTGCGCTGGGAACGCAGCCTGGGCGCCGGGTTCGATCCTCGCGTAGGGTTTTCGCCGGAAGATGTGGCGGCCCACTGGCAGCAGATTTGTGATTTCGAGGGCGCCGCACATCCGAAGGACAATATCGAAGCGCTGAAAGAAATGATGGGAAACCTGCAGAAGTATTCACTCTGAAACTTCACGTGACCAGGTCAGGTACCTGACCTGGTCCCATAGTCTTCAGGGAAAATACCTGGACACCAGCGCCGCCAGGTTTGCCGCTGTCCGGGCATCCATTTCGCCGTTGTAATTTTCCGGGCGAAAGTGCAACTGAAACGCGCGAACCAGGTTCCGGTAACCCACGTCGTCAGAGGCTTTTGATGTGTCGTAGCCGTATTTCTTGAATAGCTTCAGCAGTTCCGCCCGGGGAGGAATACCGGATGTCTGGTATTGCTGAAAAAATTCATCCCGAACCATGTCGTCATACCATGCACCAACTCCCTTCAGATATAACGCGTGCCAGGGAAACATCGGTCCGGGATCACTCTTGCGGCCGATTGCAATATCCGAATGGCCGAGTACCTGAGTCGGTCCGATATCCGGATAACGCGCGAGAATGTTCAACGCCAATTCTTCGACCGCACAAATTTGTTCAGAATGGTAGGGCGGAAAGTTGAAGACACCGTCATCGAATGTCGCCAGGTTGACGATTTCCACACCGATGGAGGTGTCGTTAAGGTTGTTGCGATTGCCCCACTGACTGACCCCGGCATGCCAGGCACGCTGAGTTTCATCCACCAGTCCGAACACTTCCTGTGTGGTATGGCCGGACTGCTGATAGCTCGGGTCAGTGATGTCCGGCACCAGATAATGCGCACTTACGTTCGCGCCGGTCAGCGCTGAAATCGAGCTCGCGAAGTTGCCGGCGGTGTAATGGAAGACAAGAAACCGTATCCGGCCATTGAAACTCTGAACGGCGCGATATTTGTTGTAATTTATGCTCTTCAACGAGTAGTCCTTCCAATAATGGATAAAGTCAAAATCAGCCACTGGAGTTGTTGGCTGGCCTGGCTTTGATCTTAATTGAGAGGTGGCTTCGCGAAGTTACAGTAACTTGTAGCCGAATTCGGGAAATCCTGTAGTTCGATGACCTGTAGAGCGTTCACCCTGCGAGGGGAAGATGTGGCCTTCATGCCTTCGGTGCTCGGCGAATTCCGCCCATAAAAAAGGCCGCTGCAAACGCAGCGGCCAAGGTAAGACGTTGGATCAAGGAGCTACAAATCAACGTCAGTGAACACCTGGGCGATGGAGCGAAAAACGCTTCGGTCCATCAGAAATCGGTTGCCGACGACTCGGTCGCGGACTTTTTGCTTCGTGGCGTGGCTGCCGTGAAAGCCCGCTCAGAATAAGCGCCTGACGCCAAAGGAAAAATAGCGATTCCGGACATGCACTGTTACGGGGCATGTAACAGTGGTGTGCATCATCCGTTGCGTTGATCAAGGGTTATCCAGCTGATTCATGCTCTGCGGCAAGCCCCGTCCCAGGCGGCGATTCATCCTTTCGAGCGACAGCGCGAATACCTCCTTGGTGCGCTTATCGTCCCCGTGTGGCGGCAGTAGGGTGGGGCCTTCTGTCACTCACCGGGGAAGACGCATGACAAAAACAACAATGCGCGCCATCTTCAAACCGCAGGCGCTGGCCGCTGCGGTCGCCTTGGGTTGCTGTGCCCAGGCCCAAGCGGTCGATTTCAATATTGGAGAAATCGAAGGCACGTTCGACTCGTCGCTGTCGGTTGGCGCGAGCTGGGGCATGCGCGATGCGGACAAGTCGCTGGTCGGCACGGTCAATGGTGGTACGGGCCAATCTTCGACCGGTGATGACGGGCGCTTGAACTTCAAGAAGGGCGAGACCTTTTCCAAGATCTTCAAGGGCATCCACGACCTTGAATTGAAGTACGGCGACACCGGTGTGTTCGTGCGCGGCAAGTACTGGTACGACTTCGAACTCAAGGACGAAGACCGCGAGTTCAAGCCGATCAGCGACAAGGGTCGCAAGGAGGGCGCCAAGTCTTCCGGCGGGCAGATTCTCGATGCGTTCGTCTATCACAACTATTCCATTGCCGACCTTCCGGGCACCGTGCGCGCCGGCAAGCAGGTGGTGAGCTGGGGCGAAAGTACTTTCATTGGCAACTCGATCAACAGCATCAACCCGATCGACGTCTCGGCGTTTCGCCGGCCCGGTGCCGAGATCAAGGAAGGCCTGATTCCGGTGAACATGCTGTTCGGCTCCCAGAGCCTGACGGACAAACTGTCGGTCGAGGGTTTCTATCAACTGGAATGGGACCAGACCGTTCTCGACAACTGCGGGACCTTCTTCGGTGTCGACGTGGCGGCGGACGGTTGCAACAACGGTTACACCGTCGGCAGCCCGGCGATCGCGCCGCTGGCACCATTGGCCGCTGCCTTTGGACAACCCATCCAGGTCACTCGCGAAGGTGTAGTCGTGCCCCGTGGCGGCGACCGGGATGCGCGGGATTCCGGGCAGTGGGGGACGGCGTTGCGCTGGCTCGGCGACGATACCGAATATGGCCTGTACTTCATGAATTACCACAGCCGCACACCCACGGTCGGCACCACCACCGCCGGGCTGTCGACCCTGTCGGCACTGCCGGGGATGGTCAGTACCGCCAACCGCCTGGCCCCCGGCAGCGGTTCCGGGCTGGCGCAAAGCGTGATGCTCGGGCGTGGTCAGTATTACCTCGAATACCCGGAAGACATCCGCCTGTATGGCGCAAGTTTCGCCACCACCCTGCCCACCGGCACTGCATGGACCGGCGAGCTCAGCTACCGGCCCAATGCCCCGGTGCAGGTCAACACCAACGATCTGACGCTGGCGCTGCTGAACCCGATTGCCGGCGGTACGGCGTCGCCGCTGACGACGTCGCCGGGCGCCGACAACAAAGGCTACCGGCGCAAGGAAGTGACGCAACTGCAGAGCACCCTCACGCACTTTTTCGATCAGGTGCTGGGTGCCGAACGCCTGACGGTGGTCGGTGAGGCAGCGGTGGTGCGGGTCGGTGGTCTGGAGTCGCGCAGCAAGCTGCGTTACGGCCGCGATTCGGTTTACGGCCAGTACGGTTTCGGTGGCGACACCGGCGGTTTCGTCACTTCGACTTCCTGGGGCTATCGCGCCCGGGCCATCCTCGATTACGCCAACGTGATCGGCGGGATAAACCTCAAGCCCAACCTGTCCTGGTCCCACGACGTCTCGGGTTACGGCCCCAACGGGTTGTTCAACGAAGGCGCCAAGGCCATCAGCGTCGGCGTCGATGCCGACTACCGCAACACCTACACCGCCAGCCTCAGTTACACCGATTTTTTTGGCGGCGATTACAACGTCCTCACCGACCGTGACTTCGTGGCCCTGAGCTTCGGCGTGAACTTCTGATCTGCCCGAGAAGGATGAAATCCATGCGCAAGATGATTCTGCAATGCGGTGTCCTGGCCCTGAGCCTGCTGGCTGCCAACGTGATCGCGGCGGTGTCGCCGCAAGAGGCCGACAAGCTCGGCACCAGCCTGACGCCGCTCGGCGCCGAGAAGGCCGGTAACGCCGACGGTTCGATTCCGGCCTGGACCGGCGGTATTCCGAAAAACGCCGGAGCGGTGGACAGCAAGGGCTTTCTTGCCGACCCGTTCGCCAATGAAAAACCACTGTTCACCATCACCGCCGCCAACGTCGACCAGTACAAGGCCAAACTCTCCGAGGGGCAGGTGGCGATGTTCAAGCGCTACCCGGAAACTTACAAAATTCCGGTCTACCCGACCCACCGCACCGTCGCCGTGCCGCCGGAAATCTACGAGTCGGCCAAGCGCAGCGCGTTGAACGTGACCACGATCAACGACGGCAACGGCCTGGCCAATTTCACCGGCAATCGCTACTACGCCTTCCCGATTCCGAAAAACGGCGTCGAGGTGTTGTGGAACCACATCACCCGTTATCACGGCGGCAATCTGCGGCGGATCATCACTCAGGTGACACCGCAGACCAACGGCAGCTACACGCCGATCCGCTTCGAAGAAGAGATTGCCGTGCCGCAGTTGATGAAGGATCTGGACCCGCAGCAGGCGGCCAACGTACTGACCTTTTTCAAGCAGTCGGTGACCGCGCCGGCGCGCCTGGCCGGCAACGTGTTGCTGGTGCACGAAACCCTCGATCAGGTGAAGGAGCCGCGCCTGGCCTGGATCTACAACGCCGGGCAGCGTCGGGTTCGCCGTGCACCGCAGGTGGCGTATGACGGGCCGGGCACTGCCGCCGATGGCCTGCGGACTTCGGACAACTTCGACATGTTCTCCGGCGCGCCGGATCGTTACGACTGGAAGCTGGTCGGCAAGAAGGAAATGTACATTCCATACAACAGCTACAAACTCGATTCGCCGAAGCTCAAGTACGACGACATCGTCAAGGCCGGGCACATCAATCAGGATCTGACCCGTTATGAATTGCACCGGGTCTGGGAGGTGATCGGCACGGTCAAGCCGAGCGAACGGCACATCTACGCCAAGCGCCACATGTACATCGACGAGGACAGCTGGCAAGTGGCACTGGTCGATCACTACGATGGTCGCGGGCAGCTGTGGCGGGTCGCCGAAGGGCATGCCCAGTACTACTACGATCATCAGGCTCAGGCCTACACGCTTGAAGCGCTCTACGACATCATCGCCGGTCGCTACATCGCTCTCGGGATGAAGAACGAGGAGAAGCACAGTTTCGAATTCGGCTTCGAAGCCAAGGTCGCCGACTTCACCCCTTCAGCCTTGCGTGCCGAGGGTGTGCGCTAGGGTTTTCGATACACCGGCAAGACAAAAGGCGACCGGGCGGTCGCCTTTTTTATGGGCTGCAATCAGCGTACTGAATACTCGTCAACAAGCGTCGGGGAGAGGGCTAGGGTGAGCGTACAACGATAAAAAGGCGCACCCGATGACCGCCATGACACCCTGTCTGGACCGACCGGAATTTCTCCCGCGACAGTCTCCCCATCATCTGCCACGTCCGCGCCTTTGCGAGGCACTGTTCGATTCGACGGCCCGGGTCAAACTGATCTGTGCGCCGGCCGGCAGCGGTAAAACCGCGCTGCTCACCGAGTGCCTGCTGCAAGCCCCGGCCAATTGCACCGTCTGCTGGTTGCCACTGGCAGGGGCGTCCTTGAGCGTCGGCGAATTTTGCGAACGGCTTGCGCGTGCGATGGGACTGACGGCCTCGGACGAGGCTTCGCTGCTTTATGAACTGGCGCGGCGGTCCTCGGTAACCTGGGTGTTGATCGACGATTACTGCCGGAATCCACAGCCGGCGCTGGACGCATTGCTCGACCGGCTGCTGTCGGTCAGCAGCCCTGCTTTGACATGGTGGATCGGTACGCGCCGCCGTCCACCCTGCAACTGGCCGCGCCTGTTGCTCGATGATGCCTTGTACGAATGCGAAGGCGCGATGCTGGCGCTGACCCGGGACGAAATCACCCAGGTGTTGCGTCACTTGCCGCCGGCCCAGGCCGGCAGCGTGGCGGCTCGTATTCATCAGCGTAGCGGCGGCTGGTGCGCCGGGGTACGGATGCTGATGATGCAAAAATGCGACTGGTCGCAAAAGACCTTGCCGCAGCAACGCATGGACACCTTGCTCGACTATCTGCAACACGAACTGTTCAGCGGTCTGAGCCCGGAGCTGGCCGAAGCCTGGCGGGTACTGGCGCATTTGCCGCGCTTCAATGCCAGCCTTTGCGATCACCTGTTCGGTGCCGGGGACGGGGCACAATGGATGCGCAGTCTGCAAACGCTGGGATGCTTTATCGAACCCTGGCAAGGATCACCGGACTGGTTGCAGGTGTGTGCTCCACTGTCGCGCCTGATGCGTGACGACCCGTGGCCTGCCGGGCGTTCCTGGCATCGCCGGGCCTGTCAGTGGTTTGCTGCCGGGCAGCATTGGAAGTGCGCCTTCGAGCAGGCATTGCTGGCCGAGGAGTACGAGGTTTCGGTGAGTCTGTTGCAGCACTTCAGTTTCGAGCATCTGTTCGAGGAACAGACGGTCGTGCTGTTGCTGCGTCTTTATGAACAACGCGGCGAGGAACTGCTGTTGGGTTCGGCGCAACTGGTCGGGTTGATTACGGCTGCGTTGCTGTTCGCCGGGCGCTTTGCCCAGGCGGCGGATTGCATCGGGCAACTGTCGCGTTTTTTGCCGCCGCCGTCGGCTGGCCAGCAACGGCAATTGATCGCCCGCTGGCAGGCGCAGCAAGGCTGGCTGTTGCACCTGCAAGGACGGATGGACGAGGCGCGTGATCACTTTGAGCAAGCCTTGAACGATCTGTCGCCGAAAGCCTGGACGGCGCGCTTGCTGTGCCTGTCGGGGCGTACTCAGCAGGCGTTGTTGTGCGGGGATCTGGATCTGGCTCATTCGATCAATCGTGAAGCACTTTGCCTGGCCCGGGCTGAAGGTTCATTGCTGTTCGAGGCATTGCTGGAGCTTGATCATGCCCAGTTGCTGGAGCAACGAGGGGCATCGGCCAGAGCCGAAGAACTGCTGGCCGGCCTTTGCGAAATGCTCGGTTCGTCCGTCGAGCGACCGACGCCGCTGCTGGGGCGTATCGCCCTGCGCAGGGGGCGGCTGGCATTGAGCATGGGGCAATCAGGCCGGGCGGCCGAATTTTTCCGGCAGGGGCTCGACGACTGTCTGCGCAGCTTTGACAAGCGAGTGCTTTACGGCTTTCTCGGTCAGGCGCAACTGGCCGCCAATCAGGGCGATTACGCTCAAGCCTTTATGCGACTGCGGGACGCCGAACGGTTGATGCAACAGCGACAGATTCCGGACACGGTTTATCGCGGCGTCCTGTTGCAGGTCAGCAGCGAACTCTGGTTGCAACAAGGGCGACCCGAACTGGCTCACGAGGCGTTGAGCCGGGTGCTCAGACATTATCGTGGCTCCCATGCACGGCAGGCACCGCCGGCGACCCTGGAGCTGATTCCACGCATCGAATGTCTGCTGGTTCTGGCCGAGACCCGACTGGATCAGATTCAAACGCCTCTGACCCGGTTGGGCGCCTTGCTGGAGTCGGCTCAGGCTCGCGGGTTGACCAGACTGGAAGCCGAGTTGCTATTGACGCTGACCGAAGTGGCGTTGCTCCTCGGTGAGCCGGCCCAAGCCAGAAAGTTCTTCGAACAGGGCTGCCAGATCATCAAGCGTTGCAACCTGCAGCAAATGCTGGTCGAGCTATATGCCCGGTGTGCGGAGATTCCCTTGCTCTGGCGCGTTGTTGAAACAGCGGTGAATGTGGAACAACAAAGTACGCCGCTCAATCCCCTTAGTCAGCGAGAGCTTAAAGTTCTGGAGTTGATTGCCTTCGGTGATTCCAATCAGCAAATTGCCGAGAAGTTGTTCATTTCATTGCATACGGTGAAAACTCATGTCCGGCGCATACATGGGAAGTTGGGAGTCGAACGCCGAACTCAGGCAGTGGCTCGGGCAAAGTTGCTGAAATTGTGTTGAGCGATTCAAGGCCAAGTGTTGCCGCGTAGATATGTTGAAATAACCGATGTCTTTCGGTTTTAAATCAGATGAGTGATCTTTTGTCCTGTGATGGAAGTGGCATTAAGTTGTTTCCAGTTTGATGAAAATACAGGATGTGTCCAATGGGAATGATGTTTAAAAATTCAATGGTTGACGCTGTTCTTGAAACACCGGATGGTCAGATGCTACTGGATAATCTGCAGCGTGCCGGGGATAAGTTGAGGGCAATGCTGGAGGCTTCTCCAATATTAAGAGTGGGTTTAAGTAAAGACCTTTCTGAACGGTTCGAGCGACTGGGGAAGAATATTGATCCGGAAGCCGTTTACATTAATTCAGGGGATGACCAGTATCAAATTGAGAGCAGACCATCAGGTTCGATAGTCGATGTTTTTTTTGAATGTCTGGAGCGTGGAATTTATCCGTCTTATATACAGAATTTTGACTTTGTCTATTTGCGTCCGGGCACGACGGATGCACGCTTGAGAGTCGAGGACATCAAAATTACAGAGGTCGAGGCTGTATTGGTGAAGGCTTTGCTACAGATGACAACTGCTCAGGCAAATGCACTTCGCCAGTATTGGAACAGTCCGGCTCGCAGCCAATCCGGGGAGCCGACAACTCAAAAGGCACTGCTGGAAGCTGCTTTTGCTGAAGCGCTGAAGGCCGAGCTGGTCCTGACCGGCGCGGCTGGTTCGCTTAAAAACTTCCAGGCCCAGCGCGCTACCGAGTTGCTGAAGTCGAAGTTGTCCAGGGCATACAAAATCAGTTTCCGCACGGCATCTGGCAATGCGCGGGATCTCGTATCCGCATTTGTCATGCCTTATTCGAATATCGAAACTTCCGAAATCGAGTTGTCCAGCGATGCTTACGGCTGGTTCCTTTACACGCCCGACAGCGGTTTCGAATACTTCTCCAGCTCTGCCGAGCTGCATGCAGCAATGTGCAGCCGACTGGCAGTTGCATCTGATGCAATCAGGTATCCGGCATTGTCGGTCAACCTGTTCTCGCACTGCGTGGACAGCCGGCTCAAGGATCAGGAGGCACAATTTTCGGCGCGAATCAGATCCGCAGAGCCACGCAAAGAGGGCTTTGTCCGCGAGCTGGAAAATATTCATCAGGTTTTTGCGATGCATTCTGACCTGTCCCGGCGGATCAAGGCGCTGCGCATACTGGTCAAACGCCTGGGGTGGCCAGACTGGTTGAAATCGGCCAGTGAGTCGGTACGCGATGCCTACGAATCCCTTGAAACTTCGAAAGAGGGATACGAGTTCGAATATGCCCAGGTATGCGATGGGCTGTTTTCGCTACACGACTACGCCGTAGAGCGCTTCGGTCTCTGGTGTGACAGCGCTTTGGGAATGCGGCTTGACCCGGATGCAATCAGGGTCCAAAGCCTGTACGAGATAAAAGTCGGTGGACGAACGATTAAACAGGAAGATAACTGCACGTTAACCGAGTTCATCGTTATCGGTCTGCATGATGCCGGCAATCGCGCGACCCTGCGTATCGAAGGCGCTCCGGCGGACAGCGGATTGACCGTTGCCAAACTCGAAGGTTGGTTGGCCAATCAGGAACTGCGTGTGGATTTCAGCAGATCCCTGCCTTCCAGTACTCCGCAGGTGTTTCGCGAGGCTTATTTCAACTATCTGCGTAGTCAGGCGGAGTTCGCGCTGTTCGTTGCCCAACACTCTGCACGTTTCAATGAAGCAGACGTTGCGTTGATCCAGCGCACCTTGAATGGTGATCGCTCCGTGGAAATACGGGGAGTGAAGTTGAAATACCGGCCCTTGGTATTACAAGACGTGCTGCTGTTCGTACCGCGTACAGCGACAACTCGTTATGCGCTGATGAAGATGCCCGACGGTCAATTCGACTATGTGAAATTCGCCGATATCTACCAGTTCCATCGTTGGATGGAGTCCATGCTGTCCGATAATCGTGCTTATGCCGAGTCGTTGATCCGGCCTGATGATCTGGCCGATGCCGGTGTTTTGAGGGGGGGAGGATCTACCCCGTTACACTACATTTATCAATTGGATTCGGAGCCGGAATTCATGGCGTTGAATGCCGGTGAACCGTTGTTCAGCCATAGTGAAGTGGCTTATAAGGGGCAGGCCGCTCGTGTCCGAGCGTTGGGGCCGGCTGCCTACGTCTATGCCGGAGCGCAGGCGCGGCAACGCTACGCCCGCCTCAACACTGAACTCAAAGCATTGTCGATGGTGGATTCCCGGGAGAACGGTTATCCGACTTTCGAGCAGTTTTCCCGTGATCTGATCAAGCAGCGGATTGAAGAAGTGTTGTTGACTCGCGGCCAGAAGGTTCAGGTCGATCCCGACAAAATCATGATTCAGACCGACGATTTCCATCTGGATCTGACCACTGTACTGATTGAGGAACGCCACTTTGAAGTCCCGGCGACGCCAGGCCGGTCGATTGATGAAAATCCGAAGTTCTACGTGACGGGTGGGCATCCGTCGATTGAAAAACTGGATATCAGGGATCTTTCCAGTTGGTCGAAAACCCTGCGTCCCGGGGATCACTACAACCGGTTCTTGCGAAATGATTACCTGGATCCGAGACACCCGGCTTATGAGTTCAAACGGGATGTGCATGCCGCGAAAATCCGCTGCGAGATGCACTACAACGCCTGTCATCAGTATTTCTCCGGGCAACTTTCCATGGAAGTCTTCAGAGGGATTCAACGCCTGGTCGACAGCCTGAGTAAGACCGCAGGCAATGACACTTCTGCATTTCCATCGAATACAAACGAGGGAATCTACAGGTTCCTCCTGCCGAGCCGTCGAATTGTCGAAGGTGTCTATATTTTTCGGATTTCCATCAATGGGAAATTCCTTGACTATCTTTACACGCCCAACGCGCCTGACGAGGTGGCTTTCCGCTCGGTCGACGAGTTTGTCGGTTCCATTCGTTACCGCTTCGGGCCGTTCCGGGATTACTACACGAAGCGGGTGAAGATCGATGACCTTAAGGTTGTGAATGATTACTTCGACAACCTGGTTGCCACGACCAACACCGTCGCTCCGCCCCAGCCGGAAGGTGCTGTACGGATATCGGACTTCTCTGCGCTTCATGACGACAGGATCTATCGTGTTCTCAGCGACATCGACGCACGGACCACGAGTCTGAATGAGGTGATCGCCGGTCTGGTGTATGACAACGTGATTTTTGCCGCCAACATTATCAGTCTGGTGATTCCTCCGGTCGGTGTAGCCGTCACGGCCGTGGAGACTTTCAAGAGCCTTTATGACGGTGCCAAGGCGTATGAGCGGGGTGATTACTCTGCCGCCCTTGGCCATGGAAAATCCGCGTTGATCGGACTGGTGAGTCTCGGAAAAGCAGCTAAAGCCGGCAATCCGGTCAAGGTAACGCCTGCTCAGAAGACTTTGTTTGACCTGGGCAAGGATGCCAGGACTGTGGTGGGCTGGATGTCCCAGGCCACGGGGCAGAAGCTGGGAGAAAAGCGTCTGATCGAAATCATCGAACAAATGATGAAGGAAAATCAGAGCCGCAGTAGCCAGACCACGGTGCACTGATCAGGCAGTCGAGCCTCAAGCGTTCAGGCTTGAGGCTCATGGCCCATGCGCCAGCTCACGGCCCGCGTCGCCGCCAGCAACCGCTGCGCCGCCGGGCCGTTTTCGTCGGCGTGGAACAGCGACGTCGGGCCGACGATGGTCAACACTGCCGCGATCTGCCCGAGGGCGTTGAACACCGGTGCCGACAAGGCGTCGACACCGGGCATCAGCAAGCCGTGGACATGGTGCAGACCGCGTTCGCGGATCTGTTCGCACAACGCCGCATAGGCTTTTTCGTCTGCCAGCGGATGGCCGCCGCTGGCGATTTCCTGTTCGCGCAATTCGTCGGTTTCCCGGTGCGGCAGGTACGCGCCGAACACCAGACCTGTCGAAGAACTGAGCAGCGGCAGCACCGAGCCCAGTTGCGTCACCACCGTCACCGCGCGCACCGCCGGTTCGATGTGCACCACGGTCGCCCCCTGATTGCCCCACACCGCCAGGAAACAGGTTTCGTTGAGTTCGTCGCGCAGTTCGGCCAGCGGCAGGGCGGCGACTTTCAGCACGTCCATACTGTTGAGAGCGGCCAGGCCCACGCGCAGCGCTTCACGGCCGAGGCCGTAATGGTTGGTGGCGGTGTTCTGTTCGGCGAAACCGCTGGCGATCAACGCCTGCAGATAACGGTGCACCTTACTTGCGGGCATCTGCACGTGTTCGGCCAGGCGCGACAGCGAAGTGGACGGCGACAACTCGGCCAGAGCCTTGAGGATGTCGGTGCCGACTTCGGCGGAGCGGACTTTCTGTTTGCCGTTGCTGTCGCTGGTTTTTTCCATGGTGCTGCCGTGTCCCGGAACGAATGGGCGTCTTTATAGCTTGACGCTGGATAGCGAGCAAATTACGTTATGCGTAATTGAATTACGATAAAAATAACCCCGGCGTGCCAAGACCTCCGATCCAGAGCGTCCGGCCATGCCGACTCCCTGTTCAGGAGGCTCCATGAACCTCGATTCAGCCCTGGCTTACCAGTCCGGTTTCGGCAACGAATTCAGCTCCGAAGCGTTGCCCGGCGCACTGCCCGTCGGCCAGAACTCCCCGCAGAAAGCCCCGTACGGTCTGTACACCGAACTGTTCTCCGGCACCGCGTTCACCATGACCCGCAGCGAGGCGCGGCGCACCTGGATGTACCGGATCCAGCCGTCGGCCAATCACCCGGCATTCGTCAAACTGGAACGACAACTGGCGGGCGGCCCGTTGGGTGAAGTGACCCCCAATCGCCTGCGCTGGAACCCGCTGGAGATCCCGTCCGAACCGACCGATTTCATCGACGGACTGGTGAGCATGGCGGCCAACTCCGCTGCCGAAAAACCGGCCGGCATCAGCATCTACCACTACTGCGCCAACCGTTCGATGGAGCGGGTGTTCTTCAACGCCGACGGCGAACTGCTGCTGGTGCCGCAACTGGGACGTCTGCGCATCGCCACCGAACTGGGTGTGCTGGAAGTGGCGCCGCTGGAAATCGCCGTGCTGCCACGGGGCCTGAAATTCCGCGTCGAATTGCTCGATGCGCAGGCGCGCGGCTATATCGCCGAGAACCACGGCGCGCCGCTGCGCCTGCCGGATCTGGGACCGATCGGCAGCAATGGCCTGGCCAACCCGCGGGACTTTCTGACTCCGGTCGCCGCTTACGAAAACCTGCAACAACCGACCACTCTGGTACAGAAATTCCTCGGCCAGTTGTGGGGCACCGAACTCAATCACTCGCCGCTGAACGTGGTGGCCTGGCACGGCAACAACGTGCCTTACAAATATGACCTGCGCCGCTTCAACACCATCGGCACCGTCAGTTTCGATCATCCGGATCCGTCGATCTTCACCGTGCTGACCTCGCCGACCAGCGTCCACGGTCTGGCCAACCTCGACTTCGTGATCTTCCCGCCGCGCTGGATGGTGGCCGAGAACACCTTCCGTCCACCATGGTTCCACCGCAACCTGATGAACGAATTCATGGGCCTGATCCAGGGCGAATACGACGCCAAGGCCGAAGGTTTCGTGCCTGGCGGTGCATCGCTGCACAGCTGCATGAGCGCCCACGGCCCGGACGGCGAGACTTGCACCAAAGCCATCAACGCGGACCTCAAACCGGCGAAGATCGACAACACCATGGCTTTCATGTTCGAGACCAGCCAGGTGCTGCGCCCAAGCCGCTTCGCCCTCGACTGCCCGCAACTGCAATCCACTTACGACGCCTGCTGGGCCACGCTGCCCGCCACGTTCGACCCGACCCGGAGATAACCCATGACTCAGAATTCCATCACCCGCAGTTGGGTCGCTTCGGCCAACGGCCACACCGATTTCCCGTTGCAGAACCTGCCGCTGGGTGTATTCAGCCTCAACGGCTCGGCCCCGCGCGCGGGCGTGGCGATTGGCGAACACATCTTCGATCTGCAAGTGGCGCTGGAGGCCGGTCTGTTCGACGGCGTTGCGCGCAGCGCAGTCGAAGCCATGCACGGCGGTCAGTTGAACGCGTTCTTCGAACTCGGCCGCGATGCCCGCGTTGCCCTGCGCGAGCGTCTGCTGGAACTGTTCAGCGAGGGCAGCACCCATCGCGGCAACATCGAAGCCCAGGGCGCAAAACTGCTGCCGCTGGCCGCCGATTGCCAGCTGCACCTGCCGGCGCGCATCAGCGATTACACCGACTTCTACGTCGGCATCGAGCACGCGCAGAACGTCGGCAAACTGTTTCGCCCGGACAACCCGCTGCTGCCGAACTACAAACATGTGCCGATCGGTTACCACGGTCGTGCCTCCACCGTACGCGCCTCCGGTGCCGATGTGCGCCGTCCGAAAGGCCAGACCCTGCCGGCCGGTGCGACCGAGCCGACCTTCGGCCCGTGTGCGCGTCTGGACTATGAGCTGGAACTGGGGATCTGGATCGGTCAGGGCAACGAGATGGGCGAACCGATTGCCATCGGTGATGCCGCCGAACACATTGCCGGTTTCTGCCTGCTCAACGACTGGTCGGCCCGTGACATCCAGGCCTGGGAATACCAGCCTCTCGGCCCGTTCCTGTCCAAGAGCTTCATCACCAGCGTCTCGCCATGGGTAGTGACTTCCGAAGCGCTGGCGCCGTTCCGCACCGCGCAACCGGCGCGTCCGCAAGGCGATCCGCAGCCGCTGCCGTACCTGCTCGACAAGCGCGATCAGGATGGCGGTGGTTTCGACATCGAGCTGGAAGTGCTGCTGCTCACCGAGAAGATGCGCGAGCAGAACCTGCCGGCCCATCGCCTGACCCTGAGCAACACCCGCTACATGTACTGGACCGTCGCGCAAATGGTCGCGCACCACAGCGTCAACGGCTGCCAGCTGCAGGCCGGTGACCTGTTCGGCTCGGGCACATTGTCCGGCCCTGAAAACGGCCAGTTCGGCAGCCTGCTGGAAATCACCGAGGGCGGCAAAAAGCCGATCGAACTGGCGTCCGGTGAGGTGCGCAAATTCCTTGAAGACGGCGACGAAATCATCCTGCGCGCCCGCTGTGCCCGCGAAGGTTTTGCCTCCATCGGTTTCGGCGAATGCCGTGGCACCGTGCTGGCGGCGCGCTGACAGGAGCGGCTCATGGATCTCTATACCTATTACCGTTCCACCTCGTCGTACCGGGTGCGGATCGCGCTGGCACTCAAGGGCCTCGACTATCAGGCGCTGCCGGTCAACCTGATCGCACCGCCCGGTGGCGAACATCGACAACCGGCGTATCTGGCGATCAATCCCCAGGGCCGCGTGCCAGCGCTGCGTACTGACGACGGCAAGTTGCTGATTCAGTCGCCGGCCATCATCGAGTACCTGGAGGAACGTTATCCACAGGTGCCGTTGCTGCCCGAAGACCTCGTTGCCCGTGCCCAGGTGCGCGGCGTGGCGGCGGTGATCGGCTGCGACGTGCATCCGCTGCACAACGTCAGCGTGCTCAATCGTCTGCGCGGTCTGGGCCATGACGAAACGCAGGTCAATGAGTGGATCGCTCACTGGATCGGTCAGGGGTTGGCAACGGTCGAGCAGTTGATCGGCGACAGCGGCTTCTGTTTCGGCGAGTGGCCGTGCGTGGCTGACGTGTACCTGATCCCGCAGTTGTACGCGGCGGAACGCTTCAATGTTTCGCTTGAGGCCTACCCACGGATTCGTCGGGTGGCTGCATTGGCCGCCGAACATCCGGCGTTCATCGCGGCGCATCCGGCGAACCAGCCGGATACCCCGTAACTCCTGTGGGAGCGATCTTGCTCGCGAAGAGGGAGCGTCAGCGCCAGTAATGTCGCCTGACTGACCGCCTTCGCGAGCAAGCTCGCTCCCACAATAGATCTGCGCTGTGACCGAAAAATCATAAAAACAAAACAGGTACCTTGCGATGCACAACCAGATTGCCAGCTTCCGGGCGGCACTCGACGCCCGTCCTGTGTCCCGCTTTCAGTGGTTGCTCCTGATTCTTCTCGCCTTGCTGCTGGTCACCGACGGCTATGACGCCCAGGTGCTCGGTTACGTGGTGCCGGCGCTGGCGCAGGACTGGGGTCTGGAGAAGTCCGCGTTCGGCCCGGTGTTCAGTGCCAACCTGCTGGGTCTGACCCTTGGCTCGCTCGCCGTAACGCCACTGGCCGACCGTTTCGGCGTGCGGCGGATTCTGCTCGCCTGTGTACTGATTTACGCCAGCCTCACGGTGCTGATGGTGTTCGCCAATTCCCTGAATACCCTGATGATCGCGCGCTTCATTTGCGGCATCGGCATGGGCGGGGCGATGCCCAGCGCCATGGCGTTGATGTCGGAGTATTCACCGCCACGCCTGCGCACGTTGATGGTGACGCTGGCGGCTTGCGGTTTTTCGTTCGGCGGTGCGGCGGGTGGTTTTGTTGCGGCCGGCTTCATTGACCGATTCGGCTGGCAAGCAGTGTTCCTCGCCGGCGGTGTCACGCCGTTGCTGCTGTTTCCGTTTCTCTGGTGGATGTTGCCGGAATCCCTGCCACGGCTGCTGTGTGACGCGCCGCCCTATGTACGCCTGCGCAAAGTCACCGCGCGGATGCTGCCGGACTGGCAACCGCCCGCCGCATCGGTCGAGCAGAACGAACGCGAGCAGGGCAGCAAACTGACTGTGGTGGAATTGTTCCGCAACGGTTACGCACGCCCGACCTTGCTGATCTGGTCGACCTTTTTCGTCAGCCTGATCCTGCTGTATTTCATGATCAGCTGGCTGCCGTCACTGCTGCTGGAAAGTGGCCTGAAACTCAATGAAGCGAACCTGGTGACGTCGATGTTCCTGTTCGCCGGTACGCTGGGCGCGATCTGCATGGCGTGGTTCGCCGATCGTTTGAAAAGCAAAGTGCGGTTGTTGTCCGGTGTATTGGCCGGTGCGGCGTTGTGCACGATTCTGTTGGGCCTGAATCACGACAGTCCGCGTTATCTGGTGGCCTGTGTTTTCGCGGCGGGCTTCTGCATCATCGGCGGACAGCTGACACTCAACGCCTTCGCTAGCAATTTCTATCCGGCCCACGTGCGTGCCACCGGCACCGGTTGGGCGCTGGGGGTAGGGCGCTTCGGCTCGATTCTCGGGCCGCTGTTCGGCAGCCTGCTGCTGGCGATGCACATTCCGGTGGAGCAGATTTTCTTCTTCTGCGCGATTCCGGCAGTGATTGCGGCGTTGTTGATCATTCAGGTGCGTTCGCCTGCAGCGGCGTCAGTCAGTGCACCACCGAATTGGGTGGCAGATGCCCCAACCGTTCCGTCAGGCGAAGCCGCTGAATCGGGTCGTCACTGAGCAGTAGCGCGTGTTCCAGGTCGAAGCGTTCGGCGTTCGGGCAGTCCAGACGCTGATACAGGCTGGCTCGGGCCAGGTAGTCGGCGACGCTGGCATTGCCCAGTTCGAGCACGCGTTCGGCATCGATCAGCGCCGCGATGTAGTCGTCGTGGGTCAAATGCAACTGACGCAGATTGCGTGACAGACGTTGCAGCATTTGCAGCGGTGTGGCGGTCAGCAGGTGGTCGGCCTTGAGTTGCATCTGGTGACCGTATTGGCGATGCAGCAGTTCGCGACAATCGTTCGGATACAGGCGCCGTCCACCGCACGGATCAAGCAGGTGATCGGCGCCGGGAACCTTCAGCAGGAAATGCCCGGGGAAGTTCACGCCCACCAGCGGAATCTCCAGACCTCGGGCCAGTTCCAGAGCAATCAGCGCCAGGGCCAGCGGTTGACCGCGGCGGGTCTGTAACACCTTGTTCAGCAGCGCCGCCTGCGGGCGTACTGGCGCAAAGTCATCCTGCGCGAAGCCCAGCTCGACCATGCGCCGCAGCAACGGTTGCGCCAGCTCGCTGACCGGCAACAACGGCAAACCAAAGCTGACACGTTGTTGCAGCTCGATGAAGTCCTGCAACAGCGCATCGGGATCGACGTGCTTATCGTGCTCGGCGGCCATCCACAACGCTGCCTCCAGCAGCGCAGGCGGTGAACGGTGCAGACACTCGAAAAAACGTTGGCGCGGACTCATCAAAATCTCCGGAGAATGCCTCGTTTTAGCCCCGTCTCTGACATTCGTCCAGTGCCGCGCCGCTCTGCCATCGGGTTATGCCGCAACGCATTGGTCGCTGTCGGGCCTTATTCCCGTGCGCTTCAGCAATTTTTGGGCGCAAGCCTATACTGGCGACTACCAGAAGTGATTCGGGAGCCTGCCGATGTTCGCTCTCATGCAAAGCACTCGCCTGGAATCGCTGCACCTTAGCGTTGATCCGGTCTCCGGATTGAAGGCGGTCATTGCCATCCATAACAGTCGCCTCGGGCCAGCCCTGGGCGGGTGTCGTTATCTTGCCTATCCGAACGATGAGTCTGCTGTCGCGGACGCCATACGCCTGGCTCAGGGCATGAGTTATAAAGCAGCACTGGCCGGCCTGGCCCAGGGCGGCGGGGTGGCCGTGATCGTGCGGCCGGCCCATGTGGAAAACCGTGGCGCGCTGTTCGAAGCCTTCGGTCGTTGCATCGATCAACTCGACGGCCGCTACATCACGGCCATCGACAGCGGCACCTCCGTGGCGGACATGGACTGCATCGCCCAGCAAACCCAGCATGTCACCAGCACCACCT
Source organism: Pseudomonas sp. UV AK001 (assembly GCF_046097675.1). Taxonomy (NCBI): domain Bacteria; kingdom Pseudomonadati; phylum Pseudomonadota; class Gammaproteobacteria; order Pseudomonadales; family Pseudomonadaceae; genus Pseudomonas; species Pseudomonas sp. UV AK001. The sequence continues at coordinate 250,739 of NZ_JBJUVZ010000006.1, forward strand.
CGGCCGGCGACCCCGCGCCGCATGCGGCGATGGGCGTATTTACCGGCATCCGCGCCACGGCCATGGCGCGGCTGGGCAGCGACAACCTCGAAGGCTTGCGTGTGGCAATTCAGGGGCTGGGTAATGTTGGTTATGCCCTGGCCGAACAGTTGCACGCCGCCGGTGCCGAACTGCTGGTCAGCGACATCGACCACGGCAAGGTGCAACTGGCGATGGAACAGCTCAACGCCCATCCGATCGCCAACGACGCCTTGCTCAGCACACCGTGCGACATCCTCGCACCGTGCGGCCTGGGCGGTGTGCTCAACAGCCACACGGTCACCCAGTTGCGCTGTTCGGCGGTGGCTGGGTCGGCCAACAATCAACTGACGCATCTGGACGTCGCCGATCAACTGGAGCGGCGGGGCATCCTGTATGCACCGGACTACGTGATCAATGCCGGCGGCCTGATCTACGTTTCCCTCAAGCATCGAGGCGAAGAGCTGACGACCATCACCGCGCACCTGTCGAAGATCAGTTCGCGGCTGACCGAAGTCTTCGCCCATGCCCAGGCGGAAAAGCGTTCACCCGCGAGGGTGGCGGACGAGCTGGCGGAGAAGGTGTTGTACCGCTGAGGTTCTTCCAGACATGAAAAAGCCCCTGAGTCATTCAACTCAGGGGCTATTCAATTCAGAGGCTTCAATTCAGGTGCCGATTACTTCGCAGCTTTCGCCGCCTTGGCAGGTTTGGCCGGGGCTTCTGCCGGTTCGGCCGCGTCTGCCGTCTCGGTCGCTACAACCGGTGCCGCCGGTGCATTGATCAGCTCCGACAGGGCATCAGGCTGGCTCTTGAACGCCCGGGCAAACACATCGCGGTTCTTCGCCATGTAGATCCCGACTTCTTCCACTTGCTGCTCGCTCAACGAAGGAACGGCTTTTTCCAGCACTTCGGCCAACAGTTCGGCCAGTTCGAGCATTTTGTCATGACGGTCAGCTTCGGCTTTATCCATGAACAAGCGCTCCAGATCTCGGCTGCTGCGGTATACCACTTCGACGGCCATTCACCACCTCACATGCCTTCACATTAAGTTGTCTTTGCGACTACTGTATCTATATACAGCGAAAAGGATAAGCGAATCCCTGCGCTTTGGGTAGTGGCTTTTTAATGTAGACCGGATTCGGAGTTTGTCAGCCTGACGCCTGCGCACAGGTGCGACCAAACGCCACGGCGCAGGTTTCGCGGCGCCTCGCCATGATGGCGTGGCCTCTTTTCTGCATGCATCTGCGTACGTGCGCAATAACCGTCACGTCCAGCACGCAACATCCGCTCGAACCGGGCTAAGGAACCTTCATCGTGAAAATCAACTGGGCCGAGAAACTGCGGCAAAACGTGCATCAACTGGCCGAGTCCCTGGGCAACCTGTTCGTCGAGACCTTCCACTACCTGGCGCTGTTCGCCATCGGTGCGGTGACCGCCTGGGCGGCGGTGATGGAATTTCTCGGGATGCTCGAGGAAGGGCACATCAAGATCGATGACATTCTGTTGCTGTTCATCTATCTGGAACTGGGGGCGATGGTCGGGATTTACTTCAAGACCAACCACATGCCGGTGCGCTTCCTGATCTATGTGGCGATCACCGCTTTGACGCGCCTGCTGATCTCCAACGTCTCGCACCACAACCCGCCGGACATGGGCATCATCTACCTGTGCGGTGGGATTCTGCTGCTGGCGTTCTCGATCCTGGTGGTGCGTTACGCTTCGTCGCAATTCCCTTCGGTGAAAATCGAGAAGCCGCAGCGCAAGCTCGGTGCGGGCTCCGGTGAACACCCCGAGATCGAGAAGGGCGAGCTCTAAAGACCGATCGAGGGTCGATGCTGGCCCTTGATCTGCCGCGGTGGCGGGGTGAGCCCGTCGCCACGGGTCATGGCTTCGAGGATCGCCATGGCGCTGTGGCCCTGTTCGATGGCGATGCCGAATTGAATGCTTTGCACCAAGCGTTTGAGGCGTTTTGGGTCATTGCGCTGGTCGGCGCTGATCATCCGTTTGGCGACAATCCGGCCGCCGTCGGAAAGGGTCAGCATGATGCTGCCGTCGAGGCCCTGAATGCTCAGGTTGATCTGATAGTCCGGCGCGAAAGCATCGGTAATGATCTGAAAAGGATTGTCCATGATGCGTCACCGCCTGATTGAACGTGCAGTTGTTGACCGGCCTTGATCGGGTTGGTTCGCCAAACCTGACCGTCGGCCATTCCGTGGTCCTGTCTCCTTCAGCGATGTAGCAAGGGACATGCCGGGAATATTGTCGAACAACAGAACCGGCCAAAAAGAAGGCGAGCCCATGGCTCGCCTTCTTCGTTTGCGGCCCGTTTCAGGGCAGAACCGAGTAGATGATCGCCGACAGTGCAATCAGGCCGATCAGCACCACGAACACGTTGGATACCTGGCCCGAATACTGGCGCAAGGCTGGCACGCGGCGGATCGCGTACATCGGCATCAGGAACAACAGGCAGGCAATCACCGGCCCGCCGAGGGTTTCGATCATGCCGAGGATGCTCGGGTTGAAAGTCGCCACGGCCCAGCAACTGAGGATCATGAACAGCGCAGTGGCGCGGTTCAGCCAGCTGGCCGACATCACCCGGCCACGGCCGCGCAGGCTTTTGACGATCATGCCCTGGAAGCCTTCGCTGGCGCCGATGTAGTGGCCGAGGAAGGATTTGGTGATCGCCACCAGCGCAATCAGCGGCGCGGCGTAGGCGATGACCGGAGTCTGGAAGTGGTTGGCCAGGTACGACAGGATCGAAATGTTCTGCGCCTTGGCCGCTGCCAGATCCGCCGGCGACAGTGCCAGCACGCAGCTGAAGCAGAAGAACATCACCGTCACCACCATCATGCCGTGGGCCATGGCGAGGATGCCGCTGCTCTTGCGTTCGGCCTGGTCGCCGTAGCGTTGTTTCTGCTCGACGGCGAAGGCGGAAATGATCGGCGAGTGGTTGAACGAGAACACCATCACCGGGATCGCCAGCCACAGGGTCTTGAGGAATACCGACATTTCCATCGGTTCTTGGGCGCTGGCGAAGAATGCGCCGTTCCAGTTCGGAATCAGGCTGATGCCGAGCAACAACAACGCGGCGACGAACGGATACACCAGCACGCTCATGGCTTTGACGATGACGCTTTGACCGCAACGCACAATGGCCATCAGACCGAGGATCAGGGCCAGCGACAGCACCGCGCGCGGAGGCGGGGCGATGTGCAGTTGATGTTCGAGGAAGCTGCTCAGGGTGTTGGTCAGCGCCACGCTGTACACCAGCAGGATCGGGAAGATCGCGAAGAAATACAGCAGCGTGATCAGTTTGCCGGCGCCAATGCCGAAGTGTTCTTCCACCACTTCGGTGATGTCACCGGAGCGGCCCGACAGCACGAAGCGGGTCAGGCCCCGGTGCGCAAAGAAGGTCATCGGGAATGCGAGCAGCGCCAGGATCAGCAACGGCCAGAAGCCGCCGACACCGGCGTTGATCGGCAGGAACAGCGTACCGGCACCGATGGCCGTGCCGTACAGGCCGAGCATCCAGGTGGTGTCGAATTTGCTCCAGCCCTTGTGGGCGGTTTCGTTATTGCGTGTGCGGTCTACAGCAGGACTTTCGGCAGCAGGTGTACGTACATCGGTCATCGTTTTTGCCTCGTTATTATTCTTGCTCGGGCTCACGTGTTACAGGCGGTCAGGGAGCGCTCCTCAGCACTCCACCCAGCTCACGGCCAGGCCACCCCGTGAAGTCTCTTTGTATTTGTCATGCATGTCGGCGCCGGTATCGCGCATGGTGCGGATCACCCGGTCGAGGGAAATGAAGTGTTTGCCATCACCGCGCAGAGCCATTTGCGTAGCGTTGATCGCCTTCACCGCAGCGATGGCGTTGCGCTCGATGCAGGGCACCTGCACGAGGCCGCCGACCGGATCGCAGGTCAGGCCGAGGTTGTGTTCCAGGCCGATTTCGGCGGCGTTTTCCAGTTGCTCCGGCGTGGCTCCCAGAACATCGGCGAGGCCCGCAGCGGCCATCGCACAAGCGGAGCCGACTTCGCCCTGGCAGCCGACTTCGGCGCCGGAGATCGAGGCGTTTTTCTTGCACAGGATGCCGACGGCGGCCGCGCCCAGAAAGAATGCGACCACGTCATCGTCCGACGCGTCCGGATTGAATTTCATGTAGTAGTGCAGGACGGCCGGAATGATCCCGGCAGCACCGTTGGTCGGCGCGGTGACCATGCGCCCGCCGGCGGCGTTTTCTTCGTTGACGGCGAGGGCGAACAGGTTGACCCATTCCATCGCCGACAGGGTCGAACTGATGACGTTCGGTTTGCCGATTTCCAGCAGGCTGCGGTGCAATTTCGCCGCACGGCGCGGAACATTCAGACCACCAGGCAGCACGCCTTCGTGACGCAAACCTTGCTCGACGCATTCGCGCATCACCGACCAGATATGCAGCAGGCCCTGACGGATCTCGGCGTCGCTGCGCCAGGCCCGTTCGTTGGCCATCATCAGTTCGGAGACCCGCAGGTTGTGCTGCTTGCACAGCGCCAGCAGTTCGACGGCGCTGGAAAAATCGTAGGGCAACTCGACGTCGCCGGCCGGTGCTACGCCGGATTCGGCTTCGGCCGCTTCGATGATGAAACCGCCGCCGACCGAGTAGTACGTTTGCGTGAACAGCTCGGCAGATTCGCCAAAGGCTGTCAGCGACATGGCGTTGGGGTGGTAGGGCAGGCTCTCGTCCAGCAGCAGCAGATCGTGTTGCCAGTTGAAGGCAATGTTTCGCTGCCCGGCCAGACAGAGTTGGCCGGTTTCCCGCAGTTGCTGGATGCGCGGGTCGATGGTCGACGGATCGATGCTGTCCGGCCATTCGCCCATCAGGCCCATGACCGTTGCGCGGTCGGTGGCGTGACCGACGCCTGTGGCCGAGAGCGAGCCATACAAACGGATTTCCACCCGCTTCACATCCAGCAGCAAATGCTCGTCGATCAGGGCCTGGGCGAAGGTCGCGGCGGCGCGCATCGGGCCGACGGTGTGGGAACTGGACGGGCCGATGCCGACTTTGAATAGATCGAAAACACTGATAGCCATGCTAAACCCTTACAAGCAATGGAGTAGGAATCGCTGCCATTTTTTGTAGGACAAGCGCAATGTCGGCGATACTGCCTACCTCGCTTCAACGTGACTAACGAAACTTCCTAAGTAAGCCTTTAGCAGGACTAAACCATGAGCCGTCAATTGCATGCCCAGACTTACGTCTGGCTGCAGGTGTTTTCCTGTGCCGCGCGGCACCTGTCGTTCACCCGTTGTGCCGAAGAACTGCACATCACGCCGGGGGCGGTCAGCCAACAAATCCGACAACTGGAAGAGCGTCTGGGCTTTCGCCTGTTTCACCGTCGCGCGCGGGGTGTGGAGCTGAGTGCGGAAGGGCAGCGGCTGGCGATCACGGTCAACGAGGCTTACGGCAGCATCGATGCGGAATTGCGTCGTCTCGATGCGGGGATGATCAGCGGGATTCTGCGGGTGCGTTCGATTCCATCGTTTCTCAGCAAATGGCTGACCCCGCGTCTGCCGCGCCTGCAACAGCGCTACCCGGACATCCAGCTGCGGCTGGTGGCCGAGGACAGCAGTGTGCCGTTGCATGAAGGGGACTTCGATCTGGCCATCGACTTGAACGATGGCAGTTATCCGGGCCTGTTATCCACAGCCCTGCTCGACGAGCAGATTTTCCCGGTGTGCGCACCGGGCCTGCTGCGCGGACGACCGCCGCTGCACGGGCCGGCGGATCTGGTGCATTTCCCGCTGCTGCACGACATCACGGCGTGGCGCGGCAGTTATGAGTACGCGGAGTGGGAGTTCTATCTCAATGCTGTCGGTTTCGAGGGCGCCGATGTGCGGCGTGGGCACACGTTCAACCGCAATCACCTGACCATCGAAGCGGCGATTGCCGGCATGGGCGTGGCGATTGCCCGGCGTACGCTGCTCAACGACGAACTGGAGCGGGGGACGTTGATCGTACCGTTCGGGATTTCGGTGCCCAATCACAAGCGCTATGTATTGCTCTATGCGCCGGGGGCGCTGAGCCATCCGGGCGTGCGCGCGGTGCATGACTGGCTGGTGGAAGAGGCGGAGACTTTTCGTGGCCTGCACCCGTTGGGTGATGGCCAATTGTGAGCAGATTTTTCAGGGTGGCGGGGCGACCCAACTCCCGACCTTACCAGCGCTTCACTCGGTTGTCCGGCTTTTTTTGCGTATGAATATTTATCTTTTTTCAGGGGTTGAAATGTTCGTCAAGCGGGCCGATTGTTGTAATCAAGAGGTCACGAAATCCTGTTCAAGGCCTCTTGCGAGCTAGCTGAAATAAGGGATGAACTATGCAAATCCAAGTCAACAGCGACAACCATATTCAAAGCAGCAAACGACTGGAGGAGTGGGTACGAACCACAATTGAGAGCACGCTCGACCGTTATGAGGAAGACCTGACCCGTGTCGAAGTCCATCTGAGCGACGAGAACGGTGACAAACCGGGTCCCCATGATTTGCGCTGCCAGCTGGAAGCGCGGCCAAAAGGTCATCAACCGATTTCCGTCACCCACAAAGCCGATTCGCTGGAACAGGCGATCGATGGTGCAGCCGAAAAACTGGAGCACGCGCTGGAGCACCTGTTTGGCAAACTGCGGGGCAAACCGCGAGCCGCTGTGGTGCCGTTCGAAAGAAAGGCGAATGACCGGTTGCTGGAGGAAGAGTTTCTGGAAAACGAACAGGCAGCGATCAACAGTTGATGCGCTGATTTTATAAGTCACCCAATGAGAACGGGCCTGCTATTGCAGGCCCGTTTTTGTTTGTGGCGGGTTTGAAACCCCTCTCCCTTGGGGAGAGGGCAAGGTGCATGTTGTTATCAAAAGGCAACGGAGGTCTGCACATACACCGTGCGCGGCTCACCGACATACTTGCCCTTGTTGTTGTCATCGAACGAGCGGGTGAAATACTGGGTATTGAAGATGTTCTTCACCCCCACGGCCACGTTCAAGTCCGACAGTTGCGGGCCGAAATCATAGCCGGCACGGCTGCTGAACAGCATGTAGCCCGGGATCTTGCCGGTGCTGCCGTCGGCGCTTTCTTTCGAGGTGTTGGCATTGTCGGCGAACTGATCGCTCTGGAAGCTGCTGTCCAGGTTCAGCTTCCACGGCCCTTCGGTGTAACCGACGCCGATCGTGCCTTTGTGTTTCGACGAGAACGGCACACGATTGCCCTTGTTCGGACCGTCTTCGCGGATGGTCGCGTCGACAAAGGCGTAAGTGGCGTAGACATCGAAGCCGGCCAGCGCCGGGCTCAAGCCATCAAGGGCGTAATTGACGCTGGTCTCGATACCCTGATGCCGGGTCTCGCCACGGGCGATCACCGAATCGTTGGTCTGGTTACTTTCGTACTGGTTGTCGAAGTTGATCAGGAACGCGCCGATTTCCGCGCGCAGCGCACCGTTGTCGTAGCGGGTGCCGAGTTCCCAGGTGCGGGCTTTCTCCGGTTTCACTTCGCCGCTGCTCACGCGGTTGGGCATCTGGCTGTATTGCACGCTGCCGAATGAGCCCTCGGTGTTGGCGTACAGATTCCAGCTGTCGGTCAGGTGATACAGCACGTTCAACGCCGGCAGGGCGGTGTTGTAGTCGCCCTTGTATTTGACGTTGGTCAGATTGTTGGTCTGTTGCGACTCGATCATCTCGTAGCGCACGCCCGGCGTGATCGTCCACTTGCCGATGTCGATCCGGTCATCGACGAAGAACGCATTGGCCTCGGTGCCGCCACGGGTGTCGCGGTCGTTGCGGCTGTTGGTGGTCGGGTATTCGTTGCTGGCAATCGGGGTGCGATAGCGCAACTCGTGGCCGGCTTCATTGATGTAGCGATAGCCGACGCCGACTTCATGGCTGGTCGGGCCGAGGTCGAAGCCTTGAGCGAGTCGGGTTTCCAGACCGCGAACCCAGTATTCGCGCGGCGACAGCGACAGGAACGTGCCCTGATCCAGATAACCGCTGCGCAGGGTCTTGGTGAAGAAGGTGTTGGCGGTGAATTCGCGGCGATCTTCCTGATAGCGGTAACCGAAATTGAACATGGTGCGACGACCCCAGAACTGGTCTTTCGGTCGAGTCGACTGATACGGATCGGCATCGTAGTCAGCGACATTCAGACCGCCGGGCATGTCGGCCTTGCCTTCGTAATACTGGGCCATGGCGTTGAAGCTGTTGGCTTCGTCGAGCTGGTATTTGCCCTTGAGGATCAGGTCGTCGATTTCCGTGTCGCTGTGTTCGCGCCAGTCGCCACCGCGCGTGCCGGAGTACAGCAGCGCACCGCCAAGGCCATTGTCGTTGGTGCCGCCGGCCAGCAGGTTGGCGCTGGTCTTGAAGCCGTCGTGGCTCGACGATGGGCTGGTTTCAGTCTGGAAACCGCCCTTGACGGTCGGTTCGTCCGGAATCGCCCGGGTCACGAAGTTGACCACACCCCCGACGTTCTGCGGGCCGTAACGCACGGCACCGCCGCCTCGCACCACATCCACCGCGTCCATGTTGCCCATGCTGATCGGCGCGAAGGACAACTGCGGCTGGCCATAAGGCGCGAACGGTACCGGAATGCCGTCCATCAAAACGGTCGAGCGCGCGGCCAGGCGCGGGTTGAGGCCGCGAATGCCGAAGTTCAGCGCCATGTCGTGGCTGCCGGTGCCGTTGTTTTCCGGCGCGTTTACGCCGGGAATGCGGTTGAGCACATCGCGGGCCTGAGTCGCGCCCTGGCGTTCGAATTCTTCGCGGCGGATCACGTCACGGGCACCGGGATGTTCGAAAACGTTGACCTGTTCGGCTTCACCGAGCCAGTCGCCAACCACTTTCGAAGTATCCAGCTCCAGCGCCGTATCGCTCGACGGTTGCAGGCTGAAAGCGTTGCCGCCTTCGGCCCGGGCCTGCAGGCCTGTGCCTTCGAGAAGCGCGTTCAGACCTTGTTCCGCTGTGTAGCTGCCTTCGAGGCCACGGCTCTGAACACCGCTGGTGACCTGCGAGCCGAACGAGATCAGCACACCAGCCTCACGGCCGAACTGGTTGAGGGCGTTTTCCAGCGACGATGGGGCGATGTGGTAAGCCTTGGTCTCGGCGGCCTGCGCAAGGGGCAGGGCGCTGAAGCTCAGGCTGGCGCCGAGGACGAGGTTGCGCAGGGTTCGGGCCAGCGGCGTGAGGCGGGTGGAGTGCATGGAAGACGGTCCTGAGAAGGTTGAATCAAGGGGGGCTTTCCTTCTCTGTCACGCCAGATCTGAAAAACGGCTCATTTATTTTTTGCAGTGGATCAAACCTTGGCTTCGACCGTCACCCAGTAGCGGGTAAACCGCTTCACTTTCACCGGCAGGCTGATTTCCAGCAGATCGAGAATCCGCTCGCTGTCGTCCAGTGGATAAGTCCCGGAGATCAGCAGGTCAGCCACTTTCGCATCGCAATGGAGTTGCCCGCGACGATAGCGGCCGAGTTCGTCGAGGAAATCACCCAGGCGCATGTGAGCGGCCACCAGCATGCCGTCGGCCCAGGCGCCGCTGTTGGCGTCCAGCGGTTTGGCTTCGCCGACAGAGGTGGTGCTGAAACTCAATTGCCGTGCGACCGGCAGCAACATCGGTGCGCGACCCTGTGTGCTCAACTCGACCCGACCTTCAAACAACGCAACCTGCGTGCGGTCGGCAAACTGCCGCACGTTGATCCGTGCGCCTTGAGTTTTCAGCAGGCCTTGGGCGGTTTGCACTTCGAAGGATTGAGTGGCAGTCAGCAGCATCTCACCTTCGAGCAGACGGATCAGGCCATCGCCCCGTACATCCGCCGCACTGGCGGTGTTGAGCTGCAATTGGCCGCCGGCACCGAGCGATATCTTGCGCCGCTGACCGACCGGGCTGCGGTAATCGGCCAGCAGCGATGGCAACGGATTGTGCTCGCGCATCCCCCAGGTGACCGCAGAACCAGCGCCGAGAATCAGCAACAACTTCAGCGCCTGACGCCGGCTGGCGGACTTCGGCGCATTCAACGCGGCGTGGGCCAGTGGCGACGACAATCCACGCAACCGCGAATTGACCCGCTGAATGTGTTCCCAGGCACGGCGATGTTCGCTGTGGGCGTCGATCCATTGTTGCCAGGCTTGTTGCTGGCGCGGATTCAGCGGGCCTTGCTGCATTTCCAGCAGCCAGTGCACCGCTTGCTCGGCGACCTGCGCGGAAAAGTCCATCGGCGGGTTCACAGGGCGAAGTAGCAGCGCATCGCCGCTTTATTCAGATGACGTTTGACCGTGGCCACGGAAATGCCCAATTCAGCGGCGATCTGCGGATAGGTCAGCCCATCGACCTGAGCCAGCAGAAAGGCACGTTTGACCGCGCGCGGCAGACCGTCGAGCAACTGGTCCAGCTCCATCAGGGTTTGCAGGATGATCGCTTTCTCTTCTTCCGAAGGCGCGACCACTTCCGGCATCTGCGCGAGGGTGTCGAGGTAGGCGCGCTCCAGATCCTGGCGGCGGTAATGGTTGAACAGTACGCGCTTGGCCAGGGTGGTGAGGAAAGCCCGGGGTTCGATGATCACCGGCGGCTCGCGGGCGGTCAGTACCCGGATGAAGGTGTCCTGGGCCAGATCGGCGGCGCTGTCCGGGCAGCCGAGTTTTCTCCGTAACCAGCCGGTGAGCCAGCTGTGATGGGCCTGATACAGCGATTCGACGGGATGGGCGGACGACAACGGCATCACTCCGGGCGCATGCGGATGCGTTAGAGAACAAGAATGGTTCGCATTGTAGGGCTGCGAATGCACGCCGGCAATCAGACTCTTTTGCGTATGAGAATATTTATCATTAATATCACTTCCCTGTTGCCTCGGTATGTTGGCCGGGCGTTAACCGTTTCAGGGTCGAAACATGAAAGCCAAACTCGCCGCACTCCCCATGTCCTATCGTCTGGCCGTCACTTCGCGGGTGCTCGCGGCGGTGTTTGGCGGCTATCTGGTCGCGGCGCTGGCCAGTGTCACGCTGACCCTGTGGTTGCCGCTGAACCGCGCCGAAGCGGTGGTCACCGGCATGACCGTTTCATTCCTGGTCTATCTGGTGGCCGTGCTCTGGTGTTTCGCCTGTCGTAGTGCCTGGGCGGCGTGGGTCGGTTTGCTGGTGCCGAGCGTGATTCTGGCGACGATCTCCGGCGCTGCTCGGGGTCTGGGTTACGCATGAAAGAGGGCTTCCGCCAGGCGATGGCCTGGCTGCACACCTGGACCGGACTGGTCTTCGGCTGGCTGCTGTTCGCGATTTTCCTGACCGGGACGCTGGCGTATTTCAAGGATGAGACCAGCCACTGGATGCAACCGGAAATACCATCGCGTCCGTTGAATGCCGAGGCGAGCCTGACCCTGGCCCAGCAGTATCTGCAACAACATGCGCCCGACGCGACACGCTGGGTTATCGGACTGCCCGATGCCCGTGACCCCGGTCTGAGTGTGCGCTGGCAACAAGCGCCAGCCCAACCCGGCGAGCGCGGCAAATTCATCCGCAAGACGCTCGACGCGCAAACCGGCGCCGAAGTGCAGCCTCGGGAAAGCATGGGCGGCGAGTTCTTCTATCGTTTCCACTTCCAGCTGCAAATGCCTTACCCGTGGGGCCGCTGGCTCGCCACCGCCGCTGCGATGGTGATGTTCATCGCGCTCATCACCGGGATCATCACCCACAAGAAAATCTTCAAGGACTTCTTCACCTTCCGCCCGCGCAAGGGCCAGCGCTCCTGGCTCGACGGGCATAACGCGGTGGGGGTTCTGGTGCTGCCGTTTCACCTGATGATCACCTACAGCAGTCTGGTGATCTTCATGTCGATGGTGATGCCGGCCAGCATTCTGGCGACTTACGGCAACAACTTCGGCGCGTTTTTCGAGGAAGTGTTTCCCGAAACCCCCACTCCTGAACGCTCCGGTCAGCTGGCAATTCTCCCGTCTCTGACGCCGCTGCTGGTGCGAGCCGATGAACACTGGCCCGGCGGCCATGTAGCTTCCGTGACGGTGAACAATCCGGGGGATGCCAATGCGTCCGCCGTGCTGTCCCGGGCCAGTGGTGATCAGGTGGTCTACGAATACGGCAATGACATGACGTTCAACGCCGTTACCGGACAGTTGCTCGGCAGCACGCCGGAGAAACCTTTGCCGATGGCAATTGCCGGCGCCTTCTACGGTCTGCACATGGGCAAGTTCGCTACGCCTGTGCTGCGCTGGCTGTATTTCATCTGCGGTCTGGCGGGCACGGCGATGATCGGCACCGGGCTGGTGATCTGGCTCGGCAAGCGTCAGCTCAAGCATGCGAAGAGCGGTGTGATGCCCTTTGAACTGCGGCTGGTGGAAGTCTTGAACATTGCCGGCATGGCCGGGCTGGTGACGGCTGTGGCGGCATTCTTCTGGGCCAATCGACTGCTGCCGGTCGATCTCGCCGGCCGGGCGGGCTGGGAGGTGAACGGGTTTTTCATTGTTTGGGGTTTGAGTGTGGTGCATGCGCTGTTGCGTCCGGGACGTAGCGCCTGGATCGAGCAGCTGTCGCTGGCAACAATACTGTTTGCAGCACTGCCAGTGCTCAATGCACTGACCACCTCGCACCACCTCGGTGCGACACTGATCCAGCAGGACTGGGCCATGGCCGGGTTTGACCTGACGTGTCTGGCGACCGGATTGTTCCTCGCCTGGGCTGCATGGAAAATGCGGCAGGGTGGACAGGCTGTCGCTGTGAAAAAGTCACGCCGCGATTCCCCCCGGCCGATCACCCTTGAGCAAGGGGCGAACTGAATGCTGTTGGCGCTTATGCTTTGTTATTCCGGTTTCACGGCGCTGTGCCTGGCGATGCCCCGGCACCATGACGAATTGCTCGGTGGCAAACCTTCGGTACGGTGTCGTCGCGGACTGAGCCTTGGCGGATGGTTTTTGCTCGGACTGTCGCTGTGGGCTGCGGTGGCCGGCCATGGCTGGAATTTCGGTCTGGTCGACTGGTTCGCCGTTTTGATGCTCAGCGCATTGGCACTGGTTCTATTGTTGCCCTATTGCCCACGTCTGGCATTGACGTTGGCCGGGTTGAGCCTGCTGACGAGCCCGGTCGCGGCCTGGGCGTTGAACTGACATGCTGATCAGCCATCCGCCCGAATCCCGCGACGACGAACCCCACGGCGCCCGCGCGCACTTTCTGCAGGTGTTTCTGTCCCAGCGTTCGCAAATGGAAGCCCTGGTGAACCGCCGCGTCGGCTGTCGGGCAACCGCGGCGGACCTGGTGCAGGATCTGTTCTTGCGTTTCTGGCGCCGGCCGCTGGTGCAGGTCGAAGAACTCAGCACCTACCTGTTGCGTTGCGCCGGCAACATCGCCATCGATCATTTGCGCAGTGAAGGCACGCGGGTGCGGGTCAACGAAGGCTGGCAGCCGGATGAACCGGACAGCAGTGCCAGCGAACCGCAAGCTGCGCTCGAAGCGGGCAACGATCTGCGCCACGTCGAGGCGGCGTTGCGAGCCTTGCCCGAGCGCACGCGGCAGATCTTTTTGCTCAATCGCATCCACGGGCGCAAGTACGCCGAGATCGCCAAAGCCATGGGCCTGTCCCAAAGCGCCGTGGAAAAACATATGATGCGCGCCCTCGAGGCCTGCAAGGCCAGCCTGCGCGAACCCGCGCCACGCCTGCCAGGGAAAGCACCGTGAATCACACCGACCGCGTCACGCCGACGCCTGCTCAGGAACAGGCGGCTTTTGCCTGGCTGAGCCTGTTGCACGACCGCCCGAGCACCGGCGATCAACTGACCTTCAGCCAATGGCTGCATGCCGATCCCGCCCACGCCGAGGCTTACGCCCAGGCGCAAGTCATCTGGGAATTGAGCGAAGGACCTGCCCGCACACTGGCCGATGAAGAGGCGTTCGCCTTGCAGGGCTATCTGAATGCGATGGACCGGCCGCGCCGTCCGCAGATTCGACGTTGGGCCGGGGCGCTGGCGATGGCGGCCTGTCTGATGTTGATGATCAGCCTTGGTACGGGATGGCAGCCGCAACGCTGGATCGACGATCTGGGCGCCGATTACGTTTCGGCGCCGGGTGAAGTCCGCACCGTGACCTTGGCCGATCAGTCCCGGGTCACACTGGATGCCGACAGCGCCATCGCCGTGGATTTCAGTCATGGCGAGCGGCATGTTCAGCTGCGTCGAGGAGCCGGATTTTTCAGCGTGACCCACACCGGCGAGCCGTTCGTGGTCGAGGCCGAGAAGGGCCAGGCGCGGGTGCTCGGCACGCAGTTCGAAGTGCGCCTGCAGCCACACGGCGCACAAGTCACTGTGCTGTCCGGGCGCGTCGGCGTGACGGCATCCCGTGATGATCAACAGCAGATTCTCACCGCCGGTCAGCAGGTGGCGTATGGCGAAGGTTCAGCGCAAAAACTGCACGCCGTGGACAGCGAGGCGCAACTGGCCTGGCGTCAGGGCTGGCTGACTTACTACAAGTCGACACTGGCCGATGTGGTGCAGGATCTGCGGCGGTATTACCCGGGGCGGATCGTGCTGCTCAATGACGAACTGGGCGCGCGCAAGGTCAGCGGAAGCTTTCCGAGCAAGGATCCGCAAGCGGTGTTGAATTCCCTGCAGGGGGTTCTGGGATTCGAGCAGCATCAGGTGCTGGGCAAGCTGATTATCCTGCGCTGAAAATATTTTCAAAATTGTGGTGAGGTAAATCCCGACGCCATCCGTGTAGTGACTGAAACTGCGAGTCATTCGCATCCGTTGCGGTTCTACACAGGTCATGAGCAATGAAGTCCAGGGCAAAATCGGGTTCGGTCAAACAGTGGTTCGGCGCCTCGGCGCTGAGTTTTGCGGCGTTGGCGTTGCTGCCGATGAGCGTGGCGCAGGCCGCTGAAAGCAACAGCAGCCAGCCACAGAAACAGTTCGGTTTTTCCCTGGCTGCCAAACCGCTGCCGCAGGCCTTGAGCGATTTCAGTCGCGTGACCGGCCAGAGCGTGGTCTACACCGTCGAAGCGCCTTACGGCCTCAACGCACCGGCGGTCAACGGGCAGATGAGCGCCGAACAGGCACTGCAACGATTGCTCAGCGGTTCCGGTTTGACCTTCCGCCGCACCGACAGCCATACCTTGATGCTCGAACCGCAGCCCATCGAGGGCGCACTGAACCTCGGTGCGACCACCATCACCTCGATGGAAAATCAGCCGCTGAGTTACCAGCCGCCGGAAAACAGTTCGGTGATGCGCTCCTCGGCCTCGCTCCAGGAAATCCCGCAGACCGTCAACGTGATCCCGGCCCAGGTCATTCGCGACCAGGCGCCGCGCAATCTCGATGATGCACTGGCCAACGTCAGCGGCATCACCCAGGGCAACACGCTGGGCAGCACCCAGGATTCGGTGATGACTCGCGGCTTCGGCGACAACCGCAATGGCTCGATCATGCGCGACGGCATGCCGGTCGTGCAGGGCCGTGGCATGAACGCCACCGTGGATCGCGTCGAAGTGCTCAAGGGCCCGGCCTCGCTGCTGTACGGGATTCAGGACCCGGGCGGCGTGGTCAACATGGTCAGCAAGAAACCCGAACTGACCCAGTACAACGCGCTGACCCTGCGCGGCTCGACCTACGGCGACGGCAAGAATGGCAGCGGCGGCTCGTTCGACAGCACGGGGGCGTTGGGTGATTCAGGCCTGGCCTATCGCATGGTGCTGGATCATGAAGACGAAGATTACTGGCGCAACTTCGGTACCCACCGTGAATCGCTGATCGCACCGTCGCTGGCCTGGTACGGCGAGCGGACGAAGCTGTTGTTTGCGTATGAGCATCGGGAATTCCTGACGCCGTTCGACCGTGGCACGCTGATTGATCCGCGCACCAACCATCCGCTGGATATCTCGCGCAACGAGCGTCTGGACGAAAAATTCAACGACATGGAAGGCCGTTCGGATCTCTACCACTTCGAGGCCGACCACGAACTCAACGACGACTGGAAAGCCCATTTCGGCTACAGCTGGAACCGCGAGACCTACGACGCCAGCCAGGTCCGCGTGACTGCGATCGACACCAAAAAAGGCACCCTGACCCGCAGCATGGACGGCACTCAGGGCGCGATCAGCACCGACCGTTTCACCACCGCCAGTCTCGAAGGCAAGGTCAACGTGCTGGGCATGCAACATGACCTGGTGTTCGGCGTCGACGACGAGTACCGCAAGATCTACCGCGCGGACCTGATCCGCCAGAAAAGCCTGAGCACCTTCAGTTACGTCAATCCGGTGTACGGTCGTGAAGTTGCCGGCTCCACCGTCAGCCCGGCGGACAGTGCGCAGACCGATCTGCTGCGCAGCGATTCGGTATTCCTGCAGGACTCGATCCACCTCAACGACCAGTGGATTCTGGTGGCCGGCGGGCGCTTCCAGGAGTACGACCAGTACGCCGGCAAAGGCGTACCGTTCAAGGCCAACACCGACAGCAACGGGCAGAAATGGGTGCCGCGCGCCGGTCTCGTGTATCGCTACACCGACGCGTTGTCGTTCTACGGCAGCTACACCGAGTCGTTCAAGCCGAACTCGACCATCGCCCCGTTGAGCGGCAGCAGTACCGTGCTCGACGGCAGCATCGCGCCCGAAGAAGCCAAGTCCTGGGAGCTGGGTGCGCGCCTCGATATTCCGGGCCGCGTTACCGGCAACATCGCTTTGTTCGACATCAAGAAACGCAACGTGCTGGTGGCCAATGCCGAAGGCCCGACCACGATTTACAGTGCCGCCGGTGAAGTGCGTTCCCGTGGTCTGGAATTGGACCTGACCGGCCAGCTCAGCGACCGCTGGAGCATGATCGGCAGCTACGCCTACACCGACGCCGAGGTCACGGAAGATCCGGATTACAAAGGCAACAAACTGCAGAACGTGGCGAAGAACACCGGCTCGCTGTCGGCGGTCTACGACTTCGGCAGCGTGATCGGCGGCGATCAACTGCGGGTCGGCGCCGGTGCGCGGTATGTCGGTGAGCGAGCGGGTAACGCAGTGAATGATTTCGAGCTGCCGAGCTACACCGTGGCCGATGCGTTCGCCACGTACGACACCAAGGTGGAAGGGCAGAAGGTCAAGTTCCAGCTCAACGTGAAGAACCTGTTCGATCGTACCTATTACACCTCGGCGGCCAGCCGGTTCTTCGTGTCGATGGGCGATTCGCGGCAGATTTCGTTGTCGAGCACGCTGGAGTTCTGATCAGCGCAAAAACGCCTGGCGATACTCGCCGGGCGTTCCACCCAGCACCTGGCGAAAGCGGTTGGTGAAGTGACTGGCACTGGCAAACCCGCACGCCAGGGCAATTTCCCCCAATGGCAACGCTGTCCCGCGCAACAACTCCCGTGCCCGGCTCAGGCGCCGCGCCAGCACATACTGATGCGGCGGCAGGCCGAAGCTCACCCGGAACATCCGCGCAAAGTGGTATTCCGACAACGCACACAACCCCGCCAGTTGCCCGAGGCTGATCGGCTCGGCCAGTTGACTGTCGATGAACTCCACCAGTTGCCGGCGCTGATGCGGCGCCAGTCCACCCTTGAGACGCAAACCCTCACGCACGCCGACCTGGCTGAGCAAGGTGTGGCTGATCAATTCATGGGCCAGGCTGCTGGTCAGCAGACGCTCGCCAGGCTCATCCCAATTGAGGGTGAGCAACTGGCGAAACCGCTGGGCCTGTTGCGGATCTTCGAGAAAAGTCTGTTCGCGCAACTGCATTTCCCGGGGCTCGCGATCCAGCAGCGTGACGCACCCCAGGGCAAATTGTTCGGCACTGAAATACAGATGCGCCAGCCGGATATCGCCGTTGATCACCCAGCCCGACTCGTGATCGGCCGGCAGAATACAGAGCTTGTCCGGCCCGCCTTTCTGCCCGGGTTGATCGCGACGGAATGTGCCGGTGCCGCCGGCGATGTAGCAAGACAGGGTGTGATGGCTCGGCGCTTCATAATCCTGCGCATCGTGGTGGTTGGTCCACAAAGCGGCAGACAAGCCGTCACCCAGCTCGGCGCTGTGCACAAGACGTGCGTTCGGCGAGCTGTTCAACGCTTGAAAGACTTGCAGGGTATCGATGGCGGCCATAGTCAGTCGGTTCACTTCAACGCCTTGCATCCTACTCCGTAGATTTTCCGCTGCCAGCCTGCGGCCCGACAAAAGCGCAAGTTTATGCAAGCGCTGGAAGATGGCAGGGGCGGACACTGAAACCCAATCAAGGAGTGTCTGCCATGAACCTGTCGTTGTATTTGTTGACTGTACTGATCTGGGGCACCACCTGGATCGCCCTTAAGTGGCAACTGGGCGTGGTCGCGATTCCTGTGTCGATCGTCTATCGCTTCGGCCTTGCCGCGCTGGTGTTGTTCGCGCTGTTGCTGCTCAGCCGCCGTCTGCAACCGATGAACCGGCGCGGCCATCTGATCTGCGTGGCGCAGGGTTTGTGCCTGTTCTGCGTCAACTTCATGTGTTTCCTGACCGCCAGCCAGTGGATTCCCAGCGGTCTGGTGGCGGTGGTATTTTCCACCGCGACGTTATGGAACGCGCTGAATGCACGGGTGTTCTTCGGCCAGCGCATCGCGCGCAATGTGCTGATGGGCGGGGCGCTGGGGCTGTTTGGCCTGGGCCTGTTGTTCTGGGCGGAGCTGGCCGGGCATCACGCCAGTCCGCAAACCCTGCTCGGCCTTGGCCTGGCACTTTGCGGCACCCTGTGTTTCTCGGCGGGCAACATGTTGTCGAGCCTGCAACAGAAGGCCGGCCTCAAGCCGCTGACCACCAACGCCTGGGGCATGGCCTACGGCGCGGCGATGCTGTCGGTGTGGTGCCTGGTCAAAGGTATTCCGTTCGAAATGGAATGGACCTCGCGCTACATCGGCGCTCTGCTGTACCTGGTTATCCCCGGTTCGGTGATCGGTTTCACCGCGTACCTGACCCTGGTCGGTCGCATGGGGCCGGAGCGCGCAGCTTATTGCACGGTGTTGTTCCCGGTGGTGGCGTTGAACGTTTCGGCGTTTGCCGAAGGTTATCAATGGACGGCGCCGGCGCTGACGGGGTTGGTGCTGGTGATGTTGGGCAATGTGCTGGTGTTTCGCAAACCCCGCGCACCGATACTGCCAACTCAAGGCAAACTGGCTTGAAATAAACGAGCGCTGAGTGTTCAGCGCTCGGTTTTAATAACAATGTAGATCATTAACGGAAATATGAAGTCGACAATGTGTCGGGCCCAGTCCTTGGCATTCCATGTCTGTGAAGTATCCATGTCGAACCATTCAACGCCGATGGTTTGCAGGCAGACGTAATAAACGAACATGGCGATCATCAGACCGACGATCGAAAGTTTCTTTGCTTCGTGGAAAGCTTCGGCTGAGTCGTTGATTTTTCGATAGAGGTGATAAGTGCCCAGCAGGCAGCAAACGGTGTAAATCACCTCCAGTGTAATGATCAGCCAGTAGATGCGGTGGTGCAGCATGGGTGAGGTGATAGCCCGATACTGTATGTTTTCGTTGATCTGGGTGGTGTCCATGCTGAGGATGTGCCCGACATACTCATAGTTAGATGGGTAATCGGTGAAGTTGCTGTACATCACAAGAAGGCCAAAGAAGCTTATATAAGCCATTAGCATGACTTTGCTGTAACGGACAAGTTGATCGGTGGTCAGGCTTTTCAAGGTCGATGTTCTCCAGAAAGTTTTAATTTCTGGAAAGTCTATAGCGGCAGTGCGTGTTTCGTTATTCAGTTCAATTGCAAGTTGTGTGTGTCATCTAAGTAATCGGGCAAGTGCTACACAGCACTTGCCCAATTTTTTATCCGCGCCAGACTTGCGGATTGACCAGATCCTGCGGCCGCTCGCCAAGCAGGGCGCTGCGCAGATTGGACAGCGCCCGATTGGCCATGGCCTCACGGGTTTCATTCGTGGCCGAGCCAATATGCGGCAAGGTCACTGCGTTTTTCAGCTGGAACAGCGGCGATTCGGCCAGCGGTTCTTTCTCATAGACGTCGAGACCGGCGCCGCGAATGCGGTTGTTCTGCAACGCTTCGATCAATGCGGGTTCGTCGACCACCGGGCCTCGGGAGATATTCACCAGAATCGCGCTCGGCTTCATCAGCGCCAGTTCGCGATGGCTGATCAGGTGATGGGTCTTGTCGCTGAGCGGCACCACCAGGCAGACGAAATCCGCTTCGGCCAGCAGTTGGTCAAGGCTGCGGAACTGCGCGCCGAGCTCCTGTTCCAGTCCGGTCTTGCGGCTGTTGCCGCTGTAGAGGATTGGCATGTTGAACCCGAAGCGCCCGCGACGGGCGACGGCGGCGCCGATGTTGCCCATGCCGACGATGCCCAGGGTCTTGCCGTGCACGTCGCAGCCGAACAGTGGTGCGCCGACGCTGGCCTGCCATTGGCCGGCCTTGGTCCAGGCGTCCAGTTCGGCGACGCGGCGGGCGCTGCTCATGATCAGGGCGAAGGCCAGGTCGGCAGTGCTTTCAGTCAGGACGTCCGGAGTGTTGGTGAGCATGATCCCACGTTCGTTGAAGTAGGCGAGGTCGTAGTTGTCGTAGCCGACGGAGACGCTGGAGACCACTTCAAGTTTTGCGGCGTTTTCCAGTTGGGCCTTGCCGAGTTTGCGACCGACGCCGATCAGGCCGTGGGCGTGGGGCAGGGCTTCGTTGAACTGGGCGTTGATGTCGCCGTTTTTCGGGTTGGGGACGATGACGTCGAAGTCCTGTTGCAGGCGTTCGATCATGGGTGGGGTAATGCGGCTGAAGGCCAGGACTGTTTTTTTCATCGCTATGGGCTCGGCTTCGGGGCTTTATTGCCAAGCAAGCTAACATTTCTGTTTTGGGTTGTCTTGGCGGCCTCTGGGCCGACCAGGCTTTTGGGGTTTTGGGTGAATATCCGTTTTTGCGGGTGTTGCGGCTGGCGGTTTCGCCCTTACGGCGAGTCACTTTTTACAAGCGCCTAAAAAGTAACCAAAAACGCTGGGCCCCGGCGTTCGGCACCTCGCTGTGGCTCGGTGTTCCTTCGCTCCGGGATTCATCCGGGGGCATCGCCTACGGTTTGCTTCGCTGCACCTCCTCTCGATGTGTTCGACTTCGTCGAACGGCGCTACGCGCCCACCCCCGGATGAATCCCTCCACTCAGCCTGCCGAAGGGGCCAGCACGTCAAAAGCGGTACTCGAGCTAACGCTCATTGTGTTGAGTGGTGGGAAGCCAAAGCAGAAGCGAGATGTGGTTCTTTTAACTCGAGTTCGATTCGGTATCTCACGTCGGCGTACTTCTCCCAAACAACTCGGTCGGTCCCCTCTCCCTCTGGGAGAGGGTTAGGGTGAGGGGTTGGCGCCCTCAACATCACACCAATTTCAGGAGGACCAACTCAATTCGCCACCCGAACCCCCGCCAGACTCCCACTCATCTCATAAGCCGCCAGTTCCGCCTGATGCCCCGCCAGAATCTCCGGCAAAGACCCACGCAGGTACTCGACCCAGGTCTTGATCTTCGCATCCAGATACTGCCGCGACGGATAGATCGCATACAGGTTCAGTTCCTGCGAGCGGTAGTTCGGCATTACCCGCACCAGCGAGCCATTGCGCAAGCCTTCGATCGCGGCGTACACCGGCAATACGCCGACACCCATCCCGCTGGTGATCGCGGTTTTCATCGCGTCGGCGGAGTTCACCAAAAAGGGTGAGCTGTTGATGGTGACCATTTCCTGGCCTTCCGGGCCGTCGAAGGCCCATTTTTCCAGGGGGATCACCGGGCTCACCAGGCGCAGGCAGGCGTGGTTCAGCAGGTCGCTGGGTTTCTGTGCGCAGCCGTTGGCTTTCACGTAGGCCGGGGAGGCGCAGACGATGCTGTAGGTGATGCCCAGGCGTTGCGAGACGAAGCCCGAGTCCGGCAGTTCGCGGGCGAGGACGATGGACACGTCGTAGCCTTCGTCGAGCAGGTCCGGCACGCGGTTGGCCATGGTCAGGTCGAAGGTCACGTCCGGGTGGGTCTTGCGGTAGCGGGCGATGGCGTCGATCACGAAGTGCTGACCGATGCCGGTCATGGTGTGCACTTTCAACTGACCGGCCGGGCGGGCGTGGGCTTCGCTGGCTTCGGCTTCCGCCTCTTCGACGTAGGCGAGGATCTGCTCGCAGCGCAGCAAGTAGCGCTTGCCGGCCTCGGTGAGCGCAATGCGCCGGGTCGTGCGGTTCAGCAGACGGGTTTGCAGGTGAGCCTCAAGGTTGGAGACCGCGCGCGAGACGTTGGCAGTGGTGGTGTCGAGTTGCACGGCGGCAGCGGTGAAGCTGCCGGCTTCGGCCACACAACTGAAGGCGCGCATGTTTTGCAAAGTGTCCATGGGGTGCTCTCAAGGGAGATGGCAAATTGTGACACGAAGTTTCGGGGGCTGAGACCCCCGACCAAGGGATTATCTCGTTAACCGTAACAAAGATTCGCAGAAAACCCAGCTTATCGCCGTTCAGGGCGCCCCCTAGAATTGCGCCCACCTCGAAACATCCCCCACCTCAGGAATTCGCAGCAGTGCCGCGTCGCATCAACAGAGCGCTTTTGCCGCTCAGTGTTCTGGCTATTTCGTTAGGTCTCAGCGGCTGCATCGGAACTGGAGGGATTGCCCCGCAGGGCAAGGCTCTGGAGGCCAATGAACTGGCCACCGACGAGGCCATCGCCCACGCCGCCCGTGACGCAAACTGGCCCACCGCGCAGTGGTGGCAAGCCTACGGCGACCCGCAACTCAATCACTGGATCGACCTGGCCGTGCAGGGCAGCCCGACCATGGCCATGGCCGCCGCGCGAGTGCGTCAGGCCCGGTCCATGGCCGGTGTCGCCGAAGCCGCCGAGTCGTTGCAGATCAATGGCGAGTCGACCCTCAAGCGCCACAACTGGCCCACCGACCAGTTCTACGGCCCCGGCGAGCTGGCCAACAGCACCACCTGGGACAACAACGCCGCACTGGGTTTCAGTTACGCCCTCGACCTCTGGGGCCGTGAAAGCAACAGCACCGAACGTGCGGTAGACCTTGCGCACATGAGCGCTGCCGAGGCGCGCCAGGCGCAGCTCGAGTTGCAGAACAACATCGTGCGCGCCTACATCGAGTTGTCGTTACATTACGCCCAGCGCGACATCGTGGCGGCGACGCTCAAGCAGCAACAACAGATTCTCGAGCTGGCGCAGAAGCGCCTCAACGGCGGGATCGGCACGCATTTCGAAGTCAGCCAGGCCGAAACCCCGCTGCCGGAAACCCATCGGCAACTGGATGCGCTGGACGAAGAAATCGCCCTGAGCCGCAACCAGATCGCTGCACTGGCCGGCAAAGGCCCGGGCGCTGGTGCGCAGTTGCAGCGTCCGACCCTGTCCCTCGGTGCGCCATTGAAATTGCCGTCGGCACTGCCCGCCGAACTGCTCGGCCAGCGCCCGGACGTGGTCGCCAGTCGCTGGCAAGTGGCGGCCCAGGCGCGCGGGATCGATGTCGCGCATGCCGGGTTCTACCCGAACGTCGATCTGGTCGGCAGCCTCGGCTACATGGCCACCGGCGGTGGGGCGCTGGAGTTTCTGACCGGCAAGAAGCTCAACTACAACGTCGGGCCGGCGATCTCCCTGCCGATCTTCGACGGCGGGCGACTGCGCGCCGAACTCGGTGAAGCGTCGGCGGGTTATGACATCGCCGTCGCGCATTACAACCAGACCCTGGTCAATGCGCTGAAGAACATCTCCGACCAGTTGATCCGCCGCGAGTCGATGGACAAGCAGCAGACGTTCGCCGCCGAGTCCGTGGCCACCGCGCAGAAGACCTACGACATCGCGATGATCGCCTACCAGCGCGGCCTCACCGATTACCTCAACGTGCTCAACGCCCAGACCCTGCTGTTCAAACAGCAGCAGGTTCAGCAGCAGGTGCAGGCAGCGCGCTTGAGCGCCCATGCGGAACTGGTGACGGCATTGGGCGGTGGCCTTGGTGCGGGTAAAGACGTGCCGACGGCTGAGCAGACCGCCGCACCGAAAACCCCGGCCCTTCTTCAAGCCCTCGACCACTGAGCAAGCCTTAATGACTCCCTTGCCCGCACCTTTGCGCTGGCTCTACTCCCTGGAATGGCGCCGGGGTTTCTTCGACTGGGCGCGCAGCGACGGCGTGACCTGGGTCTACATCTTCAAGGTGTTGATCGCCGCGTTCCTGACTCTGTGGCTGGCGATGCGCCTGGAACTGCCGCAACCGCGCACGGCGATGATCACCGTGTTCATCGTCATGCAGCCGCAGAGCGGTCAGGTGTTCGCCAAGAGTTTCTATCGATTCCTCGGCACCCTGGCCGGGTCGGCGATGATGGTCACGCTGATTTCGCTGTTCGCCCAGAACACCGAACTGTTCCTCGGATCGCTGGCGATCTGGGTCGGCATCTGTTCGGCCGGCGCCGCCCGCTGCCGCAATTTCCGCGCCTACGGTTTTGTGCTGGCCGGGTACACCGCCGCGATGGTCGGCCTGCCTGCGCTCGCCCATCCTGACGGTGCGTTCATGGCGGCGGTATGGCGGGTGCTGGAGATTTCGCTGGGGATTCTCTGCTCGACCCTGGTCAGCGCCGCGATCCTGCCGCAGACCGCCAGCGCGGCGATGCGCAACGCCTTGTACCAGCGCTTCGGTGTGTTCGCCCTGTTCGTTACCGATGGTCTGCGCGGGCGCAGTAAACCGGAGTCGTTCGAGGCCAGCAACGTGCGCTTCATCGCCGAAGCGGTGGGGCTGGAAGGGCTGCGCAGCGTGACCGTGTTCGAAGACCCGCACATGCGTCGGCGTAACGGTCGGCTCAGTCGCCTGAACAGCGAGTTCATGGGCATCACCACCCGGTTCAACGCCTTGCATCAGTTGCTTGAACGCCTGCGCGTCAATGACGAAGAGCATGTCGTGGCGGCGATCAAACCGGGTTTGCAGGATCTGGCCGAAGTGCTCGACGGCTTCAGTGGCCGTGCCCTGACCAGCCCGGATGCGGCGCGTCTGGTGACGGCGCTGACGGCGTACAAGGAAGGTTTGCCGGCACGGGTGCGCAGTCTGCGGGCGGCCTTCCAGGAAAGCGATCCGAGCGACGCCGAGTTGCTGGATTTCCACACCGCGTATGAACTGCTCTATCGCTTCGTCGAAGACCTGCACGGTTATGCACAGACCCACGCCTCGCTGGCCGATCACAGCCACGAACGCGAGCGCTGGGACGAGCCGTTCACCCCCCAGACCAGTTGGTGGGCGGCAGCGGCTTCGGGGATTCGCGCCGCGTTTATCCTGGTGGTGCTCGGCAGTTACTGGGTCGCCACCGCGTGGCCGAGCGGTGCGACCATGACCCTGATCGCTGCCGCCACCGTGGGCCTGTCGGCGGCGACGCCGAACCCGAAACGCATGGCGTTCCAGATGGCCTGCGGCACGTTCCTCGGGGCGTTGATCGGCTTCGTCGAGATGTTTTTCATCTTCCCGTGGATCGACGGTTTTCCGTTGCTGTGCGTGATGCTCGCGCCGGTGATCGTGCTCGGTTCGTTCCTCGCCTCGCGGCCACAATACGCTGGTGTCGGTCTCGGCCTGCTGATCTTCTTCAGCACAGGTTCCGTACCGGACAACCTGACGATCTACAACCCCTACACCTTCATCAACGACTACATCGCCATGGTCATGGGCATGCTGGTCTGCGCGGCGGCGGGGGCGATCATTCTGCCGCCGAACAGCCGCTGGTTGTGGCAGCGCCTGGAGCAGGACCTGCGCGGGCAAGTGGTGTACGCGATCAGCGGCAAGCTCAAGGGCCTGGCGTCGAGCTTCGAAAGCCGTACCCGCGACCTGATGCATCAGGCTTACGGTCTGGCGGCCGGTCAGCCGCAGGTGCAGAAAAACCTGTTGCGCTGGATGTTCGTCGTGCTGGAGGTCGGCCACGCGATCATCGAGCTGCGCAAGGAACAGGCGATTTTGCCGGTGCACCCGGCGTATGCCGAATCCCAGCCATGGCGCCAGGCAATCCGGGTCATGGGGCGTTCGCTGGTGCGGCTGTTCCTGCAGCCGAATGCGAGCAATCTGGAACGCGCACTGGTCGCGGTCGATCACGCGATCAGCCGTGTCGCCGCCACCGACGAGCCGTTCGCGCCGCACTTCGATACCTCCGCACTGCGGCGGGTGAAAAGTTATCTGCACTTCATCCGCACCTCGTTGCTCGACCCGCAATCGCCCCTTGCTGCCTACGCCATCGCCAAGCCCGAAGGACTTGCCCATGCCTCGTGAAATCGCCTTCCACGGCGTGTACATGCCGACCATGACCCTGATGTTTTTCGTTGCTGCGGCACTGGCCTGGGCGCTGGATCGGTTCCTCTCGGGGTTCGATCTGTATCGCTTCTTCTGGCACCCGGCGCTGCTGCGTCTGAGCCTGTTTACCTGTCTGTTCGGCGCGATGGCGCTGACTGTCTACCGTTGAGAACGTTCTGATGAAAAAGTTTTTCAGCCTGCTCGCGACCCTGCTGGTGCTGGCCCTGGCGCTGTGGATCGGCCGCACGTTGTGGGAGCACTACATGAACACCCCGTGGACCCGCGACGGCCGGGTCCGCGCCGACATCATCAACGTCGCCGCCGACGTCACCGGTGAAGTGGTCGACGTGCCGGTACGTGACAACCAATTGGTGAAGAAGGGTGATCTGCTGATGCAGATCGACCCCGAGCACTATCGCCTGGCGGTGAAGCAGGCGCAGTCGCTGGTGGCTTCGCGCAAGGCCACGTGGGAGATGCGCAAGGTCAACGCTCATCGCCGCGCCGATCTGGATAACCTGGTGATCTCCAAGGAAAACCGCGACGACGCCAGCAACATCGCCGACTCGGCACTGGCCGATTACCAACAGGCCCAGGCGCAACTGGAAGCGGCCGAACTTAACCTCAAACGCACCGAAGTGCGGGCGGCGGTGGACGGTTATGTGACCAACCTCAACGTCCATCGCGGCGACTACGCGCGCATCGGCGAGGCGAAAATGGCGGTGGTCGACATGAACTCGTTCTGGGTCTACGGCTTCTTCGAGGAAACCAAACTGCCTCACGTGCGCGTCGGTGACAAAGCCGACATGCAACTGATGAGTGGCGAAGTCCTCAAGGGCCACGTGGAAAGCATTTCCCGTGGCATCTACGACCGTGACAACCCGGAAAGCCGTGAACTGATCGCCGATGTGAACCCGACCTTCAACTGGGTGCGCCTGGCGCAACGGGTGCCGGTGCGGATTCACATTGATGAGGTGCCTGAGGGTGTGCTGCTGGCGGCGGGGATTACCTGCACGGTGGTGGTGAAGCAGGGCGCTGTGGATAACTGACGGACCGCAACGCCTTCATTGATCGTTCCCACGCTCTGCGTGGGAATGCATCCTGTGACGCTCTGCGTCACGACATGTATTTCAAAGCTGTCCGCGCAACCCGAAGCGTTTCATCAATGTCGACTCCAGCAACCCCTTCGGCAACAACGTCGCCAGCAACGGCAACGCCCGGCTGCCATTGCCGATGCGGATCAGCCGCGGCGGCTTGCTTTGCTGCACGGCCTTGAGCAACTCGGCGGCAAATTCGCTGGCCGGGGTCGGCTTGTCTTGTGAGGCCTTGGCCCGCGCCCGGATGCCTTCGCGCAACGGAAACCACGGCGATTGTTCGTTGATCAGTTGTTCGGCCTCATGCCCGGCATTCTTGGCGAAGCTGGATTGAATCGCCCCCGGCTGCACCTCCATCACGCGAATTCCGAACGGTGCCAGCTCCATGCGCAAGGCATCGCTCAACGCATGCACCGCCGCTTTTGACGCGCAATACGCACCAGCGAACGGTGTGACCAGAACCCCGGAAACACTACCGATGTTAACCACCAGTCCCTTCGCCCTTCGCAACACAGGGAACAGGGCGCGGGTCACGCCGACAATCGAAAACACGTTGGTTTCGAACTGACGCTGCATGGCCGCCACGCCGCCGTCGAGCAGCGGCCCCATGGCGCCGTAACCGGCATTGTTGATCAGCACATCGAGGCCGCCGTGTTGCTGGTTGATTCGCTCGGCGAGTTGCTCCAGCGCCGCGTTGTTGTTGACATCGAGCTGCACAGCGGTGAATCCGGCGCCGCTGAGCGCCACGACATCTTCAGCCTTGCGCGCGCTGGCCCAGACCACGTAGCCAGCGCTCTTGAATGCATCGGCGAGGGCGCGGCCGATGCCGCTGGAACAACCGGTAATCAACGCAACGGGCATGGCGCATTCCTTGTGCAAAGTGTGAGGGGAGGGGCTCAGTCGGAGAAACTACCCTGCAATCGCTCGGCGCGAAACTCCAGAGTTTGCGGGCGATAGCCGGGGCGCAGCGGTGGCAGCGGCAAGCAGTCTTCCCAATTGCCGCCCGCCTGCAGTTCGCCGGGACCGCGATAACGTGGAGCCGCGTATTGATTGTCGGCCAGATTCACCGTGTCGCCCGGCGCGTAGGCCGCGATGCGCCAGCGCAGTTCGGTCAACGGCACGTCGTTGCCGTTGTTCATCTTCAATTGCAGCGGACGGTCCGCCGGGCACTGCCCGGGGGCATAGGTGATGCGCAACTCGAGCCGCGCCAGTTGCTTGACCTCACGGTTGTCCAGCCACACCACCCACATGGCCACCAGCCCGAGGCCGACCGCAGCAGCCATGGACACCGGCAACGCTTTTGCCGGGTAGCGCAACAGCAGGATCAGCCAGGTGATGACCAGCAAGACACCGATGAACATGTCGCGAAACCTCGATGGAGTAGAAAGGTATCCTACCTAAGCGTTGTTAAAAGGCCAAAGCACACTCAACTAGGTCAGTGAAGCCAAGGGCCTGGAGCAATCTTTTCTAGAATCTGAAGTAATAAGCTCGCAAAGATTTGTACAAATACTTCGATTAGAAAGTCGGCTATAAAGCGAGACATAGTTAGTACCCCTTGAGTTGCTGGCGAAACTGATTTACTGGCTTTTAATTGAAAGAACTACGTAATAGAAACCTTCTTGGGCTTTGATCCAGAGCCGCCCGGGCTTTTAGTTTTAGCTTTCGCCTTTTCAGGAAGCTTTTTCTTTTCCTCCGCAAGCCAATAATCTTTCGCGGAGCTCAAGTCCGCAGATGCTCCGATTTCTGCGACACGATCAATGAATCGCCCGTAAAGCTCATCCTGGATTATTTTCTGCTGACGCATGTTCTCTACAGCCACGTTGGGGTTGAGAAGCAAGACGTAATGGAACTCTCCAGATGTGCCAGGTTTTGTGTCGATAAACCGATGTTGTTTTAGGATTTTCATCCTGCGACGCCATGTATCAACGGCCCGGGCGCCAGTAAAGCCAGCTTCTCCAGCAAAAGTTGCCTGATTTTCGATCACTATTAAGGGATGATCTGGCGAGCGCGCCCATAGGCAAAATAGCGTATGCCCTGCTGGTTTGCCCTTCGTTAGAGCATCAACGGCCTGCATTGCAATGGGGAGAGATCTGGGTAGGGTGGTAAAACCGTTGTTAGAGCCCCTTCGCCACACCAATACCTCTGGGTAGTCGGGGAAGTGGATATCCATTTGGGCCGCTGCACGTTCGGCCATTTTCACTTTCTTGGCTTTGCTCTGTTTTACGTTGATCATGATCAGCCCTACCGTCGTTGATGGGTGAACTATTGCCCATCCCGAACGAAAAAACGAACCGTCTTTACGCACGTTTTAATGCAAGCAAAGGTGTGTCAAAGCGTTTTTTGTGCAGTTAAATTTGCGCTATATCACCAAGGTGGAAATAGGTGAATATGCGCCATATAACGCGTTTTTTTGTTTAAAAATGTTGTTTTTCAATGAGTTAAATGTTTTTGGTGTACTCGTTGGTCCTCCCGTACTCGCTGTGCTCGTTGTTCTCGTGTGCTCTGTGGGATTGTTAAGGGAGGCCGGAGCCTGGGATCGGAGCAACAATTTCACGATTAAAAATTTTGAAGCAGCCAAAAAAAGCCCCCGCCCAACCCGCTGCGGATAGGGGACGCAGTGGGCTGGACGGGGGCTTCTTGTTTTGCGGAACGCTTACTGCGCGATGGTTTTCACCGACACGCCGCGTTCGATCGGGGTGGAGCGACCGTAGATATCCTCGAAGCGCTCGATATCGTCTTCACCCAGGTACGAGCCCGACTGCACTTCGATGATTTCCAGCGGGATCTTGCCCGGGTTGCGCAGGCGATGCACCGAGGCGATCGGGATGTAGGTCGACTGGTTCTCGCAGAGCAGGAACACGTTTTCATCGCAGGTCACTTCAGCCGTGCCGCTGACCACGATCCAGTGTTCGGCGCGGTGGTGGTGCATCTGCAGCGACAGGCACGCGCCCGGTTTGACCGAGATGTGCTTGACCTGGAAGCGACCGCCCATGTCCACCGAGTCGTAGGAACCCCACGGACGGTAGACCTCGCAATGGTTCTGGGTTTCGCTGCGGCCCTGCTCGTTGAGGGTGTTGACCATCTGCTTGACGCCCTGAACCTTGTCCTTGTGGGCGATCATCATGGCGTCCTTGGTTTCGACCACCACGATGTTTTCCAGACCGATCACCGACACCAGTTTGCCGTTGCCGTGGATCATGCAGTTCTTGCTGTCCTGGATCACCACATCGCCCTTGCTGACGTTGCCGTTGGCGTCCTTCTCGTTGACTTCCCACAGCGACGACCAGCAGCCGACATCGCTCCAGCCGGCGGTCAGCGGCACCACGCAGGCGCGCTGGGTCTTTTCCATCACGGAGTAGTCGATGGAGTTGTCCGGGCAGCAAGCGAAAGTGGCTTCGTCGAAGGTGATGGTGTCCGGGTCCTGAGTGCTGCGTTCCAGGGTCAGCAGGCAGGTGTCGTAGATGTCCGGATCGTGCTTTTTCAGCTCTTCGAGGAAGCGGCTGGCGCGGAACAGGAACATGCCGCTGTTCCAGTAGTAACCGCCGGATTCGACGTACTCGGTGGCGCGTTTGACGTCGGGTTTTTCCACGAAGTGCGAGACGCGGCTCACACCTTCCGGCAGCAATGAATCACCGGTGGATTTGATGTAGCCGTAACCGGTTTCCGGTTTGGTGGCCGGTACGCCGAACAGTACCATCTCGCCGTTTTCTGCTGCCACGGTGGCCAGGGCGAGGGCGCGTTGCAGGGCTTTCTGGTCTTCGAGAACGTGGTCGGCCGGCAGCACCAGCATCAGTTCGTCGCGACCTTCATTGACCAGCATCATCGCGGTCAGCGCCACGGCCGGCGCGGTGTTGCGACCGAACGGTTCCATCAGGATGCGCTGGCATTCGAGGTTTCGGGTGCTCAGC
Organism: Pseudomonas sp. UV AK001; assembly: GCF_046097675.1. Lineage (NCBI taxonomy): Bacteria > Pseudomonadati > Pseudomonadota > Gammaproteobacteria > Pseudomonadales > Pseudomonadaceae > Pseudomonas > Pseudomonas sp. UV AK001. The sequence goes on from NZ_JBJUVZ010000006.1 coordinate 281,994, forward strand.
TGTTCGTTGACGATGAAGCGGTGATCCTTGTTGCAGACCACGATCGGGGTGTCCATGCCTTCGAACACCAGACGCTCGAGGGTTTGCTGGAACAGCGTGTGTTCGCCGGTCAGGGCGAGGAACTGCTTGGGAAACTGCTTGCGCGAAAGCGGCCAAAGACGTGAACCGCTACCACCTGACAAGATCACCGGAATCATATTGTTTACTCCATAAAATCGATTGGGTTAGAGCCACGAGCCTGTGTCGTTTCACTCTTGTTGTTATTCCGTGCCGGGCAGCGTCGGCTGCCCGGTCTCATGTGCTTAGCGGGTCGACACTGGGCGCTTCACCCAGACCGGCGACAGGTTGCTGCCGTTGCCGGTGACGTACAGCACTGCTGCCTCACCGCGCTCCAGGGCGACCGGTTTCACGTCGCCGACTTTCTTGTCGCCCTCGTACAGCGCCAGGCTGACTTTCACCGGGTTGATTTCACGCTCGCCACGGCCCTTGGCGGCCACGTTCGGCACCACGTCGGTCTTGCCGTCGGCAGTCTTCAGGGTCAGCGGCTTGTCGCTGAGGTTCTGCACGCGCACCAGGGATTTCTGCTTGTTCTTGAACGGCGGTTCTTCGATCAGTTGCGGCGCACCGGAAGCGTTGTTGACCAGGGTGTAGTAGTGGTCACCGGCGAGTTTCACCGGCAGGGTCTGGCTGCCGACCTTGGCGCTGTAGTCACCGCCCGGCATGAAACTGAAGTCGCTGCTGGCCAGCGGCGCGACGTCGCTCAGGTTGGTGCTGCCGACGGTGGCGCTGACTTCAGCGTTGCTGGCGTTGTAGACCCGCACGAAGGTTGAGCCTTTGGGTGCGGTCGGGCCGTACAGCGCGGCGTCGCCACCGGCAAAGGCCTGGACCGACAGCACGCTGAGGCCAGCGACCAGAGCGATGCGTTTGGCGAGACGACGAGGAGTTGTAGTGAAAGTCATGGTGTACCTCTCTTTCAGTTTTGCGCCCGATCGGGCGTCTCGGATTTAGTGTTTACCGCTACGTTTTGTTGGCGCGCGCCGGCTTGTTTAAGCTCTGCGACCCACTGCGGGTCGGCGTCGCCGATTTCGTTGTTCACAGGCAGATATCGTTCAGGAAACTCCCAGATCAGCACCTGAGGCGGGCTGTTCTTGAAGTCATCGCTTTTCAGGTAGCTGAGCATTGGCAGGATCGGGCCGTGGCCGTCTTCGGCGTAATTCACGACGTCGCTGTGCAGCGCTTGCTTGAGCGCACCGACGAAGTTCCAGTTGGGGTTGGCGCTGTAGCTGGTGCCGATCAGCGCGACCGGCACTTCGCTGTTGGCGAACAGTGCGTCGTCACCGGCAGGCTGCTCGGCGGCGGCCACGGTGTTGCGCTTTTGCAGCGGCTCCTTGGCCGGCATCAGGTTTTCGAACAGCGGATCCAGCGGCAGGAACAGACGCAGGTCGCCCTTGTGCGTGACCTTCTCGGCTGGCGTTGTGACGAAGCGCTGCGGCTCGCCGCTCAGCGGGAATTTGTCGGCGATGGTTTTCGCCAGGGTGTTGGCGGCGATTTCCGCGCCTTCCGGGGTCCAGTGGGTATCGGTGCGCAGGAACACTTGCTGACCGTTCTGCTTGGCCTTTTGCAGCGGGCCGAGCAGGTCGGGGGCGAGAATCTTGTCGGCCGCGACACGGGCGTGGAAGTCCTGATAGAGGTTGGCGTGGATGCTGGCTGGTTTCACTTCACCCAGGTGTTCCGGGTACAGGCGAACCTTGGCCGGCACGATCGCCATCACCAGTTTCACGCCTTTCTCTTTCAGGGTCTGGCGCACGCCTTCGACCAGCGCGTAGTTGCCTTGCAGGTTCAGCTCTTCATTGACGATCGGGTTGAATTCCTCATCGCTGTACAACCACTGATCGCGACCGAGCACCACGCCCGGACGACCTTCGTTGAACAGTTTGAAATCCAGCGCGGCCCAGAGGTTAGTGCCCAGACGCTTGATCGGGAATTCATCGTCGTAGTGGGTTTCCACGGCTTTGGTCCAGCGACCGTTGAGCACCGTCGCGTCGGCGTTGGTGCTGAAGCCGAAGAAGCTGCGCACCGACCACAGACCGAGCACCAGCAGGGTCACCAGAAACAGCGCGATGTAGAAGATGCGTAATGAGCGGGTCATGTCAGATCCCTCAGAACTGGAAGTAAAGGAACGGCGAGAAGCTTTGCGCCGAGAGTTTGAGAATCGAGGCGATGAACAGCAGCAGGATCAGCCCGCGCATCACGTAGCGCGACCAGTCCGCCGTCCAGTACGCCGGTTGCACCTGGGCGTCGACGCCGACGGTGTAGCCAGGCTCGTGGATGCTCGCCGGGTTTTCGCCCGGGGCTGCCTTGATCAGGCCCGGTTGCGCGCCGGCAGGCCCGTCGCTCTCGACGTTGACCGCAGGTTTGGTCTTCACCGGAGGCTTGCTGGTGTACAGATCACGCAGGCCGAAGAACGCCAGGGTCACGTAAGCCACAACGAGGGTCGCGACTTGCAGGCCGGTGAGGCTGGCCTGGTTGAGTTCCGACAGCGACCAGTCGCCGAAGCTGAACATCGCGCCGTACATGCGCCCGGCAACGTGCAGGTTCTCGGCGCGGAAGATCACCCAGCCCATGACCACCAGCAGGAAGGTCAGCGCCCAGCGGATCGGGTTGAGGCTGCGCGGCGAGGTGTTGAGGCCGAGCATTTTCTCGATCGCCAGCCACATGCCGTGCCACGCACCCCAGACGATGTAGGTGATGTTCGCACCGTGCCACAGACCACCGAGCAGCATGGTCAGGAACAGGTTGCGATAGGTCATCAGCGTGCCTTTGCGGTTGCCGCCGAGGGTGATGTAGAGGTAGTCGCGCAGCCAGGTCGACAGGCTGATGTGCCAGCGGCGCCAGAACTCGGTGATCGACTGGCTGATGTACGGCTGCTTGAAGTTTTCCATGAAGCGGAAACCCATCATCAGGCCCAGACCAATCGCCATGTCGCTGTAACCGGAGAAGTCGAAATACAGCTGCGCGGTGTAGGCCAGCGCGCCGAGCCAGGCATCGCCCGTGGTCGGGTTTTGCAGGGCGAAGCAATGGTCGGCGACCACGGCCAGGGTGTCGGCGATGAACACCTTCTTGATGAAACCCTGCATGAACCGGGTGCAGCCCTCGGAGAACTTGTCGAGGGTGTGGGTGCGGTTGTTGAACTGGTCGGCCAGGTCACGGAAACGCAGCACGGGACCGGCGATCAGGTGCGGGAAGATCGCCACGAACGCCGCGAAGTCGATCAGGTTGCGGGTCGCCGGGGTGTCGCCGCGATACACGTCGATGATGTAGCTGATCGACTCGAAGATGTAGAACGAGATACCGATCGGCAGCAGCACGTGGGTCAGGATGAACGGCTCGAGACCGACCGACGTCATCATCGCGTTGATGCTGTCGACGCCGAAGTTGGCGTACTTGAAGTAGCCGAGGATGCACAGATCCACCGCCACGCCGAGCAGCAGCCAGCGCTGGGCCGGTCTGGTGCGCACGCCGGCGGCGCCGACTTTCAGGCCGATCCAGTAGTTCCACAGGGTGACGCCGGCGAACAGCGCCAGGAAGTCCACCCGCCACCACGCATAGAACACGTAGCTGGCGATCAGCAGCAGCAGGTTGCGATAGCGTTGCCCGCTCAGGTAGTACAAGCCGAGAAAGATCGGCAAGAACAGAAACAGGAACACGTTGGATGAAAATACCATCCCGATCTCTCCATGTTTGAACCAACAGTCAAGGGCCAAAGCCCCCCCAAACCCCCCGTGGTGTTGGAGGGGTGAAACGATCTGCGACTAACTGCCCTTGTTACCTTTCTCGTGGGACGGGTCGTAGACCTTGGTCAGGTCGCCGCCGAGGCGGAACGTCTTGAACGGCTGCATCCCGTGCTTCTTCTCCAGCACGTCCGGCGAACAGGTGTAGAGCGAGCAAAACGGCTCGAGCCAGGCGAATTTCATGTCCTCTTTCAGATCGGTCATGTCCTGTTCCTTGCCGTTCTTCTTCTCGAAGTCCCCGGGATCTTTCACCCCGGCCAGCACCCGGTCACCCAGGCGTTTCAGCGCGCCATTGTTTTCCTGACGCAGATCCACACCGTTGACCTGGGCGAAACTGGCGATCATCGCCAGCGGCGGCAGGGCGTAGTTGTGGTAGGCGAGGGCGCGTTGCTGGCGCTTGAGTTCGTTCGGCAGGTAGCCGTCGGCGTCGATCTGATTGACGCCGACCTTGTATTCCTTGACCGCCCAATCGAACAGGTCGCGGCGGTTGGTGGCGATGGATGTCGCCATCACCGACCACGCGGCCCAGTAGGAGTGGTTGTTGGTTTTTTCCAGCGGCAGGTTGTCCCAGTCGCTGACCACCTGATCGGCCATCTTGCTGAACCAGGCTTCGATCAACTGCGCTTCCTGCTGGTGCTGGGCCAGCGGATGGGAGTCGGAGAACTTCAGGCGAATGTACGAAGAGGCCATGCTGCCCAGCGCCCATTTGCGCATCGACTTGCCGGTGTGGTTGAAGTCCTTGGACATCAACGCGTCGGACTTGGCCCAAGCAGTCAGCCAGTTGAGTGTGCAATCGAGCTGCTCCGGGCGACCGTCGCGCATGAACTGCATCACCCGCTTGGCGGTGCCGCGCTCCAGCGTGGTGATGTCTTTGGTGGTGTCGCGAAAGGCTTTTTCCGACTGCACGTTCAGCGTGGCGCGGGCCTTGTCCGAGCCTTCGTATTTACTGCGAAATTGCAGCGGCCCGGTGTAGGGCGCCGGCATCGCATCGCAGCCTTCGCTCTTGTCGCCGGTCTTGAATTTATCCACAGCGGCGAAGTAGCCCTGGGGCGGACGCAGTGGCGCGGCGGCCTGAGTGGCCCCGGCGAACATCGCCAGGGTCAGCAGGGAAGGCGCAAGCAGGTGTTTGATCGTTCGGTTTCGCATGGCAGACCTCATTGCCCGACCTGAGCGGTTTGTTGCCCAGCACCCGGGAATACGTTGCGTTTGCAGATTTTCGCTTCGACTTTCTGTGGCGCGGTGCCCGCATCCGGGCCCTGGACTTCGACCGCCAGCAGGTTCTGCGAGGCCCAGTCTTCGTCCGTGCGCAACTCAAAGGCGAAACGACCGTCGGTGTCGGAGGTTTCCGGTTTCTCGATCTTGATGTCCTCGTGGCGACCGTTCATGTACCAGAGGGTGGCTTGCAGTTTCTTCACCGAGGGGTCGGCGAAGCGGATGTCGACCTGATGGCCGCTGTTCTGCAGGTTCAGGTTCTTGCTGTTGACCAGCAGTTCCTGTTTGCCGCCGGGTTTGAGCGTGGTGCTGGCGGACATTTGCGTGTCTTTGCCTTCGCAGCCGTTGTCGAGCAGGGACATCATCTGGCGATAGATGGTTTCCTGGTCGAGGCGGTACAGCGGCGAGAATTCCCAGATGAGGATTTTCGGCGGGGTCTTCTGGAATTCGTCGCTGCCCAGGTACTGCAGCATCGAACCTTCCAGGCCGCCGCCGGGGAAGGCGACGTTGAGAATGTCGGCGCCGATGGCTTCTTCGAGGAAGCCGGCGAAGTTGTAGTTCTTGCCGCTGTGGGAAGTACCGACCAGGGTGATCTGCGGATTACCGGAATCGCCGAACAGATCACCGTCACCGGCTTCGCCTTTCGGCTCGGTGGTGAACTGGTCCATGTACTGGATCGCGTAACTGGTGCCGCACAGTTGCCCGGCCATGTTGTGCAGAGTGCCGGTCTTGCCCATGCGCCCGGAGCGTTTGGTCTCGAATTCACGCTTGGGAATGTCGGCGAAGGCCGGGATCTGCTTGACCTTCTCGGCGACGATTTTCGCCGTGCGCTGAGCACCGTACGGCGTCCAGTGCTGGTCGCCACGGAAGTAGAAATCGTGGGCGGGCAGGGTGTCGGGCAGCGATTCGTTGGTCAGCGGCGACAGGTCCGGCACCACGTAACCCATCTGCGCGAAACGGCCGAGCATGGTCTTGTAGTTGCCCAGCGCTTTCTCGTAATCGAACGCGGCTTTTTCCGCCGGGTTGAGCTTGTTGCGGTTCACCAGGCCACGGGTCGGCTGATAGACGATCACCAGTTCGACGCCTTTGGCCTTGAACGCATCGTGCAACTGTTGCAGGCGCTTGTAGCCGGCCGGGGTGGTGTTGAATTCGGTGCGCAGGTCTTCCTGGGTCCGGAACAACCAGTCGCCCTGGGCTTGCACCAGGGTGGTGAAGTTCTGCTGATAACGCGTGGTGTAGTTCTTCGCGTCATGGGCGGCCGGACACAGGCTGCAGCAAGGTTCGGCGGTGAATTTCGGTGGCTGGACTTCATCCGCGCGGGCGCCGTTGCTGGCCGCCAGAATGCCCACGGTCAGGGCCGACAGGCTGAGTAATTTGATCAGGTGTGGGTGCATAAAATTATCCTCAGTCCCGCATTTCGGTCTGGCGTTCGACGGGGTCGATCAGCACGGCTTTCTGCTGGCGCACCAGCAGGTCAAGAATTTCATCCTGTCGGTCACCCAGGACGCCGTTGAAGCTGATGCCGCTGGATTTGGTCGGCGCCAGCATCGACACGCGGTACAGCTCGACGCTCAGCGGCGAGTCGATGGCCATCGGGCCGCTGCCGTTGGCCGCCAGTTCGCCGCCGACCACGATCAGCGAAACCTGGGCGTCGAACGGGTCGAGCTTGATGTCGCGGTCGGTGTCGGTCAGGTCCTTGATGTGGCCGTAGACGCCGGTCAGGCCGTTGGCCATGGCGATGTTTTCGTAGAGGCGGATGTTCACGCTGTTACGAATGCGGATGCCGTGGCGCTTGTTGCTGATGACCTTGTTGCCCCACAGCAGGTTGTCGGCGGACTCGTAAAGCGTGATGCCGTCGGTATGGTTCTTGTAGATCTCGTTGTAGGCAACGATGTTGTTCACGCTGTTACGGTCGATCACCAGCCCCGAGAGGTGGTTGTTGTAACTCTTGTTGTTGAAGATGAAGCTGTCGTTCACCTCTCGGGAAATGATGATCCCGTGCTTCTTCTTCGTACCGTGGACGGTGTTCTCGGCAATGATCAGACCGTGGGAACGGTCGTGGGGGTCAATGCCGTAGACGATGTTGTCCTTGTAGGTGTTGCCCTTGACCACGAAGTCGCGGGTCTCGTAGCAGTAGAAGCCGTACCACATGTCCGAGAACTCGGAACCGACGATCCAGCCGGTCGGCTCGGGACGCTTGAGCACCTTGGCCATGTTCGGCGTGTACTGGGAAATACTCACGCCGTAGGACTTGCTGTTGGCGTAGCCGAAGCTGGCCATCCTGCTGTTGACGATGTAGGTCTCGGTGCCGCCCCAGGCCAGCAGGAACGGGCGGAATTCCTTCGGCGAACGGAAGGTCGCCGGGCCGTTGTCCTTCTCGCGCCAGCCGGTGACTTTGGTGTCACGCACGAACAACTGACCGTCGTTGACCAGGAACGAACCGGCCTCCTGGGACAGGCGCAATTCCTGGGTCTGGCCATCGATTTCGAGGATACCTTTGCGGCCCACGACGATCGGCAACTTGGCCAGGTACACGCCCGGCGAGGTTTCGCTGAAGTACTGCTTGGGCAGTTTCTGCGCCAGCTCTTTCAGATTCATGTAGCCGTCGTCGACGAAGATCGCCTGTGGGATGCCGTGCTGACGCACCACCCATTCGGCCATCTTGTTGTCGCCGCCGATGAAGTCCTTCAGGGCGTCTTCCTGCATCATCCGGCGCACGCTGATCTTGCCCGGTTTGCTGCGCACGATCTTCGCGGCAGCGGCCTCGGCGGTGAAGCCGGAGAGGTCGGGCAGTTTCGGCTTGGCCAGTTCCAGCGCCTCGGTTGGCGCGCTGCTGACGGTGTAGGTCTTGGCCTGTTGCAGCTCCTTGGCGATGGTGACCGGCTTGCCTGGCTGAGGGGCCGCCGGTTCGACCGTGGCGAAGGCGCCAGTCGAGGCCAGCAGCATTGCGCCGGCCAACAGGCTGAGCGAGCCTTTCCTTGGGTTGTTCATGTCGGGCACTCCCTTCGCGGTTTGCATCAGAAGCGCCAGATCACGTCGATGAACGCGCGGTGCATGTACGAATCGACCTGGCTGCCATAGGCGTCACCCGGCTTGAACACGCCGCCACGGAAACGCACCAGGGCCGAAGGCTCGTCGATCGACTGGCTCAACGCCGCCGGCAGCAGGCCTTGCTTGAAGTACTTGGTGACCACCAGATCCATCTCCTGGCCCAGATCCTTGTTGCCGTCCTGCAGTGGCAACGAGGTGCTGGAGAGGATTGCGCCGGTCACGTCGTCGGTGTTGTTTTCCACAGCGTTGATGCCGTTGCTGCCCACCGGCTTGTTGCCGTCCACGCGCCAGAACTTGTGGTAGATCAGACTGGCGTCGTACTGGTCGTTGAGCATCCAGGAACCGAACAGCGTGGCGGTCTGCATGTTGTTCATTTCGCCACGGAAAGCCTCGCCGAAACGATGCACCCGCGAGCGGGTACCGGTGTAGTTGGAGCGGTTGCTTTCCAGGCCGTTCTGTTGGTAATTGGCGCTGGCGCGGGCATAGGCCGCACCGACCTGCCACTGCGGATCGAGGCGCAGGCGCACGCCGATGTCGGTGGCCCAGCCGTTGATGTCTTCGCTGCGCTTGGCTTGCGCCGGGCGGGTGCCGTCGGCGTTCAGCGGGTTGACCGTGTCGCGGTCGCCGCTCATGCCGGTGATGCTGCCCCAGTAGTTGACGGTGTTGGTGTTGCGCCAGTTGTAGGCGTCGCTGTCGGCGGTCAGGCCGAGCCAGCTGATGTCGCCGTTCTGGGTTTTGTCGAGGGTGTCGCGGGGCACGCCCGGCTCGGCGTAATCGAGTTTGCCGTTATCGTGGGTGTGATGGCCGCGAATGCCGACCCAGTTGCCCGGTGTCCACTGATACGCTGCATCGGCGTAGGCGTGCAGGCGATCCTTGTCTTTCGGCGCCAGCTCTTTCAGGTCGGTTCGGTATTCGCTGAAGCGTTCGGCGACACCGGCGTTGGCGCGCAGCAGGGTGGTGTCGAAGGTCCAGTTCAGCGCTTCGATGTTGGTGTCGCGCCACTGGCCGTCGTCGTTGCGCAGGCGCTGGCGACCGAACTTGAGGATCTCGCCGGGGTAGGGTGTCAGGCCGCTGTAGCCGACCCAGAATTCGCGCATCGCCAGGTAGTTCTTCTTGGTCTTGCGATCACCGCTGTCGGTGGTTTCGGCGCCGTCGGACTGTTGCAGGGTGTCGGTCTCGATGATGTCGGTCGAAGTCACGGCCTGGCCCATGGCGTAGGCACTCCACGCGCCGCTTTCGCCGTAGATCCACGGACGCAGGTCGAGGCCGACGCCGTTGACGTCGCCACCGGGCGCGGTGCCGAGATCGCGGTCGTCTTCGGACTGGCCGGTGATTTTCACTTCGAGGCCGAAGTTCTTGGTTTCAGTGATCGCGGCCAGTGTCGGGCAAGACCAGATCAGCGCGAACGTAAGGCCAATGCCAGCCTTCACGAATGGATTCAACTTCATAATTTTTCCTCGCCGTCTTCTTCTTGCAGGGCGTGCAGTTGCAGCGTGTTCTGATTCAGGGCGCCACGGCTGGCCTGTTCCTGTTGCAACAGGCGCTGGGCTTCGGCCAGGCGCTCGGGGGGCAATTGCGCCGCGAGGGTGGTCGCCAGCTCATCGGCTTGCGGCGTGTTCTGGGCCTTGGCCAGCTGGCTGAACACGTAGGCGTTGAGCGGATCGGGCTGGGTGCCCTTGCCTTGGGAAAACAGTTGGGCGATGGCGAAGTCGGCGCTGTTCTGGCCGTTGCGCGCAGCAGTCAGCAGATGGTCGAGAGCCTTCTGCGGATAGACCTTGCCCAGGTAGCCACGGCGGTAGATCTGGCCGAGGTAGTAGTCGGCGGCGACTTCGCGGCCGACGGCTTTCTGGAAATGTTCCTCGGCGACTTTCGCGTCGGCCGGCACCAGTTTGCCTTCGTAGTAGAGCTTGCCCAGCAACAGCTCGGCGCGGGGCTGATCGGCGGCGCGGCCGTTGTCCAGGTACTTCATCATCTGGTCGATATCGCCCAGTTCCGGGAAGTCGTAGAGCAGTTGTGCCAGCGTCACCCACGAGGCCGGGTAGCCCGGTGCGATCGGTTCGAGCAGCGATTGCGCGGTTTTTTCGTCGGTCTTGCCGAGGGTCGAGTCGGCGAGCACACGGGCAACGGAGTCCACGCGCTGGGCCGTGACGCTGCCACGGCTGTAACCGGCCTGCAGTTGCTTGATCAGCTCGGCTTGCTGGTCTGGCTGGGCACGTTTCTGATAGACCGTGGCCAGTTCGACGTAGCAGATGTCGGTGGTGTGCAGCGCGGCCTTGCAGATCTTTTCCACGTCATCCAGATGCTGGTCGTAAGTGCCCTGGGTGCGATACAGCAGCACCTGCGCCAGGCCGGCTTCCGGGTAACCGGATTTGCGCCACTGGTCGATCTGCTGCTGGGCGTTGATGTTCGGGAAACTGTGCGGGTATTGCAGGTACAGCATCGCCAGCGGGATCAGCGTGTTGCCTTCGCCGTTGGCAGCGGCTTTCTTCAGCAGGGTTTCGGCTTCGTGATGCTCGGCTTCGGTGGAGCCGGGCTTGGCCACCAGCAAGCGACCGAGTCGGGCCTGGGCACGCGGCGACACATCGGCGGCTGCGCGATAGGTCGCCTCGGCCTGTTTGATCTGCGCAGGGTCGCGGCTGTCGACCTGGATGTCGGCGAGACCAACCTGAGCCTCGCTGTAACCCAGATCGGCCAGCGCACGGTAGTTCTGCGCGGCGGTCGCGGTGTCGCCGCGCTTCAGCGCTTCGTTGGCCAGACGCTGGTCGGGCAGGCCGGCGCAACCGGCCAAAGCGATTGCCATGGCCAGCGTCAGCGGGACCGGCAGGATTCTGATAGGGCTCGTCACGGGCATGTCCTCGACTTAAAGACCGGCAGCCATGGCTTTGTCGATCAGCCAGTTCAGGTTCGGACCACGGTCGCTGTTCACTTCCACCGGACGGCCGGCGAAGGTGCTGTCCAGCGGCTCGTCCGGCTGGATCTGCACGCGGATGTCGGAGGACAGGTCGGCGCTTTTCAGGCTGGTGCTGCTGATGATCTTGCCGGTGCGGGTCTTGTCTTCGCCGGCGATCTGGAAGCTCACCGGAGTACCCGGGCGCACGTCGCCGAACTGGCGATAGGAGAAGCGCGCATCGACGGTGGCCTGGGTGTTGCGCGGTACCAGAGTGAAGATCACGTCGCCCTTGCTCGCGTACTGACCGTCAGCCACCAGTTGCTGGGCCACGGTGCAATCGCACGGCGAGGTGAGGGTGCCGGTCATCTGCTTGCCGAACAGTTCTTCAACCTTGGCCGGTTGCAGTTGATCTTCGTCCAGATGGCCCTTGAGCACGTCGAGCATGCTGGTGCTGAAAGTCGCCAGCGGTGCACCCTTGGCGGCAACACCGTCGGATTTCACCAGGCTCTGCACAGTGCCGTCGCGCGGCATGGTGATGTTCATGCCCGGTACGCTGACCAGACCGGCCTGGGCGTGGCTGACGAAGTACATGCTGTATACCGATTTGAAAACGAAACCCGCTGCCACAAGACCGATCGCGAAGATACCGGCGCTGAAGGTCACGGCTTTCAGACGCCCGAACGGGGTCATGCCGTGGCCGCTGTCCTTGGTCTTGCGTGCCTTGGTGAAGTTGTCGCGCTGCAGGGTCGCCAGCACTTCGCCGATGCTGACGATGTCGCCGGCCAGGTGCGAAGTGATCAGGTGGCGCAGGGTGGAAATATCCTGCGGCTCGAGGTTCTGGAACTGGCAACCGGCGCGGCCGGTCTGGCGGTCGTAGGAACGCACTTGCAGTTCAACGTCCATGGCGATGCCGAGGTTGTCGATGACGAATTGCAGGCGCGCCTTGTACACCTGGCCGACGGTCAGCGGCAGTTGCCCGGCGTTGAACGCCAGACCACCGGCGGACAGGTCGATGACCCGCGCTTCGACCGGTGTGCGGTCAGGGCCGAAGAACCGCAGCTTGGCCGGGATTTTCACCCGGGCGTGCTGGCGCTGGGCTTCGGATTCATGCACTACGTTGACGTTGACGGCGGTATTCATGGGGGCGATTTCCTTGTTAATTCAAGAGGGGCAGGTCAGACCATCATCAGCAGCACGGCGACGAAAATGCTGCCGGCGGAGAAGGTCATGGTCCGAGACGACCAGGTGTTGAACCAACGTTGAAAGCTGGCGAGATCACGGGTCAGGGAAGTGGGCTGGCGAGTCCAGGATTGCTGGTCGAGGCGGAAGAACACGTAGATCTTCACCAGCGCACCGACGATCTGGTTGTAATAGAGAATCACCGGGTAGGCCGGGCCGATGCGGTGGCCGGAGCACGACAGCAGCAGCGTCAGAATCAGGCGGGTGATGCCGATCCACAGCAGGTACGCGAGGATGAACGCACCGCCGTATTTGAAGCTGGCGATGATCGCTACGGTCAGGCCCAGCAGCGAGGTCCACATCGATACGCGCTGGTCGAACAGCACCACCGAGGTGAAGGCGCCGAGGCGTTTCACACCCAGGCCCAGGGCTCGTGAGTTCTGCCGCAGATTGTTGCCGTACCAGCGGAACATCAGTTTGCGACTGGCCTTGATGAAGCTCTTTTCCGGCGGGTGTTCAACGGTGTTGATCGCCGCGTCCGGCACGTAGAAGGTGTCGTAGCCCAGGCGCATCAGGCTGAACCAGCTCGACTTGTCGTCGCCGGTCAGGAACTTGAAACGGCCCAGGCGCCAGTGTTGCAGCGAGTCGCTTTCGACGTCGGCGATGAAGTCCGGATTGGTCACCACGGAGGCACGGAACACCGACATGCGACCGGTCATGGTCAGCACGCGCTTGGACAGGGCCATCGAGCACATGTTGATGTGGCGCTGGGCGAAACGCAGTTTGTGCCACTCGCTCATGATGTAGCCGCCGCGCACTTCGCAGAATTCGTTGGTGGTCAGGCCGCCGACGTTGCCGAACATCTGGAACCACGGCACTGTCTTGCGCACCACGCCTTCGGCGAGCACGGTGTCGCCGTCGATCACGGCCACCACGGCGCGGTCGTCCGGCAGGTGACGGGAGATCGCACGGAAGCCGTAAGCCAGGCCATCGCGTTTGCCGGTGCCGGGAATGCGCACGAAGTCGAGCTTGACCCGGTCCGGCGGATTCATCCGCGCCCACAGTGCCTTGACCAGCAGTTCATCGGACATTTCGACGATGGAGCAGACCACGGTGGTCGGCAGTTCGCAGTCGATGGCTTCGCGGATCACCGAGCTGTAGACCTGCGCGGTGGTCAACGCGTCGATGCGGAAACTGGTGACCATCAGAAACACATGGGACGGGGCCGCCGCCTTGCCCAGCTTGCGAACCTTGCGGCGCAGGTGCGGGTAGACGATGTAGAGAAAAATCATGCCGCGCACAAAGTGCGTGGCACCCATCGAGTAGCGCCAGATACCCACGGCGCCAATCAGGAAAATGAAGTCCTTCGACTCGGAGTCGAACGTGGACTCGGGCAGCATCAGGGCCAGGCCCATCAGCAGGCTCAGAAACAAAAGCCAGCCGGCGGATTGCAGAAAAAAATGTTTGAGCTTGGACATGACCGTCATCCGAAGGTGATGGGGGCTTCAGGCCGCCCGCCGATTCACGGCGTGCGGCTTGAAGCTCGAGGCTTGCTGCTGCGTTACCAGCAGATCCCTTCGGTGCGGGTGCCGGCATCGGTGGCCTTGGCCATGAAGCCGACCAGGTCGATGACCTGTTTGCCGTGTGGCGCCTGTTGAGCCAGGGAGCGGAACTTCTCGTCGCGGTTGCCGAGGATGATCACGTCGGAGTTGTCGATCACCGAGTCGAAATCCGCATTGAGCAGGGACGACACGTGGGGGATCTTCGACTCGATGTAATCCTTGTTCGCGCCGTGGACACGGGCGTACTGGACGTTGCTGTCGTAGATGCTCAGGTCGTAACCCTTGCCGATCAGCATCTCGGCCAGTTCCACCAGCGGGCTTTCGCGCAGGTCGTCGGTGCCGGCCTTGAAGCTCAGGCCGAGCAGGGCGACTTTGCGCTTGTCGTGGCTCTCAACGATGTCGAAGGCGTTCTGCACTTGCGATTCGTTGCTGCGCATCAGCGAGTTGAGCAGCGGTGCTTCCACATCCAGGGAGCCGGCGCGGTAGGTCAGGGCGCGTACGTCCTTTGGCAGGCACGAGCCGCCGAAGGCGAAGCCCGGACGCATGTAGTACTGGGACAGGTTGAGGGTCTTGTCCTGGCAGACCACGTCCATTACTTCACGGCCATCGACGCCCACCGCTTTGGCGATGTTGCCGATCTCGTTGGCGAAGGTCACTTTGGTCGCGTGCCAGACGTTGCAGGTGTACTTGATCATCTCGGCGACGGCGATGTCCTTGCGGATGATCGGCGCGTCGAGTTCTTCGTACAGCGATTGCAGAACGTCACCCGAAGCCTTGTCGAACTCGCCGATGACGGTCATCGGTGGCAGGTCGTAGTCGGCGATCGCGGTGGATTCACGCAGGAACTCGGGGTTCACGGCCACACCGAAATCAACGCCGGCCTTCTTGCCGGAGCAGTCTTCGAGAATCGGGATCACCACGTTGGCGACGGTGCCCGGCAGCACGGTGCTGCGCACGACGATGGTGTGACGGGTGGATTTTTCACGCAGGACAAAACCGATCTCGCGGCACACCGCTTCGATGTAGTTCAGTTCCAGGTCGCCGTTCTTCTTGCTTGGCGTGCCGACGCAGATCATCGACAGGTCGGTGTCGCGAATCGCCTCGGCGAAGTTGGTCGTACCGCGCAGACGACCGGTCTCGATCCCTTGCGCCAGCAACTCGCCCAGGCCCGGTTCGACAATGGGGGATTTGCCAGCGTTGATCATGTCGATCTTGTCTTTGGCAACATCGACGCCAACCACGTCATGGCCCCGTGCAGACAGGCAACCGGCACAGACTGCACCGACGTAACCCAAACCAAATATGCTGATGCGCATCGCAATTACCTCTGTATATATCAGGCCGTTAGAGGGCCGGAGTTAATGGTGTTCAGCGGTCTTAGTGCACTCGAAAGTGTGACTTGCAGGCGTCACAATGCCGTGTGCAGGCATACTAAGTTTCGAGTGTCTAAATAAGTGCACTCAAGATGTGCGCAACCAGGCCTTATTGTTGTGACATGCCCTGTTATGCAGCGGATCCTCTGGCAAGAGGACTCTTGTGCAATCTCGTATTGCGCGCCCGATGTCAGGCGCAGGCCTGTAGATCGGGCGGTTGGGTGCTCAGGCGAGCACGTTTATAAGGGCGCGGCCTTGGCCTTGTAGGGGATATTGATGGTGCGTATCTCCTGTCCTTCGCTAGTTGTCCAGAGTTGTTATCCATTCAGGCAAGTTGCTGTGACAACTTGGTTACATGGTTTTGATCTCTGCGTAAGTTATCTCGTACATATTCGGCGAGAATCGTTACCGGTGGTATGAGCTATGCATTTGGACATAGTTCCTGTCCGCTCATCGCGAAATCTGAAATTTTTTGAAATATTGAGAAAGATGGCACTGCTCTCATATTGATAGCACTTTCCATTTCGCCCTTTATTAATAGGCAGATAATCGCGTTAGATGGTTTTGTGCCACTACCCGGAAAAATTTCAGGTGCCACTACTGAAAAAAATGACAACTGTCGAGTGAAAGAAAAGATAGAAATGGAGGTGATGTTTTTATGGCGCCAAGAAAACGGCGAAAAGAAGGGAGGTTTTTTTGACGTCGTGCGAGGTGCACGACTCTTTATATAAAGAGTCGTGCAATGGGCATGCTTTATTCGGGTGCGTGATCGCGCAGAAACACCAGATTGTCCGGTTTTGATTGCTCGGCGCTGAAGCGATAACCCTGCACATCGAACTGTTTGAGGGCCGCCGGATCGTTGATGCGTTCCTGGATCACGAAGCGGCTCATCAGGCCTCGAGCCTTTTTGGCGTAGAAGCTGATGATCTTGTACTGGCCGTTCTTCAGGTCTTTGAACTCGGTGTTGATGATCCGCGCGTTCAGGGCTGTGCGCTTGACCGCCGAGAAGTACTCGTTGGACGCCAGGTTCAGCAACACGTCATCGCCTTGGTCGGCCAGCGCTTCGTTCAACCATTCGCTGATGCGGGTGCCCCAGAACGCGTACAAGTCCTTGCCCCGGGAGTTGGCCAGTTTGGTGCCCATTTCCAGCCGATACGGCTGCATCAGGTCGAGCGGGCGCAGCAGGCCGTAGAGGCCGGAGAGCATGCGCAGGTGCTGTTGCGCGTAGTCGAAATCGGCTTCGCTGAAGCTCTGGGCGTCGAGCCCGGTGTAGACGTCACCCTTGAAGGCCAGGAGTGCCTGTTTGGCGTTGGCCGGGGTGAACGCCGGTGTCCAGCTGCCGAAGCGTGCAGCATTGAGGCCGCCGATCTTGTCGGAGACGTGCATCAGTTCGCTGATCTGGGCAGGCGTCAGCTCGCGCAACTGCTGGATCAGCTCCTGGGAATGGTCGAGGTATTGCGGCTGGGTGAAGCGCTGGGTCGCCGGCGGTGTTTCGTAATCGAGGGTCTTGGCGGGGGAAATCACCATCAGCATGAAGTCGTCTCCTTTAATCGTGGGGGCGATTCTAGGGGGTTGGGACGGATGACTCCAGCTATCAGGTCCATAGGTGATCGGCGGTTCGCCAGCCGGATCGGCTATAGTGCCGCGCGGGTTTTGTTATGGAGACACCCCTTTGCGCATTGTTCTTTTATTCACCGTGTGGCTGTTGAGCTTCGGGGCCGTCGCGGCGCCGGGCGATATTGCCACGCTTGATCGCAGCACCTGGCCGGAGAAACTCGACAACCCGACCCTGTTCGACGTTGCCTCCCGGGCGGAAGTCCTGATGTTCGCCCGGGGCCTGCTGGGCAGTGAAGCACTGGATGAGGCCGCGCTGGCCCAGCGTCTGGGGCTGCGCACGGTCAATCTGGAGGCGATCAACAGTCTGCGCGAGCGTCTGTGGCAGCGGTTGCTGACCAGCTACAACTACGCCCAGCAGAGCTGCGATCAGGACGCCTCCTTCTGCTTCCTCGTCGAAGACCTGCCGACCCTGCGCGAGCAGGCGGCCAAGTTCGTGGTCAGCGATGAAAGCTATTACACCAAGTGGGCCGAGCCGAGCCGGATCTTCCATCAGCAGTATCTGGATGAACTGCTGCGCAAGGCGGCACTGTCGCCGCAGACCACCAGCGAAGTCGATCATTTCGGTGACTACGAGCGCAATGGCGACGACATGCATGACCGTTTGTTCCTGCTGAGTTTCGACAGCGCCGCCAACCTGCAGCCGGACAACACCGACTGGATCGCCGACTATCTGCGCAAATCCAGTCTGAGCGGCACCTTCTTTTTGCTGGGCAAGGATGTGCAGGCGCGACTGGCGGATCGCTCGGTGAACAACCTGCAAGCGGAATTCTCGAAACTCTGCGTGGGCGTGCAGGGCTGGGAATTCCGCTCCCACAGCCACTGGCAGGACTGGCAGGATTCGGTGCGCCGCAGCAGTGATCTGGTGAAGAGCAAGCTGCCGGAAAACTACGTACCGCTGTTCCGTCCACCGGAGGGGCAGCGCCGCAGTGATGCCGGCAGTTTCTTGCGCAATCAGGGCCTGCAAGTGGCGCTGTGGGACATCGATGCCCAGGACGGCGCCGGCAAGCTCAAGGGCAATCCCAGCGCGCAGCGGGTGCTGACCCTGATGCTGTTGTGGCGGCACGGAGTGATCAATTTCAACATGAAGCAGGACGCGGTGAAGACGGCGTTGCCGTGGCTGATCACGCAAACCGCGCAAAGCGGCATCGGCTGGGAAGACTGTCAGGACGCTTTTCGCTGACAAACGGCAAGAGCCCGGAAACATTGGGCTTGGGGTAATTTTTTTGCAGGATTCGATGCAGGCGGACTTCCGACTCTAACGGGGGCAGGGCGGTCCGCCAAGGGCTTTTCGTCACTTTGCAAAATAAACTTCAAAAAAGCGTCAAAGTGCTTTTTTCTGTCACGGGTTTTGGAGTATTACGAAGTCAGACAGCCGAAACCTGCAACACAGGTGGCGTCTTCCAAGACCCATTTTGTGTGCAATTCACCTGCTATTCCGAACAAAAGCTTCGCAGGTGGATTCGGCAGTCACTTCGAGGCGCAGCACCGCCCAGGTATTGCGTCGAATGGCTCCCACAAAGGTGACCGAGTATGGATGATCACGGACGTAGCCCTTCCTCCAACCAGCCAATCCTTTATGTACTCGATACCAACGTACTGATTCACGATCCAAACGCCCTGCTGAATTTCGAAGAACACCACGTCGCGATCCCGATGACCGTGCTTGAAGAGCTGGACAAGCTCAAGAGCGGGCATCACAGCGTGGCCGCCGAATGCCGCCAGGCCATCCGGCTGATCGACAAGACGTTGGGCGATGCCTCGCCCGAAGACGTCGAGCAAGGGGTGCCGATCCAGCGCGGAAAGGGCGGGCCGAAGGGGTTGCTGTCAATTCTGATGAGCAAACAGGCAGAGTCGAACCTGATTCTGCCCGAGCACCTGAACGACAACAAAATCATCAACCAGTTGATCGATCTGCACACCCGCGATCCGAAGAAACCGGTGGTGCTGGTCACCAAAGACATCAACATGCGTCTCAAGGCGCGGGCCTGCGGGATCGACGCCGAGGACTACAGCACCGACCAACTGGTCGATGACGTGTCCCTGTTGCCCAACGGCTACCACAACATGACCGGCTCCTTCTGGGACCGCGTGAGCAAGGTCGAAACCCGTCAGGACCATGGCCGCACCTGGCACCAGGTGCAATTGATTGACAACCTGCCGGCCGTGCACATCAACGAGTTCATCATCGATGAGCAGGGCTTTGTCGGCTGGATCAAGGAGATTGAAGAGGACCGTCTGCTGATCCTCGATCTGCACCAGGAACCACTGCTGCATCAGGAAGCCTGGGGCCTCAAGCCGCGTGACATCTATCAGAGCCTGGCGCTGTACGCCTTGCTCGACCCGGACATTCATCTGGTCAACCTGTCCGGCGCCGCCGGATCCGGCAAGACCATCCTGGCGCTGGCCGCTGCGATCGAGCAGACCATGGTCAGCAAGCGTTATCGCCGCATCATCGCCACCCGCAGCGTGCAGGGCCTGGATCAGGAAATCGGCTTCCTGCCCGGCACCGAAGCGGAAAAAATGGAGCCCTGGCTGGGCGCCATCACCGACAACCTCGAAGCCTTGCACATGGATGACGAAAACACCCATGGCAGCGTCGACTACATCCTCAGCAAAGTGCCGTTGCAGTTCAAATCGCTCAACTACATTCGCGGTCGCAGCTTCCAGCAGAGCCTGATCCTGATCGACGAATGCCAGAACCTTACGCCGCACCAGATGAAAACCATCATCACCCGGGCCGGCGCCGGTTCCAAAGTGGTGTGCCTGGGCAACCTGGCACAGATCGATACCCCTTACCTGTCCGCGACGAGTTCCGGGCTGACCTATCTGACCGAACGTTTCAAAGACTTCCCCAACGGCGTACACATTACGCTGCAAGGGGTGCCTCGCTCGATTCTGGCCGAATACGCCGAATCCCATCTGTAACCCTTACAAAGGAACCGGGCGACTGCAAAGTCGCCCGGTTTTTTGTGTGCGCAATTCTGACCCTCGGGTTTACAATCGGCGCTCCTGATCAGGAGTAATCCCGTGCTGACTCATCTCGATTCCCAAGGTCGCGCCAACATGGTCGACGTCACCGAAAAAGCCGTGACGTTCCGCGAGGCGACGGCCCAAGCGCTGGTGCGCATGCTGCCCGACACTCTGCAGATGATCGTCAGCGGCGGCCATCCCAAGGGCGACGTGTTCGCCGTGGCGCGCATCGCCGGCATCCAGGCGGCGAAGAAAACCAGTGACCTGATTCCCCTGTGCCATCCGTTGATGCTCACCGGCGTCAAGGTCGAACTCTGCGCCGAAGGCGACGACGCGGTGCGCATCGTGGCCCGTTGCAAGCTGTCCGGGCAGACCGGCGTCGAGATGGAAGCGCTGACCGCCGCCAGCGTCGCCGCATTGACGATCTACGACATGTGCAAAGCCGTGGATCGCGGCATGACCATCGAAAGCGTGCGCCTGCTGGAGAAAGTCGGCGGCAAGAGCGGGCATTTCCAGGCGGAGCAGCCATGAACCTGACCGTGAAGTTTTTTGCCCGTTACCGCGAGGCGCTGGGCGTGGATTCGGTGAAGGTAGAGGGGGATTTCGCGACGGTGGAAGACGTACGCGCCTTGCTCGCCAAGCGTGACGGCGCCGAGGTGCTGAGCGAACAGAACCTGATGTGCGCGCGCAACGAAGATTTGTGCCAGCTCGACGAACCAGTGGTCGATGGCGACGAAGTGGCGTTTTTCCCGACTGTGACCGGAGGCTGAGACATGGCGATTCGTGTGCAGTCCACCGCGTTCGATCCCGGTGCTGAAGTCAACGCGATGCACGCGGCCAATGTCGGCGTCGGCGCGGTGGTGAGTTTTGTCGGTTACGTACGCGACTTCAACGATGGCCTCGATGTCGCCGGAATGTTTCTCGAACACTATCCGGGCATGACCGAAAAGGCCTTGGGCAAGATCGCCATCGAGGCCGAACAGCGCTGGCCGCTGTTGAAGCTGGAAGTGCTGCACCGCATCGGCGCGCTGGAGCCGGGTGAACCGATCGTGTTCGTCGGCGCCGCCAGCGCCCATCGTCAGGCGGCATTCGACGCCTGCGCCTTTGTCATGGATTACCTGAAAACCCGTGCACCGTTCTGGAAGAAAGAGAACACCAGCGACGGCCCGCGCTGGGTCGAAGGCCGTGACAGCGATCATGCGGCGGCGGATCGCTGGAAGCAGTAACGCCTCTGTCGGCCTGGTGTCACTCTTCGCGAGCAAGCTCGCTCCCACAGGTTTGCGATGATCCTTGTGGGAGCGAGCTTGCTCGCGAAGAGGCCATCCGAATCACCCATTCCCTGAGATTTGCCTCCCCGACCATCGGCCGGAAATGTTCTATCTCGCCCAATTGACGGTTTGTACGTAAAAGTCCAGTATGGATTTACAAGTACAAATAAAGCGTTTCCCGTTTCAGCTCTTTCTTCTGTCTTGCCAAACCAACAACAACCCGCGAGAGAACGAACATGAAGAAACTCCCCCTCATCACCGGTCTGGCGCTGAGCCTGTTGGCGTGCAGCAGCGTGTTTGCCGCCGAGAAAACCCTGCGCATCGGTATCGAAGCGGCGTATCCACCCTTCGCCTCAAAGACCGACCAGGGTGAAATCGTCGGTTTCGACTACGACATCGGCAATGCCTTGTGCGCGCAGATGCAGGTCAAATGTGTGTGGGTCGAGGGCGAGTTCGATGGTCTGATTCCTTCCCTGAAAGTGAAGAAAATCGACATGGCGCTGTCGTCCATGACCATCAACGAAGACCGCAAGAAGTCCGTGGACTTCACCCACAAGTACTATTTCACCTCGTCGCGGCTGGTGATGAAGGAAGGCGCCACGGTGGATGATCAGTACGCCAGCCTCAAGGGCAAGACCGTCGGCGTGCAGCGTGCGACCACCACCGACCGTTATGCCACCGAGGTGTTCGAGCCCAAGGGCATCAACGTCAAGCGCTATGGCAACAACGAAGAAATCTACATGGACCTGGCGGCCGGCCGTCTCGACGCGATTTTTGCCGACACCATTCCGCTGACCGATTTCCTGTCGATGCCACGCGGCAAGGGTTACGCCTTTGTCGGGCCGGAACTGAAGGATCCGAAATACGTGGGCGAGGGCGCCGGGATCGCGGTACGCAAGGGCAACACCGAGCTGGTCAGCCAGTTGAACACTGCCATCGACGGTATTCGTGCCAGTGGCGAGTATCAGAAGATTTCCGAGAAGTACTTCAAGTCGGACATCTACGGCGACTGAGTTTCAAAATGTGCAGCCTGCCATCGCAGGCTGCACGCTTTCAGCCCTTCAATTCCTTCAAATGCTTGTACACCGTCGCCCGTCCCATGTTCAGCACATTGGCCACGTAGTTCGAGGCGCTCTTGCCCTTGAACGCTCCCTCGGCGTGCAGCGCCAGCACCAGTTCGCGTTTGTGATCGCGGGTCAGCAGATTCAGGCTAAGTTGTCGCTCCCGTAGCCATGCGTGCAGGAAGGTGTTGATGCGCTCCTGCCAGTCATCGCGAAACAGCGAGTCCGGTTGCGGGATCAGCTTGCTCGGCGAGAGGAACAGATCCAGCGCAGCCTTGGCGTTCTCGAACAGCGAAATATTCAGGTTGATGCACAGCACGGCCAGCGGACGCCCTTCGCTGTCGCGCAGCACGGTGCTCAGGCTGCGAATCTTCTGGCCGTCCCAGTTGAGCTTTTCGTACGGACCGATGTTCCGTTCGCTGACGTCGTCGCTGAGCATGTCTTCCAGTGACGATTCATCACCGATCACCCGTTTCGACAGGTTGTTGGCGATGTAGTCGACCTTCTGCGTGCGCAGGTCATGCAGCACCACTTCGGCGTGGGGAAAGAACAGGGTGGCGATGGCATCGGCGATGGCGTGGTAGTTATCCAGCGCGGCGTCATTCGGCTCGGGCGTTTGTTCGGGGGCGGTCATAACTGTGGAGCTCCAGGCAACGTCAACGCCCCCGTGGTCCGGGGGCGTTGCGAGTGTGCCGCAATCCGTTGGGCGAGTCATCCGGGTGGGCGGTCAGGACAGGCGGGCGGGGGAGAGCATGGCGGCGTTCAGGCCAAACTGCTTGAGGTGTTCCGGCAGCGACTCACCGCGCACCAGCGCTGCGCTGGCCATGCCCATCGCCGGTGAAGTCTGGATGCCGTATCCACCCTGGGCCGCGACCCAGAACAGCCCCGGCACCTGCGGATCGAACCCGGACAGCAAATCGCCGTCGGCGACGAAGCTGCGCAGACCGGCCCAGGTGCGGGTCGGGCGGCGGATGGTCAGGGTCGTCGCTTCCTCGATCTGGTAAATGCCCATGGCGATGTCCAGCTCTTCCGGCTGCACGTCGTGAGGCTCGACCGGGTCGGCGTTGGCCGGAGAGCCGAGGAACATCCCGGCATCGGGCTTCATGTAAAACGATTCGTCGAGGCTGACCAGCATCGGCCAGTGATGGATATCCACGCCTTCGGGGCCGGCGAAGATGAACGCGGCGCGGCGTTTCGGTTGCAGGCCCAGCGCCCGCGCACCGGCGAGAGCGCCGATTTTGTCGGCCCAGGCACCTGCCGCGTTGATCACGATGGGCGCGCTGAACGCCTGGCCGTTGGTCTGCACTTGCCAGACGCCCTCGGCGTCACGGCTCAGCCCAAGCACTTCGCAATCGGTCAGGACTTGCCCGTTGTTGCGACGGATACCGCGCAGATAGCCCTGATGCAGCGCATCGGTGTCGATGTCGCTGGCGGTCGGGTCGTAGATC
The DNA here is from genome assembly GCF_046097675.1 of Pseudomonas sp. UV AK001. Taxonomy (NCBI): domain Bacteria; kingdom Pseudomonadati; phylum Pseudomonadota; class Gammaproteobacteria; order Pseudomonadales; family Pseudomonadaceae; genus Pseudomonas; species Pseudomonas sp. UV AK001. The sequence goes on from NZ_JBJUVZ010000006.1 coordinate 305,416, forward strand.
GCACCGTGGACTTTTTCCCGACGCAGGATCGGCAGCCGCACGCAGGCTTCTTCGGCGCTGAGCAATTGCATCTCCGGCACTGTGGCTTTGGCGCTGAGGTATTGATTGTTCAGCTCGGCGGCGTCACCGGTGAAATCCACGGTCATTTCACCGCGTGGGGTCAGCAGCGGATGTTCGCAGAAGCCACTGGGCGGGTGATCGAAAAACGCCCGGCTGGCCTGGGTCAGCGCCCGAACCTGCGGAGTGCCATAAGCGGCGGTGAAGAGCGCGGCTGAACGCCCGGTGGAGTGATAGGCCGGGTGCGATTCGCGCTCCAGCACCACGACCTTGCCGTGCTGCGACAGCCAGAAACCGGTAGACGCGCCGGCAATTCCGCCGCCGATGATGATGAAATCTGCATGACTCATGAAAATCTCCGGTGTCAGCGCTGCAATTGATAGACGGCGTTGGCCAGGGCGATGTCTTCCAGGCCCAGGCCGATGGAGCGGAAAAACACGTGACGGTTGTAATCGGGACGCTGCACTTTTTCGCTGAGCAGATCCGCCAGGTCGCCGAGGATCGCGCTGTTGTCCCAGCCGTGTTGTTCGCGGGCGATCAGCATCTCGCCGGCCGAGCCCGGGGTGGTCAGACGATAGTCGCAGAACACCTGCATGTCGTTGAGGCTTTGCGGCGGCACTTCGTGGGCGCGCGGTGCGTTGGTGCTGATCGAGGTGATCAGCGCCGGTTTGCTTAAAGTTGCCGGGTCGATCACGGGGCCAGCGGACGAGGTGCAGAGCATGATCACGTCGGCCTCGGCGATGGCGGTTTCGCGGCTGTCGGCGATGCTCACCCGTGGGTCGAGGGCTTGCAGTTGGCGGATGATTGCCGGGTCTTCGCTCAAGGTAGGCGAGTACACACGGATGCTCTGCCAGTCGCGCAACGTTTTGACGTAATGCAGGTGCGCCTGGGCGACCTTGCCGCTGCCGATGATTGCCAGACGCGCGGCTTTCAACGGGGCAAGGGCATCGACCGCGACGGCGGTGGTCGCAGCGGTACGGGCGGTGGTCAGTTCGCCGGCATCGCAGAGCAGCAGCGGTTGGCCGGTCTGCATCGACATCAGCAGCGTCCACGCCGTCACCAGCGGGCCTTGCTCGCGAACGATGTAGGGCGAAGTCTTGACCCCGTACACGCAGTCTTCGGCCAGCACTCCCAGATAGTTGATGAAGTCCCCGGCGCCCTGGGGAAATTCCACCAGTTGCTGTGCCGGTTGCACCGCATGCCCGGCCGCCAGATCGCGGAACAGCTTGCGCAGGATCTGCGGCACATCGATCCGGGCCAACAGCTCGCGGGCCTGGGTTTGGTCGATCACGTGAGGCGTACTGGTCATGTCGGACTCCGGAGACTGCTTCTAAACTAATTTGTCCATTATGGACTTTTAGTTTTGTTGAACAATATCCGGGCGAAAAAAAAGCGCAGTCCGTTGCCGGCTGCGCTTCTCTTTATGGCGTCGCTTACTGTGGACGCTTGCGCTCAACCGCCCGCAACAGATGGGTCGGTGGCGTTTCACAGCTGATCTTGCGACCGAGTTTTTCTTCGATGGACGGCAACTGATAGGAGTCGTCTTCGCCGGCGAAGCTGATCGAAACGCCATCGGCGCCCGCGCGACCGGTACGGCCGATGCGGTGCACGTAGTCGTCCGGCACTTCCGGCAGAGTGAAGTTGATCACGTGGCTGATACCGTCGATGTGGATGCCGCGACCGGCCACGTCAGTGGCAACCAGCACGCGGATCCTGCCTTCGCGGAAGCCTTCCAGGGTCTTGATCCGCTTGTGCTGTGGCACGTCGCCGGACAGTTGCGCGGCGTTGATGCCGTCGCGCACCAGACGTTCTTCGATGCGGCGCACTTCGTCCTTGCGGTTGGCGAACACGATGACCCGCTCCCAGCCGTTGTCGTTGACCAGGTTGAAGAGCAGTTTGTATTTGTCGGCACCGGCCACCGCATAGATGTGCTGCTCGACGTTTTCGTTGGCCACGTTGGTGACCTCGATTTCGACGATTGCAGGATCGGTGGTCCACTGCTTGGCGAGGTTCATCACGTCATCGGTGAAGGTCGCGGAGAACAGCAGGGTCTGGCGTTCGCTTTTCGGCGGGGTCTGGCGAATGATCTGCCGTACCTGCGGGATGAAGCCCATGTCGAGCATGCGGTCGGCTTCGTCCAGCACCATCACTTCGACCATGTCCAGATGCACGTCGCCGCGCTGGTTGAAGTCGAGCAGACGGCCCGGGGTCGCGACGAGGATGTCGCAGTGGCGGGCTTCGAGGTGCTTGAGCTGCTTGTCGAAGTCCATGCCGCCGACGAACGTCATGACGTTGAGGCCGGTGTACTTGGTCAGGTCGGCGGCGTCCTTGGCGATCTGCACCACCAGTTCACGGGTCGGCGCGATGATCAGCGCCCGTGGCTCGCCCATGTAGCGCTCTTTCGGCGGCGGGGTCTGCAACAGCTGGGTGATGATCGAAATCAGGAACGCGGCGGTCTTGCCGGTACCGGTCTGGGCGCGGCCGATGGCGTCTTTGCCGGCGAGGGTGAAACCCAGCACCTGGGCCTGGATCGGCGTGCAATACGGGAAACCCAGGTCCTGGATGGCGTGCATCAGTTCCGGGGCGAGCTTGAAATCGTGGAAACGGGTCTTGCCTTCCTGTGGCTCGACGACGAAATCTTCGAGTTTCCATGGAATGACCGGCGCCTTGGGCTTCGGTTCGCGGCGAGGCTTGGCCGGTTTGGGTGCTTCGCTGCGGGCCGGTTCAGTGACCGGTGCGGCGACAGGCTCGGTTTTCGGTTCGCGTTTCGGTGTGGCTACGGGAGCCTGGCGGTCGGCCTGTTTGCCATCGCTGCGATGGCCGGGGGCGTGCGACGGCGCACTGGGAGCGGGCGCGAGCTGCTCAGCCTCGCTTTTTCCGAACATCTTCTTGAGTGCTTTGAGCACGGTCATCTCATCAATTGGTTAAGGAATGTACGCCGGCCAGTGTAATGCAAGAAACGGGCGCGGCGTAGTGGGATGATCAAAGGGGCCCGACCACCGGAAAATCGAGCCCCGGACGATCAGCGCAGGCGTTCGCTCAGCCATACGCCGATGTCGCGAATTTCTTCGGGTAACACTTCGTGCTCCATTGGGTATTCCTGCCATGTCACGGTGACACCATGGGCCTTCAGATACTCATACGCCGTGCGGCCCATGGAGTTCTGCACCACGTTGTCGAACTGGCCGTGCAGCGCCAGCGCCGGAATCCGTTGCTGGCTGGCGGACAGCTCCAGTTCGTCGCTGAAGGTCGGCGCGTAGGTCGACAACGCGAGCACGCCGCCCAGCGGTCCCTGCCATTTCAGAAAAGCGGTGTGGTAGACCACGGCGCCGCCCTGGGAAAAACCGGCGAGGAAAATCCGCGAAGCGTCTATTCCGCTGGCGCGCTGTTGTTCGATCAATTCGATGACCTGATCGGCGGACGCTTCCAGCTCATCGCGGTCGATGGCCCGGGCCGGACTCATGGCCTTGATGTCGTACCAGCTCGGCATGGCATATCCGCCATTAATGGTCACCGGGCGGGTCGGCGCCTGAGGCAGGACGAAGCGCGTGCTCAGCAGGCTTTCCTGCAGGGCCTCGGCCACCGGCAGGAAGTCATAGCGGTCGGCGCCGAGGCCGTGCAGCCAGATCACGCAGGCGTCGGCTGCCTTAACAGGCTGAAGAATCAAGGGCTCGGTCATGGCTGCTCCAAAAATGTGCGGGCGCTCTCATTAAGTGCGTGATTGGGGTGCGCGCCCGGTTGATCCGTTAAGAAGATGTCGCAAGGCTACAAGTTTTGCTATTGACCTGTCGCTCAATCGCTTCAGCGAGCGGTGTGGTACGGGCTTTGCTATGAGGTAGTCGTGCAATCGATCTCGCGCCTGGCGGTAACACTATCAGTGAACGCCCGGCGACGGGATAGCAAAGAATCCGGTGATGGATGTTCGCCAATGGCCGCAACGGGCTTCGCGAACGTGAAAGGGCTACCGCCCGTTCGGCCGACTGGTGAGAAGTGAGTTGTCCATGATGTGGATTTTCTCCTACTAGACTCATAGCGAAGGTCCTGCGTCGGTTGACCCTATAAAAAGCCAACACGGGTCAACAACGCCTCAAAAGGGTGCGACTGGACTCAAGCTCCGACACAACAAGAGCAAAACTGGAGGTTTGAATGAAGATGTTGAAATCCACGCTGGCGATCGTGACTGCTGCTGCAGTACTGGGTGTCAGCGGGTTCGCTCAGGCGGGTGCAACCCTGGATGCGGTACAGAAGAAAGGTTTCGTGCAGTGTGGCGTGAGCGACGGTCTGCCAGGCTTCTCCGTACCGGATTCGACCGGCAAGATCCTCGGCATCGACGCCGACGTCTGCCGTGCCGTGGCCGCTGCCGTGTTCGGCGATGCGACCAAGGTCAAGTTCAGTCAGTTGAACGCCAAGGAGCGCTTCACCGCGCTGCAGTCCGGCGAGATCGACATCCTGTCGCGCAACACCACCATGACCAGCTCCCGTGACGCGGGCATGGGCCTGAAATTCCCTGGCTTCATCACTTACTACGACGGCGTGGGCTTCCTGGCCAACAACAAGCTGGGCGTGAAAAGTGCCAAGGAACTCGACGGCGCGACTATCTGCATTCAAGCCGGTACCACCACCGAGCTGAACGTCTCCGACTACTTCCGCGCCAATGGCCTGAAGTACACCCCGATCACTTTCGACACCTCCGATGAAAGCGCCAAGTCGCTGGAATCCGGTCGTTGCGACGTGCTGACCTCCGACAAGTCTCAACTGTTCGCCCAGCGCAGCAAGCTGGCTTCGCCGAAGGATTACGTGGTTCTGCCGGAAACCATTTCCAAGGAACCTCTGGGCCCGGTCGTGCGTAACGGCGACGACGAGTGGCTGGCCATCGTGCGCTGGGTCGGCTACGCGCTGCTCAACGCTGAAGAAGCCGGCATCACTTCGAAAAACGTACTCGAAGAAGCCAAGTCCACCAAGAACCCGGACGTTGCCCGTCTGCTGGGTGGCGACGGCGAGTACGGCAAGGATCTGAAACTGCCGAAGGACTGGGTGGTGAAAATCGTTTCCCAGGTAGGTAACTACGGCGAAATCTTCGAGAAAAACCTCGGCAAGAGCACTCCGCTGGAAATCGACCGTGGCCTGAACGCGCTGTGGAACAACGGCGGCATTCAGTACGCACCACCAGTGCGCTAATGGTTCTATCACCCGGCGGGCCAACCGCCGGGTGATGTTCTGTTCCATTTCTTGCGGGGCACTTCATGCAAAATTCAATCGGCGCACCAAAGCAGAGGTTCAGCCTCAGCGATCCGCGTGTGCGTGCGTGGCTATTCCAGATCATCACCGTCGTGGCGGTGGTCGCCATGGGCTGGTATCTGTTCGACAACACCCAGACCAACCTGCAGCACCGGGGCATCACGTCCGGGTTCAGCTTTCTGGAGCGCAGTGCCGGGTTCGGCATCGCTCAACACCTGATCTCCTACACCGAAGCGGACAGCTATGCCCGCGTGTTCGTGATCGGCCTGCTCAACACCTTGCTGGTGACCTTCATCGGCGTGATCCTGGCGACTTTGCTGGGGTTCATCATCGGTGTGGCGCGGCTGTCGCCGAACTGGATCATCAGCAAACTGGCGACCGTGTATGTGGAAGTCTTCCGCAACATTCCGCCGCTGCTGCAAATCCTGTTCTGGTATTTCGCGGTGTTCCTGACCATGCCGGGGCCGCGCAACAGTCACAACTTCGGCGACACCTTCTTCGTCAGCAGCCGTGGCCTGAACATGCCGGCCGCGCAGATGGCTGACGGCTTCTGGGCGTTCGTGGTCAGCATCGTGGTGGCGATCATTGCCATCGTGCTGATGAGCCGCTGGGCCAACAAACGTTTCGAGGAAACCGGCGAGCCGTTTCACAAGTTCTGGGTCGGCCTGGCGATGTTCCTGGTGATCCCGACGCTGTGTGCGCTGATCTTCGGCGCTCCGCTGCATTGGGAAATGCCGAAGCTGCAAGGCTTCAACTTCGTCGGCGGCTGGGTATTGATCCCGGAACTGCTGGCCCTGACCCTGGCCCTGACCGTGTACACCGCGGCGTTCATCGCCGAGATCGTGCGTTCGGGGATCAAGTCGGTCAGCCACGGCCAGACCGAAGCGGCCCGCTCCCTCGGCCTGCGCAACGGCCCGACCCTGCGCAAGGTGATCATTCCGCAAGCGCTGCGCGTGATCATTCCGCCGCTGACCAGCCAATACCTGAACCTGGCGAAGAACTCCTCGCTGGCGGCCGGTATCGGTTACCCGGAAATGGTTTCGCTGTTCGCCGGCACCGTGCTGAACCAGACAGGCCAGGCGATCGAAGTCATTGCCATCACCATGAGCGTGTACCTGGCGATCAGTATCAGCATTTCCCTGCTGATGAACTGGTACAACAAGCGCATTGCGCTGATCGAGCGGTAAGGAATAGCGCATGAGTACTCATACTTTCAAACCCGACATGCCACCGCCGGCCAAGGTTTTCGGCCCGATGGCGTGGATCCGCGCGAACATGTTCTCCAGCTGGCTCAACACCCTGCTGACCCTGTTTGCGTTCTACCTGATCTACCTGGTGATTCCGCCGTTGCTCAGCTGGGCGATCTTTGATGCCAACTGGGTCGGCACCACCCGCGCCGACTGCACCAAGGCGGGCGCCTGCTGGGTGTTCATCGAGCAGCGTTTCGGCCAGTTCATGTACGGCTACTACCCGGCGGACCTGCGCTGGCGCGTAGACCTGACCGTGTGGCTGGCGGTGATCGGCGTGGCGCCGCTGTTCATCAAGCGCGTGCCGCGCAAAGCGGTATACGGGCTGAGCTTCCTGGTGATCTATCCGATTGTTGCCTGGTGCCTGCTGCATGGCGGCGTGTTCGGCCTGAGCGCCGTTGCCACCAGCCAGTGGGGCGGCCTGATGCTGACTCTGGTGATCGCCACCGTCGGTATCGCCGGCGCGTTGCCGCTGGGGATCATGCTGGCCCTGGGACGCCGTTCGAACATGCCGGCCATTCGTGTGGTCTGCGTGACGTTCATCGAGTTCTGGCGCGGCGTGCCGCTGATCACCGTGCTGTTCATGTCGTCGGTGATGCTGCCGCTGTTCCTGCCTGAAGGCATGAACTTCGACAAGCTGCTGCGGGCGCTGATCGGCGTGATCCTGTTCCAGTCGGCCTACGTTGCCGAAGTGGTGCGTGGCGGTCTGCAAGCGATCCCCAAAGGCCAGTACGAAGCCGCGGCCGCGATGGGCCTCGGTTACTGGCGCGCCATGGGCCTGGTTATTCTGCCGCAAGCCCTGAAGCTGGTAATTCCCGGCATCGTCAACACCTTCATCGCGCTGTTCAAGGACACCAGCCTGGTGATCATCATCGGCCTCTTTGACCTGCTCAACAGCGTCAAGCAAGCCGCTGCCGATCCGAAATGGCTGGGCATGGCCACCGAAGGCTACGTGTTCGCCGCCCTGGTGTTCTGGATTTTCTGTTTTGGCATGTCGCGCTATTCCATGCATCTGGAACGCAAGCTCGACACTGGCCACAAGCGTTAGGAGTTTTTTCGATGAGCGAAGCAATCAAAAAGCCAGTGGGTTCTGAAGGCATCATTCAGATGCAGGGCGTGAACAAGTGGTACGGCCAGTTCCACGTGCTGAAAGACATCAACCTCAACGTCAGGCAGGGCGAGCGTATCGTGCTGTGCGGCCCGTCGGGTTCCGGCAAGTCCACCACCATCCGCTGCCTGAACCGTCTGGAAGAACACCAGCAGGGCCGCATCGTGGTCGACGGCGTGGAGCTGACCAACGACCTCAAGCAGATCGAAGCGATCCGTCGTGAAGTCGGCATGGTGTTCCAGCACTTCAACCTGTTCCCGCACCTGACCATTCTGCAGAACTGCACGTTGGCGCCGATGTGGGTGCGCAAGATGCCCAAGCGCAAGGCGGAGGAAATCGCCATGCACTATCTGGAGCGCGTACGCATTCCGGAGCAGGCGCACAAGTTTCCGGGGCAACTGTCCGGCGGTCAGCAGCAGCGTGTGGCGATCGCCCGTGCGCTGTGCATGAAGCCGAAAATCATGCTGTTCGACGAACCGACCTCGGCACTCGACCCGGAGATGGTGAAAGAGGTTCTCGACACCATGATCGGCTTGGCCGAGGACGGAATGACCATGCTCTGCGTAACCCACGAAATGGGCTTCGCCCGCACCGTGGCCAACCGCGTGATCTTCATGGACAAGGGCGAGATCGTCGAGCAGGCGGCACCGAACGACTTCTTCGACAATCCGCAGAATGATCGGACCAAGTTGTTCCTGAGTCAGATTCTGCATTGATCGTTTTCAGGCATTGAAAATAAACCCGGACTCAGTTCCGGGTTTATTTTTGCCCGGATTTTACCGATTGCCCTGTTTGAAGAATCTGACTACCCTGTCAGCAAATTCATCCCATGATTGGATGACAGGGCGAATTCCATGTCTGAAAACTCTTTGTTGATTAAGCGATCCCTGGTCGATCAGGCCCTCGATCAATTGCGTCAGCGCATCACCGACGGCACCTGGCAGGTCGGTCAGCGTTTGCCGACCGAGCCCGAGCTGTGCGCCGAACTCGGCATCAGCCGCAATACCGTGCGCGAGGCGATGCGGGTATTGGCGTTCTCCGGGCTGATCGAAATCCGCCAGGGTGACGGCAGCTATCTGCGGGCAGTGGTCGATCCGATGGACACGCTCAAGGCGCTGTCCAAGTGCTCGCTGGACCAGGCCCGGGAAACCCGACACATCCTTGAGGTCGAGGCCATCGGCCTGGCGGCGCTACGCCGCACCGAGGAGGATCTGGCGGGCCTGCGCGAGGCGCTTGGCGTTGCCGGCAGCCACTATCACGGTGACCTCGACAGCTACATCGCCTGTGACCTGGTGTTTCACCGCCGTCTGGTAGATGCCGCGCACAACCCGACCCTCAGCGAGCTGTATCGCTATTTCTCCAGCATCGTCGGCGCGCAATTGCGCCAGACCCTGAACATCGTCCCTCGTCGACAGGAAGTCTTCGATTTGCACATCGCCCTGTTCGAAGCCGTCGAACAGCGTGACCCGGAACGGGCAAAAGCCCTGTCGAGGCAACTGATCAATGAACCCTGAAACCGAGAAAACCATGTCCCGCCCTGAAGCTTCCAACGTCCCCAAGCGCACCGCCGAACTGGAGGAGCTGCTGATTGATGCCGAGGCTGACGATGAGCAGGTGCAGCAAAGTCATCCGCTGGTGCGACGCCCGTGGCTGTTGCTGCTGGGGCTGATTCTGGTGGCGTTGAACCTGCGCCCGGCGCTGTCGAGCATGGCGCCGCTGCTCAGTGAAGTCTCGAAAAGCCTCGGCTTGTCTGCCGCGCAGGCGGGGTTGCTGACGACGTTGCCGGTGCTGTGTCTCGGTCTGTTCGCTCCGTTGGCTCCGGTGCTGGCGCGACGCTTCGGTGCCGAGCGGGTGGTGCTGGGGATTCTTCTGACATTGGCCGGCGGCATCATCCTGCGCAGCAACTTTGGCGAAATCGGTCTATTCGCCGGCAGCGTTCTGGGCGGCGCCAGTATCGGCATCATCGGCGTCTTGCTGCCGGGCATCGTCAAGCGTGACTTCGCCAGGCATGCCGGCACCATGACCGGTGTCTACACCATGGCCCTGTGCCTGGGGGCGGCAATGGCGGCGGGTTCGACCGTGCCGTTGAGCGAACACTTCGACCACAGCTGGGCCATGGGCCTGGGCTTCTGGGTGATTCCGGCGCTGGTCGCGGCGCTGTTCTGGTTGCCACAAATCGGCCAGAAGCACGGCGCGCACAACGTCGCGTACCGAGTGCGCGGCTTGCTGCGTGATCCGCTGGCCTGGCAGGTGACCTTGTACATGGGCCTGCAATCGTCGCTGGCCTACATCGTGTTCGGCTGGTTGCCGTCGATCCTGATCGGGCGCGGGCTGACACCGACCCAGGCCGGTCTGGTGCTGTCCGGTTCGGTGATCATCCAGCTCGCCAGTTCGCTGGCGGCGCCGTGGCTGGCCACACGCGGCAAGGATCAGCGGCTGGCGATCGTGGTGGTAATGGCGCTGACCCTCGGCGGCCTGTTCGGTTGCCTCTATGCGCCGATCGAAGGCCTGTGGGGCTGGGCGATCCTGCTGGGGCTGGGGCAGGGCGGTACGTTCAGCCTCGCGCTGACCCTGATCGTGTTGCGCTCGCGGGACTCCCACGTTGCGGCGAACCTGTCGAGCATGTCCCAGGGCTTCGGCTACACCCTCGCGTCCATGGGGCCGTTCGCGGTCGGCGTGGTGCACGACTGGACCGGCGGCTGGAACGCCGTGGGCTGGATCTTCGGCATCGTCGGTGCCGGTGCGATCCTCGCCGGCCTCGGTGCCGGGCGAGCGCTTTACGTGCAGGTGGAAAGCGAAAAGGTCTGACGCGCACGACACTGTCGGTATTCGGAATGCGAATGCCGATAGTGTTTCGGGCGTTTGCGGATTATCGTGCTGGCAATCTGTACATTTCCTGGAGATTGCCCATGAGCGAAGAAGCCCACAGCGCCCTGATCACCCGTTTCTACCAGGCTTTCCAGCGCCTCGACGCCGAGGCCATGGCCGCCTGCTACACCGACGACGTAGTGTTCAGCGATCCGGCCTTCGGCGAGCTGCGCGGCCGAGATGCCGGCGACATGTGGCGCATGCTCACCACCCGGGCCAAGGACTTCTCCCTGACCTTCGACAACGTCCGCGCCGACGAGCGCAGCGGCGGCGCCCACTGGGTAGCGACCTACCTGTTCAACCAGACCGGCAACGTCGTGATCAACGACATCCAGGCACGCTTCGTCTTCCGCGACGGCAAGATCTGCGAACACCACGACCACTTCGATCTGTGGCGCTGGTCGCGTCAGGCGCTCGGTTTCAAAGGGCTGCTGTTGGGCTGGACGCCGCTGGTGCGCAACGCCGTCCGCGCGCAGGCGCTGAAAGGGCTGAAGGCATTTCAGGCGAGTCGCTGATAAGATCGCCACCTGTTTCCCTTGCGCCTGAATTGCCCCGTGACCAGCCTCAGCGAAAATCCTCCCGAAGCCGACGTTCCAGTGAGCAAGTCCTGGTTCGTCTACCTCGTTCGCGCCGCCAACGGTTCGCTGTACTGCGGGATCAGCGATGATCCCGTGCGCCGCTTTGCCAAGCACCAGAGTGGCAAGGGCGCGCGGTTCTTTCTTTCAAGTCCGGCGATGGCGCTGGTCTATACCGAGCTGTGCCGCGACAAGAGTGATGCGTTGCGCCAGGAGCGGTTGATCAAGAAGCTCAGGAAGAGTGCGAAGGAATGTCTGGTAGCGTCTTATCGGCCGGACTGAATAAGGCTTCAAGCCTTGTAGATATCCCTTCCGTAGAGGCGGCACGTTGCATAAACGACAGGCAAGAAAAAACCGCCCTGGTAGGCGGTTTTTTCGGTAAACCTCGGTTTGCGGCCGGGGTTTAGCATCTCACTGGATACACTGGCGCAGACCAAGAGTATTCGTCTTTACGTCACCAGGCAAGCCTTGAAACACCCATTCCAGAGAATGCGATTTTGAGCTCATTTGTTTAAATGACGGTATAGCAATCCGATTACTATTCGTCCGCTCGCATGCCAATGCAGCTTTTGAGGTCGGGCTGATCGACGTAACGGTTTCATGCCCTCTGACATGGGGTTGCTCCCGTGCCGGAATGATTTTTCAGGGGGATCACAACCGGCCGCCTCATTGGGTGCATTGGCGTGTATTCCGAAGGCGTACGTGGTCCGGTAAGCACGCTGGAGGTTTGGCCCCCAACCGGAGGCCAAAACGTATGAAGCTTTTGCTGCGTACTCTGAGCCTTGTATGGAGGTCGTTCAAAGCGTTTCGCTTTTACGAGTTCCTGCGAGATCACTTCGATGACCTGATGTAAGGCCATTGCAGTGGGAAAACCGTCTCGGTTTGGGCTGAGACGGTTTTTTTCGAGAACTCTCGAGTGCTTTATCAACCTGACTGATCAGTTCCCATCAGCCGGATCCGTAGGCTGCGAACGAATTGCGCGTTAAGCTGCGGGTTCACTTCCTGTGCGGCGGAGCCGAGCATGTCCGAGTTGATCCTCCATCATTACCCGACCTCTCCCTTTGCCGAAAAGGCCCGGCTGCTGTTGGGGTTCAAGGGCTTGTCCTGGCGTTCGGTGCACATTTCGCCGGTGATGCCGAAGCCGGATCTGACCGCCCTGACCGGTGGTTACCGCAAGACCCCGGTGCTGCAGATCGGTGCCGACATTTATTGCGACACCGCGCTGATCGCCCGTCGTCTCGAGCAGGAAAAGGCCCAGCCTTCGTTCTTCCCGGAAGGTCAGGAAATGATCGCCGCCAGTTTCGCCGCCTGGGCTGATTCTGTGGTGTTCCAGCACGCAGTGAGCCTGGTGTTTCAGCCGGAATCAGTGGCGGTGCGTTTCGGCAAGTTGCCGCCGGAAGCGATCAAGGCCTTCCTCGCCGATCGTGCCGGACTGTTCAGTGGTGGCAGCGCGACCAAAATTTCGGCTGAGCAGGCCAAGCACAATTGGCCAACCATCATGGCGCGTCTGGAGCAGCAGCTGCAGCGTGAGGACGGTGACTTCCTGTTCGGTGAAGCGTCGATTGCCGACTTCGCCATGGCGCATCCGCTGTGGTTCCTCAAGGCTACGCATGTGACGGCACCGTTGGTGGATGACTATCCGGCGGTGGCGGCGTGGCTCGGGCGGGTACTGGGTTTCGGTCACGGTGCGGCCAGTGCGATGAGTTCCGAAGAGGCGCTGGAGATTGCGCGCGATTCGACGCCTTCGGCATTGCCTGATGAGCAGTTTGTCGATCCGAACGGATTCGATGCGGGCCAGCAAGTCGTGATCGCGGCCACTGACTACGGCGTTGATCCGGTTGCCGGAGAGCTGGTATTTGCCGGTCGTGAAGAGCTGATCCTGCGCCGTGAAGACGAACGCGGTGGCGTGGTGCATGTGCACTTCCCGCGGTTCGGTTTCCGGATCGAGAAGCGCTGAAAAAAAGAGGGAGCCGATTGGCTCCCTCGTTCATTTCAGTGCGGCGAGAATGTCGTCTGGATCAAATCCGCGAATCAGCGTGCCATTGACGTCGATCAGCGGGATCCCGCGCCCGCCCAGCGCTTCGTAGGCCTTGCGCGCCTCGGCGTCCTTCTCGATGTCGAATTCCTTGAACGGAATGCCTTTCTGATCGAGAAAACGCTTGGTCTGCTTGCAGTAGCCGCACCAGTCCGTGGTGTACAACACGACCTTGGCGTTGGCGCGGACCTGCTCGGACGCCATCTGCGACGGGTTGAACACCCGCTCGATCTTGCCCCAGTTCTGATAGACCACGACCACCAGCAGAACCAGCGCAACCTTCTTCAGCACATTGCCGAGCATCAGTTGCGGCGCTTCAGCTGATCGGTGAGCGAGGTCGGCAGGCCTTTGATGACCAGTGTGCCGGCCTCTTCGTCGTATTCGATCTTAGAGCCCAGCAGGTGCGCTTCAAAGCTGATCGACAAACCTTCAGCGCGGCCGGTGAAGCGGCGGAACTGGTTGAGCGTGCGCTTGTCTGCCGGAATCTCCGGCGACAAGCCGTAATCCTTGTTGCGGATGTGATCGTAGAACGCTTTCGGACGTTCTTCGTCGATCAGCTCAGACAGTTCTTCCAGGCCCATTGGCTCGCCGAGTTTGGCCTGGCTGCTGGCGTAGTCGACCAGAGTCTTGGTCTTCTCGCGGGCGGAATCTTCCGGCAGGTCTTCGCTCTCGACGAAGTCGCTGAAGGCCTTGAGCAGCGTGCGGGTCTCGCCCGGGCCGTCGACGCCTTCCTGGCAGCCGATGAAGTCACGGAAGTATTCCGAGACTTTCTTGCCGTTCTTGCCCTTGATGAACGAGATGTACTGCTTGGACTGCTTGTTGTTCTGCCACTCGGAGACGTTGATCCGTGCCGCCAGGTGCAATTGGCCGAGGTCCAGGTGGCGCGACGGGGTCACGTCCAGTTGATCGGTCACTGCCACGCCTTCGCTATGGTGCAGCAGGGCGATGGCCAGGTAATCGGTCATGCCTTGCTGGTAGTGGGCGAACAGCACGTGGCCGCCGACGGACAGGTTCGATTCTTCCATCAGCTTTTGCAGGTGCTCGACCGCGACTTTGCTGAACGCGGTGAAGTCCTTGCCGCCTTCCATGTATTCCTTCAGCCAGCCGCTGAACGGGAACGCACCGGACTCCGGATGGAACAAGCCCCAGGCTTTACCCTGTTTGGCGTTATAGCTCTCGTTGAGGTCGGCGAGCATGTTCTCGATGGCTGCGGACTCGGCCAGTTCAGAGTCACGGGCGTGCAGGACTGCGGGCGTGCCATCGGGTTTTTTGTCGATCAGGTGGACGATGCAATGACGGATCGGCATGGGCTTCTCGGCAAGTGAAAGGGAGGAGGGCGGGCTCCCCCGAAAAAGCGCTCAGTGTACCGCAACCACTGGTTTTGGCGCGGGCTGAAGGGCAATTCGGGGTCATGGGGCGGCGCTTATGCATTTATTTACCGATTTAGCGCAATAAACCTGACCATTTGGCTAGCTAGAGGCGGATATTTCCTTGTCTCTGTGCTAGTTTTGCCCGGTCTTACGCGTAGTCACTGCGTTAAGCGTGCATTCAGCATTTGTCAGGTCGAACCAAACCCTGATTTCGGCATCTATAACCCCGACTCGTCGTGGTTATCGCCGAGGGTGCCAGATCCAGAAGATCGGGCTCGATGGCTGACACTGCACTCTGCAATCCATATGAATTTGATAGGGAAGGAACACTACATGGCTCTTACTAAAGACCAACTGATCGCCGACATCGCTGAAGCTATCGACGCGCCGAAAACCACCGCGCGTAACGCTCTGGACCAACTGGGCCAAATCGTTGCTGATCAGCTGGAAAACGGCGGCGAAATCACCTTGCCAGGTATCGGCAAGCTGAAAGTGACCGAGCGTCCTGCCCGCACTGGCCGTAACCCGTCGACTGGCGCTGCCATCGAAATCCCTGCCAAGAAAGTGATCAAGCTGGTTGTGGCCAAAGGCCTGACCGACGCTGTGAACAAGTAAGACGCAGCGATAAAAAAACCGTGCGCCGGAGTGATCCGGGCACGGTTTTTTTGTGCCTGCCGATTGTGTTCGGCAGTACTGGCGGCTGCTTGCGATCAAGCGCCGCCCCGGTTGAAACGTATTACTTGCGAACCCAGCGCTCACGACGCCAGATCTGCTGCTCGGACTTGGTCTGGAAGGTCCAGGCGACGAAGCGGCTCTGCTTCTGTCCCTGGGACATTTCCACTACCTGGCTTTCCAGCGCGCCGGCCTTTTTCAGCGCTGTCTCGATGGCGGGCAGGTTCGAGGCCTTCGAGACCAGGGTGCTGAACCACAACACCTTGTGCGCAAGGGTCGCGCTTTCGGCGATCAGTTGCGTCACGAAACGCGCTTCGCCGCCCTCACACCACAGCTCGGCCGACTGACCGCCGAAGTTCAGCACCGGCAATTTGCGTTTCGGATCGGCCTTGCCCAGGGCTCGCCACTTACGCTCGCTGCCCTTGGTGGCCTCTTCCATCGACGCGTGGAACGGCGGGTTGCACATGGTCAGGTCAAAACGCTCACCGGGCTCCAGCAGGCCGATCAGGATGTGCTTGCGGTTCTCTTGCTGGCGCAGCTTGATGACTTTGCTCAGATCGTTGGACTGGACGATGGCCCTGGCGGCGGCCACGGCCGTCGGGTCGATTTCCGAGCCCAGGAAGTGCCAGCGGTATTCGCTGTTACCAATCAACGGGTACACGCAGTTGGCGCCCATGCCGATATCCAGCACATTGACGATGGCACCGCGCGGAACCACGCCGTCGTTGTTGCTGGCCAGCAGGTCAGCCAGGAAGTGTATGTAGTCGGCCCGGCCCGGCACCGGCGGGCAGAGGTAATCGGCCGGGATATCCCAATGCTGGATGCCGTAGAACGACTTGAGCAACGCCCGGTTGAACACACGCACCGCATCGGGACTGGCGAAGTCGATGCTTTCCTTGCCGTACGGGTTGGTGATCACGAACTTCGCCAGTTCCGGCGTGGTCTTGATCAGCGCCGGAAAGTCGTAACGACCCTGATGGCGATTGCGCGGATGCAGGCTGGCCTCTTTGCGCGGCTCCACGGGCTTGGCCGGGGTGGCGGAGTCAGGCTTCTTGCGCGCAGGTTTCGGTGTACGTGGGGCGTTCATGGGCGTGGTCATTCGGGTAGGGCTGAAAGTGGCGGCTATTGTCCCACAGGGAGCCGTGTTGTTGGCCGGAAAAGTGCCGGGCACAAAAAAAGGGAGGCCGTTGCGGGCCTCCCTTTTTCAGTGCGATCTGCCGTTACAGGCTGGCAATCCGCGCGTGCTGCTCGGCCAGCTTGCCCAGAGCCTGTTCGGCTTCGGCCAGTTTGGCGCGTTCCTTCTCGATGACTTCGGCCGGAGCCTTGTCAACGAAACCGGCGTTGGACAGCTTGCCGCCAACCCGCTGGACTTCGCCCTGCAGACGCAGGATTTCCTTGTCCAGACGCGCCAGTTCGGCGTTCTTGTCGATCAGGCCGGCCATCGGCACCAGCACTTCCATCTCGCCAACCAGCGCGGTGGCGGACAGCGGTGCTTCTTCGCCGGCCGCCAGTACGGTGATCGATTCCAGACGCGCCAGCTTCTTCAGCAGCGCTTCGTTCTCGGTCAGGCGGCGCTGGTCTTCAGCGGTGACGTTTTTCAGGTAGATCGGCAGCGGTTTGCCCGGGCCGATGTTCATTTCGCCACGGATGTTGCGCGTGCCGAGCATCAGGCCCTTGAGCCATTCGATGTCGTCTTCGGCCGCCGGATCGATGCGCTCTTCGTTGGCCACCGGCCAGGCTTGCAGCATGATCGTCTTGCCCTGAATACCGGCCAGCGGCGCGATGCGCTGCCAGATTTCTTCAGTGATGAACGGCATGAACGGATGCGCCAGGCGCAGTGCCACTTCCAGTACGCGAACCAGCGTGCGACGGGTGCCGCGCTGACGCTCGACCGGCGCGTTTTCGTCCCACAGCACAGGCTTGGACAGTTCCAGGTACCAGTCGCAGTACTGGTTCCAGATGAACTCGTACAACGCTTG
The DNA here is from genome assembly GCF_046097675.1 of Pseudomonas sp. UV AK001. Lineage (NCBI taxonomy): Bacteria > Pseudomonadati > Pseudomonadota > Gammaproteobacteria > Pseudomonadales > Pseudomonadaceae > Pseudomonas > Pseudomonas sp. UV AK001. The sequence goes on from NZ_JBJUVZ010000006.1 coordinate 322,565, forward strand.
TGCCGCCAGGTCGAAACGGAACTGATCCAGTTGACGGGTCACTTCGGCTTCGGTGCGCTGCAGTTGCGAGATGATCCAGCGGTCCGCCAGCGACAGCTCGTAGGCTTCGCCGTTCTGGCCACAGTCTTCGCCCTTGTCCAGAACATAACGCGCAGCATTCCAGATCTTGTTGCAGAAGTTGCGATAGCCTTCGACGCGGCCCATGTCGAACTTGATGTCGCGACCGGTGGACGCCAGCGAGCAGAAGGTGAAGCGCAGGGCGTCGGTGCCGTAGCTGGCGATGCCGTCGGCGAACTCTTCGCGGGTCTGCTTCTCGATCTTCTTCGCCAGTTTCGGCTGCATCAGACCGGAAGTGCGTTTTTGCACCAGGGTTTCGAGCTCGATACCGTCGATGATGTCCAGCGGGTCCAGGACGTTGCCCTTGGACTTGGACATCTTCTGGCCCTGGCCATCACGCACCAGACCGTGCACGTAAACGGTCTTGAACGGAACCTGCGGCGTGCCGTCCTCGTTCTTGATCAGGTGCATCGTCAGCATGATCATCCGGGCAACCCAGAAGAAAATGATGTCGAAGCCCGTCACCAGCACGTCGGTGGAGTGGAATTTCTTCAGGAATTCGGTCTTTTCCGGCCAGCCCAGGGTGGAGAAGGTCCACAGGCCCGAGCTGAACCAGGTGTCGAGAACGTCGTTGTCCTGTTGCAGCGCAACGTCCGGGCCGAGGTTGTGCTTGGCGCGCACTTCGGCTTCGTCGCGACCGACGTAAACCTTGCCCGACTCGTCGTACCAGGCCGGAATCCGGTGGCCCCACCAAAGCTGACGGCTGATGCACCAGTCCTGGATGTCGCGCATCCACGAGAAGTACATGTTTTCGTACTGCTTCGGCACGAACTGGATGCGACCGTCTTCAACGGCAGCAATCGCAGGCTCGGCCAGCGGCTTGGTGGACACGTACCACTGGTCGGTCAGCCACGGCTCGATGACGGTGCCGGAGCGGTCGCCTTTCGGCACTTTCAGGTTGTGATCGTCGACGCTGACCAGCAGGCCGGCGGCGTCGAACGCGGCCACGATCTGCTTGCGCGCTTCGAAACGCTCGAGACCGGCGTACTCGGCCGGAATCTTGCCGTCGATGCTGTCGTTCAGCGTGCCGTCGAGGTTGAACACCTGAGCCGCAGGCAGCACGTTGGCGTTCTTGTCGAAGATGTTCAGCAGCGGCAGGTTGTGGCGCTTGCCGACTTCGTAGTCGTTGAAATCGTGGGCCGGGGTGATTTTCACGCAGCCGGTGCCGAATTCAGGGTCGCAATAATCGTCGGCGATGATCGGGATGCGGCGGCCGACCAGCGGCAGCTCGACAAACTTGCCGATCAGGGCTTTGTAGCGCTCGTCGTTCGGGTTCACCGCGACGGCGGAGTCGCCGAGCATGGTTTCCGGACGGGTGGTCGCGACGATCAGGAAGTCGTTACCTTCAGCGGTTTTCGCGCCGTCGGCCAGCGGGTACTTCAGGTTCCACAGGAAACCTTTCTCGTCGTGGTTTTCCACTTCGAGGTCGGAAATCGCCGTGTGCAGCTTGGTGTCCCAGTTGACCAGGCGCTTGCCGCGATAGATCAGGCCGTCTTCGTGCAGGCGCACGAACGCTTCTTTAACGGCTTCCGAGAGGCCGTCGTCCATGGTGAAGCGCTCGCGGCTCCAGTCCACGGACGAGCCGAGGCGGCGGATCTGACGGCTGATGTTGCCGCCGGACTGATCCTTCCATTCCCAGACTTTCTCGAGGAATTTTTCGCGGCCCAGATCGTGGCGATTCTGGCCCTGGGCTTCGAGTTGACGCTCCACCAGCATCTGCGTGGCGATACCGGCGTGGTCGGTGCCCGGCTGCCACAGGGTGTTGCGACCCTGCATGCGGCGGAAACGGATCAGGGCGTCCATGATCGCGTTGTTGAAGCCGTGACCCATGTGCAGGCTGCCGGTGACGTTCGGCGGCGGGATCATGATGGTGTAGGAGTCGCCCGCGCCTTGCGGGGCGAAGTAGTTCTCGGACTCCCAGGTGTTGTACCAGGAAGTTTCAATGGCGTGCGGCTGGTAGGTCTTATCCATGCGCGGCGGGACCCTATTGGCATTTATTCAGGAAAAGCCGGGAAGTATAGCGGGGCATGGGGCGCAGGGCGAGCGGGGGAGGCTGGGTGGAGAACTAAATGTGGGAGCTGGCTTGCCAGCTCCCACAGGAGATCGGGGAATTATTCGTACTGGGCGAGAAGCCGTTCCATCCGCGCCTCGAGGCGGCGTTTGATCTCGGTTTCAATGTGCGGGGCGAAGTCGTCGATCACGTCTTGCATGATCAATTGCGCGGCGGCGCGCAGTTCGCTGTCCAGGTGCAGCAGCGCGTCGGGGCCTTTATCCACAGGCGCGGCGGGCGCGATGGCGGGTTTCGCGACGGGAGCTGGCGGCGGTTCGACGGCGGGTGGCTCGGTGGCGACCGAGTCGAACAGCATCGGAATCTGTTCCTGTTCGCCATCATCGACCGTTTCGGTCAGCAGCGGCGGTTGCAGGTTGTCATCGCCGAGCAACTGGCGGATCGACTCGAGGTCATCCAGCAGGTGCGCGGGTTTTTGCAGCGGTTTTGGAGTGTCCATCGGCGTACTCAGAGTCGCTGTAAACGGTGGTCTTGCAGAGGATAGCCCTGTTCCCGGTAGAAACGGAAACTCTCCCGCGCAGCTGCACGGATCACCGGATCTTCCACCACCACTTCCGCCACCCGGGCGAACTTGCTGGCGAAGGCCGGGACTTTCAGGTCGAGGTTGACGAGCAAATCCTGATGCTGGCCACAGTCATCCCCCAGTCCAAGCACGATCAAACCTTCCGGTTCGCTCTCGGCCGGGCCGTGGGGCACGAAGGTTTCGCCCTTGAACGCCCACAGTCGCGCATCGAGATCGTCACGCTGGGCGGCATCGCTGCAATGCAGGTAGATGCGGTGGCCCATGCGCCAGGCTTTTTCGGTGAGCTTGCAGGCAAAATCCAGACGTGCCGAAGGGTCGGCACTGGGCAGGATGTAGAAGTCGACTTTGGTCATTGCGGTTCCTGAGCAGCAAGCGCCGCCCCCTGAAAAGGGCGGCGCTCGCCGTCATCGGTTTCAGGCTTTGGCGCGATCCAGCAGGTACTGGGTCAGCAGGGGAACCGGACGGCCGGTGGCGCCCTTGTCCTTGCCGCCGCTGGTCCACGCGGTGCCCGCGATGTCCAGGTGTGCCCAGTTCAGGTTCTTGGTGAAGCGCGACAGGAAGCACGCAGCAGTAATGGTGCCGGCCTTCGGCCCGCCGATGTTGGCGATGTCGGCGAACGGGCTGTCCAGTTGCTCCTGGTACTCATCGAACAGCGGCAATTGCCAGGCGCGGTCGTCGGCAGCCTTGCCCGCGCTCAGCAGTTGCTCGATCAGTTCGTCGTTGTTGCCCAGCAGGCCCGACGTGTGGGCACCCAGGGCTACGACGCAGGCACCGGTCAGGGTGGCGATGTCGATCACTGCCTGCGGCTTGAAGCGCTCGGAGTAGGTCAGGGCGTCGCACAGCACCAGACGGCCTTCGGCGTCGGTGTTGAGGATTTCCACGGTCTGGCCGCTCATGGTGGTGACGATGTCGCCCGGACGCGAAGCGGTGCCGCTCGGCATGTTCTCGGCGCAGGCCAGGATGCACACCAGATTGATCGGCAGCTTCAGTTCCAGCACGGCACGCAGGGTGCCGAACACGCTGGCGGCGCCGCCCATGTCGTACTTCATCTCGTCCATGCCGGCGCCCGGTTTCAGGCTGATGCCGCCGGTGTCGAAGGTGATGCCTTTACCGACCAGCGCGTATGGCTTCTCGGATTTCTTGCCGCCGTTGTATTGCATGACGATCAGGCGTGGCGGCTGGGCGCTGCCCTGGCCGACGGCGTAGAACGAACCCATGCCCAGGGATTTGATCTTCTTCTCGTCGAGGACTTCGACTTTCAGATCCTTGAACTCTTTGCCCAGGTCCTTGGCTTGTTCGCCGAGGAACGTCGGGTGGCAGATGTTCGGCGGCAGGTTGCCCAGATTACGGGTGAACGCCATGCCGTTGGCGATCGCGGTGGCGTGGTTCACGGCGCGTTGCACTTCGGCTTGCGCAGCCTTGATGGTCAGCAGGGTGATTTTCTTCAGGGCGCGCGGTTCGGCTTTCTGGCTCTTGAACTGGTCGAAGGTGTATTCGCCATCCACCAGGGTCTCGGCCAGCAGGCGGGTCTTGCCGTAGCTGTCGCGGCCCTTGACGATGATTTCATCCAGCGCCAGCACGGCATCGCTGCCGCCCAGCCCCTTGAGAGTGTTGAGGATGCCGGCAACGATCTTGCGGAACGGGCGGTCGCCCAGTTCTTCATCCTTGCCCACCCCGACCAGCAGCACGCGTTCTGCTTTCAGGTTCGGCAGGCTGTGCAGCAGCAGGCTCTGACCGACCTTGCCGGCCAGGTCGCCACGCTTGAGGACAGCGCTGATGGCGCCGCCGCTCAGTTCGTCGACCTGCTTGGCTGCGACGCCGAGTTTGCGGCCTTCGCCGACGGCAACCACCAGGGTGGCGGTTTTCAACGTTTCTGGGCTAACGCTTTTTACAACCAGTTCCATGTCCGGATCCCTGAATGAATGGTCAACATGCAGGCGTTCGACGGTGTCCGCTGTCGCCTGCTTATAGAGAGAAGAGGCGCAGGCCAGTGCCTGCGACAGAGGCGGCAGTTTGAACCTCGCTCACCGCGCCTGACAACCCTCGGTTGTACGATCTTCAACGGATTGCACGCTTGCGTGAGTGTGCGCAGTGACAGGCGCCCTCAATCACAGGATAATGCCGCATCTTTTTTCGACGGCTCTGCCTTGCGGGCCTGTCGATACGTTTGCTTGTTTGGCCGCCTTAGCCTGACAACCCTGGAGTGTCTGGTTTGATCGTCTTCCGTTATCTGTCCCGCGAAGTCCTGTTGACCCTGAGTGCGGTAAGCGCCGTGCTGCTGGTCATCATCATGAGCGGTCGCTTCATCAAATACCTTGCCCAGGCCGCTGCGGGCCAGCTCGATCCGGGATCGCTGTTCCTGATCATGGGCTACCGTCTGCCGGGTTTCATGCAGTTGATCCTGCCACTGGGCCTGTTCCTCGGGATCCTTCTGGCGTACGGCCGGTTGTATCTGGAAAGCGAAATGACCGTGCTGTCGGCCACTGGCATGAGCCAGCAGCGCCTGTTCCGCATGACCCTGTTCCCGGCCACCCTGGTGGCACTGGTGGTGGCCTGGCTCAGCCTGAGCCTGGCCCCGCAAGGCGCCAACCAGTTCCAGTTGCTGCTGAACAAGCAGGACGCCCTGACCGAGTTCGATACCCTCGAGCCAGGCCGTTTCCAGGCGTTGCGTGACGGAACCCGGGTGACCTACACCGAAACCCTGAGCGACGACCGGGTCAATCTGGGCAGCGTGTTCATTTCGCAGAAAAACCTTGGTGCCAACCAGGCGGATCGCGGGATTTCCGTGCTGGTAGCCGAAAAAGGCCGGCAGGAAGTCCGTCCTGACGGCAACCGTTACCTGATCCTGCACAACGGCTACCGCTACGACGGCAGCCCGGGGCTGGCCAACTACCGTGCCATCCATTACGAAACCTATGGCGTGCTGCTGCCAAAGCCTGATGTCAGCGAGGAGGTCACAGATCGTGACGCGATGCCGACCTCGACCCTGATGGCCAGCGACGACATCCGTGCGAAAACCGAACTGCAATGGCGCCTGTCGCTGCCGCTGCTGGTATTTATCGTGACTCTGATGGCGGTGCCGCTGTCGCGGGTCAATCCGCGCCAGGGGCGCTTCCTCAAGCTGCTGCCGGCGATTCTTCTTTATATGGCTTACCTGACCATCCTGATTGCCGCCCGCGGCGCCCTCGAAAAAGGCAAGATCCCGGCGAGTCTGGGTCTGTGGTGGGTGCATGCAATCTTCCTGGCCATCGGTATCGGCCTGCTGTACTGGGAACCGCTGCGCCTGAAAATGGCCAGCCGTCGCAGCGCTGCGCTGGAGGTGGCCCGTGGTTAAACTCGACCGCTACATCGGCAGCAGCGTATTCATTGCGATCATCGCGGTGCTGGCGATCATTCTTGGCCTGGCCACCCTGTTTGCATTCATCGACGAGATGGGTGACGTCAGCGAAACCTACACGCTGGTCGATGTGCTGAGCTTTGTATTGCTCACCGCACCGCGCCGGCTCTACGACATGTTGCCGATGGCGGCGCTGATCGGCTGTCTGATCGGTCTCGGCAGTCTGGCAAGCAGCAGCGAACTGACCGTGATGCGCGCGGCTGGTGTGTCCATCGGACGCATCGTCTGGGCGGTCATGAAGCCGATGCTGGTGTTGATGCTGGCCGGCGTGCTGATCGGTGAATACGTTGCCCCGGCCACCGAAAGCATGGCTCAGGCCAATCGTTCGCTGGCACAGGGCAGCGGTGACGCACAGAGCGCCAAGCACGGCATGTGGCACCGTCAGGGTGACGAGTTCATCCATATCAACGCCGTTCAACCCGATGGCCTGTTGTACGGCGTGACCCGCTATCATTTCGACAAGGAGCGTCATCTGCAGAGTTCGAGCTTCGCCAAGCGCGCCGAATTCGATGGCAAACGCTGGCAGCTCACCGATGTCACCACCACGCTGTTCCACGAGCGCAGCACCGAAGTCGTCAACAAACCGACTGAAGACTGGGATGTTTCCATCAGTCCGGAGCTGTTGAATACCGTGGTTATGGCGCCGGAAGCGCTGTCGATCAGCGGCCTGTGGGGGTATATCCATTACCTGGCGGATCAGGGGCTGAGCAACGGCCGTTACTGGCTGGCGTTTTGGGTCAAGGTGTTGCAGCCGCTGGTGACCGCTGCGCTGGTGCTGATGGCGATCTCCTTCATTTTCGGCCCGTTGCGTTCGGTGACCCTGGGTCAGCGAGTGTTCACCGGTGTGCTGGTGGGGTTCACCTTCCGGATCGTCCAGGATTTGCTGGGTCCATCCAGCCTGGTGTTCGGCTTCTCGCCGCTGTTCGCGGTGCTGGTGCCGGCCGGCGTCTGTGCGCTGGCGGGTGTCTGGTTGCTGCGTCGAGCCGGTTGATGAACAAGGTTTCACCCTGGCTTCAACCTTGAAAAACGCCCCGGTCGCCAGACCGGGGCGTTTTTGCATGCAATCCGGGTGACAGGCGAACGTGACGCTTGCGCCGTGTATCAGGTACAATTCCCGGCTATTTTTCGGCGGGCCAAGCCTGCAGCCTTTTTGAGTGTTGATCCGTGAGTGATTTGAGTCATATCCGCAATTTCTCCATCATCGCCCACATTGACCATGGCAAGTCGACGCTGGCTGACCGATTCATCCAGATGTGCGGTGGCCTGGCCGAGCGTGAAATGGAAGCCCAGGTGCTGGATTCCATGGAGCTGGAGCGCGAACGCGGGATCACCATCAAGGCCCACAGCGTTACCCTCTATTACAAGGCCAAAGACGGCGTCACCTACCAGCTGAACTTCATTGACACCCCGGGCCACGTCGACTTCACCTACGAAGTCAGCCGTTCCCTGGCCGCGTGTGAAGGTGCCTTGCTGGTGGTCGACGCGGGTCAGGGCGTAGAAGCCCAGTCCGTGGCCAACTGCTACACCGCGATCGAGCAGGGCCTGGAGGTCATGCCGGTACTGAACAAGATCGACCTGCCGCAGGCCGAGCCTGACCGCGTCAAGGACGAGATCGAGAAGATCATCGGCATCGACGCCACCGACGCCGTCACCTGCAGCGCCAAGACCGGCCTGGGTGTCGACGAAGTGCTCGAGCGTCTGGTCGCCACCATTCCTGCGCCGACCGGCAACATCGAAGATCCGCTGCAAGCGTTGATCATCGACTCCTGGTTCGACAACTACCTGGGCGTTGTTTCCCTGGTGCGCGTGCGTCACGGCCGCGTGAAGAAGGGCGACAAGATCCTGGTGAAATCCACCGGCAAGGTGCACCTGGTCGACAGCGTCGGTGTTTTCAACCCGAAACACACCGCTACCGCTGACCTGAAGGCCGGCGAAGTGGGCTTCATCATCGCCAGCATCAAGGACATTCACGGTGCGCCGGTCGGTGACACCCTGACCCTCAGCTCCACCCCGGACGTTGAAGTGCTGCCAGGCTTCAAACGCATCCAGCCACAGGTTTACGCCGGTCTGTTCCCGGTCAGTTCCGACGACTTCGAGGATTTCCGCGAAGCGCTGCAGAAACTGACCCTGAACGACTCGTCGCTGCAATACACCCCGGAAAGCTCCGACGCCCTGGGCTTCGGCTTCCGTTGCGGCTTCCTCGGCATGCTGCACATGGAGATCATCCAGGAGCGCCTGGAGCGCGAATACGACCTGGACCTGATCACCACGGCGCCGACGGTAATCTTCGAACTGGTGCTGAAAACCGGTGAAACGATTTACGTCGACAACCCGTCGAAGCTGCCGGACGTGTCGTCCATCGAAGACATGCGCGAGCCGATCGTGCGGGCCAACATCCTGGTTCCGCAGGAGCACCTGGGCAACGTCATCACCCTGTGCATCGAAAAACGCGGTGTCCAGGTCGACATGCTGTTCCTCGGCAATCAGGTCCAGGTGACCTACGACCTGCCGATGAACGAAGTGGTCCTCGACTTCTTCGACCGTCTGAAATCCACCAGCCGCGGCTATGCTTCGCTGGACTACCATTTCGATCGTTACCAATCGGCTAATCTGGTGAAACTGGACGTGCTGATCAACGGCGACAAGGTCGATGCCCTGGCGTTGATCGTGCACCGTGACAATTCGCACTTCAAAGGTCGCCAGCTGACCGAGAAGATGAAAGAACTGATTCCTCGTCAGATGTTCGACGTGGCCATCCAGGCTGCCATTGGCGGTCAGATCGTCGCCCGGACAACCGTCAAGGCGCTCAGAAAGAACGTATTGGCCAAATGCTACGGCGGTGACGTCAGTCGTAAGAAGAAACTGCTCGAGAAGCAAAAGGCCGGTAAGAAACGCATGAAGCAGGTCGGCAACGTGGAAATTCCACAAGAAGCCTTCCTCGCTGTGCTCAGGTTGGAATAGTCAGGTCCTATGTCACTAAATTTCCCGCTGTTGCTGGTTATCGCCGTGTTCGTCTGCGGCCTGTTGGCGTTGCTCGATCTGTTGATCCTGGCACCGCGTCGGCGCGCCGCCATCGCTTCCTATCAGGGCAGCGTCAGCCAGCCTGATGTGCTGGTGGTGGAGAAGCTGAACAAGGAACCGCTGCTGGTCGAATACGGCAAGTCGTTCTTCCCGGTGCTGTTCATCGTGCTGGTGCTGCGTTCGTTCCTGGTGGAACCGTTCCAGATTCCGTCCGGCTCGATGAAACCGACCCTGGACGTCGGCGACTTCATTCTGGTGAACAAGTTTTCTTACGGGATCCGCTTGCCGGTGATCGACAAGAAAGTCATCGAAGTCGGTGATCCGCAACGCGGCGACGTGATGGTGTTCCGCTACCCGAGCGACCCGAACGTCAACTACATCAAGCGTGTGGTTGGCCTGCCGGGCGACACGGTGCGTTACACCGCCGACAAGCGTCTGTTCGTCAATGGCGAGTCGATTGCCGAGCAACTGGTCGGCTCCGAGCCGGGCACCCTCGGCAGCGCGGAGCTCTACAAGGAAAAACTCGGCGCCGCCGAGCACCTGATCCGCAAGGAAATGAGCCGCTACCGCGCCACGCCGGACCATACCTGGACCGTGCCGGCCGGGCACTACTTCATGATGGGCGACAACCGCGACAACTCGAACGACAGTCGCTACTGGGATGACCCGAACATTCCCAAGGATCTGCTGGGCATGGTTCCCGACCAGAACATCGTCGGCAAGGCCTTCGCGGTCTGGATGAGCTGGCCGGAACCGAAACTCAGCCACCTGCCGAATTTCTCGCGGGTCGGCCTGATCAAGTAAACAATCACGGCGCTGTTGACCACAGCGCCGAATGCATTTCTGGCGTCGGCACAACCGGCTCCGGGGCATGAAGCCACGATATTCAGGACGTCATTTTTGAACACAGCGTTAATTGTCCCAGGCCTGCGCCGTATCCCGGCGATGGCGGTGGAATCCAGCCACGAACTCAGCGTGGTCAAACCGTGAGCGTTTCTCTCAGCCGTCTCGAGCGTCAGCTCGGTTACACCTTCAAGGACCAGGAACTGATGGTCCTGGCCCTCACGCACCGCAGTTTTGCCGGACGCAACAACGAACGTCTGGAATTCCTCGGTGATGCGATCCTCAACTTCGTTGCCGGTGAAGCCCTGTTCGAGCGCTTCCCGCTGGCCCGCGAAGGCCAGTTGTCGCGTTTGCGTGCGCGTCTGGTGAAAGGCGAGACCCTGGCCGTTCTGGCCCGTGGTTTCGATCTGGGCGAATACCTGCGCCTGGGTTCCGGCGAGCTGAAAAGCGGTGGTTTCCGTCGTGAGTCGATTCTGGCCGATGCCCTGGAAGCGCTGATCGGCGCGATCTACCTCGACGCCGGCATGGAAGTCGCCCGCGAGCGCGTCCTGGCCTGGCTGGCCGGCGAGTTCGAAGGTCTGACGCTGGTCGACACCAACAAGGATCCGAAGACCCGCCTGCAGGAATTCCTGCAATCGCGCGGTTGCGAGCTGCCACGCTACGAAGTCGTGGATATCCAGGGCGAGCCGCACTGCCGTACCTTCTTCGTCGAGTGCGAAGTTGTCCTATTGAATGAAAAAAGCCGGGGTCAGGGTGTGAGCCGTCGTATTGCCGAACAGGTAGCGGCCGCCGCAGCACTGATTGCCCTGGGTGTGGAGAATGGCAATGACTGATACAAACGCAACTCGCTGTGGCTACGTTGCCATCGTCGGCCGTCCGAACGTGGGCAAGTCCACGCTGCTGAACCACATCCTCGGCCAGAAGCTCGCGATCACCTCGCGCAAGCCGCAGACCACTCGCCACAACATGCTCGGGATCAAGACCGAAGGCGACGTGCAGGCTATCTACGTCGACACTCCCGGCATGCACAAGGGCGGTGAAAAGGCCCTGAACCGTTACATGAACAAAACCGCTTCGGCGGCGTTGAAAGACGTTGACGTGGTGATCTTCGTAGTGGACCGCACCAAGTGGACCGAAGAAGACCAGATGGTCCTGGAGCGCGTGCAGTACGTGACCGGCCCGCTGATCGTCGCACTGAACAAGACGGACCGCATCGAAGACAAGGCCGAGCTGATGCCGCATCTGTCCTGGTTGCAGGAACAGCTGCCGAACGCGCAGATCATTCCGATTTCGGCACAGCAGGGGCACAACCTCGACGCGCTGGAAAAGGTCATCGCCGATCACCTGCCGGAGAACGATCACTTCTTCCCGGAAGACCAGATCACTGACCGCAGCAGCCGCTTCCTCGCCGCCGAACTGGTGCGCGAGAAGATCATGCGCCAGCTCGGTGCCGAGCTGCCGTACCAGATCACCGTGGAAATCGAAGAGTTCAAGCAGCAGGGTGCAACACTGCACATCCATGCGTTGATCCTCGTCGAGCGTGACGGCCAGAAGAAAATCATCATTGGCGACAAGGGCGAGCGCATCAAGCGCATCGGCACCGAGGCGCGCAAGGACATGGAGCTGCTGTTCGACTCCAAGATCATGCTCAACCTGTGGGTCAAGGTGAAAGGCGGCTGGTCCGACGACGAGCGCGCGCTGCGTTCGCTGGGTTACGGCGACCTGTAAAGCAATACATCGATCCATTGTGGGAGCGAGCTTGCTCGCGAAGACGATGTAACATTCGGCATTGATGTTGACTGTTGCACCACTTTCGCGAGCAAGCTCGCTCCCACATTGGTTTTGGGTGATGAGTAAACCGCGTTTCCCTCAACGAGAAGTCCATGTCTCAAACGCCTCCCGCCCAACCCGCCTACGTCCTCCACTCCCGCGCCTACCGCGAAACCAGCGCCTTGGTGGACTTCCTCACGCCGCAAGGTCGGCTGCGGGCGGTGTTGCGCAGCGCGCGGGGCAAGGCCGGGACACTGGCGCGGCCATTCGTGCCGCTGGAAGTGGAGTTTCGGGGCAAGGGTGAGTTGAAGAACGTCGGTCGCATGGAAAGCGTCGGTAACGCGACATGGATGATCGGCGAGGCGCTGTTCAGCGGTCTCTATCTCAACGAGTTGCTGATCCGCCTGCTGCCGGCCGAAGATCCGCATCCCGCAGTGTTCGATCATTACGCCGCCACGCTGCTGGCCCTCGCCGAAGGCCGGCCACTGGAACCCCTGCTGCGCTCCTTCGAATGGCGCCTGCTCGACGACCTCGGTTATGGCTTCTCCCTGAACACCGACATCAACGACGAGCCCATCGCCGCGGATGGCCTCTATCGCCTGCAGGTGGACGCCGGACTCGAGCGGGTCTACCTGCTGCAACCCGGCCTGTTCAATGGCACCGAGCTGCTGGCCATGGCCGAAGCCGACTGGTCAGCCCCCGGCGCGTTGTCCGCCGCCAAACGCTTGATGCGTCAGGCATTGGCCGTGCATCTGGGCGGTCGTCCTCTCGTGAGCCGCGAGCTGTTTCGCAAACCGTAGCCCCGTGTATGCTGTGCGCCGAATCTTTCCCTTCAGGAGCGCATCCGTGACCACCAGCAATCGCATTCTTCTTGGCGTGAACATCGACCACGTCGCCACCCTGCGTCAGGCTCGGGGCACACGCTATCCGGATCCGGTCAAGGCTGCGCTGGACGCGGAAGAGGCGGGCGCCGACGGCATCACCGTGCACCTGCGCGAGGACCGTCGCCACATTCAGGAGCGCGACGTGCTGCTGCTCAAGGATGTGTTGCAAACCCGCATGAACTTCGAAATGGGCGTCACCGAAGAAATGATGGCGTTCGCCGAGCGCATCCGTCCGGCGCACATTTGCCTGGTGCCGGAAACCCGTCAGGAGTTGACCACCGAGGGCGGTCTGGACGTGGCGGGGCAGGAAGAACGCATCAAGGCGGCGGTGGAGCGTCTGTCGAAGATCGGCAGCGAAGTGTCGCTGTTCATCGACGCTGACGAGCGGCAGATCGCTGCCTCGAAACGGGTCGGCGCTCCAGCTATCGAGCTGCACACCGGGCGTTACGCCGATGCCGAAACGCCGACAGAAGTGGCTGAAGAGCTCAAGCGTGTGGCGGATGGCGTGGCATTCGGTCTGGCCCAGGGCCTGATCGTCAATGCCGGTCACGGTTTGCACTATCACAACGTTGAAGCCGTGGCGGCGATCAAGGGCATCAATGAACTGAACATCGGTCACGCGCTGGTGGCGCATGCGTTGTTCGTCGGCTTCAAGTCGGCGGTTTCGGAGATGAAGGCGTTGATTCTGGCGGCCGCCAAACACTAAGCCTCAACACAGACACTGTGGGAGCCTGCTCCCACAGTGTTTATCAGAGCGGCGGGTTTTCCTGCGCCGGTTTGGACTTGTCGATCCCCGGCACATGCAGATTGCCTTCGGCGACCTGATCGCCCTCAAGCTGCGGCTGGGTCACCCAGGTCAGGATGTCGTAGTAGCGACGGATGTTTGCTACGAAATGCACCGGTTCGCCGCCACGGGCGTAGCCATAGCGGGTCTTGCTGTACCACTGCTTCTGCGACAGTCGTGGCAGCATCTTCTTCACATCCAGCCACTTGTCCGGATTCAGGCCTTCCCGAGACGCCAATTTGCGCGCGTCATCCAGGTGGCCGCTGCCGACGTTGTAGGCAGCCAGTGCAAACCACGTACGATCCGGCTCCTGGATCGAGTCATCCAGTTGATCCTTCATGTACGCCAGATACTTCGCGCCGCCCATGATGCTCTGCTTCGGATCGAGGCGGTTGGACACGCCCATGGCCTGCGCAGTGTTCTGGGTCAGCATCATCAGGCCGCGCACGCCGGTCTTCGAAGTGACGGCCGGTTGCCACAGCGATTCCTGATAACCGATGGCCGCGAGCAGGCGCCAGTCGACTTTCTCTTTCTTGGCGTAGGTCTTGAAGTGCTGTTCGTACTTGGGCAGGCGCTGCTGCAAATGCTGGGCGAAGGTCGTGGCGCCCATGTAGCCGAGGACATCGACGTGGCCGTAGTAGCGGTCCTTCAGACGTTGCAGGGTGCCGTTCTTCTGCACCTTGTCCAGATAACTGTTGATCTCGTTGAGCAGGCTGTTGTCTTCACCGGCGGCCACCGCCCAGCTCTGGCTGCGTGCATCGCCGAGGTCGAAGGCGACGCGGATATTGGTGAAGTACACCTGGTTCATTGCCACTTCGTTGGAATCGACCAGGGTCAGGTCGATCTGGCCTTCATCGACCATGCGCAACAGGTCGACCACTTCGACGGCGTCGGATTCTTCGTATTCGATCCCGGGATATTTCTGTTTCAGCTCGGCAAGCTGGTCGGCGTGGGTGCTGCCCTTGAGCACCATGATCTTCTTGCCGACCAGTTCACTGGCATCGGTCGGCCGGGACTGGCCGTTGCGATAGATGATCTGCGGGGTGACTTCGAGGTAGGAATGGGAGAACCGCACCTGCTTCTTGCGCTGATCGCTGCTGACCAGGCCGGCGGCGGCCAGCACCGGGCCATTGGGCTTGCCGATCTGGTCGAACAGGTCGTCGAGGTTGTCGGCGGTCTCGATCTTCAGTTCCACCCCCAAATCGTCGGCGAAGCGCTTCACCAGCTCGTATTCGAAGCCGGTCTCGCCGCTGCGATCCTGAAAGTAGGTGGCGGGGCTGTTACGGGTGATCACCCGCAGCACACCATCCTCCTTTACGCGCTCGAGTGTGTTGGGTTTATCAACACAGCCACTGAGCATCAGGAAGAGTCCGGTAGCGATCAGCCATTTGGCGTACCGCGGACGCAAAGCCGTTGGGGAAAACATGTGCGCAGTATACGCAAAGCGCAACGGGCGCCATATCTCGACAGTGGAGGGGTAGTCTGCTAGCGATTGAAAAAGCGCCCGCAACCCCGCAGGAATGGGGCCGGACAGCATTTTGTGACAGAAAAAATAAGCTGTTGTCCCGCAGGCTCCAAATCTGACTTCAGAGGCAGAAACACAGATTGAGGTCCGAGTGCAACCGTGCGTAGCGTTTCGGGTGATGTTGAGGTCGGTTTAGGCTAGAATGCACGGCCTCAAAGCACACCCCTTCCCGAGGCTGTCCCGAAGATGTTGATCCTGCGCGGCGCTCCTGCCCTTTCTGCCTTTCGCCACAGCAAACTCCTTGAGCAACTGAGCCAGAAGGTTCCAGCTGTCAGTGGCCTGTATGCTGAATTCGCTCACTTCGCCGAAGTCACCGGCGTCCTGACCGGCGACGAACAGCAGGTGCTTGCGCGCCTTCTGAAGTACGGTCCAAGCGTTCCGGTACAAGAGCCGACCGGTCGTCTGTTCCTGGTGTTGCCGCGTTTCGGCACCATCTCGCCATGGTCGAGCAAGGCCAGCGACATCGCCCGCAACTGCGGCCTGAGCAAGATCCAGCGTCTGGAGCGCGGCATCGCGTTCTATGTGGCCGGTCAGTTCAGCGACGCCCAGGCGCAGCAGATCGCCGACGTACTGCATGACCGCATGACCCAGATCGTTCTGGGCAACCTCGAACAGGCTGCCGGTCTGTTCAGCCACGCTGAGCCGAAGCCGCTGACCGCCATCGACATCCTCGGTGGCGGCCGCGCCGCGCTGGAGAAGGCCAACGTCGAGCTGGGCCTGGCCCTGGCCGAAGACGAGATCGACTACCTGGTCAATGCCTTCAACGGTCTCAAGCGCAACCCGCACGACATCGAACTGATGATGTTCGCCCAGGCCAACTCCGAGCACTGCCGCCACAAGATCTTCAACGCCAGTTGGGATATTGACGGCGAGAGCCAGGAAAAAAGCCTGTTCGGCATGATCAAGAACACCTATCAGATGCACAGCGAAGGCGTGCTGTCCGCTTACAAGGACAACGCTTCGGTGATCGTCGGCAACGTTGCCGGCCGCTTCTTCCCGGATCCGGAAACCCGCCAGTACGGCGCGGTGCAGGAGCCGGTGCATATCCTGATGAAGGTCGAAACCCACAACCACCCGACCGCGATCGCTCCGTTCCCGGGCGCGTCCACCGGTTCCGGTGGCGAGATCCGCGACGAAGGCGCAACCGGTCGTGGTGCCAAGCCGAAGGCCGGCCTGACCGGTTTCACCGTGTCGAACCTGCAGATCCCGGGCTTCGAACAGCCGTGGGAAGTGCCGTACGGCAAGCCTGAGCGCATCGTCAATGCGCTGGACATCATGATCGAAGGCCCGCTGGGCGGCGCAGCGTTCAACAACGAGTTCGGCCGTCCGGCCCTGACCGGTTACTTCCGTACTTTCGAACAGTCGATCACCACCCCGCACGGTGATGAAGTTCGTGGTTACCACAAGCCGATCATGCTGGCTGGCGGCATGGGCAACATCCGTGAAGAGCACGTCAAGAAAGGCGAGATCGTCGTCGGCTCCAAGCTGATCGTCCTCGGCGGCCCGGCGATGCTGATCGGTCTGGGCGGCGGCGCCGCTTCCTCCATGGCCACCGGCACCAGCTCGGCGGATCTGGACTTCGCTTCGGTTCAGCGTGAAAACCCTGAAATGGAACGTCGCTGCCAGGAAGTCATCGACCGTTGCTGGCAGCTGGGCGACAAGAACCCGATCAGTTTCATCCACGACGTGGGTGCGGGCGGTCTGTCCAACGCCTTCCCGGAACTGGTCAACGACGGCGACCGCGGTGGCCGTTTCGAACTGCGCAACATTCCAAACGACGAGCCGGGCATGGCCCCGCACGAAATCTGGTCCAACGAATCCCAGGAACGTTACGTTCTGGCGGTCGGCCCGGCCGACTTCGAGCGCTTCAAGGCGATCTGCGAACGTGAGCGTTGCCCGTTCGCCGTCGTCGGTGAAGCCACCGCCGAGCCGCAACTGACCGTGACCGACAGCCACTTCGGCAACAACCCGGTGGACATGCCACTGGAAGTGTTGCTGGGCAAGGCGCCGCGCATGCACCGTTCGGTGGTTCGCGAAGCCGAGCTGGGCGATGACTTCGATCCGTCGAACCTCGACATCGCCGATTCCATCGAGCGCGTCCTGCATCACCCGGCCGTGGCGAGCAAAAGCTTCCTGATCACCATCGGCGACCGCACCATCACCGGCCTCGTGGCCCGTGACCAGATGGTCGGCCCATGGCAGGTTCCGGTGGCCGACGTTGCCGTCACCGCCACCAGCTTCGACGTCTACACCGGTGAAGCGATGGCAATGGGCGAGCGCACTCCGCTGGCGCTGCTGGACGCTCCGGCGTCGGGCCGCATGGCCATCGGCGAAACCCTGACCAACATTGCCGCCTCGCGCATCAACAAGCTCTCCGACATCAAACTGTCGGCGAACTGGATGTCCGCTGCCGGCCACCCGGGCGAAGATGCGCGTCTGTACGACACCGTGAAAGCGGTCGGCATGGAACTGTGCCCCGAGCTGGGCCTGACCATTCCGGTGGGCAAGGACTCCATGTCCATGGCCACCCGCTGGAACGACAACGGCGAAGACAAGACCGTTACTTCGCCGATGTCCCTGATCGTGACCGGTTTCGCGCCAGTGGCTGACATCCGTCAGACCCTGACTCCGGAACTGCGCATGGACAAGGGCACCACCGACCTGATCCTGATCGACCTCGGTCGCGGCCAGAACCGCATGGGCGCCTCGATCCTCGCGCAGGTTCACGGCAAGCTCGGCAAGCAGGCTCCGGACGTCGACGATGCCGAAGACCTGAAAGCGTTCTTCGCCGTGATCCAGGGCCTCAACGCCGACGGTCACCTGCTGGCGTACCACGACCGTTCCGACGGTGGTCTGCTGACCTCCGTGGTGGAAATGGCCTTTGCCGGCCACTGCGGCCTGAGCCTGAACCTCGACAGCGTTGCGGAAAACGCCGCTGAAATCGCCGCCATCCTGTTCAACGAAGAACTGGGTGCGGTGATCCAGGTTCGCCAGGACGCCACGCCGGACATCCTCGCGCAATTCAGCGCGGCCGGTCTGGGCGACTGCGTTTCCGTGATCGGTCAGCCGATCAACAACGGCCAGATCAACATCACCTTCAACGGTGACACCGTGTTCGAAGGCCAGCGTCGTCTGCTGCAGCGTCAGTGGGCCGAGACCAGCTACCAGATCCAGCGTTTGCGCGACAACGCCGACTGTGCTCAGCAGGAATTCGACGTCCTGCTGGAAGAAGACAATCCGGGCCTGAGCGTCAAGCTGAGCTACGACGTCAACCAGGACATCGCCGCGCCTTACATCAAGAAAGGCATCCGCCCTCAGGTTGCCGTGCTGCGTGAGCAGGGCGTCAACGGTCAGGTGGAAATGGCGGCCGCGTTCGACCGCGCCGGTTTCAACGCGATCGACGTGCACATGAGCGACATTCTGGCCGGCCGTGTCGACTTGAACGAGTTCAAAGGTCTGGTGGCCTGCGGTGGTTTCTCCTACGGCGACGTACTCGGCGCCGGTGAAGGCTGGGCCAAGTCCGCACTGTTCAACAGCCGTGCCCGCGATGCGTTCCAGGGCTTCTTCGAGCGTAACGACAGCTTCACCCTCGGCGTGTGCAACGGTTGCCAGATGATGTCCAACCTGCACGAGCTGATCCCGGGCAGCGAGTTCTGGCCGCACTTCGTGCGCAACCGCTCCGAGCAGTTCGAAGCGCGCGTGGCGATGGTTCAGGTTCAGGAATCGAACTCGATCTTCCTGCAGGGCATGGCCGGTTCGCGCATGCCGATCGCCATCGCTCACGGTGAAGGCCATGCCGAATTCGAAAGCGAAGAGGCACTGCTCGAAGCCGATCTGTCCGGTTGCGTGGCGATGCGTTTCGTCGACAACCACGGCAAGGTCACCGAAGCCTACCCGGCCAACCCGAACGGTTCGCCGCGCGGGATCACCGGCCTCACCAGCCGCGATGGTCGCGTAACGATCATGATGCCGCACCCGGAGCGTGTGTTCCGCGCCGTGCAGAACTCGTGGCGTTCGGAAGACTGGAACGAAGACGCTCCGTGGATGCGCATGTTCCGTAATGCTCGTGTGTGGGTGAACTAAGCGCTGTGTACAAGCTCGCTTTTTTTGTTCCCGACAGTCATGTCGATGTGGTCAAGGATGCTGTGTTCGCTGCGGGTGGTGGGCGGATCGGTGACTATGACCACTGTGCGTGGCAGGTGCTTGGTCTGGGCCAGTTTCGACCTCTGGACGGCAGTCAGCCGTTCATTGGTGAGGCGGGGCGGGTTGAGCGGGTCGAGGAGTGGAAGGTTGAGCTTGTCGTTGGCGATGAGTTGATTCGTGGGGTGGTGGGGGCTTTGAAGGCCAGCCATCCTTACGAGACGCCGGCTTATGAGGTTTGGCGGTTGGAGGATTTTTGATCTTCCTTGGCTGCTGAAACGGGAAACCCGCTGAGAGTGATTTCAGCGGGTTTTTTGTTGTTCGGGGTTTGGGTTGGGTGAATATCCGTTTCTTCGGGTGTTGCGGCTTATGGTTCCGCCCTTACGGCGGGTCACTTTTGACAAACGCCTCAAAAGTAACCAAAAAGGCTTGCCCCTGCGTTCGGCGCCTCGCTGTGGCTCGGCGTTCCTTCGCTCCGGGATTCATCCGGGGGCATCGCCTACGGTTTGCTTCGCTGCACCTCCTCTCGATGCATGCGGCTTCGCCGCACGGTCGCTGCGCTCCCACCCCCGGATAAATCCCTCCACTCAGCCTTCCGATGGGGCCAAAAGATCAAAAGCTTTACTCGAGCTAACGCTCATCGTGTTGAGTGGTGGAGAGCAAAAGCACAAGCAGGAGCAGCAGAGCTCGAGTTGCATGCGTTCTAAAACCCGAGTTCACCTCGGTATTTCACGTCGGCGTACCTCTCCAAAACAACTCGGTCAGTCCCCTCTCCCTCCGGGAGAGGGTTAGGGTGAGGGGGGATTCTGAATTCGTACAACGATGCGTCAAATCACCTCTCACCCAGCGATTCAGTGGTCGCCCTATACCTTCGCACTCACCTCACTCCGATTGACCAACCCCTCCAGCGCCGCACTCAAACTCTGCGCCCGATCCCCCACCAGCAAGTGCCACACGCCATCTTCCAGCGCGCTCACACCCAAACATCCAAGCTCTTTCAATCGGCTTTCCGAGAGCACCTTGCTATCCGCCAGTTGCAGGCGAATCCGGCTCATGGCGATGCAGTCGAGTTGCAGCACGTTGTCGCTGCCACCCAGAGCGCTCAGCCATTGCTGTGCCAGCGGTGTGGCGACTGCAATCGGTTCGCTGGTTTCGATGACCGCAACAGGTGTAGCCACTACGGCACGGCCCAATGCGGGCATCGCCAGTCGAATCTCATCGGCAATGCTGTCGGCCATCGGCCCGACGACCACTTGCAAACTCCCACCTTTGCCCGGGCGCACAACAGCCATCGCGCCCAGTGCTTTCAAATCGGCATCCGACGCCTTGTTGCGGTCGACCATTTCCAGTCGCAGCCGCGTGGTGCACGCGCCGACAGTCACCAGATTTTCCGCGCCGCCGAGTGCCTTGATGTACGCGCTGGCGCGTTCGTTTTCCGTCAGGACCGCTTTATCGGCGGTGGCGACGTCTTCACGTCCCGGCGTTTTCAGGTTGAAGCGGCGGATGCAGAAATCAAACACCGCGTAATAAATGACCGCATAAGCCAGGCCCACCGGTACCATCAGCCAGCCATTGGTGGACTTGCCCCAGCCGAGCACCATGTCGATGAAACCACCGGAGAAGGTAAAGCCCAGATGAATGTTCAGTGCGTTGGTGATCGCCATCGACAGCCCGGTCAGCAGCGCATGCACCAGATACAGCAGCGGTGCGAGGAACATGAAGGCGAATTCGATCGGCTCGGTGACGCCGGTCAGGAACGAGGTCAGGGCCATCGACAGGAAGATCCCGCCCATCACCTTGCGGCGTTCCGGCAGGGCGTTGCGGTACATGGCCAGGCACGCGGCGGGGAGGCCGAAGATCATCATCGGGAACATGCCGGTCATGAACTGGCCGCCCTTCGGATCACCGGCGAAGTAGCGCGACAGATCGCCTGTCACCAGCGCACCCGTGGTTGGGTCGGTGAAGTTGCCGAACACGAACCACGCCATGTTGTTGAGGATGTGGTGCAGGCCGGTGACGATCAGCAGGCGGTTGAATACGCCGAAGACGAAGGCGCCGAAGCTGCCGCTTTCCATCATCAGGCTGCCGAAGCTGTTTATGCCGTGCTGGATCGGCGGCCAGATGTAACCGAACACCACGCCCAGGCCCACCGCTGCAAAACCGGTGACAATCGGTACGAAACGCCGACCGCCGAAGAACGCCAGATATTCCGGCAACTTGATGTCCTTGAAGCGGTTGTACAGCGCGCCGGCCATCAGGCCGCTGACGATCCCGGCGAGCATGCCCATGTTGATGCTCGCGTCGAGCACCTTGAGCGTGGAGATCATCACCAGGTAACCGATCACCCCGGCGAGGCCGGCGGTGCCGTTGTTGTCCTTGGCGAACCCGACCGCGATGCCGATGGCGAAGATCATTGCCAGGTTGGCGAAGATCACCTGACCGGCATCGTGGATGATCGCGATGTTCAAGAGGTCAGTGTCGCCCAGGCGCAGCAGCAGGCCGGCGATCGGCAGGATCGCGATCGGCAGCATCAGCGCGCGGCCCAGGCGTTGCAGGCCTTCGATGAAGAGTTGGTACATGGCGGTCGTCCTTTTTGTTGTTGTTAGCGCAGAGGCCAATGTTGATGACAGGCATGACGCACCGCGGCGGCGCTGCTCAGCTTGAGCAGGTCCCGGGCGAGGCGTTGGCATTCGGCTTCGTGCAGCTGGCGCACACGATCCTTGATTTCGCCGATCTGTACCGGGCTCACCGACAGTTCGGTCACGCCCAGGCCGATCAGTACGGGGGTTGCCAGCGGATCCGAGGCGAGGGCGCCGCACACGCCGACCCAACGCTTGTGCACCGCCGCGCCTTCACAGGTCATGGCGATCAAGCGCAGTAGCGCCGGGTGCAGGGCATCGACCCGCGCGGCGAGGCCGGCGTGGTCGCGGTCCATGGCCAGGGTGTATTGCGACAGGTCGTTGGTGCCGATGGACAGGAAGTCCGCGTGTTCGGCCAGTTGTTCGGCCTGCAATGCAGCGGCCGGGACTTCGATCATCACGCCGATTTCCGGACGTTGATTGATGCCCAGTTCCAGGCACAGCGCATCGACCCGCTGGCGGATGTGCAGCAGTTCGTCGACTTCGGTGACCATCGGCAACAGGATCCGGCAGCGCTGCAACGGGCTGACTTGCAGCAGGGCGCGCAGTTGCTGATCGAGGATTTCCGGACGGGCCTGGGCCAGGCGAATACCGCGCAAACCGAGCACCGGGTTGGCTTCGACCGGCAGCGGCAGATAGTCGAGTTGTTTGTCGCCACCGACGTCGATTGTGCGGATGATCACCGATTTGTCGCCCATGGCATCGATCACCGCTTGATAGGCGGCGCGCTGCTCTTCGACGTCCGGAGCGGTGTGGCGATCAACGAACAGGAACTCGGTGCGCAGCAGGCCGACGCCATCGGCGCCGTTGGCAAACGCATCCGCCGCTTCATGGCTGGAGGCGACGTTGGCGACCACTTCGATGGCCACGCCGTTGCGGGTTTCGGCCGGCAGATGGGCTTTGGCTTGCTGGGCATCGCGACGTTGCTGACGGTCGATTTGCGCTTGCTGGACTTCGGCCAGACGCTCGGCATTCGGCGCCAGTTCGAGGCGCCCGCCATCGGCGTCGAGCACCACCGATTGGCCTTGCGTTTGATCAAGCAGCGCCGAGCCCAGTGCGACCATGCATGGCAAGCCTTTGCCCCGGGCCAGAATCGCCACGTGGGAAGTCGCGCCGCCTTCGGCCATGCACAAGCCGGCGACACCTTGCGCGCTCAGTTGCAGCAGGTCCGACGGCGTCAGTTCGTGAGCGGCGACGATGGCACCGGCCGGCACTTCGTAATGCCAGGCTTCACCAAGCAGGGCGCGCAGCACCCGTTGTTTCAAATCGCGCAGATCGTTGGCGCGCTCGGCGAGCAACGGGCTGCCGGTGTTTTGCAGCACTTCGCATTGCGTATCGATGGATTGGCTCCAGGCGTGAGTCGCCGCAGTGCCGGTTTCAATCGATTGCTGCGCAGCGTCGAGCAGGGCCGGGTCTTCCAGCAGCGCCAGGTGCGCGGCGAAGATTGCTTCTTCGTCGGCATTGCGGTGTTTTTTCGCTTGGGCGAGGGTGCCGTTGATTTCGCTGCGGACCTGGTTCAGCGCGGTGTCGAGGATCTGTAATTGTTGCTCGGGCTGATGATTGCCGGCGTCCGTCGGCAGGCTGATCGCGTTCAGGCGAAACAGCGGCCCGCCGACCAGACCCGGTGCAGCGCACACGCCGTGCAACACGCCGGCCTCGGCCGGGCGATTGCGCGGCGCGGCAGCAACCGGTGCAGCGGCGTGATGATCCTCCGGCAGGGCGGTGGCCAGTGCAGTGAGCAAGGCTTGCAGCGCCGCTTGCGCGTCGGAACCCTGGCAACTGACTTGCACTTCGTCCTGTTCGCCAATCGCCAGGCCCATCAAACCGATGAGGCTGTTGCACGGCGCCGATTTGCCGGCGAAATGCAGCTGCGACTGGCTCTTGAAGCCTTGCGCAGTCTGGCGGATCAACGCCGCCGGACGCGCATGCAGACCGCCACGATGAGCGACCCGCACATGACCGTGAACTTCAGGGCCACCGGATTCTTCCGCGTTCGCCGCCGTGCCGTGTCGGGCGACGATGTGCAACAGCGGCTCGCCGACCTTCACCGTTTTCAGAGTGATGGGACGCGCCTGGAAATCCTGGCTGTTGGTCAGGATCAACAGGCTGACCAGGCTTTTGCACTGACGGCCGACCTTGTCCAGGTCATAGCGCAGCAATGGCTGGCCACTGCTGACCCGAGTGCCTTCCTTGACCAGCATCGAGAAACCTTCGCCCTGCAACTCGACGGTGTCGAGCCCCAGGTGCAGGAGGATTTCCGCGCCGTTGTCGGCACGCACGGTCAGCGCATGGCCGGTGCGGGCAACGTGGATCACCACCCCGGCGCAGGGCGAATACAAGGTGTCGTTCAGCGGATCGATGGCAATGCCGTCGCCCATCGCGCCGCTGGCGAACACCGCGTCCGGAACTTTGGCGAGCGTGAGCACCGGGCCGCTGAGCGGGGCGCTTAAAGTCAGCTCTTTATTGTTGTTGTGCATGGCTCGGTCTCATCAGGAAAACGTTCGGTTCGGACTCAGTGCGTACGGGTGACTTTGCTCAGGTGACGCGGCTGATCCGGGTCCATGCCTCGGGCCACGGCCAGGTTGGCGGCCATCACGTAGAAACTCTGGATCGCCAGGATCGGATCGAGCGCCGGGTGTTCGGCACGGCTCAGGGTCAGGTCGCGTTCGAGCACATCATCCGGCGCCGCCAGCAGTACACGGGCACCACGCTGACGCATTTCCGCCGCCAGACTCAGCAGGCCGGCCTGCTCGGCACCGCGCGGGGCGAACACCAGCAAAGGGTAGTTTTCGTCGATCAGCGCCATCGGGCCGTGACGGACTTCGGCGCTACTGAAGGCTTCGGCCTGGATCGCCGAGGTTTCCTTGAATTTCAGCGCGGCTTCCTGGGCGATGGCAAAACCGGCGCCACGGCCGATTACCATCAGGCGTTCGCAATCGCGCAGGGCGTCGATGGCCGGGTTCCAGTCCTGTTGCGCGGCGTCGCGCAAGCCTTCGGGCAGGGCGTTGTGTGCCTCCAGCAACTCGCTGTCTTCTTTCCAGTGGGCGATCAGGCGGGCGCTGGCGCTGAGGGTGGCGATAAAGCTTTTGGTCGCGGCGACGCTGCTTTCAGTGCCGGCCAGCAGCGGCAGGCTGAATTCGCACGCGGCCTCCAGCGGCGAATCAGAGGCGTTGACCATCGACACGCTCAGGGCACCGCGCTTGCGCAGCAGACGCAGGCTGTTGACCAGGTCCGGGCTCTGCCCCGACTGGGAAAACGCGAACGCGACCTGACCGCTGACCTTCAACGGCGCCTGCTGCATGGTCACCACCGACATCGGCAGCGACGCCACCGGAATCCCCAGTTGCTGCATGGTCAGGTAGGCGAAGTAGCTCGCTGCATGGTCGGAGCTGCCACGGGCGACGGTCATCGCCACTTGCGGCGGCTGACGACGCAGGCGCCCGGCGATCTCGATCATCGAGCCATCGAGCTGTTGCAATTGGGCTTGCACGGCCTCGAACGAGGACAGCGCCTCCTCAAGCATTTTTGAAGTCAATGTCTTCTCCTTCGACCATGACGGCGGTCAGTGTGAGTGAGCGATCCAGCCGCACGCAGTCGGCCCAGGCGCCGGGTTGCAGGCGCCCGCGTTCGGTGATGCCGAGGTAGTCGGCGGGGAATTGCGAAAGACGTTGCGAGGCCTCGGCGATCGGCAGACCGATCTTCACCAGATTGCGCAGTGCCTGATCCATGGTCAGGGTGCTGCCGGCCAGCGTGCCGTCCGGCAGGCGCACGCCGCCCAGGCATTTGGTGACGGTGTGGCTGCCGAGCTTGTACTCGCCGTCGGGCATGCCGGCGGCGGCGGTCGAATCGGTGACGCAATACAGGCACGGAATCGAGCGCAGGGCCACGCGGATTGCGCCGGGGTGCACGTGCAGCAAGTCCGGGATCAGTTCAGCGAACTTGGCGTGGGCCAGTGCCGCGCCGACGATGCCCGGTTCGCGGTGATGCAGCGGGCTCATGGCGTTGTACAAATGGGTGAAACTGGTAGCGCCGGCTTCGAGGGCGGCGACACCTTCCTCGTAACTGCCGAGGGTGTGGCCGATCTGCATGCGAATGCCACGGCGGCTCAGTTCACGAATCAAACCGTCGTGACCGGCGATTTCCGGGGCGATGGTGATCACCCGGATCGGCGCCAGTGCCAGATACTCTTCGACTTCGGCCATCAACGCGGTGTGGGCGAAGTTCGGTTGCGCGCCGAGTTTGCCGGGATTGATGTACGGGCCTTCGAGGTGAACGCCGAGGACCCGGGCGGCACCTTTCGGACGCTGCTCGCAGAATTCGCCGACATCCTTGAGCACGCTGGCGATCTCGGCACTCGGCGCGGTCATCGTGGTAGCGAGCAGCGAGGTGGTGCCGAAGCGTACGTGGGTTCGGGTGATGGTCTCGAAGGCGCTGGTGCCTTCCATGATGTCCTTGCCGCCACCGCCGTGGACGTGCAGGTCGATGAAACCCGGCAGCAGATAAGGCAGGTCGTTGTCCGCCGGATCGCAGGGCACGCCTTCGATGGACACGACTCTGCCGTGTTCGTGGATCAGCCGGCCGCGAATCCAGCCGTCAGCGGTGAGGATGTTGTCTTCGGACATTTCGCTTCTCTCGTTTGGCCTGGCTGCCGGTCAGCGGCGCAGCTCTGCAACAAAGTCGTAGTAGTCGTTGCGGCAATAGGTGTCGGTGACTTCGATCGGCGTGTTGTCTTCCAGATAGCCGACCCGGGTCATCAGCAGCATTGCGGTGCCGGGGGCGATGCCGACCAGTGCGGCGAACTCGTCCGAGGCGTTGACTGCCTGGATGTGCTGCAAGGCGCGCACGATGGGTTTGCCGATGCTGTCGAGGTGTTCGTAGAGCGAATCGCCCACCACTTGCGGCTTGGGCATGATCGAGGCGGGCAGGGTGCTCATCTCGATGGCCATCACGGTGTCGTCCGCTTTGCGCAGGCGTTTCATGCGCGCAACCTTGTCGTTCGGCGACAGGCCGAGGCGGATCAATTCTTCGTGGGTGGGCAGGGTGATTTCACGCTCGAGCCATTGCGAGCTGGGCACGAAGCCCTTGAGGCGCAGCATCTCGCTGAAACCCGACAGGCGCGACAGCGGTTGTTCAAGGCGTGGGGTGATGAAGGTGCCGGAGCCTTGCAGGCGGCGGATCAAACCTTGATCGAGCAGGACTTCCAGCGCCTTGCGCGCGGTGACCCGGGAAATCCCCAGCATTTCGCTGAGATTGCGCTCCGACGGCATCGCCTGTTCGGCTTTCCACTGGCCGGCATGAATCGCCGCTTCCAGGTTGCGCGCCAGTTGCAGGTACAGCGGCGTCGGCTGGGAGTCATCTGGGTGTAGGGCGTGGAGGTCGTTCATGTAAGGCATTTCCGGCGTTGATATAGGATTGTTGTCGCTCGGTATTTCGGCGAAAACTAATACCACTTGCATACCATGTCAACGCGTCGGAAAGGCCTGTAGTCCTTTGGATTTGGGTGTTTCAGGGTGGGTGGTTTCAAGTGGTATTAGAGGTGGGGGGGGGAAAGCAAAAGATCGCAGTCTGCGGCAGTTCCGGCGGGTGAAAGTGGTATCACCGTTCAGGCGTTGCCGCAGGCTGCGATCTTTTGTATTTATTTTTTTGCGGGCGACCAATGGTGAGGGGAAAGGGCCGCTTCGCGGCCCGGAGAAAGCAGGTGCCCTGGTGACAGAATCAGGGGCGGATTTCGATCATCGTGCCGTCCGGCACCAGGTTCCAGACTTCGCGCATGTCGACGTTGCGCATGGCGATGCAACCGTCGGTCCAGTCCAGGGTGTGGAACAGGTTTTCCGGGTTCTCTGCGGAATCCGGCGTGCCGTGGATCATGATCATGCCGCCGGGCTCGACGCCTTCGCGGCGGGCGCGGGCGGAGTCGCTGATGTTCGGGTAGGAGATGTGCATCGACAGGTTGAATTTGTCGCTGGTCTTGCGCCAGTCGATCCAATAGAAACCTTCCGGTGTGCGTTTATCGCCTTCAATCAGTTTCGGACCTTTCTTCGCGCCCTTGCCCAGGGAAATGCGATAGCTCTTGAGCGGTTTGCCGTCGGCGATCAACTGCAGTTGATGAGCCGATTTGAGCACCAGTATTTTTTCGATGAGCGGGGTGTTCGAAGGCGTCACGGTGGTCACGAACGACGCTTGGGAGACGGTGGCGAACGACAGGCAAAACAGGGCAAGCAACCAGCGCATTGAAACGATTCCCCAGAAGGTGATGCAGATAATTTATTTATAGATCTTATGCAGGCGCTGTCGCGGCTGCGCACGCGGGTTATCGGCCGGCTGGCGCTGAAATCAAGTGATGGCCGGCTGAGCGAGCGGCGGAATCGATTCCGAGCGCACGGGGTAAGTCTCGGCGCGGCGGTCAGCGAAGAAGCATTCTAAGGTACGGCCCACCGTGCGGAAAGCCAGCTCGTCCCATGGAATCTGCGCTTCGTCGAACAGTTGCACTTCGAGGCTTTCGGGGCCGGCGGAAAAATCCAGGTCTGCGAGCTCGGCGCGAAAGAACACGTGCACCTGACTGATGTGCGGCACGTCGATCAGGGTGTAGATGCTCAGGTTGCGTACCCGGGCGCAGGCTTCTTCGGCGGTTTCGCGGATGGCGGCCTGCTCGATGGTCTCGCCGTTCTCCATGAAGCCCGCGGGCAGCGTCCAGTAACCGAGACGCGGCTCGATGGCGCGGCGGCAGAGCAGGACTTTGCTGCCCCAGGTCGCTACACAGCCGGCCACGATATTGGGGTTCTGGTAGTGAATGGTCTGACAGCTGTCGCAGACAAATCGCAGCCGCGAGTCGCCTTCGGGAATGCGCTGGGTCACCGGGTTGCCGCACTGGCTGCAAAATTTCATGCTGGGGTTCCTGAATGCTGCGCCTATCTTGGCGTGCAGCGGTGGCAGTCGGCAAGTTGTCGTTTCGCGACATGACCCCTGTTCAGGGCTTGGGCGGTCGCATTGATTGGTGCATGATGCAGGGCAAGGCACAGATCGAGAACACTTATGCTGGACGAGCTACTGCACCGGGTAAGCAATCACACGCCGCGCACGCTGGAGACCGACACGCGTTTCCCCGAGGCCGCCGTCCTGGTGCCGATTACTCGCAGTGACGAACCCGAGCTTGTCCTCACTCTGCGCGCCAGCGGGCTCTCGACCCATGGTGGCGAAGTAGCCTTCCCGGGCGGACGGCGGGATCCGGAAGACCCGGACCTGATCTTCACCGCGCTGCGTGAAGCCGAAGAGGAAATCGGCCTGCCGCCGGGACTGGTCGAAGTGATCGGTCCGCTCAGCCCGCTGATTTCCCTGCATGGCATCAAGGTCACGCCGTATGTCGGGGTGATTCCTGATTTTGTCGAATACCAGGCCAATGATGCCGAGATCGCTGCGGTGTTCAGTGTGCCGCTGGAGTTCTTCCGCAAGGATCCGCGTGAACACACCCACCGCATCGACTATCAGGGCCGCAGTTGGTATGTGCCGAGCTATCGTTACGGCGAATACAAGATCTGGGGGCTGACGGCGATCATGATCGTCGAGTTGATCAACCTGCTCTATGACGCCAAAATCAGCCTGCATCGACCGCCAAAAAGCTTTATCAATACCTGAAGCCATCGTTCGAATGGTCAGCCATCGTGAGCCCTGAGGAAAACAAGATGAAATACCGCCTGGGCGACGCCCGCGTCGAAACCCATCCGCAGAGCTGGGTCGCCCCCAATGCCGTGCTGGTGGGCAAGGTCAAGCTGGAAGAGGGCGCCAACGTCTGGTTCAACGCCGTGCTGCGCGGCGACAACGAACTGATCCTGATCGGCAAGAACAGCAACGTGCAGGATGGCACGGTGATGCACACCGACATGGGCTATCCGCTGACCATCGGTACCGGCGTGACCATCGGCCACAACGCCATGCTCCACGGCTGCACGGTCGGCGATTACAGCCTGATCGGCATCAACGCCGTCATCCTCAACGGCGCGAAGATCGGCAAGAACTGCATCATCGGCGCCAATTCTCTGATCGGTGAAGGCAAGGAAATTCCCGATGGTTCGCTGGTGATGGGCTCGCCGGGCAAGGTTGTGCGCGAACTGACCGAGCAGCAGAAGAAGATGCTCGAAGCCAGTGCCGCGCACTATGTGCATAACTCCCAGCGCTACGCGCGCGATCTGGTCGAGCAGGAAGAATGACGACCCCGGAAAGACCCGTCGCCTCGCCGTGCGTGAGCATTTGCGCGCTGGACGAGGATGATATTTGCACCGGTTGCCAGCGCACGGTCGAGGAAATCACCCGCTGGAGCCGGATGACCAACGACGAACGGCGGGTGGTGCTCGGGTTGTGTCATGAGCGGGCCAAGGCCAGTGGATTGATTTGGATGATCCCTGCCAAGCGCTGATTCTTGCCTGGTGTCGGGTGTATACAATTTGCTCTCCGACTTGGCCGGACTCTCCTCCTCAAGTAACCTGTGCGCCAATCTGACAGGTCGTTCCCCATGATTTTCCTCATCGCCTACATCAGCAGCGTCGTGCTGATCAACTTCGCTTTCTCCACCGCGCCGCACCTGGACATCATCTGGTCGGCCTGGGGCGGGCTGGTGTTCGTGCTGCGCGACATGGTGCAGATCCGTTTCGGCCATGGCGCGATTGTGGCGATGCTGGCGGCGCTGGTGCTGTCCTATGTCACCTCCGATCCATCGATCGCGCTGGCCAGCGCCACGGCGTTTGCGGTGTCCGAGTGCATCGACTGGCTGGTGTTCACCATCACCAAGCGTCCGTTGCGTGATCGTCTGTGGATCAGTTCGGCGCTGAGCATTCCCCTCGACACCTTCATCTTTTTCGGCATGATCGACCTGCTGACGCCGCCGGTGATCATCACCGCCCTGGCCTCGAAGTTCGCCGGTGTTACCGCCGTCTGGCTGATCATGGCCTGGCGCGAACGCAAACAGGCTGTCGCCGGCTGAAGCCAAACCCTCAGGTTCATGTAAAATGCCGCGCTTTCTCCCCATGGAAAGCGCGTCTGGCGTTGCTTTCCTCGATGATCCGCTTCTTTGAGGACCTGAGATGACCCGTATCGGAACTCCATTGTCGCCGACCGCGACCCGCGTATTGCTGTGTGGCTGTGGTGAGTTGGGCAAGGAAGTGGTGATCGAGCTGCAGCGCCTGGGCGTTGAAGTGATCGCCGTTGACCGTTACGCCAATGCGCCGGCCATGCAGGTTGCCCATCGCAGCCACGTGATCAACATGCTCGACGGCGCCGCCCTGCGTGCGGTGATCGAAGCCGAAAAACCGCACTTCATCGTGCCGGAAATCGAAGCCATCGCCACTGCCACTCTGGTCGAACTGGAAGCCGAAGGCTTCACCGTGATCCCGACCGCGCGCGCCGCGCAACTGACCATGAACCGCGAAGGTATCCGTCGTCTGGCCGCCGAAGAGCTGGATCTGCCGACTTCGCCGTACCACTTCGCCGACACCTTCGAGGATTACAGCAAAGCCGTTGAGGACCTGGGTTTCCCGTGCGTCGTCAAACCGGTGATGAGTTCGTCGGGCAAGGGCCAGAGCCTGCTGCGCAGCGTCGATGACGTGCAGAAAGCCTGGGATTACGCACAAGAAGGCGGTCGTGCCGGTAAAGGTCGCGTGATCATCGAAGGTTTCATCGATTTCGACTACGAAATCACCCTGCTGACCGTGCGTCATATCGGCGGCACCACGTTCTGTGCACCGGTCGGCCACCGTCAGGAAAAGGGCGACTATCAGGAATCCTGGCAGCCGCAAGCCATGAGCCCGATTGCTCTGGCTGAGTCCGAGCGCGTTGCCAAGGCCGTGACCGAGGCGTTGGGTGGCCGTGGCCTGTTTGGCGTCGAGCTGTTCATCAAGGGCGATCAGGTGTGGTTCAGCGAAGTGTCGCCGCGTCCGCACGACACCGGTCTGGTGACCCTGATTTCCCAGGATCTGTCGCAGTTCGCCCTGCACGCCCGGGCAATCCTTGGTTTGCCGGTGCCGCTGATCCGTCAGTTCGGCCCATCGGCGTCCGCAGTGATTCTGGTGGAAGGTCAGTCGACCCAGACCGCATTCGCCAACCTCGGCGCTGCACTGAGCGAGCCGGATACCGCGCTGCGTCTGTTCGGCAAGCCTGAAGTCAACGGCCAGCGCCGCATGGGCGTTGCCCTGGCCCGTGACGAGTCGATCGAGGCCGCTCGTGCCAAGGCGACCCGTGCTTCTCAGGCGGTCGTTGTAGAGCTGTAATCCCGCTATCTGATCGCTCCTGCCCGTGCGGGAGCGATCATTGCGCCTACGACACCTGATTCAGGTCGTTATGGCGCGTTTCCTTCAGGCACAGCACGGCGATCAGGCTGAGCACCGCTGCCCCCGACACATACCCGCCGACATAACTCAAACCACCCATCGCCACCAGTTTCTGCGCGAAGAACGGCGCCGCCGAGGCTCCAACGATGCCGCCGAGGTTGTAGGCCGCCGATGCGCCGGTATACCGCACGTGTGTCGGAAACAGTTCCGGCAGCAGCGCGCCCATCGGGGCGAACGTTACGCCCATCAGGAACAGCTCGATGCACAGGAACAGTGCCACGCCCCAGGTCGAGCCCTGAGTCAGCAACGGTTCCATCAGAAATCCGGAAAGAATCGCCAGCACACCGCCGAGAATCAGCACCGGCTTGCGCCCGTAACGGTCACTTGCCCAGGCTGACAGCGGTGTCGCGGCTGCCATGAACAACACGGCGAAGCACAGCAGCCCGAGAAATGTCTCGCGGCTATAGCCCAGCGTCGACACGCCATAGCTCAGGGAAAACACTGTCGAGATATAGAACAGCGCGTAGCAGACGACCATGGCGGCGGCCCCCAGCAACGTTGGCGCCCAGTATTGGCTGAACAGCTCGACCAGCGGCACTTTCACCCGCTCGTGACGGGCGATGGCGTTGGCGAATACCGGGGTTTCGTGCAGCTTGAGGCGCACATACAACCCGACCATCACCAGTACCGCACTGAGCAGGAACGGAATCCGCCAGCCCCAGCTGCGGAACTGTTCGTCATTGAGCGTCATGGCCAAGGACAGGAACAGACCATTGGCGGCCAGAAAGCCAATCGAAGGGCCAAGCTGCGGGAACATGCCGAACCATGCCCGTTTTCCTTTTGGCGCGTTTTCGGTGGCCAACAATGCCGCGCCACCCCATTCTCCGCCCAGTCCGAGACCCTGACCGAAGCGCAGCACACACAACAGGATCGGCGCCCACGCTCCAATGCTGTCGTAACCCGGCAGCACGCCGATCAGCGTGGTGCAGACACCCATCAGCAGCAACGAAGCCACCAGCGTGGACTTGCGCCCGATCCGGTCGCCGAAATGGCCGAACAGCGCCGAACCCAGCGGGCGGGCGAGGAAGGCGATACCGAAGGTGAGGAATGCAGAGAGCATCTGCGCGGTGCCGGATGTCTGCGGAAAGAATACCGGCCCGATCACCAGTGCGGCGGCGGTGGCATAGACGTAGAAATCGTAGAACTCGATGGCTGTGCCGATGAAGCTCGCGGTGGCCACTCGGGTGGCGGAATTGGCCGGTTGGGTCGGCGCGGTGTCGCTGTAGGCGGTACTTGTCGTCATGCGGTGATCCCTGACAGTCATGAGCTCCGTTGGAGCGAATTATTATGGTCGACTACCCGGGGATGTGGGATAGGGCGCGAGCGCTGTTTCAGGTAGGAACAGTCGTCGGTGTGATGCGGAAAGCGGCGATGAACCGGCCGGAACCTGTCGGGTGCGGGGTAAGCACGGGGTTCGGCGGGGCTTGGGTAAGCACCGCGATTATAGGAAGGTGGCTAACGATTGAACAAGGGGCGAGCTAGCGGACGGGTGTGAGCGCCGGTGCCGAGCTGGTGTGCCAGATGAGCACTTTGCTCACGCGGTTTTCCTCGGTTTCAAGGATCTCCAGGCGATAGCGCCCGATCTTCAGGCACACCGCGCTTTCCGGAATGGTTTCCAGCGCTTCGGTCACCAGGCCATTCAGGGTTCGCGGGCCGTCGCTGGGCAGGTGCCAGCCCAGGCATTTATTCAGCTCGCGGATCGAGGCGGCGCCGTCGATCACCATGCGCCCGTCGGCCTGCGGATGGATGTGTGGGTTGTCGAGGCTGTGCTCGCTTTCGAATTCGCCGACGATTTCTTCGAGAATGTCTTCCAGGGTGACGATCCCCAGCACTTCGCCGTATTCGTCCACCACCATGCCCAGGCGACGCTGCTGCTTGTGGAAGTTCAGCAGCTGCAGTTGCAGCGGCGTGCTTTCCGGGACGAAATACGGCTCGTAGCTGGCGGCGAGCAGCGCTTCGCGGGTCAGGGCTTGATTGTCCAGCAAATGACGGACCTGCCGGGTGTTGAGGACCGCCTCGACCTGGTTGATATCGCTGTGGAAAACCGGCAGGCGGGTGCGCTTGTTGTGGCGCAACTGCTCGATGATCTCTTCGATCGGATCGTCGAGATTGATGCCGTCGACGTCACTGCGAGGCACCAGGATGTCGTTGACTGTGATGTTGTCCAGTGCATGGATGCCGGCAACCGGGTGTGGGCGTGATGGGTGTTCCGGGTCGTCATGACGATCGGCGGGGACGTCGTCTTCGCTCTGTTGCACGACCTGCTGCTTGCGCACCAGCGGACGCAGCAGCAATCCACTGATGCCGCTCAGCAGCCATGCGAGCGGATAGATCACTTTCAGCGGCACTGCCAGCAACGTGTTGCCGAATGACATCACGGCATCCGGATAACGCTGGGCGAGGGTACGCGGGAAATAGTCGGCAAACACCAGCAATACGGCGCCGGCACCCAGAGTGGCTGCCCAGGGACCGTTTTCTTCACAGAGGAAAATCGCCAGCAGCGTGGCAAGCACCACGGCGAGGGCGCGACACAGAGTGTTGCACAGGATCAGGCTGTCGAGCGGGAAGCTGAGTTTTGCCAGTGGCTTGTCACTGGCACGCGACGCGGTGCGTTGCGCCAGCAGATGCTGTTGCGCCACTTCGATGGCGGTAAACAGCCCCGACCAGAGAATCAGCAGGACAAATACCGCGAGCATCGGCCCTATGGGCAAACCGTCCATTTATGCCGCCCGTCAGATGTGCAGGATGTATTCACGGACCAGTTTGCTGCCGAAATACGCCAACATCAGCAGACAGAAACCGGCGAGGGTCCAGCGGATCGCTTTGTGGCCGCGCCAGCCGAGGCGGTTGCGGCCCCACAACAGCACGCTGAACACGATCCAGGCCAGGCAAGCGAGCAGGGTCTTGTGTACCAGGTGCTGGGCAAACAGGTTCTCGACGAACAGCCAGCCGGAAATCAGCGACAGCGACAGCAATGTCCAACCGGCCCAGAGGAAGCCGAACAGCAGGCTTTCCATGGTTTGCAGCGGCGGGAAGTTCTTGATCAGCCCGGACGGGTGCTTGTTCTTGAGCTGGTGATCCTGCACCAGCAGCAACAAGGCCTGGAACACCGCGATGGTGAACATGCCGTAGGCGAGGATCGACAACAGGATATGCGCGAGGATGCCCGGCTCCTCGTCGATGATCTGCACGGTGCCGGTTGGCGCGAACTGCGCCAGCAACACGGTGATCGCCCCCAGCGGGAACAGCAGGACCAGCAGGTTTTCCACCGGGATCCGCGAGCAGGCCAGCAGGGTCAGGGCGATGACCGCTGCGGCAATCAGGCTCGAAGCACTGAAGAAGTCCAGGCCCAGACCGATCGGTGTCAGCAGGTGAGTCAGCAGGCTGGCACTGTGGGCCAGCACGGCGAGCACGCCAAGCGTGACCAGCAGGCGCTTGTTGGCCTTGGCGCCAGTGGCCAGGCGGGTGCCCTGATAAAGGGTCGCAGCGGCATAAAGAAGGGCGGCGGCGAGGGTGGTCAGCAAACTCGGTGACAAGGGGAGCATAAATCCTGTTAGGCAAGCCCGAAAGGCGCTGAGTTTGGCATAGAACGGCCATCGCACGAAAGACCGGCAAGCTGACAGCGAGGTGTCCGCCAGACGCAGTCTTCGCTATAATCCGCGACCTGCCCACGCCGCAGGCTCGCCGAGTACATGTTGATTCCGGTCCGGGCCGCCATTATCCCGGTCTACACAGGGCCTGAAAGGATCGCGCAATGTTTGAAAACTTAACCGAACGTCTCTCGCAGACGCTGCGCCATGTCACCGGCAAGGCGAAACTGACCGAAGACAACATCAAAGACACCCTGCGCGAAGTGCGCATGGCGTTGCTCGAAGCCGACGTTGCCCTGCCGGTGGTCAAGGACTTCGTCAATTCGGTCAAGGAACGTGCAGTCGGCACCGAGGTGTCGCGCAGTCTGACGCCGGGCCAGGCGTTCGTGAAGATCGTCCAGGCCGAACTCGAAAGCCTGATGGGCGCGGCCAACGAAGACTTGAACCTGAGTGCCGTGCCGCCTGCCGTCATCCTGATGGCCGGTCTGCAGGGTGCCGGTAAAACCACTACCGCCGGCAAGCTGGCGCGCTTCCTTAAAGAGCGCAAGAAAAAGTCGGTCATGGTCGTGTCGGCGGACATCTATCGTCCTGCCGCTATCAAACAGCTGGAAACCCTCGCCAACGACATCGGCGTGACGTTCTTCCCGTCCGACCTGAGCCAGACGCCGGTCGGCATCGCCAACGCGGCTATTAAAGAAGCAAAACTGAAATTCATCGACGTGGTCATCGTCGATACCGCCGGTCGTCTGCACATCGACGAAGAGATGATGGGCGAGATCAAGGCGCTGCACGCCGCGATCAATCCGGTAGAAACCCTGTTCGTGGTCGACGCCATGACCGGTCAGGACGCCGCCAACACGGCCAAGGCCTTCGGCGATGCACTGCCGCTGACCGGCGTGATCCTGACCAAGGTCGACGGTGACGCCCGTGGCGGTGCCGCGCTGTCCGTGCGTGCCATCACCGGCAAGCCGATCAAGTTCATCGGTATGGGCGAGAAGACCGAAGCCCTCGACCCGTTCCACCCTGAGCGTATCGCCTCGCGGATCCTCGGCATGGGTGACGTGCTCAGCCTGATCGAACAGGCTGAAGCGACCCTCGACAAGGACAAGGCCGACAAACTGGCCAAGAAGCTGAAGAAGGGCAAGGGCTTCGACCTCGAAGACTTCCGCGATCAGTTGCAACAGATGAAGAACATGGGCGGCCTCGGCGGCCTCATGGACAAGCTGCCGAGCATCGGTGGCGTCAACCTGTCGCAGATGGGCAACGCCCAGAGTGCGGCAGAGAAGCAGTTCAAGCAGATGGAAGCCATCATCAATTCCATGACCCCGGCCGAGCGCCGCGATCCCGAGCTGATCAGCGGTTCGCGCAAGCGTCGGATCGCCATGGGTTCCGGCACCCAGGTGCAGGACATCGGTCGCTTGATCAAGCAGCACAAGCAGATGCAGAAGATGATGAAGAAATTCTCCGCCAAGGGCGGAATGGCGAAAATGATGCGCGGCATGGGCGGAATGCTGCCCGGCGGCGGCATGCCAAAACTGTAAAAGAACTCGCCGGTCGTCGCACCGGCGCAGTCCCGCAAGGAAGCGGGATTCACAGCAAACCCGCATTCGGCGGGAGCTGACTGGCCGTTTTCATTGACGGCTCTACCGCAAATCAGCACGGCATGCCATAGGCGCCGGAAAAAGTCATTTGCAAAAGTCCGGATATTCCTTAGAATATGCGGCCTTTCGGGCACCCATGCCCGCTGTGCATTTAGATTTGCAGCACCGACTACAGGAACGATGTTCACATGCTAACAATCCGTCTTGCCCTTGGCGGCTCCAAAAAGCGCCCGTTTTACCACCTGACCGTAACCGACTCCCGCAACCCGCGTGACGGTTCCCACAAAGAGCAGGTTGGTTTCTTCAACCCTGTTGCCCGTGGTCAGGAAGTTCGTCTGTCCGTGAACCAAGAGCGCGTAGCCTACTGGCTGAGCGTTGGTGCACAGCCTTCTGAGCGTGTTGCTCAGTTGCTGAAGGAATCGGCTAAGGCTGCGGCCTGAGCAATATGAACGCGACGCCTGCTGTTGCCGATGATTTGATCGTTATTGGCAAAATTTATTCTGTTCACGGCGTTCGCGGCGAAGTGAAGGTTTATTCCTTTACTGATCCGACTGAAAACCTGTTGCAGTACAAAACCTGGACGCTCAAGCGCGAAGGCAATGTCAAACAGGTCGAGCTGGTCAGTGGACGCGGGAGCGACAAGTTCCTGGTCGCAAAGCTCAAGGGTCTTGATGATCGTGAAGAAGCTCGTCTTCTGGCCGGTTACGAGATCTGCGTGCCGCGCAGCCTGTTCGCTGAATTGACCGAAGGCGAGTACTACTGGTACCAGCTGGAAGGTCTGAAGGTCATCGACACACTTGGGCAACTGCTCGGGAAAATCGATCATCTTCTGGAAACCGGCGCCAATGATGTAATGGTAGTCAAGCCTTGCGCTGGCAGCCTGGATGATCGCGAACGCCTGTTGCCCTATACGGAGCAATGCGTGTTGGCAGTCGACCTCGCAGCGGGCGAGATGAAGGTGGATTGGGACGCGGACTTCTAAGCGTGGCTAACTTGCGCGTAGAAGTGATCAGTTTGTTTCCCGAGATGTTTTCCGCCATCGGCGACTACGGCATCACCAGTCGAGCGGTCAAACAGGGGCTCTTGCAGCTGACCTGTTGGAATCCGCGGGATTACACGACGGATCGGCATCACACTGTGGACGATCGCCCGTTTGGCGGTGGTCCGGGCATGGTGATGAAGATCAAGCCCCTGGAAGATGCTCTGGTTCAGGCCAAGGCAGCAGCCGGGGAGGCGGCGAAGGTGATTTACCTGTCCCCCCAAGGCCGTCAACTGACTCAGTCGGCGGTACGCGAACTGGCGAAATCGGATGCATTGATCCTGATTGCCGGTCGCTATGAAGGCATTGACGAGCGTTTTATTGATGCTCATGTCGATGAAGAGTGGTCGATTGGGGACTATGTCCTGTCTGGCGGCGAGCTGCCGGCGATGGTCCTGATAGATGCGGTTACACGACTGCTGCCCGGAGCTTTAGGGCATGCGGACTCCGCGGAGGAAGATTCCTTCACGGATGGTTTGCTGGATTGCCCGCACTACACCCGACCGGAGGTGTATGCGGATCAGCGTGTTCCCGACGTATTGCTAAGTGGCAATCACGCACACATCCGGCGTTGGCGTTTACAGCAGTCCCTTGGTCGGACCTATGAACGACGCGCCGATCTTCTGGAAAGCCGCTCGCTTTCTGGAGAAGAGAAGAAGCTGCTCGAGGAATACATCCGCGAGCGGGACGATAGTTAACAACGTATCGATGGTAGATCCGACGATTTACCTTAGGAGCACAGCATGACCAACAAAATCATCCTTGCACTCGAAGCAGAGCAGATGACCAAAGAGATCCCAGCCTTTGCCCCGGGCGACACCATTGTCGTTCAGGTGAAAGTGAAGGAAGGCGATCGTTCCCGTCTGCAAGCGTTCGAAGGCGTTGTAATCGCCAAGCGTAACCGCGGCGTGAACAGTGCGTTCACCGTTCGTAAAATCTCCAACGGTGTTGGCGTAGAACGTACTTTCCAGACCTACTCCCCGCAGATCGACAGCATGGCTGTCAAACGTCGCGGTGACGTACGTAAAGCCAAGCTGTACTACCTGCGCGACCTGTCGGGTAAAGCAGCTCGCATCAAGGAAAAACTGGCTTAAGTCCAGCTTCCGATGCAGAAAAAAGCAGCCTATGGGCTGCTTTTTTGTTGTCCGCAATTTATCCACAGCATCATTGTTTCAGGCCGTACCCATGACATCTCGCGAGCAAGAAATCGAACGCCGCACCGAACTCTCGGTGACCCGCGTGACCAAGGCGGTCTTCCCGCCGACCACCAACCACCACAACACCCTGTTCGGCGGCACCGCGCTGGCCTGGATGGATGAAGTGTCCTTCATCACCGCCACACGTTTCTGCCGTCTGCCACTGGTGACGGTCTCCACCGACCGGATCGATTTCAACCATGCGATCCCTGCGGGTTCCATCGTCGAGCTGGTCGGGCGGGTGATCAAGGTCGGCAACACCAGCCTCAAGGTCGAGGTGGAAGTGTTCGTTGAAAGCATGAGCTGCGACGGTCGCGAAAAGGCGATTCACGGGCAGTTCAGCTTTGTCGCAATCGATGATGACAAGCGACCAGTGCCCGTGCTGCCGGGCTTCGCGGCCTGACCCGGCACCGAGCCGCGGCATTCGCGGGCAATCCCGCTCCCACAGATTTTGTGTTGTCCGCTGATGTTGTGTTCGACACGAACCCTGTGGGAGCGGGCTTGCCCGCGATTTGATCTATCAGGCGCTGACACTTTCCGGCTGAATCAACGCCAGCAACGTCCACCCAGACCCCGGCTTCAACACGGTCTCCGGCGTCACCACATGCACCCAGCCACTGTCATCGCGCATGAACAGCAATGTCGCGCGGTTGCCATGCAGCGCCCGGTAATCGTCCCAGCCAAACCCGTCCGTCAGCGTCGTGCTGTACAGGTCGGCGCCCTGGCCCAACTGGCTGGCCAGCCTGGCGTATGTGAGCGCCTCGCTCCCCAGTTGATTGCCGCGATGTTCCAGGCTGGCGCGATGCTTGTCGCTGCGACGGCTTTCATGACCACTGGCCAGGCCGAACAGGCGTTGATGACCAAAGTCATGACGAAAGCGCATGGCTGCCAGCGTATTGAGTTCGCCGGACGGTGACAGCGCCAGCAAATGCCCCAGCCCCACCAGATCCAGATGCGCATCCGCGTGCTGCGAGGCCGGATTACCGAAGTAGGTCGGCAAACCATCCATGCGCGCCGCCCGGATATTTTCCCAACTCGAATCCGTGAGCAGCACCCGGCTGCCCAGTTGTTGCAGCGACTTGCCCAGCAGGCGCGCCGGACCGTTTGCACCAACAATGAGGAAGCCGCTGGGTGCCGGTTCCGCCACCTTCAACAGGCGCGCCAGTGGTCGGGCGGTCGCACTTTGCAGCACGACGGTGCCGATTATCACGGCGAAGGTCAGCGGCACCAGCAACAGTGCGCCTTCATGGCCTGCTTCATCCAGGCGAATCGCAAAGATCGCCGAGACTGCTGCCGCGACGATCCCGCGCGGGGCGATCCAGCACAACAATGCACGCTCACGCCAACTCAGGCTCGAACCGGCGGTACTCAAGACTACGTTCAGCGGTCGGGCGATCAGCTGGATCACCAGCAACAAAATCAGCACCAGTGGCCCAAGACCGATCAGCGCGTTCAGGTCCAGTCGCGCCGCCAGCAGAATGAACAACCCGGAAATCAGCAGCACGCTGAGGTTTTCCTTGAAGTGCAGGATGTGCCGCACATCCACGCCTTTCATGTTCGCCAGCCACATGCCCATCAGCGTCACCGCCAGCAGCCCGGATTCGTGCATGGTCTGGTTGGCGGCGATGAATATCCCCAGCACTGCGGCGAGCGATGCCAGATTGTGCAAATACTCCGGTAGCCATTGGCGTCGAATAATCGTGCCGAGCAGCCAGCCACCGGCGATGCCGAACGCGCTGCCGCAGACAATCACCCCGCCGAACGTGAGCAGGCTCTGCTCCAGGCCATGGCCTTCGGTCCGGGCAATGATGAAGCTGTAGACCACCACCGCGAGCAGCGCGCCGATCGGGTCGATCACAATCCCTTCCCAGCGCAGGATGTTGGCGATCGAAGCCTTAGGTCGTACCACACGCAGCATCGGCACGATCACGGTCGGGCCGGTAACCAGGGTCAGACTGCCGAACAGGATGGCGAGCAGCCAGTCGAAGCCCAGCAGCCAGTGGGTCGCCACCGCAATCACTGTCCAGGTCGAGAGCGCGCCGAGGGTCACCAGCCGATGCACGACGCTGCCGATCTCGCGCCACTCCGACAGGTGCAGGGTCAGACTGCCCTCGAACAGGATCAGCGCCACTGCCAGTGACACCAGCGGCATCAGCAGCGGACCGAACATTTCCTGCGGGTCGAGCCAGCCCGACACGGGGCCGGCGAGAATGCCGGTCAACAGCAGAAACAGAATCGCCGGCAACTTCAGCCGCCACGCCAGCCATTGGCAGCCCAGAGCGGCAGCACCGATACCGCCGAAGGCCAAGAGAATTTGCTGCTCGTTCATTGAAGCTCCCTGTTCCTTGAAATAGCGGGCTATGAAAGACTAGCGAGCCTTTCAACCGTTCACTGTTTATTTGCGCGCCGTGCCAGTGCCGGCTCGCCCAGAGTGCCCATGCCCGCCATCGACCATCCGCTGATTGACCAATTCCTCGATGCCCTGTGGCTGGAGAAAGGCCTGTCCGACAACACCCGTGATGCCTACCGCAGCGATCTCGCGCTGTTCAACGGCTGGCTGCAGGAGAAAAACCTCGAGCTGATCAATGCCGGTCGCGAGATGATCCTCGATCACCTGGCCTGGCGTCTGGAGCAGAACTACAAACCCCGTTCCACCGCGAGATTTCTCTCGGGCGTGCGTGGCTTTTATCGCTATTTGCTGCGGGAAAAACTGATCTCGGTCGATCCGACCTTGCGCGTCGACATGCCGCAACTTGGTCGGCCGTTGCCCAAATCCCTGTCGGAAGCCGACGTTGAAGCGCTGCTGAAGGCGCCGGATTTGAGCGAAGCCATCGGCCAGCGCGACCGTGCCATGCTCGAAGTCCTTTACGCTTGTGGCCTGCGGGTGACCGAACTGGTCAGCCTGACCCTGGAGCAGGTCAACCTGCGTCAGGGCGTGTTGCGGGTGATGGGCAAGGGCAGCAAGGAGCGGCTGGTGCCGATGGGCGAGGAAGCGATTGTCTGGGTCGAGCGCTACCTGCGCGACGGTCGCAGCGAACTGCTGGGCGGGCGCCCCAGCGATGTGTTGTTCCCCAGTCAGCGCGGCGAACAGATGACCAGGCAGACCTTCTGGCACCGCATAAAGCATCAGGCCAAGGTCGCCGGGATCGGCAAGTCGCTGTCGCCGCATACTCTGCGTCACGCGTTTGCCACACACTTGCTCAACCATGGCGCCGACTTGCGCGTGGTGCAGATGCTGCTGGGCCACAGCGACCTGTCCACCACACAGATCTACACGCACGTCGCCCGGGCGCGGTTGCAGGATCTGCACGCCAGACATCACCCGCGTGGCTGAGCGTTCTGCCTTGCGACAGGCGCATTCGGCCACGGGAGCCTTATGTGGTAGGCTTTGCCGGTTTGCACGATGGACGGTTATGACCCGGTGTTCCGGCACGGGCGTTCTGATTGTTCCATTTGTCCGCCTTCAGGAGTTCACATGCGTCTGACCCAGATTTTCGCCGCCGCAGCCATTGCGTTGGTCAGCACCTTTGCCGTCGCCGATGATGCGGCCGACAAAGCCATCCGCCAGAGCCTGGAAAACCTCCAGCTCGACGTTCCGGTGGACACCATCACCGCCAGCCCGCTGCCGGGCCTGTACGAAGTCAAGCTCAAGGGCAGCCGCGTGCTCTACGCCAGCGCCGACGGCCAGTACATCGTTCAGGGCTACATGTTCCAGCTCAAGGACGGCAAACCGGTCAACCTGACCGAGAAGACCGAACGCCTGGGCATTTCCAAACTGATCAACGGGATTCCGGTCGCCGAGACCGTGGTTTACCCGGCCGTGGGCGAGACCAAGTCGCACATCACCGTGTTCACCGACACCACTTGCCCGTACTGCCACAAGCTGCACGCCGAAGTGCCGGAGCTGAACAAGCGCGGCATCGAAGTGCGCTACGTGGCGTTCCCGCGTCAGGGCCTGGGCTCGCCGGGTGACGAGCAGCTGCAAGCCGTGTGGTGCTCGAAAGACAAGAAAGCGGCCATGGACAAAATGGTCGATGGCAAGGAAATCAAGGCCGCCAAGTGCGATAACCCGGTTTCCAAGCAGTTCGCCCTCGGTCAGTCGATCGGCGTGAACGGCACGCCGGCCATCGTATTGGCTGACGGACAAGTCATTCCGGGCTACCAGCCTGCGCCACAAGTCGCCAAACTGGCGCTGGGCGCGAAGTAATTCGCATCGTCGCGCCAAGGCGTGACGA
The DNA here is from genome assembly GCF_046097675.1 of Pseudomonas sp. UV AK001. NCBI lineage: Bacteria > Pseudomonadati > Pseudomonadota > Gammaproteobacteria > Pseudomonadales > Pseudomonadaceae > Pseudomonas > Pseudomonas sp. UV AK001. The sequence continues at coordinate 366,313 of NZ_JBJUVZ010000006.1, forward strand.
GCGTGGCCCGGCGGCAACACGGCCGGGCCATCAATAGAGAGCCGCGATTGCGCGGTTGTTTTCACGGCCGGCCTCGCGTCGGCCGTTTTATGGGGAGTTCACAGTGAAACCGGTCAAAGTAGGCATCTGTGGGTTAGGGACCGTCGGTGGCGGTACCTTCAACGTACTTCAGCGCAACGCCGAGGAAATCGCTCGTCGTGCCGGGCGTGGAATCGAAGTGGCACAAATTGCCATGCGCACGCCAAAGCCTCAGTTCCAGACGACCGGTATTGCGATTACCAACGATGTCTTCGAAGTGGCCACGAACCCTGAGATCGACATCGTCATAGAGCTGATGGGCGGCTACACCGTTGCCCGCGAGCTGGTACTCAAGGCCATCGAGAATGGCAAGCATGTGGTCACCGCGAACAAGGCTCTGATTGCCGTTCACGGTAATGAAATTTTCGCCAAGGCTCGCGAGAAAGGCGTGATCGTGGCGTTCGAAGCGGCGGTCGCCGGCGGCATTCCGGTGATCAAGGCGATCCGTGAGGGCCTGTCCGCCAACCGTATCAACTGGGTGGCCGGGATCATCAACGGCACCGGCAACTTCATCCTCACCGAAATGCGCGAGAAGGGTCGCACCTTCGAAGACGTGCTGGCCGAAGCGCAGGCGCTGGGCTACGCCGAAGCCGATCCGACCTTCGACGTCGAAGGCATCGACGCAGCGCACAAGCTGACGATCCTGGCGTCCATCGCGTTCGGTGTTCCGCTGCAGTTCGACAAGGCCTACACCGAAGGCATCACCAAGCTGACCACCGCCGACGTGAACTACGCCGAAGCGCTGGGCTACCGCATCAAGCACCTGGGCGTGGCACGCAGCACCGCCGCCGGCATCGAGCTGCGCGTACACCCGACGCTGATCCCGGCCGATCGCCTGATCGCCAACGTCAACGGCGTGATGAACGCGGTAATGGTCAACGGTGACGCTGCCGGTTCGACCCTGTTCTACGGCGCCGGCGCCGGCATGGAGCCGACCGCATCGTCGGTGATCGCGGATCTGGTGGACGTGGTTCGCGCCATGACCTCCGACCCGGAAAACCGCGTGCCGCACCTGGCCTTCCAGCCGGACTCGCTGTCGGCCCATCCGATCCTGCCGATCGAAGCCTGCGAAAGCGCCTACTACCTGCGCATCCAGGCCAAGGACCACCCGGGCGTACTCGCTCAGGTGGCGAGCATCCTCTCGGAGCGCGGCATCAACATCGAGTCGATCATGCAGAAGGAAGTCGAGGAACACGACGGCCTGGTGCCGATGATCCTGCTGACCCACCGCGTGCTGGAGCAGCACATCAACGATGCGATCGCCGCCCTCGAAGCCCTGGCGGGCGTGGTCGGTCCGGTCGTGCGGATCCGTGTCGAGCACCTGAACTAAGCCGATCTCCTTCATTGGGCCCGTCTGCGGGCCCGGTGTCGTGAACACTGTCCATTGGAGTCAGTCATGCGTTACATCAGTACCCGCGGCCAGGCACCGGCCCTGAATTTCGAAGACGTCCTGCTGGCCGGTCTCGCCACCGACGGCGGTCTGTACGTCCCGGAAAACCTGCCACGTTTCACCCAGGAAGAAATCGCTTCCTGGGCCGGCCTGCCGTATCACGAGCTGGCATTTCGCGTGATGCGCCCGTTCGTCACCGGCAGCATTCCGGACGCCGATTTCAAAAAGATCCTTGAAGAAACCTACGGTGTGTTTGCTCACAATGCCGTTGCTCCACTGCGTCAGCTGAACAGCAACGAATGGGTGCTGGAGCTGTTCCACGGCCCGACCCTGGCGTTCAAGGACTTCGCCCTGCAACTGCTCGGTCGCTTGCTCGACTACGTGCTGGAAAAGCGCGGCGAGCGCGTGGTGATCGTCGGCGCCACTTCCGGTGACACCGGTTCGGCCGCCATCGAAGGCTGCAAGCACTGCGAAAACGTCGACATTTTCATCCTGCACCCGCACAACCGCGTGTCCGAAGTGCAGCGTCGGCAGATGACCACCATCCTCGGCGAGAACATCCACAACATCGCCATCGAAGGCAACTTCGATGACTGCCAGGAAATGGTCAAGGCCAGCTTCGCCGACCAGAGCTTCCTCAAGGGTACGCGCCTGGTGGCGGTGAACTCGATCAACTGGGCGCGGATCATGGCCCAGATCGTTTACTACTTCCACGCAGCCCTGCAATTGGGCGGCCCGGCTCGCTCCGTGTCGTTCTCGGTGCCGACCGGCAACTTCGGCGACATCTTCGCCGGCTACCTGGCCCGCAACATGGGCCTGCCGATCAATCAGCTGATCGTCGCCACCAACCGCAACGACATCCTGCATCGCTTCATGAGCGGCAACCAGTACGTCAAGGAAACCCTGCACGCCACGCTGTCGCCGTCGATGGACATCATGGTTTCGTCGAACTTCGAACGCCTGCTGTTCGACCTGCACGGTCGCAACGGCGCGGCGATTGCCGGGCTGATGGACTCGTTCAAGCAGGGCGGCGGTTTCAGCGTCGAGCAGGAACGCTGGACCGAAGCCCGCAAGCTGTTCGACTCGCTGGCCGTGGACGATGCGCAAACCTGCGAAACCATCGCCGAAGTCTACGAACAGACCGGTGAAGTGCTGGATCCTCACACCGCCATCGGCGTGAAAGCTGCTCGCGAATGCCGTCGCAGCCTGGATATCCCGATGGTGATCCTGGGTACGGCGCATCCGGTCAAGTTCCCGGACGCGGTGGAGAAAGCCGGTGTAGGAAAAGCTCTCGAACTACCTGCACATCTTTCTGATTTGTTTGAGAGAGAAGAGCGCTGCACCGTTCTGGCAAACGAGCTGAAAGCCGTGCAAGCCTTTGTCAGCCAGCATGGCAATCGCGGCAAGCCGCTCTAAGCCCGCAAAGCTGTCACATTTTGAAGCCCGTCTCCTGACGGGCTTTCTTGTTTTTGCATGCCACACTGCGCGTGTTTCGCCCACGAAGGACGGGCGAGTCGATGACGAAGGATGTGGCAATGCGGTTTTATTCAGGTTGGAAGCCGGCGTTGTGCTGGTTGTTTTTTTGGGGGTTGCCGGGGCTGATGCAATTGGCGGAGGCGGCCCATCTGACGATGCATTCAGAAGGGGCAGAGTTGAACATCCAGCCCATTGAGCTGGACGCGCAAGAGCAACAGTGGATTCGTGAAAACCCCACGGTGACAGTCGCCTCGGTGCAGTATCCCTTGTATCTGTTTCAGGACGAACACGGTCAGTGGAGCGGCCTGAACAACGATGTGCTCAACCACATCAGCGCCATGACCGGATTGCAGTTCGTGCATCAGGAGTCGTTCTCCACCAACCACATGCTGGAGCGGCTCGAAAGTGGCGTCGCCGACATCAGTACCACGCTGGCAATGAACGAGGAGCGCAAGCAGTTTCTCGATTTCAGTCATGCCTTCGGCGGTGCAGGCTGGGTGTTCGTCGGGCGTGCAGGTGAGCCAGCGGTGCAGTCGCTTGAAGAGCTGGATAAACGGGTTCTGGTGCTGCCGGCCAGGCATGCACTGGAGGACAGTATCCGACGCGACCATCCGCTGATCGAGATACGCTCGGTCAAGACCTACGCCGAGGCCCGGGCCCTGGTGGAGAGTGGCGAGGCTTACGCCACGATTGAAAACGAGATCGGTGCGCAGTTGTTTCCATCGGGCCTGCTCAAGGTCGGTGGTCTGGTAGAGGGCAAGTGGGAGGCCGATCATCTGGCGGTGCGCAAAGGCTTGCCTGAGTTGCTGAGTATTCTCAACAAGGCCCTTGGGGCCTTCTCGGCAGCCGAATTGCGTGCAATGCGCCTGAAATGGCTGGACGGCATTTCTCCCGCTCCGACGCCCTCGCTCGGGACGCGAGTGCTCGAGTGGGGATGCTGGGGCACGGGTGTGCTCGGGGTGTTCGGCCTGTTTTTGCTGCTATGGAGCCGTCGGCTCGCTGTCGAGATAAAGCAGCGACGTGAGGTGGAGAAAGACTTGGGCGATCAACTGGCTTTTCAGCATGCGTTGATCGATGCCATGCCGGACCCGGTGTTCGTGCGTGACCTGCAGGGGCGCCTGATCATGTGCAATCGCAGTTATGAAGAAGCGCTCGGCGTGCGTTTTGAGCAGGTGCAGGGGCGGACGCTGTGTGAACTCGGCGTGCTTCCGCAAGCTACGGCATTGATGCTTCATGATGAGTTCATGGTGCAGTTGCGCACCCGCAAGACGCGCTTCAGCAGGCGGCAGCTGATGTTCAAGGGCGGTTCTCGACAGGTCTATCAGTGGACGGTGCCTTTTTATGGGGCTGATGGGGCGCTGCGCGGATTGTTGGGGGGCTGGACGGACATCATCCAGAGGCAGAGCGATAGCGGGTGTCGATGTCTGCGTTGAAGATAGGAAATGTCCTATAAAACCTGACTACTTTTCTGATGGGAGGCTTAGGACGACTGCCCTAGAGTGACAAGCCACTGCGGCGAGAAACCGCGATTGTCGTGCAAGAGGTCGTCCAATGCGCTCGCTCAAAATCCTGCTTCTCGAACCCGACCCGTTTCAGTTGATGGCGTTGCACCAGATGCTCAATGCCATGGGAATCTACGATGTATTGACCGCGCCTTCGCTGGGAGCGGCAAAGCGCTCGCTGGATCGTCGGGGGGCTGTCGATATCGCCATTTGCAATCCGCAGCTCAAAAGTGGTGAGGGGCTGGCACTGATCAACCATCTGGTTGCCCGACAGGATGCTCGATCGTTGATTCTGCTGGGTGTGGTCGCTCCCAGCGTACTGACCGACCTGGAATCTTTATTGGAGGAGAGCGGGGTACAGCTCCTGGGCAGACTGTATACGCCGGTTTCGGCGGTGCTGATGCGCAATCTGCTCGACCGCTATCTGTCGTCGCCCCGACGTTCGGTCAGCGCCTGAAGTCATCGGTTATTTTTCTGTCATCTTCTCCATGCATGCTCCGACAGGTCGGTGACGCTCCCGGAGAGGTCGCCGATATGCAGAACTTTCTTCTCGGGCCGGTGGTCATTTATTGTGGACACGCCCCAGGCACTGTGTTTTCGGACTATTGAGTGGAGATCGAGATGGAAAGTATCAGTCTATTGCTCGGTGAGGCTCTGAGCCCGTATCAGGTAACGCTGACCCCTCGCGGTCTGCAGGGTGAATGCCTGGTGACACTGAAGAACGGCAGTGGCGCCATCGTGGTGGAACGTGAATTCAATCGGGCGCAGTTGAGCGACAAGCGCCAACTGACGGATGTGGTCGATGGCTTGCATCGCGACATCCTGATCGCCGAAGGCCGGCTGGAACCCTGTGTGATCGCTGCATTGCGCAACGTTGCCCGCGACAAGCGCCCGCTGCTCTGAAACTGATGGGACTTTTGTGGGAACCTTCCTGCATCCAGGTCAGTCAGACCCCATAACAGCAGGATCAAGCATTGTGCTCCGGTGCTTGTCGCTTGCTGCTACGGGTCTTTGATACAGACCACGTTTAACCCCGAGTCGTCTCCCCACTTCTCGGGGTTTCTTTTGTCCGGAATTTACTGCGTGGCCTGCTGCTGGAAGAACATCCGTGCCTGCTCCAGGTAGTCCGGGCGCATTTCAGGGTCGAGCCACTGGGCGTAGAGCTGGTTCAGGTGTTCGTGGGGCAGGGTGCGCAGCAAATGATCGATTTCGCGGATCGCCTGGCGACCCTGGGTGGTATCGGTGCAGCCGACATGGCTCGAGATGTACTTGTCCGCACCGTGAATGGGGAAAAACTCCAGCTCATCCTCGGCGATCTGAACCTGGCGCGCCTGATAACGGATTTCCGGCCAGTAACCCAGTACCGCTTGCAGCCGATCAAGTCGCTGCATTGAGAGCAGGCTGCTGAGAGCATCGTTGCCATAGTGCGGCGTCAGCGAGCCACTCGGTGCGCGGCGCAGCAGATTGTCGACGTATTCACCATAACTTCGCTCGGCCACCACCCCGACTTTTCTCTCGCCGTTGGACAGGTACGCCGACAGATCGACTTGCTCCTCGACCAGAAAAGGCTCCAGCATTTCGCGATCTTTGCGACGAACCACCAGACCATTGCTGACTGCGCGGAAAGCAGGGATGGAGAATGCAATCCACTGTGCCCGCTCCCTGTTCCAGAGCAACGACGGATCGCAGGCAAACGGGTGTTCATGGAGCATCTGGAGGCCCCGGGCGCGGTTGACCCGCATCAGAGTGTGTTCGTATTGCGGCATGCCGGCTATCAGCATCGGCATCAGTTGATCGATGACGCCCTGGCCCTTTTTCGGGCCTTCGAGAATGGTCAGCGGCGGCAGGTCACGCAGCAGCCAGATCAGCGTTGGCTTGGCCTGGGCCCAGGCTGGCAGCACCAGCAGAAAAAGCAGGCCGAACAGCCGCCACGTCCACCAGTGGCGGGCGCGGTTGGAGGCTGAGGCCTGTCGGCGTTTCAGCTCAGATGGCTCCGTCTTCGCGCAGCCGGGCGATCTGCTTCTCGTCGTAGCCAAGATCGTGGAGTACCTGCGCATTGTGTTCACCGAGCTGCGGTCCGACCCATTCGGACGTGCCGGGTGTCTCAGAGAGTTTCGGCACGATGCCGGGCATCTTGAAAGGTTTGCCGTCCGGCAGTTTGGCGTGCAGGAACATTTCCCGGGCCAGGTACTGCGGATCGTTGAACATGTCTTCGGCGCTGAAGATCCGGCTGGCCGGGACTTCAGCCTGGTTCAACAGATCCAGCACGGTTTGCAGCGGCAGCGAATTGACCCAACGATCGATCACGCCGTACAACTCGTCGCGGCGGGTGTCGCGCCCGTCATTGCTGGCCAGTGTCGGATCATTGGCCAGATCCTCACGACCGATGATCAGCATGAAACGCTTGAAGATTGCATCGCCGTTGGCGCCGATCTGGACATGTTTGCCGTCGGCACTGGTGTGGATCGACGAAGGCGTGATGCCTGGCATGATGTTGCCGGTACGCTCGCGAATGAAGCCGAACACATCGAACTCCGGCACCATGCTTTCCATCATGGCGAAGATCGCTTCGTACAACGCCACATCGACCACCTGGCCGAGGCCACCGTTGACCTCGCGGTGACGCAAAGCCATCAGCGCACCGATCACACCCCACAAGGCCGCAATCGAATCACCAATGGAAATCCCGGTGCGTACTGGCGGGCGGTCTTCGAAACCGGTGATGTAGCGCAGGCCGCCCATGGATTCGCCGACCGCACCGAACCCTGGCTGATCCTTCATCGGCCCGGTCTGGCCGAAGCCCGAGAGGCGCACCATTACCAGTTTCGGGTTCAGCGCGTGCAGGGTTTCCCAGCTCAGGCCAAGTTTTTCCAGGACGCCTGGGCGGAAGTTCTCGATCAGGATGTCGGCTTCACCCAGCAGCTTTTTCAGGATCGCCAGGCCGTCTGGGTGTTTGAGATTCAGGGTCAGGGACTTTTTGTTGCGGGCCTGGACGAACCACCACAACGAGGTGCCTTCATACAATTTGCGCCACTTGCGCAGCGGATCACCGCCGTCCGGCGATTCGATCTTGATCACTTCGGCGCCGAATTCGCCGCAGATGCGCGAGGCAAACGGCCCGGCAATCAAGGTACCCAATTCAATGACTTTCAGACCGCTGAGCGGTTTGTTGGCGAACGGCATGCGAAATCCTGTAGGACAAGGCTGAGCAGATACAGCGTTTTAACATAGCCGGCTGTCAGTCGCGCAAGGTTGATCGCCATCAATTCGTGGATTGCCTACAGCATCGGTTAGACTTGCCGACTTTCCTCGTATCAAGAAGCCCGTTCATGGCCCAGCCGTCCACTACCTACAAATTCGAACTGAACCTCACCGATCTTGACCGCAGCGTCTACGAGAACGTGAAGCAGACCATCGCCCGCCACCCTTCGGAAACCGAAGAGCGCATGACCGTGCGCCTGCTGGCCTACGCGCTCTGGTACAACGAGCAACTGTCGTTCGGTCGTGGTCTGTCGGACGTGGATGAACCTGCGCTGTGGGAAAAAAGCCTGGATGACCGTGTCCTGCACTGGATCGAAGTCGGCCAGCCGGACGCTGATCGCCTGACCTGGTGCTCCCGTCGCACCGAGCGCACCAGCCTGCTGGCCTACGGCAGCCTGCGCGTCTGGGAAGGCAAGGTGATTCCGGCGATCAAGAACCTGAAGAACGTCAACATTGCTGCTGTCCCGCAGGAAGTGCTGGAAACCCTGGCCCAGGACATGCCCCGCGTCATCAAGTGGGACGTGATGATCAGCGAAGGCACGATCTTCGTCACCGATGATCGCGGCCAGCACGAAGTCCAGCTCACCTGGCTGCAAGGCGAGCGCGGCTAAGTCCGCGTTACTCCCGAAAAATCCCACGTATTCAAGAGAAGCTTCTGTCACCCTATGCGTATCGATCCTCGCCCGTTGCCCGCCACTCTGCCGTTTCTTGGTGAACTGCCACCCCTGCTGACCCGCCTGTACGCGGCGCGGGGCGTGCAGTCCGAGGCGGAGCTGGACAAGAGCCTGGCGCGGTTGATTCCGTTCCAGCAGCTCAAGGGGATCGATGCGGCGGTGGACCTGCTGGTGACGGCGCTGGAGCAGCGCCAACGGATTCTGATCGTTGGCGACTTCGACGCCGACGGCGCGACGGCCAGCACCGTGGGCGTGCTCGGTTTGCGTCTGCTGGGCGCGGCGCACGTCGATTATCTGGTGCCGAACCGCTTCGAATACGGCTACGGCCTGACCCCGGAAATCGTCGAAGTCGCGATGACCCGCGAGCCGCAACTGTTGATCACCGTCGACAACGGTATTTCCAGCGTCGAAGGTGTGGCGGCCGCGAAACGTCACGGCCTGAAGGTCTTGATCACCGACCACCACTTGCCCGGCGATGAGCTGCCGCAAGCCGATGCCCTGGTCAACCCGAACCAGCCTGGCTGCGAATTCCCGAGCAAGGCACTGGCCGGTGTCGGGGTGATTTTCTATGTATTGATGGCCCTGCGCGCCCGCCTGCGCAGCCTCGGCTGGTACGAGAGCAAACCACAACCGAATATCGGCGAGCTGCTGGATCTGGTGGCGCTGGGCAGCGTTGCCGACGTGGTGCCGCTGGATGCCAACAACCGGATTCTGGTGCACCAGGGGCTGGAACGAATTCGCGCCGGACGTGCGCGGCCGGGGATCAAGGCGATCCTTGAAGTGGCCAAGCGTGAAGCTTCGCGCATTACGTCTACCGACCTCGGTTTCATCGTCGGCCCGCGCTTGAACGCGGCGGGGCGTCTGGATGACATGAGCCTCGGCATCGAATGCCTGCTGACCCACGACGCTGCGCTGGCCCGTGAAATGGCCGCGCAACTGGACGGCATGAACCAGGATCGCAAATCCATCGAGCAGGGCATGCAGCGCGAAGCGCTGGCCCAGCTCAAGGACTTGCCGGTCGAGTCGATGCCGTTCGGGTTGTGCCTGTTCGATCCGGAATGGCACCAGGGTGTGATCGGTATTCTGGCTTCGCGGATGAAAGAGCGGTATTTCCGCCCGACCATCGCTTTTGCCGATGCCGGTGACGGCTTGCTCAAGGGCTCTGGGCGCTCGGTTCAGGGTTTCCATATCCGTGATGCGCTGAGCGTGGTCGCGGCGCAGCATCCGGATCTGATCGCCAAGTACGGCGGCCACGCAATGGCGGCCGGTCTGACCTTGCCGCAGGAGAATTTTCCGTTGTTTGCCGAGGCATTTGACGCCGAGGTGCGTAGGCAACTTCGCGAAGAGGATCTGACCGGGCGTTTGCTGTCGGACGGCACGCTGGCAGTCGAGGAGTTTCATCTGGAACTGGCCCGCGCCCTGCGTCACGCCGGACCGTGGGGCCAGCACTTCCCGGAGCCGCTGTTTCACGGCGTGTTCCAGTTGGTCGAGCAGCGGGTGGTCGGCGAGCGACACCTGAAAGTTGTGCTGAAAACCGAATGTGGTTCGGTGAAGCTGGATGGCATCGCCTTCGGGATCGATCGCGATATCTGGCCGAACCCGACGATCAAATGGGTCGAACTGGCCTACAAGCTCGATCTCAACGAGTTTCGTGGCAATGAAACCGTGCAGCTGATGATTGCCCACATCGAACCGCGTTGACCCCTTCGCGAGCAAGCTCGCTCCCACCAGGACAACACCGTACCTGTGGGAGCGAGCTTGCTCCGGGCGGCGTTCCGACGAAGGGGGACGTTCACACACTGAATCACTCTGAACCCTCCCTCATCCCCGGATGTCGACTAGGCTCTAAGCACTGCTTGATTGGCCTTGTGACGTCTTGTCGAATTTTTTGCCCGCGGGGGCGGGTGCTGCACCTTTTTCCTGTCACTCGTCGACTTTTCAAACAGAACCCTGGAGCCTGCCCACTGATTTGAGAGGTGCCCCATGAGTCTGCTGCTTGAACCCTTTACCCTTCGCCAACTGACCCTGTCCAACCGCATCGCCGTGTCGCCCATGTGCCAGTACTCGAGCGTCGATGGCCTGGCCAACGACTGGCATCTGGTGCACCTCGGCAGCCGGGCCGTGGGGGGCGCGGGCCTGGTATTTACCGAAGCCACGGCGATCACGGCCGACGGGCGGATCACCGCCGAAGATCTGGGCCTTTGGAACGACGAACAGATCGCACCGCTGCAACGCATCACCCGATTCATCAACGCGCAGGGCGCAGTGGCCGGCATTCAACTGGCCCACGCCGGGCGCAAGGCCAGCACCCATCGGCCGTGGATCGGCAAGCACGGCAGCGTCAAGCCGGATGACGGCGGCTGGACGCCGGTCGGGCCTTCGCCAATTGCCTTCGACCCGCAACACACCCAACCGAAACAGCTGGATGAAGGGCAGATCGCCCAAGTCATTCAGGACTTCGTGGCAGCAGCCAGACGCGCGCTGACCGCCGGTTTCAGTGTGGTCGAGGTGCATGCGGCGCACGGTTATCTGCTGCACCAGTTTCTTTCACCGCTGAGTAATCAGCGGCGTGACCAGTACGGCGGCTCGTTCGAAAACCGCATTCGTCTGGTGCTGCAAGTGACCGAGGCGGTACGCGCTGTGTGGCCGGAAGAACTGCCGGTGTTTGTTCGTTTGTCGGCCACTGATTGGGTCGAGGACGGCTGGAATCCGGATGAAACCGTGGAGCTGGCGAGACGCCTGAAAGCCTTGGGGGCTGACCTGATCGATGTGTCATCGGGCGGCACGGCGGTCAACGCCGAAATCCCCGTGGGACCGGGTTATCAGACGCGCTTCGCCGAACGGGTGCGCAAGGAGTCAGGTATCGCCACCGGCACAGTGGGAATGATTACCGAACCGGCCCAGGCCGAGCACATCCTGCGAACCTGTCAGGCCGACATCATCTTCCTCGCCCGCGAGCTGCTGCGTGACCCTTACTGGCCATTGCACGCCGATGATGATCTGGGCGGACGCAAAGCGGTGTGGCCGGCGCAATATCAACGCGCGACCCACCGGGATCAGCCGATTCACGAGTCTGATTTGCGGGATTGATTCCGACCGGTCGCAAAGCCTATAAAACCCGCCATTGAACCGGCGGGTTTTTTCTTGCCTGTCGTTTGGAATCGCGAAGGAATGGATCGCAATGTTGATCGAACGAGAGCTGACTGAATCGGACTTGCCGCTGCTTGCGTTGATCGACCGCAGTGAGTTGGTCGAAGAGTGCTATCGCGTGGAAAACGGTGAGCTGATTCTTTATCCGGCGCGTTTCGACATGCGCGGATGGCCCGAAGGTGAGGCGGAGGAGAATGCGCGCGTACTGGAAAAATGCTGGCGCAGCGGCGGGTGGCTACACGGACTTTTCGATGGAGATGTACTGGTGGCGGCGGTGGTTGTGGATAACCGGGTTATTCACAATCAGGGCCTGAAGATGCGGCAGTTGAAGTTTCTGCACATCAGCCTTGCCTGGCGTGGGCAGGGACTGGGTGGGCGATTGTTTGCGATGGCCTGCGCCCATGGCCGAGAGGTCGGCGCCGAGGCGTTGTACGTCTCGGCGACCGAATCGCGCAATACCGTGGAGTTCTACCAGCGCCAGGGTTGCCGGTTGCTGGCACAACCGGATCCCGAGTTGTTTGATCTGGAACCCCACGATATTCACTTGTACTGCCCGATGGCCTGACGGCTCAACGCATCAAGGATACTTGCGCTTGTCCGGCGCCGGCGGGAAGTACTGGTACAGCCAGGTCTCGCTCAACGTGCGGTCGTTGGTGCGGATGAACAGGCGCAGCTCCACCGGCTCCACGCTGTCGTTGGTCGGGTACCAGTCGAACAGGATCCGGTAACCCTTGATGTCATCCAGCACCAGCACGCTGAAGTCCTGCACCTTGCCGTTGGAGCAAGTCACCACCGGTTCGATCCCGGTGCCCTGCGGCAGGCGATCCAGGCCGCCACCCGTAAAGTCCACGGCGAAACGACGTGCCCAGACCGGCGGATAATGCTCGCCCGGTGCCCAGCCTTCGACGAATCCACCCATGCCCGAACGGGTCGCATGCACCCGCGCCAGCGGCGTGCCGACCGGCGGCAGGGCGCTCCAGTAGAGCTTGTAGCCGTAGTTCAGCGAGTCGCCGGCAGCCACTGGTTTTTTCGGCGTCCAGAACGCGACGATGTTGTCGAGGGTCTCGCCGGTTGTAGGAATTTCCAGCAGATCGATGGAGCCTTCGCCCCACGCGGTTGTAGGTTCCACCCACAGGCTCGGGCGCTTGCTGTACCAGTCGACGGTGTCCTGATAGTTGGCGAATTCGTGGTCGGTCTGCACCAGACCGAAACCTTTCGGATCGGTGTCGGCGAAGGCATTGAATTGCAGGGTCGCCGGGTTGTTCAGCGGGCGGCAGATCCACTCGCCGTTGCCGCGCCACATCGCCAGACGATCCGAGTCATGGATTTGCGGGTGGATGGTGTCGCACATCCGGCGCTCGTGGGTGCCGCAGCTGAACATGCTGGTCATTGGCGCGATACCCAGTTGTTCGATAGCGGTGCGGGCATTGATGTGGGCGTCGACTTCCATCACCACACGTTCGGCCTGGCAGTCGATGTCGAAACGATAAGCACCGGTCGCGCTTGGCGAGTCGAGCAGGGCGTAGACCACAAAGCGGGTCGCGTTCTGATCCGGGGTCTCGAACCAGAACTTGGTGAAGTCCGGGAATTCTTCGCGTTTCTTGGCGTAGGTGTCGACGGCCAGGCCACGGGCGGAGAGGCCATATTGGCCAGTGGCATCCACCGCGCGGAAGTAGCTGGCGCCGAGGAACGACACCACGTCATGGCGATCCAGTTCCGGTGCCTTGAACAGCTTGAAGCCGGCGAAACCCAGGTCGCCCTTGAGCTGCTGGGTGTCGACCGAGGTGTTCTCATAGTTGAACAGCTGAGGGCGAAAATGCACCTCGCGGGCCGTACGGGTCTTCGGATCGACGCTGTACATGCGCACCGGCTGGCGGAAACCCATGCCGACGTGGAAGAACTGCACATCGAGCTGACCCTTGTTCTCCTTCCACAGCGAATGCTCGCCGTCGTAACGGATCGCGTTGAAGTTCTGCGGGGTCATGGTTGCCAGGGTCGGCGGCAGCACCTGTTTGGTGTCCTGATAGGCGCTGCCGGCCAGTTGCTTGGCCTGGCGCTTCAGCGTTTCGAAGTCGAAGGCTTGGGCTTCACCGTCGGCGGCACCGCCAGAGGCGGCCCAGGCGCGGGAGGCCAGCAGGCCCGTGGCCGATAGGCCGGTATAAGCCGCAATGGCCATGGACGCTTTGAGCAAATTCCTGCGGTGCATAGATACAACCTGTCGTGGACAATCCCGCGCCGTTCCTGGCACGTACTGGATCAGAAATTACGGTTCGGACAAGCCTTCGGCCAAACGCTACGGACTAGTAACAGATGCGCGCTAGCTTAATCCGTTCGCTGATTTTGCAAAATTCCTTGATTACACGGCGACAGCGTCTCAATGAAACAAGACGTTACGGTTACTTATCCCACAGCCTTTTCTGATTTACAGGGCATATCTGCTTTTTTCGACTAATTACTCTAAAAACCGCTTTTCAGCGCCGATTTAATTTCTATTCTATGGGCATCGCCGGTCACGACCCATCCGACCGGCAGGGCTCAAATCGCTGCTTAAAGGAGCAGGGCGATGCGGTTTTGGAAAAATTCTGACGTACTGGAAAAGGACAACGTCCATGGCAAAAGGACAAGGCATCACCGAAATGTTGGGCATCTTTCCCTGCCTCGCCAACGTCCGGCGAAGACGCCGGCTCAGTCCGGATGAACTGAAACTGGTGGAGCGTTACCGGGAGTTGTCGGAGAGCGACCGGATTGCGATGCGGTATCTGGTGGATGCGATGAGGAGTGTTTCGCGGTTTTGAAGTGAGAAACCAAAGGGGCGGACTGTGAAGTCCGCCCCTTTTTCATTCTTGAGGTTTACCGGGGACGCTGTGCCAGCATCAACTCAGGCATGTCCCGCCATTTCACCCAAGCCTGTTGTTGCCAGTGCAGCAGCGGCACGGTGACGCCAGCCCAATGCACGGAGCTCAGGCTCGGGCAGTTTTCCGCTGCTGTTGAGCTGGTTTCCCGCAGGATGGGAATCACCTCATTGCTCAGCCATTGCCGCAGGTTGCGGTTTTCCGGGATGAAATGGTGAACCAGCAGCGCGTACATGCCGGATTCGCTGACCATCGGCGTTTCGACAACTTTGCCGTACTTGTGCAGCCGGACGATGCGGCGTTGGTCGGGGTCGAGTTTGAGCGTGACGCGTGAGTTCAAGGGATGGCCCATCATGCGGCCGAGATCCTGAGCGCAGAACCAGGCCTGGTGATCAAGCAAGAGAGCGTGGAGGAAGCGGTTGTGGCGGGTGAAGACGGTGGGAGTGAAATATTCAGTATTTGGACTGTGAGTAGCTGCTGGCATGAGATGACTTCCGTTTCGAGTAGGAAAGTCGCCACCAACTCTTCGAAAAGTTGGGTGGCGAACCGAGTGGCGTTCGAAGTCGGGTTACTTCCTGTCGAAACGGAAAAGGCGGAAGGCCCGCGCCACAAGGCCCGCCATAACGCAGAACTGAAGTTGCAAAGCAGCCGCAGTTCAATGGGGGCACGCAAGCACCGTTTTGACAGATTTCCGGCTTCGACCCCGGGCCGCTGATTGGGCAGCGACGGGATAAAGCCTATCGGTCAGGCGCTAGCGGCGCCAAGTCTACTCTGCCGACGCCACTCGTAGGAAAGGGGACTGAATGCTGAGGGTTCGGTCCGTAGGAAACGAGCAACTGACGCTGAAAGAAATCAGCCCCGAAATTGTGATAAGTCCGGGGCTGTTTTTCTTAGCGACTCACCTTCCAAGCATCCCCAGCCGGCGCCTTCCCATGGTCATACGGCTTGCCAATCCACATATAAACCAGCCCCAGACCAATCACGATCACCGTGCTCAGCACCATCGCATAGTTGATGTACCACGCGGCATCCGGCGTGCGTGGCCAGGCCATGTTGATGATTGCGCCGACGCCGTAGACCAGCGCGCCGATGTTCACCGGCCAGCCCCAGGCGCCGAGGGTGAATTTGCCGCTCGGTTTCCAGCCTTTGTTGCGGGCGTACAGGGCGGCCAGCACGATCATCTGGAACGCGAGGTAGATGCCGATGGCGGCGAAGCTGACGATGGTGGCTACGGCGTCTTGCAGGAAGAAGCCGAGGGCGATGATCAGGCCGGGCAGGACGCCGGACACGAACAGCGCAGCAACCGGCACCTGGGTCGTAGGAGAAATCTTTTTCAGCAGTCGGCTGCCGATGACCATTTCATCGCGAGCGTAGGAATACAGCAGACGACTCGCCGCCGCTTGCAGGCTGATGACGCAAGAGATGAAGGAAATCATCACCACGCCCATCACCACTTTCGAACCGACCGGACCGAAGGCGTTGTTGAGGATGGTGGTGACCGGGTCCTTGTCGGTGCCGTTGGTCACCGCTTGCATGTCCGGCACGGCGAGGATCAGCGCCAGGCAAGCGAACATCGCTGCGATGCCGCCGATGTAGATGGTCATGCGCATGGCCACCGGGATTTTCTTGCTCGGGTTCGGGGTTTCTTCGGCCACGTCGCCGCAGGCTTCGAAGCCGTAGTAGAGGAACATCCCCGCCAGCGACGCAGTGAGGAATGCCGGCAGATAGGAGCCGTCGACGCTAATGTCGAAAGTGTTGAACAGCACGCTGATCGGCTGATGACGCTCGAAAATCAGCAGATACACGCCGACGATCACCGCGCCCACCAGTTCGCAAAGGAAGCCGAACATGGCGATCCGCGCCAGCACTTTGGTGCCGCTGAGGTTTACCAGTGTGGCGAACAGCGTCAGCACCAGGGCGATGACGATGTTGGTGTTGTTGCTCGGCTCAAAGCCCAGCATGGCCGCGAGGTACGGGCCGGCGCCGACCGCAACGGCGGCGATGGTCACGCACAGGGCGATGGAGTAGATCCAGCCGACCATCCACGCCCATTTCTTGCCCACCAACCGCCGTGCCCAAGGGTAGACGCCGCCGGAAATCGGGAACTGCGAAACCACTTCGCCGAAGATCAGGCACACCAGCAGTTGCCCGCAGCCCACCAGCAAATAGGCCCAGAACATCGGTGGCCCGCCAGCGGCGAGGCACAGGCCGAACAGGGTATAAACCCCTACGACCGGTGACAGATACGTGAAGCCCAGCGCGAAGTTTTCCCACAGGCTCATGCTGCGGTTGAAGTTGGAGGTGTAGCCCAGTTGGCGCAGTTGTTCGGCATCGCTGTCGGCAACGGCGGCTGAGAGATCGGGTGATGCACTCATGTGTGTTTGCTCCGTGAAATCGGCAGATTTCGGATGGCCGAAACCGTGGCGGGGCTTGGTGAGCGCCGCCCGGATCGGTAGTTATTGTTTTGAATGCCTGGTGATGCGGATGACCGGTTTCTGCCTTGAAGCCGGGGGGATGCTTTTAGTGCTTGAACATCACATGCCGAACCGTGGTGTAGTCCTCCAGTCCGTACATGGACATGTCCTTGCCGTAGCCGGACAGTTTCTGACCGCCGTGGGGCATTTCGCTGACGAGCATGAAGTGCGTATTCACCCAGGTGCAGCCGTACTGCAACCGTGCGGACAGGCGATGGGCGCGTCCTACATCTGCTGTCCACACCGAGGACGCCAGGCCGTAGTCCGAATCGTTGGCCCATTCCAGCGCCTGGGCTTCATCAGTGAATTTGGTCACCGACACCACCGGCCCGAACACTTCGCGACGGACGATTTCGTCGTCCTGCTGGGCGTCGGCCAGAACGGTTGGTTCGAAGAAGAAACCGTTGCCTTCGACAGCCTTGCCACCCGTGATCAAGCGGATGTGCGATTGCGCGACAGCGCGCTCGACAAACCCGGCCACGCGGTCGCGATGCTGGGCGGTGATCAGCGGCCCCAGTTCGGTAGACGGATCATCCTGCAAGCCGTACTTGATGCTGCTGACCGCCGCGCCGAGCTTCTCGACGAACTTGTCGTAGATGCCTTGCTGCGCGTAGATCCGGCACGCGGCAGTGCAGTCCTGGCCGGCGTTGTAGAAACCGAAGGTACGAATGCCTTCGACCGCTGCGTCAATGTCGGCGTCGTCGAAGATGATCACCGGGGCCTTGCCGCCCAGTTCCATGTGCATGCGTTTGACGCTTTCGGCGGTGCCGGAAATGATGTTCGAACCGGTGGCGATGGAGCCGGTCAGCGACACCATGCGTACTTTCGGATGGGTCACCAGCGGGCTGCCCACGCTCGGCCCACGCCCGAACACCAGATTGAGTACGCCGGCCGGGAAAATATCCGACGCCAGTTCGGCCAGACGCAACGCGGTCAGCGGGGTTTGCTCCGACGGCTTGAGCACCACGGTATTACCGGCGGCAAGCGCCGGGGCGATTTTCCAGGCGACCATCATCAGCGGGTAGTTCCACGGCGCGATGGACGCGATCACGCCCACCGGGTCGCGGCGGATCATCGAGGTGTGGCCGGGCAGGTATTCGCCGCCGGCCGAACCGCTCATGCAACGGCTGGCGCCGGCGAAGAAACGGAACACGTCGGCAATCGCCGGAATCTCGTCATTCAACGCGGCGCTGTAAGGTTTGCCGCAGTTGTCCGATTCCAGTTTCGCCAGTTCTTCGCCGTGGGCTTCGATGGCGTCGGCGAGTTTGAGCAGCAGCAGCGAACGGTCTTTCGGCGTGGTCTGCGACCATTCGGCGAAAGCACTGTCGGCGGCGCGCACGGCGGCATCGACCTGTGCCTCAGTGGCTTCGTTGATTTCCACCAGCACTTCGCCGCGCGCCGGGTTGAGCACCGGTTGCGCCGGGCCTTCGCCGTTGACCAGTTGTCCGTTGATCAAGAGTTTGGTTTGCATGTTGTTGTCCTCTTTCTACTGCAAATTCAGGGTGGGAAAGGTCAGGGAAATCATTTGCCGCCGCTGCCGGCCACGCTCTCGCCACCCCGGGTCAGGTAGTAGGCGCCGAGGATCGGCAGCATGGTCACCATCATCACGAGCATCGCCACGACGTTGGTCACCGGCACGTCCCGTGGGCGGCTCAACTGGTTGAGCAACCACAACGGCAAGGTGCGTTCATGGCCGGCGGTGAAGGTGGTGACGATGATTTCATCGAACGACAGCGCAAACGCGAGCATGCCGCCGGCGAGCAACGCCGAGCCGAGGTTCGGCAGGATGATGTAGCGGAAGGTCTGCCAACCGTCGGCGCCGAGATCCATCGACGCCTCGATCAGACTGTGCGAAGTGCGGCGCAAACGGGCGATGACGTTGTTGTAGACGATCACCACACAGAAGGTCGCGTGGCCGACGATGATGGTGAACATCCCCGGCTCGATCCCCAGCGTCTTGAAGGTCGCCAGCAGCGCGATCCCGGTGATGATCCCCGGCAGTGCAATCGGCAGGATCAGCATCAGCGAAATGCCCTGTTTGCCGAAGAAGTCCCGGCGGTACAGCGCCGCTGAAGCAAGGGTGCCGAGCACCATCGCAATCAGCGTGGCGATGGCCGCGATCTGCAACGACAGCTTGATCGCTTCCAGCACGTCCGGCCGGGAAAACGCCACGCTGAACCAGTGCAGCGTGAAGCCTTTGGGTGGAAAGCTGAACGCCGCGTCTTCGGTGTTGAAGGCGTAGAGGAAGATGATCAGGATCGGGAAGTGCAGGAACACCAACCCGCCCCAGGCTGCGATTTTCAGCCCTATGGATGCTTTTTCAGAGTGCATCGAAGGCCCCCAGTCGTTTGACGATGGACAGGTAGATAGCGATCAACACAATCGGCACCAGCGTGAACGCCGCAGCCATTGGCATGTTGCCGATCGCGCCTTGCTGCGCGTAGACCATGCTGCCGACGAAGTAGCCCGGCGGGCCCACCAGCTGCGGCACGATGAAGTCGCCCAACGTCAGCGAGAACGTGAAGATCGAACCGGCCGCGATCCCCGGCACCGACAGCGGCAGAATCACCTGCATGAAGGTCTGGCGCGGCTTGGCCCCGAGGTCGGCGGAGGCTTGCAGCAACGACGGCGGCAGGCGTTCCAGCGAGGCCTGGATCGGCAGGATCATGAACGGCAGCCAGATGTAGACGAACACCATGAACCGCCCCAGATGCGAGGTCGACAAGGTGCTGCCGCCGACCCCGGGAATCCCCAGAATGAACTGCAGAACCGGCTCCAGCCCCAGGTGCTGAACGAACCACTGCGCCACGCCGCCCTTGGCCAGCAGCAGCGTCCAGGCGTAGGCCTTGACGATGTAGCTGGCCCACATCGGCATCATCACCGCGATGTAGAAAAACGCCTTGGTCTTGCCGGTGGTGTAGCGCGCCATGTAGTAGGCAATCGGGAACGCGACGATGGCGCTGGCGATCGACACCACGACCGCCATGCTCAGGGTGCGCAGAATGATGTCGAAGTTCGACGGCTGAAACAGTGCGGCGAAATTGGCCAGAGTCAGGTCAGGCGTGACCGCCATGGTGAAGTCGTCGAAGGTGTAGAAACCTTGCCACAACAGCACCAGCAGCGAGCCCAGATAGATCGCGCCGAACCACAGCAGCGGCGGCACCAGCAGCATCGACAGGTACAGGTTCGGCTTGCGATAGAGCAGGTTGGAAAACCTGCGCAACGGCGCCGATTGAGGGAGGGCGAGGGCGGTCATGTCACACCCCGCTCGCAACGGTGTCGTGCAGCGGAATCATCGCTTCCCGCGCCCAGCGTGCACTGATGCGCTGACCGGTCTGGTGCTGCGCGCTGCTGTCGATCCACTGATTGTTGGCCTGGCTGATACTCAGGGTCTGGCCGTTTTCCAGCTTCATTTCGTAGCGTGTGGCGCTGCCCTGATACTGGATGTCATGGAGCAGACCGCTGACTTCGATTTCATGGCTGGCCAGCGGGCCTTCGGCGAAACGCACGTGTTCCGGGCGGATCGAAAACGGCTGCGGATGGCCGCTGAGCTGGCGCGCCAGATCACCGCGAATCACGTTCGAAGTGCCGACGAATTCGGCGACGAAGGTGGTGGTGGGTTTCATGTACAGATTGCGCGGCGTGTCGACCTGCTCGATGCGACCCTTGTTGAACACGGCCACGCGGTCGGACATCGACAGCGCTTCAGTCTGGTCGTGAGTGACGAAGATGAAGGTGATGCCGAGCTGGCGTTGCAGCTTCTTCAGTTCGCTCTGCATCTGTTCGCGCAGCTTCAGGTCTAGGGCGCCCAACGGCTCGTCGAGCAACAGCACTCGCGGACGATTGACCAAGGCGCGGGCGAGGGCGACACGCTGGCGCTGACCGCCGGACAACTGCACCGGTTTGCGGGCGCCGTAGCCGCCGAGGGCGACCATGTCCAACGCTTCTTCGGCGCGTTTGTGGCGCTCGGTTTTGCTTACGCCTTTCACCTTCAGGCCGTAGGCGACGTTGTCCAGCACGTTCATGTGCGGGAACAGCGCGTAATCCTGAAATACCGTGTTGACGTCGCGTTGATAGGGCGGCAGACCGGCGGCTTCGGCGCCGTGAATGCGGATCGAGCCAGCACTCGGTTGTTCGAACCCGGCGATCAGGCGCAGGCACGTGGTCTTGCCCGAACCGGAAGGGCCGAGCATGGAAAAGAACTCGCCGTCCTGGATATCGATGGAAACCCGGTCAACGGCTTTCACTTCGCCGAACTGCCGGGAAACGTTGGTGAACTGGACTGCAAGCGTCATGGTGCGGTGCTCCGAAAAGACGAGGGCCGTCGCAGCGGCCCTGCCTGGACTTCTGAAAAAACTGGATCGTTTGGCGGTGTATGCCCGTGTTGGCTCACCACTTTTGGGTAGGTCTGACGCGGTCCGCTTTAGGCTCCCTCTCCCTCCGGGAGAGGGCGGGGGGTGAGGGCAGCTATTTCAGCCATTGCTCCAATTTCAAAAGCAAAGTCAAAAATCACCCCCTCATCGGCACGCCGCCCGCCCAGCCCTCCCGAAACGTCGGACCGCCCCCAAGGGGGAGAGGGGAAAGGGAGCTCGACCGAGGTGAAGCCGAGATCAGCGACCGCCCATAATCGCAATGTAGTCCTGCGTCCACCGGCTATACGGCACAAACTTCCCACCCTCGGCCTGCGGTGTTTTCCAGAAAGCGATCTTGTCGAACTGATCAAATCCGTTGGTCTTGCAACCCTCGGCACCCAGCAACTCACTGCCCTGACACGCCGCCGGAACCGCCGGCAACGAACCGAACCACGCCGCCACATCACCCTGGACTTTCGGCTGCAGCGACCAGTCCATCCACTTGTACGCGCAGTTCGGGTGCTTGGCCTCGGCGTGCAGCATGGTGGTGTCGGCCCAACCGGTGGCGCCTTCTTTCGGCACGGTCGAAGCGATCGGCTGTTTGTCGTTGATCAGCCCGTTGACCTGATACGGCCAGGCGCTGGATGCGACCACGCCTTCGTTCTTGAAGTCGCTCATCTGCACCGTGGTGTCGTGCCAGTAGCGGTGGATCAGCTTCTGCTGGGCGCGCAACAGTTCCAGCACAGCCTTGTACTGATCTTCGGTGAGTTGATACGGATCCTTGATCCCCAGCTCAGGCTTGGTGGATTTCAGATAGAGCGCCGCGTCGGCGATGTAGATCGGACCGTCGTAGGCTTGCACGCGACCCTTGTTCGGCTTGCCGTCCGGCAGGTTCTGTTCCTCGAACACCACGTTCCAGCTGGTCGGGGCGGTCTTGAACACGTTGGTGTTGTACATCAACACGTTCGGGCCCCACTGGTACGGGGTGCCGTAGGTCTGTTTGTTGACCACGTACCACGGCGCGTCTTTCAGGCGTGGGTCGAGGGATTTCCAGTTCGGGATCAACGCGGTGTTGATCGGCTGTACACGCTTGCCGACGATCAACCGCAGCGAGGCATCGCCCGACGCGGTCACCAGGTCGTAACCGCCCTTGGCCATCAGGCTGACCATTTCGTCGGAGGTGGCGGCGGTTTTCACATTGACCTTGCAGCCGGTTTCCTTCTCGAAACCGGTCACCCAGTCGTAGGCCTTGTCGCTTTCACCGCGTTCGATATAGCCGGGCCAGGCGACGATATCCAGCTGGCCTTCGCCGGCGCCGACGGCTTTCAGCGGCTCGGCGGCCTGCAGGCTGGCGCTGGCCAGCAGGGCCGTGGTGATTGCACTGAGCAGTGCGGTCTTGTGCACGAACATGGTGAACCCTCTTCTTTAAATTATGGTCGGGGCAGTTGTGAACGCGGTGGAGCATGCCGTCAGCGGCTTGTTATTAGCGTAGTCAGAGATGCTGGCCGTGGCGGGCCATGATGTGCCGCACCACGCTGTAGTCCTGTAGCGAATCGCTGGATAAGTCTTTGCCGTAACCGGAGCGTTTCAGCCCGCCGTGGGGCATTTCGCTGACCAGCATGAAATGGCTGTTGATCCAAGTGCAGCCGTACTGCAGGCGTGCGGCGACCTGCATCGCCTTGTCCAGGTTCTGAGTCCACACCGACGAGGCGAGGCCGTATTCCGAGTCGTTGGCCCAGTCCACCGCTTGCGCCAGTTCGTCGAAGCGGGTCACGGTCACTACCGGGCCGAACACTTCGCGCTGGACGATTTCATCGCTCTGCTTGCAACCGGCCAGCAGCGTCGGCTGATAGAAGAAGCCAGCGCCGGAATGCACCGCTGCGCCGGTCACTCGTTCGATGTGCGGCTGACCGAGGGCGCGCTCGACAAAACTGGCCACCCGGTCGCGCTGGCGGGTGCTGATCAGCGGCCCGATTTCATTGTCGGCATCACGCTTGCCGGCGAAGCGCAGGCTGCTGACCGCCGCGCCGAGTTCGGCGACCAATTTGTCGTGAATCCCGGCCTGGGCGTAGATCCGACAAGCCGCCGTGCAGTCCTGACCTGCGTTGTAATAGCCATAAGTGCGCACGCCTTCGACCACGGCTTTGAGATCGGCATCGTTGCAGACGATCACCGGGGCCTTGCCGCCGAGCTCGAGGTGCGTGCGTTTCAGGGTTTTGGCGGCGGCCTGGAGGATTTTCTGGCCGGTGACGATATCGCCGGTCAGCGACACCATGCGCACTTTCGGATGGCCAACCAGGTGGCTGCCGACGCCTTCGCCGCCACCGCAGACAATATTGATCACCCCGCGTGGCAGGATTTCGGCCAGCGCTGGTGCCAGAGCCAGAATCGACAACGGCGTGTGTTCGGACGGCTTGAACACCAGCGTATTGCCGGCGGCGAGGGCCGGAGCGATCTTCCACGCGGCCATCATGATCGGGTAGTTCCACGGCGCAATCGACGCGACCACGCCAATCGGGTCGCGGCGCACCATGCTGGTGTAGCCCGGCACGTATTCGCCGCTGAGTTGGCCGGTCTGGCAGCGCACGGCGCCGGCGAAGAAGCGAAACACATCGACGGTGGCGGTCAAATCGTCCTGCCGCGCCAGATGCAGCGGCTTGCCGCAGTTCAGGGCTTCGAGGCGGGCGAGGTGGTCGGCGTGTTTTTCGACGGCGTTGGCGATTTCCAGCAGGAAATTCGAGCGTTGTTGCGGGGTGGTGCGCGACCACTCGGCAAAGGCGCGGTGGGCGGCGAGGATGGCGGCTTCGACTTGCTCGGTGCTGGCTTCGGCGATCTGGGTCAGGACTTCGCCGGTGGCCGGGTTGAGAATCGGTTCGACAAAACCCTCGCCGGCGACCAATTCGCCGTCGATCAGCAACGCGGTGTGCATGTGGGTCTGCGCGCCAGCCATTTTCCGTGATCTCTTTTCTTGTATGGCCATGTTGCTCCCTGTTCCGGGAGCCGACCGTCTTATAGATGCAGCAAGACTAGTGCGCGGCTCCGGGGTCGACAAATTCTAAATACTGAAGGTGGCATTCGATTAAATAGATGGCTTGCGTCCGCCGTGAGGCTGTTCGCGAGCTACGGTCAGGAACGGATCGACCAGCGCGGGGCGGGCGGTGCCACGACGCCAGGCCAGACCGACATCGAGGGTCTGATTGAGGTCCGCAATCGGTCGCGCTTCGATGATGTCGCCTTCCAGTGACCATGGTCGGTAGGTCATGTCCGGTTGAATCGAAACGCCCAATCCCGCCGCCACCAGACTTCGCACCGCCTCCGTGGACGCGGTTCTGAGGGTGATCTTCGGTTGCAGCCCGGCGCCGCGCCACAGGCGTTGGGCGTTGCGATCCATCTCGTCGACGTTCAGTTGAATCAACGGCTCCCGCGCGACATCGGCGAGGTTGATGCTGTCGTGCTCCAGCAACGGATGCTGGGCCGGCAGCCACAAACGGTGCGGCGAGTGGGTCAGCACTTCGGTCTGCAAGGCGTGGCGGTCTTCGAGGTTGGAGAGGATCAGCACACCGACATCGATCTCGCCGCTGACCAGCAAATGCTCGATGTATGGCCGCTCGTCTTCCATCACTCGGATCTCGACGTTGGGATAGGCGCGCTGGAATCGGGTGAGCAAATCCGCCAGGTAATAACCGGCCACCAGACTGGTCACGCCGACGATCAACTGCCCGGCGACCTGATCGGTGCTTTGTTGCAGACTGCGTTTGGCGTTGTCCACTGTCGCCAGAATCAGGTGCGCCTGGCGTAGGAACTGGTGCCCCTGATGGGTAAGGGTCATGCCCTTGGCGTGGCGATTGAACAGGCTGACGCCGATTTCTTCCTCCAGTTGCTGGATGGCCAGGGTCAGGGTCGATTGGGAAATGAACGCGGTTTGCGCGGCGGCAGAAATCGAGCCGGTCTCGGCCACGGCGATGAAATGGCGGATCTGACGCAAGGTCATCATGGAAGGATTACCCGGTGGGCGGTTTTTATAGATTGCCTCGAGTGTATATCTATTTTCGCGAAGGGCTGCGGTGGGCCAGGCAACATCTGGAAGCACACTCGCACCCAGGTGACGGGCACTTTCGAACTAGGCTGAGGGCCTTATTGATCCGGATAACCCCTGTTTGGAGACGGAACATGAACACCCGTGGATTGCTCGATCAACTCCTCAAATCCGGCCAGGAACTGCTGCAGAACAAGGCGGGCGGGGCGCAGAACAAACCGGCTGCCGGTGGGTTGGGCGGCTTGCTGGGCGGATCTTCCGGTAATGGCGCACTCGGCGGTTTGCTGTCAGGCGCAGGCGGCGGTGCCCTGGCGGCCGGGGCCATGGGCCTGTTGCTGGGCAGTAAAAAGGCCCGCAAGGTTGGCGGTAAAGTCGCCATCTACGGTGGCCTCGCCGCACTGGGCGTGATCGCCTACAAAGCCTACGGCAACTGGAACGCCCAGAAAGGCACCGCCCCGCAAAGCGAACCGCAAACCCTCGATCGCCTGCCACCGGCGCAAGTCGAACAACACAGCCAGGCCATCCTCAAAGCCCTGGTCGCCGCCGCCAAGGCCGACGGCCACATCGACGACCGTGAGCGCCAACTGATCGAAGGCGAATTCACCAAACTCGACAACGATCAGGAACTCAAGCACTGGCTCCACGCCGAACTCAACAAACCCCTCGACCCCACCGACGTCGCCCGCGCGGCGAGCACGCCGGAGATGGCCGCCGAGATGTACGTGGCGAGCGTGATGATGGTGGATGAGGAGAACTTCATGGAGAAGAGCTATCTGGATGAACTGGCGCGGCAGTTGAAGCTGGAGCCGGGGTTGAAGGTTGAGTTGGAGAGGCAGGTGAGGGTGGCGGTTGTGTAACTGAAAGACTTGATGAATCCCCGGTGAGGGGCTAACACCGCTCGCCGGGTTTTCTTCAGTGCAAACCTGCGGCCTTGCAAGCCTCGACAAAGGTCGCGCCTTTCTTGTCCATGGCACTTTTGACCAATTGATTGGCTTTCATCAGTGCCGCACTGGGTTTCGCCCACTGCTCCGGCGGCAGTGGCTGCGACCAGGCTTGAACCTGTTCCGGCAGAACGGGACGGCCCTTGCGATGAGCCCATTCGGCGAGAATGTAGGGCATTTTCCAGAAGGTCAGCACACGCCCGATGTACCAGCGGCGCAATGGCCACCGAGATTTCTCCGCGAATCCATATTCCCTCCGTTGTTCTGGAGTCAGGTCCTCGCCACCTTCTTCGTCCAGCGACCCCATCGCACGGGCATCTTCGCGTTCGATTTCAAAGGTGTGCAGTCCTTCATAGGGCTTGAGCCGATCCCCGGTCGGGATCAGGCCGAGTGCCTTGAGCATCGGGTTCGGCACATCGACCAGTTGACCGTCTTCCATGAAGTTGCGAATGGATGCCCACATGCCCAAGGAGTGAGCATCGCTGGGTTGTGGTAGCAGCAGAAACTGCACTTTGTCCTGCTCTTCATCTTCCAGCCCCATGCCTAAGGTGTATTGGCGAGTGGCGCCGTAACTGGTGACGCCTTGGGAGTTTGCAACCCAGGCAACCACGCTTTCCCAAGGCACGATCAGCACGCGATGGGTTTTGCTGTCGACGTAACAGACTTCGCGGCGCTGGCGGTTGAAACGCACTGGGTATGTTTTTGCGGCGGTGAAAACGCTGGAAAACATTCCGTAGACATAGGCGCCGATTGGCAGTATGGAAAGGAGAGAAACGCTAATCGTAACCTTCATAAACATAAAGAGTTCTTGCCAGGGATCGCTGAAGTTTTCTGGATAAGCGATTACTCCATAGATAATGACAAGGCTTGGCATTATGAACGCCAAGAAAATGGGCAGCCAAATTCCAGCGGCTAATATTTTTCCTTGTTCAACTATTCCCCAGTTGCTACCACCTAGCTCCAGATACGTTTCGTTCATCTCCGAAAAATTACGACGGGATGATTGTGACTGGCCGGTGTAAACAGGTAGTGGCGAAAGAAATAGTGTCTCATTTAATCCGCTGACACGAATTTCTCCAGCGCGTGGGCGTTGGTTTCTGATATCTGGGGTTGATTCCTTCCTTTCATTGCTCTTTTTGCGTCTAAATAAATTCCTAAGCATCTGCCGTCGCCAAATCTTCTTTTTTGAATAACCTGAAGGGTGTCTTACCGGTTCCGGTCGGTAAGGTATCAACAGAATCTACTTTATACGTGCCTTTTGTGGGGATTCGTACGCCATGGGCATTAAGGATGTGCAGATTGCGCAGAACAAAACAGGTTTGGTGCATTACGTCGCGTTCAGCTTCCAGTTGGTAAGCAATATTGAATGCCAACGCAAAGTCAGTGGTTTGTAATGAGTCACTGATTGGCAAATGGAGTATTAATGCTTCCTTGCCTTTACTGGCGACAATAAAACGAGGAGCCCAGGCGGATGTGCACTCCTTCCAGCGCAAAGGAAATGGCCCAGGGCTATAGGCGTTGGTTCGAGGTTGATCGCGATATTGCTGGTATGCCTGTAGTTGTAATTTCCGACTATCCATTTCCTGTGTGCTTACACCAGGTAGTAGAAGTTTTAGATAAGTAAGTTTGTTATCTCTGATGAATTCGCAAGTTGGTTTCTGCACAACTTTCGCGAGCTCGCTCCATTCGTCCTGTGCATTCCGCTGCTTGGTTTTTCTCCCCCACGCACAGCTCTCCATCCACTTCTGCAAGTCATCCAGATTGAAATAGTTGAAGAGCCCTTCACCCACCAATTGCAGAGCTGTGGCGATCAGTCCAATCAGGTTGGCGCGTGTACCGATGGCCAAAAGCCTTGGGCTGGCTTCAGCCCATGCTAATGCACGAAGCTCCGTAGGATTCTTCATAATGTTCTTGACTATGGATCCTGTGTGTTTGGCTGCCCATGTATTGGTTCCGACCAACGTTGCGTCGCCACTTATTTGCAACGTCGTTGCTGCCAATCCTTTGTAGTCACCTTCAGCTAAAGCTTTACCCCATTGCAAAGAGTGTTTTCCTAGATCGAGCGACGCGGCCAGGCCTCCAGCTACGAATGCCCAAAATCCTGCTATACCGCTCCAGCGTCCCAAGCGGCTCATTGTATTTAGTTTGCCAGCAGCACTTTCCATCTGTTCGATATGTGCCTGAAAAATAGTAACCGACAATCCTTGGACGGTTGCGAAACCAGCAGCTGTCACGCCTATGACCGTCTCCGTGAAAGCCAGAGCATCCGTAGCGGAACGATTCTCTTTTTTTAGAAAGGCATTCAACCCATCAATAAACTTCTGTCCCTGAATGACAAACAGAGCAAATGCAATACCATCACCTTTCGATTTCAAGGCACCAGATAGCGGTTTGCTGAAAGTCCCAGTGGCCCTGAAATCGCGCACTGTTCTACTCATCTCCATCCGCAACTGCGGATCCAGCCCATCAACCACCGTACCAATTTTCGCTGCACTATCACCCCCGACCGCCAAGGCATCGGTGAGTTTCTCTTCCAGTGGAATCAGCGCATTTTTCAGTTGAGCGATGCGTTGGTTATGCGGTGCTTCACTACCCGGAGTTGCAGAGCCGATGGACTGGCGCATCAATTCCCGATTTCGAAGTTTGTAGCTTTCTTTCAATTGGCTACGCAAGTTCAGCGATTGGTCGCGAGCCTGATTGAAGGCTGCAATTTCAGCCCCTGTAGCCGCGCGCAGAGTCAATCCCTGTCGAGAGAACTCGCGCAATAGCTGCAGGCGCGCGGGTGCTCCAATCTTGCGGATGTACTCGTTGGGATCAACGGTTTGTGCGCGCGCGAAACTCTCGTGAGCCTTGTCCAGTTGATCGGCAATTTTCAGCTGCCGCGCCGGGTTGTAGGCCTCGTCCAGCATGCTTTGCATGCCCATGAACTGGGTGTTCAGTTTGGCGTAGTTGGGCAGGCGCTCGGTCATCAAGCTGTGGAACTGGTTGGTCAGCACATTGACGTTAGCGAGGTTTTCCTTGGCCGAGATCACGTTGATCGAGAAACTGGTCAAGTCTGCCAGTTTTTTTGCAATGTCTACCTGTGCCACGAGGGACAGAGTATCCAGTCCTGGCACCAGGGTCTGCAGATTTGCCTCCATGTAGGCGGCAAGTTTTTCGAGCGCTTTTGGGTCTGCGCACATGGCTGCCACGCAGACAAACTCGGTTTCCAGTCGGTGCTTGAT
Source organism: Pseudomonas sp. UV AK001 (assembly GCF_046097675.1). Taxonomy (NCBI): domain Bacteria; kingdom Pseudomonadati; phylum Pseudomonadota; class Gammaproteobacteria; order Pseudomonadales; family Pseudomonadaceae; genus Pseudomonas; species Pseudomonas sp. UV AK001. The sequence continues at coordinate 395,723 of NZ_JBJUVZ010000006.1, forward strand.
TTGTGCGTCGAGATTGAAGTCGTAATACCAGGCTGCACCGTGAAAGCGGCCACTGGTGAACATATTCAGTCGATCTTCACGGATGTTTTGCAGACGATCGTGCCAATGTTTTAGAAGGTTTTGCTGTTCCTGAACAAAGGCTTCCATTTCCTGACGGTTGACCAGATCGTCGATACCTCGCTGACCTAATTCCTTGCCATGCAACGCATACCAGCTTTGCAGGCTGAGTTTGTTCAAAGTGTCCTGGTGTTTACGATAAAGCGGATCTCCCAGAGAATCCGTCATGTCCATGTAGGCGCGGGCGTAAGGATCTTTCTCCGCCATCTTTCGCCAATGAGCTTCGTCACCGTAGATGCCTGGGTCTCTGTGGTCCCGGCGAACCTTCAGGAAGTCGTAGATTTTCGATTGCTGTTCTTCGTCGGTGTCATCTTTCAGTGCCTGAACTTCAGGATCTGTTTTACCCAGCGCTTCCAGCCGTGGACCGTTCACATCATAAAGAGACTGTACGTAGGAACCCGTGAGGTATTGCGCCTGACGCTTATCGTCCTTGCTCCACCGATCAATCCAGTCAGCCACTTTCAACTGAGCGCTGGCAAGATCGCGCATGACGCCGATGTCGTCACGCAACACCAGAAACAAATAGTCATTCTTGTAGGCGCCCTGCACCTTACTGGTCAGCGATTCAATCGCAATAGGTTTGAACAGCGGTTGATCTTCCCAGTGATAAGCCTTGCCTTCTTGTGGGTCTGCTCCTTCAAGGACGGCATCGGCGCTTTTTTCAGGCTGCTCTTTCACTTCTGCCAGCCAGTTTTCCACTTGTTGTTTGCTCAATAAATGTTTGCCGCCCTTTTCAGGGCAGGCACTTGCCAACTCCACCGGTTGCATCAAACGCTTCCGTTCTTCTTTGGACTTGAGCACTTGCGAGCATTTATTGGCTGTCCATTGAAGCTCGGAATAGCTGGCATACAAAGTGTGTTTTCGGGTGAAGACAAGATGAGGTTCGCCGATCGAACTGGTGCGCGTGTCACCGGAGACTTCCTGGCTGTTCCACAATAGTTTGGTGATCTCGCCTTTCTCTATGCGGTACTCGTGTAGGTAACCGGTGGTGCCGTTGATGATGTAGAGGTAGCCGTCGCGCAACAGCCGGATGCCCAGTGGCTGGCTTTTTGTCTTGAACGGCATGGCGAGTTCGGATGCGGGATCGAGGTGCTGAACGAGCCCATAGCGCAGAGGCAGCAACTGAACTTTCTTGTTCATCAATTGGCATTCACCCATTGGGACACGGGTGTCCTTGGCAGGTTTAGCCAGGGCAGCAGTGTTGGCGCTGGTTTTTGGTGGTTGTTGAGCGGTCATGATGGGCTTCCTTGTCGATCCTCAGCACGGCTTTCGGCAAGCTCGGCAGCGCGCTCCACGCGCTTCAATGGCGCATCAGGTGTCGACTGCGTCAGCAGTCGCACGATATCAGGGTGGTCAGTCAGCGGTTCCCCTGCCAGATAACCGTAAACGTTCGCATAGAGGGTGATTTCCTGCTCCGACGCAAAACCTTGTTCGTAGGCTTCATCCGCTATTTTCTGCGCATAGGGGCGACGATCCTGTTCAGGAAAAGTCGCCATGTATTCAGGAAAGTACTTTTCCAAGTGCTCATTCAATGACGAGACAAAGTTGCGAAACTCTACCTCACCTAACGCTGTGAGTTCCTTATCGGTCAAGCGATAGGTTTGCGGTTCAGCAATGGCGGGTTCGGGACGTTTGTGTTGATGCCATAAGGTTTCGACTCCGTCTGGCAGGCAGATGTACTCGACCGGACCAAACCAGCGTGCACTACTGGCTTGCTCCGCCAACCCGAACAACTGATGCATGACTGCTGGGTCGGCGATGCGCGGCATAACCTCAATGCCGCTCGGATGCTCCACCGTAAGCAAGTGACGCCAATGTCCCCAAAGCACATGAGCATCGGTAGTACTGAACAACAGATAGCCCCACTCCAAGTCCGAGCTTTCCAGAAAATAGGCCAAAAGCGGATCGCTGGGCCCTTTGAGAGCAATCAGGTAAGGCGAGATGTCGGACAGTTCTTGCCAGCGTGTCGATTGGTAGAGGCTGTATGCCTGGTTGTCCCATTGGTACAGCTGCTGTGCCAGATTGGGCACACTCACGCCGTCCAGAAGTAAATAGGCGGGTGTCTTCCACGGCAAGTCATTCGGAAGCGGCGGTAGTTTATTCATTTACTGTTCACCCTTTTGTGCCGCAACTTTTGCAGCCTCACAAACCGCACAAATCGGTTTCTTCTGCATCAACGCCTGCCGCTGCGCGGGCACCAACAACTTCCCGGCCTTATCCGTATCCGCCTGCTTCAACGGCCCCGGCATCAACGGCGCCGCACCCGTTCCGCTCCCCGGTCCACCACCCGAGTTGATGTTGATCGCCGGCCCGCTCATGGTCACGCCGCCGCCATCGATCTTGATGAAGCTGCCGCCACCGACCAGCGTCAGTTCGGCCCCGGCTTCCAGCACCACCTTCATGCCGCTGCTCAGGTGAATTTCCTGGCCGGCGTCGATGAATTGCCCGGTGCCGATCTTGATGTGCTGGTTCACGCCCACGGTCAGGTGGTCGTTGGCGCGGGCTTCGACTTTGCGGTCTTCGTAGACGGTGTGGTGTTCTTCGGCCTTGAATTCGGTGTAGCTATTCTTTTCCACGACGTCGTGGCGTTCA
>NZ_JBJUVZ010000007.1:0-381454 GCF_046097675.1 Pseudomonas sp. UV AK001
TGCGCCGGAAGTGGGGCGAATTATAGGCCTCCAGAATCTGCCGTCAACCCTTAATTTGGTTTTTCTATCAGTCGACTCAAAAAGCCCGCTTATATATAGACGCAACACCAGCGAATGCGCAGTATATTGCCCATCACTCAGTTAGTGCCTTCTACTGCCTTTACTATCGGACGATGCCGCGCAATGAACGACCAACCCCGCAGTCTTGTATCCATCCTGTTTCCGGTTGGCCTGATATTGATCGCCATGGCATCGATCCAGTCAGGCGCGTCTCTGGCCAAAAGCATGTTCCCCATTGTGGGCGCCCAAGGCACAACGACGCTACGCCTGATGTTCGCCAGCGTGATCATGCTGCTATTGCTGAGACCCTGGAGGGCAAAGTTGACGGCCAAATCGCTGCGCACCGTGATCGTGTACGGGATGGCGCTGGGCGGCATGAACTTCCTCTTCTATATGTCCTTGCGCACCGTGCCGCTCGGCATCGCGGTTGCGCTGGAGTTCACCGGGCCGCTGGCCGTCGCCATCTACGCGTCCCGTCGTGCAATCGACTTCCTCTGGATTGCCCTTGCCGCCGTCGGATTGCTGCTATTGATACCAACAGGTGCGACGACAGCGGGTCTCGACCTTACCGGTGTGGCCTATGCGCTGGGCGCTGGTGTTTGCTGGGCCCTCTACATTCTTTTCGGTCAAAAGGCCGGCGCTGACAACGGCGTGACGACGGCCGCACTGGGCGTGATGATCGCAGCGCTGTTCGTCGCCCCCATCGGCATCGTCCACGCCGGCGCCGCATTGCTGACGCCGTCATTGATCCCGCTAGCCATTGGTGTCGCAATACTTTCCACCGCCCTGCCCTACACCCTGGAAATGGTCGCACTCACCCGTATGCCCGCTCGTACTTTCGGTACGCTGATGAGCATTGAGCCGGCATTTGGTGCGCTATCGGGGCTGCTGTTCCTGCAGGAATATCTCTCCTTGTCACAATGGATGGCCATCCTGTGCATTATTCTGGCTTCCGTCGGTGCAACGATGACCATGGGCAGCCACGCCAAGCCCGTGATTGCGGCAGATTGAAAGCGGTTGTAACGAAGGTCTGGCATTTGCCGCTCATTTAGGCCATGTTTAGCCTCGCAACTCAGTGCCAGATATGGACTTTTTCGGATAGGGACATCGGAACGCGTCAAGCGAGAGCGAATGCAGGCAGACCCGAGCGCCAGACTCGAGGCCGCTATAAGGACGGTAATGAAACGAATTTTGATACTGATCGCCATACTCGCCATTTCGGGATGCGCGGCGACCTCCAAGGCTCAGGTTAAGCACGGCAAAAAAGGGCTGCACATCAACTGTTCAGGGCTCTCCTCCTCTTGGGACAAGTGCTACACCAGTGCCGCCAACTCCTGCGCGCCAAAGGGTTACAAAGTCATCGCCAAATCAGGGGATGCGGTAGAAGAGCCGGGTGATTATCCCTTCGGCCTCAACCCCGCCGGCTATACCAGCCGAAGCATGATCGTCATCTGCAAATAAGCCATCGCCACTATTGTGCTCGCTGAACGGCGAGCTGGCGGCCGATTGCTTCGTGACTGGACTCCAGCACCCGCTGCTGAATCTGCGGGGACGCCAACATCCGCGCCACCACCAATGCTCCGACACATTGCGACAGAATCGCCCAGGCCAGGCTGTCGCTCTCCAGAATCTGCGCCCAACTTTCCTGAAGCCGGCAAATCCACAGTTCCGCCTGTTCCCGGACAACAACATCCGAGCGCGCAATCTCAGCGCCCAGTGCCGGCAAGGCACAACCCAGCTCAGGTTGTTCGACATGAGCCATGCTCAAATACAGCCTCAGGCACCGCTCCAAACGTTCGCGATCCTGTTCACCCCGTCCGCCCAGCCGCTCCAGGCTCTGGCACAACTCGCGCTCGACGATAGCCGCGAACAAGGCATCTTTGGACGAGAAATGACTGTAGAACGCCGCGCCACTGAGGCCAATCGCCTTCATCAGTCCGTCAACGCCCATTGTTGAGAACCCGTTTTTTTTCGCAGACAGCGAACTGCTTTGCAGTAGCTTTTCCTTGGTTTCAAGTTTGTGACCGGCGGAGTACCGCATGTATTTGCCCTCGCAATGGACTGCCTTGACGCTGGGCAAATCCTAGCATAACGTTCGTTCACTTAACGATCGTTTACTAAAGGGATCTACCCATGAATAACAAGAAGGTCGTATTGGTTGTCGGTGCAGGTGATGCCACGGGCGGTGCCATTGCCAAGCGGTTTGCCAAGGAAGGTTTCATCGCTTGCGTCACACGGCGCAGCGCCGAAAAATTGCAGCCATTGGTGGAAGCCATCCAGGCAGACGGCGGCGAAGCCCACGGTTTTGCCTGCGACGCGCGTAAGGAAGAAGACGTGATTGCGCTGATCGAAGATATCGAAACCCGTCTCGGGCCGATTGAAGCATTCGTTTTCAACATCGGCGCCAATGTGCCTTGCAGCATTCTCGAAGAAACCGCTCGCAAGTATTTCAAGATCTGGGAAATGGCCTGTTTCTCCGGATTCCTCAATGCCCGCGAAGTCGCCAAGCGCATGGTCACCCGCCAGCGCGGCACCATTCTGTTCACCGGTGCTACCGCCGGGCTGCGTGGCGCTTCCGGTTTTGCCGCATTCGCCGGCGCCAAACATGGCATCCGCGCACTGGCGCAAAGCATGGCCCGGGAACTCGGCCCCATGAACATTCACGTCGCCCACATCGTGGTCGACGGCGCCATCGACACCGACTTCATCCGCAGCAATTTCCCCGACAAATACGCCACCAAGGATCAGGACGGTATTCTCAATCCCGAGCACATCGCCGAGAACTATTGGTACCTGCACAGCCAGCCAAGGGACGCCTGGACTTTCGAGCTGGACCTGCGCCCCTGGAACGAACGCTGGTAATCCCTTCCAATAACAACAATGAGTGCAGCGATCATGAGCAAAACCGTGGAGTTCTACTTCGACCTCGGCAGCCCCGCCACCTATCTGGCGTACACCCAGCTGCCAGGAATCTGCGCCAAGACCGGCAGCCAGCTGATTTATATCCCGATGCTGCTGGGCGGCGTGTTCAAGGCCACCGGCAACGCCTCACCGGCGATGATCCCGGCCAAGGGCCGCTACATGTTTCAGGACCTGGACCGCTACGCCAAGCGCTACGGCGTACCCCTGAAATTCAACCCGCATTTCCCGATCAATACCCTGATGCTGATGCGGGCGGTGACCGGCATTCAATTGCGCCACCCGGAGCGCTTCCAGGCGTTCATCGATTGTCTGTTCAAAGCCCTGTGGGTTGAGGGTCGCAGCCTCGATGAACCGGCAACGGTTGCAGCGGTGCTGAACGAACATGGCTTCAATCCTGAGCAGGTACTGGCATTGACCAATGATGAAGCGGTCAAGACTGCCCTCAAGGACAACACCGAGGTAGCCGTGAAACGTGGCGTTTTCGGTGCACCGAGCATGTTCATCGACAATCAGTTGTTCTTCGGTCAGGACCGGCTCGACTTCGTTGAAGAAGCCCTGCGCTAGATCTCTACCACCAGACGTCCCCGGGCTGCTTTCGATGAAAGCAGTTCATGGGCTTCACTGGCCGATTCAAGCGTGAACCGACGCGCATCGAGCAGCGGCTTCACCTCTTCGGCTTCGATCAACAAGGCAGCCTGGCGCAGGATCTCGCCATGATGCTCGCCACCCTTTCCAGTCAGCAGCGGCAACAAGGTAAACACACCAGAGTAGGTCGCACCGCGGAAAGATAGCGGCGCCAGACTATGCTGCCCCCACCCGAGGCAACTCAACACATGCCCGTGGTAGATGCGCGCAGCCTTGAACGACGCATCCAGCGTTTCACCGCCGACCGTGTCATAAACGATATCGAACCCCTCCCCCGCCGTGTACTCGCGGACATAGTCGTCAACCGACATCTCTCGGTAATCAATGAACGTTGCGCCATAACCTTCAATAATCCCGCGTTGCCCTGCGGAGCCCGTCGCAAAAACCTCGGCACCGAACGCGCGGGCAATTTGCACCGCCACATGCCCGACGCCACCCGCCCCACCGTGAATCAATACTTTTTTCCCGGCACTCACCCGAGCCCGATCAACCAGGCCTTCCCACGCCGTAATCAGCACCAGCGGTAACCCTGCGGCCTCACGCATGCTCAGATTGGCCGGCTTACGCGCCATAAGCCGCGCATCAACCACCGCAAATTCCGCCAGCGAACCCTGCACGCCGCCAATGCCGGTCGCCAACGCATAAACCTCATCGCCCGATGCCCACCCCTGCACGCCTTCACCCACCGCTTCGATCACACCCGCCAGATCCAGCCCCAGCACTGCCGGCAACGGCTGTCGAGCATGGGCGGCCTGCCCGGCACGGATTTTCAGATCCAGCGGATTCACACCACTGGCCTTGATCCGCACCAATATCTGTCCGGCACCCGCCACGGGGCGTTCAAGGGAAACCAAGTGTAGCGGCCCATTGGCGGTGTCCACTATCAGGGCATTCATGTGCAGTGAGTCAGTCATTTCGGTCATTCCTGTGGGAGAAAGTGAAGCCATGTTCTTTCAACCGACTCATGCCGATAAGACGCCGAATGACTATAGTGATCATGCCAAACCGGCATGAATGAGGCGCTTCGTGGACAAGCTCAACGCAATGGCAATCTTCGTCCGGGTGGTCGAGCGCGGCAGTTTCTCCGCCGTCGCCCGGGAGCTGCAGACCACCCAACCAACCATCAGCAAAGTCCTGCGCGCCCTGGAAATCCAGCTGGGCGGCAAGCTGATTGCCCGCAGTACGCGCAAGCTGTCGCTGACCGATGAAGGTCAGCGGTACTACAACGAATGCCGGAATATTCTTGCCGCGGTGGATGCGGCCGAACACAGTTTCCAGTCCGGTCGGGAAACAGTCGCCGGGGCGTTATGCATCGGCTCTTCGGTCAGCTTCGGCCGCCTGCAGATCGCTCCAAGACTCCCCGATTTTCTCAAGCTATACCCACAGATTCAGATCGACCTGCACCTGAACGACCAGAACCTGGATCTGGTCAGCGAAGGCCTGGATGTCAGCCTGCGCATCGGAGAATTGAACGACAGTGGCATGATCGCCCGGCGCATCGGCACCACACATCGTGTCACCGTCGCAGCACCTGCTTATCTGCAACGCCACGAACATCCGCAATCGCCGCAGGATCTGGCGCAGCACAACTGCCTGCAATTCAACCTGCTCGAATCGCAAAACCTGTGGACTTACGAGAAGGACGGCCAGCGCCACGAGGTGCGCATCAAAGGCAACGCCCAGAGCAACAACTCCGAAGCGATCCGCGAAATGGTTCTGGGAGGATTGGGGATTTCGCTGTCACCGGTCTGGCTGTTCAGCGAGGACTTGAAGGCCGGTCGAGTGATCGCCCTGTTGCAGGACTACCAGACCCGATCACTGCCGATACACGCCGTGTCCCCGGCGAACCGTCGTCAGTCCGCCAGGGTCAACGCGTTTGTCGAGTACATGACCCGGGCGCTGGCAGCAGCGCCCGAGCTTCAACCCATCAAATAGCGGCAGTGCGCGTATTCAGCCACGCCAGTGCCTCACCGCTGAGCAACGGACTCAAACGCTTGCGCACTTCGGCGTGATAGGCGTTGAACCACTGCTTCTCTTCCTGCGTGAGCAAGGACGGTTCCAGGCAACGGGTGTCGATCGGGCACAGGGTCAGGGTTTCGAACTTGAGGAACTCGCCGAACTCGCTGCTTCCGGCAACTACGTTCATTGCCAGGTTCTCGATCCGCACACCCCAGCGACCCGGACGGTAAGTACCCGGTTCGATGGAGGTGATCATCCCCGGTTGCATGGCAGTTTGCGGCGCGGGCGCAGCCTGATAGGCGATCACCTGCGGACCTTCGTGCACATTGAGGAAATAACCTACGCCGTGACCGGTGCCATGGCCGTAATCCACGTTCTCGGCCCAGATCGGCGCACGGGCAATCGCATCCAGCAGCGGCGACAGAATGCCTTTCGGGAAATGCGCGCGGGACAGCGCGATCACGCCCTTCAACACGCGGGTGCAGTCATGTTTCTGTTCTGCGCTCGGCGTGCCGACCGCCACCATACGTGTGATGTCGGTGGTACCGCCCAGGTATTGGCCGCCGGAATCGATCAGCAGCAAGCCGTCACCCTCGATTACCGCGTGCTCTTCCGGGGTGGCATGGTAATGCGGCATGGCCCCGTTGGCGTTGTATGCAGCGATGGTGTTGAAACTCAGCGACACATAATCCGGGCGACGCTCACGAGCCGCCGTGAGTTTTTCGTCAATGGTCAGCTCGGTAATGCGCTCGCGGCCCCAGGCCGATTCCAGCCAGGTGAAGAACTCACACAGCGCCGCGCCGTCCTGCTCCATCGCCTGACGAATGTGCTCGGCATCCGCCGGGCTTTTTTGTGATTTGGCCAATGTGGTCGGATTCAGGCCTTCGACCAGTTTCACGCCGCTGTCGAGGTTGCCCAGCAGGCCGCTGGTTACCCGCGCCGGATCCACCAGCAGGCTCGCGCCGTTCGGGATTGCAGCCAAGGCCTCGGCAACTTCGCTGTAGTCGCGCAAGGTCACGCCGTCTTTTTCCAGCACGACGCGCAGATCAGCGTCGACCTTGCTCAACGCCACAAACAGCGTGGCCTGTTGCTGACCGATCAGGGCGAAGGAAACAAAAACCGGGTTGAACGACACATCGCCGCCGCGCAGGTTGAACAGCCAGGCGATATCGTCGAGGGTGGCAATGAAGTGCCAGTCCGCGCCGCGTTCCTGCAAGGTGTCACGCAGCTGGGCGAGTTTCTCGCCACGGCTGACGGTCGCCTGCGGCGGCAGGTGTTGATAGATCGGCGCGTTCGGCAGACCCGGACGGTCGCTCCAGACTTCGTTCAACAGGTCGAGGTCGGTACGCAGACTGGCGCCCCGCGCTTCGAGCTTGCCGCCCAGGGTTCGCGCCGACGCCACGGCCATTACCGCGCCGTCGACTGCGACCACGCCACCTTCCGGTGTCTGCTCGGCGAGCCAGTCCAGCGGGCTCGGCTGACCCGGTTGCAGTTTCACCAGTTCGATGCCGCTGCCCTTGAGTTCCTTGGTCGCCTGTTCCCAGTAACGACTGTCGGCCCAGACCCCGGCAAAATCGGTGGTGACAATCAACGTGCCGACCGAGCCATGAAAACCCGACAACCATTGCCGCCCCTGCCAGTAACCCGGCAGGTACTCCGACAGGTGCGGGTCGGCGGATGGCACCAGCAGTGCGTGAATGCCTTCGCGACGCATCAGTTCGCGGGTGTGCGCCAGGCGCTGGGGAACCGTTCCTTCGGTCAAAGTCTGGGTACTCATCGTGTCTCCTGCCAATCACTTCATCGTTATTGTTCGGTGCCGTTCGAAGCCGGCTCGTTAAAGCCCTGTCGCCCAGAATGCCGGAGCACTGGCGCAGGCGGTCTTGATCAGATCTACAGCCTTGTCGATGTCCTCGGCGGTGGTGAAACGACCGAGGCTCAGACGAATGGTACGGCCGGCCAAATGCGCATCGTGCCCCAGCGCCAGCAAAACGTGGGACGGTGTATTGCTCGCAGAATTGCAGGCCGAGGTCGCAGAGAACGCGATCGAATGGCTCAGCGCCGCCGGGTTGAACTCGCCTTCGCTGAAGGTCAGGCTCAAGGTGTGCGGGATACGCTGACTGGCGCTGCCGTTGAGGCGCACGCCGGGCAGGCTCAACAGTTGTTCGAGCAATCGCTCGCGCAACGCGACGATGGTTTTCTTCTCGTCATCGAAAGCTTCTGCGGCCAGGGCAAACGCCGAGCCCATCGCGGCGATCTGATGCGTCGCCAGCGTGCCGGAACGCAATCCGCCCTCGTGGCCGCCACCGTGAATCTGCGCCTGCAAACGCTGTTGAGCACGCGGGCCAACGTACAGCGCACCGATGCCTTTGGGGCCGTAGAGCTTGTGTGCCGAAAACGACATGAGATCCACCGGCCATTGCGCCAGATCGATCGCCACCTTGCCGGCGCCTTGCGCCGCATCGACGTGGAACAAGGCCCCGCGTCCACGCACCACTTCGCCGATGGCCGGGATGTCGTTGACCGTGCCGAGCTCGTTGTTGACCAGCATCAGCGACACCAGAAAGGTGTCATCGCGCATCGCCTCGCTGACCGCTTGCGGGGTAATCAGGCCGTCGGCGTCCGGCACCAGATAGGTCACGGCAACACCGGCGTCCTGCAATTGCCGGGCGGTGTCGAGGATGGCTTTGTGTTCGATCTGACTGGTGATGATGTGGCCGCCGGACACGCCACGTGCCTGGGCGACGCCTTTGAGGGCAAGATTGTTGGATTCGGTGGCGCCGGAGGTCCAGACGATCTGTTGCGCCTGGGCACCGACCAGTTCGGCGACTTGCCGGCGAGCGTTCTCGACCGTTTGCCGGGCCTGCTGGCCGAAGGCGTGGGAACTGGAGGCCGGGTTGCCGAAGTTACCGTTGAAACCCAGACACTCGATCATCACCTGGATGACCCGCTCGTCCACCGGGGTGGTGGCGGCGTAATCGAAATACAGCGGACGTGTGTTCATAAAAAGACTCGCAGAGCGTGTTCCGGGATCAGGAAGCTCGTGTCTACAAACGGCACGACGCAGCCTTGTGAGCTGCGTCCGGGTTCGAGAGCGTCATCAATACCTGATCGGATGCCGTTAAAGAAGAACAACTTCATTTAAAAGTGCGTAGGAACGCTCCTGAACGCGACTTTAACAGGCATCGGGCTGGCGGTTGTAGCACTGCGTCAGCTAAAGCTTTCAAGGAATAACGGATACAGCGAAATCACCAGCAGCGCCGCCATGCCCCAGTTGAACACCCGCAACCAGCGGCGATCCTTCAATACGTTACGCAACAGGGTCCCGCACGCCGCCCAGACGCCGACGCTCGGCAGGTTGATGATGGCGAACACCGCCGCAATCACGATCACGTTGGTGAAATAACCCTGCATTGGCGTGTAGGTACTGATGGCGCCAATGGCCATGATCCACGCCTTGGGATTGACCCACTGGAAGGCTGCCGCGCCGAGGTAGCTGATCGGTTTCGCCTCGCCGGATTCGCTTTCGCCGACCGGGCCGGAATGGGCGATTTTCCACGCCAGGTACAACAAGTACGCCGCGCCGACGTAACGCAGGACCGTATAAAGCAGCGGATAAGTCTGAAACACCGCGCCCAGGCCAAAACCCACCGCCACCACCAGCACGAAGAAGCCGCAGGTAATGCCGAGCATATGGGGGATGGTGCGGTTAAAGCCGAAGTTCACGCCCGATGCCAGCAACATGGTGTTGTTCGGCCCCGGTGTGATCGAGGTGACAAGGGCAAACAGGGCAAAGCCCAGCAGCAGGTCAAGCGAGAGGGTCATGGCAGGCAGTCCGTCAGGGTCATTCAGGTGTTGACCCTATCCCACGGCGCCGCTCAAACCCACGGACAGTTGGGTAAAACTTCAAGCAGTACAGTTACGGATCAGCTGGGACGACCGTGCAGCTGTACGGCCCGCTCGGCGCTCATTTCACCCTTGTTGTCAAACCCGAAAGGCTTCTGTGGCTGGCCGAGCAATTCGGCTTTTTTCACCTGGTATTCCTCGAAGGACAAGCCGCGACGGTTCAGACTTTCGAGGGCCAGTTCGCGAGTTTCTTCCGCCGTGTAAGGGCGCAATTCCGGGGAAACGTGGCTCGCGCAACCGGCGAGAACGGAGACAGCGAACATCAGGGAAACAGTCAGTAAACGATTCATGGGAGCGTCCTGGCGAGCAGTGTGGGTCGATGGAGAAAGGCTACGCCCGGGCTCGTCGTGGCAGAAATCAACGCTCTCAATAGTGGCTATCAGAATTCGGGCAGGATTCGCCCTTTATATTCTCAAAAGACCTATCAATATCAATTAACAGTCTTTTACGGAATAACAGTCAGCCTTTATAAATCCTTCATCGCGTTCGGCAGTGTTGCTCCAGCAACTGTTTCCCAGGCAACAGCGGTTCAACAAACCGGCCTGATATTCACAGGACCACAGCCCCCGACAACGCTCAAAGCCCCGGAATACGGGCCTCACAGGAATTGGTACAGCGCTTGCTCCGCTCCAGTGACTACTCACTGCTCGCCGAGCAACTGTTGAAAAAGGAACTGACCATGCCGCGTCCATTGAAAGTCGTCGCCCTGTCCGGCGGAACCTGGCGTCCATCGCGCACTCTGGTGCTGACCCAGGCCCTGCTGACCGAACTGTCCGGGCACCTGCCGGTCGAGAGTCATCTGATCGAACTCGGTGACATCGCCCGCCCGCTCGGCGCCGCACTGTCCCGTCAAGAGCTGCCGACCGAGATCGAAGCCGAGCTGCAAGCCATCGAGCAGGCTGATCTGTTGATCGTCGCGGCGCCGGTGTATCGCGGTTCCTATCCCGGACTGCTCAAGCACCTGTTCGACCTGATCGATCTGAATGCGCTGATCGACACCCCTGTGCTGCTCGCCGCCACCGGTGGCAGCGAACGCCATGCGCTGGTCCTCGATCACCAGTTGCGCCCGCTGTTCAGTTTCTTCCAGGCCGTGACCCTGCCGATCGGCGTGTACGCCACCGAGGCCGATTTCGCGGATTACCAGATCACCAGCGAGCCGCTGAAAGCGCGGATCCGTCTGGCCGCCGAACGCGCCGCGCCGCTGTTCGGTGCACACCTCAAACCGTTGCTGAAAATCGCTTAAGGAGCTGTTCATGGATGTTTTCTGGTTCCTCCCGACCCACGGCGACGGCCACTATCTGGGCACCACCCAAGGCGCGCGCCCGGTCACCCTCAATTACCTGAAACAAGTGGCGCAAGCCGCCGACAGCCTCGGTTACCACGGTGTGCTGATTCCCACCGGGCGATCCTGCGAAGACTCTTGGGTGATCGCCTCGGCGCTGGTGCCGTTGACCGAACGCCTGCGTTATCTGGTGGCGATCCGTCCGGGGATCATCTCGCCGACCGTCTCGGCGCGCATGGCCGCGACCCTGGATCGACTGTCCAACGGTCGCTTGCTGATCAACGTCGTGACCGGCGGTGACCCCGACGAAAACCGTGGCGACGGCAGTTTCCTCAGTCACAGCGAACGCTACGAAGTCACCGACGAATTCCTCAGGATCTGGCGTCGCGTGCTGCAAGGCGAGGCGGTGGATTTCGAAGGCAAACACCTGAAGGTGCAAAACGCCAAAGCCCTGTATCCACCGGTGCAAAAACCCTACCCGCCGCTGTACTTCGGCGGTTCCTCCGACGCGGCCCATGATCTGGCCGCCGAGCAGGTCGACGTGTACCTGACCTGGGGCGAACCACCGGCCGCCGTCGCCGAAAAACTCGCCGATGTGCGCGAACGCGCCGCCCGTCACGGACGAAAAGTGAAGTTCGGCATCCGTCTGCACGTGATCGTGCGCGAGACCGCGGAAGAAGCCAGGAAAGCCGCCGACAAACTGATCGAACACATCAGCGACGAAACCATCGAGGCCGCGCAGAAATCCTTTTCCCGCTTCGATTCCGAAGGCCAGCGGCGCATGGCCGCCCTGCACGACGGGCGCCGCGACAATCTGGAAATCTCGCCCAATCTGTGGGCCGGCGTCGGCCTGGTGCGCGGCGGTGCCGGCACTGCATTGGTCGGCGATCCGCAGCAAGTGGCGGCGCGGATCAAGGAATACGCAGATCTGGGCATCGAGAGCTTCATCTTCTCCGGCTATCCGCATCTGGAAGAGGCCTACCGCTTTGCCGAGTTGGTGTTCCCGCTGTTGCCCGAGCCGTATGCGAGCCTGGCCGGACGCGGCGTCACCAACCTCACCGGGCCGTTCGGCGAAATGATCGCCAACGATGTTCTGCCCGCCAAAGCCAACGCCTGAGGAAGACCGAGTGACTGCCAAACCGCAAAGCACCCTGCTCTCCCCCTTGCAGACCGCCCGACAACTGGCCGCCGAATTCGCCCTGACCGCCGTCGAGCGCGACGAGCGCGGCGGCACGCCGAAAGCCGAACGCGACGCCCTGCGCGACAGCGGTCTGCTGGCCCTGAGCATTCCCACCCGTTACGGCGGCCTCGGCGCGCGCTGGAGCGAAACTCTGGAAGTCGTGCGCGAGTTCGCCAAAGTCGACAGTTCGATCGCCCACGTCTTCGGTTTTCATCATTTGATGCTCGCCACCGTCCGGTTGTTTTCCCGACCGGAACAATGGCAACCGTGGTTCGAACAGACCGCGCGGCAGAACTGGTTCTGGGGCAACGCGCTCAATCCGCTGGATACCCGAACCGTGGTCAAGGACCTCGGTGGCTGGCGCGAGTTTTCCGGAAAGAAAAGCTTCTGCTCCGGCGCCAGCGATTCGCAGATGCTGATCGCCTCGGCGGTGGACGAAAGCAACGGCGGCAAACTGCTGATCGCGGCGATCCCCAGCGGCCGCAGCGGCATCACCCTGCACAACGACTGGAACAACATCGGCCAGCGCCAGACCGACAGCGGCAGCGCCACGTTCGAACGGGTACGGGTCGAGGAATCGGAACTGCTGCTTGATCCGGGTCCTTTAAGCACACCGTTCGCCTGCTTGCGCCCGTTGATCGCACAACTGACGTTCACCCACATGTTTCTCGGCATTGCCGAAGGTGCCTTTGAAGAGGCGCGGCAATACACCCTCAGCGAAACCCGGGTCTGGCACAAATCCTCGGTGCGCGAGGTGCGTGAAGACCCGTATGTGCTGGCCCATTACGGCGAGTTTTGGGTCGCCCTCGAAGGCATCCGTCTGCTGGTAGAACGCGCCGCTGCGCTGCTCGACGAGGCCTGGGCCAAAGGCCCGAACCTAAGCGCCGAAGAGCGCGGCCACCTGGCCACGGCAATTGCCACGGCCAAGGTCGCCGCCAGTCGCCAGGGCCTGGAGATTTGTAGCCGACTGTTCGAAGTCACCGGTGCTCGATCAACCCATGCGTCGCTGCGCCTCGACCGCCACTGGCGCAACCTGCGCACGCAAACCCTGCACGACCCGCTGGATTACAAACTCCACGAGCTGGGCGACTGGGCGCTGAACCAGTCCCTGCCGGTGCCGACGTTCTATTCCTGATTTCCTTTCGTGGAGCGAGACCCATGCAACTGCTGACCCTGCCGCCCTCACCCGCCCTGGCCACTTCGATCCGCGCCACCGCCCAGGTCTTCGAAGACCCGAAATCCCAGGCCCTGCTCGCGCATCTGCAACAAGTCGCGCCGAGCGAAGCCAGCGTGCTGATCATCGGCGAAACCGGCACCGGCAAGGAACTGGTAGCGCGGCATATCCACAACCTCAGCAACCGGCGCAACCGGCCGTTCATTGCCGTCAACTGCGGGGCGTTTTCCGAATCGCTGGTGGAGGCTGAATTGTTCGGCCACGAAAAAGGCGCCTTCACCGGTGCCCTCAGCGCCAAGGCCGGGTGGTTCGAAGAGGCGGATGGCGGCACCTTGTTCCTCGATGAAATCGGCGATTTGCCGATGGCGATCCAGGTCAAATTGCTGCGGGTCTTGCAGGAGCGCGAAGTGGTGCGCCTCGGGTCGCGCAAAAGCATTCCCATCGATGTGCGGGTGCTGGCGGCGACCAACGTGCAACTGGAGAAAGCCATCAATGCCGGGCATTTCCGCGAAGATCTGTATTACCGGCTGAACGTGGTCAATCTGGAACTGAGCCCGTTGCGCGACCGACCCGGTGACATCCTGCCGCTGACCCGGCATTTCATCGAGGCCTACAGTCAGCGCCTGGGTTACGGACGCATCACCATCAGCCCCGGTGCCGAGCACAAACTGCGCGGCTACAGTTGGCCGGGCAATATCCGCGAACTGGAAAACGTCATCCACCACACGCTGCTGATCTGCCGTAACGGCGTGATCGAGCGCGATGATCTGCGCCTGTCGAACCTGCGCATCGACCGTCCGGACGATCAGCACGGCAGCGGCGACGACTCACCGGAAGCGCTGCTCGAACGCGCCTTCCAGAAACTCTTCGAACAGCAGGCTGGCGCGCTGCATGAAAAGGTCGAAGACGCGTTGCTGCGTTCGGCCTATCGCTTCTGCCACTACAACCAGGTGCACACCGCCGCGCTGCTCGGCCTGAGCCGCAACGTGACCCGCACGCGGCTGATCAAGATCGGCGAACTGGCGGTAAACAAGCGGCGGCCCACGGAAAACCTGCAGGGCGAGCGCCTGATCCAGCTGTCGATCTAGCCCACCAACTGGCAGTGCAAGCCATCGTCGTGACTGCGGGCGATGCTGCTCAGCACCTGGAATGAACCGAAGGTCACGGTTCGCGCCTGATGGGCGCGGATCAACTGCCAGAAATCCTGCTCGCCGGTTTCGAAACTCTGGAACGCCGCCTCCCCCGCCTCGCGGGATTGCCATTGCAGGAAACCCAGCACTCGCCGGCCATCGTCGCTGGCCTGAACGCTGGCGCTGACGAAACCGGCATAACGCTGGGCCAGACGCTCGGTCTGCACGGTCAGTGCCGAGACCAGCGCCGGTTGTTGGCCGGGCTCGATTTCGAATTCGATCAATTGGGTGAAGCTGCGATTTTTCGCTGTGACTTGCATAACGCCCCCACTCGGTCAGGCGAATCTTGCGATTCGAAGGACAGCAGGGTAAAACCTCGAGTTAACTAGAGGTCAAGGGGCAATTTTCAAATGGTCACAGCGGAAAATCTGCACAGGCAACTCACCGTCGGCGAAGTCGCGGCCCGCAGTGGTGTCGCCGTCACCGCCCTGCATTTCTATGAATCCAAAGGTTTGATCAAAAGCCAGCGCAATGCCGGCAACCAGCGCCGGTATCCACGGGAGGTGCTGCGCCGGGTGGCGCTGATCAAGGTGGCGCAACGGCTGGGCATTCCGCTGGCAGAAATCGGCGAGGCGTTGAAACAGTTGCCGGACAACCGCGCGCCGACAGCGGCGGACTGGAAAGTATTGTCGGAGCAATGGCGGCGGGAGCTGGACGAGCGGATCAATCAGCTGATGCTTCTGCGGGATCGGCTGACCGGTTGTATCGGCTGCGGCTGCCTGTCGATGGAGGCCTGTCCGCTGCGCAATCAGGGCGATGTGCTGGGCGAGCAAGGGCCGGGAGCGCACTTTCTCGATGTCCCGGATTGACGGCCCCCACGGCATGGGAACCGTCAAATCGATCAATCAGAAGCCCGGCGCAATCTGCCCTTTGTAGCGGGTCAAAATGAACTGACGCACCTCATCGGAGTTCAACGCCTTGGCCAGTTTCTGCAGGCCCGGGTCGTTGATGTTGTCGGGGCGCGCGACCAGAAACTCGATGTACAGGCTCTTGCCCTTCTCGACGATCAGCGCACTGTTGGTGTCGATCCCGGCTTCCAGCGCGTAGTTGGCGAACACGAAGGCCAGGTCCACCTGGCTGACGGAACGGGCCAGCAACGCGCCTTCCAGTTCACGGATTTTCAGGTGCTTGGGGTTTTCGACGATGTCGCGCTGGGTGGCCAGGGTATTGCTTGGATCCTTGAGTTTGATCAGCCCCGCCTCGTGCAACAGCACCAGGGCGCGACCGGTGTTCACCGGGTCATTGGGAATCGACACGCTGGCACCGTCCTTCAGCTCCGAGATGTTTTTGATCTTGGTCGAGTAAGCACCAAACGGCTCGATGTGCACGCCGACCACAGGCACCAGATCGGTGTGGCGGGTCTTGTTGAAATCATCGAGAAACGGCCGGTACTGGTAGTAGTTGGCGTCGAGGTTTTTCAGCGCCAGTTGCTGGTTGGGCTGGATGAAATCGGTGAAGACCTTGATGTCCAGATCCACGCCTTCCTTGGCCAGGGTCGGTTTGACGAACTCGAGGATTTCCGCGTGCGGCACCGGGGTGGCACCGACGATCAGTTTTTCATTGGCATGGGCGCCGAACGACAGAACGGCAGCCAGTACGGCCAGGGTCTTTTTCATGCTGTGCTCCAAGGCAGATTTGAGTGGCCGTCGTGGGGTGGACGTGGGGCCTTTATGGGATGAACTGTTTTTTCAGCGGCGGCTGTAGTGCGCCACCAGTCGGTCGCCGGTCATTTGCAGGGCCTGCACCAGAATCAGCAGCAACACCACGGTGACCACCATCACGTCGGTCTGAAACCGTTGATAGCCGAAGCGGATCGCCAGATCGCCGAGCCCGCCGCCACCGATCACGCCAGCCATGGCCGTGTAATCCACCAGCACGATGGCGGTCACCGTCACCGCCGCCAGCAACCCGCCGCGGGCTTCCGGCAACAACGTGTGGCGGATGATCTGCCAGGTGTTGGCGCCCATGGCCTGGGTCGCCTCGACCACGCCGCGATCGACTTCGCGCAACGCGGTTTCCACCAGTCGCGCAAAGAACGGTGTGCAGCCAACCACTAGCGGCGGAATGGTTCCGGGCACGCCCAGCGAGGTGCCCACCAGCAACGTGGTCAGCGGAATCAGCACGATCAGCAGAATGATGAACGGCAGCGAACGCAGCATGTTCACGATCACCGACAGCACCCGGTACACGCCGACCGTTTCATGCAACTGGCGCTTGCCGGTGAGAAACAGCAGCAGCCCCAGCGGCAAGCCCAGCAACACCGTGAACAGCAACGCCGCGCCGAGCATGCTCAACGTATCGAGACAGGCCTGGGCGATGTCGGCCCAGTAAATGTGTTTGAACCACTCGGCCATGATCAGGACCAGTCGTGGCGTGGCGGTTTGACGCCGTTGAGCAGCCAGTTGCCGACCACGTGGTATTTCCAGCGCACCGGGTCATGCAGGGTATGGACCCGGGCGTTGCGCCAGTGGCGGTCGAAGTTGTGCTTCTTCAGGGTCGAACGGGTGCCACCCAGTTCGAAAAGCTTGTTGCTGGCTTCGATGGCGATTTCGGTGGTCAGCACTTTGGCCTTGGCCACGGCCAGGGAGGCCAGCGCGACGTTGTCTTCATCGGGTGCCGGGCGTGCGGCGTCGAGCGCCCAACCGGCCCGTTCGAGCAAGGCTTCGGCGGCTTCCAGACGGATTTCCAGTGCGCCGATCTGAATGATCGTCAGCGGATCTTCGCTGGCCTTGTCCACCCCGGCGTCGATCCATGGCCGGGCAAACTGACGGACGAACTCAACCGTGTCCCGCAGCGCCGCCCGGGCAATGCCGGCGTCGATGGCGGCAGTGGTCAACTGGGCGAACGGCCCGGCCAGGGTCGGGCTCTCGTAGGAACGGTACGTCGGGAACAGATTGAACGGCGCCACCTGCAAGTCTTCCGCCAGCACGGTCCCGCTGGACGTGGTGCGCTGGCCGATGCTGTCCCAGTCGTCGACGATCACCAGCCCTTTTGTGCCGCGCTCGACGAAAGCCAATTGGCCCTTCTGTTCCTCATCCAGCGCCAGCACCGCCAGCCAGTGGGCGTAGAGCGAACCGGTGCAGTAGCCCTTGCGGCCATTGATCACGTAGCCGTCGCCATATCGACGGATCGTGGTCTGGATGTCCTGCACGTTCTTGCCTCCGGTTTCCGACAGCGCATTGGCAAAGCGATGACCTTGCAGCGCCAGCTCAAAAAAATGCGCCTGCTGTGCGAGCGTGCCTTGCAGACGGATGTCTTCGAGCAGGCAGTAATGGTTCTGTGGGATCTGCCCGAGGGACGGATCGGCGGCGGAAATGATCGCGATCACCTGTGCCAGCACCGCACAGGACACCTGCGCGCCGCCGTGCTCCTTCGGCACGGTGATGCCCCACAGGCCACTGTTGGAATACAGATCGACGATTTCGGCGGGCACTTCACGGTGGCGGTCACGCTCGGCGGCGTGCTCCTGCAAAACGGCGGCGACCTGTGCGGCCACGCGCAAGGCTTCGGCGTCGTCGGCGATCCGATGGGCGGCCGGCGGGTTGATCGGATAAACGGCAGATTCAGACATGGATGACTCTCGGTATCGGTGTTGTACCGGGTCATTGCAGCTTCTGTGCCTGACTGGTAGCCCTTGTCTGACGCGGCTTTCAACGGCTATCAACAGATACTGGCGATAAAAACCCGCGCATTCTGTTGCTTCACTGTCGATGGCTGAACACTGCTCGTCGGCTACTCGTTCATGGCAGCGCGACGGATCTATAGTTGAGCGACCGGAAACCCCGGCGAAGGCAAACCTTCAGTCACTCATAAAAAAAGGGAGTACCGCCATGAGCGTCCAACCCATCCCGGAGGGGTACCACAGCGTGACCCCGTATCTCGGCATCCATAAGGCCGCCGAGGCCATCGATTTCTATAAAAAGGCGTTCGGTGCCACCGAAGTCATGCGCCTGAGCATGCCTGACGGTCGCGTCGGCCACTGCGAACTGCGCATCGGCGACAGCGCGATCATGCTGGGCACACCGTGCGACCAGGGACCATTGAGCAACCCGGACAGCGCCGTGTCCGTCGGTCTGCATCTGTACGTGACCGATGTCGACAAGTCGTTCCAGCGTGCACTGGATGCCGGGGCGAAGGCAGTGTCCGAGGTCAAGGATCAGTTCTACGGCGATCGCAGCGGTACGTTGAAAGATCCCTACGGGCATCTGTGGTTCCTGGCCACGCGCAAGGAAGACCTGACCCAGGAGCAGATCGAACAGCGGGCGAAGGAAATGTTTCAGCAGGCTCAGTAACCACGATTCTCCATTCCCGCGCCGCGCGCGGGGATGGGTGAACACGATTCATGAACCGTCGAACCACGCTTCACGCCTTGTCATGAACGCCCGGCGATTTCAGGATGCAGGTCAACCGCCTGAATAAAGGATCAACCCGATGTTTGCCGGATTCGTCAAAGACCAGCGCCACGTCAATGGCGTGGACATCACCTATCGCCTCGGCGGCAGCGGCCCGGGCCTGTTGCTGTTGCACGGGCACCCGCAGACCCACGTCATCTGGCACAAGGTCGCCGAGCAACTGGCCGAACATTTCACCGTGGTCGCCGCCGACCTGCGCGGTTACGGCGACAGCAGCCGACCGCCCGCCGATGATCGGCACGCCCACTATTCCAAACGGGAAATGGCCCGCGACGGCGTGGAACTGATGAAGGCGCTGGGCTTTACGCAGTTCTCGATCCTCGCCCACGACCGTGGCGCCCGGGTCGCCCATCGCCTGGCCCTCGACCATCCCGACGCCGTGCAGCGCATGGTGCTGCTGGACATCGCGCCGACCCTGGCGATGTACAGCCAGACCAACGAAGCCTTCGCCCGGGCCTACTGGCACTGGTTTTTCCTGATCCGCCCGGCGCCGCTGCCGGAAACCCTGATCGAGGCCGATCCCGAAGCCTACCTGCGCAGCGTCATGGGCAGCCGCAGTGCCGGGCTCAAGCCGTTCACTGACGAAGCGTTCGCCGAATACCTGCGCTGCCTGAGCCTGCCCGGCAGTGCTCGCGGCATCTGCGAGGACTACCGGGCCAGTGCCGCTATCGATCTGGAACATGACCGGGCCGACCTCGATGCCGGCCATCAGCTAAGCCTGCCGCTGCTGGTGCTGTGGGGCGCCGAAGGCACGGTCGGTCGTTGCTTCGATCCACTCAGGGAATGGCAGCAGGTGGCCACCGACGTGTGCGGCAAGTCCTTGCCCGCCGGGCATTACCTCGCAGAAGAAGTGCCCGAGCTGTTGCTCGCCGAGGCGCTGCCGTTCCTGCGCTGATTCGCCGCCAAAAAGATCAACACAATACCGTGTGGGAGCGAGCTTGCTCGCGATGACGGTGTATCTGTGACATTCAAGCTGTCTGACACGACGCTATCGCGAGCAAGCTCGCTCCCACAAGAAACATTTACTTTCATATCCTTCATCGGGATTTGCTTCAGTCATCCGTCTTATAGAGATGCGGGCCAGTCGCGTAGGCAAAAGCCACGACCGGCCCTTCAGGGACTCCCGTGCTGCGAAGCCCGTAGCGCCGAGCCCCCTCACTGAATCAAGACCCGTCATCATGTCGAAGAAATCCCGCTCGAAACTGTGGTTCCTCGTACACAGCTGGCTGGCGTTGCCGATCTGGTTTTTTGTCCTGATTGTCTGCGTCACCGGCACCCTGGCGGTGGTCAGCCAGGAAATCGTCTGGCTGGCCAACCCGCAGATGCGCGCCAGCGCTCCTTCGGACGACGCACCTCGTCTGAGTTACGACCAGATCCTCGCCGAAATCAAAAAAGCCGAACCGCAGACCGTGGTGCAAAGCATCAACCGGCCAGATGAATCGCACTTTGCCCTCGATGTCGACGTCAGCTATCCCGACGGCCGTTCGCTGACGGTCTACGTCAACCCGTACACCGGCGTTATCCAGGGCACCGCCCCGAACTTCAACTTCAAGGCTTTCACCCGCGCGCTGCATGGCTGGTGGCTGGTGCCGTTCACCAACGGTTTCAGCTGGGGCTGGTATCTGGTGTCGTTCCTCGGCCTGCCGATGCTCGCTTCGCTGGTGACCGGGCTGGTGGTTTACAAACGTTTCTGGAAAGGCTTCTTCCGCCCGACTTTGCGCTTCAATCACGGTGCACGGATCTTCTGGGGCGACTTTCATCGCTTGAGCGGCATCTGGTCGATCTGGTTCATCGCAGTGATTTCAATCACCGGCACCTGGTTCCTGATCCAGGCACTGCTGGCGGACAACCAGATCTCCATTTCCAGCGAGCCGATCATTCCGGCCATGTCCCGCGAAGCCGTGCCGCAGTCGAACGATGGTTCTCCGCCGCCACGTATCAGCCTCGACCGCGCCATCGAAATCACCCAGACGAAAATCCCCGGCTTCGAAGCCAGTTTCATCAGCCTGCCAGGCAATGCCTACGCGCATCTGGATATCGGCGGACGCGGCTGGTATCCGCTGATGTACCAGACCGCCACGCTCAACCCGTATAGCGGTGATGTGGCGGCTTCGCGGCTGCTTTCCGATCGCACGTCGCTGGAGTTCGTCACCGAATCCATGCGTCCGCTGCATACCGGCGATTTTGGCGGCCTGTGGATCAAGCTGATCTGGTTCTTTTTCGGCCTGCTGCTGAGCATGATGGTCCTCAGCGGGTTGTTGATCTGGACCAAACGCACCGCACTGGCCACCGCCAACGCCCTCAAGCGCGAGCACAAAAAACAGCGCGTCCAGGCGCAACCGGCCCTGCGCCGTGAAACGTCGGAGGTGAACCTGTGAGCAAGCCCACTACCGGGGCTCAGCCTTCACGGCTGAGCGTGATCTGGCACAAATGGCGCTTCCACATCAACGTGCTGTTGCTGCTGATCCCATTGGGCTTCATGCCCAAATACTTCGCCGACGCCTCGCTGTTTCGCGGTGACAGCGGACTGGGTGAACGGGAGATCGGCGAAATCCAGGTCGGTCCCTGGAGCCTGCGACTGGCCGAACTGCGCAATGAGGCACCGAACCTGAGCGGGCCGGCCGGCTACATGAAAGATTTCAGCGCCGCTCTCTGCGACGCCTGTGTCGACCACGTCAAGGCGACCTACCTGCGCATCGGCAAACCCCGCAGCTTACGGGCGGCCGGAGTGATTTTCTTCGGCACACCGTACCGCATGGGCACCCAGTTGCCGGTGCCGGAAAAGACCGCCGCCGACGCCGAGCTGTGGATCACCATGGAAGGCTGGGACGGCAGCATGCACCAGGCCTCGATTCCGCTGAGCCAGGCCTCACCCGCCACCCTTGCCTGGTTGAACAAACAAGGAGCCAAACCATGAGCCGTCCTTTCCACCCGATCATGAATGCTGCCTTGCTGGCGCTGTGTGCCGGTTTCAGCGCCAGCGCCCTGGCCCACAATCCGATGTGCGAGTGCAAGGCCATCGATGCCGAACAGATCAAATGCACTGGCGGTTTCTCCGACGGCAGCGGCGCGCCGGGGGTGACCCTCGATGTGATCGGTTACGACGAGACCGTTCTGGTGCCGGGCAAGCTCGGCGCCGATTCGACCCTGACCTTCAAGAAACCCGGCGCCGAATTCTACGTGCTGTTCGACGCCGGCCCCGGCCATGTGGTCGAAATCGACCAAGCGGATATCGAAGCCCCATGACCACGCCGACCACTCAAATCGTGCGCCCTGCCGGCGCCGGCCATGAAACCCTCAATGTGCTGCTGATGTGCCTGCTGATCCTCGCGGTCGCCGGCTCCGTGGTGGCATGGCGCGGTGTTTCCCACGAACCGGAGCCGGTTGCCAGCCATCAACTGGATGCCCGCCGCGACCTCGTTGCCAGCGAGCAAGGCATCTACGCCGACCTGCGAGTAACCCTCGACGAAATCCAATTGTTGCGCGAAGAACAGCAAAAGCTGCCAAACCCGCAGAACCTGGCGGATGAAGGTTTCGCACCGTTCGCCCAGGACGCCAGCTCTGTGAGTCGTGGCGGCCATGCCTGGCAATTGCTGGCCGACGGCGCCTATTTCGGCCACAGCCAGGCACCGGCCGTGGCCGGCTCGTTTCTGATGCGCCTGAATGACGCCGCGCCGGACATCTGGCTCAACCGCGCCGCCGATGTGCCAGCGCCGACAGACCTGTCCGACGCGGCACTGACCGCGGCCGGATGGAAACAGATCATCGCGCAATTCGATGCCGGGGTAACCCGCGAACATCGTCATTGAACCCTCGCCTTCATTCGAGAGAAGACCGCTTGCCCATGCCCAGTTCATCTCAACGCCGCCCCTTCCTGCGCCTGCTGCTGATCGGCCTGTGCACGTGCCTGCTGAGCCCGCTGGCCAGCGCCGATCTGGCCAAACGCCTGCGCATCGGCATCACCCTGCACCCTTATTACAGCTATGTGGCGAACATCGTCGGCGACAAGGCCGATGTCGTGCCGCTGATTCCCGCCGGTTTCAACCCCCACGCCTACGAGCCCCGGGCCGAAGACATCAAACGCATCAGCGGGCTGGACGTGATCGTGCTCAACGGCGTCGGCCATGACGACTTCGCCGACCGCATGATCGCCGCCAGCGAAACGCCGGACATCAAGACCATCGAAGCCAACGAAAACGTGCCGCTGCTGGCCGCCACCGGAGTTGCGGCGCGCGGTGCCGGCAAAGTGGTGAACCCGCACACATTCCTGTCGATCAGTGCCTCGATTGCCCAGGTCAACAACATCGCCCGGGAGCTGGGCAAGCTCGACCCGGACAACGCCAGGACCTACACCCAGAACGCCCGCGCCTACGGCAAACGCCTGCGGCAGATGCGCGCCGACGCCCTGGCCAAACTGACCCAGGCGCCGAACGCCGAACTGCGGGTTGCCACCGTTCACGCGGCTTACGACTACCTGCTGCGTGAGTTCGGCCTGGAAGTAACGGCGGTGGTCGAGCCGGCCCACGGCATCGAGCCAAGCCCGAGCCAGTTGAAGAAAACCATCGACCAACTGCGGGAACTGGACGTGAAGGTGATCTTCTCCGAGATGGATTTCCCCTCCACCTACGTCGAGACCATTCAGCGCGAATCCGGTGTGAAGCTGTACCCGCTGTCGCACATTTCCTACGGCGAATACACCGTCGACAAGTACGAAAAGGAAATGACCGGCAACCTCGACACCGTGGTTCGGGCGATTCAGGAGTCCGGCGCATGACGGCACAGGAAAACCTCTCGATCGTCAGCAGTGGCCCGGCCCTGGAATTTGCCGAGATCAGCCTGACGCTGGGTCGTACCACGATTCTGGACAAGGTCAGCTTCCAGGTGCAGCCCGGTCACGTGCATGCGCTGGTCGGCCCCAACGGCGGCGGCAAAAGTTCGCTGATCAAGACCCTGCTCGGGCAGATGCCGCATCAGGGCCGGCTCAGTCTGCAATGGCCGGGGGAGCCCGGCACCATCGGCTATGTGCCGCAGGCGCTGGAATTCGACCGGGGCCTGCCGATGACCGTCGACGACTTCATGGCTGCCATGTGCCAGCGCCGCCCGGCGTTTCTCGGCCTGAGCAAACGCTACGCCGGCGCCATCGGTGATGCGCTGGAGCGGGTGGGCATGCAGGACAAGCGCAAGCGCCGGATGGGCGCGCTGTCCGGTGGTGAACGCCAGCGGGTGCTGCTCGCCCAAGGCCTGATCCCGGCCCCTCAACTGTTGGTGCTGGATGAACCGATGTCGGCCCTCGACGAAGCCGGGATCCAGGTGTTCGAACGCCTGCTCGGCGACTGGCGCGCGGCGGGCATCACCGTGCTGTGGATCGAGCACGACCTGGAAGCCGTCGGGCGTCTGGCCAATCGCGTCACCGGCCTCAACCGCCGGGTGCTGTTCGACGCCACGCCGCAGCAGGCGCTGACCCCGGAACGCCTGCTGACCCTGTTCTCGACCCATCCACGGAGCGCTGCCTGATGAGTTACGAAGCCTTTCGTTTGATGGTGCAAGGCTGGGCCTCATCCGGTTACCTGCCGGAAGCCCTGGCCTACGGTTTTGTGGTCAATGCGCTGCTGGCCGGTCTGCTGATCGGCCCGGTACTGGGTGGTCTCGGTACGCTGGTGGTGGTCAAGCGCTTCGCGTTTTTCTCCGAAGCAGTCGGTCACGCGGCGTTGACCGGCGTGGCCATCGGCATTCTGCTCGGTGAGCCCTACACCGGGCCGTACGGCAGCCTGTTCGGCTACTGCCTGCTGTTCGGCATTCTGCTCAATTACCTGCGTAACCGCACCGGCCTGGCCCCGGACACGTTGATCGGCGTGTTCCTGTCGGTGTCTCTGGCGCTGGGCGCCAGCCTGCTGCTGATCCTCGCGGGCAAGATCAACGTGCACATTCTGGAAAACGTACTGTTCGGCTCGGTGCTGACGGTCAACGGCAATGATCTGGCGGTGCTGGCCATCGTCGGTTCGCTGGTGATGGCGCTGGCGTTGCCGCTGTACAACCGCATCATGCTCGCCAGTTTCAACCCGCAACTGGCAGCGGTGCGCGGCGTCGCGGTAAAGACCCTGGATTACCTGTTCGTGATTCTGGTGACCCTGATTACCGTCGCGGCGGTGAAAGTCATCGGCGCGATTCTGGTCGGGGCCCTGCTGGTGATTCCGGCGGCGGCCGCGCGTTTGCTCAGCCAGTCGCTCAAGGGCTTTTTCTGGTGTTCGGTGCTGATCGCCACGGTCAGCACGCTGTGCGGGATTCTCGCGCCCATCGTCTTCGATCTGCCGATTCCGTCCGGCGCCGCAATCATCCTCGTCGCCGGTATCGGCTTCGCCCTCGCGGCCATTGCCCGGGGCATCGTCCCCAGTCTGAAAGGGAACCTTGGATAAATGTCTTTTTCATTGCGACAACTTGCCCTGGCCATCGCCCTCAGCGGCGCTGTCTCCAGCCCATTGCTGGCCGCCGAAAAACCCGTGCGCGTGTTGGCCTCGCTGCCGATCACCTACGGTTTGGGCGAAGTGCTGCTCAAGGGCACCGACATCAGCCTCGAACGCGCGGCACCGGCGAACCTGCCGGGCAGCCGTCAGTCCGCCTACTTCACCGGGCGCGGCGCTCCGGCACTGGACAAGCTGGCCAGCGGCGCCGATGCAGTGATCGGCGTGCGCTCGCTGTGGGCCGATGACCCGCTATACCCGATGGCCCGACGCAGCAACATCCGCATCGTCGAAGTCGACGCCGCCCGTCCTGTAGACGGCGCCCTGCCCGGCATTGCCGTGCAACCGGGGCTGAAAGTCGACGGCCTGAACAGCCAGCCGTGGCTGGCCAGCAACAACATGGGACGCATGGCTGATGTGATGGCGGCGGATCTGGTGCGTCTGGCGCCGAAGGACAAACCGAAGATCGAGGCCAACCTGGCGGCGCTGAAACAGCGCCTGCTGAAGCTCAGTGCCGACAGTGAAGCGCGTCTGGCCAGTGCCGACAATTTGAGCGTGCTCAGCCTGAGCGATCATTTCGGCTATCTGATCGGCAGTCTGAATCTGGAGTTGGTCGGGCAGGATCCGCGACCGGACGCTGAATGGACGCCGGAAGACCTGAAAAAACTGACTGCAACGCTCAAGGACAACAACGTGGCGCTGGTGCTGCACCATCGGCAGCCGTCGGATGCGCTGAAAGCGGCGATTGCCGAGTCGGGCAGCCGTCTGCTGGTGCTAAGCACCGATGCGGCGGATCCGGTGGCTGAACTGGAAGGGAATGTGGATGCGCTGCTCAAGGGTTTGAGCGGCGCATAACACCGAACCTCCGGAAATGAAAAAACCCGCTGACTGTTTCCAGTCCAGCGGGTTTCTTTTTGGCCGGCGACTTACTGTGCAGCCGCTTGCGCTTCCATCTTCTGACGCAGGCTCAGCGGGCGCATGTCGGTCCAGACTTCTTCGATGTAGGCCAGGCATTCTTTCTTCATGCCGCTCTTGCCCACGGTGCGCCAGCCTTCCGGGATGGCCTTGTAATCCGGCCAGATCGAGTACTGCTCTTCGTGGTTGACCACGACTTGAAAGAGGATGTCCTCGCGGTCGAATACTGACGTCATGCTGTGTCTCCATCGTTGTAGGGGTGGGCTGCACGGCGGGTGCAGCCGGGTATGTAGAAGGAACGTTCGGCGCGGCGAAAAATTTACAGGGCGGCGGTCGCGGCACTCAGCGCACGGCCGAAGATCTCGGCGACGCGGTCGATTTCGGCGGCGGTGATCACCAGCGGTGGCAGGAATCGCACCACCGCACCATGTCGCCCGCCCAATTCCAGAATCAGGCCACGCTTGAGGCATTCGCGCTGCACCAGCGGCGCCAGGCGCGCAAACGCAGGTGGATGACCCAGTGCATCCGGTGCACCGTTCGGATCCACCAGCTCGACACCGAGCATCAGGCCACGACCGCGAATATCGCCCAATTGCGGGAAGTCACGCTGCAGGATGTGCAGGTGCTCACTCAGGCGTTCGCCCATGGCGGCGGCGTGTTCGCAGACCTTGTGCTCGACCAGGTAACGCATCACTGCGGAACCGGCGGCCATCGCCATCTGATTGCCACGGAAGGTGCCGGCATGGGCGCCCGGCTGCCAGGTGTCGAGCCAGTCGCGATAGACCACCACCGCCAGCGGCAGGCTGCCGCCGATAGCTTTGGACAGCACCACCACGTCCGGGGTGATGCCGGCGTGCTCGAAGGCGAACATTTTGCCGGTGCGGGCGAAGCCGCTCTGGATCTCGTCGACGATCAACGCGACGCCGGCCTTCTCGGTGATGCGACGCAGGCCGCGCAGCCACTCGATGTCCGCCGGGATCACCCCGCCCTCGCCCTGCACTGCCTCGACGATCACCGCCGCCGGCAGCTGCACACCGGCCTCCGGGTCATTGAGCAGGTTTTCCAGGTAACTCAGATTGGCCTTCACGCCCGCCGCGCCACCGAGGCCGAACGGGCAACGGTAGTCATAAGGGAACGGCATGAACTGCACGCCGTTGCTGAGCAGCGCGCCCAACGGTTTCTTCGGCCCCAGGCTGCCCATCAGGCTCAACGCGCCCTGGCTCATGCCGTGGTAACCGCCGGAGAACGACAGCACCGTGCTGCGGCCAGTGGCGGTACGCACCAGCTTCAGCGCGGCTTCCACGGCGTCGGTGCCGGTCGGGCCGCAGAACTGGATTTTCGCTTCCTTGGCCAATGCTGGAGGCAGCAGGCCGAACAGGTCCTGAACAAACTGGTCCTTCACCGGCGTGGTCAGGTCCAGGGTGTGCAGCGGCAACTCATCGGCCAGCACCTGCTGGATCGCCTCGATCACCACTGGGTGGTTATGCCCCAGCGCCAACGTGCCGGCACCCGCCAGGCAATCGATGAAGGTACGCCCCTCGACGTCTTCGACGTACAGCCCCTTGGCACGCTTCAGCGCCAGCGGAATGCGACGCGGGTAACTGCGGGCATTGGATTCCTGCTGGCTCTGGCGTGCCAGCAGCGGCGATTCATTGAACTGATACAGCGTTTCCGCCGGCGCGGAGGCGATCCGGGCCGACGACTCTTCGATAAGGCTGGTGGCGACTGACATCTCTCGACCCCTCAATTCGCTATGGATAGTGACCAAAACTGCACACCGCACAGGTGCGCGTTCCGGTCCCGGGGCGCACATGCAGGTTTTCCTGTTCTGGAAACGCACCAGCACGTCGAGGATTTACACCCTTGAGCGAGTTGTCATGCCGACAGCGGCAACGACTTGTGCATCGGCAGGCTGCGCATGCCGTGGCGAATGAGTGGCGGCGCCGATTCGCGATAGCCCAGACGTCGATAAAAGGCTTCACCGGTGCGGGTGCTGGTGAGCACTGAACGGGCGCTGCCGCGAGTCAGCAGCCAGCCTTCAAGGTCAGTCATCAGCGCCCGGCCGACGCCCCGGCGAAACCATTCCGGCTGCACATGACACAGCGTGATATCGCCATTGGCCAGCGCCATGCCGACGCCAATGGGTCGGCCCTGCATCAAGGCAATATTCAGATAGCGCTGCGGATCGGCGAGCCAGGCACTGATGTGGTCGGGCGATTGCTGACGGATCCAGAGATCCACAAGGTGGGGGTCATTACGATGGTCGAGCGCACAACCGACGCGAATCGAACGCTCGACGATGCGGCTGATGATGCCGGTATCGGCCGCAGTGGCCGGGCAAATGTAGATGGATGCATCCATGGCGCTGTTCCCTCAATCCATTGAGTCAAAGGCTGGGGCGACAATAGCGGCGCCGCTGGCGAATGACCAATGGAGAGAGGTTACATTTGATGTGCCGGGCTCAGGCCGGTTGCAGCGGCATGGTCAGTTCGACCCGCAAGCCATCCGGGCGACTGTCGAAATGCAGGGTACAGGCACAGCGCTGGACAATCGCCTGGACAATCGCCAGCCCGAGCCCGCAACCGGTGCTCTGGCCGTTGCGCCAGAATCGTTGGGTCAGATGTTGCAGATCGTCCGGTGCAATCCCCGGCCCGTGATCACGCACCACGAAACGTACGCGGTTGCCGATGGTTTCCACACTCAGTTCCACGGCACCTTCCGTCGGGGTATGGCGCAGGGCGTTATCGAGCAGATTGCGCAAAGCCGCAATCGACAACACCGCCGGCATTTGCAGCGGTGCGCTGGACAGTTTTTCAGGGAGCTGCAGTTTGATCCGCTGCCGCTCGTCGCTGGCGGAGTCTTGAATCGCCAGTTTCGCCACTTGCTCGGCGCTGCACTGCACGCCGTCGTCGAAGGACAGACTGCCCTCGACCCGGGCCAGCAACAGCAATTGTTCGAGGGTCCGGTGCAAGCGGTCGGCGCCCTCCTCGGCCCGGGCCAGGGACTGATCACGGGCGCTGCCGTCGGTCATGCGCGCCACTTGCAGGTGGGTCTTGATCGCCGTCAGCGGGCTGCGCAGTTCATGGGCGGCGTCACCGGTCAGGCGACGTTCACGCTCGATGGTCTTGCCGATGCGCTGGAACAGTTGATTCTGGGTTTCAAGCAGCGGTTTCAGTTCGCTGGGGAACGACTGCAATTGCAACGGTTCGAGGGAGTCGGCATTGCGGCGCATCAAGGCTTCGCGCAAGCGGTTGAGCGGTGCCAGGCCCTGACCGATCCCCAGCCACAGCAGGCACAGACAGCCGAGCAGCGCCACGCCCACCGGCACCGAGGCCGCCAGCAGGATCGACATGTTCAGGGCTTCGCGCTCGATTACCCGGTCGGCGGTGGTAATGCGCACATCGCCCCGGGCCAGGGTGAAGGTGCGCCATGGAGCACCGTCGATCATCTGGTCGTGGAAGCCCATTTTCTGAGCTTCCAGTGCCTGTTCCGGGTTGTTGTGGCTGCGGGCGAGGATTTCCCCGCGCAACGAACTGACCTGACAGGCCATGCCGCCGGGAATGTTCAGTTGTTCGGCGCTGAAGTGAGTGCCCTCGCCCTTGCTCGGGATCGCCGGCAATTGCTCCAGCAACCCGGCGACCATACGCGCCGATGCCACCAGCCGCTGGTCGAGGGAAAACATCATCTGATTGCGCAAGTCGCTGAGCATCCAGGCCGCCGCCAGGGCCCAGATCAGCGCGAACGCGGCGCCGAGGGTCAGACTCAGGCGCAGGCGCAGGCTCATCACTTGTCGGGTTCTCCACCATCGGCCGGGCCCAGGCGATAGCCCAGACCACGCACGGTTTCAACGATGCCTTTGCCCAGTTTGCTGCGCAGGTGATGGATGTGCACGTTGAGGGCGTTGCTCTCCAGCTCATCGCTGAAACCGTAAACGCTGTCCTTCAACTGCTCGGTGGACAGCACCCGGCCACGGTTGTGCAGCAGGGCTTGCAACAGGGATTGTTCGCGGCGGGACAGGTCCACCGAACGGCCGGCCAACGTGGTTTCGCGGCTGCTCGGGTCGTAGG
The DNA here is from genome assembly GCF_046097675.1 of Pseudomonas sp. UV AK001. Lineage (NCBI taxonomy): Bacteria > Pseudomonadati > Pseudomonadota > Gammaproteobacteria > Pseudomonadales > Pseudomonadaceae > Pseudomonas > Pseudomonas sp. UV AK001. The sequence continues at coordinate 30,168 of NZ_JBJUVZ010000007.1, forward strand.
TCAGTGCACCGTGCTCGATCAGGTTGACGCTGCGCCCGGCCACCCGGCGCAGCAGGGTTTGCAAGCGAGCGAACAGTTCGCGCAAATCGAAAGGCTTGAGCAGGTAATCGTCGGCGCCGGACTGCAAGCCGTCGACCCGGTCAGTGACCGAATCCCGTGCGGTAAGGATCAGTACGGGAATTTCCAGACCTTGCTGGCGCAGTTGCTGCAACAGTTTGAGGCCATCTTCGTCCGGCAAACCGAGGTCGAGCACCATCACGTCGAATTCGGCAACCTTGAGGATCGCCCGGGCCTTGGAGGCGGTGTTGACGTGTTCGACCGTCAAGCCCTGGGCCGTCAGCCCGGCGACGATGCCGCTGGCGATCAACTCATCGTCTTCGCAAACCAGTACGTGCATGGTGAGTCCCGTAGAAAAATGCCGATTAGGCGGTTGGCCGATTAAGCTGACATTATGCCCCGAACGCCACAGCGACAAGGGTGCCGCGGTTAATCATCGGTTAATCGCCGCCGCCCATTGTGCTCATCACTTGCACAGGGACAAGGCTCCTCCATGCGTCATATTTTTTTATTGTTTGCACTGTTGATTTCGGGTCTGGCCCAGGCAGGGAACGATCCTTTTGCGACAAAACCGGAATTTCTCCCGGTCGACAAGGCCTTCGTGCTGACGTCCGAACGTCTGGATTCCGGCGAAACCCAACTGTTCTGGCAGATCACCGACGGTTACTACCTGTATCAGAAACGCCTGAAATTCGATGGATTGGCGGCGGAAAACGCCCCGTCCCTGCCCGAAGGCGAATCCCACAGCGACGAGTATTTCGGTGAGCAACAGGTCTATCGTCAGGGCCTCGAACTGAAGATCCCAGCGACGGCCAAAGGCCAGATCAAGGTCAGTTATCAGGGCTGCGCCGATGCCGGCCTGTGCTATCCGCCGCAGACCCGGGTGATCGATCTCGGTGGCAAAGCGGCCGCTGCGGCGACCGATGAGGCACAGGATCAAGCGCTGGCCAGCGGCCTGCAACAGCACTCGCTGGGCTGGAGCCTGCTGGTGTTCTTCGGTCTCGGTCTGCTGCTGGCCTTTGCGCCGTGTTCGTTGCCGATGCTGCCGATTCTGGCTGGCATGGTGGTCGGCAGCGGTGCCACGCCACGTCGTGGTTTCGCGCTGGCCAGCAGCTATGTGATTTGCATGGCGCTGGTGTATGCGGCAATGGGCGTGATCGCCGCGCTGCTGGGGGCGAACCTTCAGGCCTGGCTGCAAAATCCGTGGCTGCTCGGAACGTTCGCGGCGGTGTTCGTGATTCTGGCGCTGCCGATGTTCGGCTTCTTTGAACTGCAATTGCCGGTGGCCGTGCGTGATCGGCTGGAGCACGCCTCGCGCAGTCGCAGCGGCGGCAGCCTGGTCGGTGCGGGGGTACTGGGCGCGCTGTCCGGCCTGCTCGTCGGCCCGTGCATGACCGCACCGCTGGCCGGTGCCCTGCTCTACATCGCGCAAAGCGGCAATGCACTGCACGGCGGCTTGATCCTGTTTGCCTTGGGCATCGGCATCGGCATCCCGCTGTTGGTGCTGGTGACGGTCGGCAATCGCTTCCTGCCGAAACCCGGCGCGTGGATGAACCTGCTCAAGGGCGTGTTCGGCTTCCTGTTCCTGGGTACGGCGGTGTTGATGCTGCGTCCGGTGCTGGACTCGTCGCTGTGGCTCGCGCTGTGCGGCGCGCTGTTGCTGATCGCGGCCTACAGCGCCTGGAAACAGTCCGAAGGCTTCGGCCGGGTAGCCCAGTTGTTCGGTGCCAGCTCACTGTTGCTGGGACTGTGGGGCAGTTTGCTGGTGGTGGGTGCAGCGGGCGGCAGCGATGATCCATTCCAACCGTTGCAGGTGTACAGCGCCGGACGCACCGGCACGGCGGCACCGAACGGTCATGAAGCATTCCTTACGATCAAGGATCCGGCGGCCCTGCAAAGTGAACTCGACGCTGCCAAGGCTCAGGGTCAGTGGGTGTTGCTCGATTACTACGCCGACTGGTGCACGTCGTGCAAAGTCATGGAGAAAAAGGTGTTTGGCCAGGCGCGGGTGATGCAGGCCCTGAGCGATGTGCGTCTGCTGCGTCTCGACGTCACCGATGACAATGCCGCCAGCCGCGAGCTGCTCGGCCGCTACAAGGTGCCGGGGCCACCGAGTTTTGTGTGGATCGGCACCGACGGTGAAGAGCGCCGCAGCCAGCGCATCACCGGCGAGGTCGATGCCGATACCTTCCTGCAACGCTGGACCACCACCCGAGACGCCCGTTAATGCTGACCTTCACCCTCGGCACCTTTGCCATTGCGCTCAACCACCTGCTGCTGATCAGCGCCCTGGCGCTGGCAACATTCGTCGGCTGGCGGGTGGCCAAACGCGGTGGCGATAACCCCGAGTCGGCGCTGTTCAGCCTGTTCTTGCTGGGCATGCTCGCGGCGCGCATCGCGTTTGTCGCCGTGTACTGGGGTCACTATCGCAACGATCCGTGGCAGATCATCGACCTGCGCGATGGCGGCTTTCTCGCCTGGCCGGGGGTGATCGTGCTGTTGCTGGCGGCGCTGTATCGCGGCTGGCGCCGGCCGGGTTTGCGTCGACCGCTGGGTTTCGGTGTGGCCAGCGGTGTGGCGTTCTGGGTACTGGCGACCCTGTCGCTGAACATTTATGAGCAAGGCACACGCCTGCCGGACATCACCCTGCGCAACGCCGCCGGGGAAACCGTGAAACTCGCCGACTACCAGGGCGGCCCGCTGGTGATCAACCTGTGGGCCACCTGGTGCCCGCCATGTCGCCGGGAAATGCCCGTATTGGAAAACGCCCAGCAGCAACGCCCGGACCTGACGTTCCTGTTCGTCAATCAGGCCGAAAGCATGCAAAGCGTCGCGACCTTCCTCGAAACCCAGGGCCTGAGCCTGAACAACGTACTGTTCGACCGCAGCGGGCATCTGGGTCAGGCCGTGGGTTCCATGGCATTGCCGACTACGCTGTTCTATAGCCCTGACGGCCAATTGCTGGCCAGCCATCTGGGCGAGTTGTCGAACGCCAGTCTGGCCCGGGCCCTGGAAAACTTCGACACCCCGAATCCGACTACGAACGCCGCACCGGCCACCTCTGCAAGGAAACTGCCATGCCTCGCCTCCGCCACCTGCTGACGCTGTCTCTGGGCGCTGCCCTGTTGCACTTTCCGTCGGTGCAGGCCGCTGAAGAATTGCCTGATGCGATCAAGAAAATCGAAGCCAAGGGCGCAAAAATCGTCGGCCAGTTCGATGCACCCGACGGACTGCGCGGTTACGCCGCGCAATACCAGAACCGTGGCATGGCGCTGTACCTGACGCCGGACGGCAAGCATGTGCTGCTGGGCAATCTGTACGACGCCGACGGCAACGACCTGAGCAGTGCGCCGCTGCAAAAACTGGTGTACGCGCCGATGGCCAAGGAAGTCTGGGCCAAGTTCGAGGCGAGCAACTGGATTCAGGACGGCAAAAAGGACGCACCACGCACGGTGTACCTGTTCAGCGACCCGAACTGCCAGTACTGCAACATGTTCTGGGAACAGGCCCGCCCTTGGGTCAAGGCCGGCAAGGTGCAGTTGCGGCACATCATGGTCGGCATCATCCGCGAAGACAGCCCGGCCAAATCCGCCGCGCTGCTGGCGGCCAAGGACCCGGCCAAGGCCCTGGACGATCACGAGAAAGCCGGCAAGGCCAGCACCCTCAAGGCCATGAAGGATATTCCGGCCGCCGTGCAGACCAAACTTGCGGCGAACATGCAGTTGATGGAAGACCTGGAATTGCAGGCCACCCCGGCGATCTTCTACATGGACGACAAGGGTGAGCTGCAACAACAGCAAGGCGCGCCGACGCCGGACAAGCTGGCGAAGATTCTCGGGCCGATGTAACGCTTGGTTTGCAGGCGCCTGAACGGGCGCCTGCTCGCGAAGCTTGGAGACTCGCTCTAGCGGTTGCGCTCGTTCAGAAAAGCAAACAACACCTCCGTCACAAACCCGGGATTCTCCAGATTGGAGATATGCCCCGCCTCCGGCACCAGCACACACGGGCAGCCGATCAGCTCGGCCATTTCCCTGGCTTCCGACGGTGGACGGGGTTTGTCCTGATCGCCGCAGACCACCAATGTCGTTGCTGCATTCAGTTCACCCAGACGCGGCAGCAGATCGTCGCGGCCAAAGGTGATGCGCCCCATCGGCACGATGCTTTGACGCAGGCGATCGGCGGAATAGCCGGCGAGTTGTGCGCGGAAATCCTGATAGAGCGCCGACTCTCGATCGATGCCCGGGCGGAAGAAGATCGGCACCACGATATCCAGCAGTTGCTCGGAGATGCCGCCGCTTTCCTCGATCTGTTTGAACAGCGAGAAGTAATACTGACGGGTCGGTTCCGGCTCGACACCGACATAGGTGTCCATCAGCACCAGACCGTTGAGCCGATGCGGTGCCGACAGCGCAAGGCGAACGCCCCACATGCCGCCGACCGACAGCCCGACCAGCGTTACCCGGTCGATCTCCAGATGGTCGAGCAAGGCCAGTGCCTGACGTGCGATGTCATCCAGTGATGTGGTGTTTTCAGGCAAACGTCCGGATTCACCGTGACCCCACAGATCCAGCGCAATTACCCGATAGTGTGGCGACAGCGCTGAGATTTGCGGTGCCCACATGGCCTGGTCCCACAGGTAGCTGCCGGCCAGCAGCACCGCCGGGCCTGTGCCTTGATCAATGTAGTGAAGCGCTTGTCCGTCAACCTCGAAGAAAGCCATCGATTCACCTGCACGGTAAAAAAGAGAACCGGCAGACTGAGCTGCCGGTTCTCGATCGTCAACCCTGGAAATGTACGCGAATGTACAGGTTGAATGGTGTTGAACACGCAGGCGCTGAAGACTACAAACCCTCCAGTTCCGCCATCAGATCATTCAACCGATCCACCTTCTCCTCGGTAATGTCACTGGCCGCCAGCCCTTCGATGTATTCGGCCAGTTCCTCCACCGTGCTGCACTCGAACATCGCTCGCAGCGGCACATCCCGTTGCAGGGCTTTCTGCACCCGCGAGGCGATCTGCGTGGCGAGCAGCGAGTGGCCGCCGAGTTCGAAGAAGTTGTCGCGAACCCCGACCTTCTCCACCTTCAGCACCTCGGCCCAGATATCGGCCAGGGTTTGCTCCAGATCGCTGCGCGGCGCCAGGTAATCCTGGCTCTGCAACTGGCCGATCTCCAGCGCCGGCAAGGCCTTGCGGTCGAGTTTACCGTTGGCGTTGAGCGGCAACCGGTCGAGCCACAACCAGTGCAGCGGCACCATGTATTCCGGCAGTTCGGCGCGCAGGCGCTGCTTGATCCGCTCCAGCCGTTCGCTTGGGTTCAGTGCCGTATCGGCGGCCACAAGGTAGCCGACCAGATGCTTGCCATTCACCCCTTCCTGCACACCCACCGCGCCATCGCGGACTTCCGGTTGTTCGTGCAGACGCGCTTCGATTTCACCCAGCTCGATCCGGTAACCGCGAATCTTCACCTGATGATCGACCCGGCCGACGTATTCCAGCACGCCGTCACTGCGGCGGCGCGCCAGGTCACCGGTGCGATACAGACGCTCGCCCGGCGCGCCGAACGGGTTCGGTACGAACACCGGCGCGGTGCGCAGCGGATCGCTGACATAACCGCGACCGACACCGGTGCCCGCCACGCACAACTCGCCCACCGCACCCAGCGGTACCAGATCCAGTGCGCCATCGAGCAGGTACAGCAAGTTGTTGTCGGTCGGCGTACCGATTGGCAGGTAACTGCCGCGAGTCGAGGCCATATCGACGCGGAAGAACGCCACGTCATCCGAACACTCCGCCGGGCCATAGGCGTTGACCAGACCGATCTCCGGGTAACGCAACAGCCATTGGTGTGCCAGCTCCGGCGGCATCGCTTCACCGGTCGGCAGCATCCAGCGCAGACCGTCGAGGCTCAGGCGATCCGAGGCGAGCATGCCCTGAATCAGCGACGGCACGCTCTCCAGCACGGTGATGCCCTGCTGCTGAACATGCACCAGCAAACCTTGCGGATCATGGGCGATGGTGTTCGGCACGATGTCCACCCGCGCCCCGAACAGCGGTGCGGCGAGGAACTGCCAGACCGAAATGTCGAAGCTTTGCGACGCAGTCTGGGCGATCACATCGGCATCGCTCAGGTTCAGGTACGGCACCTTGCTCAACTGGTTGTTGAGCATGCCGCGCTGCTCGACCATCACGCCTTTCGGCAACCCGGTGGAGCCCGAGGTGTAGATCACATAGGCCAGATTGTCCGGGCCACTGAAGATGCCCGGATTCGCCGACGACACCGCGCCGGCCTGAACCTCTTCCCACACCAGCAGGCGTGGGCGGTTGGCGCAGCTGAATTCATCCAGCAAGGTCTTCGCCTGTTCACGGCAAGCCTCGGTGCACACCAGCACCGGCGTGCGGCTGAGCTCGATAATGCGTTGCAGACGCTGGCTCGGCAGGCCCGGATCCAGCGGCAGGTAACCGGCACCGGCCTTGAAGCTGCCGATGATCATGCCCAGCAGATCCAGATTGCGCTCGCCCAGCAGCGCCACCGGTTGATCCATCTGCACCCCGGCCACGACCAGCGCATGGCCGAGACGGTTGGCGTTCTGGTTCAGCTCGGCATAGCTCAGTTGCTGATCGAGGCAACTGGCGGCGATGCGTTGCGGATGTTGCGCGACCTGCGCCTCGAACAATTCGACGTAGCTCTGCTCCAGCGGATAGTCGTGCTCACTCTGGTTGCAACCGTGGAGCAGGAAATCCTGTTCATCAAAGCCCAACAGCGGCAGGTCAGCCATGTCGCCATGGAAGCCGTCAACCAGCGCCAGCAGCAGACGCTTGAACTCACCGAGCATGCGTTCGATGGTCGACTCGTCGAAGTAACGCTGGTCGTAGGACAGATGCAGACCCAAGTCATCGCCCGGATAGCACACGGCTGTCAGCGGGAAGTTGGTGTGAGTACGGCCCGAATCCGAGGTCGCGTTGAGGCTCTGTGCACGGTCCAGCACCGAGACTTCCACCGGGGCGTTTTCGAACACGAACAGGCTGTCGAACAGCGGCTGGCCTTTCGGCAGTTCGCTTTGTTCCTGGATGTTCACCAGCGGCAGGTATTCGTACTCGCGCAGTTGCATGTTGCTGTCGAGCAGACCGCTCAGCCACTGACGCACGCTGGCTCGCTGATCGTCCGCCGGGATCTGCACCCGCAGCGCGATGCTGTTGATGAACAGGCCGACGGTGCGTTGCATCTCCGGCATTTCCACTGGGCGCCCGGCCACGGTCACGCCGAACAGCACGTCGCGATCACCGCTCAGGCGTCGCAGCACCAGTGCCCACGCCGCTTGGGCGAAGGTGTTGATGGTCAGTTGATGGGCCTGGGCCAGCTCACGCAGACGGGCGCCATCCTCGACATTGAGCCGGGTGTAGCGGTCGCCGACGATCATGCCGCCGCTATCGCCGGCGTGTTCACGCAGGAACGGCCGGTCGCTCGGGATCGGCGTGGTGCGCTCGAAACCTTGCAGGTTCTGCTGCCACCACTGACGCGCTTCGGCCAGGCTCTGACGTTGCAGCCAGCCGATGTAATCGCGGTAACGCGGCGGCACCGCCAATTGCGCTTCGCGACCTTCACCGAGAGCGGTGTAGATCTCGAAGAAATCGTTCATCAGCAGCGAACGGCACCAGGCATCGATCAGGATGTGGTGGTTGCTCATCATGAACCAGTAGCGCGCGGCGCCGACCTTGATGAGACGCAGGTGGAACGGGGCCTGATTGAGCAGATCGAACCCGGCCTCGCGCTCGGCCTTGAGCAGCGCTTGCAGTTTCGGCTCCTGCTCGGCGTCAGCGATGGCGCTCCAGTCCAGATACTCGATGGGTGTACGACCCGGGGTGTGGATCACTTGCAGCATGTCTTCGCCGACGTTCCAGCAGAACGACGCACGCAACGCTTCATGACGGGCGACCACAGCCTGCCACGCCTGAGCGAAACGCTCGGGGTCGAGTTCGCTGTTGATGCGGTAGCGATCCTGCATGTAGTACAGACCGGTGCCCGGTTCGAGCAAGGTGTGCAGCAGCATGCCTTCCTGCATCGGGGTCAGCGGGTACACGTCTTCGATGTGCGCCGCCGGCACCGGCAGTGCGTCGAGTTGCGTCTGGGTCAGTTTTGCCAGCGGGAAGTCCGACGGCGTCAGGCCACCGGCCTCGTCCTGCAGGCAATGTTCGATCAGGCTCTGCAACTCACCGACATAGGCGTCTGCCAGCTCGTTGATAGTCTGCACGTCGTAGCGTTCGGCGCTGAAGGTCCAGCGCAGCAGCAGTTCCCCGCCGTACACCTGACTGTCGACGCTCAACTCGTTCGGCAACGGTGCGTGCGGATCGTGGGCCGCGCCGACCGATTCATCCAGCGGACGGAACAGCGCGTCGCTGCCGAAGCTCTGGTCGAACTGGCCGAGGTAGTTGAAGGTGATCGGCGCATTCGGCAACGCCGCCATGCTCTGACGGCTGGCGTCATCGGCGAGATAACGCAGCACGCCATAGCCCAGACCTTTGTGCGGCACGGCGCGCAGTTGCTCCTTGATCGCCTTGATCGAAGCGCCCTGCCCGGCCGCTTCTTCGATGTTGTGCGGAGTCAGACGCAGCGGATAAGCGCTGGTGAACCAGCCGACGGTGCGGGTCAGGTCGATCTCGTCGAACAGGGTTTCGCGGCCGTGGCCTTCCAGTTGAATCAATGCCGATGGCTGACCGCTCCAGCGGCACAGCACGCGGGCCAGCGCGGTCAGCAACAGATCGTTGACCTGTGTGCGATAGGCGCTCGGTGCCTGTTGCAACAATTGCTTGGTGCGCTCGGCATCCAGACGCACGCTGACGGTTTGCGCATGACGATTCTCGCGACCGCCCTCAGGACGTTCGCACGGCAAATCGGCAGTCGGACCGGCCAGTTGCGCTTGCCACCAGCTCAGTTCTTCACGCAGGGATTCGCTGCCGGCGTAAGCCTGCAAACGCGCCGCCCAGTCCTTGAAGGCGCTGGTTTTGGCCGGCAGTTTCACCGACTGATCGGCGTCGAGCTGGCGATACACGGTTTGCAGATCGTCGAGCAGAACGCGCCACGACACACCGTCCACCACCAGGTGATGGATGGCGATGAACAACCGTTGCTGACCGTCCGGCCCATCAACCAGCACTGCGCGTAGCAGCGGGCCCTGGGCAAGGTCGAGACTGCGCTGGGCATCGGCGAACAGCGCGGCGCACTTGTCCATCGATGGTACACGGACTTGCCACAGCACGGCGGCATCGGTCACCGGTTGATGGGTCGCCTGCCATGCGCCGTCGACCTCGCTGAAGCGCAGACGCAGACGCAGGGCGTCATGCTGCTCGATCACCGCCAGCAATGCTTGCTCCAGACGGTGTGGTTCCAACGCAACAGTCGGCTCCAGCAGCAACGCCTGGTTCCAGTGCTGACGCTCGGGAATCTCGGTGTCGAAGAACCAGTGCTGGATCGGCGTCAGACGCGATTCACCAGTCACCAAACCTTGCTCGGCCGTCACGGTTTCACTGCGACTGGCGACAGCGGCCAGCGTCTGCACAGTCTGATGCTGGAACAGATCGCGGGGGCTGAAATGAATGCCCTGCTGACGCGCCCGGCTGACCACTTGAATCGACAGGATCGAGTCACCGCCCAGTTCGAAGAAGTTGTCGTTCAGACCGACCTGCTCGACGTTGAGCACTTCGCACCAGATCTGCGCCAGGGTCTGCTCCAGCTCGTTGCTTGGCGCTACGTAATCCTGACGATTGAGCTCCGGATCCGGTGCCGGCAACGCGCGACGGTCGAGCTTGCCGTTGGCGGTCAGCGGCATGCTCGCCAGCAGGATCAAATGCGTTGGCACCATGTAGTCCGGCAATTGCGTCTTCAAGTGCGTCTTCAGCGCTTCGCGCAGTTCGGCTTGCTCGGCTTCGCTTCGCGAAGCGACCTCGGTCACGAGATAGCCGACCAGTTGTTTGCCGCTCGGCGCATCCAGCGCCAGCACCACCGCTTCGCGAATCGAATCGTGATCGAGCAGGCGGGTTTCGATCTCGCCCAGTTCGATACGGAAACCACGGATCTTCACCTGATGGTCGATCCGCCCGAGGTACTCCACCAGACCATCGGCGCGCTGGCGCACCAGGTCGCCGGTGCGGTACATGCGCCCGCCATTGGCGGCAAACGGGTCAGCGACAAAACGCTCGGCGCTGATGCCGGCGCGGTCGTGATAACCCTGGGCCAGGCCGGCGCCACCGACGAACAGTTCACCGATCGCACCTTGCGGCACCAGCGCCAGATCGGCGTCGAGAATGTAGGCCACGCGATCACCGATCACGCTGCCAATCGGCACACTGCCGGCGCCCTCTTCCAACACCTCCGGCGCAAGACTGGCCAGCGGCATGACCACGGTTTCGGTCGGGCCGTAGGCGTTGAAGAACAGGCTCGGCTTGAACGCTGCACGAATCCGCTGCAGGTGCTCGCCGGTCAGCGCTTCGCCGCCGGTGATGATCATTCGCACCGGCAGGATGTCGTTTTGCGTGGCGAGAAACTGCGCCAACTGGCTGCCGTAACTCGGGGTGAAGCCGAGAATATTGATCCGATGTTCACGGATCAGGCCGCAGATTTCTTCCGCGTCCCACTGACCTTGCGCACGCAGCACCACCTGCGCGCCGCTGAGCAGCGGCACCAACAGGCGCTCGGTGGCGGCGTCGAAGTTGATCGAATAGAAATGCAGCTCGCAATCGTCCGGGCGCATGCCAAAGCGCTCGATCACCGCCTGGCAGTGCATGGCGATTTCACCGTGGGATACCACCACGCCTTTCGGTTTACCGGTGGAACCCGAGGTGTAGATCAGGTACGCCTGATGCTGCGGCAGGCTGATGAACGGAAGTTCGGTGGCCGGGTAATCGGCCAGCGCCGCACTGTCGTCTTCCAGGGACCAGCGCGCTACGTTCGACGGCAATTCGCCGAGGGCTTTGAACATCGCGCGGTCGCTGAGCAGCAGGCCGACGCGGCTGTCTTCGATCATGTAATGCAGGCGATCGAGCGGGTATTCCGGATCCAGCGGCACATAGGCGCCGCCGGCCTTGAGGATCGCCAGGAGGCCGACGACCATTTCCAGCGAACGCTCCAGCGCCAGACCGACCCGCACTTGCGGACCGACACCGCGTTCACGGAGAGCCCAGGCCAGACGATTGGCGCGGGCGTCGAGTTCGGCGTAGCTGAGGGTCTGCCCGGCGAAGGTCAGGGCCGGCGCGTCTTTGCGCGCCAGTGCCTGCTCGGCGAACAGGTGATGGATGCACTGGTCGAGACGACGCTCGCCCGGCTCGACGCCAAGGCTGTCGAGCAATTGCTGTTGCTCAGGTGCATCGAGTAGCGGCAGTTCGCTGAGGCGTTGCTGCGGATCGGCGATCAACGCTTCCAGCAGATTGCGCCAATGCCTGGCCATGCGTGCGATGGTCGGCTCATCAAACAGGTCGGTGCTGTAAGTCAGGCAGCAACCGAGGCGATGGTCGAGGTCGGTGACTTCAAGATTGAGATCGAATTTGGTCGCCCGCGCATCGTTGGCCAGGTACTCGACAGTCATGCCGGCGAGCATGCGGCTTTGCTGGAACTCCCAGCGCTGCACGTTGCACATCACCTGGAACAACGGGTTGTACGCGGCGCTGCGCGGAGGCTGCAGCGCTTCAACCAGATGGTCGAACGGCAGGTCCTGATGGGACTGACCTTCGATCACGGTGTGACGTACCTGCTCGAACAACTCGCCGACCGACATCTGGCCGTCGAGCTGGCAACGCAGCACTTGAGTGTTGAGGAACGCACCGATCAGCCCTTCGCTTTCCGGACGGATACGGTTGGCCACTGGCGCGCCGATGCGCAGATCGGTCTGGCCGCTGTAGCGATAGAGCAACGTTGCAAGTGCGGCGGTCATGGTCATGAACAGGGTCAGACCGTTCTGCGCGTTGAACGCCCGGACCCGTGCGGCAAGATCGTCGCTCAGGTCGAAACGGAACAGTTCACCCTGGTGGCTTTGCACCGGTGGCCGCGGACGGTCGCCCGGCAATTCCAGCAGCGGATGTTCGCGCCCCAATTGCGCGGTCCAGTAGTCGAGCTGGCGCTGACGCTCGCCGGATTCCAGCCAGTTGCGCTGCCACACGCTGTAGTCGAGATACTGCACCGGCAACGGTTCCAGCGGTGAATCGCGGTCATCGACGAACGCTTCGTACAATGCGCTGAGTTCCCGGGCGAAGATGTCCATCGCCCAGCCTTCGGTGACGATGTGGTGCAGGGTCAGGACGAAGTAATGCTCCTGCTCGGCGGTCTTGACCAGGCAGGCGCGCAGCAGCGGGCCGGTCTCCAGATCGAACGGCAGGTGCGCTTCGTCGTCGGCCAGTTGCTGGACTTTCTGCTCGCGCACATCGGCGGCGAATTTCGAGAAATCCTTCCAGTCCATGCGCACACCGGTCTCGGCATGCACCTGCTGGCGGGCCACGCCGTCGATGCTCGGGAACGTGGTGCGCAGGGTTTCGTGACGCAGGATCAACGCTTGCAGCGCCGACTCGAAACGCCCGACATCCAGCACGCCACGCAGGCGCGCCATGCCGCCGACGTTGTACGCCGGGCTGTCCGGTTCCATCTGCCAGAGGAACCACATGCGCTGCTGGGAATAGGACAGCGGCACCGGTTTGCTGCGATCAACCTTGTCGATCGGTGGCTGTTTGTTGGTGCGGCCGCTGGCCTGGATCTGCCGGATCTGCTCGGCGAAATCCCCCAGTTCGCTGTGTTCGAACAAGGCACGCAGCGGCAGCTCGACGTCGCAGGCCTGACGGGTGCGGGAGATGATTTGCGTGGCCAGCAGCGAGTGACCGCCGAGGGCGAAGAAGTCGTCGCGCAGGCCGACCTGTTTGAGGCCCAGCACTTCGCGCCATATTGCAGCGATCTGTTGTTCCAGCTCGGTGACTGGCTCGACGTGTTCGCGCACCTGCCATTGCGGCTCGGGCAAGGCGCGGCGATCGAGTTTGCCGCTAGGGCTCAGGGGCAGTGCTTCCAGCCGCATCAGTTGCGCCGGGACCATGTATTCCGGCAGCTCGGCGGCCAGTGCGGTTTTCAGGCGAGCGGTTTGCGCGTCCTGATCTTCATGGGTGTCAGTGGCGGTGAAGTAGCCGATCAGTTGCGGGCCGGCGACGGTTTCGCGCACCAGCACGGCGGCCTGGGCGACGCCGTCCTGAGCCAGCAGACGCGCTTCGATCTCTTCCGGCTCGACGCGGAAGCCGCGCAGTTTGACCTGCTGATCGAGACGGCCGAGGTATTCGATCACGCCATCGTGGGTCCAGCGTGCACGGTCACCGGTGCGGTACAGACGTGCGCCCTGCTCGCCCAGCGGATCGACCACGAAACGTTCGGCGGTCAGCGCCGGGCGGCCGAGGTAACCACGGGCCAGGCCGATGCCGCTGATGCACAGCTCACCCGGCACACCGGCCGGCACCGGATTGAGATCGCTGTCGAGCACGCGGCAGATCACGTTGCCCAGCGGACGGCCAATCGGCGAACGCTCGCCATCGGCCACGCTGCAATGCCAGTGGGTGACGTTGATCGCGGTTTCGGTCGGGCCATAACGGTTGTGCAGTTGCACCGCCGGCAGTTGCGCCAAAACGCGGTTGCGCAGTTCCGCCGGCAGCGCTTCACCGCCGGAGAACACGCGACGCAGGCTGGTGCATTCGGCACTCAACGGTTCATCGATGAACAGCGCAAGCAGCGGCGGCACGAAGTGCAGCGTGGTCACGCCGTACTGCTGAACCAGCTGCGCGATGCGATGCGGGTCGCGGTGTTCACCCGGGCCGGCAATCAGCAGGCGCGCGCCGGTAATCAGCGGCCAGAAGCATTCCCACACCGACACGTCGAAACTGATCGGCGCCTTCTGCATCAACACGTCGGTGTCGTTCAGGCGATAAGTGTTCTGCATCCATTGCAGACGTTCGGCCAGCGCCGCATGAGTGTTGCCGACGCCTTTCGGCTGGCCGGTGGAACCGGAGGTGTAAATCACGTAGGCGAGGTTGTCGCCGTGCAGGTGCAGGCCCGGTGCCTGGCTCGGCCAGTTCTCCAGGTGCAGGGTGTCCATGGCGATCACGCTGACGCCTTCGCTGGCCGGCAAGCGGTCGAGCAACGCAGTCTGGGTCAGGAGCAGTTCGACGCCGCTGTCGCTGAGCATGTAGGCCAGGCGTTCGGCCGGGTAATCCGGATCCAGCGGCACGTAGGCGCCGCCGGCCTTGATGATCGCCAGCAGGCCGATCAGCAGTTGCGGCGAACGCTCGGCGGCGATGGCCACGCACACGTCCGGACCGACACCCTTGTCGCGCAGGTAATGGGCCAGACGGTTGGCCTGGGTGTGCAGTTCGGCGAAGTCGAGGCTGCCGCCGTCCCACACCAGCGCGGTGCGATCCGGGGTTTGCCGGGCTTGTTCATTCAGCAGCTCCGGCAACCATTGCTGCGCTGGGGTGCACGGGGCGATGCTCCACGCGTTTTGCTGAGTGTGTTCGGTGGCGGTCAGCAGCGGCAGGTCACCGATGGCCTGCTCCGGGCGTTCGCAGATAGCACGCAGCAAGTTGCTGAAATGCTCGGCCAGACGCTCAATGGTCGCAGCATCGAACAACTCATCGGCGTAGTCGAACGACAGCGTCAGACGACCGTTCCGGTCTTCTTCGCTGTGCAGCTGTAGATCGAACTTGGCCTCGCGGCTGTGCCACGGCAGTTCTTCGGCGAGCAGACCCGGCAGACGCTTCAGTGCGCTCAGATCGCGTTGCTGATGGTTGAACATGACCTGGAACAGACCTTGTTCGCGGGCCTGGGGGAAGGCTTCGAGCAATTGTTCGAACGGCAGATCCTGATTGGCCTGGGCACCGAGCGCCGCCTGACGGGTTTGTGCCAGCAGTTCGGTGAATGGCAGACGCGAATCGACGTCGGCGCGCAGCACCTGGGTGTTGATGAAGAAGCCGATCAGGCCCTGGGTTTCCAGACGCGGACGGTTGGCGTTGGGCACACCGATGCGGATGTCACGCTGGCCGCTGTAGCGATGCAGCAGACTCTGGAACGCCGAGAGCAGCAGCATGAATGGCGTGGACTGATGGGCTTGAGCGGTTTGGCGAATGGCGTCGCTGAGGCTGATCCCCAGACGAACGCTGTGGCGTGCGGCGCTGTGCTTTTGCCTGGCGGAACGTGGATGGTCAGTCGCCAGTTCCAGCGTCGGATGCTCGTCACCCAACTGCGCTTTCCAGTACGCCAGTTGTCGCTCGCCCTCGCCTTGCGCCAGCCACTGGCGCTGCCAGCTGCCGTAGTCGGCGTATTGGGTCGGCAGCGGCGCGAGTTCCGCGCGCTGGCCTTGGGAAGCGGCGGCGTACAGGCGCGAGAACTCGTCGATCAGCACGTTCAGCGACCAGCCGTCCGCGATGATGTGGTGCATCGTCACCAGCAGTTGGTGATCTTCGTCATCGAGGCGAACCAGCGTCACCCACAGCAGCGGGCCTTTCTCCAGATCGAACTGGGTGCGAGCTTCGTCTTCGCGGATCTGTTGTGCGCGGGCTTCACGCTCGCCGGCCGGCAGGTCGCTGATGTCGATCAGTTGCAGGTTGAATTCACCCGCCGCTTTGACCTGTTGTAGGGCCACGCCGTCACGCTCGAAGAAGTGCGTGCGCAAGGATTCGTGGCGCTCGATCAGTTGCTGGAAACTGGCGCGCAGTGCGTCTTCGTCCAGTTCGCCACGCAGGCGCAGGGCACCGGGAATGTTGTAGGCGCTGCTTTGTGAGTCGAGTTGCCAGGTGATCCACAGGCGATTTTGCGCCAGGGATTGCGGCAGTGCTTCGATGCGCGACAGCGCGGTGATTTCACCCTGGGCGCTGCCACCGTCCTGTTGCTGTTGCGCCACGGCGGCGGCGAACGCGGACAGGGTTGGCGCTTCGAACAGCAGACGCAGGTTCAGCTCGAGGCTCAGCTCTTCGCGCACCTTGGCAATCACTTGGGCGGCGGCAATCGAGTTGCCACCGAGCAGGAAGAAGTGATCGTCGGCGTTGACCTGTTTGACGTTGAGCTGCTCAGCCCAGATCTGGCCGATCAGACCTTCCAGTTCAGACGCGGATGCGGTCGATTCCTGAGCGGTTTCCGCAGTGGCCGACGGGAACACCGCGTAGCTGTCGAGGCTGCCGTCAACCAGACGATTGCGGCAGGCCGAACGCTGCAGCTTGCCGCTGGAGGTCTTCGGCAATGCGCCCGGATTGAGCAGCACCACCACACTCGGCGCTTCCTGATAGGCCTCGGCCACAGCCTGGCGGATGGCTTTGATCAGCGCTTCGGGCGGCAGAATTTTCTGCACGCTGCGGCTGATTTCCGCCGCGATGCCGATGCCTTCTTCACCATTCTGATTGACCGCGAATGCAGCAACGCGGCCCTTGCGCACCACCTCCACTTCGTTCTCGACTGTTTTCTCGATGTCCTGCGGATAGAGGTTGTGACCGCGCACGATCAGCATGTCTTTCAGGCGACCGGTGATGAACAGTTCGCCGTCGCGGATGAAGCCCAGGTCACCGGTGCGCAGCCACGTCTGGCCGGCGTGCCGGACGAAAGTCTTGGCAGTCGCCTCGGGATTGCGCCAGTAGCCGTGGGCGATGCTCGGACCGGTGGCCCAGACTTCACCGACGGCGTTGTCGGCCAGTTCTTCGAGACTGCCCGGCTCGACAATCAGCACCGCATGATCGGGCTGGCTGATGCCGCAGCTCATGATCGCGCTGCCCTCGCCCGCTTCGGCACGGTTCTGTGCCAGGGCTTGATCGTCCACACGTAGCGCCGGAATGCCGGTGCCACGCGGTGTGCCGGCGACGAACAGGGTCGCCTCCGCCAGACCGTAGGACGCCATGAAACTGCTTTCGCTGAAACCGCACGGGGTGAATTTCTCGGCGAAGCGCTCGAGGGTGTCGAGACGGATCGGCTCCGAGCCGGAATAGGCCACGCGCCAGCGGCTCAGGTCGAGACGCTCCAGCGCCGATTCGCTGACGCGCTCGCTGCACAGACGGTAAGCGAAGTCCGGGCCGCCGCTGATGGTGCCGCCGTATTGGCTGATCGCTTCGAGCCAGCGCAATGGCCGGCCGAGGAAGTACGCCGGCGACATCAGGATGCACGGCACGCCGCTGAAGATCGGCTGCAGCAGGCCACCGATCAGGCCCATGTCGTGGTACAGCGGCAACCAGCTGACGATCACGTCGTCCGGGTTCACGTCGATACCGAAGCCGTGACGGATCAACAGTTCATTGGCCACCAGGTTGCCGTGGCTGACCTGCACGCCTTTAGGCAGGGCCGTCGAACCGGAGGTGTATTGCAGGAAGGCGATGTGGTCTTGCGGCAAGGTCGGTTCGACCCAGCGTTCGGCCAGCGCATTGTCGAGGGTGTCGACGCACAGCAGCGGCGGCGCGCCTTCGATTTGCTGCAAGGCATCGCGCAGGTCGGCGCTGGTCAGCAACAGGCGCGGTTCGGCGTCGGCGATGATCGACAGCAGGCGTTCCTGATGGTGACGCTTGGCCGACTCCGGCGGATAGGCCGGCACCGCAATCACGCCCGCGTACAGGCAACCGAAGAAGGCCGCGACGTAATCCGGACCACTCGGGAACAGCAGCACGGCGCGATCGCCAAATCCAGCCTCCGCCTGCAACGCTGCAGCAATGGTGCGGGCGCGCTGATCGAGTTCGCGGTAACTGAGCACCACAGCCTGCTCCTCGGTTTCAGCGAGAAAGCGCAAGGCCAGCCGGTCCGGCGTCAGGGCCGCGCGGCGCTGGAGGGCTTGGACCAGGGTGCTGGGGAGTTCGAACGCGTCGGTCATGAGGTTTCCTGCCTGAATTCGGCTTGCTGGTGGAATCGGGTTGGCTGCGGCATACCCGTGAGAGGCATGCGGGACACGGTCTTCGCCGACCGTGCAAGGCATTGGAATGCGGTAGGTCCGGGTCTGCGTACCCGGATCCATTCACCAATGAGAACGGATGACGTCTTGAAATAATTAGTCGGCAGGCTGGATCGCCAATGGGGCTGGGCGCTTGGGCGAGTGCGACGGCGTGTCGCAGTTCTCGGATCGCACTGTTATGGATCATTAGTTCTCTTTCTCAATTGACAATCATTATCATTCAACATAATTTGTCGCTCGATGTGTAGGACGGCCCCGTCCCCCAGGCGTCCCACTAACCTATTGGCAGCAAGGTGATTTCCATGACGGAACAAGTATCCACAAGCAGGTGCGATTCACCGCTACTTCAGGCATTCGTCGACAATCGACTGATTCTGGTCAAGATTGCAGCCCGCATTACCGGCTGCCGGTCACGCGCCGAAGATGTGGTGCAGGATGCGTTCTTCCGACTGCAATCGGCGCCGCCGATCACGTCGTCGATCAAGGCCCAGCTGAGTTATCTGTTCCAGATCGTTCGCAATCTGGCCATCGATCACTACCGCAAACAGGCGCTGGAGCAGAAGTACGCCGGCCCCGAGGAGGAAGGGTTGAACGTGGTCATTCAGGGCGCCTCGCCGGAAACCTCGCACATCAACTTCTCGACCCTGGAGCACATCGCCGATGCGCTGACCGAGCTGCCGGTCCGCACGCGCTATGCGTTCGAGATGTATCGTCTGCACGGCGTACCGCAGAAGGACATCGCCAAGGAACTCGGCGTTTCGCCGACTCTGGTCAACTTCATGATTCGTGATGCGCTGGTGCACTGCCGCAAGGTGTCGGGCAGTCGTGCAGATGCCGTGATGGCGAACCGTCGCTGACAGCACACCACCCAAAAAAAGATCGCAGCCTTCGTTGAAGGGCTGCGATCTTTTTGTTTCAGCGAGAAATCACGCCAGTTTGCAGCGATCAAAAAACCGCTCGCGCCCCAGGATCATCAGCGCCGCGCGCTTGTGCGGGAAATCGAATTCCTTTTCGCAGTGGAAGCACTGGTTGTGCATGTGGCCGATCATCTTTGCGTTGTCGGCACGCGGTTCGGCGACCACTCGCTGAGTGCGCGGATCATCCAGAAACAGATAGTGCACCAGCGCTGACAGCCAGCTCGCCACTTTGTGCGGGCCGCGATGGTCTTCCTCACCGACCAGCATGTGAATGCCACGATCATAATTATCGGCATCGTAGAACGGCGCGATGCGATCTTCCTTGGCCCAGTAGGCTTCGAAGTAAGCGAACGGCTGATCGTCGAAACAGCCAATCAACGTCAAGGTGTGCGGGTCGGCGTCGAGCTTGCTCAGGTACTCGCGATGCTGTTCGAGGCTGCCCTCCTCTTGCCAGAAACTGGCGACTCGCGGGCTGTTCTGCCAGCGATTGAAACGCGCGAGATCCTGCTCGATCTCCACCGTTCGCAGAGAAATCCACGCACCCAGGCGCGCATCGAAACGTCGATAGACTTCACCTCGCGGCTTCACCGGACGCAGTGGATGGCGCTTGCCGTTGCTGATGACCATCTGCTGCGGATAGCTGCCGGTCAATGAGGTGCCGAGCCACGGTTGCGGCAGTTGCCAGAACAGCGTGCGCTCGCAGCGATATTCGCCCGCCACTTCAGTGCTCACCAGCAAACCGCTGAGCAAAGCTTCGGTCGGCGGTTGATCCAGTTGCCAGATCAATTGCTGACGCGCCGGATCCCGGGCAAACAGCCAATAGCAGGCCGCCCACAGCGCCTGGCCTGGCGGCAATGCATAGCGTTCATCGATCTGGATCGGCCCCTGACCTTCACGATCGAGGCGCAGGCGAATCAGCGGTTGCCCGTCCAGGCTCAGGCTCAGACGGCTTTCGGTGGCATCGGCTATCAGTTGGCTGCCCGAAGGCAAGGCCAGGGCAGTCAGGTCATTCAGATTGGACATGGGTCGGGCTCACGATAATCGTCGACAGTTCAACGATGGGACGTGAGCCGAAGCGGGAAATTTAGGCCGTGCCGGAAAAACCGCAGGTCATGGGCGAGGCACCGGCACCACGGCAATCTTGTACGGATCGAAGATCTTCAGCATCTGGCCGTTGTCACGCAGCCCTTGCAGCAGTTTGCCGAACGCCTCTCCGGTGATTGGCGCCTTCGGACTGAGAATCGCGTAGTGGTGATAGATCTGGTCGATGCGCTGGGACACCAGCAACTCGTCACGCACCTTTTCGTTGCGCAGCAGGTAATCGAACAGATAGGAGCGGGTCACCAGCGCAATGTCCGCCCGACCGCGCAGCACCATCAACAGGTTGCTGTCGTGGGAATAGGTCAGTGTCGCGTTGTAAGTTTCAGCGAGGTACTTGGGGTCGGCATTGAAGTTGGCGAATTCGTAGTGATAGCCGCTGTACAGCGCAAGACGTTTGCCCTTGAGATCAGCGAAGTAATTTTGCTGGCGACCGGGTTTACTCTGTGCAACGAAGATCTCCGCATCCTCGAGGCCCATGTCGACGGTCGTATGGGGAATGTCTTTCCAGCCCCAGTCCGGGTTCTCGAAGATCGCCATGTCGGTGCGGCCATCCTTGAAATCGCCAAATCTTCGCGGAATCGAAGTGGGCACGAGCTCGAAGCGATAGTCGCTCTGGGAGCTGTTCAGTGCCGCGACCAGTTCCGGGAGCAGACCGGTATCGGCGCCGTTTTCCGGGCGGATGGTATAGGGCGGAAAGTGTGCGGCGCCCACCCGAACCACTTGCACTGCCTCAACAGGCAATACCCATAAAGCAGCCAGCGCTGCGAGCATCAGCCCCGCGGCCGTCCGATCTGGCGAAGACTTCAAAACACCCCACTCCCCGAAAAAGTACCGTTGCATGCATTCAAGCTAGGCGGTTTCGCCCAGTTAGCCAGTTTCCCGGGCCGATAGAAAGCGATTAGCGCTCTTCGAGCACCAGAATCAACGCCTCTTCGGCCAGTTGATCAAGGCTCAGACTGCCGCCGGCGCGGAACCAGGTGGTGGTCCAGGACAACGCGCCCGTGAGAAAACGTCGGGTAATGAACACATCGCCGCGAATGAACCCCGCTTCTTTGGCTTCACCCAGCACTTGCAGCCAGATGTCCTCGTAGATATCACGCAACGCCAGCACCTTGGCCTGACCGTCTTCGGACAGCGAGCGCCATTCATACACCAGCACCGCCATCGCTTCGCCGCTGCCGCCCATGATCGACTGCAATTCGCAGCGGATCAGCGCCAGCACCCGCTCGCGCACATTGGCCGCATCGGCCAAGGCCGCCCGCATCAACGCGGTGTTGTAGCGGATGGTTTCTTCCATCACGGCACGCAGGATTTCATCCTTGCTCTTGAAGTGGTGAAAGATGCTGCCCGACTGAATGCCCACGGCGCCGGCCAGATCGCGCACGGTGGTGCGTTCGTAGCCCTTGTTGCGAAACAGGTGGGCCGCCACTTGCAGCAGTTTGCCGCGAGCGCTGTCCGGGTCGGTCAACTGGCCTTCGTCAACCAGTTCGCGCATCACCTTCAGGGCTTTTTGCTCGTCCACCCGTTCTCTCCTACAGTCGTTCAGTCGTCTGCCGCCCTGAAACGGCAGGGTTGCGCGGGCAATTTAAGCCGCCGGCCGCGACCAAGCAAGCGCTTGGGCAGAAGATAATTTCGCCTGTTTACAAACCAAGCGCTTGCTTGGTAGCCTCGATGCACTTCTGTCACAGGTTGCTGAGTCGGAGATGAAAATGCCCACCACGGTTCGCATCGGATGCGCCAGCGCATTCTGGGGAGATACGTCGACCGCCGCCGCGCAGCTTGTGGCCGCAGGACAGCTGGACTATCTGGTCTTCGACTACCTGGCCGAGATCACCATGTCGATCATGGCCGGCGCGCGCATGAAGGACCCGCAGGCCGGGTTTGCCGGCGATTTCATCGAAGTCCTCACGCCATTGCTGCCACAGCTGGCGGAACAGAAGATTCGCGTCATCAGCAATGCCGGCGGGGTCAATCCAAAGGCCTGTGCCGCCGCGTTGCAAGCGGCCTGCGACAAGGCTGGCGTGGCGCTGAAAATCGCCGTGCTGTCGGGCGATGACCTGCAACCGCAATTCAAACAACTCGCCACTCAAGGCATCACGGAAATGTTCAGCGGCGCCCCGCTGCCGCCGATGTGCGTGTCGACCAACGCCTACCTCGGCGCCCCGGGCATCGTCGAAGCCCTGCGCCTGGGCGCCGACCTCGTCATCACCGGCCGGGTGGTCGACAGCGCGGTGGTCAGCGCCGCGTTGGTGCATGAGTTCGGCTGGTCATGGCACGAATACGACAAACTCGCCCAGGCCGCATTGGCCGGGCACATCATCGAATGCGGCGCGCAGTGCACCGGCGGCAATTTCACCGATTGGCGTGACGTGCCGGATTACGAACACATCGGTTTCCCGATCGTCGAGGTCAGCGCCGATGGCCAGTTCATCGTCAGCAAACCCGAAGGCTCCGGCGGGCTGGTGACGCCGCTGACCGTCGGTGAGCAGATGCTTTACGAAATCGGCGACCCACAGGCCTATCTGTTGCCCGATGTGGTCTGTGATTTCAGCCAGGTCAAACTCCAGCAACAAGGCAAAAACGCCGTCCGGGTCCACGGCGCCAAAGGCCTGCCGCCCAGCGACCAATACAAGGTCAGCGCGACATATCCGGACGGTTTCCGCTGCACCGCCAGTTGCCTGATCGCCGGTATCGATGCGGTGGAAAAAGCCCGCCGCGTCAGTCAGGCGATCATCGACAAGACCTCGGAAATGCTCGACCAGAAAGGTCTCGGGCCTTACACCGAAACCCATATCGAACTGCTCGGCAGCGAAGCCACCTACGGCCCCCACGGCCAGCGCCGGGACAGCCGTGAAGTGGTGATCAAACTCGCCGTGCGCCACCCGAACAAACAGGCCCTGATCCTGTTCTCCCGGGAAATCGCCCAGGCCGCGACTGGCATGGCGCCAGGGCTGACCGGCATCGTCGGCGGACGGCCGACGGTGTATCCGCTGATCCGCCTGTTCTCGTTCCTGATCGACAAAAGCGCCTGCAGCTTGCAGATCGACATGGACGGCGAGCGTCACCCGTTTGCCCTTCCCGCCTCGGCCACCCTCGACAGTCAGGATCTGCCCCTGCCCCACGAAACGCCCAAACCTCAGGGCCGCGCCGACGCGAGCGTGCCATTGGTGAAACTGGCCGTGGCGCGCTCCGGCGACAAGGGCAATCACAGCAACATCGGTGTCATGCCGCGCCGCCCGGAATACCTGCCGTGGATCGCCGAAGCGCTGACCCCGGCGGTGGTGGTCGACTGGATGAGCCATGTCCTCGACCCGATTCATGGCCGGGTCGAACGTTGGTATCTGCCCGGCACCCACAGCCTCAACTTCCTGCTGGAAAACGCCCTCGGTGGCGGTGGCGTGGCCAGCCTGCGCATCGACCCGCAAGGCAAAGCCTTCGCCCAGCAATTGCTGGAAATCCAGGTCCCGGTGCCGCAGAGCATCGCCGAACAGTTCGACTAGAGGATTGGCACCATGGCGTATGAATCGATTTTCAGGGCCGATCTGCTCAGCGGCCAGACCGTGATTGTCACCGGTGGCGGCAGCGGCATCGGGCGTTGCACCGCCCATGAACTGGCGGCGCTCGGGGCCACCGTGGTGCTGATCGGACGCAAGCCGGAAAAGCTGCAAACCGTCGCCGCCGAAATTGCCGAGGACGGTGGTCGGGCGCACTGGAAGGCTTGCGATATTCGTGACGAAGAAGCGGTGAAATCACTGGTCAGCGAACTGATCCGTGAACACGGGCCGATCCACGGACTGGTCAACAATGCCGGCGGCCAGTACCCGTCGCCATTGGCCTCGATCAATCAGAAAGGCTTCGAAACCGTGCTGCGCACCAATCTGGTCGGCGGTTTTTTGATGGCCCGGGAAGTGTTCAATCAGTCGATGAGCAAACACGGCGGCAGCATCGTCAACATGCTTGCCGACATGTGGGGTGGCATGCCCGGCATGGGCCACTCCGGCGCCGCGCGTTCGGGCATGGACAACTTCACCAAGACTGCCGCCTTCGAATGGGGTTACGCCGGCGTCCGGGTGAATGCCGTGGCGCCGGGATGGATCGCCTCCAGCGGCATGGACACCTATGAAGGCGCGTTCAAAGCCGTGATCCCGACCCTGCGCGAACACGTGCCGCTCAAGCGCATCGGTACCGAATCGGAAGTCAGCGCGGCGATCGTGTTTCTCCTCAGCCCGGCTGCCGCATTTATCAGCGGCAGCACCTTGCGCATCGACGGCGCAGCCAGTCTGGGCAGTCGCGCATGGCCGCTGCACAAGGCAAGCCACAGCGAATCGTTCAACGGGTTTCACCGGGCCTATATGCCGGACGTCTTGAAGGACAAGGAGTAAACCATGCCGGTCATTCAGTCCCAGCTCGATCCACATAGCGAAGCCTTCGCCCGCAACCGCGCGGCCATGCTCGCCGCCATCGAGCAAGTCCAGCAGCTCGAACAGAACCTGCTGAACAAGGCTGCCGAGGCCAAACCGAAATTCGACAAGCGCGGACAATTGCTGCCCCGCGAACGCCTGAACCTGCTGCTCGACCCCGGTGCCCCTTTCCTCGAACTGGCCAGTCTTGCCGGTTACAAATTGCACGACGACAAGGACGGCAGCTCGGCAGGTGGCGGCTTGATCGCCGGCATCGGTTACGTGTCCGGTGTGCGTGCCTTGATCGTGGCGAACAACAGCGCGATCAAGGGCGGGACGATTTCCCCGTCGGGCCTGAAAAAATCCCTGCGCCTGCAGCAGATCGCCCAGGAAAACAAACTGCCGGTGATCACCCTCGCCGAAAGCGGCGGTGCCAACCTCAATTATGCGGCGGAGATTTTCGTCGAAGGCGCACGCAGCTTTGCCAATCAGGCACGGATGTCGGCCTTGGGTTTGCCACAGATCACCGTGGTGCACGGCTCGGCCACCGCTGGCGGCGCCTATCAGCCGGGGCTGTCGGATTACGTGGTGGTGGTGCGCGGCAAGGCCAAGCTGTTTCTCGCAGGCCCGCCATTGCTTAAAGCGGCGACCGGCGAAGTGGCCACCGACGAAGAACTGGGCGGCGCCGAGATGCACGCGCAAGTGGCCGGCACCGCCGAGTACCTGGCCGAAAACGATGCCGACGGTGTGCGTCAGGTGCGGGAAATCGTCAGTCTGCTGAACTGGAACGAGCAATTGCCGTGGCGGCCCGAACCGCAATACAAAGAACCGCTGTACCCCGTCGACGAACTGCTCGGTCTGATCCCGGACGACCCGAAAAAACCCTATGACGTACGCGAAATCATTGCGCGGATCGCCGACGAATCACGCTTCATGGAGTTCAAGGGTGAGTTCGATCAGCAAACCATTTGCGGTCACCTGAAAATTCAGGGGCGCGCCTGCGGCTTCATCGGCAACAACGGTCCGATCACTCCGAATGGTGCGAGCAAGGCGGCGCAGTTCATTCAGCTGTGCGACCAGAGCCAGACGCCGCTGCTGTTTTTCCACAACACCACCGGGTTCATGGTCGGCACCGAATCAGAGCAGAACGGCGTGATCAAGCACGGCTCGAAACTGATCCAGGCCGTGGCTAATGCGCGGGTGCCGAAACTGACGATCGTGGTCGGCGGCTCCTATGGCGCGGGCAACTACGCGATGTGCGGGCGCGGGCTCGATCCGCGCTTCATCTTCGCCTGGCCCAACAGCCGCACTGCGGTGATGGGCGGCGCCCAGGCCGGCAAGGTGCTGCGCATCGTCACCGAAGCCAAACAGCTCAAGGACGGCCTGGTGCCCGACCCGAAAATGCTCGACATGCTGGAACAGGTCACTGCGCAAAAACTCGACAGCCAGTCCACCGCCCTCTACGGCAGCGCCAACCTGTGGGACGACGGGCTGATCGACCCGCGCGACACCCGCACTCTGCTTGGCTACCTGCTGGACATCTGCCACGAAGCCGGCATCCGCACACTGGCCCCCAACAGCTTCGGCGTCAGCCGCTTCTGACCGCCTCGGACCTCAAGGAGAACAATAAAAATGATCTTCACCCCGGAACACGAAGCCCTGCGTCGCACCGTCCGCCAGTTCGTCGAGCACGAGATCAACCCCCACGTCGATGAGTGGGAAAAGGCCGGGCGCTTTCCGATCCACGAGATTTTCCGCAAAGCCGGCGACCTCGGTCTGCTGGGGATTTCCAAACCGGAAAAATTCGGCGGCATGGGCCTCGATTACAGCTATTCGATCGTCGCCGCCGAAGAGTTCGGCACGATCCATTGCGGCGGCATTCCGATGTCGATCGGGGTGCAGACCGACATGTGCACCCCGGCCCTCGCCCGCTTCGGCTCCGATGAGCTACGTGACGAGTTTCTGCGCCCGGCGATCACGGGCGAACAGGTCGGTTGCATCGGCGTGTCGGAAGTCGGCGCCGGCTCAGATGTCGCCGGGCTCAAGACCACTGCGCGCAAGGACGGCGACGACTATGTGATCAACGGCAGCAAGATGTGGATCACCAACTCACCGAGCGCCGACTTCATCTGCCTGCTGGCCAACACCTCGGACGACAAACCGCATGTCAACAAATCGCTGATCATGGTGCCGATGAACACGCCGGGCATCAGCCTCAGTTCACACCTGGACAAGCTCGGCATGCGCAGCTCGGAAACCGCCCAGGTATTTTTCGACAACGTGCGCGTACCCCAGCGCAATCGCATCGGCCATGAAGGCGCCGGGTTCATGATGCAGATGTTGCAGTTCCAGGAGGAACGCCTGTTCGGCGCGGCGAATATGATCAAGGGCCTGGAATATTGCGTCGACAGCACCATCGAGTACTGCAAGGAACGCAAAACCTTCGGCAACGCACTGATCGACAATCAGGTGATTCACTTCCGCCTCGCCGAATTGCAGACCG
Organism: Pseudomonas sp. UV AK001; assembly: GCF_046097675.1. Classification (NCBI taxonomy): domain Bacteria; kingdom Pseudomonadati; phylum Pseudomonadota; class Gammaproteobacteria; order Pseudomonadales; family Pseudomonadaceae; genus Pseudomonas; species Pseudomonas sp. UV AK001. Next base: position 57,073 of record NZ_JBJUVZ010000007.1, read on the forward strand.
AAATCGAATGCCTGCGGGCGCTGGTCTATCAGGCCACCGAGCAATACGTGAAAGGCCAGGACGTCACCCGGCTGGCCTCGATGGCCAAGCTCAAGGCCGGACGTCTCGGCCGCGAAGTCAGCGACAGTTGCCTGCAATACTGGGGCGGCATGGGCTTCATGTGGGACAACCCGGTGGCCCGCGCCTACCGCGACGTGCGGCTGGTATCGATTGGCGGCGGCGCCGACGAAATCATGCTGGGCATCATCTGCAAACTGATGGGCATCCTGCCGGGGAAAAAGAAATGACCACCCTTCCCGCTTGCCAGACGCTGTTGCTGGAATCCCATAACGGCGTGCTGCACATCACCCTCAATCGTCCGGAAAGCCGCAACGCCATGAGCCTGCAAATGGTCGCCGAACTGCGCGCAGTGCTTGCCGCTGTGCGCGATGACCGCAGCGTGCGCGCCCTGGTGCTCAGCGGCGCCGGCGGGCATTTCTGTGCCGGCGGTGACATCAAGGACATGGCCAACGCCCGCGCCCAGGGCAGCGATGCCTATCGTGAGTTGAACCGGGCTTTCGGGTCTCTGCTGGAAGAAGCACAGCACACGCCGCAAGTGTTGATCACCGTACTGCAGGGCGCGGTGCTCGGTGGCGGTTTCGGGCTGGCGTGCGTGAGCGATATCGCGATGGCCGATCATCAGGCGCAATTCGGTCTGCCGGAAACCAGCCTCGGTTTGTTGCCGGCGCAGATCGCGCCGTTTGTGGTGCAGCGCATCGGCCTCACAGAGGCCCGCCGCCTGGCGCTGACCGCCGCCCGTTTCGATGGACATCAGGCTCGACGGCTGGGGCTGGTGCACTTTGTCGAACAGGATCCGCAGTCACTCGCCGAACGCCTGGATGAAGTGCTCGACCATGTCTTGTGTTGCGCCCCCGAAGCGAATGCCGTGACGAAAAGACTGCTGCTGGCCAGTGCCGGCCAGCCATCGAGCGAACTGCTGGATGAAGCGGCGCAGTGGTTCAGCGAAGCGGTGACCGGTGCCGAGGGCATCGAAGGCACGATGGCGTTCGTGCAAAAGCGCAAACCCGGATGGAGCACCTGACCCTGTGGGAGCGGGCTTGCCCGCGATGAGGCCCTTCAATCTACCGCCAACATTCAGGAAAAATCACCATGCCCGCCATCCACAAAATCCTGATCGCCAACCGCGGTGAAATCGCCTGCCGCATCCAGCGCACCGCCCAGGCCCTCGGCTATCGCACGGTCGCGGTGTTCAGCGACGCCGACGCCGATGCGTTGCATGTCCAGATGGCGGATGAGGCGGTGAACATCGGCCCCGCATCGGTGCAGCAGTCCTACCTGAACATCCCGGCCATCCTCGACGCCGCACGGCGCAGCGGCGCCGACGCGATTCATCCCGGTTATGGCTTCCTCTCGGAAAACGCCGGGTTCGCCCGAGCCTGCGAACAGGCCGGCCTGACCTTCATCGGCCCCAGCGTCGAAGCCATCGAGCTGATGGGCAGCAAACGCCAGTCGAAAATCGCCATGCTCGCCGCCGGTGTGCCATGCATCGCCGGCTATCAAGGCGCCGAGCAGGACGACACGACTCTGACACGGGAAGCCGAGCGCATCGGTTATCCGTTGATGATCAAGGCCAGCGCCGGCGGTGGCGGACGCGGCATGCGGCTGGTGCATCACGCATCTGAATTGGCGGCGCAATTGCGCACGGCTCGCTCGGAAGCCTTGAATGGATTCGGCAGCGACGAACTGATCCTCGAACAGGCGCTGACTGAACCGCGCCATGTCGAGATTCAGCTGTTCGGCGACCGGCACGGCAACCTGATCTACCTCGGCGAGCGGGACTGTTCGATCCAGCGTCGCCACCAGAAGGTCATCGAGGAAGCGCCGTGCCCGGTGATGACCGAAGAGTTGCGTCAGGCAATGGGCGAAGCGGCGCTCAAGGCCGGGCGTGCGGTGAACTATGTGGGCGCTGGCACCGTGGAGTTTCTGCTCGATGCCCGAGGCCAGTTCTTCTTTCTGGAGATGAACACCCGGCTGCAGGTCGAACACCCAGTAACGGAGTTGATTACCGGACTGGACCTGGTGGCCTGGCAACTTTTGGTTGCCGAAGGCCAGCCGCTGCCGTTGACCCAGGCGCAGGTCAAACTCGATGGCCACGCCATGGAAGTGCGACTCTATGCCGAAGACCCGGCCCAGGGATTCCTGCCGCAGACCGGGTGTGTCGAAGTCTGGGCACCGGCACTGGATCGGGGAGCGCGGGTTGATCATGGGCTGATCGAAGGTCAGTCGATCTCACCGTTCTACGACCCGATGCTCGGCAAACTGATTGCCCACGGTGCGACACGTGAAGAGGCCCGGCGCAAACTGTTGTGCGCGGTGCAGGACAGCGTGTTGCTGGGTGTGCAGAGCAATCAGCGGCTGCTGGCCAGTCTGTTGCAGCATCCGCAGTTCATCAGCGGCGAATTCAGTACCGGGTTTATCCCGCAACACTTCACCGACCATCCATGTCTGCATTCCCATTCACCGAGTGCCGAAGAGCTCGCAATCGCGGCGTTGCTGTTCTATCAATCTGCCGCTGGTTCGCATCGCGCACCGTTGGCCGGTTGGCGCAACAATGCCGGCGCGCCGCTGCACTATCGCCTGGGTCTTGATGATCAGGAATGGAGCGTGCAATTGCTGGCCGCCCCGGATGGCATCATTCGGGTTCAGGTCGCTGAACGCGCCTTCGAACTGAAGCTCATCGAACACGGCGAACGCTCGATTTCCCTGGATATCGAAGGCCTGCGTCAGCGCCACGCCTATCGTCTGCACGACGACCAGCTCTGGCTGTTCACCCGCCCCGGCAGCGTGCGTCTGGTGGATCGAACTCATGCCGTGATCGACAGTCAGACCAGCGTCAGCACCGGCACCTTGAAAGCCCCGATGGATGGCGCAATCATCGACGTGCTTGTCAGCGAAGGCAGCCCGGTCAGTAAAGGCCAGCTGCTGGTGGTGCTGGAGGCGATGAAAATGGAGCACCCGCTCAAGGCCGGCATCGACGGCGTGCTCAAGCGGGTGCAGGTCAAGGTCGGCGATCAGGTAAAAAATCGTCAGGTTCTGTTGCAGGTCGAGTGAGTGGTCAAACGTATCCGCAAGGTTTGACTACGCTCTGACTATCAGGACGCGGAAATCAGGAACCCTGCGATGCCCCATTGGCTGGTCATTGATCTGGAAGCCACCACCGATGAGGGTGGCTGGCCGGTTACGGAAATGGAGATCATCGAGATTGGCGCCACCTTGGTGGATCGTGCCGGTCGCGAGCAGGATCACTTTCAACGTTTCGTCAAACCGACGCGTCGGCCACTGCTGACGCCGTTCTGTCGTGAGCTGACACACATCACCCAGGCCAACATCGACGCGGCGCAGCCGCTGAACGAGGTCTGGCCGGCGTTCGAGCGCTGGCTCGCTCAGCACCAGGCACGCCTTGAAGGCTGGGCCAGCTGGGGCGACTACGACCGCAAGCAATTGCTTCAGGAATGGCAACGCCTGCAACTCGACAGCGCGCTGAGCCGTGTGCCGCACATGAACCTCAAACAGCGCTTTGCCAAGGCCCGACGCCTCGAACGGCCCCTGGGACTCAACGGCGCCCTGCAACTGGCGGGCATGCAGTTCACCGGTCAGCAGCACCGGGCGCTGGAAGATGCGCGCAATACCGCCCGATTATTGCCGCTGGTGCTGCCGCTCTAGCGCAGGTGACGGCGCCCTGAGCCTTGTGCATACTGGCCGACCTTTTTGACCCTTTTTAAGCCCTTTTCGAGAGGAATCGCCCATGTTTAAAGTCAACGAGTACTTCGACGGCACCGTCAAGTCGATCGCTTTTGGCACTGCCGAAGGCCCTGCGACCATCGGCGTCATGGCCCCGGGCGAATACGAATTCGGCACCAGCCAGCGTGAAATCATGCACGTGGTGTCCGGCGCACTGACCGTCAAACTGCCGGACAGCAGCGACTGGGAAACCTTCGCCGCCGGCAGCCAGTTCAACGTGCCCGCCAACAGCAAGTTCCAGCTGAAAGTGGCCGTCGACACCGCTTACCTGTGCGAATACCGCGGCTGAAACCCCGGTTTCCTGCGGCAATAAAAAATGCCCGTGTCCAAGGACACGGGCATTTTTCGTTTCGGGACGGTTATTCGAGGATTTCCACCGGCATGCCGACTTCAAGTCGACCGTTGCTGTCGTTGACCAGGTTCTGACCGAACATTGCACCGTCGGCCTGGGCACGGGTCTTCTGTAGGGTCGCCAGTGGCTCGCGGTCGGCGCTGCGCTCACCGGTTTTCGGGTCGATGGTGGTGAGAATGCAGCGCGAGCACGACTTGACCACGCGGAATTCGACATCGCCAATGCGGATGCGCTTCCAGCCATCCTCGGCATAGGCCTCGCTGCCCTCGATCACCAGATTCGGCCGGAACCGCAGCATTTCCAGCGGACGCCCGACTTCCTGCGACAAGTGTTGCAGCGACGCCTCACCAATCAACAGCAGCGGGAAACCGTCGGCGAAGGCCACCTGGTCGTCATCGTTGCCGTACCCGGCCTGGGTCGTGCGGGCGCGGTCCAGTGGCACTTGCACCAGTCGGGTCGGCTTGCCGATGAATTCGCTGACCCAGCGGGCCGCCTCTTCACCGGCATCCGGTACGCGCAAGGTGTCGCGCCAGATTGTCACGCCACGCAGCTCGGCTTCGTTGCCGGGCAAAGCGATATCAATCGCCGAATGTCCCGGCGCATCGAGGGTCAGGCCACCGTCGGTATTCCACAGTGCGGACAACTGGCTCATTTTCGCTTCGGCACGCTGAGTCAGGAAGCGCCCGCTGGCCTCGTCCACCAGCATCCAGCGTCGGTCGCCCTCAAGCCCCAGTTTGTCCAGGCCGATCCCTTGCAGGACCTCGGCCTTTCCGGATTTCAGCGGGTAACGATAAAGCGCGCTCAGACGCAGCATGGCCAGCTCCCTGGTGGGTGAAAAACGCCACCCTATACGAGCTTTGTCGCCGAATCAAAGGCTGACGCCGGGGCAGCCTCGACAAGTTGATCAGGCCGGCACTTCGTCGAGCATCAGACGCTGGCGCACCACATCGACCAGCTTGTCCGGCTGGAACTTGGAGAGGAAGTTGTCGCAGCCGACCTTCTTCACCATGGAGTCGTTGAAGCTGCCGGACAGCGAGGTGTGCAGCACCACGTACAGGCCGCGCAGACGCGGGTCGTTGCGGATTTCGGTGGTCAGGCGATAGCCGTCCATTTCCGGCATTTCCGCGTCGGTGAAGATCATCAACAACTTGTCGGTCATGTTGACCCCGGTGTCAGCCCAGGCCTTGAGCATGTTCAGGGCTTTCAGACCGTCGCTGGCGATGTGCATCTTCACGCCCAACTGGCCGAGGGTGTCGCGCAATTGCGACAGGGCCACATTGGAGTCGTCCACCAACAGCACTTCACGGCCGCGGGCACGTTCCAGGACCGGATCTTCCAGTTTGTCGCGGGACACCTTGGCGTTGTACGGGACGATTTCGGCGAGGACTTTCTCGACGTCGATGATTTCCACCAGTTGATCGTCGACCTTGCTGATGGCGGTCAGGTAGTGCTGGCGGCCGGCACTGGTCGGTGGCGGCAGGATGGCTTCCCAGTTCATGTTGACGATGCGATCTACACCACCGACGAGGAAGGCCTGCACCGAACGGTTGTACTCGGTGACGATAATCGTGCTGTTGGGGCCCGGCACCAGCGGGCGCATGCCGATCGCCTGGGACAGGTCGATCACCGGCAGGGTCTGGCCGCGCAGGTTGACCACACCGCAGACAAACGGGTGACGCTGAGGCATCAGAGTCAGCTTTGGCAGCTGCAGGACTTCCTGAACCTTGAACACGTTGATCGCGAACAATTGGCGCCCGGCCAATCGAAACATGAGAATTTCCAGGCGATTCTCACCCACCAGTTGCGTGCGTTGGTCTACCGTATCGAGAATGCCGGCCATCAATGACTCCTGGGCTTGTTCTGGTGAATTCATTAAAGGGGGTTATCGGCGGATTCGAGCCAATCTTGATCCCCATACAAATCACCTACAAAATGCCATGAGAAGGCATTGATGTCACATTAACATCATGCTTTACTGGCCCCGTGATTTCATCTGCTACATTCTCTGCGGCGCGACCACGGTTTGCGCGGCAGGTTCCCGTGCCTAAGGGATTCCCCTAGTAACAATCAGGCCCAACCTGATGTTCGCAATATCCAATAGCCATTAATGTGACGCCATTCTCATTGCATGAACGGAGTCAGGCTTTTGTGTGCGATCGCAGGTCAGTGGAAACTCACCCTCTCGAAACCCCTGTCAAAAGCCTCGGCACCGCAGGGCGCGATCTCACGACGGTTCATGATCGTCGACACACACGACATTCGCTCATCAGACATGACGTTGTGGAGATAAGCATGCCGAACGACCGTAAAGAGTGGGCGCAGCGGTTCCCCGAATTTCTTGTCGAGGCTGAAACGCTCCTGGCCAAGTCCGAAGAGTGCCTGAGTCATTTGCAACTGATCAGCAATGACAAGGACGCAATCGATTGCATGCTCAGCACCCTGCTCAAACTGGCGAACAGGGCCGATGCCCTGGCACTGGTGGCAGTCTCCGAGTTCTGCCTGCACCTGCATGGTTTGCTCACTCAGACGCAAGATCATGTCGACCTGCATGCCCAGGCGCTCGATGCCCTTAAAGATTGCTTCACCCTGATGGCCTGGCAACTTGAACTGGTCGACCCGAGCACCGGACAGCTAAGCCTGGACGAAAGCGAGCAGACGTCCCTCATCGAAGCGTTCGCCTTCCAGGTTGGACAGAGCCAGTTTCAACCGCCACTCAGTGCCAAACCCTTGTCCCTCGTGTCTTACTCGGAGCGACAAGCGTAATCGAGTGCACCCCGGGCGCGTTGGAGCCTGTTAGTTCTAGCCATCGAATGTCGCAATTGAATAACTCATGCCTGCCAGCGACATCTCCAAATAAATAATTACGCTTCAACATGCAGACTGCCTACCGTTGAAGTCAGGGTTTACCTGTGTATAAAAATTGAAGACTTTCCGTGTAATCGATAATTATCGACTCCAATAAATCAACTTTTTCCATTATGGAACTCGCGTCCAACATGGCGTTTTTCCTGACTCTTTGGACATATAGGGCGAACGCGACCAACGGTATGTTAAGTGGTATTATGCCGCGCGTTAGTTGCTTTCACTTAATGGCACAGTGACTTCAATGATCGTTCTGCTCCGAAGTTGGCAGTCAATTATCGATCACTGAACCGTATTGAAACCAACAACCTGAACCACAGATTTTCAGACAGAGACCGCCAGCCACTCTGACCGGTCTGCCCGCAGCGAACATCCATTGGCTCCATCCGCTATGTACGCCAGCCTCAAGTCAATCGCCACATGGCCACCCTCCCGAGAAAACGCGCGCAGGTTCACGCTCACGCTTTGCATTGGCGCAGCTTTGGGCAGTCTGCTGACTTATTGCCTGTCCGCACCGTTGTCGTTTGGCCTGCTGCTGCTCAACGTGGCAGCCGCCGCTTGCGTCTTTACCCAGCATCGCCTGTCGCGCAAGTCGATCAAGTTCCAGCCCCAGGAGCTGGCCGATCGATTGCTCGAAGTCCAGGAAAACGAACGCCATCGCCTCAGCCGCGAACTGCACGACGATATCGGCCAGTTGCTGACCGCCGCCAAGTTGCAGAGCGAATGGCTCAAACGGCGTCTGCCCGAGGATCTTCAGGAACAATGTTCGGCACTCTGTGACACCCTTGAGGAAACCCTCAATAAAGTCCGCGACGTTTCGGCCATTCTCAACCCACGGCAACTGACCAGCCTCGGGCTGGAAGCCAGTCTGCGCGCGCATTTGCTCAAGACACTGGCCAATACATCGGTTCACTGGAGCCTGGACTGTCAGCAGCGTCTGAACGGCATCCCCGAAGAAATGGCTGTCGCCGCCTTCCGCATCACTCAGGAAGCCGTGACCAACATCCTGCGACATGCGCAGGCCAAGAATCTGCTGATCCGCGTACAACGCCTTCCCCAAGGCTTGACCCTGCTGATCAGTGATGACGGTCTGGGGTTTGCCCCGGCCGCCAATCCCGGTCGTGAAGGACAACGAGGCATGGCCGGGATGGCCGAACGGATCGAGCAACTGGGCGGCAGCCTGAGCGTGACGAGCGAACCGGGCAAAGGCACTCAAATCGAAGCACTATTCCCCTGGGCGCCCCGTGCACTCGAGCGGGCCAGTACGAATAAGGTTATGCGTTGACTTGTAACTTACTTCTGGTGGATGACCACTCGCTGATCAGAGCCGGCGTGCGCGCTCTGGTGCTGGATATTCCCGGTTACGCGGTAATCGGCGAGGCCAATGACGGCTCGCAATTGCTCGAGATGGTCGAGCAACTGAACCCCGATATCGTCTTGCTGGATATTTCCATGAGAGAAACCGGCGGCCTGGAGGCGTTGCAGCGGCTCAGACGGGTTCGACCGCACAGCAAGGTGCTGATTCTGTCGATGCACACCGATCCTGCGCTGATCATGCAGGCACTGGAATCCGGTGCCCATGGCTATCTGCTCAAGGACACCACGGCCACTGAGCTCGAACACGCACTGGAAGCCTTGCGCAACAACGAGCGCTACCTGAGCCCTGCCATCGCCCACACGGTGATCAACCAGGCATTGACCCGCAATCAGAAGCTGCAACCGGAAGTCGCCGATTCACATAACCTGACGGCTCGCCAGCTGGAAATCCTGCGCCTGATCGTACGCGGCAAGTCCACCCGCGAGATCGCCAATGGTTTGGGTCTGAGCATCAAGACTGTTGAAACCCACCGCTCGCAGATCATGAAACGCCTGCAGATCTACGATGTGGCGGGGCTGGTATTGTTTGCCGTACGGGAGCAGATCATCAGTCTGGACGACTGACCCGCCGCGTTCTTCCCAACAGCGGCGAGTTCTCCGGCAAATGAACACGCAACGCCGCCGGACGCGCCGCAAACCGCAGACTGTCTCCTTCCAACGGCTCGCCATCAAGATTGATGCAGAGCCCTTCGGCAACCTTGATTTCGACCCACGGCAGACGTGTGCGGACAAACATGTTGTCGAGACCAAATCCGTCGCTGAGCAGGTTTTTCAGCGTGCCGACCAGCTCCTGTGGTGCCGGCAGAATACTGATATCCAGCAGGCCGTCATCCGCCAGTGCCTCCGGGCACAACACATGCCCTCCACCTGCCTGGCGGCCATTACCGATACCCAGCGCGAGCAGTTCACCGCTCCAGTGAAAGTCGGGCCCCTGCAATTCGCCATAGGCGGCGTGCAACTCACTGAATCGCGACAGGCCCGTAAACAGATAGGCCGCGCCGCCCAGCACCTTTTTCAGATCCTCCGAGGTATTGGCGGTGACCTGACTGCCAAAACCGCCCGTGGCCATGTTCAGGAATATCTGCCCGCCCACCTCCCCCAGATCGATTTCACAGGCTGGCGCGTCAAGCAAATCGAGTGCCTCATCCGGTTCCAGAGGAACACCCGCCGCGCGAGAAAAATCGTTGGCGGTTCCCAACGGCAACAGCACCAGACTGGCCTCTCCCGGGTGAGCGGCCAGGGCCTCGGCGATGTCGCGCAAGGTGCCATCGCCACCGCCGGCAATGATTGTCCCGTATCCGGCAGCCAGCGCTTCTTCCACCAGACGCTGGGCATCACCGGCCTCCCAGGTCAGACGTACCGCCAACTCCCACCCCTGCCCGCGCTTGCGTCCAACAGCGGCGCGAACCGCTTCGTTGAGTGCCTGTTTGCCATGCAGAATCAACAATGCCCTGCGTTCACTCATTTTTTGTCACTCCCGGAATTGAATCAGTTCGGGACATCTTGACCCTGACGACACGCAAAAGAGCCACCGCAATCCCAAGTATTTCCGGCTCCCCTTCAACTCGTCCTACAAGGCGGTATTTTTTCGTACGCAATGTAAGGAATCGGCTCAATTGACCCATCGTGGCCATTGGTACACCTTGTGTCGGTGGCAACAATCTTCAACCCGATAACACAAGGATGTGCAGTTAATGAGTCAATACACCAACAGGACTATCGATCACTCGAGCAGCAGATTCTGCCGGCAGAAACGCATGGCAACAGGTGGGCACTTCAATGCACGGCCATGAAGCAAGAATGCCAGTGAGTCCGGTTGCCCCCCTCTGTGACAGTCGTGCCAGTCAAAAAGCCGAATTCAACAGCTTTACCAAAAACACTGGAGAAACCGTTATGGAACCTCGTGTCACCGAGCTGGAAACCCACATCAAATACATCCGCCGTGACATGGACGAAGTAAAAGGAGACATCAAAGCCATCAAACACCGTCTCGCCTACTCCGCAGGTGCCACAGCAGTGATCCTTGGATTGTTGGGCTGGGTAGCCAATAGTCGCTTCGACCAGCTCATTGCGCTGATCAGTCGCTGACGGACTGAAATGCAGGCCCTCACCAAGCCTGCATTTCAATGATCAGCCGAGAAGTTCACTCAGGGGAATGAAGGGCACCATGTCTCCCTGGGTCAGGGTGCGCCCCTCCTGCACCTCTACCAATCCATCAGCCCAGGCGGCGCTACGCAGAACACCTGAACTCTGGTTTCGGTAGATTGTTGCCTGCCCCTGCTCCAGACGCCCCCGCAGGAATTCACGCCGATTGCCCGCCTGGGGCCAGACGAATCCAGCCTGGACTGGAAACTTGAGAGGCTCTACATCTTGCACACCCTGACGACGCAGCAGGTAAGGTTTGGTCAGCAAGGCAAAAGTCACCAGGGTCGACGCGGGGTTGCCGGGCAGACCGATGACCGGAACACCCCGGAAATGACCAACAGTCAAAGGCTTCCCGGGCTTGATCGCCAGCTTCCACAGCGTCAGCTCACCTTCTTCCCTCAGCGCGACGCCGAGGAAGTCCGCTTCGCCAACCGATACGCCTCCGGTCGACAGTATCAAGTCGGCCTCTTTGAGCTCCCCAAGTCGTGCACGAGTGGTGGGCAAGTCGTCCGGAAGAATCCCGGCATCCAGCACTTCACAGCCCAGACGCTGCAGCCAGCTGCACAGCACCACCCGGTTGCTGTTGTAAATCTGTCCTGGACCCAGTGCCGTTCCCGGTTCGACCAGCTCATCGCCGGTGGACAGCACTGCCACACGGGGTTTGCGGATCACATCAAGGCTGGCGCAGCCCAAAGACGCAGCCAACCCCAGCTCGATCGGACCGAGCCGGGTTCCCGCGGACAGGATCAATTCGCCCACCGTGGTTTCCTGCCCCTGCGGGCGGATGTTCTGCCCGGACACCATGGGTTCAGTGAACCGAACTCGTTCGTCGGCCTCGATCACGGCGTTTTCCTGCATTTCGACGCAATCGGCGCCCGGCGGAACGGGTGCCCCCGTGAAGATACGCGCGCAGGTTCCCGGTTCCAGATGTTCAGGCGCCTGGCCGGCAAAAATCTTCTGACTGACCGGCATCGGCTCACCAGCCCAGTCGGCCAGGTTCAAGGCATACCCGTCCATGGCACTGTTGGGCCAGGGCGGCAGATCCAGTGTCGAGACCAGATCCCGCGCCGACACCCGCCCCTCGAGCTGCGCCAATGGCAGATACTCGGACTCGACAATACGCGTGGCATCAGCCATTTCCAGCAGACGCGCCAAGGCCACCTCGACCGGCATCAGGCTGCCGGTCTTGCCAGGCTTACCCGCGGGATTCACAGGGAGCCGCCTGTTTCAGATGAGGGACGAAATTGCACGGGCGATGCCGCGAATCCAGTTGCTCGGCCAGGATGCCATCCCAACCGGTGCGCACCGCGTTGGTCGAACCTGGCAGGCAGCAAACCAGCGTACCGTTGGCCAGTCCAGCCAGTGCACGGGATTGCACAGTGGAAGTACCGATATCGGCCACCGAAATCTGCCGGAACAGTTCACCAAAACCATCCACCTGCTTGTCGAGCAGGCACGCAACGGCTTCGGGTGTACTGTCACGACCGGTGAAGCCTGTGCCCCCGGTGATCAGCACCACTTGCACGATGTCTTCGGCAATCCAGTGGGCAACTTGCGCGCGGATTTTGTACAGGTCATCTTTGAGCAATACCCGCTCCGCCAGGTTATGACCGGCTGCGGTCAAACGGTCGACGAAGACCTGGCCGGAGGTATCGGTTTCCAGAGTGCGGGTGTCACTGACTGTGAGTACCGCGATATTGAGCGGTGCGAAAGGTACATCAGCCTTGGCTTTCATAGGCTCATCCAGTTGTAGGAGAAACAGCCCGGTGTTATATCACAGCGCCCCATTTTTTCGCCGAACCTGCGGAGAGCTGCCATGACTTCGAATACGCAACTGCCCTCCTGCTCCATCCTGTTACTGGCCGGTGGACGTGGTCAACGCATGGGTGGCCAGGACAAAGGGCTGATTGAATGGCACGGGGAACCGCTGATCGCTCATTTGCAGCGCAAGGTTCGCCCACTGACCGACGATCTGATCATTTCCTGCAACCGCAATCGCGAACGCTATGCGCCCTTCGCCGATCAATTGGTGACAGACGACGAAGAAGACTTTCCCGGGCCATTGGCCGGTATCCGTGCCGGTTTGCGAGCCGCTCGCCATTCCCATCTGCTGGTGTTGCCGTGCGACGTACCGCGAATCGATCTTCCCCTGTTGCAGAGCATGTACGAGACCGCCAGCCTGCACCCTGAAAACCCATTGATGCTGCGTCACGACGAGCACTGGGAACCGCTGCTGTGCGTGATTCCCGTGGCGCTTCTGCCCGCATTCGATGAGGCCTGGCACAAAGGGGAACGCAGTCCTGGCCGGCTCATGCGCAGCCTTGGCGCACAGGCCCTGATTTGCCCGGACAACGACCCACGGCTGGCCAATCTCAATACCCCGGAACTGTTAAGCTCTCATAACACTGTGTCAGACTGACCGCATTCAAGGAACTCTCACGCCTTGCATACGTCTACAGCTCAGTAACCAAAAGAATTCCCTTCGGAGACAAACACATGACTCAACGGACTCTCGCCACTTTCATGCTCGCACTGGGCCTGGCCACCCTCGCCGGTTGCGCTTCGCCAACGGTGATCACCTTGAATGACGGTCGCGAAATCCAGGCCGTCGACTCGCCTAAATACGACAAGGATTCGGGCTTCTACGAATTCGAACAACTGGACGGCAAGCAGACTCGCATCAACAAGGATCAGGTTCGCACCGTTAAAGAACTGTAAGCGACGCCAGATACAGAAAAGCCCGCATTTGCGGGCTTTTTCGTGAGCGTCAGAAAGATGGTTTGCACTATTACTCACCAGTCCAGCGTGATCCGGCTTTCAAAATCACGCACCTGCCCCGTAACCGGATCGATGAACCGCAAACCCTGCGCCAGAAGCTTGAGCGGATTGGCGTAATCATCCTCGACGTCCTTCAGCACCTCCGGATAGAACGGATCGTTGCAGATGCTCGCACCCAGCGCCGTCATATGCACCCGCAACTGGTGTTTCTTGCCGGTCACCGGATACAGGCCGTAACGCCAGAGGTCGCCGTTCCGTTCCCGCACTTCCACTGCCGTTTCGGTGTTGCTGACACCGGGACCTTCCTGCATGCGGAAAAAAGGCTCGCCATCGACCATACGGCTCTTGTGCACCAACGGAAAATCCAGCCCCGGCAATGCAGCGGCGATGGCTTCGTAGCGTTTTTCGATTTGCCGTGTCGGGAACAATGATTGATACGCCGAACGCGTTTGCGGATTGGCCGAAAAAATCACCAACCCGGCGGTGTGCCGGTCGATTCGGTGCAATGGCACCAGGTGCGGGTTGTCCAGACGACGAATCAGCCGGCGCAGCAGCGTCTGTTCCACGTATTCCCCTGCTGGCGTCACCGGCAGGAAATGGGGTTTGTCTGCGACGACCAGATGTTCGTCCGCGTAGAGAATCGACTCGACCACCGGAATCGGCTTTTCATCCGGCACTTCGCGAAAGTAATGGATGCGCAGGCCTTCCTTGTACGGCAGGTCCAGCGCAATCGGCTGGCCTTCGCCATCCAGTACCCGTCCTCGGGCAATCCGGTCCAGCCACTGATCGCGTCCGATGGCACTGAAGTGATCACACAGACAATCGAACACCGTCCGCCAGTCGCCCGGGGGCAGGTAAAGCGTGCTGGCCTGATTCTGTGCGGCGGAAAATGTTGGTGTGCTGGACATACGGAGAACTCGAACCCTCAAAGCAGAGCGCCATTATCCAACACCGGACGCAGCAGACCTAGCCCAGAATCAGGCGGGGATCGATTTGAGGGCTGCGGCCTCGGTGAACTCCTTCAGCCAGCGCAGTACATCGACAGCCTCCCAGCGACCCGGGTCGTACAAGGCGTACAACAACCCCTGATAACCCACCACATCCAGTTGCTTGTGATAGCCGGCGCGCTGGAACAACGCCTCGATCTCGGCAAAACAGGTATTGAAATGCAGCTTGTTGAAAGGCGTCTTGCCCTCCGTGACCAGACCGTCCAGACGCAATTCGCGGACGGCGTCGTGCACCACATCAACCGACATCCGGTTCACGCTGCTTTTCAACTGTTCGACATTGACCACGGTTCATCCCTCTGACGTCCTGGTCGCCGTGCTCAATGCCCAAAAAAAACGCAGCACGACGAACCCACTCAATTACTGTATGAATATACAGTAACCGAATAAACCCGCAAGTGCCAAGGATCGATGAGCGTCGCGATGAATGGCCACGCCGGAACAACGTCGAGGGAAAGGCTAACGCAGAAATGCCACAACCTGATCGGCACTGAACGGCCAGCCCAGCTCCGCTCCGGTATCGGTGCGACGCAGCACAGGGATCCGCAGGCTGTAGGCCTCGAACCAGGACTCGTCGTCGGCAATGTCCACCAGTTCCACCAGCAGGCCATGCTCGACGAACGGCATCAGCTCGGCTTCAGCGACTTCACACAGATGGCACCCCAGGGTGCCGAACAACTGGCATTCAGGAAGCATGCGCGTTCAATCCGAAAATTTGATTGGCCATTTTAGGCCTGACCTGTAAACCCGTCGACCCATCAGAGCCCTCGAGCCATCGAGCGGTTCTGTCCTTGCAAAACCCTGACTCAAATCAGCCCGCACAAAGGCGTTTTACGCCATGCTCCAGTGTTTTTTGCCTCTACGCTTGAAAAGCCTGCCCCTGCCGCCGGAGTGTTTTGTGTTTGCCAATCTGTTGATCATTCTTGCCTCGTCCCTGGTGATGATTGCCCTGTTTCGCCGCCTGCGCCTGCCACCGGTGCTGGGCTATCTGTGCGTGGGGCTGATGGTCGGACCGAAGGCGTTCGACTGGATCAACGAGAGCGAGCATCTGCCGGACCTTGCCGAACTGGGTGTAGTGTTTCTGTTGTTTTCCCTGGGACTGGAATTCTCCCTGTCGAAAATGATTGCCCTGCGCCAGGTGGTTTTTCGTCTGGGCAGCCAACAGGTACTGGTCAGCACAGCGCTGCTGGGAAGCGTGCTGATGCTGCTGGGCATGCCTCTTACCCCGGCGTTGCTGCTCGGCGCGGGTCTTTCGCTTTCATCCACGGCGATCGTCACCAAGGAACTGGGCAGCCTCGGCGAAATATTCAGCAGCCACGGTCAGAACGCGGTAGGGGTTCTGTTGTTTCAGGATGTGGTGGCCGTGTTGTTGCTGACGCTGGTGCCCGTCTTCGCCGGCAGCAGCGATCAAGCCTGGTATTGGGCATTGCCACTGACGCTGCTCAAGACTGTCGTGCTCTTTATCGGCTTGCTGCTGGCCAGTCGCTGGCTGTTGCCACGCCTGTTTCAGGAGGTGGCGGCATCGCGCTCGGCCGAGCTGTTCGTACTGTTGGCGCTGGTGATCGTGTTGCTCACGGCATGGCTGACTCACTTGCTCGGCCTGTCCCCCGCCCTCGGTGCGTTTCTGGCCGGCATGCTGCTGGGGGAGAGTCACTATCGGCACCAGATCGAAGCCGATATCCGGCCGTTCCGCGACATTCTGCTTGGCCTGTTCTTCGTCAGCATCGGCATGCTGATCGACCTGCAATTGTTTGCCAGCCACAGCCTGTTGATTCTCGCCATGACTCTGGGTCTGCTGGTGATCAAGGGTTCAGTGGTGGCGTTACTGGTGAAATGGCGTGGCAGCGACAATGAAACCGCCTGGCGCAGCGGCCTGGCCCTGGCTCAGGGTGGCGAATTCTGTTTCGCCCTGATGGCACAGATGCAGCAGAACCGTTTGATGCCTGCCGATCTCGGAGCCCTGCTCCTCGCTGCGACGTTCTGCTCGATGCTTCTAACACCGCTGATGTTGCGCGCTGCGCCTCGCATCGCCGCCGCCCTGCACCGCAAACCCAATCAGGAAGCACAGATCGAACAGATCAGCGCCCTCAATGCCGGCCTGGACCAGCATGTGGTGATCTGCGGCTACGGGCGTGTCGGTCAGTCGATCGGACGCTTCATGCGCAATGCCGGACAACCTTACATCGCCCTGGACAACGACCCCGTACGGATTCAGGAGGCAGCCACCGTCGAACGCGACGTGCATTACGGCGACTCTGCGCGTGGCGACCTTCTGACTGCGGTCGGTTTGCTGCGTGCAAGGCTGCTGGTGATTGCCGTGGATAAAAGCGATGTGGCGCTGCGGGTGCTCAAGGAAGCCCGGCGACTCAACCCGAAAGTGCCGATTCTGGTGCGCACCCGCGACGACAGCCAATGGGCCGAACTGAAAGCCGCCGGTGCCAGCGAAGTGGTGCCGGAGCTGTTGGAATCAAGCCTGATGCTCGCGTCCCACGCCTTGATTCTGCTCGGTCTGCCGGCACACCAGGTGCAGGAGAAAGTCGATCGGGTGCGCATCGACCGCTATCGCCTGCTGCATGGTTTCTACCCGGGTGCCGAAGATGAAGAGACCTAGTCCTGACTCACCGCGCCGATCTTGTGCAACGACAGGTCCGCACCGTAATACTCCTGTTCCTGACTCAGGCGCAGACCATGCAGGGCCTTGATCGAACCGTAGACGGCAAATCCGCCGGCCAGGGCCACCACAACGCCCAACGCCGTACCGATCAACTGGCTGATCAGGCTGACACCACCGAGCCCGCCCAGTACGGTCGAGCCGAAGATCCCGCAGGCGATGCCGCCCCATACGCCACACAAGCCGTGCAGCGGCCAGACACCGAGCACGTCATCGATGCGCCATTTGACCTGCGCCGCCGTGAAGCACCAGACAAACAGCGCGCCCGCAATCGCACCAGTCACCAGCGCGCCCACCGGGTGCATCAGGTCGGAGCCGGCACACACCGCCACCAGGCCGGCCAACGGGCCGTTGTGCAGAAAGCCCGGGTCATTGCGCCCGACGATCAACGCCGCCACGGTACCGCCCACCATCGCCATCAACGAATTGACCGCCACCAGCCCACTGACGCTCTGCAGGGTTTGCGCGCTCATCACGTTGAAGCCGAACCAGCCGACGATCAGGATCCACGATCCCAGTGCCAGAAACGGAATGCTCGACGGTGCGAATGCCACCAACCGACCATCGCGATAGCGGCCGTTGCGCGGGCCCAGCAACAGCACCGCCGCCAGCGCCAGCCAGCCACCCATGGCGTGAACCACCACGGAGCCGGCGAAATCATGGAACGGGGCGCCGAATCGCTCGGCCAGCCAGGCTTGCAGACCATAGTTGCCGTTCCAGATCATCCCCTCGAAAAACGGATAGATGAACGCCACGATCAGCGCCGTCGCACACAGCTGCGGAACGAACCGTGCCCGCTCGGCAATGCCGCCGGAAATGATCGCCGGGATCGCCGCCGCAAAGGTCAGCAGGAAGAAAAACTTCACCAGCCCGTAACCATGATCGGCGCTGAGCACCGCCGCCGGTTGCAGGAATGTCACCCCGTACGAAATCCAATAGCCTATAAAGAAATAAGCCAGCGTCGACACGGCGAAGTCGCTGAGAATCTTCGACAGCGCATTGACCTGATTCTTCTGGCGAACCGTTCCGACCTCCAGAAAGGCGAAACCGGCGTGCATGGCCAGCACCATGACCGCACCGATCAGAATGAACAACGTGTTGGAACTATGAACGAGCGTATCCACAGCGCTTTGCAGATTTTCCATGAAGAGGCAGACCCAAGGCTGAAAAAGGCACCAAAGCGGTTCATGCGGACATTTCATGCACCAAGTTGCGACCGCGCAGTCACAAGCCCGAGAGGCCGATGAACCGCTTTGGCGCACGAGGTCGATGTCCTGAGCTGAACCCGTGTCATCCGGGCTATGATTTCCCGGCTTCGCGCCCGGCAACAGCGCACTGCTGCCGGAGGACGCACCACGACACAGCAAAAGATGTACCAGTCATTTGTACTGAACCTTCACGCAAGGCTCATACTCGAAAGTTTCAGAAGCCGCTTCAGACCGCCACTTACGGAGATTCCCAATGGCCAGCACCAAGGCAAAGACTGCTCAAGAAATCCTGATGAACGACTTCCAGACCCTGGTCAGCGACACCGAACGGTTGCTGGAACACACCGCCACGCTGGCCGGTGATCAGGCTGATGAATTGCGCGAACAGATCCACGAAAGTCTGCTGCGCGCGCGGGAAACCCTGAAGCTGACCGAAGACACCCTGCGCCAGCGCGGCCAGGCTGCGGTCACCGCCACCGAAGATTATGTGTCGGCCAACCCGTGGCAATCGGTGGGTATCGCCGCCGGCGTGGGCTTTCTGATCGGCCTGCTGGCCACGCGGCGCTGATCATGTCGATCGGTGAATCCGGCCCGACTGCGGGCACCGCCTCTTCCACACGGCGCCTGGGTGCAGCCGTCCTCGGTCTTTTGCACAGTCACGTCGAGTTGTTCGGCATCGAATTGCAGGAGCAGAAAGCACGCACCGTCAGCCTGTTGCTGTTCGCAGGCCTCGCGCTGGTGTTTGCACTGCTGTTGCTGGTCGGCCTGTCGACCCTCGTTCTGATCGTGTTCTGGGACACGTATCGGCTCGCCGCCATCATCGGCCTGTGCGTGTTCTACACACTCGCTGCGATCTTCTGCGGGCTGCGCCTGAAGGCTGCGATCTTCGATGAATCCTCGCCCTTCCACGGCACCCTGGAAGAACTGGCCAACGACCGGGAGCGCCTGCTGCCATGAGCCTGCCTGAACTTCCGCACAACAGCTCGCGCCAGGAAATGCGCAAGGCCCTGATCCGCCTGCGCATGGAAATGCATCGTCAGGAAATCCGCCACGAAACCGGCCAGGTGCTGCAACCCTTGCAACGCATGCGCGGCATGACGCAGAACCTGCAGGACGGTTTCGGCATCAAGCATGCGCCGTTATGGGGCGTGGCCGCCGTGACACTGCTGGGGTTCCTGACCGGCAAAGGCGCGAAAAGCGGTGGCATCGGCGGCCTGAGCCGGTTGATCCGCCTCGGCACCAGCCTCGCGCCGCTGATCAAACTGGTCATGCAGAACTCGGGCAAACGCTGAGTTCCACATCTGGCTGCATTCTTGCACTGCTGGCGGGATTGAATCTCTTCACCCGGAGATTCAATCCCGCTTGCCTACCCGGCAGGCAGGACCCCACCAGAACAACAATGACCAAGGAGGCCCCGTGATCGACGGGCAACCGCTCGCCTGCTTTCAGCCTTTCATCGATACCGCTACCGGACGCATCGCAGGCGTCGAGGCTCTGGGTCGACTGCGCCAGGCGCAAGGGCAACTGACATCGGTCGGACCGCTGTTCGCCGACCCACGAACGCCCGCTACCGCCCTGCGCCGCCTCGACCGGCAGATTCGTGACAATGCGCTGAGCCGATTTCACGAAGCGCCTCCGGACTGGTTTCTCAGCCTGAACATGTCACCGCGCTGGATCAGCCGTTTGCGCGCCGACCAGGCGCTACCCAGCCTGAAACAACTCGCCCGGCATGGCGTCGACCCGCAGCGGATTGTCTTCGAGATCACCGAACTGGGCGGCAACAGTCAGCGTCTTTCCGAAGTGGTTGCACGCTATCGTGATGCCGGGGCACGGATCGCCATTGACGATTTCGGCGCCGGCTATTCACAGCTTGATCGCGTGCTGGCCTTGCAGCCGGACATCCTCAAGCTCGACATGCGCCTGTTTCAGGCCGCCGCGCTCGGCGGGCCCAGCAGCGATGTGGTCAAGGCACTGGCGCAGATGGCCGAGCGGACCGGTTGCTGGATTATCGCCGAAGGCGTGGAGACCGAAGCACAGCTGAATTTCGCGCTGGAATGTGGCTCACGTTACGTTCAGGGTTTTCTGTTCGCCCGAGCGCAGGAGGCATTCTTTGCAACGGACGCTTTCGTCCAGCGCTTCGCTGAACTGCGCCAGGCCTATGTGAAGCAGAAGCTCGCCGAACGCAGCAAATTGATGTCCATGCGCCAACAGCTAGGCGAGCTGATGACGATTCTGCAGAGCTGGGCTCAAACCCGCGCGCCGCTCAGTGCCTTGCCGCAACTGGACGCCTTTCCGTGGTTGCTGCGGTTTTATCAGTGCGACCGTCAGGGCACTCAACTGACGCCGAATCTGGAGTGGCGGCAAAGCGGCTGGGTCGCCGACAACCGTTATCTGGGTCACAACTGGTCGTGGCGTCCCTACTTCTACCATCTGCTGGCCGAAGGCTGGGAAGAGCGCCGCCTGACGCTTTCCAACACCTACCGCGATGCCACCAGCAACCAGTACTGCCTGACCGCCGGGCAGTTTTTCGACAATGGCGAACGCCTGCTGTTGATCGACATTGATGCCGCCGGGCTGTAGTTGCGCTTGCAGACACTCGCCCGAACCGGGAAGCTAGGGCACCAGTCACCCGACGGAGAGAATCAGCCTTGGATTGGCAAACCCTGCTCAACCGCGAACGTCTCGGCAAGCCGCTGCACAGCCCGCAGGAACTCGGCCGCAGCCCGTTTCACAAAGACCATGACCGCATCATTTTCTCTGGCGCCTTCCGCCGCCTGGGCCGCAAGACCCAGGTGCATCCCGTGTCGAGCAACGACCACATCCACACACGCCTGACCCACTCGCTGGAAGTCAGTTGCGTCGGCCGGTCGCTGGGCATGCGAGTGGGCGAGACCCTGCGCCGCGCCCTGCCCGAGTGGTGCGAGCCGAGCGATCTGGGCATGGTCGTGCAGTCCGCCTGCCTGGCCCATGACATCGGCAACCCGCCCTTCGGCCATTCCGGCGAAGACGCCATCCGCCATTGGTTCCAGCAGGCCGCCGGGCGCGGCTGGCTGGATGCGATGAGTGACGCCGAGCGTGGGGACTTCCTGAACTTCGAGGGCAACGCCCAAGGTTTCCGGGTGCTCACACAACTGGAATATCACCAGTTCGACGGCGGCACCCGGCTGACCTACGCGACCCTCGGTACGTACCTCAAATACCCGTGGACCGCCCGCCACGCCGACTCCCTGGGCTACAAGAAACACAAATTCGGTTGCTATCAGAGCGAGTTGCCTTTGCTGGAGCAGATCGCTCACAAGCTGGGCCTGCCGCAACTCGAAGAACAGCGCTGGGCGCGTCATCCGCTGGTTTACCTGATGGAGGCTGCGGATGACATCTGCTACGCGCTGATCGATCTGGAAGATGGTCTGGAGATGGATCTGCTGGACTATGCCGAGGTCGAGTCGCTGCTGCTGGGTCTGGTCGGCGACGACCTGCCGGAAACCTATCGCCAGCTCGGCCCTCAGGATTCGCGCCGACGCAAACTGGCAATCCTGCGGGGCAAGGCCATCGAACACCTGACCAACGCCGCCGCCCGGGCTTTCGTCGAGCAACAGGACGCACTGCTGGCCGGGACGCTGCACGGCGATCTGGTGGAGCACATGCATGGTCCGGCCAAACGTTGCGTGCTGAATGCCAAGGACATCGCACGCAAGAAAATCTTTCAGGACAAGCGCAAGACCCTGCATGAAATCGGCGCCTACACGACACTGGAGATTCTGCTCAACGCGTTCTGCGGTGCAGCCCTCGAACAGCACAACGGGCGTACGCCGTCATTCAAGAGCCGCAGAATCCTCGACTTGCTGGGCAACAATGCGCCGGATCCGCACGGCCCGCTGCACGCATCGTTCCTGCGCATGATCGACTTCATCGCGGGTATGACCGACAGCTATGCCAGCGACATGGCCCTGGAGATGACAGGGCGCTCCAGCCATTGATAACTCGTCGCCTCCCGGTCAGGCATTGACCGGGCGGGCACGCGACCTATCAAAAACAGGTTTCAGAACTCGCGACTGATAGATATTCCAACCCTTCCTTATATCCATGTTCAATTCTCGCGACGTATCATCGATAAATAACTGAAATTCATTGATAACTGACAAACATTAAACAAACAGGCTTTTCAGTCACGCCCGCCCCCTCCATCGAACAAGCTCAACCTGCAAAGACATCCACTACCTACGTCAAAAGTAGTTAACTCGTAGTCCCATTCTTCTTTATTTGTAGGACTAATCCTAGATTGCCACCAAGGTCCTGTCAGCTCATGCGACCGCTCTTTCATCTGAGCTAAGGTGCGCCCTTTATTAGTGTTCGCATGGGACTTTGTTATGAACTCCGTTTTTATTGTCGACGATCACCCGGTTATCCGTCTTGCCGTTCGAATGCTATTGGAACATGAAGGTTACAAGGTCGTCGGTGAAACCGATAACGGGGTCGATGCCATGCAAATGGTTCGAGAATGCGCGCCCGACCTGATCATTCTCGACATCAGCATTCCAAAGCTGGACGGCCTGGAAGTCCTTGCCCGTTTCAACGCCATGAGTTCCCCGTTCAAGACACTGGTCCTGACCGCACAATGCCCGACACTGTTCGGCATTCGCTGCATGCAGTCCGGCGCATCGGGTTATGTCTGCAAACAGGAAGACCTCAGCGAACTGGTCAGTGCCATCAAGGCGGTCCTTTCCGGATACAACTATTTCCCCAGCCAGGCCCTGAACCCCGTTCGCAATGACGATGTGCGCTATGCGGAACTGGAACTTTTCAAATCCGTCAATGACCGGGAATTGATGGTGCTGCAACTATTTGCCCAAGGCCGCACAAACAAGGAAATAGCCAAAGGCATGTTCCTCAGCAACAAGACCGTCAGTACTTATAAAAAACGTCTGATGCAGAAACTCAAAGCCAAATCCCTTGTAGAACTTATTGAAATGGCCAAACGCAACGCACTCGTGTGAGAGACGACATGCCCAGTCGCTTGAAGAACTGCCTGTTTGTATTGAGTGCATGCCTTGGATCAAGTGCTCATGTAACGGCCGACCCCGTCATCTCGCAAGACCTGGCTCTGCTCAGTCGCTCGACCGGCAAATTGCTTCCAGTCCTGCTTGAACATTCGCAACGGGACTGGTTGCACAATCGCAATGAGCTGGTTCTGGGCACATCAGCTCCCGACTATCCGCCATTTGACATGACGGCCAGCGGCCGCGATTACGAGGGCTTCACGGCCGATTACGCCGGACTGATCGGCCAGGCAACCCGCCTGCCGGTCAGGGTCAAGCGCTTTGCCACACGAGACGCCGCGATCCGGGCATTGGTCGACGGCAGCATCGACATGCTTGGCACCTCCAACGGGCTGGAGGCGGAAAACGCCAACATCGTACTGTCCAGCCCTTACGCCATCGATCAACCGGTACTGGTCACCCGTACGGGTGAAACCCGCTCTCTGAGCGAAGGCCTGGCCGGATTGCGGCTGAGCATGCTGTATCACTATCTGCCGCTGGACGAAGTCAAGACGCTCTATCCCAAAGCCCTCATAACCTCCTATCCGTCCTACCAGAACGCCATCAATGCAGTCGCCTTCGATCAGGCGGACGTGTTTCTGGGCGACACCATTTCCACCCATTACATGATCAGCAAGGGGTATCTGAACAACATCCGCATGGCCAATTTCGGCAAGCACGAAGCCCACGGTTTCAGCTTTGCCGTGCGTCGCGACAATCCTCAGCTACTGGGTATCATCGATAACGTACTCAAGGCTGTCCCGGGCAGCGAGCGGGAAACCATCGCCAAACGCTGGAGTGCCGGCAGCGACACCTTGCTGACCGACCAGAAACTGCAACTGACCCACCGCGAAGAACAGTGGCTGAAGAAACACCCGGTGGTGAGTGTGGTCGTCAACGAAGCCTTTGCTCCACTGAGCTTCTTTGATACCGATGGCAACTTTCGCGGCATCAGCGCCGACCTGCTGGAACTCATCCGCTTGCGCACCGGCCTGCGCTTCGAAATCCGCCGCAGTCGCAGCGACGCCGAGATGATCAAACAGGTCGAGATCCATCAGGCCGACCTGATCGCCGCCCTGCTGCCAACCGCACAACGCGAGATAACCCTGAAGTTCAGCCGCCCCTACCTTGAAAACTCCTATGTCCTGCTGACCCGCAAGGCTGCCGACAGTCCGACGCATCTGGGGCAGCTCAAGCGCAAGCGCCTGGCCATCGCCCAGGGCAACCCGATGATCGAGTACCTGCGAAACGAATTTCCACACATCCAGTTGATCGAGACCCCGGACACTTTCAGTGCCGTGGCACTGCTCGACGAGGGTCAGGTCGAAGGCGCAGTGAACTCGCTGGTGATCGCCAACTACTTCATCGCCTCGCACATCTTCGAACACCCCTTGCAGATCACGACCACCATCGGCACCCGCCAGGCAGCCTTTTCCCTGGCAACCGCCAGAGACAACACCGAGCTGGGCTCAATCATCGACAAGACACTGATGAGCATATCGCCCGAAGAACTGGGCATCATCAATGGTCGGTGGAGGGGCTATTCAAGCCTTTCACAAGGCACCTGGCATCAATACCGGCGCCTGTTCTATCAAGTGATCGGGGCGGCCGGCCTGCTGTTGCTGCTGTCGATGCTCTGGAATGCCTACATGCGTCGCCAGATCAAACAGCGCCAGGCCGCCGAACGCGCCTTGAACGATCAACTGGAATTCATGCGCTCACTGGTCAACGGCACGCCTCATCCGATCTATGTGCGCGATCGACAGGGGTTGCTGCAAAGCTGCAACGACAGTTACCTCGAAGCCTTCAAGGCCAGACGCGAAGACGTCATCGGCAAGAATGTGATGGAAGGTGCTCTGAACAACGCGTTCGAAGCCAGGGCCTTTCAGGCCGACTACCAGCGGGTCGTGAACGAGGGCAGACCGCTGGTGCTCGACCGGCCGTTGCAAATCGGCAACCGGCGCATGACGATCTATCACTGGATCCTGCCATACCGCGATTCCAGCGGTGATGTTCAAGGGATCATCGGCGGCTGGATCGACATCAGTGAACGCCATGAGCTGCTCGACGAGCTTCGTGCCGCCAAGGAACAGGCCGATGATGCCAACCGTGCCAAGAGTACTTTCCTGGCAACCATGAGCCACGAAATCCGTACGCCGATGAACGCGGTCATCGGCATGCTCGAACTGACACTCAAGCGCATGGACAAAGTGCATCCGGACCGCTCCAGCATCGAAACCGCCTACAGCTCGGCCAGGGATCTGCTGGGGCTGATCGGTGACATCCTGGATATTGCCCGGATCGAATCCGGGCGCCTGAGCCTGAGCCCCGAACGGGTCAATCTCATCGATACCATCTCGGCGGTGGTCCGGATCTTCGAAGGTCTGGCCCGGCAGAAACGGCTGGCACTGGTGGTGAACGTCTCTCCGCCCGACCTGAACATCGACGTGCATCTGGACCCCTTGCGTTTCAAGCAGGTGTTGTCGAACCTGATCAGCAATGCCATCAAATTCACCGAAAATGGCCAGATCAGGATCTCGCTGGAACTGCTGGCCAGCGATGTACCCGCTTGCTCGCAGGTGCAACTGACGGTTCAGGACAGCGGCATCGGTATTACTGCCGAAGATCAGCGGCGGCTGTTCGAACCTTTCACCCAGGCCAGCCATGGCAGGAACCGGGCAATCAGCGGCACCGGGCTGGGGCTGGTCATCAGCCGCAGTCTGTGCGAAATGATGGGAGGGCAACTGCAATTGAGCAGCCAACCCGGAATCGGCACCCAAGTGAGTGTGTCGCTGCCACTGGCAATCATGCCCGCTGAGGTGAAAAGCCGGAAACACGAACCACAGATCCAGACCGCCCTCATGCCCCTGAACGTTCTGGTGGTGGACGATCACCCGGCCAATCGCCTGCTGATGTGCCAGCAACTCGAGTTCCTGGGACACCGTTTCAGCATTGCCGAAGAAGGCCAGAGCGCGCTGGAGCAATGGAAAAACGGCGCGTTCGATCTGGTCATCGCCGACTGCAACATGCCCGTCATGAATGGCTATGAACTGACCCGCGCGATCCGGCGTCACGAAAGCCTCACGCAACGCCCGACCTGCACAGTCCTGGGGTTTACCGCCAATGCCCAACCGGAAGAGGTGCTTCGCTGCAAGCAGGCCGGCATGAACGAGTGCCTGTTCAAACCTCTGAGCCTGAGTGTCTTGAGCCAATGGATCGACAGTGTCCGACCAATCCTCGACACACCTGTGTTCCATACCTCTGCGTTCAACCTGCAGGGACTTTATGCGCTGACCGGTGGAAACCCCGCTCAGATCAGGCGACTGTTGACCGAACTTCTTAAAAGCAGTCGGATTGACCGCCAGGATCTACAAGCCTTGTTCCCCGGACGGGATCACGAGGCGCTGGCCGAGATTGCGCACAAGATCAAAGGCGCTGCTCGCATTGCTCAGGCATCACGCGTGATCGACAGTTGCGACGCCCTCGAACAGGCTTGTCTGCAAGCATTGCCGGAGGAGGAGATCGAACGCCGATGCAACGCGAGCAAACTCGCCATTCTTGAACTTGAGAAGGCATTGGAGCAGCAACTGACGTTGACCGACCACAGCAGAATGACCGGGCCTTAACTATGCTTGAGCGCTGAGCAGTGTGTTTATCAACACGGAGAGTCCGCAATGCCCAGCCCACTGCGCCCGGATCAACGCCGGTTCCCCTTGCACGTGCACATCAGCGTCATGTTCACCTTTCTGCTGTTGCTCACCGGGGTCGTGCTGGGGCTGTTCAACTACCGGCAGACCACACAGGTCATTCTGTCGAGCAGCGAAAAACTGTTCGAACGCATCGAGCAGGATGTGCGCGTCGATCTGCAATCGACCTATGCGCCGATCCGGCACTTGCTGGGCCTGCTCGCGGACAACCCCGGGACGCAGGCCTCCATCCTTGAACAACGCCTGACACTGCTCAAACCGTTTAGCCAGTCACTGTCGGACAATCCGGACCTGGCCTCGTTGTATCTGGGTTACGACAACGGTGATTTCTTCATGGTGCGGCCGTTACACACCGCTTCACTGAAAACCTTGCTCAAGGCGCCGGAGGCAGCGGCCTATCAGGTCTGGAGCATCGAACATGACGGCAATGGCAGCGTCAGATCACAATCGCTGTTCTTCGATCAGGCGTTGTCGGCGGTCGGTCGTCACGACAATCAGGACGATGCCTACGACCCGCGCAGCCGGGGCTGGTACATCGGCGCACAAAAACAGAACGAGCAGATCACCACCGAACCCTACGTGTTCTTTTCCACCCACAATGTCGGCACCACCCTCGCCCGGCGCAGCGGTGAGCACGCAGTGATCGCTGCCGACCTGACCCTCGACGCGCTGTCGGCAACTCTGACCAAGCATGTTGTAACGCCTGCGACAGAAATCGTCCTCTTCGACGCAGAAGGCAACGCCGTAGCGTACCCCGACAGCCGCCGGCTGATCGTCGATGACCGTACCGCGCGCCTGGCCAGGGCAGCCGACCTGAGCCCGAGCCTGCATGCCCTGCTGTCTGCCGATCATCAGGGCAAACACCTGAATGCTGACGGACGACGCTGGATCGTCGCCCGCAGCAGCCTGCAGGAGGGTGGTCCGAAAGGATTGCAGATGGCCTTGCTGGTGCCGGAGGACGAGTTGCTGGTCGATGCCTATCGCATGCGTTGGCAAGGTGCGCTCATCACCCTCGCCACCCTGCTGTTGTGCCTGCCGCTGGGCTGGTTGATCTCGCGGATTCTGGTTAAGCCGCTGCATGCACTGGTCAAGGAAGCCGACGCCATCCGCAGCTTCGATTTCAACTTTCCCGCAACCCGTCGCTCGCCGGTGCTGGAGGTCGACCAGTTGAGCCTGTCGATGGCGCGGATGAAGGACACTCTGGCCAGCTTCTTTCGCATCACCGACAGTCTGACCGCCGAAACCCGCTTCGCACCGCTGCTGCAACGGGTGTTGTTCGAAACGGTACAGATTGCCCAGGCCCAGGCGGGGCTGATCTACCTGCGGGAAAGTGATGGCAACCGCATGGAACCTTACGGGCTGGTGGTCGATGGCACCTCACAGACGCTGGCTGCCTTCGATATCCAGGGACACAACCTCGATGCCACCCAGGGCCCCAGCTGGTTCGAGCAACTGGCGAAGGCCGACAATTTAGTGAGCAACCTCGGCTTCGAACAGGCCGCCGACCTGCAAAAAGTACTGCTGGCCATGGACACGCCGCGCGTCCACCTGATCGGGATCCGCCTGCACAACCGGCACAACGAGACAATCGGTCTGCTGGTATTGCTGATCAGCGACAGCGGCACCCCGGCCGACCTTGAAAAGCTGCGCCCCGACCGCATCGCATTCCTGCAAGCGGTGTCCGGCGCGGCGGCGGTGAGCATCGAGAGCCAGCGCCTGCAAGCCCGACAGAAACAGCTGCTCGATGCGTTCATTCAACTGCTGGCCGGCGCCATCGATGCCAAGAGTCCTTACACCGGCGGCCATTGCCAGCGCGTGCCGGAACTGACCCTGATGCTTGCCCACGCTGCGGCCGCGAGCGAATCCCCGGCCTTCAGCGACTACCAGCCCAGTGAGGATGAATGGGAAGCCTTGCACATCGCTGCGTGGCTGCACGACTGCGGCAAGGTCACGACGCCGGAATACGTCGTCGACAAAGCCACCAAACTGGAAACCCTGAACGATCGCATCCATGAAATCCGCACCCGGTTCGAAGTGCTCAAGCGCGATGCCTGGATCAGTTACTGGCAAGCCCTGGCATCGGGTGGGGACGAACGACAACTGGCCAGCCTGCGCGACACGACGTTGGCGGCTCTGGATGATGATTTCAGTTTCGTCGCCCGCTGCAACCTGGGCAGTGAGGCCATGGCCGATGCCGATCTGCAGCGCCTTGAGGGTATCTCGCAACGCACCTGGACACGCACGCTGGATGATCGGCTGGGCGTGTCCTGGGAGGAAAACCGGCGGCAGGCACGCACATCGGCGCCCCTCTTGCCCGTCAGGGAAAAGTTACTGTCCGACAAGCCCGAACACCTGCTCGAGCGCGCCGACAGCGAGCTGATTCCGGAGGACAACCCATGGGGGTTCAAACTCGATGTCCCGCGCTACAAATACAACCGCGGCGAGTTGTACAACCTGAGCATTCCTCGCGGCACACTGACACGAGAGGAGCGTTACATCATCAATCACCATATGGTGCAGACGATCCTGATGCTCAGCCATCTGCCCTTCCCCGGGCATCTGAATAACGTGGCGGAAATTGCTGGCGGCCATCACGAAAAAATGGACGGCACCGGTTACCCGAAACGTTTGAAACGCGAAGAAATGAGCCTGCCGGCACGGATGATGGCGATTGCCGACATCTTCGAAGCGCTGACCGCAGCAGACCGCCCGTACAAAAAGGCCAAGACCCTCAGCGAAGCGCTGGGAATCATGGCCACCATGTGCCGCGAGGCGCATATCGATGCCGAGCTGTTCGGCCTGTTCATCCGCGAAGGCGTTTACCTGCAATACGCCAGCCGTTTCCTCGACCCACAGCAGGTCGATGCGGTGGATCCCGCCAGCGTGCTGCGCAAGGCGGGTCTTGCGGCGTGATCAGCAGTCGGTCAGGCGCAGGAAGATCGCCGCCAGCCGTTCGATACCGGCCTGATCTTCTGTGCCGAAGCGTGCAAGCTTCGGGCTGTCGAGGTCGAGCACACCGATCAGGCGACCGTCCTTGACCAGCGGCACTACCAGTTCACTGTTCGACGCGCTGTCACAGGCGATGTGGCCGGGGAATGCGTGAACGTCTTCGACCCGTTGTGTCTGCAGGCTGGCCGCCGCCGCGCCACACACACCGCGACCGAACGGAATGCGCACGCAGGCGATCTGGCCCTGGAACGGGCCGAGCACCAGCTCTTCGTTGCGATTGAGGTAGAAACCGGCCCAGTTCAGATCATCGAGCTGGTTGAACAGGAACGCCGAAAACTGCGCGGCATTGGCGATGAAATCGCGCTCGTCCGCCAGCAGCGACTCCAGTTGCGCGGCCAACATCCCATAGCCTTCGAGGCCCTGGCCGCTCTGTTGCAAATCAATCATGCCTTGTGCTCCAGCAATTTCAGTCCCACCCAGTAACGGGCGAATTGGTACGCGCAACGTCCGTTGCGGTTGCCACGGCCGGTCGCCCAGCGCACGGCGAGAATGTCCAGTTGTTCGTCGCGCTGCCAGGTCAGGCCAGCCTTGGCGGCCAGTTGCCCGATCCAGTGTTCGACGACATTGAGGAAATGTTCCTGGGTAAACGGATAGAACGACAGCCACAGGCCGAAGCGATCCGACAGGGCGATCTTGTCTTCCACCGCTTCGCTCGGATGCAGCTCGCCGTCGACGCGCTTCCAGTTTTCGTTGTCGCTTTCCTTTTCCGGCACCAGATGGCGACGGTTGGAGGTGGCGTACAGCAACACATTGTCCGGCGCCTGCTCCAGCGAGCCATCCAGCACGCTTTTCAGCACGCGGTAATCGCCTTCTCCGGATTCGAACGACAGGTCATCGCAGAACAGCACGAAACGCTGCGGCAACTTGGCGATCTGCTCCACCACACGTGGCAGGTCGGCCAGGTGATCGCGCTCGATCTCGATCAGGCGCAGGCCGGCCTTGGCGTGTTCGGCCAGCAACGCCCGCACCAGCGAGGATTTACCGGTACCGCGCGAGCCCCAGAGCAGCGCATGGTTGGCCGGCATGCCGTCGAGGAACTGTTGGGTATTTCGGCCCAGTTGCTCCAGTTGCCGATCGACCCCGATCAGGTCCGACAGACGCATGTCGAGGCTGACTTCCAGCGGCAGCAGATAGCCGCTGCGACCGTCACGCTGCCAGCGTGCAGCCAGGCAGGTGCCCCAGTCGATGACCGGGCGTGGCGCCGGCAGCAGCGGTTCGATCCGCGCCAGAACCGACTCGGCGCGCTCAAGAAAAGCATTCAATCGGGAATCCACGTCTTCTCCTCGGGCTGGTTCACAGTAATGATGGCGATACAGCGACGACCGATAGCGTTCGACACCCGGCCCGGCCCTTGTTACAAGGCGATGCGGGAACTCCGGTATCCATGCATGATCGACTATGCTTGAGCAGCGAAGGGAAACGTAAGTGGTTCAACACCCCATGGATATCAAATTCACCCACCGGCTGTCTTACAAGCAAGCCAGGCTTACCGTGCTGGTCGGGTTCATTCTGGGCACGCTGCTCAGTCTGCTGCAAATCGGCATCGATTATGCCAGTGAAGACGCCTCCATCAACCGTGAAATCCTGTCTTTGCTGGAAATCAGCCATAACCCGGCCTCGCGCATCGCCTACAACATCGATGCCGAGCTGGCCCAGGAACTCACGCTGGGCCTGCTGCGCTCGCCGGCCATCATTTCCGCGCAACTGACCGACAACAATCAGACGATATTGGCCAGCGTCAAACGCCCGGAACTGCAAAGCGGCTATCGGTTGATCAGCGACTTTCTGTTCGGCGCCAAACGCGAGTTCGAAGACCGGCTCTATCTCGACCACTTGCCCAATGAGTCCCTCGGTACGTTAAGCCTGGAAGTGG
The DNA here is from genome assembly GCF_046097675.1 of Pseudomonas sp. UV AK001. Lineage (NCBI taxonomy): Bacteria > Pseudomonadati > Pseudomonadota > Gammaproteobacteria > Pseudomonadales > Pseudomonadaceae > Pseudomonas > Pseudomonas sp. UV AK001. Next base: position 88,899 of record NZ_JBJUVZ010000007.1, read on the forward strand.
ACACTTATGCCTTTGGCAGCCGCTTCCTGCGCCGGGCCGAAATCACGCTGCTCAACGGCTTTGCCCGCAGCCTGATCCTGACCGGCATACTGCTGGCGCTGTTCTACGTGATGCTGACCAAACCGCTGGTGCGGGTGATCCGTGAACTCAGCGGACGCGATCCGCGCAGCGCCGAACCGACTACTCTGGAATGCCCGGGCGGACACGCCAACGACGAGATCGGTGTGCTGGTGAAGGTCGCCAACCAGCAGTTCGAGAACATCGCCACGGAAATCCAGCAACGGCGCACCGCAGAAAACCGTCTCACCGACTACCTGGCTCAACTCGAAGACATCGTGTCGGCACGCACCGCCGAACTGAAGGCCATCAACGCCCGCCTCAGCCAGTCCAACGAGGAACTGGAGGTCGCCCGCAGCACCGCACTGGACATGGCCGAAGCGCGCTCGGCGTTCCTCGCCAACATGAGCCACGAGATCCGCACTCCGCTCAACGGCCTGCTGGGCATGATCGCGCTGTCCCTTGACGGTCCGCTCACTGGCGAACAACAGCAGCAACTGTCCATTGCCCACGACTCGGGCAAGGTGCTGGTGGAATTGCTCAACGATATTCTCGATCTGTCGAAATTCGATGCCGGACAACTGGAACTGGAGCACATTCCTTTCGACCTGGGCTCGCTGATCGAAGACACCGCCAACCTGCTGTCACAGAATGCGGCGCCAAGCGTCGAACTGACGTGTCTGATCGATCCGCACTTCCCGGCGCTGGTGCTCGGCGACCCGACCCGGGTCAGGCAGATTGTCAGCAACCTGCTGTCCAACGCCCTGAAGTTCACCCGCTTCGGACGGGTCGATGTGCGTTTGTCGACCTGGAAGGACAGCGTGCGCATCGAGGTCTGCGATACCGGCATCGGCATCGCCCAGGAAGCCCAGGTGAAAATTTTCCAGCCGTTCACTCAGGCCGGGGCCGGTATCACCCGCCAGTACGGCGGCACCGGACTGGGCCTGGCGCTGACCTACAACCTGTGCGAAGCCATGGAGGGACGCCTGACGATCAGCTCCGAAGTCGGTTTCGGCAGCCAGTTCTGTGCCGAACTGCCGCTGCCCTGCCACACCCGCGCGGTCATTCCGGCACAACTGCATGGCAGCGTGCTTGCCATCACCACAGCGGCCAGCGGACTGTCAGAACTGTTGAGCAGTCTGTTGCCGGTCTGGGGCCTGTCGTACGAACAGCGCACGATTGAAGCGTCACTGCTCGGCCCGTCACCGGACATCATCATCACGGATTGCCCCGAATGCCTGTTCGGCCTGCGGCCGACCATGACCGCACCGATTCTGCTGGTGACGGCCTACGGCAGTTTCCTGCCGGGCGAAGAGGCCGCCGCCCTCGCCCCGCTGCAACAGCAGGCTCGCCCTTTGGCACGCAACGCGCTGTATCAGAATCTGCGCCGAACCCTGCAACCGGACATCACCACCATCGACCGCGGGCGGCTTGAAAGCGTGCCTTCACAGCGTCGCGGCCGGGTGTTGCTGGTGGAAGACAACCCGGTCAACCAACTGGTGGCCAAGGGCATGCTCAGTAAACTTGGTTGCGAAGTGGTAGTGGCGGCCCATGGCGCAGAAGCACTGGATCAACTGGAACACCATGAGTTCGATCTGGTGCTGATGGACTGCAACATGCCAGTGATGGACGGTTACGAAGCCAGCCGGCAGATACGCCAGAGCGGTCGCTGGCCGCACTTGCCGATCGTGGCGTTGACGGCCAACGCCATGTCCGAGGAGCGTGAGCGCTGTCGGGCGGCGGGCATGAGCGATTACCTGGCCAAGCCTTTCCGCCGCGAAGAACTGGCCGCGCTGCTGGATCAGTGGATACCGACTACGACAGCGCTTTGATTTGCCCCAGCAGATGATCAAGCCCGGTGCGCAGCTCGTTGAGCCGATCCAGGTCCACGCCGCTGTCGCACAGCAACCTGTCCTTCAACGGCCCGACCTGCTCGCGCAGCGCCTGCCCCTGAGGCGTGAGGCTCAGGTGAACCTCACGCTCGTCCCGCGCCGAACGTTGACGCTGCACCAGTTGCAGTTGCTCCAGACGCTTGAGCAACGGCGTCAACGTGCCGGAATCCAGCGCCAGACGCTCGCCCAGCGCCTTGACCGTCGGTTGCTCCGGCGCCGCTTCCTGCCATTCCCACAACACCAGCATCGCCAGATATTGCGGGTAGGTCAGGCCGAGCTGATCGAGCATCGGCTTGTAGGCACGAATCACCGCCCGGGACGCGGCGTACAGCTTGAAGCACAACTGACTGTCGAGCTTCAGCGCATCGGCTGACAGATCGTTCATTTGAGCAGGGCTTCGATCTCGCGACTCAGATCCTGCGGCTTGGTGGCCGGGGCGAAGCGCTTGACCAACTGGCCGTCCTTGCCGATCAGGAATTTGGTGAAATTCCACTTGATGCCCTGGGAACCCAGTACGCCCGGTGCGCGCTTCTTCAATTGCACGAACAGCGGATGTGCACCGGTGCCGTTGACTTCGATCTTCTTGAACAGCGGGAAGCTGACGCCGTAATTGAGCTCGCAGAACTCGCTGATCGCCCCCTCGCTGCCGGGTTCCTGCTTGCCGAACTGGTTGCACGGAAAGCCCAGCACCACCAGCCCTTGATCCTTGTAGGTCTGCCAGAGCTCTTCAAGGCCCTTGTATTGCGGGGTGAAGCCGCACTTGCTGGCAGTGTTGACCACCAGCACCGCCTTGCCGGCGTAATCGGCCAGGGTCTTTTGCTCACCCTTGATGGTGGTGCACGGGATGGTCAGCAGGTTATTGCTCATGGTGCGCACTCCGGGAAGTTGAGAAGCTGCAAAAATAGCGAGCAATTGAATTGTGTGCAATTTAATTATCCGAAAGGCGATCCGAAGATCGCCCGCATCGGTTATTCGCGCGGCACCAGGTCCAGGCACACCGAGTTGATGCAGTAACGCAGACCGGTCGGCGGCGGGCCGTCGGGGAATACGTGGCCGAGGTGCGCGTCGCAGCGGGCGCATTTCACTTCGGTGCGGATCATGCCGTGGCTGGTATCACGGATTTCGGTCATCGCGCTCTCGCCAATCGGCGCGTAGAAGCTTGGCCAGCCGCAACCGGAGTCGAATTTGGTCCTGGAATCGAACAGCGGCTCGTTGCAGCAGACGCAGTGATAGACGCCGTCGGTCTTGGTGGCGTTGTATTTGCCCGAGAACGGTCGCTCGGTAGCACTGAGACGACACACGTTGTACTGCTCCGGGTCGAGCATCGCGCGCCATTCTTCCAGAGTCTTTTCTATCTTTTCCATCATCACACCTCAGCGGCTGAAAAAGCCCGATCTGTACCTTTTCCACGGATCGGGCGGCACGTATGATTGCGCCTCGTCACACGCCAGTCTGGCAGCGGGATCCTGCGCATTCAAACGGATTGTTGGAAACCGCCGCTCAAGACGCCTGCCTGTGTGAAGACGCAGGATTCCCAGCACGGTTGTCCATTCGCCGCCTGGATCGTTCATTTTCGGGATCACATCGCCATGCAGTTCAGCAAATCGAACAAGCTCGCCAACGTCTGCTACGACATTCGCGGCCCGGTGCTCAAGCACGCCAAACGCCTGGAAGAGGAAGGCCATCGCATCCTCAAGCTGAATATCGGCAACCCGGCGCCCTTTGGTTTCGAAGCGCCGGACGAAATCCTCCAGGATGTGATCCGCAATCTGCCGACCGCCCAGGGCTACAGCGACTCCAAAGGCCTGTTCAGCGCGCGCAAGGCCGTGATGCAGTACTACCAGCAGAAGCAGGTCGAAGGTGTCGGCATCGAAGACATCTACCTGGGCAACGGCGTGTCCGAGCTGATCGTGATGTCGTTGCAGGCCCTGCTCAACAACGGCGACGAAGTGCTGGTCCCGGCACCTGACTATCCGCTGTGGACCGCCGCCGTGAGCCTGGCCGGCGGCAACGCGGTGCACTACCTGTGCGACGAAGGCGCCGACTGGTTCCCGGACCTGGCCGACATGAAGGCCAAGATCACCCCGAACACCAAGGCCATGGTGATCATCAACCCGAACAACCCGACCGGCGCGGTGTATTCGAAGGAAGTGTTGCTGGGCATGCTGGAACTGGCCCGCCAGCACAACCTGGTGGTGTTCTCCGACGAAATCTACGACAAGATCCTTTACGACGACGCCGTGCACATCTGCACCGCTTCGCTGGCCCCGGACCTGCTGTGCCTGACCTTCAACGGCCTGTCGAAGTCGTACCGTGTAGCGGGTTTCCGTTCCGGCTGGATCGCCATTTCCGGGCCGAAGCACAACGCTCACAGCTACATCGAAGGCATCGACATGCTGGCCAACATGCGCCTGTGTGCCAACGTGCCGAGCCAGCACGCGATCCAGACCGCCCTCGGCGGCTATCAGAGCATCAACGACCTGGTGCTGCCGCAAGGCCGCCTGCTGGAACAGCGCAACCGCACCTGGGAGTTGCTCAACGACATTCCCGGCGTGAGTTGCGTGAAGCCGATGGGTGCCCTGTATGCATTCCCGAAGATCGACCCGAAGATCTGCCCGATCCACAACGACGAGAAATTTGTCCTCGACCTGCTACTGTCCGAAAAACTGCTGGTGGTTCAGGGGACGGCGTTCAACTGGCCGTGGCCGGATCACTTCCGCGTCGTGACCCTGCCCCGTGTCGATGACCTGGACATGGCCATCGGACGCATCGGCAACTTCCTCAAGTCCTACCGCCAGTAACCGGCCATCCGTGCGCAACGAGCCTTTCGTTGCGCACTGTCTGATTCAGCAACACTTCTGCTCCGCCCTCTTCCGTACGCCTTCTACACTGTCGATTCGTACCGGTTTCGCACGCCTGACGCAATGGTGGTGGGTGGCGGGAGGCTGTCGTCCATGTCTTCTCCGGAAGTGGGAATTGTCCCGCCCAACAGAGAATCCGATGTAGGACACAGTTTGAAATAGTCACTCGGTTGAATCGCCCGGTGCCGCGCCTTATATACCCCGCAGTACGCTTCATCTTTAGCTTGAGGAGATTTCTACAACCATGATGCGCATCCTGCTGTTTTTGGCCACTAACCTGGCGGTCGTGCTGATAGCCAGCATCACCCTGAGCCTGTTCGGCTTCAACGGGTTCATGGCGGCCAACGGGGTTGACCTCAACCTCAGTCAGCTGCTGGTCTTCTGTGCAGTCTTTGGTTTCGCCGGTTCGCTGTTCTCGCTGTTCATCTCCAAGTGGATGGCGAAGATGAGCACCAGCACCCAGATCATTACCCAGCCGCGCACCCGCCACGAACAATGGCTGCTGCAAACCGTTGAGCAACTGTCCCGCGAAGCCGGGATCAAGATGCCCGAAGTCGGGATTTTCCCGGCCTACGAGGCGAACGCCTTCGCCACCGGCTGGAACAAGAACGACGCGCTGGTCGCGGTGAGCCAGGGCTTGCTCGAGCGTTTCAAGGAAGACGAAGTGAGGGCTGTGCTGGCCCACGAGATCGGCCACGTGGCCAACGGCGACATGGTCACTCTGGCACTGGTCCAGGGCGTGGTGAACACCTTCGTGATGTTCTTCGCGCGAATCATCGGCAACTTCGTTGACAAGGTGATCTTCAAGAACGAGGAAGGCCAGGGTATCGCCTACTACATCGCGACCATCTTCGCCGAACTGGTTCTGGGCATCCTGGCCAGCGCAATCGTGATGTGGTTCTCGCGCAAGCGGGAGTTCCGTGCCGACGAAGCCGGCGCCCGTCTGGCTGGCACCAGCGCGATGATCAACGCACTGCAGCGCCTGCGCGCGGAACAAGGTCTGCCGGTGCACATGCCTGACACCCTGAACGCCTTCGGCATCAACGGTGGCATCAAACAGGGGTTCGCCCGCATGTTCATGAGCCACCCGCCGCTGGAAGAGCGTATCGACGCCCTGCGTCGTCGCGGCTGATCAGCCCGGCCAAAAAACGAAAGGCCCGCAGTGATGCGGGCTTTTTTTGTGCCTGTTACTGGCCAGTCAGCCGGTACACCCGCTCTTCCAGACGCGTCACTCCCGCCTGCAGGAACTTCCCGCTTTCGCTCAACACGTCCTGTTCCTCCAGTGCCTGCACCTGCCAGTTGCCACCAAACAGGCGCTGCACCTCGGCATCCTCCACCGCAAACGGTGGCCCAGGCATCTGCTGCTGATCGTAATCCAGCGTAATCAGCAAACCGCGTACGCCCACCGGCAGGATATTCAGCAAATGCGCCGCATAGCGATCACGCATCGGCACCGGCAAGGCAATCAGCGCCGCACGGTCATACAGCGCCGTGCAATCGGCCACATCGCTCGCGGACAAAGCGAAGAAATCTCCGCACCACAACTCGATCGCCCCGGCCCGATAAGCCTTGAAGCCGCCCACTTCGCTGATCTGCGGCTGCAATTGCTGCTCACGGAAGTAGTCCTCGACAGCCCTTTGCGACAGCTCGACGCCGAGAACCCGGTGCCCCTGACCGGCCAACCACTGCAGATCCAGGCTTTTCCCGCACAACGGCACCAGCACCCGCGCCTGAGCCGGGATAGCCAGACCAGGCCAGTATCGCTGCAAATACGGGTTCACCTCGGGCTGATGAAAGCCGATCTGGTTCGATTCCCACTTCTTGTGCCAAAACTCCGGCTGCATGCTTCCTCCCAAGAATTCGATCAAAAAGCGCTAAAACTTATATTGGAATTAGATCAATGAACTGACTGAAGATGAACCATCTTAACGCTCAGGAACCCTTCCATGTTTCCCAGCCTGTTCATTTCCCACGGCTCGCCGATGTTGGCGCTCGAACCCGGCGCCAGCGGCCCGGCACTGGCGCGTCTGGCCGCCGAACTGCCACGCCCGAAAGCCATTGTCATCGTTTCCGCCCATTGGGAAAGCCATGAGCTGCTGGTCAGCAGCCATGCGCAACCGGAAACCTGGCACGACTTCGGCGGTTTCCCGCGCGCGCTGTTTGAAGTGCAGTATCCGGCACCGGGCAATCCGCAACTGGCCCGCGAGGTCGCCGACTTGCTGACCGCCAACAACCTGCCAGCACGCCTCGACCCGCAACTCCCCTTCGACCATGGCGTATGGGTGCCACTGTCGCTGATGTATCCGCAGGCCGACATTCCGGTGGTTCAGGTGTCCCTGCCCAGCCGTGGCGGCCCGGCGTTGCAGACCCGCGTGGGCCAGGCGCTGGCCAGCTTGCGCGAACAAGGCATTTTGCTGATCGGCTCCGGCAGCATCACCCACAACCTGCGCGAACTGGACTGGCACGCCGGCCCGGAAAGCGTCGAGCCGTGGGCCCGGGATTTCCGCGACTGGATAGTCGACAAGCTCGCTGCCAACGACGAAAACGCCCTGCACGCTTACCGCCAGCAGGCACCGAACGCCGTGCGCAGCCATCCGAGTGATGAACACCTGTTGCCGCTTTACTTCGCCCGCGGCGCCGGCGGAGATTTCAGCATCGCCCATCAAGGTTTCACCATGGGCGCGCTGGGCATGGACATCTACCGCTTCGGCTGACGAGTTCGTTCCCACCTCAAATCGCAGGCAAAAAAAATCCCCGAACCAGTCGGGGATTTTTTATGTTCGATCAATCAGCCCAAGGGCGGATCAATCTTCGCGGTAGCGACGCAGCTTCAACTGCTTGCCGGCAACGCGAGTGTCCTTCAGCTTGGTCAGGAGTTTGTCCAGACCATCTTCCGGCAGCTCGACGAGGCTGAAGCTGTCACGCACCTGGATGCGACCGATGGCTTCACGTGCCAGACCACCTTCGTTGAGGATGGCGCCCAGCAGGTTTTTCGCCGCGATACCGTCACGCGCGCCCAGCGCGGTACGGCAACGGGCACGGCCTTCGCCCAGCGGCATCGGCGCACGACGCTCGCGGTCACCACGGTCCGGACGATCACCGGAACGCTCAGGACGGTCGCCACGTGGAGCGCTGTTCGGCACCAGTGGACGTTCCTTCTCGATCGCGGCCAGGTTCAGCGCCTGACCATTGGTGGCCTTGCGCAGCAGAGCGGCAGCCAGAGCACGCGGGGTGCAACCGATGTCGGCGGTCAGGCGATCCAGCAGATCACCGTGAGTCGATTCGGCGTCAGCCACCAGCGGCGACAGGCTGTTGGTCAGTTTCTTGATGCGAGCATCGAGAACGGCCTGGGCGTCCGGCAGACGCACTTCGGCAACTTTCTGACCGGTTACACGCTCGATTACCTGCAGCATGCGGCGCTCACGCGGAGTCACCAGCAGCAGCGCGCGGCCTTCGCGACCGGCACGGCCGGTACGGCCGATACGGTGCACGTAGGATTCCGGATCGTACGGCATGTCCACGTTGAATACGTGAGTGATGCGCGGTACGTCCAGACCACGGGCGGCAACGTCGGTCGCCACAACGATGTCCAGACGGCCATCCTTGAGCGAGTCGATGACGCGCTCACGCTGGTTCTGGGCAATGTCGCCGTTCAACGCTGCGGCTTTGTAGCCTTTGGCGTCGAGGGCGCTGGCCAGATCCAGGGTCGCTTGCTTGGTGCGCACGAACATGATCAGAGCGTCGAAATCTTCCACTTCCAGCAGGCTGAGAACGGCAGAAGTCTTCTGGTCAGCGTGAACCAACAGGTGAGCCTGTTCGATCGCGGTAACGGTCTGAGTCTTGCTCTGGATCTTCACGTGCTTTGGATCGCGCAGGTGACGCTCGGCGATGGCACGGATCGATTGCGGCAGGGTCGCCGAGAACAATACGGTCTGACGGGTTTCCGGCATGGCCTTGAAGATGACTTCGAGGTCGTCCATGAAGCCCAGTTTGAGCATTTCGTCTGCTTCGTCGAGAACCAGGTGGTTCACGGTCTGCAGCACTTTTTCGTCGCGACGCAGGTGGTCGCACAGACGGCCCGGAGTGGCGACAACGATCTGTGCACCATTACGGATTGCTTTCAATTGTGGGCCCATCGGCGCGCCGCCGTAGACAGCCACAACAGTTACGCCCGGCATTTGCTTGGCGTAGGTTTCGAAAGCGGTTGCAACTTGTAGCGCCAACTCACGAGTTGGGGCCAGGATCAGAGCTTGCGGCTCGCGCTTGGACGGATCAATGCGGTGCAGGATAGGCAGGGCAAAGGCAGCGGTTTTACCGGTACCGGTTTGCGCCTGACCAATCATATCGTGACCGGCGAGGATGATCGGGATCGACTGCTGCTGAATGGCCGAAGGCTCTTCATAGCCGGTAGCGACTACTGCAGCGACAATATTGGGATGAAGTTCAAGAGCGGCGAAGCCGCCGATTTCCTGGGTCATGGGTCTGCCTCTAAGTGCATCCGCAAAGACCCATGCTCCAAAGCTGCACATGCCGTGTTGAGACTCAAGAGTCGCCCTGGCAGCTTTGTCGGCGGGGATTTGCGAAAACGAATGAATGAAAAAGAATCGTCAAGGGAGAGCCCGCAGTGCGGACGTGCAGCCGAAGCTGACTTCGGGGAATTGCGCTACCTAAACGCGGCCCGGTTAAAGGCCGGCGCGCACTATACCGGAATTTGCCCAAAAAGGGAGCTTTTTTTATCGGTGAAATACAGTTGTCACCGCTGTGTAACGGGGTTTTGCGGATAATCGGGCAAAGGTCTATTTTTCAAAGACCCCGGCCCTGCGGGCGATGGCGCTTAAACGATTCACCGACGTGCGGCATCTGGTCGCTGCACCCTTTCTTCCCGTCCGAGGAAACACCCATGAATCAGCCCTGCCCCGGCCGCGTCAGTCGTGCGCGCCACGGCCACGTCCATTTGATTGGTCTGGACCGTGCAGCCAAGCGCAATGCCTTCGACCTCGATCTGCTCAACGACCTGGCCCTGGCCTACGGCGAATTCGAGGCCGACAGCGACGCGCGAGTGGCCGTGGTGTTCGGGCATGGCGAGCATTTCACCGCCGGACTCGATCTGGTCAACGCCAGTTCCGCCCTCGCCCAGGGCTGGCAGGTGCCGACCGGCGGCTGCGATCCCTGGGGCGTCTTCGTCGGACCGCGAGTCAGTAAACCGGTGATTGTCGCCGCGCAGGGTTATTGCCTGACCATCGGCATCGAGCTGATGCTCGCCGCCGACATCAACCTGTGCGCCAGCAATACCCGGTTCGCCCAGATGGAAGTGCAGCGCGGAATCTTTCCGTTCGGCGGTGCAACGTTGCGCTTTCATCAGGTCGCCGGCTGGGGCAATGCCATGCGCTGGCTGCTGACCGGCGACGAGTTCGATGCCCATGATGCGTTGCGCCTGGGGCTGGTGCAGGAGGTCATGGCCAGCGAAGACTTGCTGCCCCGCGCCATCGAACTGGCGGAACGGATTGCCCGACAGGCGCCATTGGGTGTGCAGGCGACGCTGATGTCGGCGCGTCAGGCGCGCTATGAAGGCGAGACTGCAGCGGCGCAGGGTTTGCCGCCGCTGGTGAAGAAGTTGCTGGCAACCGAGGATGCCAAGGAAGGTGTGCGTTCGCTGGTGGAGCGCAGACCTGGCGACTTCAAAGGCGTTTAAGAATCAAGTCGCCGGACGGATGCAATTGATCAACGACTGCAACGAGTATCCCAGCTTCGGTGCCAGCGCTTCAGCTCGCGCAGTCAGCGCCTGCATGTCCAGCACCTGATCGAGATCCGCCGGCACGATCAGAATCACGTTGCCCTCCTTCACCGGCAGCTCCCAGTAATGCCGGTGATAGAGCCCGCGCAACAGCGCCGCCCCCAACGGCTTGCCGTCATCGGTGGCCCACTGGTTGATCACCAGCCAGCCACCGGGATTCAGACGTTTCTGACAGTCGCCGAGAAAATTCCACGCAAGGTGCGCGGCACCCGGGCCGACATCGGTGTAGAGGTCGACGAAGATCAGATCCGCCGGTTCGGCCGTCGGCAGCAGCTCGATTGCATCGCCAACGCGGATGTACAGACGCGGATCGTCATCCAGCCCGAGATATTCAATGGCCAGACGCGGCACATCGGGGCGCAGCTCGATGGCTTCGACATCTTCCAGCGGCAGGAACTTGAGACAGGCCTGGGTCAGCGTGCCGGCGCCAAGGCCGAGAAACAACGCGCTCTCCGGTTGCTCATGGCACAGCGCGCCAATCAGCATCGCCCGGGTGTAGTCGTACTCCAGCCAGCTCGGGTCGGCGGTAAACACACAGCTTTGCTCGATGGCATCGCCGAACTCCAGAAAGCGGTAGTCGGCCACTTCCAGCACGCGAATCACGCCGAACTCATCCTGTACCTCGGCGAGCAACAGCTCGACGCGCTCCTCAGTCATTTCGTCTCCAGATCATTACCGCAACGGCACTGTGGCAAAGCGGCGATTGTCGGCGAAGCGGCGGGAGCAGGTCACGCACTAATTGCTGCTAACATGGCCGTCCGTGCGTAGAACCTTAGAGACCGTGATGAGCCAACCCTGGAGCCCTGACAGCTGGCGCGCCCTGCCGATCCAGCAACAACCCCGATACCCCGACGCCGCGCATCTGCGCCAGGTCGAGCAGACGCTGGCCAGCTACCCGCCGCTGGTGTTTGCCGGCGAAGCGCGGGAGCTGCGCCGTCAGTTTGCCGAAGTCACCCAGGGCCGGGCGTTCCTGCTGCAGGGCGGCGACTGCGCGGAAAGCTTCGCCGAGTTCTCCGCCGCGAAAATCCGCGACACCTTTAAAGTGTTGCTGCAAATGGCGATCGTCATGACCTTCGCCGCCGGCTGCCCGGTGGTCAAAGTCGGGCGCATGGCCGGCCAGTTCGCCAAGCCGCGCTCGGCCAACGACGAGACCATCGACGGCGTGACCCTGCCGGCCTATCGGGGCGACATCGTCAACGGTATCGGCTTCGATTCCGCCAGCCGCGTACCGGATCCGGAGCGTCTGCTGCAGTCCTATCACCAGTCCACCGCCACCCTCAACCTGCTGCGCGCGTTTGCCCAGGGCGGTTTTGCCGACCTGCATCAGGTACATAAGTGGAACCTCGATTTCATCGCCAACTCAGCGCTGGCCGAGAAGTACAGCCACCTCGCCGACCGTATCGATGAAACCCTGGCCTTCATGCGCGCCTGCGGCATGGACAGCTCGCCGCAACTGCGCGAAACCAGCTTCTTCACCGCCCACGAAGCGCTGCTGCTGAACTACGAAGAAGCCTTTGTGCGCCGCGACAGCCTGACCAACGATTACTACGATTGCTCGGCGCACATGCTGTGGATCGGCGACCGCACCCGTCAGCTCGACGGCGCCCACGTCGAATTCCTGCGCGGGGTGAACAACCCGATCGGGGTGAAAGTCGGCCCGAGCATGAACCCCGACGACCTGATCCGCCTGATCGACGTGCTCAACCCGGACAACGATCCGGGCCGTCTGAACCTGATCGCGCGGATGGGTGCGAACAAGGTTGGCGATCACCTGCCGGCGCTGATCCGCGCGGTGCAGCGTGAAGGCAAGCAGGTGCTGTGGAGTTCCGACCCGATGCACGGCAACACCATCAAGGCCAGCAGCGGCTACAAGACCCGCGACTTCGCGCAGATCCTTGGCGAAGTGAAACAGTTCTTCCAGGTCCACGAAGCCGAAGGCAGCTACGCCGGCGGCATCCATATCGAGATGACCGGGCAGAACGTCACCGAGTGCATCGGTGGCGCGCGGCCGATCACTGAAGATGGCTTGTCGGATCGCTATCACACCCACTGCGACCCACGGATGAACGCCGATCAGTCGCTGGAACTGGCGTTCCTGATTGCCGAGACGCTGAAACAGGTCAAACGCTAAATCGCGATGACGTTGGCTCGGTCGTTTTCGACTTGAGCCAACGTCACCCGCAACCGGTCAGCACTTTCGCGCTGGCAATTGAGTTGCACCTGCCCAAGCCCCAACCAGTCCGCCATGCGCCACAGGTTCAGCGCCAAGGCCAGCATCCCCGCCTCGTCCAGTCCCGTTTCCTCCTCATGCACGGCATGCACCGCCAACCGCCCCGCCGCCCGTTCGGCGCGCAGATCGACCCGTGCAGCAATTCGTTCGTTGTGCAGGAACGGCAGCACGTAATAGCCATAAACGCGCTTGTCCTGCGGCGTGTAAATCTCCAGCCGATAGCGGAAATCGAACAGCCGCTCAGTGCGACTGCGCTCCCAGATCAGCGAATCGAACGGCGACAGCAATGCGCTGGCCTCGACTTTGCGCGGGACTTTCGGCTCGGGCAGGCAGTAAGCGATCTGGCGCCAACCGGCGACTTCACAGGTCAGCAGTTGTCCGTCCTCGACCAGTTCGGCCAGACGCGGGCGGGCATCGGAAGGGTTCAGCCGGAAGTAATCGCGCAGATCTTTTTCCGTGCCGACACCCAGCGCCTGCGCTGCATGCAACAGCAAACCGCGCTGTGCCTCGGCTTCATCGGGCAATGGTTGTTGCAGCACGGAAGCCGGGATCACTCGCTCCGGCAGGTCATAAAGCCTTTCAAAGCCGCGCCGCCCGGCGACGGTCACTTCGCCAGCGGCAAACAACCATTCCAGCGCATGTTTTTCCGCGCTCCAGTCCCACCAGGGGCCGGCCTTTTCCTCGCGGGTCGACAGACTGCCGGCGCCCAGTGCGCCCTGCTCCTCGACCGACGCCAGTACCCGGCGAATGGTGTCCTGTTGCTCGCGACCGAAACGTGCCAGTTGCTGATAGATATCCTCACCGCGCCTGGCCCGCTGCATCCGCCAGCCCATCAACGGGTACATCGACAACGGCAGCAACGACGCTTCATGGCCCCAGTATTCGAACAGCGAACGGCGTCGCCCCGAACTCCAGGCAGCCTGGTCGAGCAAGTCAGCAGAATAGGAACCGAGACGGGAAAACAGCGGCAGGTAGTGCGAGCGCACCACGGCGTTGACGGAGTCGATCTGCAACAGGCCGAGGCGTTCGATCAGCCGGTTGACGTGCAGGGCTTTGACAGCCGGCGGCTGGCGCCCGTGAAACCCTTGGGCAGCCAGTGCCAGACGTCGAGCCTGTTTAAGGGAAAAGGACAATGTCGCGGGCATGTGTACCTCCATGTCTGCTCGCAACCTACCTCACCAGTAAGTGGTTTGTGTAGCGATGGCCTCATCATTTATGCATCGGATCGTCCCAGAACGGCCGGATCGCTTCATGTTCGACATCGGCACGGCTGACCCCGATGTCCTTCAACGCTTCGTCGCTCAGACTGGCGAGCAGTTCGCGTTCACGGTGAAGTTCGTACCAGCGGCTAAACTTGTGCAACAGATCGGAAACGATATGGCCGGAAAATTTTTCTTCGCCTGCATACTCTCTTTGACCTTTCATCGTGTTGCCTCCTTTTTGGGATGGCTCAAGTCTCGCGCCGGGGCTACGATCAATCCAACGAATGTTTCTGATGGCAAGCATCACGGAGATTCATCAATTGTCGGCGTACCCCAGTATCGATACCGATGTTCTGCGCACCTTTGTCGCGATTGCCGATCAGGGCGGTTTCACCCGCGCCGGCGAAATGGTCAACCGCACCCAATCGGCGGTGAGCATGCAGATGAAGCGTCTGGAAGAGGACGTGTTGCAGCGCCAATTGTTCGAGCGCGACGGGCGTCAGGTTCGCCTGACCGCTGAAGGCCAGGTGTTGCTCGGCTATGCGCGGCGCATCCTGAAACTGCACAGTGAAGTGTTCAACACCCTGCGTGAACCGCACATGGTGGGCACGGTGCGGATCGGCACGCCGGACGATTACGTGATGCGCTTTCTGCCGGGGATCCTGTCGCGCTTCGCCCAGTTCTATCCGCTGATCCAGATCGAAGTGCATTGCGAGTCGACCAAGCAATTGCTGCAGCGCACGGATCTGGATCTGTCGATCGTCACCCGCGAGCCGGGCAACGAGATTGGCCAGTTGCTGCGCAAGGAGCGTTTTGTCTGGGCCGAGGCGCAGAATTTCAGCGCCCACGAGCAGACGCCGTTGCCGCTGGCGATGTTCAACAGTGATTGTTTCTGCCGCCTGTGGGCCTGTAATGCGCTGGACGCCATGGGCCGCGAATACCGGATTGCCTACAACAGCACCAGCCTTTCGGCATTGATGGCAGTGGTGAGCGCGGGTCTGGCGATCACCGCGCAACTGGAAAGCCTGATAACACCGGACCTGCGGATTCTCGGGGCCGCCGAAGATCTGCCGCTGTTGCCCGAGGCCAGCATCATGCTGATCCGCAACCTGAACAATCCGTCGCCGATCACCGAATGCCTGGCCGAGCACATCGTCGAAGGCTTCAAACTTTAAAGGCGAGCATCACCGCGCACAGCACCAGAAACCCGCAGAACAGCCCCCGCAGGAGTTTTTCCGGCATGGCGTGGGCAACCTTCACCCCCCAACTGATGCTGGCCAGACCGCCGATGGCCAGCGGCAGACCGATCATCCAGTCCACTTCGTGATGCACCGCGTACGTCACCAGCGTGACACCGGTGCTCGGCAATGCCAGCGCCAGCGACAGGCCTTGAGCGACTACCTGAGTGGTGCCGAACAGGCTGGTCAGCACCGGCGTCGCCACCACTGCCCCGCCGACCCCGAACAAACCGCCCATAGTGCCCGACGCTGCGCCGAGCACGCCCAGCCACGGCCATGAATAACGCATCTCTGACGTCGCTGCCGGACGCGCGCCGAACATCCGTACCAGGTTGTAGGCCGACAACGCCACAAGGAATGCGACAAAACCGATGCGCATGGTTTGCGCGTCGATGCCCACGGCCCAGATCGAGCCGATCCACGCGAAACAGAATCCCATCACCGCCAGCGGCAACGCGTGCCGGAGTTCGATGCGGTTGCGCTGGTGATACCGCCACAGCGCCAGCATCACGTTCGGCGCCACCATCACCAGCGCCGTGCCTTGGGCGATCTGCTGATCGAGGCCGAACCACACACCCAACAGCGGAATGGCGATCAGGCCGCCACCGATGCCGAATATCCCGCCCAGAGTACCGAGGGCGGCGCCAAACAACAGGTACAGCAAAAACTCGATCACAGCAGAATTCCTCATACGTCAGGCGACCCATCCTACGCAGTCGGCGCTGGCACGGAAACGCACAGCAACGCACAATGGCTGTGCCAAATTCGCATAGGCACTGAGCCAATTCATGAACCCCAATCTATTGACCGAACAACTCGGACTGTTTCTCGATGTGCTGGAGAGTGGCAGCTTCTCTGCTGCCTCGCGCCGACACCCACTGACGCCATCGGCCGTTGCCCGGCGCATCAACAGTCTGGAAAGCGCTGTCGGCAGCCAGTTGTTCATCCGCAGCACTCATGCGGTGCGTGCCACGCCGGCCGGCCTGGCGTTTGCCGAACGGGCGCGGCGAATCGTTGCCGAGCTGCAGTTGGCCCGCGCCGAAGCAGTGTCACTGAGCAGCGCGCCGGAAGGCTTGATTCGGGTGGATGCGCCGGCAGCGTTCGGACGGCGGCACCTGGCGCCGGTGATTGCCGACTTTCTGGTGCTGTATCCGGGGCTCGACGTGCAGCTGCATCTGATCGACAGCTTTGTCGACATGGACGGATCGAACCTGGGCAAGGTCGATCTGGTCTTGCGCGCCGGACAAATGGCCGACACCCGACTGGTCGCTACGCCGCTGGCGAGCATGGTGCGCATTGCCTGTGCCAGTCCCGACTATCTCAAACGCCGGGGCGTACCGAGCGAGCCCGCGCAATTGGGTGAACATGACGGCCTCGATTGGGATGGCCTCGCCCCGCCCTTCGCCTGGCGATTCGAACAGGACGGGCAAATGCAGTTGCACCGTCCGGCACGAATCCGCATGAGCGCCAACAACGCCGAGGCGCTGGTCTGCGGTGCGCTTGCGGGACTCGGGATCGCGCATCTGCCGACCTGGCTGGCCAGCGAATACCTGCTGCGTGGCGAGTTGCTGCCGCTGTTTTGTGAAAACGGCTTGCCGAAACCGGAGAGCACCGGCATCTACGCGCTGCGGCTGGAGCAACAGGCCAGCTCCCGCAGCCGTCTGCTGCTGGAATACCTCAAGACTCGTTTCAGCCCCGTGCCACCGTGGGATCTGGCGCTGCAACGGGAGCTGGGCCGGCACTGACCGATTCCCCACCGGGCACAATTGTCTGGCGCATTAAACAATCGAGCGCTAGATTCATAGGCATTACCGTTCAAGGCACCGACATGACCACCACCCGCGACACCACTGACCACTGCGAAGAACTGCTGCTCGACAATCAGGCCTGCTTTGCCCTGCATTCCACTTCGCTGATGATGACCAAGGTCTACAAGCCCTTGCTGCAAGCACTTGGCCTGACCTATCCGCAGTATCTGGCGATGATGGTGCTGTGGGAGAAGGATGGTCTGACCGTCGGAGAAATCAGCACGCGCCTGCTGACCGATCCGGGCTCCCTGACCCCGCTGCTCAAGCGTCTGGAAGGTGAAGGGCTCTTGAGCCGGACCCGCAGCCGCGAGGATGAACGGGTGGTGATCGTTGAACTGACTGCACAGGGACGCGCGCTGAAAGACAAGGCGCGAACCGTTCCGCCATGCATTCTGGGCGCCAGTGGCTTCACGCTGGAACGCCTGCAAAACCTGCAAGCCGAGTTGCAGGCCTTGCGTGGTCATTTACAGGACAGCCTGATTTAAGCGTCCCCTTCCCTGCAGGAGTAGCCTCGCACCTGCAGAGAAACTGCGTTCCTCTCTGCCTTACCCCTCTCCCGAAAAATTTTTTTCTCGTTTTTCTATCAAAAAAACCTTTCATATCAAAAACTTGAGATCTCATCCCTAGCTGATCCACGTCTCGCTTCCGTGCTTTTGCAAAAATTTATCTTGCGCACTAAATATTAGCGAAGTACATTTACTTCGCACCTAGTTAGCGCGCAAACAATTAGCGCAACAAACCACACATTCGACGAGGCTCACACCATGCAAACTCTCTACACCGCAATCGCAACCTCCACCGGCGGCCGTGACGGTCGTGCGATCTCCAGCGACAACATCCTCGACGTCAAACTGGCCACTCCGAAAGAACTCGGTGGTGCCGGGGGCGCGGCCACCAACCCTGAGCAATTGTTCGCTGCCGGCTACTCGGCCTGCTTCATCGGCGCCCTGAAATTCGTCGCCAGCCAGACCAAACGCAAAATCCCGGACGACGCGTCGATCACCGCTCACGTCGGCATCGGTCAGATTCCTGGTGGTTTCGGTCTGGACATCGACCTGCACATCGCCCTGCCGGGACTGGAACAGGCTGACGCGCAAAGCCTGGTCGACGCGGCCCACCAGGTCTGCCCGTACTCCAACGCCACTCGTGGCAATGTCGATGTACGCCTGCACGTGACCGTGTAACTGCCCGGCAGCAAAAATCGCAGGCACAAAAAAGCCCGACTCAATGGTCGGGCTTTTTCTTTCCGCAAAAAGCAGTGCTTATTTCGCACGGCCTTTGTAGGAACCGCCTTCGCGGGTATCGATCTCGATCATGTCGCCGATTTCGATGAAGTCAGCAACCGACAGCTCGGTACCGTTCTTCAGTTTGGCAGGCTTCATCACCTTGCCGGAAGTGTCACCGCGAGCGGAACCTTCGGTGTAGTCAACCTGACGCACGATAGTGGTCGGCAGCTCTACGGAAACCAGACGCTCTTCGAAGAACACGGCTTCGCAAACGTCGGTCATGCCTTCTTCAACGAAAGGCAGAACGCTTTCGATGTCTTCGGCGTTCAGTTCGTACATGGTGTAGTCGGTGGTGTCCATGAACGTGTAGGTGTCGCCGCTGATGAAGGACAGGGTCGCTTCTTTGCGGTCGAGGATCACGTCGTCCAGCTTGTCGTCCGCACCGTAAACGGTTTCGGTCTTGTAACCGGTCAGCAGGTTCTTCAGCTTGGTCTTCATGATCGCGCTGTTACGGCCCGATTTGGTGAATTCAGCTTTCTGAACCAGCCAAGGATCGTTGTCGATACGGATCACGGTACCGGGTTTGAGTTCTTTACCAGTTTTCATTGCGAATATCCGAATTTGGATGGGATTTACAAAAATCTAGGCCGCGTATCATATCCAATTTCGGTAAAACTGTACCAGCGCCGTCGCAAGATCGGCCTGCAAGGCCTGTTCCAGACACCATGCTTCGGCATTTTCCTGCAGTTCGGGCCAGTATTTACGGGCCTCAAGCCAGTGCTGGCCGATAGGCTGCCCGGCACTCCAGGCCCGCCAGAGACCGTTCATCGCCTCGGCTGCTTCAGTCGAAAGGCCTTTTCCATAGAGCGCGAGGAAGGCATCGAGCTTGTCCAGATGGATATCTTCGTCCTGCTGATAGATGTGCCACAGCATCGGCCGACCGGCCCATTGCGCACGGACAAACGAGTCTTCGCCGCGCACCGCGTTGAAATCGCAGCACCACAGCAATTGATCGTATTGATCCTGCCGGACGAACGGCAGCACCTGTACGGTGAGCGCCTGACGCACATTGAAGTCACCCACCGCCAGCGACTCGACTCCGAGCCAGCGCGCGACATCACCGAGAATCCGCCCTTCCGGCACCAGCAGATGAGTCGGTGTCGAATCAGCGGCGAGCACATCCAGCCAGCTGGGGAGCCCGGCATTCTCGTAGGCGAACAGCGAAATCAGTTGCGCGTCGGATGCAGGAGCGACCCCCAAGGCTTGCAGGAATTGTCGCTGCGACTCGGGATCCTGCTGAAACCGCCGACGCCGATCCAGCAATCCGCTTTCACGCAACAATCCGCCAGTGCCGGTCTGGAAGCCCGGGAAGAAAAAGATCTTCTGCACGGACTTGTACTTCACCGAAGGCAGACCGTGGCAGCCAACCACCCAGTCTTCAGCGCTGAGATAGTCAAGGTTCATCCACAATGGCGGCTTTTCCCGCTCGGCCATGGCGTCCATGTAGGCGCTCGGCAACTGGCAGGCGAACGCGGCAATGACCACGTCGGCTGCGTCGGTTACTGGCCATTCTGCCGGCCAGTGCCGGACGTCAACGCCCTGCTGCCATTGCGCATCGAGATGGATATCGAGTTCCGGGCAAATACGCTCGAATGCACGCAGATCATCGACCCACAGCCGCACCGCCAGCGCATGCTCGGCCGCCAGTTGCCGGGCCAGACGCCAAGTCACGCCGATGTCGCCATAGTTGTCGACCACGGTGCAAAAGATGTCCCAGCGGGTTTTCGGTTGCGGCATTCAAGACTCCCGTTGGCAAAAACGACGATTGTCCGCATAAATGTCCGCGTGCAGAAGAGCCGACGACGATTAATCTTCGTGCGACAATCGCCACTTGCCCGCAATCATCCGCCAGGAGGCAGCCATGCCCTATCGTCCCAACCCGCGTCGTCCCTTGCCTGTCCAGCTTAGCGCGCTGCAATTGACCGGCAGCATTGCCCTGGGCTTGTGGCTGGGCTTCCTGGCCATTGCGCTGACTTGCTGGCTCGCCTCGTTGCTGTTCAGCCGTCAATTGCAACCGGTGGCGGATGCAGTGCAACAGCTGAGCAAGCCTGCGGTAGTCGCCCAGCCGCAGCCAGAGACGGAGCCGCAAAACCGCCTGTTCGAGCAGTACGAAGAAAACCTGCGCAAGAACGAACAGCAGAATCGCCTGGATCAGGCCCGCAGCAGCACGCGCAACCAGTCGAATCCTAAATGCCAGTTCTGGCTCCAGCAGGATCAGACGGCCCCAAGCGAAAAGAGCCGCGCCAACGTCCTGCAATTCTGCGATTGATCATGAACAAGCATGCCGTACATCAACTGATTCTCGACAAACTGCGCGTCGACCTCGATATCGCCGAACGCGCCGCGCAAACCGCTTACGAAACCGCGACCCACGAAGAGAACATTGCCGAAAACAAGTACGACACCCTGGGGCTTGAGGCGTCGTACCTGGCGGCCGGGCAAGCGAAACGAGTCGAGGAGATTCGCCAGTCACTGGCGGTCTGCCAGAACCTGACGCTTCGGGCCTATGACGATCAACGCGGGATTGAAATCGGTGCCCTGCTCGGTCTGGAAGACGAAAAGGGTCGCGAGCAATGGCTGTTTCTGGCGCCGGATGCGGCGGGCCTGAAAGTCGATGTGGTCGGTCAGCCGGTCACCGTCATCACACCTCGGTCGCCGCTGGGCAAAAGCCTGTTGGGCAAGTTCGAGGGTGACGAGGTGGAGATTCTGGTGGCGGGCACCCGGCAACAGTTCGCTGTCACCGAGGTGCTGTAGACAGGAGCTTAGTGAACCGGCAGTTCTACGCCTTCGAACAGCTCTTCCAGTTCCTGCTTGTTGTGGCACTGAATGGCCTTGGCCATGACTTCGCGGGTCAGGTGCGGCGCGAACTTCTCGATGAAGTCGCACATGAAACCACGCAGGAAAGTGCCGCGACGGAAACCGATCTTGGTCACGCTGGACTCGAACAGTTCGCTGGCATCGAGCACCACCAGATCGTTATCCAGTTTGGTGTCGACCGCCATTTTCGCCACGATGCCAACGCCCAGGCCCAGGCGAACGTAGGTTTTGATCACGTCGGCGTCGGCGGCGGTGAACACCACTTTCGGCGTCAGGCCGCGATGGCTGAAAGCTTCGTCGAGTTTCGAACGTCCGGTGAAACCGAACACGTAGGTCACGATCGGGTATTCGGCCAGCGCTTCGAGGGTCAGCTTCGGCAGCTTGGTCAGCGGGTGGCCCTGAGGCACGACCACGCAGCGATTCCAGCGGTAGCACGGCATCATCACCAGATCGCCGAACAGCTCCAGCGCTTCGGTGGCGATGGCGAAATCGACGGTGCCGTCTGCGGCCATCTCGGCGATCTGCATCGGCGAACCCTGGTGCATGTGCAGCGCCACGTCCGGGTATTGCTTGATGAAATTGCTGATCACCGGCGGCAGTGCGTAACGTGCCTGGGTGTGAGTGGTGGCGATCGACAGGGTGCCTTTTTTCTCGTTGGAGAATTCCTGGGCGATCTGCTTGATGCTCTCGACCTTGCGCAGAATCTCACCGGCGGTGGTGATGATGCGCTCGCCGGCCGGCGTGACGCGGGTCAGGTGCTTGCCACTGCGGGCGAACACTTCGACGCCCAGTTCGTCTTCCAGCAGACGGATTTGCTTACTGATGCCCGGTTGCGAGGTGTAGAGACTTTGGGCTGTAGCGGAAACGTTGAGGTCGTGGTGCGCCACTTCCCAGATGTAGCGCAATTGTTGAAGCTTCATATGAATCCCTCAAAGCAGGTAGACGCCACGGGCATCAGCGACGGTATATAACTATATTAATGGTTTGAAGAATAAATCTAGAACTTTTTTATCAAAACGCCATTATTACCGTCTCAGCGATCCTCCCGACGCCGACGCTCCACCAGCGGCACCATGTAAACCGGCACCTTGGACAATTGCAGCAATCGCGTCGCCGTGCGCCCCAACGGTGTTTCCGCCCCGACCCCATGGCTGTGACTTCCTACGATCAGCAAATCGACGGAGAGTTTCTGGACCTGGTCGAGAATCACCTGCGACGGATCGCCCTGCAGCACCCGCACCGCGCGAATCCGCAGCAGATCCTGCTCGCCCTCGTCCCCCAGCTCTTCGCGAAAACTGTCGAGCACCCGTTGCTCGATATTGGCGATGACGGTTTTCAGACCCTGACTGTGAAATTCGTTCAACGCCTGTTCGTCGAGATAGCTCTGCAACACCGACTCGGCAAACAGCCCCATGGGTTCCACCGCGTGCACCACATACAAGTCGGCATTGAATGTTCGGGCCATTGCCAGGGCATGCTGCATCACTAACGGTGCGTACAGACCGAGGTCAGTGGCATACAGCATCGAACGAATCATATGACCTCCTCGCAAGCCAACATGGCGGAGATTTGATTCAGCTTAGCAGTGCCTTGGCGAGTACGACGTGCGACGCAACGTCTTGAACCACGAGGGCTTTAGACCGCCGGTTCGTTGCTGATGCCGTGGGGGACATGGCCGGTGGCAACCACCTCGCGGGCCAGCTCGCAATGCCCGGCCTGATCGTCGAAAAACACGTCGGCGGCAAAGGCTTCGAGGAACGCCGATTTGGTCAGGCCGCCCAGAAACAGCGACTCGTCCAGGCGAATGTCCCACTCACGCAAGGTGCGGATCACTCGTTCGTGAGCCGGCGCCGAACGCGCGGTGACCAGTGCGGTGCGGATCGGGCAGTTATCGTCCGAGAACTCACGCTGCAACAGATTGAGCGCTGCCAGGAAACCCTTGAATGGCCCGCCACGCAACGGCTCGCGAGCGGATTCACGCTCCTTGGCCTGAAAGGCTTCAAGGCCTCCGGACTGATAAACCCGCTCCGACTCGTCGGAAAACAGCACCGCATCGCCGTCGAAGGCGATGCGCAATTCATCGCTGGCCGCACGGCTGGCACCACCGGAAAGAATCGTCGCCGCCGCAAAGCCGTTGTCCAGCGCCGAGCGCACGTCCTCAGCATGAGTGGAAAGAAACAGGTCGCAGCCGAACGCCTTGAGATAAGGATAAGGACTGCGCCCGCCGACAAACGCTGCGCGGGAAATCGCCAGGCCGTAGTGATCGATCGAGTTGAACACCCGCAGGCCGGTGTCGGCACTGTTGCGCGACACCAGAATCACCTCGACCCGGGCACGGCCGAGGCGACTGTTGAGGTTGAGCAGTTTTTCCACCAGCGGAAAGGCATCGCCCGGCGCGAGGATTTCGTCTTCGTGCTCGATCTGATATTGCCGATAGGCTTCAACGCCACTCGACAGGTAGACCTTGTGACTCTCGCTCAGATCGAACAGGGCACGGGACGAAATCGCCAGCACCAGTTTGTCATCGATGTTCTTGGCCATGCCCTTCCCCCAGATCCCCTCAAAAACCGACTCAGGTATTACGCCGGTCGATGAAACGCAAATGGCGATACAGCGCCTCGATTCGCGGCAGTTCGCAACCTGCCGCTTTTGCCGCCGCCAAAGGTCGAGCGTAGATGGCGTCCAGCTCCAGCGGTCGCTTGTGCAGAAAATCGTGGTACATGCTCGGCCAGTAGTCGGGCATTTTCTCGGTCATCATGAACAGGTACCCGGCGTAACCGGGCGGCATGTCATGGCCACAGGCCTTGGCGCCCTGCACCACTTCGGCCATCAGCGCCTGGATCTGCGCGCGGCTGTCGGCATCGGCCATCAGCGGCGTGGTACTCGCCCCGAGCAACACCGAAAGACCATTGTAGGGAATGTTCCAGACCAGTTTCTGCCAGCGCGCCTGGTGCAGGTTCGGCATGGCCTGGGAGTCAATGCCGGCGGCACGGAACAGACCGACGCCCTCCTCGACAATCGCCATGCGCGCCGCATCATCGGCTGCCGCTCCGCTGTGATAACCGACGTTCACCGCCCCGAGCGCCTGATGGGTGATGTGGCCCGGACCTTCCCGGTGAACGCAGATCAGGCACAGGCCGCCCAACAAGTGCAGGGAATCGGGCAGCAACGCCCTCAGGCTGTCTTCGACGTCGAGGCCGTTCTGCAGCACCAGCACTTTCGCGTCGGGTTGCGCCGCCTGAATGATCGACGGCGCCAGGCCGGCATTGCTGGTGGTCTTGGCGCCAACCAGCAACCAGTCACAGGGCGGCATGTCTTCAGCCGATGAATAGGCTTGCACCGGGTTCAGCGTCAGTGTGCCGTGAACCGCGCTGTCCACCTGCAAACCGCGCTCGGCGACCGCGGAAAACTCGCTGCGCAGCAAAAAGTGCACATCGAATCCGGCCCGGGCCAGCATCAAGCCGTAGAACCCTCCGATTGCGCCGGTGCCGATAATCCCTACCACCGGTTTCTTGACGACTGCCCCCATCACGGCAACTCCTCTGCAATTCGACCCAGCGCCTGCGCCACGGCTGCGTTCAACTCAGCGGCATTCAGACGCGCGTGTACTGCCCCAAAGAACTCGCCGTCGCGCACCACGAACAGCGCCGGCAAATGAAAGACCTGATAACGCTCGACCAGCCCGCCGTTGTCACCAGCATCGATCCAGCACAGGCGATCGACGGCCAGATCGAGCCCCGGCAACACTTCGCGGGCATAACGGCAACTGGCGCAGCCGACACTGGTGAAGATCACCAGCGAAACGCCGCTCATCGCCAGCAGCCGTTGGTCGGCGTCGAAATCGGTCAGTTCGGATTCGAACACTATACTGGGGGAAACAATGTCAGATGGCCGACACAGGGAGTCTGTGCTCATGGGACGGTTTATTCCTCATCCGGATGATGTGCCCGTCGAATTAACGTTGCTCAAACCTGAGTGCATTTCGCGGCAACAGCTGCACACTATCAGCCTCGGCGGCATCGCTTGCAATTACCACCGCGCCTGGCGCCATGGCACCGCGCTGCAAGTGCGCATGCCGACCCTCAATGCCGACATCTGTTATCCGGGTTATGTGGCCTGGTGCCTGCGGCGCAAGAAAGGCTATCTGGTGGGCATCGCCTTCACCGACGAGCAGACCCTGTTCAGCGCCCGAATGGGTGAGCAGGTGTGTCAGATCGAACGCTATTGCCGACTCAACGACGCCCACGACGACCTCCAGGATATTCAGGCCCTGGCCCTGCAATGGGTCGAACAACACGCCGACGAGTTCTCCCACGACACCGTTCGCAAGGCTTTTGCGCAGCCAGTACTGGACTGAACAGTGACTTGCCCATTGTCGACAGGCGCCTGACGCGCTAAGGTTCGGCTCCCCGACGCGCTTAAATCTGCTGTGCTCCGCCGCGCGGGGATCGCTGGCGGCCGGCACCCGTGACCTGACGAGTAACCGATGGCTGATTTACCGATCAACGACCTGAACGTCGCTTCCAACGAGACCCTGATCACTCCCGATCAGCTCAAGCGTGATATCCCTCTGAGCGACGCTGCCCTGCGCACCGTCACCAAGGGTCGCGAAGTCATCCGCAATATTCTCGATGGCACCGACCACCGTCTGTTCGTGGTCATCGGGCCTTGCTCGATCCACGACATCAAGGCTGCCCACGAATACGCCGACCGCCTGAAGGTGCTGGCGGCGGAAGTGTCGGACACCTTGTATCTGGTCATGCGCGTGTACTTCGAAAAACCGCGGACCACCGTCGGCTGGAAAGGCCTGATCAACGACCCGTACCTGGATGACTCGTTCAAGATCCAGGACGGTCTGCACATCGGTCGCCAGTTGCTGCTGGACCTGGCCGAGAAAGGCCTGCCGACCGCGACCGAAGCCCTTGATCCGATCTCCCCGCAGTACCTGCAGGACCTGATCAGCTGGTCGGCCATCGGCGCCCGCACCACCGAATCCCAGACCCACCGCGAGATGGCTTCCGGCCTGTCCTCGGCAGTCGGCTTCAAGAACGGCACCGACGGTGGCCTGACCGTGGCGATCAACGCCTTGCAGTCGGTCTCCAGCCCGCACCGTTTCCTGGGTATCAACCAGGAAGGTGGTGTGTCGATCGTCACCACCAAGGGCAACGCCTACGGTCACGTGGTACTGCGCGGTGGCAACGGCAAGCCGAACTACGATTCGGTCAGCGTCGCCCTGTGCGAGCAGGCGCTGAACAAGGCGAAGATCAAGCCGAACATCATGGTCGATTGCAGCCACGCCAACTCCAACAAGGATCCGGCCCTGCAACCGCTGGTGATGGAGAACGTCGCCAACCAGATCCTCGAAGGCAACCAGTCGATCATCGGTCTGATGGTCGAGAGTCACCTGAACTGGGGCTGCCAGGCGATTCCGAAAGATCTCGCAGACCTGCAATACGGCGTTTCGATCACCGATGCCTGCATCGACTGGTCCGCTACCGAAAACACCTTGCGCAGCATGCACGCCAAGCTCAAGGATGTACTGCCGAAACGTCAGCGCGGCTGACAGCCGTTTCGCAGGCATAAAAAAACGCCGGGCATTGCCCGGCGTTTTTGTGTGTGCGGTGTGAGGTCAGTCAGATCTTGGCAGTACGCCGCTGATGACGCTCCATGTAGCGCTCCACGTAGGAGCACGACGGAATGACCGTGTAGCCCATTTCATCGGCGTACTGCAGTGCCCGCTCGGTCAGGGCTGCCGCGATGCCTCGGCCACGCAATGCGTTGGGCACGAAGGTGCGGTAGATATCCAGGGTCTGTTTCCCCAGATCCATATAGGTCAGGTAGGCACGATGACCGTCCACATTGGTCTCGAACTGATGACCAGCCTGGTCATGGTGGATGGACAACGCCTCGCTCATCACTACTCCTCGCGGGTCTCGAATTCTGACCCCTACCTTACCGATGTTTTCCCGGCGAAGGAACATCTACGCCACCCCGTGCCTGATGGACACCGAGAAGAACCGCACCGATCTCGCGCAACCCGAGCACGTATCAAATAGTAGGCACCAATGACGAAAATGCTCAAGGCGCACTCGTCATCAGGCTGATTGACGGGGCAGTTCCGGTGGACTCAGGACCAGGTCGGGAGAACCTTGTCCCGAACCGAAAGGCTGAACATCGCCGGATGTTGAGACTTAAGACGTGCCTGGTTTTTTAAAGTCACCTGAACATGGACAAAGATATGCGAGCTGTCACGCAAAACCGGAACAAAAGTGTAGACGAACCCATATAGGCAGACTCTAGCCAAGATCGGCAAAACAGCACCTGACAACGGGAACTTTTTCTCAATAACTCGCTCACGACGGGCCTTACAGCTGAATATTTTTTATACAGCCCGGTTAAAAGTTGCTCGAAAAAGAATCAACGCCTACAATTTTTTTTGCTTCTTGCCTTACGTCAGTTTACTTACTACAAGTAATGGGTAGTATGTACGCCGGCTATTTCCTCAATCGGAGGAGACAGCCACTTAATTGAAAGT
This sequence comes from Pseudomonas sp. UV AK001, assembly GCF_046097675.1. Classification (NCBI taxonomy): domain Bacteria; kingdom Pseudomonadati; phylum Pseudomonadota; class Gammaproteobacteria; order Pseudomonadales; family Pseudomonadaceae; genus Pseudomonas; species Pseudomonas sp. UV AK001. Next base: position 116,619 of record NZ_JBJUVZ010000007.1, read on the forward strand.
CCTTGAAGGGGAACACGATGAACAACGTTCTGAAATTCTCTGCTCTGGCTCTGGCCGCAGTTCTGGCTACCGGTTGCAGCAGCGCATCGAAAGAAACCGAAGCACGTCTGACCGCTACTGAAGACGCAGCTGCTCGCTCCCAGGCTCGTGCAGACGAAGCTTACCGTAAAGCTGATGAAGCTCTGGCTGCTGCTCAAAAAGCACAACAGACTGCTGACGAAGCTAACGAGCGTGCTCTGCGCATGCTGGAAAAAGCTAGCCGCAAGTAATAGTCCTTCGGGATTGTTATCAAGCCGACCCGTTTTTCGGGTCGGCTTTTTTTTGCCTGAAATTTTCTTCATGCAATAAAAAACCCGCCGACGCTCACGCATCGGCGGGTTCTGTTTTTCGGCTTACTGTTGCAGGTCGATCGGCGCGCTGGAAACGATCGGCGCCGAGGTGTTCGGTGTGCCGATTTCAGTTGGCAGGCCATCTTCCGCCGCCACCACATCACGCACCACATCCCAGTTCATGCGCAGGTTGTTGGTGATGTCTTCACGCTTGAGCATCGCGTTGATCACGGCGGTGTGCTTGTCGACCACCGACGGGTTGCCCTTGTCGTCGATTGGCGTGTGCGCTTCCAGGTAGATCTTGCCGCCACTGCGACCGAACTTATACGCGTCGTTGAGGATTCGTACCGAAGTCCCCACCGGCACCATGCTGGCCATTTCCAGCACGTTGTTGTTGAACATGCGGAAGCAGCCGTGGCTGGTGCGCATGCCGATACCGAACTTCTTGTTCGAACCGTGGATCAGGTAGCCCGGCGTGCCCAGGGTGAACTTGAACGGCCCCAGCGGGTTGTCCGGGCCGGCCGGCACCACGTTCGGCAGAGGATCGCCATCGGCGGCGTGTTCGGCCTTGATCGAGGCTGGCGGTGTCCAGGTCGGATTCGGCGTCTTGGCGGTGATCGTGGTGTGGGCGATTGGCGAGCCCCAGCCTTCGCGACCGATACCCAGCGGGAAGGTGTACACCACGTTCCGGCCTTTCGGGTAGTAGTAGAGGCGGTACTCGGCGAGGTTGATCACGATGCCTTCACGCGGACCCGGCGGCAGGATGAAGCGCGTCGGCAGGACCACTTCGGTGCCCGCGCCCGGCAGCCAGGCATCGACGCCCGGATTGGCCGCGACCATTTCCGAATAACCCAGATCGTAGGTGGTGCCCAGATCGGCAAAGGTGTCTTCGTACTTGGCCTTGATCACCTGCACCTGGCCGATGATGTCTTCACCAGGTGGTGGCAGGGGAAACTCCAGGGCGGCAACGGGACCGGCCACACACAGGGCGGCAAGAGACAGGCAGCGGGTGACGGCAGGGAAACGCGGCAACATCCGGAGAATCCTTCGCAAGATCGACAAGGGTATAAGAACGCAATTGTACACCGCGCCCAGGGAATTCGGGGAGATGCGCCGATGGGCTGGCAGAAGTCTTCATAATTGAAGCTGCCGCCAGCTCGGGGCGCGTTCTACAGATGCGCGCTTAAAGCTCGAAACGCAGTTCAGGCCAGATCGGCGAGGTTCCACGCTTCTGCGATTCGAGAATCGCCCGGCACAGCGAGCACAGGCGCTGATCCTGGAACACCCGGCGATCCACACTCGACCAGCGCGGTTGCGCCGGCAGAAGACTGCCGCACAGGGTCCGGTCGGCCGAGCCACCGAGCTCCAGTTGACGGGTCACCAGATGCACCCGCACTTCCTGGCAGGCGAACAGATCCAGCTGTTCGTCAGGCTCGATCAGTTGGTAGGCAAACAGGGACCAGGCAGAACGCGACATCGGGGGCTCCATTTAGGGGGGCGCCACATTAGCCGAAAGCCTGCCGCTAGAAAAGCCTCATAACAGCGGTTTTAGCGTCGGCCAGACATTTTCCAGCAACTTGCCCTGAGCCCCGGCTGCCGGGTGCAGACCATCGGCCTGCATCAAGTCCGGGTGCCCGCCCACACCCTCGAGGAAAAACGGCACCAGCGGGATCTTTTTCTCCTCGGCCAGCTTGCCGTAGACCTCGGCGAAGGCATCGGTGTAGCGCTTGCCGTAATTGGGCGGCAGTTGCATGCCGAGCAACAGCACCCTGGCACCGCTTTGGCGGGAGCTGTCGATCATCGAAGCAAGATTTTGTTGCAATTGCGTCGGCGGCATTCCGCGCAGGCCATCGTTGCCCCCCAACTCGAGGATCACCAGCTCCGGCTTATGCTCTGCAAGCAGCGCCGGCAGGCGCGCCTGGCCTCCGGCACTGGTGTCGCCGCTGATGGAGGCGTTGATCACTTTATCGTCAAAACCTTCGGCCTTGAGCCGCTGCTCAAGCAACGACACCCACCCCAACCGGGTATCCAGTCCGAAACCGGCGCTGATACTATCGCCAACGATCAGGACTGTACCCGCCGCTGCGTTCTGGGCCATGCACATCAAGGCCAGGCCAGCACTCAAAAACCACACACGCATCGGATTCTCCATGGGCGCAAGCATTCTCACCGCGAAGAACCTTAGCAAAGTGGTTCCCAGCGCGGAAGGTGAACTGACCATCCTGCACGAACTCAGCCTGGAACTGAACAAGGGCGACAGCCTGGCCATAGTCGGCGCGTCCGGCTCCGGCAAATCCACCCTGCTCGGCCTGCTCGCCGGCCTTGACCTGCCAAGCAGCGGCGAAGTCGTACTCGCCGGCCAGTCCCTGAGCGATCTCGACGAAGACCAGCGCGCGCGCATCCGTGCCGAACATGTGGGTTTTGTCTTTCAGTCGTTCCAGTTGCTCGACAGTCTCAATGCCCTGGAAAACGTCATGCTTCCATTGGAACTCGATGGCCGCAAAGACGCCCGTGGTCGCGCCACCGAATTGCTGCAACGGGTCGGCCTCGGCCAGCGCCTGACGCACTCGCCGCGCCAGCTCTCCGGTGGTGAACAACAGCGCGTCGCCATCGCTCGGGCCTTTGCCGCCGAGCCGGACGTGCTGTTCGCCGACGAACCCACCGGCAACCTCGACAGCCACACCGGCGAGCGCATCAGTGACTTGCTGTTCGAATTGAACAAGGAACGCGGCACTACCCTGGTGCTGGTGACCCACGATGAACGCCTGGCCCATCGCTGCCGGCGCCTGATCCGACTTGAAGCCGGCCTGCTGGTCGCCCCCCTGGAGCCTTGATGGCACGTCTGCCGCTGTTGCGCCTGTTCAGCCTTGCCCTGCGCCAGCTCCTGCGCGATGCCCGCGCCGGGGAGTTGCGGGTGCTGTTCTTCGCCTTGCTGGTGGCCGTGGCGGCGAGCACCGCCATCGGTTATTTCGGTGCCCGCCTGAATGGCGCGATGACGTTGCGCGCTACCGAGTTTCTTGGCGCGGATCTGGTGCTCGAAGGCAGCACCCCCGCACGACCGGAACAAATCAGGAGCGGCACCGAGCTGCGCCTCGACCATGCGCAGATCGTTGAATTCTCCAGCGTCATCGCCACCGACAACGGCATTCAGTTGTCGAGCATCAAGGCCGTCGACCGTGCCTATCCGCTGCGTGGCGAACTGAAAAGTGCCCCGGCACCGTTTGCTGCCGAGGAAGCGGGTGGCGAACCGCAGCCGGGCGAAGCCTGGGTCGAATCGCGCCTGCTAACGGCGCTGGACCTGAAGATCGGCGACAGCATCGACGTTGGCATGAAGACGCTGAAACTCACCAGAGTGCTGACTTACGAACCGGATCGCGCCGGCAACTTCTACAGCCTGACGCCACGGGTGCTGATCAACCTCGACGACCTCGCCGCGACCGGCGTGGTCCAACCCGGTAGCCGGGTGAGCTATCGCGAACTTTGGCGCGGCGAACCGAACGCGCTGGAAACCTATCGCCAGTTGATCAAACCGGGGCTTGCCGCCAACCAGCGGATTCAGGATGCCCGCGACGGCAACCGGCAGATCGGCGGGGCACTGGGCAAGGCCGAGCGCTATCTGAACATGGCAAGTCTGGTCGCCGTGCTGTTGGCCGGCGTGGCCGTGGCGTTGTCGGCGAACCGCTTCGCCAGTCGCCGCTTCGATGCCAGCGCCCTGCTCCGCTGCCTGGGTTTGTCGCGCCGGGAAACCATGGTCCTGTTCAGCCTGCAACTGGCGGTACTCGGCCTGTTCGCCAGCCTTAGCGGCGCCCTGCTTGGCTGGCTTGCTCAGTTGGGGTTGTTTGCGCTGCTGCATGATCTGTTGCCGACCGACGTACCACCCGGCGGCTTGCTGCCGGCACTGGCCGGGATCGGTACCGGACTGGTGGCGCTGGCCGGTTTTGCCTTGCCGCCGCTCGCCGCCCTCGGCCGTGTACCGCCGTTGCGAGTGTTGCGCCGCGACATGCTGCCGATTCCGTCGAGCACCTGGATGGTCTACGGCGCAGCACTCGGCGCGCTCGGCCTGATCATGTGGCGCCTGAGTCTGGATCTGCTGCTGACCTTTGCCCTGCTCGGCGGTGGCGTGGTCGCCGCGCTGGTGCTCGGTAGCTTGCTGTTGCTGCTGCTCAACAGTCTGCGTCGCCTGCTGGCTCGCGCCTCCCTGCCCTGGCGTCTCGGTCTGGGTCAGTTGCTGCGTCACCCGCTGGCGGCTGCCGGACAGTCCTTGGCATTCGGCCTGATCCTGTTGTCCATGGCGTTGATTGCACTGTTGCGCGGTGAATTGCTCGACACCTGGCAAAACCAGCTGCCGAAAAATGCTCCCAACTATTTCGCCCTGAACATCCTGCCGGCGGACAAACAGGCCTTCACCGATCACCTGATCAATGTCTCGGCCCACGCTGCGCCGTTGTACCCGGTGGTGCCGGGACGGCTGATCAGCATCAACGGCGAAGCGGTGCAGCAGATCGTCAGCAAGGACTCGGCCGGCGACCGGGCGATCCAGCGTGACCTGAGCCTGACCTGGGCCGCTGACTTGCCCGCGGGCAACAAGCTCACTGCCGGCGAGTGGTGGAAAGATCAGCCACAGGACGATGTGCCCGGCGTCTCGGTGGAAGGCAAGGTCGCCGAAAGCCTCAAGCTCAAACTTGGCGACCACCTGGTGTTCACCGTTGGCGGAGTCAATCGTGAAGCGAAGGTCACCAGCCTGCGGGAGATCAACTGGGACAACTTCCAGCCGAACTTCTTCATGATCTTCCAGCCCGGCACGTTGAAAGATCTACCGGCAACCTACCTGACCAGTTTCTATCTGGCGCCCGGTCATGACCAGCAGATCGTCGAGCTGTCACGAGCCTTCCCGGCGGTGACCATCCTGCAGGTCGAAGCCTTGCTCGAACAACTGCGCAGCATCCTCGCTCAGGTCACCCTGGCGGTGGAGTACGTGTTGTTGTTTGTGTTGGCGGCCGGGATGGCGGTGCTGTTTTCCGGGTTGCAGGCGACGCTGGATGAACGCATTCGCCAGGGTGCGTTGTTGCGTGCTTTGGGGGCGGAGCGGCAGTTGCTGGTCAAGGCACGGCGGATCGAGTTCGGCCTGCTCGGCGCAGTCAGTGGATTGCTGGCGGCCATTGGTACGGAAGTGGTGAGCCTGGTGCTGTATCGCTTCGCGTTCGACCTGCCCTGGCACCCGCATCCATGGTTGCTGGTGCTGCCGTTGATCGGTGCGGCCCTGATCGGTGGCGCCGGCGTGTTCGGCACCCGTCGGGCCCTGAATGCGAGCCCGCTGACAGTGCTGCGCGAGGGTTGATAGACTCCAGCCCTCAATACCACAAGAAGTTGCCATGAGCCGTTATCGCCCTCCCCGCACCGCTGGCACCGCGCTGATCACCCCCGAGGGTGAAGCGCGGATGCGCGCCGAATTCCATGAGTTGTGGCACGTACGCCGCCCGCAGGTGACGCAGTCGGTCAGCGAAGCGGCGGCTCAAGGCGATCGGTCGGAAAATGCCGAGTACACCTACGGCAAGAAGATGCTGCGCGAGATCGACAGCCGCGTGCGCTTTCTCACCAAGCGCCTTGAGGCGCTGAAAGTTGTCAGCGAAAAACCGAGCGATCCGAACAAGGTCTACTTCGGCGCCTGGGTGACCATCGAGGATGAGGACGGCAAACAGTCGCGTTACCGCATCGTCGGCCCGGACGAGCTGGATCTGAAACTGGGCCTGATCAGCATCGACTCGCCGCTGGCCCGCGCCCTGATCGGCAAGGCGCTGGACGCCGAAGTCCGGGTCCAGACGCCAACCGGCGAGCAATTCGTTTACATCGTGGCGATCGACTATCCCTGACGCTCAGCGCCGGGCAATCAGCCCCTGGCGGGCAACGCGTGTCAGTTGACGGATCATTTCCGGAGCGTCTTCAGCGCTGGGCGACTGGATCACTGCGAGGTCGAAACTGTCATCGGCAAAACGCGCCAGCGACTCGCCGTCTTCAACGAACTGGATCAGGAATGCGGCAGGACCGCCGCTGCGACGTGGCCAGCCATCGAGATAACGCAACAGCGTCGGCTGGTGTTTGCCGCCAAGCAGGATTTTAGGATTGCGCTGGGTGACATGTGCCGTGATCGGCGCGGGACGTGCTGGAGGGCGAAGTGCATTCATCGTGTCGTGTCTCTGCCTCAAAAGTCTGCATGGCAGGTGAGAGGCAACACCGAACCAGCGCTTTAGCGGTATTTCGAAGCCCTGTTCCGGCTTCTGACGGCAACTGAAGAATAGTCACCTGGCGCCCCGCAAGTAGCTGTTTAAATCGGCGCATGAGCGGCATCCTAGAGAACGTGACCAGCCAGTGTCAAGAATCAGCCGCAACAAAAAAGGCCCGCACAATGCGGGCCTTTTGCTTGAGCCAGAGCGGTCAACCGGCGATTGCACGATCCACCGAAAGCTTGCCGGCGCCTTCGATCAGTACCGCCAGGCTGCCACCGAGCAGGGCCAGGGCGAACTCGTAACCGTTGTTGGCCATAAACAGACCGTTGCTGATGTGTACGGTGAAGATCGCCACCAGCGACAGGAAGGTCAGACCGAGTGCCGCCGGACGCACCAGCAGGCCGATGATCAATGCCAGACCGGCGAAGAATTCAGTACCGCCTGCCAGAGTCGCCATCAGATAGCCTGGGGTCAGGCCGATGCTTTCCATGTATTGCGCGGTGCCCGCCAGGCCGTAGCCACCAAACAGGCCGAAGAGTTTCTGCGAACCGTGGGCGGCGAAGATCACGCCGACGGCAATGCGCAGAATGGTCAGACCGTAGCCGGCGCGGGTGAACAGGACCTTGTTGATCAGAGAGCTCATGTTTCGATTCCTTGTTGGAGAAGTGCTTGTTGGTTGGCCGCCATATTAATCAGTTAAATTTATGTTAAAAGCGCAAATATTCCGCCATAACAATCAATTTATTTGATCATTTGCGTGAGACAACTTTCTGTCCCCGGGGCTCCAACGACTCACGCTCCCGGTCGAACGCCAAGTAATACTTGTTCACACTATTAACATAGCTGACGGCGCCCATCCCCACCTGCTCCATGGCAATGCGCTCGACCTGGAAGAACCACTGGTTCGGATTAAGCCCGCGACGCCGGGCTTCGGCACGCATGCCCTGCACACGTTCCGGGCCGATGTTGTAGGCGGCCAGGGTGAACGCCATGCGCTCGCGCTCGTTGAGCTTGGGGCTATTGAAGAACTTGCGGCGGATCATCGCCAGGTACTTGGCCCCGGCCTGCACATTCGCATCGAGATTCTGGATGTTGTTGACGCCGACCCGCTGCGCGGCGGACGGCGTGATCTGCATCAGCCCGGTCGGCCCGCCGCCACCGCGTGCACTGGGTTGCAGCGCCGATTCCTTGAACGCCAGCGCGGCCAGGTTCAACCAGTCCATGTTCTGCGCTTCGGCATGCTTTTGCAGGGTCGGCCGCAGTTTTTCCAGGCGCTGGCGGTCAGCCTTGGCCAATGGATAGTGGACTTGATAGAGGCGACGGTAAATCCGCAGAAACGCTGCGTCTTCGTTCGACGGCGTCTTGTAGCCGGTCAGGAAGCGGTCGATGCTCGCCCGCAGCATCGAGGCATCGCGCCGCACGAACCAGTATTCCTCGCCCGGTTCGCTGATCATCAACTGCCGGTCGAAACGCAGCTTGGGCAGGATCTTGCCCCAGCGCTCGGCAATCGGTTGCTCGACGATGGTCAGGTGGAAGATGCCGCCCTGGACCATTTCCAGCACATCTTCAACAGCCAACGTGGGGTCGACCCATTCGATCTTGATCGGCGCCAGTTTGTGCAGCGCCAGTTTCTGGTTGAGCTGACTGACCGCCTCCCCCGCCGCACTGCCGGTGGGCAGCGCCAGGGTTTTGCCGGCGAGTTGCTCGACCTTGGTGTAGCGTTTTTCGCCCTTGATGCCGACCAGCACCAGCGGCACATTGCTGGCAATCGGCTCGCTGCTGGCGACCGCATGGCCCGGTTGCAGGTCGAGCAGTTCGCCCGGGGCCACCAGATCACCTTCGCCACGCTGCAGCGCGCCGAGCAATTGATCCTTGGCTTTGGGAATGATCTTGAGGGTGATTTCCTGGCCGTCGCGGGCGTGGCCATTGAGGTACTGCTCGAAGGCGCGCAAACGGTGGTATTCGACGCCGATGGTCTGGCCCTGGACTTCGCCGGAGCTGTTGCGGCTCTGGTTGACCAACACTCGCAATACACGGCTGTTGCGGATCTCGGTCAGGTCGCGAACCTTGGCGGCCGGCACGGCTTGCAGCGGCCCGGGCAGGCGCGCGACCGCCGTCATCGGCAGCAGCAACGAACCGCACAGCAGGAGCAAAACCGAGGGACGAACCATCCACTCTCCGGAAAGAATACGGGGCGTTTTGCCGCTGAACGGTCGCAAAACACCGACGAAAACAGAGCGCCTGAAGCGCTGATAAAGTGCGAGAGACTGGCACAGTGATAGCAACCGCGCCACCCTGTGTTGCCTCGCGGCCTCAACAGACAGCCATAAGCCGTTGTAGTTCTTGGCTTTTCTTTTAAATCTACCGCTCTGATATGCTTTCCGGCCTTCGGCCCGAGGTAGCACCATGCAACTCATCGATATCGGCGTCAACCTGACCAACCCCAGTTTCGCCGACAAACACCAGGCCGTGCTCGACCGCGCCTACGCTGCCGGGGTCTGCCAACTGGTGCTGACCGGCACCAGCGTCGAGGGCAGCGAACAGGCCCTGGAACTGTGCCGGCAACTGGATCCGGACGGGCAACGACTGTTCGCCACCGCCGGGATTCACCCGCATTCGGCCAGCGACTGGAACGCCGACAGTGCACGGCGCCTGCGCGCTTTGCTGAAAGAATCGAACGTGGTGGCGGTGGGTGAATGCGGACTGGATTTCAACCGCGATTTCTCGCCGCGCCCGCAGCAGGAAAAAGTCCTCGAAGAACATCTGGCCCTGGCCGTGGAGCTGCAACTGCCGGTGTTCCTGCACGAACGTGACGCGAGCCAGCGCCTTCTGGAAATCCTCCGTGACTTCCGCGATCAGTTGCCTGCCGCCGTGGTGCATTGCTTCACCGGCGAGCAGAAAGCGTTGTTCAGCTACCTCGATTTGGACCTGCACATCGGCATCACCGGCTGGATCTGTGATGAGCGTCGCGGCACTCATTTGCACCCGTTGGTGAAAGAAATCAAACGGGGTCGCCTGATGCTGGAAAGTGATGCGCCGTATTTGCTGCCGCGAACACTGCGACCGAAGCCGAAAAACGGGCGTAACGAGCCGGCATATCTGACCGAAGTGCTGCGTGAAGTAGCGTTGCATCGAGGGGAAACCGAGGAAGATCTGGCGGCCCACACCACCGCATGTGCTCGGGCGTTCTACGGATTACCTGCCCTGCCCTGATCCACAGGGAACGCACCACTTGTTGATGCATATCAAGATCCGGACACCTGCGTAGCGGCACAATAATGGCACCTTGCCAAAACTGTTTCCGCTATCAGAGAAGACCTCCATGGGTGCCTGGCTTAGCAATATCTCGCTGAAATACAAATTCTGGGCGGTCAACGCGGTCGCCTTCGTCACCACCCTGTTGCTGGTGCTGTACGCCGTACAGCTCGAACAACAGGCCCGCAGTCACGCCGCGCAAAACTCCGCCCAGGCCCAGGCGCAGCTGCTGAAGGCCTGGCCGGCCGGACAGGCGCTGCCCAAATCCGATCAGGTGCTGACGTTCAAACGCGGTGAAGCGCCGCGCCTCAACGATCAGCCGCTGCTGGAGATCACCGACAGCAACGGCTGGATCGAAATCAGCCACCTGCCGTTGTTCGGCGAAAACCCGCTGCTCGGCGCCGAGGTGTTCAGCCGTGCCGATGGTCAGCAGGTCGCCGTGATTGCCTACGCCCCGAGCCTCAGCCAGGTGTTCAGCGAACGCTTCGCCAACTACGCGGTGGCGGTGTTCATCCTGATGCTGGCGATGCTCGGTGCTTCGCAGCTGCTGATCCGCTTTCTGCTCAGCCAGCTCAACACGCTCAAGGATGTGATGCTGCACGTGGAGAAAACCGGCGACCTTTCGGCCCGGGTGCCGCTGGCCTGCAAGGACGAAGTCGGTCAGATGGCCAATGCCTTCAACGCGATGCAGGCCGGCTACCAGCGCGTGGTAACCACCGTGGCCAACACCGCGCGGCAACTTGACGTCGGTGCTGCACGGCTGGCGTCGAGCATGAACGAGGTGCGCCACGGCATGCTCGGCCAACAGAGCGAAACCGATCAGGCCGCCACGGCGATCAACGAGATGACCGCCACCGTCTACCACATCGCCCAGCACGCCGGCGCCACGCGCGACCTGTCGCAGACCGCCGATGGCCTGGCCGGCAGCGGTCAGCAGGTCGTCACCCGCGTCCAGCATTCGATTGCCGGCCTGTCCAGCGGCGTGCAACAGACTGCCGAGATGATCCAGCGTCTGGCCGAAGACAGTCAGAAAATCAACGGCGTGGTCAGCGTGATCCACAGCATCGCCGAACAGACCAATCTGCTGGCCCTCAATGCCGCCATCGAAGCGGCGCGCGCCGGTGAAATGGGTCGCGGGTTTGCGGTAGTTGCCGATGAGGTGCGCAACCTCGCCAAGCGCGTGCAGACGTCCACCGATGAAATCACCACCATGGTCTCGGCGTTGCAGGCCGGCACTCGCGACGCGGTGGACTTCATGCAGGAGAGTTCGTACAAGGCCGACGACTGCGTGCAGCAAGCGCAAGAGGCAGGAGAAGCACTGGCGGAAATCACCGGGGCGGTAGCGCAGATGCGCGAGAGCAATACGCAGATTGCGGTAGCGGCGGAACAGCAGAGCCAGGTGGCCGAAGAGATGAACCGCGCGGTGGTGAGTATTCGTGATGTGACCGAAAACACTGTGCAGCAGACCGTGGATTCGGCGACTACCAGTAACGAGTTGGCGACGCTGGCCGGGGAATTGAACAAGGCGATCGGTCAGCTGAAGCTCTAGGGGACAACATCAGGAACAGTCATTGTCCCTATCACTGCAATAGCCAACCTTGATTCGCCGCCCTGCCCGCCCGGGCCTATTCTTCAACCATGAATCGAACATGGATTGAGGAGCAACAACATGGGCAAACGTCACCCCAACCTTCCCGCGTGGCAATGGCGCGCGTACCCGGCCAATCACCAGCACCCGACCAATCTGGTGCTGCACCTGATCGCCGTGCCGCTGTTCATCGTCGCGTTTCTGTTGATCGTCTCGGGCGTGTTCAGTCTGAGTCTGGCGAGCGTGGCGATTGGTGTGATCGGGATCGTCGCGGCGCTGGGTCTGCAGCGCCATGGCCACAGCCTGGAGGCGCAAGCCTCCGAGCCGTTCAGTGATCGCAAGGACGCGGTATCGCGCCTGCTGGTCGAGCAGTTTCTGACCTTCCCGCGCTTTCTGCTCAGCGGCGGCTGGTACCGCGCCTGGCGTGAACGCCACCGCCGGCATTGAGTCAGGCGAAGATCGTCACTGTCTGCCGGCTCATGGCGATCAGTTCTCCCTGGGCGCTCCACAGTTTGGCGGCGACGTGGCCGTAACCGTCGGCGGCGTACTCGATGTCCGCCAGATACTGGCACCAGTCCAGCGTGCTCAAATCGTGTAACGGCTGAACGAATTCGATGGTCCAGGTCAGCGTGCTGCCCGGTGCCGGTTTCTTCAGATACGGCAACAGCGCAGGCGGCCAGGCATCGACCAGCGCCAGCAGATGCGCCTCGTTGACCGGCTCCTCCTTCACATCCCCACGCAAGCGCACCCAGCCGCCCATCAGCCGCGATTGAATGCCGGTGAACGGCATGCCGCCGACACTCCAGCGCATCGCCAGATGACGCATGAACTCCGGGGTCACGCCTTTGATGTAAGGCAGCTCAGGGCACTCGTCCCAGTGTTTCATCTCCGGCGCCGGGTACGCTTCAACCGCCACTTCCGACGGGCGCGAAGCACCGAAGCTGCCTTGCACCATCGTCACCACCTGGCCGTTCTGCACGGCGCGCCCCAGCACCTGGATGACCGCTTTGCCTTCGCGCAATACCTCGACCTCAAAGCTCACCGGCACTTCGGGCTCGACCGGCCCGACGAAGGTGATCGCCAGCGAACGCACCGGCCGTTCGGCTGGCACCCGAGTGCGCATCACTTCAAATTGCAGTGCGGCAACCAACCCGCCAAAACTGGCCCGACCCTGGCCCCACTCGGCCGGAATGGTGACCTCCGGTTGACGGCGGACAGCATCGATCAGATCGCAAAAGCGCATGGGAACCTCGGACACGAAAAAGGGAATGACCGGATCTTAACCAGCGCGGCAGAGCGGCGCAGCGTCCATTCCGGTCAAAGAGACTGACAGATAAGACAGCCACGCCGAGCTGTTGAGGGATTCAGGATTTGAAGCAGGTGGCGCTGAGTTTTTCCAGCACCCGGTCAGCCTTGCTTTCAGCCTTGATCATGGTGGCCTGCCAGGTGGCGACGCAGGGTTGCAGATCCGCTTCCTGCTCGGCTTTTGCCAGCCATTGCCAGCAATCATGCCAGTCACCCAGGGCGCCCTGTGCGGACTTCAGACGAGCCAGCGCCGCTTTCGGCAGGCGATCGAGTTCGGGATAAGCCTCGATGCCGTAACGCACACGCTTGATCAGCAGGCGCAGACGATGGCGGTCGTGGGCCGGATCGTGCAGCGCCACGTCGAGGTTCTTCCATTGTTTGCCCAGGCGTTTTTCGATGCGCTTGTCCAGGTCATCAAGCAACCCCTGACGCTGGGACGCCCGCAGGAAACGCGGAAACGCATCGAGGATCATCAGCAGCGAAGCCACTTCCGCACTCGCCGCCAGCGCAGGATACGCCTCGGCCATCTGCGCCATGCGCCGCTGCGCGGCTTCAGGCTGACCATGTTCGAGAAGGTACGCCGCCAGCACCTCGCGATCGCGCCATGGCGTGGTCACTTGCCCGACGCCGGCCGCCGCGACTTCCAGTTGCTCGACACCGGGCAAACCGCGCAATGGCCGCAACAGGCTGCGCAAGCGGCGCACGGTGGTTCGCAAATCATGCAGCGCCTCAGGGTCGGTCCGGGCGGTCAAACGTGCCTGACAGGCCAGCAGCCTGACTTCCAGGCTCAGGACATGAGCCACCAACCGGTCAACCAACGCAGACATTAATTGCTCCTGAATTCAATGGCGCTGCATGAGTGTGTACCTGCGCAAGGCATCTGCACTTGCGCTACGTCAGCAGCTTAGCGCCCGGCGCGGGATTCGCGAATGTAGAAACGCGCCTTCTCGGCTTTTTTGCTGCAACCCTCGAACCCTTCGAATTGCTGCTGAGTCTTGGCCGCTGTCAGCAACGACAGGGCCTTGGAATAGCTGACCGTGCCGGCAAAGCCCTCGGCCTTGGCCAGATCCAGCTCATGCCATGCCGCATCGAGCTGGCTGCCGCAGCTGTCGCGGTAGGCGGTCTTGCCGGCGCAACCGGCCAATGCCAGAGCAATCAAGGGCACACAGATCCAGGCTTTCATCACTTACACCTCAAAGATAGGTCAACAGTCGTGCAATTAAGACGTTGGGGCGGTGAAAAAGTGCCTTGTGCCCCGTGAATCCACCGCACGGCAAAAGATAACGCCAGCGGGTCATGAAGTATCGAAATAACGACGCCAGCGCCACCCCGAACGACCCTGACGATTGTAGCCCGGCCCTCGATGGGTGCATTGTGGAAACCTGTCGGGGAGGAAGTCTGATGAAAAAGCGTGTCGCACTGGTGCTGGGCTCCGGTGGCGCCCGGGGCTATGCCCATATCGGGGTCATCGAGGAGATCGAACGGCGTGGTTACGACATCGCCTGCATTGCCGGTTGTTCGATGGGGGCGGTGGTTGGCGGCATCTACGCCGCCGGCAAACTCGACGAGTACCGACGCTGGATCGAAGGCCTGGATTACCTCGATGTGCTGCGGTTGGTGGACGTGAGTTTCCGCCTCGGTGCAATCCGTGGCGAAAAGGTCTTCGGCCAGATCCGCAAGATCGTCGGCGAAATCAACATCGAGGATCTGCGCATCCCCTACACAGCCGTGGCCGCCGATCTCACCAATCAGCAGGAAATCTGGTTTCAGGAAGGCTGCCTGCATCAGGCCATGCGCGCCTCGGCGGCGATTCCCAGCCTGTTCACCCCGGTGATGCAGGGCAACCGGATGCTGGTGGACGGCGGCATTCTCAATCCGTTGCCGATCGTGCCGGTGGTGTCGAGCCACTGCGATCTGATCATCGCGGTCAATCTCAACTCGACCAACCAGCGCCATTACAAATTGCCGGTGATCCAGCGCCCTGCCGCGTTTCGTAGCCGCTTCGACAATCTGATCAGTTCACTCGGTTCAAAGATGCCGTTCCGCCGCACACAAGCCGAGCAACTGCTGCGACTGGAACAAGAAGCGCTGCGTGCCGAGGCCGCCGAGATCAATCCATGGGTCGAAGGCGCAGAGCCCGAAACCCAGCAACCGGCCGCCGCTCCCGAGCGCGACGGCGCACCGAAGTCCGCCACCGGTTCGTTCATCGTCGATAACGTCGGGCCGGCGTCATTGCTGGACCTGATCAACCAGAGTTTCGAGGTGATGCAGACCTCGCTGGCGCAATACAAGATCGCCGGGTATCCCCCGGACATCCTGATCAACGTGCCGAAGCGGGTCTGCCGGTTCTTCGAGTTCTACAAGGCGCCGGAGCTGATCGCGCTGGGTCGCGAAATTGCCCGGGATACGCTGGATCGCTATGAGAGCGAGCAGAGCTAAAGGCTGTTCTCGTTCAACAATCGATAGCCGACACCGGCCTCGGTCACGATGAATCGTGGCCGCGTCGGATCGTCCGCCAGTTTCTGCCGCAGATGGCCGACGACGATCCGCAGGTAATGACTGTCCTCGGTGTGGGTCGGGCCCCAGATATCCTTGAGCAATTGCTGCTGGGTAATCACCCGCCCCGGATGCCGCGCCAGTTGCGCAAGCACGGCGTATTCCTTGCGGGTCAGGGCAACTTCGACGCCGTCGAGCAGCACCCGGCGATAGGCCAGATCCACTGTCAGCGGGCCGAAGGCCAGCGCTGCCTGTTGCGCTTCGCCGGCCGGCGCCTGACGCAACAATGCTCGCACCCGGGCGAGAAACTCCTGAATGCCGAACGGCTTGGTCACGTAATCATTGGCGCCGCCATCCAGCGCCTGGACTTTCTGCCCTTCGCTGGCCCGCACCGACAGCACCAGCACCGGCGCCGTGGCCCACTCGCGAAACTCGCGCAGCACTTGCTGGCCGTCCATGTCCGGCAGGCCGAGGTCGAGCACCAGCAGGTCAGGCTTGTTCAGCGCCGCCTGGGCCAGACCCTCGGCGCCGGTGCCGGCCTCCAGCACTTTGTAGCCCTGGGAAGCGAGGCTGATGCGCAGGAACTTGCGGATCTGCGGTTCATCGTCGATGACCAAAATGGTCGCGGTCTGAGTCATGAGTTCACATCAACACAAAAGATTGGCAAGAGAGTAGCGCAGGCGGATTCAGGCTTCACCGTCCATCCCCGGTTGCGCCTGCAAGGGCAGGTGCAGGGTGATGCAGGTGCCGTGTCCGTCGATGCCGTCGCCGACACTGATCCGCCCGCCATGGGCGCCGACCATGCCCTGACAGATCGCCAGCCCCAGGCCGGTGCCCTGCCCGCCACGATCGCCCCGGGCGGCGGTGTAGAACATGTCGAAAATCTTCGCTCGTTCATCGACCGGAATCCCCGGTCCTTCATCGCTGACGGAGAAAAACACCTCGCTGTCATCCGCCCCGGCGCGCAGTTGCAGACGGCCGTGGGACGGCGAGAATCGCGCAGCGTTTTCCAGCACATTCACCAGCGCCTGTTCGATCAACGCGGCATGGACGAACAGCAGTGGCAACTCGGCCGGTACATCGGTGCTCACCTGCAAAGATGAAAGCACGGCGCGCAGGCGATTGAGCGCACTGCCGACGATGTCCGCCGGTGACACCCAGTCCCGCGCCAGTTTCAGGGCGCCGTGACCGAGGCGGGTCATGTCCAGCAGGTTCTGGATATAGCGGTCGAGACGCTCGGCTTCATCACGGGTGCCTTCGAGCAATTCGCGGCGATCCTCCAGCGGGATCGCTTCGCCGAGGGCCAGCAGGCTGTCGATGCTGCCGCGCATCGAGGTCAGCGGCGTGCGTAGATCGTGGGACACCGAGGCGAGCAAGGCACTGCGCAGTTGTTCGGTTTCACCGTGCAGACGCGCGGCTTCCAGATCATCGGCCAGTTGCGCCCGGGCCAGTGCCTGGGCCAGTGGCTGGCTCAGCGCGGTTAACAGACGCCGGCGTTGGCCACTCAATGTCTGGCCTTCTTTGGCACACACACCGAGCAGTGCGAGCGGCCCGTCTTCAACCGACAGCGGCCACCACCACCAACGCCCGAACGGCAACGTGCCGGTGCCCATGCCCGCCGGTTGATCGTGTTGCCAGGCCCAGTCGGCAGCGGCGCGTTCGGATTCAGTGAACTGCAACGGCCCACCGGTCTCGACTTTCCAGCCGCCCTGCCCGTCGCGATTGAGCAGGCACAATTGCAGATCGCTCCAGCCATTGAGGTGCTGGGCGGCGGCGCTGACCACGGCCTGACGGTCGGTGGCGGCGGTGAGTTTGCGCGACAGGTCGAGCAGCTCGGTGGTCTCTTCCTGGGTATCGCGCAACGCCTGCAATTGCCGCCGCTGACGCGCCGCCAAATTGCCGGTGAGCGCCGCCATCAGCAGGAAGAACAGCAAGGTCAGCACGTCTTCTTCGCGCTGGATGGCGAAGGAAAAATTCGGCGGAATGAACAGAAAGTCATAGGTCAGAAACGACAACGCCGCACAGGCCAGTGAAGGCCCGAGACTGCTGCGCACCGCCACCAGCAACACTGCCGCGAGGAACACCAGCGAGATGTTCGGCAAAGGCAATACGCTGGACACCGCCCACGCCAGCGCACTGGCCAGAATGGTCGCCACCAGCGCCAGCGCATAGTCGAACCACACCAGCGTCGGCGCGGTCCGCAGGCGTGGCGCGTGCTGCTCGTGATCGCTGTCCAGCACGTTGATTTCCAGGCCATGGGACTGACGCAACAGACGCGCCGCCAGTCCACCACCGAACAAGCGCCGGCGCAGGCTCGGCCTTGACTGGCCAACCAGCACCAGACTGGCCCGGCGCTCGGTAGCGTGCTGGATCAGGGTCTTCGCCACTTCACCGGCCCGCAACAGCACCACTTCCCCGCCAAGCCGTTCGGCCAGTTGCTGGGCGCCTTGCAGGCGCAGCCGCGATTGCTCGTCGCGCACACTGCCGTTATCGACGTGCACCAGACTCCACGGCAAATGCCGACGCTGGGCGACACGGCTGGCGTGACGCACCAGACGTTCGGCATCGGCATTGCCATCGACGCCGACCAGCAGGCGACCGCGCACCGCCGGCGCGGCCTGACCGAGCTTGCGGTAGCCCTGGGCCAGATCGTTGTCGACCTGCGCCGCCGCGGTCTGCATCGCCAGTTCCCGCAACGCGGTGAGGTTGGTCTGGGTGAAAAACGCATCGATCGCGGCCCGTGCCTGCTCCGGCACATAGACCTTGCCTTCGCGCAGGCGCTCGAGCAACTCCCGGGGCGGCAGGTCGATCAACAGCAGTTCGTAGGCTTCCTGCAGCACCCAGTCCGGCAGGGTTTCGCGCACCTGCACGCCGGTGATGCCACGCACCTGATCGTTGAGGCTTTCCAGGTGCTGGACGTTGACCGTGGTGTAGACGTCGATACCGGCGGCGAGCAGTTCCTGAATGTCCTGCCAGCGTTTCGCGTGGCGACTGCCGGGGGCGTTGCTGTGGGCGAGTTCGTCGACCAGCACCAGTTTCGGTTTTGCTGCGAGCAGACCGTCGAGGTCCATTTCCTCCAGCGTCACGCCACGGTATTCCGAACGCACCAGCGGCAATTGCGGCAAGCCGCCGAGCAACGCTTCGGTTTCGGCGCGGCCGTGGGTTTCGACCACACCGGCGATGACTTTCACGCCCTGGCGCAGCTGGCTGTGGGCGGCCTGCAGCATGGCGAAGGTCTTGCCCACGCCCGGCGCGGCGCCGAGAAAAACCTTGAGCCGGCCGCGTCCGTCGCGGGGCAGTTCTGCTAACAGCGCGTCGGCGCGGCCGGAGTCACTCATGCTTGAAGCTCTCTTCCTGAAGGATTCATTACAGCTTTTCCAGCGCCATGTTCAACGCCAGCACATTCACCACCGGCGGGCCCACCAGCGGCTGTTCGATGTGCGCGTCGAGCAACTGCTGCAAAGTCGCCACCGGCAAATTGCGCGCGTGGGCGACACGCGCCAGTTGATAGGCAATCGCGGCCGGTGGCAAGTGCGGATCGAGACCGCTGCCGGAGGTGGTCAGCAGCGCCAGCGGCACCGGGCCCTGACCGGGCACCAGCAGCTTGTTGGCGTCATCGATCACCCGAGTGGCCAGCGCCGGATTGCTCGGCGCCAGGTTGCTCGCGCTGCTCGAAACGGTGGCAAAGGCACCGGCCGAAGGACGTGGATGGAACCAGGCATCGCCGACAAAATCCTGAGCGATCAGCGACGAGCCGCGCACCTTGCCTTCGGCATCGCGCACCAGGCTGCCATTGGCCTGCTCAGGGAAGGCGACCTGGGCAACGCCTGTGACGACCAGTGGATAGGCAACGCCGGTGACCAGGGTCATCAGCACCAGCAGGCTCAGGGCCGGACGTAACATTGTGGACATTTCAGAATCCTCGAATTCGTGCTTGAAGCGGTGTGCCCGGCACACCGCTGTTCAGGTTCAAACCAGATGCAACGCCGTCAACAGCATGTCGATCGCCTTGATCCCCACGAACGGCACCAGAATCCCGCCCAGGCCATAGATCAGCAGATTGCGTCGCAGCAGCGCCGCCGCACTCGCCGCCTGCACTCGCACGCCGCGCAGGGCCAGCGGGATCAGCACGACAATGATCAGGGCGTTGAAGACGATGGCCGACAGGATTGCGCTCTGCGGGCTGCTCAAGTGCATGATGTTCAGCACGCCCAGTTGCGGGTAGATCGCAGCGAACAGCGCCGGCAGGATCGCAAAGTACTTGGCCACGTCGTTGGCGATGGAAAAGGTCGTCAATGCGCCGCGAGTCACCAGCAATTCCTTACCGATCTGCACCACGTCCAGCAGTTTGGTCGGGTCGCTGTCGAGGTCGACCATGTTGGCCGCTTCGCGGGCGGCCTGAGTGCCGTCGTTCATCGCCATGCCGACGTCAGCCTGGGCCAGCGCCGGGGCATCGTTGGCGCCGTCGCCGCACATCGCGACCAGACGACCGTCGTTCTGTTCGTGACGGATGCGGGCGAGTTTTTTCTCCGGTGTCGCTTCGGCCAGCACATCGTCGACGCCTGCCTCAGCGGCAATCGCCGCAGCGGTCAGCGGGTTGTCGCCGGTGACCATCACCGTGCGGATCCCCAGTTTGCGCAGCTCGGCGAAACGCTCGCGGATGCCCGGCTTGACCACGTCTTTCAGATGGATCGCACCGAGCAGCTTGCCGTCGGCGCAGACCAGCAACGGGGTGCCGCCGCTCTGGGCAATCTTGTCGATTTCACGGGACAGCGCCGGCGCCAGATCCTTGCGTTGTTGACCGAGGAAGGCCAGCAGCGAATCCACCGCGCCCTTGCGGAATACACGGCCCTGATAGTCGACGCCGGACAAGCGGGTTTCGGCGCTGAACGGTACGGCAGTCAACGTTTCAGTTGCGGGTTCCGGCTGCGGACTGGAGCCGCGCAGGTACTCGACAATGGACTTGCCTTCGGCGGTTTCATCGGCCAGCGAGGCGAACAGCGCGCCTTCGGCCAGCTCACGGGCATTCACACCCGGCGCGGCATACACCGCGCTGCAACGACGATTGCCGAAGGTGATGGTGCCGGTCTTGTCCAGCAGCAACACGTGCACATCACCCGCCGCTTCCACTGCGCGACCGGACTTGGCGATCACGTTCAGACGCACCAGACGATCCATCCCGGCGATACCGATGGCCGACAGCAGGCCACCGATGGTGGTCGGAATCAGCGTGACCAACAGCGCCACCAGGAACACCAGCGGCAGGCTGCCGTTGGCGAAGTGGGCGAACGGTTGCAGGGTCACGACCACCAGCAGGAAGATCAGGGTCAGGCCGATCAGCAGGATGTCCAGCGCCACTTCGTTCGGGGTCTTCTGGCGTTTGGCGCCTTCGACCAGCGCGATCATGCGGTCCAGAGTCGACTCGCCGGGGTTGGCGGTGATCTTCACCAGCAGCCAGTCGGACACCAGACGTGTATTGCCGGTGACGGCGGAACGGTCGCCGCCGGACTCACGAATCACGGGAGCCGATTCACCGGTAATCGCCGCTTCGTTGACCGCCGCGATACCTTCGATAACCTCGCCGTCGCCGGGGATCATTTCCCCGGCTTCGACGCGCACCACATCGCCCTTGCGCAGGCTGGCGGCCGGCACCACCTGGAAGCTGCCGTTGGCCAGTTTACGCCGGGCGCTCAGGCCTTCGCTGCCGGCCTTGAGGCTGTCGGCACGGGCCTTGCCGCGACCTTCGGCCAGCGCTTCGGCGAAGTTGGCGAACAGCACGGTGAACCACAGCCACAGGGCGATTTGCGCTGCAACGAAGGTCGGCACGACGTTGTCCGGGATGAAGCACAGCACGGTGGTGAAAATCGCGGTCAGTTCAACCACCAGCATCACCGGCGAGCGCACCAGCTGGCGCGGGTCAAGCTTGACGAACGCTTGCACCAACGCCGGACGCCACAGGGCGCTGATCGCGGTTTTGGGCGCTTCTGCCGACTTGGCAGCTACCGCAGGTTTTGAAGCTGGAACATGCATATTCATGATGGATTCCTTAGAAGCCCATGCTCAGGTGTTCGGCAATCGGGCCGAGCGCCAGGGTCGGCAGGAAGGTCAGGCCGCCCACCAGCAAAATGGTCACGGTCAACAGGGTCACGAACAGCGGGCCGTGGGTCGGGAAGCTGTTCTGGCCGATCGGCGCGGTTTTCTTCATCGCCAGGCTGCCGGCCAGGGCCAGTACCGGGAGGATGTAACCGAAGCGACCGATCAACATGCCAAGGCCCAGCATCAGGTTGTGGAACGGGGTGTTGGCACTCAGGCCACCGAACGCCGAACCGTTGTTGGCACTGGCCGAGGTGTAGGCGTACAGCAGCTGGCTGAAACCGTGGGGGCCGGGGTTGCTGATGGTCGCCGCCGGGCCAGGCAATGCAGCGGCAATCGCCCCCAGTACCAGCACGCCGACCGGCATCACCAGCAGGGTCACGACCAGCAATTGCACTTCGCGGGCCTGGAGTTTCTTGCCGAGGTATTCCGGGGTGCGGCCGATCATCAGGCCGGCGAGGAACACCGCGATCAGCACGTTCAGCAACATGCCGTAGAGCCCGGCACCGACGCCGCCGAAGATCACCTCGCCGACCATCATGTTGACCAGCGCCACCATGCCGCTGAGCGGGTTGAGGCTGTCATGCATGCCGTTGACCGAACCGTTCGACGCCGCCGTAGTGGTCACCGACCAGAGCACGGTGGCGGTAGTGCCGAAGCGCGATTCCTTGCCTTCCAGCGGCGCGGTCTGTTCGACGGCCACGTTGTTCAGGGCCGGGTTCGGCTGATACTCGGCCCACATCGACGTAGCGCCGCCGATCAGGAACAGCGCGAGCATGCAACCGATGATGGCGCGGCTCTGACGCAAATCCTTCACGTAGTGACCGAAGGTGAACACAAGCGCGACCGGGATCAGGATGATCGAGGTGACTTCGAACAGGTTGCTCCATGCGGTCGGGTTCTCGAACGGATGCGCCGAGTTGACGCCGAAGAAACCACCGCCGTTGGTGCCCAGCTGCTTGATCGCAATCTGGCTGGCTGCGGGGCCGAGCGGGATCACCTGATCGACGCCTTGCATCGTCACCGCATTCACATATTGCGCGAAGGTCTGCGGCACGCCCTGCCATACCAGGTACAGCGCCAGCAGCAGGCACAGTGGCAGCAGGCCGTAGAGGGTGGCGCGGGTCATGTCGGCCCAGAAGTTACCCAGGGTCTTGGCCGATTTGCGACCGATGCCACGGCACAACGCAACGAGCACGGCGAGGCCGGTGGCGGCGCTGACGAAGTTCTGCACGGTGAGACCGGCCATCTGGCTCAGGTAGCTGAGGGTCGCTTCTCCGCTGTAGGACTGCCAGTTAGTGTTGGTCATGAAGCTGACGGCGGTGTTGAACGCTTGCGTCCACTCCTGGCCCGGCAGGTTTTGCGGGTTCAGCGGCAGGTGATCCTGGAACAACAGGATCGCGAACAACAACAGGAAACCCGCGAGGTTGAACGCCAGCAGCGCCAGCGTGTACTTCTGCCAGCTCTGTTCGGCTTGCGGATCGACCCCGGCAATGCGGTAACAGCCGCGCTCGACCGGGCCGAGAATCGGCGTCAGCCAGGTGCGCTGACCTTCCATCACCTTGTAGTAGAAGCGCCCGAGGAACGGCGCCGGCAGCAACACCAACGCGAAAAACGCGAGGATCTGCCAATAGTCATAACTGTGCATAGCAGCTCCTAGTTCCGGTCCGCGCGCAACAGCGCAACCAACAGATAAATGAACAGCCCCGCTGCCAGCAGCAGGGACACCCCGTCCAGAACGCTCATGGAAGATCTCCGTGTTACGGCGTATTGCCGCGTGTGGAGGCATTGTCGGAAAGGAGGCTGTAAAGGAACGAGACCGAGGGTGCGGGCGGGGCATAAAGAATGCGTAAAGAGTGGGTTTATGCCTTCTTTACGACTGCTCTCGAGGGCCGACGCACCTGACTGGCGCACAGAAATGTGGCTATCGAGTCGCGAACATCCCCGATACGACAGCTTTCAGCCCATTGCGACCCGCCAATACAAAATGGCACGCCCACTGCACACGCCCTCCCCCGAGCTTTCCAAACCGTTCAGGGAGCAAACACATGAACACACAACTCAAACCCACGCTGGGTACGCTGCATCTGTGGGGCATTGCGGTGGGGCTGGTGATTTCCGGGGAGTATTTCGGCTGGAGCTATGGCTGGGGCGTCGCCGGAACATTGGGCTTTCTGGTGACCTCGTTCATGGTCGCGACCATGTACACCTGCTTCATTTTCAGCTTCACCGAACTGACCACTGCGATTCCGCACGCGGGCGGGCCGTTTGCCTACAGCCGCCGGGCTTTCGGTGAAAAAGGCGGATTGATCGCAGGCCTGGCGACGCTGATCGAATTTGTCTTCGCCCCACCTGCCATTGCTTTGGCAATTGGCGCCTACCTCAACGTGCAGTTTCCCGCCCTCGATCCGAAACACGCAGCGGTCGGCGCGTATATCGTGTTCATGGGGTTGAACATCCTCGGTGTGAAACTGGCGGCGACCTTCGAGTTGATCGTCTGCGTGCTGGCCGTCGCCGAGTTGCTGGTGTTCATGGGCGTGGTCGCACCCGCCTTCAGTTTCAGCAACTTCGCGCTCAATGGTTGGGCCGGCGCGGACGTGTTCGGCGCACCGGCGATTGCCGGGATGTTCGCGGCGATCCCGTTTGCGATCTGGTTCTTCCTCGCGATTGAAGGCGCGGCCATGGCGGCCGAAGAAGCCAAGGATCCGAAACGCACGATTCCCAAGGCTTACATCAGCGGCATCCTGACCCTGGTGCTGCTGGCGATGGGCGTGATGTTCTTTGCCGGCGGCGTCGGCGACTGGCGCACCCTGTCGAACATCAACGACCCGCTGCCACAGGCGATGAAAGCTGTGGTCGGCGACAATTCCGGCTGGCTGCACATGCTGGTGTGGATCGGGCTGTTCGGTCTGGTGGCGAGTTTCCACGGGATCATTCTCGGCTACTCGCGGCAGTTCTTCGCCCTCGCCCGCGCGGGTTATCTGCCCGCCTCGCTGGCAAAGCTGTCGCGCTTCCAGACGCCGCACCGGGCGATCATCGCCGGCGGAATCATTGGCATTGCGGCCATTTACAGCGACGGCCTGATCAATCTCGGCGGCATGACCCTCACCGCCGCGATGATCACCATGGCCGTGTTCGGCGCCATCGTGATGTACATCATGAGCATGCTCAGTCTTTTCAAGCTGCGCAAAAGCGAACCGAATCTGGAGCGGACTTTCCGCGCGCCGTGCTACCCATTGATCCCGTTCATTGCGCTGGTGCTGGCGATCGTGTGCCTGGTGGCAATGGCCTGGTTCAATGCGCTGATCGGCCTGATTTTCCTGGGCTTCATGGCGGTCGGCTTCGGCTACTTTTTGCTCACCGGGCAATTGCGCGCGAACGCTCCGGCGGACACCATGCTGACCGGGCTTTAACTGCACCGGGCATAACAGGCCTAAAATGGAACCACTGCGATTTCCCATCGCTCAAACGTGGTAAGCAGCATCGCCGGCGAAATCCTCGCCCGGCGACCTGCCATTAAGGAGAGCCGCTATGCCCTGGTATGCCTGGTTGATTCTGGTCGTTGCAATCGGCTCGATCGTGGGGGGTCTGATGATGCTGCGCGACACCGCCAACAAGGTCGAACTGACCGAAGAACAACGTCAACGCGTTGCCGAGCGCAATGCCGAAGCGGACATCAAGGACGCGCAGGACCGCTGAACGAAAAACCCCGCCTGAATCGGCGGGGTTTGTTTTTTTATCGCGGTCACTTTTCCCATTCGGCCCTGGCAATGTGCAAGCCATGCAGGCCTTTGTACGCCGCGCGCTCCGGTTGGCTCCAGCCTTCGAGCAGCGCATCGTCCAGACGATAGATTTCCACGCCGAGCGGTCGGCACACGGTCAGCGGATCCTGCGCGTCCGGGCCCCACATCGCCAGCGACAGATCGCCGCCGGGACACGTCGACAGCGCACACAGCAAATCGATTTCCGCGAAGAATTCCAGATAATCGCCCTTCTGCGCCGGGCAGGCCTTCATGAAGTACAAGTCATCGTGATTCAGACCCGTGCACTGGAAAATGTTCAGTACGTCATGCACATCGAATTCGGTCAGGCCGTGCGGTAGTACGGCGCGGGTCAGGTTAGAGTGGCAGTGGTGGTGGAAATCTTCGCCGGTGAGCATCTTGTTCACGTAGGGATCACAGCGCGTACCGAGCAAATCGTGCAGGCGCCCGCCATGCTCATCGATGCCGTAATCGGCGAGGCTGTCGTCGGTAATGGTCACCAGCGGTCGCAGAAAAGGTAGGTTCGACCAGAGGCGGTCATGGGTGCTGACATGGGCGCCCTGCAGTTGCCGAGTGCGCGCCGCCCACATCCGTTCACGCGGATCGTGGGCATTCCACACATTGAAGTCGCCCACCTGAGGCCCCACCGGTGTGGTGACACGAAACACATGGCCCGCCGGAACATGCCAGGCGCGGCCGGTGCGGATCGGCACTTCGAATTGCTCGATCAGGGTCCGCGCGTCCTTGCGGTCGCGAATCCGCTCGTAGAACGGTGCATCGACCTGCAAGGCCGAGCCCTTACTGACTTGATAGGCGGCCGGATAGTCTTTGTACATGGTTCTCCTGCTCCTTCGGTGATGGCAACTTTGTGAGCTGCAACCACTATCCGTGCCAACCGTTGATGGCTGTTACGAACTTGTTGGATTCAACGGCAGGCTTTTTAGAAGTAGAAGTACAGTCACCATTCAATTTTCATTGGTTAAGATGGTGATCCTGTTGCGGAGAGTTTAAATGCGTTACTCGCAAGATCATAAAGCCCAGACCCATCAGCGCATTATCAAGGAAGCATCCGAGCGCTTCCGCAAGGACGGCATCGGTGCGACCGGTCTGCAACCTTTGATGAAGGCGCTGGGCCTGACCCACGGCGGCTTTTATTCGCATTTCAAATCCAAGGACGATCTGGTCGAAAAAGCCCTGCAAGCGGCTGGTGACCAGGTTGCAGGTTTGTGCGAGGAGCTGTTCGCCCAGGAAAAACCGCTGGAAGCCTTCATTGATACGTACCTGTCCGAATGGCACCAGACCTCTCCGCATGAAGGCTGCCCGCTGCTGACCATTTCTTCGGAACTGGGATTGCGCGGCCAACCTAGCCCGACCAGCGACGCCGTGCTGAAAGCGCGTCTGGATCAGATCCAGAACACCCTCGAAGGCGAGAACGCGGCCGAACGCAGCATCGTCATCATGGCGACACTGGCGGGCGCGCTCCTGCTCTCACGCAGCGTCGCGGATGCCGGGTTTGCCCAACAGATCCTCGACGTCACCCGCGAACACCTCAAGCGCTCCGAAGACTAAGCCTGCCAGCGCTTGAACAGCACGCTGGCATTGACCCCACCGAAACCGAAACCGTTGGACAGCGCGTATTCGATCGGCATTGACCGCGCCTGACCGTGGACAATGTCCACTCCTTCGCTGGCCGGGTCGGGATTGTCCAGGTTGAGGGTCGGCGGAGCGGTCTGGTCGCGGATAGCCAGCAACGTGAAGATAGCTTCGAGGCCACCGGCAGCTCCCAATAAATGGCCGGTGGCGGATTTGGTCGAGGTCACGGCGATCTTGTTCTGCGTCCCGAACACCGACTTGATGGCCGCCAGCTCGCCGAGATCGCCAACCGGCGTCGAGGTCGCATGCGCATTCAGATGCTGCACCTGATCCGGCGCGATACCGGCTTGAGCCAGCGCCAGCGTCATGGCTCGTCGAGCTCCGCTGCCGTCTTCCGGCCCGGCAGTCAGATGATAGGCGTCGGCGCTGGTGCCGTAGCCGACCAGTTCGGCCAGTGGCTTTGCACCACGGGCCAATGCGTGATCCAGCGACTCGATCACCAGCAACCCGGCCCCCTCGCCCATCACAAACCCGTCACGCCCGCTGTCGAACGGGCGCGACGCACGCTCGGGCGTGTCGTTGTAGCCACCGGAGAGCGCCCGCGCCGCTGCAAATCCGGCGAGGCTCACGCGGTCGATGCATGCTTCCGCACCACCGCACACAGCAATGTCGGCCTCGCCGGCACGAATCAGCCGAGCGGCGTCACCGATCGCCTGCACGCCAGCGGCACACGCGGTGACCGGCGCACCTAGCGGCCCCTTCAGACTGTGCTGGATCGAGACATGGCCCGCCGCAAGGTTGACCAGAAACGAAGGGATGGTGAACGGCGACAAGCGACGCGGACCACGGCTGTCGGTGGTGCGCACAGCATCGGCAATTGCACCGAAGCCACCGACACCGGAACCGATGATGGTCGCCGTGCGCTCTTGAGCGTGGGAGTCAGACGGATGCCAGTCAGCCTGCTCAAGCGCCTGCCGTGCAGCCTCCATGGCAAACAGAATGAAACGATCCATCTTCTTCTGTTCTTTGGGCGGCGTCGCCCGATCCGGATCGAAACCGGCTTCGGCGTCCTCCTCCATCGTCGGCACTACGCCACCAACCCGCGTCGGCAGATCCGCAACGACCGCCTCCGGCAGGTTGCGTAATCCGGATCGCCCGGCCAGCAAACGCTGCCAGACAACTTCGACGCCACTTCCCAAGGGCGATACCAGGCCCATACCCGTGACAACTACTCGACGCTGATCCATATCGGGTTGACCTCTCACGACTCAAAAGTCATCTACTTGTATCGGCTGGCCGCCGAGCTGTGGGACAGATTGGGGGCCATCACATGACGTGCAGCAACGAAAGCTTGCCATTCATTGGCATCGGGCAGCGAAGGAATCGTCACGAGTTCGCCCTGGTCCAGACCCGACAGCGCCGCATCCACCATCTCGCCTGCCTCCATGACCATCTCAGCCGGAATACCGCTGGCATCAAAACCGGAACGCGCCCAGATTTCGGTGCGGGTAACACCTGGCAATACCGCTTGTACCTTGACCCCGGTGCCTTCGAGTTCCGTATTCAGCGATTGAGTGAGGCTCAACACGTAGGCCTTGCTGGCACTGTAGGTGGCATTGAAGCGCTCGGGGAACAAGGCGACCACTGACGCGATATTGATGATCGTGCCGCGCCCGGCGCGGGTGAACGCGGCTGCCGCTGCGGCTGCCAGGCGAGTCAGGGTTGTGACATTCAACTGAATCAGTTGCTCCAGCACCTCGGGGTCGGCGTTGGCCAGCAACCCATTGACCGCTACCCCCGCATTGTTGACCAACAGGCTTATGCCGGAGTCGCTGCGCAGGCGCTGCTCAAGCTTGAGCACTTCATCCTTTTGCGTCAGATCGGCCTTGAGCACTTCGACCTGAACGCCATGGTCGTTTCGCAATTTGCTGGCAGCAGACTCCAGGCGTTCCTGATCGCGAGCCACCAGCAACAGATCAAAACCACGCGCCGCCAGACGCTCGGCATACACCGCACCAATGCCGGAAGAAGCGCCCGTGACCAGCGCCGTACCTTGGGATTTCGGGGAATTCATGACGATACTCCTGGAATACGTAAGGGATGAGCGACCGCTGAAAAGCAGAGGCTTCAGTGGCGACTGAAATTATTATAGGCATAATTTAAAGGCAATATGATAGCCGTAATTTTCCACTTTCCGACGGAAAGTCAATTGACCCTGCTGCGACGCTTCAAGGAAGCTGGAAACAAAAAGGGCCGGTCAATGACCGGCCCCTTGGCGTTGAACAATCAGCTTAGTTCACTTCCAGCTTGTCGCGATTGCGATCCAGGATCGCCTTGCCAATACCTTTCACCTCCAACAACTCATCCACCGATGCAAACGGCCCGTTTATTTCACGATAAGCAACAATCGCTTTCGCCTTGGCCTCACCCACTCCTGCCAGCTCCTTTTGCAGAGTGGCCGCGTCGGCACCGTTCAGATCGACCTTCTGATTTTCAGAAGTGGCTGACGTGTTCATCACCACGGGAGCCTTGTTCGCTTCGGAGGAAGCCAGAGGCGCAGCAATGGCGGCAATCGAGGCGCTGGTCAGCAAGGCAAAAATCAGGGAGTAGAAATATCCGGTACGCATAAGTGACGCTCCATCATCAATTGAGAAAGCAGCTTTTCCGAAGCTGCTCTCCAAACTTAGGCGATGATGGGAGCCTGTCAAAAACGCGTCCGTTACAGGATGTGAAACAATCAGGGTTCCAGGCGGCGTTGCTGATAGATCCAGTCAACTATCTCGCCATCAGGGGTATACCCGCTGACCGTCTCTCTCAGCAACTGACGAACCCTGGAATAATCATCGCGCTCAACGGCGTCCAGCAACTCACTCAATCGCGCCTTCAGGACATCCCAGGACAAATGATCCTCATTGGCCGTCATGATCATCGGATGGGAAGTGGCTGCCACGTTGTCGCCAATCAACAATTCTTCGTAAAGCTTTTCCCCTGGTCGCAGGCCGGTGAATTCAATGGAAATATCGCCTTGGGGATTGCGTTCTGAACGGATACTCAAGCCGGAGAGATGAATCATTTTCTCCGCCAATTCGACGATTCTCACCGGTTCTCCCATATCCAGCACAAACACATCGCCACCCTGTCCCATCGAGCCAGCCTGAATGACCAGCTGCGCTGCCTCAGGGATGGTCATGAAATAACGGGTGATTTTCGGGTGTGTGACCGTCAGGGGACCACCGGATTTGATCTGGCTGTGAAACAACGGAATCACCGAACCGGACGATCCCAGCACATTACCGAAACGCACCATGGTGAAACGGGTCTTGTTGACGCGGGAAACATTGGCCTTGTCGCCGAACAACACCGGCGCGACTTCACGACTCAAAGCCTGAAGCGTGAGCTCCGCAAGGCGTTTGGTGCTGCCCATGACATTGGTCGGACGGACAGCCTTGTCAGTCGAGATCAGCACAAAATTCGAAACGCCCGACTGCAGCGCCGCTTGCGCCGTGTTGAGCGTGCCAATCACGTTATTCAACACGCCTTCGGCGATGTTGTGCTCGACCATCGGCACATGCTTGTAGGCCGCCGCATGATAAACGGTGTCGACCTTCCATGTTTTCATCACATCCAGCAGCTTGTCCTGATGGCGGATCGATCCAAGGATCGGCAACAGACGAACGGGTGTCGATTCACGACTGCCACGCTGTTCGAGTTCAGACAGAATGCTGTAAAGGTTGAATTCGCTGTGTTCGAACAGCAGAAGCGTGGTCGGCTGCAAGGAGAATATCTGCCGGCACAGCTCCGATCCGATGGATCCCCCTGCCCCGGTGACCATCACGGTCTTGCCCTTGATGCATCGCTCGAGCAAATCCGGCTGGGCCGGCACCGCATCACGCCCCAGCAGATCGGCAATATCGACTTCTTGAATGTCTTCGACTTTTACCCGGCCACTGGCCAGATCGGTAAAGTTGGGGACGCTGCGAACGTGCAGCGGGAAACCTTCCAGGAGGTTGAGAATTTCCCGACGGCGGGCACGTGTCGAGGAAGGCAGCGCCAGAAGAATTTCCTGGGCACCGGTCACGTCGATCATTTGCTGGATATGTTTGGGCTTGTAGACCTGCAGGCCGGAAATCGAGCGGTCCGAGATACCCGGATCATCATCGATGAACGCCACGGGACGCAGCACCCGGCCCATGCGAAGTGCCGCAACCAGTTGATTGCCCGCCACGCCGGCACCGTACACTGCCACTTTCGTCAGCCCGTCGTCACGGTTGGTGAAGGGCACGTGCTGGGCTGCGGTAAACCAGTCGCCCATGAAATATTGGCGCATGCACAGGCGCAGGCCGCCGATGATGACAAGGCTGAGCCACCAATAGTTGAAAATGATGGAACGGGGAACCACGGCCTCGTGGTTGCTGTACCAATAAACCACCAGCGCCAGGATCAGCGATGAAAGACTGACGGCCTTGACGATCGCGATCAGCGCATCGTTACCGAAGTAACGCATGACTGCACGGTACATTCCGAAGCGGATGAAAAGCGGAATTGCAACGATCGGGGCACTGACGAACAACCAGAAATGTACTTTAAGCGGGTTGTACATATCGTCGATGCCGAGCCGGACGATGAACGCAAGCCAAAGAGAACCCCAGACCAGAAACACATCTGTGGCAACTTGAATCAGTCGTTTTTGCCTGCGTGGCAAACCTAACAAAAAGGCGCGTAATTTATCCATAAACCTCAACCGACCAGGCACGTTGGCCTACTTAATCCGCCTTCATTGTACGTAATAATTAGAGGCCAGACGGATTTTGTCTAACGATCCTTGCCCTGCACAGTTTTGACTTCAGACTCACCCGCATGAAACTTTACCGCCAGAACCAGCAATGGCACATAGGCAATTATCAGGCCTGCCGCTCCATCCAGCCCCGCCACTACTACGGCGATGGCAACCGGCAGTAGCCACAGCACATTGATCAACGCCACGGCTGTGGTCACCGG
The DNA here is from genome assembly GCF_046097675.1 of Pseudomonas sp. UV AK001. Taxonomy (NCBI): domain Bacteria; kingdom Pseudomonadati; phylum Pseudomonadota; class Gammaproteobacteria; order Pseudomonadales; family Pseudomonadaceae; genus Pseudomonas; species Pseudomonas sp. UV AK001. The sequence continues at coordinate 148,261 of NZ_JBJUVZ010000007.1, forward strand.
CAAATGCCTTCCATAAACCCGCGAGGCGTATTGGTAGGCATGACTTCGATGAGCTTCATACACCTTCTCGCCTCGCAGCAAACGCCTTAGCAACGTAAACGTCGCATCGACGATAAACACGCCCGGCAGGATCAGCCATGCCCACAAGAGATCCGGGCTGAGCGATGCCGCCTGTAGTGCAAAGACCCCCAAAATAATTCCCAGAAATCCGCTTCCGGCATCACCCATAAAAATTTTTGCCGGTGGAAAATTCCAGACCAGAAACCCCAGGACCGCCATTGCCAACAGCAATGGCGCCCAGACAAAACCCTCATGACCGGTGATCCAATAGAGAAGGCAGGCTGAACCACAGACACTGATTGCCTCGACGCTGGCCAAGCCGTCGATTCCATCCATGAAATTGTATAGGTTCAACATCCATACCAGATAAAAAAGTGCGAAGACATTGCCGACCCAGCCTGGATCCAAGGTCATACCAAACACTTCCACCGGTGCCAGTCCGCCGGTCCACCACAACACCCAGGCCGCCGCAGAAAAATGGCCGAGCAAACGCCAGCGAGCCGCAATATGGCCATGATCATCCATGAATCCGATCACCGCCACCAAGCCGCCCGCACCGGCAGCGCCCAGAAAAAAGCCGGAATCGATCAACCCTGCTGACCACATTGCCACCAGGCCAGACAAAAAGGTCACGACGATCGATACCCCACCACCACGCGGAGTGGGAACAGTGTGAGAGCTGCGATCATTCGGCACGTCGAGCATGCTGCGAGCCAACGCATATCGGCGAAGGCCGGCAGTCAATGCAAACGAGAGGCCGCAGATAGCAGGTATGAGCCACCAGAAAGTCATCGAGTACATCACTCCAAAAGGTAAAACATGTCACACGTGATGCCCCACGCTCTCTTTGATGAAACAAGTGAGCAGGCAAATGAGGGGAGACGGCGGCAGGCCGCGCCCGGTGCACCAAAACGACTTAGGATACACGACGGATTGTCCCTCGGATGGCTGCCTGCAATCGTCGTGAGTAGCGGATAGGGTGTTTTTGCAGGTTTTCGTGCGGAAGGCCACGAACGAAAAGGATGACGCGACCTACCTTGCAGATTAAGATTACGGGCTTTTTTTTCGAAATAATGGACGACAGCCGACGGCTGACGTCTCGAGGGACTTTAAATGGTATTTTTTCCGGTATTTCTTTCGGTTGTCTTTGTAGTGCGCAACCAATCTAACCATATTGGAAGTATCCTGGCAGACGCAGTTGAACGGATGTCCACGCTCGTTAGCGACTATGAACTTATTGTTGTCGATAATGCTTCGGATGACGACAGCATATCGATACTAAAAAGCCTGACTGGCGAAAACGGCCTGCCAAACTTGCAAGTCTATGCACTGACCAAAGAGGTCGATGCCGATACCGCATCGTGGGCTGGCCTGGAAAATGCCTTGGGCGATTTCGTCGCGGTGATTGATCCGCTCGTTGATGACATCGCTTTCTTGCCTGAAATGCTGGACAAGGCAGTCAGCGGTGCAGACGTGGTTTTTGCCAAGAACAAACAGAAACCCGCACAAAGTCTCGCTTACGAAGTCGCCTATTCGGTCTTCAACAAAGTCTACAAATCGTTCAACGGCATACATCTTGCCACCGAGGCGCCGCAATATCGGGTGCTCAGCAAACGCGTCATCAATTTCATCCTGCAACACCCTCAACCGTCGGTAACCTATCGACACCTCCCGGCGACAGGCGGTTTTGCCCGTGCCAATCTGAACTACAGTTCCAGCCCCCGGGTTACACAGAAAAAACGACTGCGCGAAAGTATTGATCGAGGCATGCTCCTGTTGGTGTCGACCACTCGGGCGCCGATGCGGCTGGTTACTTCCCTTTCGCTGTTTGGAGCAGTCGCGAATCTCATCTACAGCTTCTATGTGGTCGCCAGTGGCCTTCTCAAAACAGATATTGCACCGGGCTGGATCAGTCTCTCCTTACAGCAATCCGGTATGTTTTTCCTGATTTCGCTGGTGCTCCTGGTACTGGGTGAATACATCCTGCACATGACCAGCCTGACCAATGAAGGGCCGCTCTATCATATTGCCCAGGAGTTCACCAGCGCGCGCATAACCCGCCGGGAAAAGCTGAATATCGAAGAAGTCGCATCGCCTGCAACGCCTCAAACCTCCTCAGGCAGAATGGCGTGATGTCGACGACCAATATGCAGGATGCGATCGTTATCGGAGGGGGATTCTACGGCGCAGCAATCGCGGTTTACCTTGCCAGACAACGCGGGATGAAACAGGTCACGCTTATCGAGCGCGAATCTTCGCTGTTGAGCCGGGCCTCTTATAACAATCAGGCTCGCGTACACAATGGCTACCACTACCCGCGCAGTTTCACCACGGCTTACCGCAGCCGGATCAACCTTCCGAAATTCGTTCAGGACTGGCCTGAAGCCGTAAAACAGGACTTCACCAAGCTGTATGCGATCGCGCGACGCAATTCGAAGGTTACTGCCAACCAGTTCGAACGCTTCTACAGGGAAATTGGAGCAAAAATCGAACTAGCCAGCCCTGCACTTCGATCTCTATTTGAGCCTCGGCTGATCGAAGAGGTTTTTCTGGTTGAGGAGTACGCATTCGATTCGACCCAACTTGCCAGATGGGCGTTAAGTGAACTGCAGGAGAGCGGTGTCCGCATTCGCCTGAATACCCAGGCCATAGCTATTGCCAACAGCCCGAATCAGTCGCTGAACATTACACTGGCCCCCGAAGGCAAAGATCGGGAACAGATCAGCGCTCGATACGTCTTCAACTGCACCTACAGTGGCCTGAACCAGTTTGGCGGCGACTTTCCTGGCACTCGCACTGCGTTGAAACAGGAAATAACCGAAATGGCGCTCATGCGAATGCCGCCAGCACTCAGCGATCTGGGCATCACCGTAATGGATGGACCGTTCTTTTCCGTTATGCCCTTTCCAGCTCGCGGCTTGCATACGGTTTCGCATGTTCGCTACACGCCCCATCTGCACTGGGCCGACGACCCCAATACAAATCCCTATCAAAAGCTGGACGGCTACCAAAGGGATACCCGGGTCGATCGTATGATCCGCGACATTGGACGCTACTTGCCTTCAGTACTGGGCTCCGAATACATAGACTCACTCTTCGAGGTCAAAACCATTCTCAGCAAAAATGAAGGTGACGATGGCCGACCTATTTTGTTCGAGAAACACGAAACCCTTCCGGGCTGTTATTCCATCCTGGGTGGCAAGATCGACAATATTTATGACGTGCTGGAAAAGCTCGAGACTGAAAACCTGTCCGGCGCGCAAATCACTTCTTCCGAGCAAGCACAATGAACTCGCTGATTGAAATTACCATCCCGGTCCTGAACGAAGAGTCAACACTGGCCGAACAGGTTCGTAAAACCCACGATTATATTCAAGCCAACCTGAGTGATATCGGCACCATTCGCATTGTCCTCGCGGACAATGGATCCACCGACCGAACTCAAGAGATCGCTCTGGAGCTGGAAAAAAGCCTGTCCGACGTTCGCTACCTGCGCCTTGAACAGCGCGGAGTCGGTCGTGCGCTCAAAGCGTCCTGGACACAATCGAGCGCCGATATCGTCGGCTACATGGATCTGGACCTGGCGACCGACTTGAGCCACCTGCGCCCGGCGCTCGAAGCGCTGAAAGCCAACAAGGCAGATATCGTGACTGGCTCGCGCCTGGCCAAAGGCGCCAAGGTCATCGGGCGCAAACCCCTCAGAAACGTTACCAGCTTTGGCTTTAACCTCATCGTCAAACTGATTTTCCGAACGTCATTCAGCGATGGGATGTGCGGGTTCAAATTTCTCCAGCACAGTGTTCTCGCCCCTTTGATGCAGACAGGCGCCAACAGTGACGGATGGTTTTTTGCAACCGAGTTGCTGATCACCGGCGAACACTTGAAATACCGCGTGATGGACCTGCCGGTCACCTGGACTGATGATCCGAACTCGAAAGTGAAAGTGCTCAAACTGACCATCGAGTACCTCAAAGCGATGTTTTCCCTGCGCCAACGCCTGCACAACTCAAAGCGTGAAGCATGAAGAACTCGAATCTCTCGCCAGACCATAAACAGTTGGTATTGGGCACCGCCCTCTGGGGCTGGGGTATTGACCGCGCCCAGGCCTATGAGTTGCTCGAGCAGTTTTTGCTCAGCGGCGGAACAATGGTCGACACCGCGACGAACTACCCTATCAACAAGCGTCAGGAGGACTTCGGTCTCGCTGTTCGCTGGATTGCTGACTGGGTCAGGCAAAACCCCAAATCCAACCTCGCACTGACTGTCAAAATCGGTTCGAAGGACAATATGGGTTCGCCTGACGTCAGTCTGGGCCCGGATGATATAGATCGCGCGGCCAGTACCCTGCACAGTCAATTTGGTTCGGCACTTTCCTGCGTTTCGATCCACTGGGACAATCGCTCGGATGACAGCATGTACGGCGCAACCATCGCAGACACCGTCGACGCCATGTCCAGGCTTGACCAGCAGGGTCTCGGTATCGGTCTTTCGGGAATCAAGCATCCCGAGCTGTATTACAAGGCCAATCCGTCGCTCTCTCGCAAATGGGCCATTCAGGTCAAAGAGAACCTCAAGACCCATGCTGCTCGCGCAGCTTACGAAGCCTGGTTTCCCGATGCAAAGTATCTGGCCTACGGTATCAATCTGGGTGGCCTTAAGACCGAAGCCAGCAAGACGAACAGCTCGATGGAACTGCGCAACATCAGTATTCCTCAGGCGTTTACACAGAAACTCGTCGACTTCATCAACGAGCCGCATGCATTCGAACCAAGACCCACAACGCTCAATGAGCTGGCGCTCGCCGCTTCCTTCGTAAACCCGTCACTGTCCGGGATAGTCATTGGCCCCAGAAATACCGACCAATTAGACAATACCCTCAGCTATTGGAAATCGCTGCAAGCACAAGCAGGCACAAGCACAGGGCAGAAAATCTTCACTCGACTGTTCGAAGAATTACCGTCCGACTAGGAAGACTCGCTGAAAATGCAACCGCTCAAATTCATATTTGCAGGCGTCGCCAATACGGCCATCGGCTATGGCGTTTTCCTGCTACTTGTCACATTGCTGGACATGAACCCTTCCTATGCGAATGCCATTGGCTATGTGATTGCCTTGATAGCCGCGTTCATCCTCAACAAGACTTTTGTGTTCAATCAATCCACCACTGATCGAAATACGATACCGAAATTCATTGTTGCTTTCGGCATTGCTTTTGGAATCAACCAGCTGGTGTTGATCTCCGGCTATCGCCTGGCGGGACTGGATCCGAAAATCGCGCAAGTATTCGCAATGATCTCTTATACCGCGGTGTTTTATATATTGAATAAAAAATTCGTATTCAGCGAAAACAAATAATTAGATTCTGGCAACACACATGGGGCTCCGACGTGCCAAAATATTTTTCCTCAATGTTAAAAAAAACATTTGATCCCTGGGCAATAGGATATGTGCTAGCGCTGCTAACAGCCATACTGATAGGCGCCGCACTATTTCTTGCAAATAACACCACAGAGCGCAAACCCCTTCCCCCGAAAGAAAACTACATACCCGAACTGAAAGCCAACTTTGATAAATGTGAGATAGGCGCCTTCTGGATATCCGCCAGCGGGTGGGCACTTCTGGACCTACCCGATGACACCATTAAAATACACCTTTTTGCCAGCGGCGACGGAGGAGCAATAAAACTACTGACAAGACGTATTTACAGAAAAGATGTAAGCGACTTCCTTAAAATAAAAAGCAAGTTCCACCTCCATGGTTTTCACGTTTCCGGCATTGCATACAACCTACGCCTTTACTACGGAAAGTCGCTTGAATTATATGTCGAAGATTCTAAAGGTGTAATGCACTACGGAGGCGCAAATGACTGCACCAGCAAGTAACTACTCACGATACAAAATGCTTTCTTTTCTGCTTTTTCTAGCAGCATTTTATCTGAGCTTCTATTTCTCCCTGAATTTCAATCCTTTCTCGGACGACCAGACTTTCCTAGAAGCTGCAACTTCAGGAACTCCCCTCCTGCAATACTTATCTGAACGCTATTACACCTGGACAGGGCGTATAGCAATTGAAAGCATTATGTTTTTAACCATTGCAACACCTTCACTCTGGAAATTGGCAATTCCGACTTTTTTACTGCTGGCCGCTTATTCCACTTGGAAATCTTTTTTATCGGATAAAATTGATTACAACCATGGGATTCCGCTCTGCCTGTTTTTCCTGCTGCTCATCAATCCTGCCATTCTCGGCACTACCGTTTTTTATGTAACTGGCTTTTATAATTATCTTCTACCGATCTCTTGCGGTCTGTTCGCAACTGCCATCTTCATTCGACCTAAGAATTTTTCCACCGTCGAGAAATTTATAGCCATTCCGCTAGCCTTCATCGCCTCTCAATCAGAGCAGGTCGGCATCTCGATGATCGGAGCATTTACAGCCTTTCTCATTTGGGATCACAAGAACCTGATAACCTTTAGAGTCACGTTATATTTGGTTGTTAGCGCTGGCTTCACCCTACTGATCACAGCCCCCGGAAACTATCTTCGCCTGGCCTCAGAAGTACTTTACATGCCGGAATTCAAGGATTACTCATTCTTGAGAAAGGTTTTGACGGGTTTTGATGTATTCAATGCTCACTATGTTGATCCTGGCAATCTCTACCCTAAAGCAATTGCATTGCTTCTCGTCCTGCTTTCGATAGGGAAAAATTTTGCATTCAAACGAACTGCATTAATACTACTCATGTGCGGAGCTTTCCAGGGTGGCATCTTCTCCTACATATTTCTAACCGGCGACAACGAATATTACTCCATTCGATATTTGAGCTCCGGTTTTGGACTTGCATATTTCTCATCTTACACGCTATCCATTACATCACTGATCAGCATGATCTATATAATGAGAAAGACCCTCAATGCAAGCTCTGCATTTTACCTTGGCGCACTTCTAGTGCTATTACATACAGGCGCAACTACTATCGTAGGGCTATCCCCCACTGCGTACGAGTCCGGATCCAGGGTTTTACTAACCGGAGATATTATCAGCCTCGTGCTGATCTGCTTACTGCTCAAAAATACCATAGAGTGCTACTCCAACCGTATTTCAAAGCTTCCAAAAATTTGTTAAAGCTCTAAAATCGAGCGCTGCCTTTCGGCAGCGCTCGGGTTCAGCTCTAACTTTCAGTATTTGACGAACCCAAACTACGCTGCCGAGCATCAGCCAACCGACTGATGACCAAGATGATGCCCTGTACACCCATCGTATTCGTGTAAACAATAAGCGAGCATCCGCCACGTTTCCAAACAATGCCGAGCCGGAAAAATAGAAACCCGCTAACAAGAAGATTACTATAACTTCGACATTGATCTTGTTACGACCAAGCGTATTGGTTTCCGCATAAAAACAATCCTGTCCTTATGAACGGCAGCCAATCCGAAAACCAGAATCAACGAGTGCAACAACGATGAATAAAAAGCGGCTCCTTTAAGACATATTGGAGTCAAGAATCTCACAATCCGTCTGCCCAGCGTCTGTATTTCCAGCCAGGCCGACGAATTCGCCCAAGTTTGAAGGGAGGCCTGACTAAAGATCGATCAATAGGATTTACCGCTACGGTGCCAAGCCGCGGGAAAGGCTGGCACCGTGCCTGTCATTTCCCGATGTCGTTGACCAACTTGACTGCCAGATTTTTAGAATATTGCCGTAACTCAGGAACAGCGGTCGCTTCCCAGTAATCAGCCTTCAGCATCGGTCCGACGTAATGCAACCACGAGGAGCAAGCACCTGAAGTGTTTTTTACGGCCAGTTGCCCGTCGACGCACAATCCCAAACCGAGAGAGTCAACCTGTATCAGGCCATCCGCGCAGAGCTGCTGGATAAGCGGATCGTTCACTCGATACAAGTTGGTCGTGGGGCCAGTGCAATTGATAACTTGCTCGACTTCCAACTCTTCGAGTCTCTGTTCGTCGCGCGTTTGAATACCAACGCGTAAATGGTCGAGGCCGGCTGTGACGTTTTTGATACGCCCTGCCAGGAATCGAATTTGTCCGCTCGCCAACGCCTCTTCAAAACGCTGGTACGCCACCGGGGCCACTCGATGACGGTGGACATCCCAATATGGCTGGAGATGACGCAAGAAACGCCGACGCTCGGCAAGGGGTAACCGCCCCCACAATTGCGCCGTGACAGGACGCAGGGCCGCAACCCAGTCACGCCAGTCCAGACCTGAGTGCTCGGAAGCCTTGATCGCGCCTCGCAGCAATTGAACGTATGCACGCACCGAAGGCGTCGAACGCAAGAGTCGGCCGGCAAAGTCGGCCGGGACTTCCTCAACCGTGCGTTTCGATCGATGAGGCAAAGGACGCAGCCCGCGACGAGAAACCATATAGATAGGGCCTTGATGTCCGCTTTGCAGCAAGCCCAGCGACACATCAAGAGCCGTGAGCCCGGAACCCACCAGTAACACAGGGTGGTTCAGATCTGCAGATTTCCTCGAAACGCCAGCCCACGGATCGGACTGGTACCGGTCGACACCCATCGACGAGCAGAATCCCGGAGGGTCGAGCGGCGAAAAATTGCCGAATGCCAGAACTACCTGGTCAGCAATAATGGACTGACCGCTGGCCAATTCGACAACAGCTCCAGACTGCCGGGGTTGAAGGCTTCGGACTTCAGCAACAATGCGTTCCAGCGTCACGCCCTTTGCACAATGCTTTTCGGCATCATCCAGAACCGACGTCAGATACTCTCCATAAATCTTGCGCGGAATGAATGACGATGCCGTACAGGCAGGATCCCTCGCCTGGCAGAAGCGCAGAAAGTGCTCAGGGTCATCGACGTCCGCACTCATATTGCCCGCAGGCACATTGAGCAGGTGTAACGGGCTGTTGGTACCGTACGCCAATCCTCGCGCCATGGTCCCGGAGCGGTTGATGAGTACGACTCGGACATCGGAGGGGCTGCGACGCAAGAATTGTGCTGCCGTTACTGCACCGCTGAAACCAGCGCCAATGATGACGAGGGTTTTCATTGATCAAACCTTTTATCCAGATATTCCAGCACTCTTGCGATGGATTCGGACAGGTCTTCGGCAACGGTGTTGATGCGAATATCCGGATTGACCGGTGCCTCATAGGCAGAGTCGATCCCGGTGAAGTTCTTGATCTGGCCCGCCCTTGCCTTGCTGTAGAGTCCTTTCGGATCGCGTCGCTCACATTCTTCCAGCGAGGTATCGATAAAGACTTCGACAAATGCTTGATTGCCGATGACGTCACGCGCCATGGCGCGATCACGATGAAACGGAGAAATGAACGCGGTGATCACGATCAACCCCGCGTCGATGAGTAACTTCGACACTTCTGCAACACGTCGAATATTCTCGACGCGATCAGCATCGGTAAAACCCAGATCCTTGCACAAACCCATGCGCAAGTTGTCGCCGTCCAACAGAAATGTGTGCCGGGCCTTGGCCACGAGTGCCTGCTCCAGGGCATTGGCGATCGTCGACTTGCCCGAGCCGCTCAAACCCGTCAGCCAGATAACAGCCGGTTTTTGCCCCTTTACCTGAGCTCTTGCCGACGCACTGATGGCGGTAGCGTGAAAAACCAGATCCTTGCTCATACGATTAACCTTATTCGAATCAGACTACAAGGCCCGCCAGCAACTGGCGGGCCTTCTGCTCTAAGCGTGGGGCAACAGGCGATCACGCAGGGCCTTGATGCGAGCCTCGCAGATCCGGTAAGACTCGCTAGCCAGCAAGTCCGCACGCTGTTGCTCATCAGTCAGCGCAAGCGTATGAGTATCGCAACCGATCCGGTGAATGTAATCGCCGATAAAATCACAGGAACGCAGTGACGCCCAATCCGTACCGTCGCGCGTGAACAACTGCATGGTCAGATAGTAGTCTTCCATGTACTTCATATCATCGAAGTAGGTGACTGCTTCCAGGTCGCACTTGTTCAGATCGAGCAGAAAACTGTGCAGCGGCGCGTGGTTATGCTCGATGAAATCACGGTAGTTATCACCGTAATCGTAAATCTTGTCACGCTTGACGATGCAACCCGTCGCCGAATCCACCATGGTGGAGTAGACACGTGCAAAGGTTGCATTCTTGCCACTGGACTTGATCTGTTCCAGTTGTGAGCTGTAAGCCGTCGGAAACAGCATGTCGTCATAATCAAGAAATGCTGCATAACCACTGCCGACTGCCTTGAGCGCATCGTTCAACATCAACGAACGCAAATCCGGCGCTTGCTCCGTCGAGAAGTAACGGCGAATCACCGGAGCACAATGCTCATTCCACGGCAATTGAGCGAGCTGCGCTTCGAGTATTGCGATTTCCTGGTCATCCATATCCTGGATAGCCAGAACAGGCAAAACCTGACTACCGGACTGAGCGATCAACGAAAGAAGTGCATTGATCAGCGATGCACGGTCACCACGACGGTGGTAACGCACGATGGTCGATACCGTGTCGAGCGATGATCCGTGGATGCCGTTGTCCGGCAGCAGTCGGAAACATGAAGCCTCACAGCAGATCTTGTAGCCGATCGTCGGTGCAGTCGGACGCAACTCCATGCAGGCAACCTGATCAGGCTCGATACTGAAGTTGACAGTACTTTCGCCCTGCACAAACGACGGATCGTTTCGCAGACTGGCCGACACGGAATACCCCTTGTGCCGCTTGGCCATTTTCAACAACGACTCAATGGCCGTTGCAGGGAACAGGCAAATATCGCTGAAGCGCAGCGTGAAGTCGGCTTCGCCAGGCGCATGCACGGAGACATTCACACCTTTTGCCTGTAAAGCTTGCTGAAGCTCTGCGTTTTCTACAGAAACCGAGCAAGCCTTGAACGCATCTGAATTGGCAAGGCATGCCAGGAACTTGCGGCTCGACTCCGGCTCAGCCTCCAGGCGTGCCACTGCTTCAGGTGTCAGCACCACATTCAGCTTCATTTCTGCCGGCAGGACACAATCGGTGGTCGCCGAAAACGACTGGCCGGACAACGCACGTCCGATGGAGTTGAGGTAGCCGTAACCAAAGCGGGTATCGGGCTCAAGATGCGCCCCCTCAGCCCATTCGTTCCAGGCGTTTACCACTACGTAGCGGCGATCTTCCGGCAGGTTCCGCTCGGAGTAATCCACCAGAAACTCCATCCAGCTCTGGAATTTTTCCGTAGTGAAGTGGTTAAGCACGTACGCCCGGTTACCGTAACGAGCGGTGTTATCCCAGGTTGGAACCAGCGACCGGAACAGCGTGAAATCCTTGCCCAGATCCTGCCCCATGTAGTGATCGGCAACTTCACTGTAGTTAATGACGTTACCTTCCAGAGGCCAGTAAGGGCGCAACTGGCTGCGAGTGTCTTGTACAGCATCGGCAGTCCAGTCATGCAGTACCCGCTCGACGGCAGAGTCCATGCCATGGTCTTGCGGATTTGTCGCACCGCGCGTCAGCGTCGCCACCATATATGGCGCCTTGAGACCCTCGCGCTCGCACTCTTCGCGCCAGACAGCCAGGTATTCATCGATATGCTCGATCGACGACGGACGATACACGTGCAACATCGGACGTCCATCTACTTTGATATAGCGCTCGTCTTTGAAGAACGGGATGAGATAGCGAATAAAGCCACGGGCGTCCTCTTTCGAATAGACCTGCCCCAGCAGTATTTCCGCCTCGTTACCATCCCAGCGGCGAGTCCAGTTCTCGTTCGCCCAGCAGAAACAGAACGGCATATTGATCTGCTGATTATCCAGCAGCATCTGTGCCGGCTTCTCGAGGATCATTCTGCCAGTGAACCAGTAATGATAGAAAATCAGGCCGTGAACACCTGACTTCTGCATCATTTCGGCCTGCTGCTCCAACCTGGCCGGGCCGTCCAGATGGTAGTAACCGATGTCCTCGTGCGGGACATGTTGCTGGTAATGACCGTAGAACAACGGATTGGCCGAACGGACTTTGTACCACTCGGTAAATCCGGCTCCGTGCCACTCATCATTTTCAGGCGTAGGGTGGAACTGCGGCAGGTAATAGGCCAGCACTTTGACAGTGTCGTGGCTGATGCAGGCCGAGTAATCTTCCTGTGGCTCGTAATAATCCCGAGGCTCGTGCGAAATCTGCGGAGCTTCCAACTGATAGTTACGTCCCTCACTGGTGGTCGTATTGACCAGTACCAGACGTTCCAGCGAACGACTCAGCAGATCACCGGCAGCGGCGTCTTCGTTACTCGCGAAGTGCGAGAATTGCAATGGCAGTTGCAGCAGATCACTGATGGTGCCAACCCGTGCCCAGAACAGCCCGACTCGAGGGAATTGCGCACTCGGGAAAGTAGTCGCATCGATCTCGCGGTACTTTTCCAAAGCCGTGGCAATCACGTTTCCGGCATCAGTCCAGCCAGCCTGGTGGTAGATGACAGACTCAGGTCGGGTATCGACGGAATACACAACCTTCGCGTCCCCACCGAGCAATTGAAGAATCTGCCCGACATTGGCAGGGGAACCGCATAGAAGCTCCAGGCGCTCTTTCCCCCCCGAACCGTCTTCGTTATCGGCGCTACCGGCTTCATCATGGAAGTGCGCTATTACGTCGTACGCTTTCAATCGACTGCCGAACTGGACAATCAGCGAAGCAATCGCTCCAACCTGGCCTGGGATGACTTCAACGACCAACTTGCGCAACAGAGGTACTGCTGCGCGCAACGCTCTGTCATCAAACTTCGAGCTATCGCTGCCGCTGCGAGAAATGAACAGATCGAATTCGACAGGGACATTCTTGAGACAACTGAGCCAATGCCCCGACAATTGCTCACCGCTCAAATGAAGATGAACGGCAACCATTCCAGGCGCTGTTGTTGGTACCTCTGCCAGGTAAGGATCCAGGTAGTAAGGCACCACTTTGAGTAGTTCGTACTCAGTCAGCGCTGCATCGCCAAGCGGTTTGGAAACCTGGTTCAACGCCAGCCGCTTCTGGCTGAGCTTGAGCTTGCGAACTGCAATAGCCAGTGCATGACGCAGACCGCCACGGCGGGCCTCGCGTACGAAACGGCCCAGCAATGCGGGTTGTTGCGCAACCAGATTCAACAATTGCACGACAAGGCGTTGACGACTGAGCTTACGGGAAAGATGGTAATTACGACCTTTGGTGTCGTAGATCGAACGGCCCTCATAGTAACCGTGCCGCAAATAATGTATCAGCGGGTTGATGCGACGCAGGCGCACATCCTGATAATTGTCCAGGTACGCTTTAGTGGAAAAGGCGGCCGAAGGATCGCGCCCTTCACGCCAGCCTTGCTCAATATAATGCTGCAACGGATTGACGCCCGCCGCCCGAACATCTTCGTAGGTACTGAGGTAGTAATCGGCATCGAACAGCTCGCTCTGAGCCGGATGATCATCTCGATAGCGAAGACCGAACCGCTCTGCAATATGCGAGACAAGGGATTTGAGCAAAAAGCGACCAGAAGAATAACGACGCAGGTCAGCCTCGAGGCTCTGAATTGATTGCTCCGAGTCCAAAAGGGACGTCTTGAAAGCACCATATTCGGTTTCGAGCCAACGACGGTGTCCGTCGAGGTTCGAGTAATCGACCTTCAACTCGTCGTGTCGTTTCTCGAGTTTGCCGTAGTCGGCGGCAAGCGTCGTGATGCTCTGTTCTTTGAGCCTCAGTTGCACATTCAGATCAGCGTTACTTTGATCGAAACGACGCATGAGTCGATAGGCAGGCAAACGCTCGTTCATCGCCTCGCAAAGGCTGTTGACCGTGCTGACGACCGCTTGGTCATCTGCACGCTCATCACGCGAGAGCTCCAGAAGCAGAAGGCTGAGATTCAAGACGTCGGCCGGTACAGCGGAATCTTTTTTTAGCTCGTCCAGCGTAAAGCTGTTGTGCTGCAGCGACCGCTGGAGAAAGTTGCTCTGATATTCCAGGAACTCTGGGCCCTGCGGATCAAACGGCAACCCCAGCGACTCAGACATGCGTCGCAGCTGCTTTTCGGGCTCCTGAAGCATCAACTCGTAATTTACAAAAACGCGCGATGCGCCCTGGCTGTATTTCAAACTGAACAGCATATGCTCAAGCCAGAGAAAGTAGCCTTTCTCAACTTCAAACTCGTTCCGCTTGACCAACGAATGCGCAACATTTATCGGATTACGGAAAGCAATGACATAGCTGACCTGCAGACCCAGCTCGGCAAAGATCTCCTGCCAGAATGGCAGCAGTCGGGACATTCGCGGATCTTTTACGCCGAAACACTTGATCTCACTGAGCTTCTCGCGCAGATGCTCGATTGCACGCGCTTTGTGGTTCTGCGCGACCGGCGAGTCCAGCTCTTCCCGGCGGATAGGAATCAGGCTGTCCCAGCTGTGCCCCAGATCAGCCAGCAGCTCTTCGTTGTAAGCAGTGATGGTTGCGTCTTCAAAAAAGCCTTTTTCGTTATTGCCCGACTCGGCAGGCAACAGGTTATCGCCCAGATCGACACCAAGGACTTTCAAACCACGCGTAATGGCACTCGTACCGCTCCGGTGCATGCCCAAAACTACGACTATTTGTTTATGATCCATAAGATTAATTATGCTCAACACTTGAAATGGTAAAAGCTGGGATACATTTGAAATCGACTGTTCCGGTTGCAGTGATCGCAGTCTCCGGCAGAACGCGAAACAGGCAGGCATCGATCAAACGATGCAGATAGGTCTCCGCTTCCCCTACGACACCGACCACCCCTGAGTTGAGGAAATACGTTCCGGGGTTCAAATTGCACTCAAACTTGAATTCAACATCGACTTCAGCTTCAGCAGCCACGTAGGCGATGGCGTCCTGAGCGCTCGCCGCGCTCGCCGCCCCACCGATCTCGATACCGGCGAGCGTTTTGATCATCATGCCAAAGCGTACAGCCCCCGCCCCCGTCGAAAAAGCTACGCGATAGGTATAACGGTAGCTGTCACCGCGCTTGAGGCAGTTAACCTGTTTACCGGCCGCATTGAGGATGCGCGGCTCGCTGATCAGAACACCATGAGATTCGTAGGACATCACACTTTTGGAAACGATATGAGGATCGAAGTACTCCTCAAGTCCGTTGTCCTTCGCCTGTGACGCCTCGACTGCCACCTCGGTGCGCTTGGCCTCCCGCTGGAGTTCAAGGCGCTCGAGTACACCGGTCTTGATCGATTCGCGGATTTCCGCAACCTTGTCCGCAGGCGCATACAGCAGCTTCTGGTACTGGCCGACAATGACCTTGGGCACACCTTCGGCGAGCTTCTCTCCCTTATCCAGCAGAATCGCCCGCGTACACAGTTCGATGACGGCACTCCCGGAATGCGACACAAACAGAATGGTCGCGCCACTGGCCTTGATCGCCTCGATCCGCGCGAAGCATTTACGCTGGAACAATTCATCGCCGACCGACAACGCTTCATCAACAATCAGGATTTGCGGGTCAACATTGATCGCCACGGCAAAAGCCAGGCGTACCATCATGCCACTGGAGTAGGTCTTGACCGGCTGATCGATGAATTCGCCGATTTCCGCAAAGGCTTCGATCTCGGCAAAACGGGCTTCAGTCTCGTCTCGTGTAAGGCCAAGTACGGCAGCATTCATGTACACGTTTTCGCGACCACTGAATTCAGGGTTGAATCCGGAACCCAGCTCCAGCAAGGCTGCGACACGACCGTGAGTCATGATGTCGCCGTGTGTCTGATTGAGCGTGCCGCAAATCATCTGCAAAAGTGTCGATTTACCGCTACCGTTTCGCCCGAGGATACCAACGGTCTCGCCTCGGTCGATGGTGAACGAGACACCCTGCAGGGCCCAGAACTCACGAAAGTATTGCTTGCGTCCGCGTGCGAACATCTGCATCAGCCGATCTCTCGGCTTGTCGTAAATATGGAAACACTTACTCAGGTTGTTGACGGCAATGGCGGTATTAGAGGACATCGGCGAACCCTTTACGCGTTTTTTGGAACCACGCAAATCCTAGCCAAAAGACAAGAGCTGCAGCGATATAGTAGAAACCAAGGTGAATCAGACTCGGCAGTTCGCCCCTGAAGAGCAGCGCCCGGGTATCTTCAATTGCCGGGGTCAGGGGGTTCAAAAAGAGCAGATGTCGGTATTCTTCAGGCAGCGCCGTGATCGGATAAAAAATCGGTGAAAGAAACATCAGGACGGAAGTGCAGACACCGATGATCTGACTGACATCTCGCAGGTACACGCCCATTGAGGCGAGAAACCAAACCAGGCCGACAACAAAAATGATCAGAGGAGCCAGAAATACCGGGAGCAACAGAATGGTGTACTGAAGCTTTCCGAAGAAAATCAGATAAGCAATCAGCCAGACACTGAGACTGACGAGAAAGTGAAACATAGCCGCGCCCAGCGTAACCCATGGAAGTATTTCCAGCGGGAACACCACTTTCTTCACGTAGTTGACGTTGCCAATAATCAGTCCCGGGGCTCTGTTTATACACTCGGCAAACAGATTGAAAACGATCAGACCCGCAAACAACATGAGCGCAAACTCGGTTTTCGAGCTGCTATCGACGCTCCATCGGGCTTTGAACACGACGCTGAATACGAATGTGTAAATCACCAGCATCACAATCGGATTGAACAGTGACCACAGCATGCCCATGATCGACCCGCGATAACGCCCAACGATCTCCCGCTGCACCAGCGCCCGGATGAGACCTTTGTTGCGCCAGATGCTATTGAGCATCTCCTTTGGCGAAGCAGAAAAGTTCAGCATTGTCTCAAAACCTCAATAAATCCGAGGGAGTTTAAATTCCTCAGCAAACTCTCTCGTCCTGCCATCACTTGAATTACCACAACACTCTTCCTGAAAGGGGCCAAGTCCGACTGCGTATCAGATTCCATTGAATACCGCCGCCAAAAGCAGCCCAAGGTTGCCCCATAAGGATTGCCGGTAGACACCAGATCGCCGTAACCACATGATCCGGGCCAATCCGCGAGAACTTCGTGCCCGCTGAAACAGATCCAGCCTCATCCGGTTTTCTTCATTCAACTGGAATCTGGTCGACTCCAGCGCCGCAATATTCTTTTGATTCCACCCACGGAAACGACCGCGGAACTGCATCCGTATTCTATTCAATTGCGCCATCAGGCCCGATGTAGAGCCGATGAGGTTTGCTTCGTGCTGCCTGTAGAGAATGGTTGGACAAACGTCGTAAGTGACTCGCCCTCCAGCACCTGAAACGAGGAGATACGCCCACCAGTCATGCGAAACGATGTCCAGACTGGGGCCTGCCTGCAGGAACAGCTTACGGGCGGCCTGATTGAAGACCATTGTGTTGCCCCCTCCCACGCTTTGCACTAGCGCATTGGCAAATCCGACGGGACGCTCAAACAGAGGAGACAAACCTATGGGTGCCCCCTCCTCATCGATCAATTCGGTCCTGCCACAATAAAGAGCCGGCTCCTGTGGAGGGGTGCCCTGAAGCTCGCACAAGGCGCGCTCCAGCTTGTTTTCCTGCCAGATATCATCCTGATCGGCCCAGGCATAGAAATCGGACTCGATGGATTGGTCACAGGTCAGCGAAAGGAAGTTGGCGGCGTATCCACGTCCCGGTCCCTGGCGAATCGACAGTTTGCCCTCCCCCCAGCGCTCGGCGTATTCGCGTAATAATTCCAGGGTAGAGTCGTCAGAACCATCATCTGACACCACGACAAACCAGTGGGGATAGCTTTGGCGCGCAATGGAGTCCAGTTGCTGTGCCAAAAAACGTTCGCCATTGAAGGTGCACAACAGAACGGCAACACGTCCGGAAGGACCACCTGGTTCCTGCTGAAGCCGGTCGACAATGCGGTGATCCGGACTGCTGTTTTGAACATCCGGGAAAAGAGGGGCTACCACCGAGCACTCCGTTGCTTAAAGGAGAAAATTTCACCTGTGCCGATTCGTTCAACACGAGCGAGCATTCGACGGGCAACGAAAGCGCCATCGGAACGGCTCATGCGCCACTTCCAGCTGCGCAAAATTTGCAATTATAACGACGAAACATTGTCATTTGATAGCCCAGTGACATTATCGCTTTGCAAACGCTGGAAGCAGGACCGTCAGCCCCGACAAGACATGGATAACGTGAATATTGCAGATGAGCGCCGCGGTGGCGGCGCGTAGGGTATCAAGCCGCCATCGTTAGAAAAAGGGTGGCAGTTTGCCAATGTCGAAGTAGCAGGCAAAGGTCATCAACGGTCAAACATCTCCACTCAAGTACGCTGCCGCGAGTGATACTGGCACGCGGTTCGCTTCAACGCATCATCGACGCCAATGACAGGCGACCATCCCAACCTATCGATGGTTTTACTGATATCGACCTGCAACGACCCACACAATCGCTGCGCGAGATCAGCACGACCGATCAGCGATGCGCCCATCTTCAATACCCAGGAAGGAATCGACAGCAAGCGAGGCTTTACACCCAGGGCACTCGCCATGCGCCTGAGCAATTGAGTGGTGGACAAGTCTTCTCCATCACTGACCAGAAAGGTGTTTCCCGCCGCCTCTGGATGACTGATACAGACATTGAGCAAATCCACCAGATTCTCAAGCGCAACAAGGCTGCGATGGTTATGTATCGCCCCAAGCGGTAGCGGAGTACCACGCTCAAGCCAGCGCATCATGCTCAGGAAATTGGCCCCGACACCGGGGCCGTAGACCAATGGCGGCCGGATGACGACAACCTCCATACCTGTCTCGACGCTGATTGCTCGCAAGGCGTCCTCTGCTTCGCTTTTTGATAGGCCGTAAGGATCGAGCGGTGCCGGCACATCGTCCGCCTTGAAGACAACTCCCGGCAGGGTCATTTCACCATTGACCTTGATCGAACTGACGAAAATGAATCTTTTAACGCCTGCTTCAGCTGCACTGCGAGCCAGACGAACAGTCCCTTCGACATTGGTTTTGCGAAACCGCTCAAGAGCCCCCTCTGCCGACTCATTCATCACATGCACTCGCGCAGCACAATGAACAACCACATCAATGCCAGCCAGAGGAGGTAGCAGGGCCCTGTCCCCCATGTCAAATGCCACAACCCGGCATAGACCACTCAACCTCGTTTCACCGCGCACAGCAGCAACAGGACTGAATACCTTGTCGCGCAGCAGTCGAAACACAAGCGCCTCTCCGACAAACCCGGTCGCGCCAGTCACCAAAACTTGAGTACCGATCATTTAGCCTTGCTTCCAACCAGCGCCGTAGCCCAACAGATGCAAAAGAAAAACAGCTTGTCTCGTGCTCTGCGCCGACAGTCTCTTGCACTGAACGAGAGCCTTATCAGTTGACGGCGCCCCAAAGGCAGCCAGGGCTCGACAAATGAATTGCGCTCAAGCCCCACCAGCCGAACGATCTGCCTGACCTGAGAAAACCACCACCCGTCATGAATGGTCTTGTAGCGCATGATCAGAGAACCGATGCCGGCGTTCGCGCCTACCTGATTACTTTCATGCTGGCGATAATCCATGGAGGGACGCGCGTCGATGAACCAGCGAAATCCACGACTACGTGCGAAAGAGTAAAAATACCAATCGTGCAGACTGACATTTTGCAAGTCGCTCCAACTGCCCAGCATAGCGGTCTTGAGTGGACGCATCAGCTCACGAGTGAAGACGTATGTACATCCCGGCCCAGCGGCCTCGAACAGGAAATCCCAGGAGGTCTGGGGCTGAGCCTTGTCCAGCAGTTGCGTGCGACCATCCGGCCAGAACGCGACAACATTGCTGGAGTAGGCATCCACGCCTCGCGCCTGAATTTCGCCGATCGCCCTCTCGAGCTTGTCCTGATACCAGACGTCATCCTGATCGGAGAACGCGACGTAGTCGTATTCTTCGACGGATACATCACGGATCAATCTGAAAAAGTTGCGCGCGGCACCACCGAACGTACCGACACCAGGGAGCACATGAACACTCTGGTGCCTGGCCGCACAGGCCAGACACCAGGCTTCGGTACCATCAGTCGAGGGATCAACACTGATATAGACGCTCAGGTCTACACCGGATTGCCGAAGAATCGAATCGAGTTGCTCTTCGATCCACTGCATTCCATTGAAGGCCGCCAGCAAAACCGCAACCTTGGGATGTTTTACTGGCATAGCTTTCCTGCTTGCACCGATTTTGACTTTCTCACTCGAAAACGCTTTGTGATTCGAATCAGTGAGAAGGCGAGTCCAGCAACTTCTGCAGGTATTGACCGTAGCCCGTCTTCTTCAAGGCATCAGCTTGCTCAGCCAGCTGATCGGCGGTGATCCAGTCGTTGTGGTACGCAATCTCTTCCAGGCAGGCCACTTTCAAACCCTGACGTTGCTCAATGGTATGAACGAAGTGACTGGCTTCAAGCAAAGAGTCGTGAGTACCTGTGTCCAGCCAGGCAAAGCCGCGACCGAGCATCTCGACATTCAGCGATTTTTGCTCCAGGTAGGCGCGGTTCACATCAGTGATTTCCAGCTCTCCCCGCTCGGAAGGCTTGATGTTCTTTGCGATCTCCACGACTTGATTGTCATAGAAATAAAGACCTGTAACCGCATAGCTGGATTTTGGCTTCAGTGGCTTCTCTTCAATACTCAACGCGCGACCGGACGCATCAAATTCCACAACACCAAAACGCTCGGGATCAGAGACGTGATAACCGAATACAGTCGCGCCGTGCTGTTGAGAGCTGGCCGAACGCAAGTTGTCAGAGAAGTGCTGACCATAAAAGATGTTATCGCCCAGGATCAGACAGCAAGGATCCTTTCCGATGAATTCTTCACCGATGATGAAGGCCTGCGCCAGACCGTCCGGGCTTGGCTGCTCGGCATAAGTCAGCTTGATTCCGTAACGACTCCCGTCGCCCAACAATTTGCGGAAACAAGGCAAATCTTCCGGTGTTGAAATAATAAGAATTTCACGCATCCCGGCAAGCATCAGCACTGACAGCGGATAAAAGATCATCGGCTTGTCGTAGATCGGCAGCATTTGCTTGGAAACACCAAGGGTCAACGGGTGCAGGCGCGTACCCGAGCCTCCGGCGAGAATGATGCCTTTACGATTTGTCGTGGTCATTTATTAAGAACTTCCCTAAGCATTCGGGTTACACCACTTTGCCAATCCGGCAAGTGTAGAGAAAAATTGTCACGCAGCTTCCGAGTATTCAAACGTGAATTCAGAGGCCGACGAGCGGGGGTCGGGTAGGCGGTTGTATCAATGGGATTGATCGCAGCGACAGCCAACTGCTCGCCGTGGCTGCGGGCAAACTCGATGACATGTCTCGCATATCCGTGCCAGGAAACCTCGCCACTCGCGGCGAGGTGATACAAACCTGCCAGTTTCGGCTGCTGCAGCACCTGACGAATTGCCAATGCCGTGACATCGGCAATCAGATCAGCACCTGTCGGCGCTCCGACCTGATCGGCAATCACGCTCAGTGTTTCGCGATCCTTTGCCAGTCGCAGCATGGTTTTGGCGAAGTTATTGCCGCGAGCACCGTATACCCAGCTCGTGCGAAAGATCAGATGCTTGCAACCGGACGCCGTGATTGCCTGCTCACCAGCGAGCTTGCTCACACCGTACTGATTCACCGGGGCGACGGCATCACCCTCGCACCAAGGCGTGGAACCCTCGCCACTGAATACGTAATCGGTCGAATAGTGAATGAGCCAGGCATCCAGAATGAGAGCCTCCTCAGCCATCAGCCGACTCGCCTGACTGTTGACACGATCGGCCAGTTCAACGTCGGACTCGGCCTTGTCGACTGCGGTGTAAGCCGCCGCGTTGACAATGACATCAGGCTTGAGCTGACGAATCGCCGCACGCAACGCGTCCAGATTCGACAAGTCTCCACACAAGCCATCGACGGCATGACGATCCAGTGCAACCAGCTCGCCAAGCGGCGCGAGGGAGCGCTGCAGCTCCCACCCTACCTGGCCATTTTTACCCAGCAGGAGAATTTTCATGCCTTGTTCGAACGATCTGCGTAGTTCTGGTCGATCCACTGCTGGTAGCTCCCGCTTTTTACGTGAGCAACCCATTCAGTGTTATTGAGGTACCACTCGACGGTCTTGCGAATGCCGGTTTCGAAGGTTTCTTCCGGCGCCCATCCCAACTCTCGCTGGATCTTGCTGGCGTCGATGGCGTAGCGCTGATCGTGACCCGGACGATCCTGGACATAAGTGATCAGACTTGCATGGGGGCGATGTGGGGAATCCGGACGAAGCTCATCAAGAAGCGCACACAGCGCATGAACGACTTCGATGTTCTGCTTTTCGTTGTGACCACCGATGTTATAGGTCTCGCCAATAACACCTTCAGTTACAACCTTGTACAACGCACGGGCGTGATCTTCGACATACAGCCAGTCACGAACCTGATTGCCTTTGCCATAGACCGGCAGCGGCTTGCCTTCCAGCGCATTGAGAATGATCAGCGGGATCAACTTCTCAGGGAAGTGGCAAGGACCGTAGTTGTTGGAGCAATTGGTGACCAGTGTAGGCAGGCCATATGTTCTGGCCCAGGCTCGCACCAGGTGATCGGAGCTCGCCTTGCTCGCCGAATAGGGCGAGCTCGGCTGATAGGGCGTGGTTTCCGTGAAGAGATCTTCAGGACCCTCGAGATCTCCGTAGACTTCGTCGGTGGAAATATGATGGAAACGGAAGTTGGCCTTGCGCACATCATCCAGTGCCGCCCAATAATGCCGCGCAGCTTCCAGCAACGTGTAAGTACCGATGATGTTGGTCTGAATGAATTCGGATGGACCGGAAATGGAACGATCGACATGAGACTCTGCGGCCAGGTGCATGATCGCATCCGGTTGGTGCTCAAGCAGGACACGGTCGATCTGTTCACGATCACAGATATCGATGCGCTCAAACGTGTAACGCGAGTCTCCACTGACTTCAGCCAACGATTCAAGGTTACCGGCATACGTCAGTTTGTCGACGTTGATCACTGCGTCGGCAGTACTGGAGATAATATGACGGATGACTGCAGAACCGATGAATCCGGCACCGCCGGTTACTAGAATTTTCACGCGAAACCATACCCTTGAGTTGCTGACAGAGCCGCCAACCCAGCACTGTCTAATCCATGAATGCAAAAGCCGTCAATTCAGACGCGGCCTCTGACGGAGTCAGTCTGATCCAATGAGCGGAATACCCAATGATCGACGAAGGGCAGCATTTTACAGCTTAATGAACGTTTTACTAATGGATATGGACAAGCTGCGGCTAAAGCTGACACTCCTTCTCTTACATGTCGCAATCAGACAAGGTGCCTGCGTGAAGGCCTGGATGCACGTCTCAAAATCCAACCGATGACCGGTCCGATCAGCATTCCCGCCAGCAATGCACAAACTGCAACAACCGAAACTGGAAGTTGCGGCCCGACCCACCCGAGAAATAACAACGACACCGATTGCTGATTTTCAAGAACGAATGCAAGGATCGCCAATACAACCAATAGTATAAAAACAGAAAGCACCGCTCGCTTGAAGTTACGCATGAGTGGTCTCTCCAGTATCGATGACAATCAAGCGCCCTCCTCCTCTTCCTCATTCACGCGATCACGCAACTCTTTGCCTGGCTTGAAATGCGGAACGAATTTCCCGTCAAGACTGACGGACTGGCCGGTCTTTGGATTACGACCAACGCGTGGCGCACGATAGTGCAGAGAAAAGCTGCCAAAACCACGGATCTCGATACGATCCCCCGTGGCCAGACACTGGGACATTTGCTCAAGCATGGTCTTGATGGCCAACTCCACATCCTTGGATGAGAGCAGCCCCTGATGGGTGACAATTCGTTCGATCAACTCCGACTTCGTCATATTTTTCCCTTCTTTTTCAAGCAGCTAGATCAGCGCTTGAAAGGTTTTAGCACGCCCTGAAGGTTTTGAACAGCCCAGGGCTTGACATATCTTTCCGCTCGCCGAAACACCCATTTTCAGGGCCTCGGATCGCAAGCACGCCAACGCTCACTCACCGACAGATCACCAGCATGGTTCGAGTGGCGTAGCCGGCAGGATTGAAGCCAAAGGGAAACTCGTCCTCATCCCGGGCATCATCAGATCGCGTAATTACCTTATAGCCCGCACCCTTGCATTCCTTGGCCGCGCGCTTCTGGCATTTCTCCCAACCCGAACCCAGGCCGGAGCAGTCAACCTCAATACCACTGACGCCACGCACCGCATGAGTCTTCGCGCCGGTAGTACAACCCGCCAACACCAAGACACCCAACAGAACTAAAAACTTGTTCATTCACATCCTTATGCCAGGCATCCGCCCGACTACTGCGATCTTCAGACTAAGCCTAGACGCGAATAGACGTTTGATCCGATTAAAGAAACAGACCACCTTGCAAAGGGAATGGTTTCACCGAGACAACACACAGCATGACGCCACACCAAATCACAGGCACAAAAAAGGGCGACCGAAGTCGCCCTTTTTTAATGATCAGACAGAACTCAGTTCTGTTTGGCCATTGCTTGACGCAGCAGTGCCGCCATAGTGGTGTCAGCTGCTTCGCCTTCCGGAGCTGCTTTCAGGCTCTGGATGGCTTCTTTCTCTTCAGCATCGTCTTTCGATTTGATCGACAGCTGGATTACGCGGCTCTTACGATCAACGCTGATGATCTTGGCTTCTACTTGCTGGCCTTCTTTCAGAACGTTGCGCGCGTCTTCAACGCGGTCACGGCTGATTTCGGAGGCTTTCAGAGTCGCTTCGATATCGTCGGCCAGAACGATGATGGCGCCTTTGGCGTCAACTTCTTTCACGGTGCCAGTAACGATTGCGCCTTTGTCGTTAACCGAGACGTACTCGGAGAACGGATCGCTTTCCAGTTGCTTGATACCCAGGGAGATACGCTCACGCTCCGGGTCAACCGACAGGATAACGGTGTCCAGCTCGTCGCCCTTCTTGAAACGACGCACGGCTTCTTCGCCCACTTCGTTCCAGGAGATGTCGGACAGGTGAACCAGACCGTCGATGCCGCCGTCCAGACCAATGAAGATACCGAAATCGGTGATCGACTTGATGGTGCCGGAGATCTTGTCGCCCTTGTTGAACTGGCCAGAGAAGTCTTCCCATGGGTTCGACTTGCACTGCTTGATGCCCAGGGAGATACGACGACGCTCTTCGTCGATGTCCAGAACCATGACTTCCACTTCGTCGCCGACTTGTACGACTTTCGAAGGGTGGATGTTCTTGTTGGTCCAGTCCATTTCCGAAACGTGTACCAGACCTTCAACGCCTTCTTCCAGCTCAGCGAAGCAGCCGTAGTCGGTCAGGTTGGTTACACGAGCGGTAACGCGAGTGCTTTCTGGGTAACGGGCTTTGATAGCAACCCACGGATCTTCGCCCAGTTGCTTCAGGCCCAGGGAAACACGATTGCGCTCGCGATCGTACTTCAGAACCTTGACGTCGATCTCGTCGCCAACATTGACGATTTCGGAAGGGTGCTTGATACGCTTCCACGCCATGTCGGTGATGTGCAGCAGGCCGTCCACGCCGCCCAGGTCGACGAATGCGCCGTAGTCGGTGAGGTTTTTGACGATACCTTTGACTTGCTGGCCTTCCTGCAGGGATTCCAGCAGAGCTTCACGCTCGGCGGAGTTCTCGGCTTCCAGGACGCTGCGACGGGAAACGACAACGTTGTTGCGCTTCTGGTCCAGCTTGATGACCTTGAATTCCAGCTCTTTGCCTTCCAGGTGCGTGGTGTCGCGCACTGGACGGACGTCAACCAGGGAACCTGGCAGGAACGCACGGATGCCGTTAACGTCGACAGTGAAGCCGCCTTTAACCTTACCGTTGATAACGCCCTTGACCACTTCCTCAGCTGCGAAGGCTGCTTCCAGAACGATCCAGCATTCAGCGCGCTTGGCTTTTTCACGGGACAGCTTGGTTTCACCGAAACCGTCTTCAACCGAGTCCAGAGCAACGTGAACTTCGTCACCGACGTTGATGTTCAGTTCGCCAGCGTCGTTGTAGAACTGCTCCAGAGGGATCAGTGCTTCGGACTTCAGGCCAGCGTGAACAGTTACCCAGCGAGCTTGGTAATCGATATCAACGATAACACCGGTGATGATGGAGCCTGCCTGAAGGTTCAGGGTCTTTAGGCTTTCTTCAAAGAGTTCCGCAAAGCTTTCGCTCATTTTAATTCCTGTTGATTAGGGCGAAAAATACGCCCGTCTCCACATCCCAGACGATGCGGGTCAGTTTCATTTAAAGGAAGCCACCGCAGGACTATGACTGGTCCCCTGCGGCCTTCCTGGTCACCCGGCGATATCGCGAATGGCGATCTCGCTCATGATGCGTTCCAGCACCTGATCGATGGACAACTCCGTGGAATCCAGCTGTATGGCGTCGGCCGCCGGTTTGAGCGGGGCCACCGCTCGCTGGGTATCGCGCTCGTCACGCGCACGGATCTCATCTAGCAGACTCGACAGACTAACACCCTCGACTTTGCCCTTCAACTGCAAATATCGACGGCGCGCCCGCTCCTCGGCACTGGCGGTCAGGAAAATCTTCAGCGGCGCATTCGGAAATACCACCGTGCCCATGTCACGACCATCGGCCACCAGGCCGGGTGTTTCCTGGAACGCGCGCTGGCGCTGCAGCAGCGCCTCGCGCACAGCCGGCAACGCAGCCACCTGAGAAGCGCCAGAACCGACGCTCTCGGTGCGGATGACATCGCTGACTTCATCACCTTCCAGAATGATGCGCTGCAACTGACCGTCGGTCGCCGCGATAAACTGCACATCCAGATGAGCGGCCAGCTTCTTCAACAGCTCTTCATTGGTCAGGTCGACACCATGGTTGTGCGCTGCAAACGCCAGCAAGCGATACAGCGCGCCGGAATCCAGCAGGTTCCAGCCCAGACGCTTGGCCAGAATCCCGGCTACGGTGCCTTTGCCCGAGCCGCTTGGCCCATCGATGGTGATGACCGGAGCAATGTTGTTCACGACTGAGCCTCTTGCGCCACACGAATGCCAACCTGCGCGCACAACGCCAGGAAGTTCGGGAACGATGTTGCGACGTTGGCACAATCATGGATGCGGATCGGTGCAGTGGCGCGCAACGAGGCCACACTGAAAGCCATCGCGATACGGTGATCGCCATGACCATGCACTTCGCCGCCGCCGATCTGGCCGCCGTCGATGATGATGCCGTCCGGAGTCGGTTCGCACTTGACGCCCAGCGCCAGCAAACCGTCCGCCATGACCTGGATACGATCCGACTCCTTGACCCGCAGCTCTTCGGCGCCGGTCAGCACCGTACGCCCTTCGGCACAGGCTGCCGCCACGAACAGTACCGGGAACTCGTCGATGGCCAGAGGAACCAGCGCTTCCGGAATCTCGATACCTTTGAGTTTAGCTGCTCGCACGCGCAAATCGGCAACTGGCTCGCCACCCACTTCACGCTGGTTTTCCAGGGTGATGTCGGCACCCATCAGGCGCAGGATGTCGATCACACCGGTACGGGTCGGGTTGATGCCGACGTGCTCGAGCACCAGTTCCGAACCCTCGGCGATCGACGCCGCCACCAGGAAGAACGCCGAAGACGAGATGTCGCCCGGCACTTCAATGTGGGTCGCAGTCAGCTTGCCACCGGACTCGACCGATGCCGTCGCACCGTTGACGCCCACCGAATAACCGAAGCCGCGCAACATGCGCTCGGTATGGTCGCGAGTCGGAGCCGGCTCGGTGACGGTGGTCTTGCCTTCAGCATACAGGCCCGCCAGCAGCAGGCAGGATTTCACCTGGGCACTGGCCATCGGCATGGTGTAGGTCAGGCCCTTGAGCTTGTGACCGCCACGAATGGTCATCGGCGGACGACCGTCGGCAGCGGTTTCGATCACGGCGCCCATTTCCCGCAGCGGGTTGGCCACACGGTTCATCGGGCGCTTGGACAGCGAAGCGTCACCGGTCAAGGTGCTGTCGAAGTCCTGCGCGGCCAGCAGGCCGGACAGCAGGCGCATCGAAGTGCCGGAGTTGCCCAGATAGATCGGGCCCGGCGCAGGCTTCAGGCCGTGCAGGCCGACACCGTGGATGGTCACGCGGCCGTGATGCGGGCCTTCGATGACCACGCCCATGTCGCGGAACGCCTGCAAGGTCGCCAGGGCGTCTTCGCCCTCGAGGAAGCCTTCGACTTCGGTGACACCTTCAGCCAGGGAGCCGAGCATGATCGAACGGTGGGAAATCGATTTGTCACCCGGTACGCGAATCCGACCGGACAGGCGGCCACCAGGTTGAGCCAGGAAGATCAGATCGTTGGAATTCATAGCGTCCACATAGGCCCTGCGGGCCAGGATTTTACTGAAATGCTCGCGGGCAACCCGGGCGCGCGTGAAGACGCCCAACAATTGGTGCCCATCCCCTGCATCGACCGCGTCGCGCAAGGCGTCGAGGTCGCTGCGAAATGTATCGAGTGTGCGCAGGACAGCCTCGCGGTTGGCGAGAAAGATGTCATGCCACATGACCGGGTCGCTTCCGGCGATTCTTGTGAAATCACGGAAACCGCCCGCAGCGTAACGGAAGATCTCAAGGTTTTCATTGCGCTTGGCCAGCGAATCGACCAGACCGAAGGCCAGCAGGTGCGGCAAATGACTGGTCGCCGCCAGCACTTCATCGTGGCGCTCGACCTGCATGTGCTCGACATCGGCACCGAGTTCGCGCCACAAGCGATCAACCACCGCCAGCGCAGCCGGATCGGTCTGCTCCAGCGGGGTCAGAATCACCTTGTGACGACGAAACAGCTCGGCATTGGAGGCTTCCACCCCGCTCTGCTCGGAGCCGGCAATCGGATGGCCCGGCACGAAGCGAGCCGGCATGCCGCCAAACGCTTCGGTCGCCGCGCGTACCACATTGCCCTTGGCGCTGCCGACATCCGTCAGGATCGCCTGCCCCAGATCCATGCCGGCCAAGCGAGCCAGCACTTTTTCCATGGCCAGGATCGGCACCGCCAACTGGATCACGTCTGCGCCCTGGCAGGCAGCCACCAGATCGTCTTCACAGCGATCCACCACACCCAACTCGACCGCCAGCTTGCGTGATTGCGGGTCGAGATCGACCCCGACCACTTCGCGGCACACACCGCTTTCACGCAAGCCTTTGGCAAACGAACCACCGATCAACCCCAGACCGACCACCACCAGGCGCCCGATCATAGGTGCAGCAGATTGCAGCGCAGTGACATCACCCACGAGCCAGAACCTTGCGCAGCGCTTCGAGGAAGCGACTGTTTTCCGCCGGCAGACCGATGGTCACCCGCAGGTGGTTCGGCATGCCGTAGTTGGCCACCGGACGTACGATCACGCCTTCACGCAGCAGCCCCTGGAACACCGGAGCCGCCACCTGACCAAGATCGACGCAGATGAAGTTGCCCTTGGACGGAATCCAGCTCAGGCCCAGCTCGCGGAAACCCGATTCCAGCTGTTGCATGCCGGACTCGTTGAGCTGACGGCTCTGCGCCAGATACTCCTCGTCCTTCAGCGCCGCACACGCGGCTGCCAGGGCCAGGCTGTTGACGTTGAACGGCTGGCGCACACGGTTCAGCACGTCTGCCACGACCGGCGTGGACAAGCCATAGCCAACACGCAGCGCCGCCAGGCCATAAGCCTTGGAGAAGGTGCGCGAGACCAGCAGGTTCGGGTAAGCCGCGAGGAAGTCCAGGCCATCCGGCAGATCACTGCCTTCGGCGTATTCGATGTAGGCCTCGTCCAGCACCACCAGCACATGCTCAGGCACGTCCTGCAGGAACTCGTCCAGCGCTTCGGCGCCGAACCAGGTACCGGTCGGGTTGTTCGGGTTGGCGATGAACACGACGCGCGTGTTGGCGTCGATGGCCGCCAGCATCGCCGGCAGGTCATGCCCCCAATCCTTGGCCGGAACGACCTTCGCCTGGGCGCCGACCGCCTGGGTCGCGATAGGGTAGACCGCGAACGCGTGCTCGCTGAAGACCGCATTCAGGCCCGGCGCCAGATAGGCGCGCGCCACCAGCTCAAGAATGTCGTTGGAGCCGTTGCCCAGGGTCACCTGGTTCAGCTCGACACGGCACCGCTCGGCCAGCAGGGACTTCAGGGCAAAACCGTTGCCGTCCGGATAACGGGTCAGCTCGTCCAGCGCTTCGCGGATTGCGGCCAGCGCTTTCGGGCTCGCGCCCAGCGGGTTTTCGTTGCTCGCCAGTTTGACGATGCTTGCCGGATCCAGGTCCAGCTCGCGAGCCAGTTCGTCCACGGGCTTGCCCGGAACGTATGGCGAAAGTTGTTGCACGCCCGGCTGTGCCAGAGCGAGGAAGTTGCCACTCATTTGCTACCGCCCCTTAGAGAACTGCTTTCGGGTAGGAACCCAGCACCTTGAGTGCTACTGCTTCCTGACTGATCTTTTCCAGTACACCTTTGATCAGCGGATCACGGTGATGGCCGACGAAGTCGATGAAGAACACGTAGGTCCATTTACCGCTGCGCGACGGACGGGTTTCGATCCGGGTCAGGTCGATCCCGTTGTCATGGAACGGCACCAGCAGCTCATGGAGCGCGCCGGGCTTGTTGCTCATGGACACGATGATCGACGTCTTGTCGTCGCCGGTCGGCGGAACTTCCTGGTTACCGATCATCAGGAAGCGCGTGGAGTTGTCCGGACGATCCTCGATCTTCTCGGCCAGACGGGTCAGGCCATACAGTCCGGCCGCCATGTCACCGGCGATCGCTGCCGAATTCCACTCACCCTTGACCCGCTTGGCCGCCTCGGCGTTGCTGGACACCGCCACGCGCTCGACATTCGGATAATGGGCGTCCAGCCACTTGCGGCACTGGGCCAGCGACTGGGCGTGGGAATAGATGCGGCTGATGCTGTCGGTCTTGGTGTTTTCACCGACCAGCAGATGATGGTGAATCCGCAGCTCGACTTCGCCACAGATAACCATGTCGTGCTCAAGGAAGCTGTCGAGGGTGTGGTTGACCGCGCCTTCAGTGGAGTTCTCCACCGGCACCACGCCAAAATTCACCGCACCGGCCGCCACTTCACGGAACACTTCATCGATCGCCGCCATCGGTTTGCTGATCACCGCGTGACCGAAGTGCTTCATGGCCGCCGCCTGGGTGAAGGTGCCTTCCGGACCGAGATAAGCCACTTTCAGCGGGTTCTCGAGGGCGAGGCACGAAGACATGATTTCGCGGAACAGCCGCGCCATCTCTTCGTTACCCAATGGCCCCTTGTTGCGTTCCATCACGCGCTTGAGGACCTGCGCTTCACGCTCGGGACGATAGAACACCGGCTGCTCGCCTTCGGCCAGACTGGCCATCTTGACCCGGGCAACCTCTTCGGCGCAGCGAGCGCGATCACTGATCAGCTGGAGGATCTTCTCATCAAGGTTGTCGATGCGAACGCGCAGCGCCTTGAGTTCCTGCTCGGACATCAGGAATGCTCCTTCTCGAACTCAGCCATGTAGCCAACCAGCGCTTCAACCGCCTCCAGGCCCAGAGCGTTGTAGATCGAGGCACGCATGCCGCCGACCGAACGATGGCCCTTGAGGTTGAGCAGGCCACGGGCGTCGGCGCCAGCCAGGAAAGCCTTGTCCAGACGCTCGTCAGCCAGACGGAACGGCACGTTCATCCAGGAGCGGGCGTTGACGCTGATCGGGTTGGTGTAGAAGTCGCTGTTGTCGATGAAGCCATACAGGCGGTCTTTTTTCGCCTTGTTGCGCTGCTCCATCGCGGCGACACCGCCCTGCTCCTTCAGCCACTCGAAAACGAGGCCCGAGAGGTACCAGGAATAGGTGGCCGGGGTGTTGTACATCGAACCGTTGTCGGCCGAGATCTTGTAGTCGAGCATGGTCGGGCACGAACTGCGGGCACGGCCCAACAGGTCTTCACGGACGATCACTACGACCAGACCGCTCGGGCCGATGTTCTTCTGCGCGCCGGCGTAGATCAGGCCGTACTGCGACACATCGATCGGACGCGAGAGGATATCGGAGGACATGTCGACCACCAGCGGAACGTCACCGGCCTCGGGAACCCAGTCGAACTGCAGGCCGCCGATGGTTTCGTTGGACGCATAGTGCAGATAGGACGCACCCGGGGTCAGCTTCCATTCGTTCTGACCAGGAATGGCCAGGTAGTCATAAGGCTTGGCGCTGGCAGCAACGTTGATGTTGCCGAAACGACGCGCTTCCTCGATGGCTTTTTTCGACCAGATGCCGGTCTCGACATAGTCGGCAGTGCCGTTCTCGGGCAGCAGGTTCAGCGGAATCTCGGCGAACTGCTGGCTTGCGCCGCCCTGCAGGAACAACACTTTGTAGTTGGAGGGGATGGACAGCAGATCGCGCAGGTCCTGTTCGGCTTTTTCGGCGATGGCCACGTAGTCGTCGCTACGATGGCTCATTTCCATGACCGACAGACCCTTGCCGTGCCAGTCGAGCATCTCGGACTGGGCACGCAACAGGACAGCTTCAGGCAGCGCAGCGGGACCTGCGCAGAAGTTAAAGGCTCGTTTGCTCACATCCACTCTCGCTATGCAATCACGGTAGCGGACAGAGCAAACACTCTGCCCTGCTACGATTTGGTTAGTCTTGCGACTCTTCTTCGTCTGCGGCGTCCGCCTGCAGGTTGTCGACCGCATCGTCCGGTTCGGCGCCGATCACGCCCTCTTCCAGCTCGACACCTTCTTCACCTTCAAACTCTTCACCCTCGACTTCCGACGGCTCCTGGACCCGCTCCAGACCGACCAGGGTTTCATCCTTGGCCAGCTTGATCAGGGTCACGCCCTGGGTGTTACGACCCAGGCTGGAGACTTCGTCGACACGGGTACGCACCAGCGTGCCCTGATCGGAAATCAGCATGATTTCTTCACCGTCCTGCACCTGAACCGCACCGACCAGACGGCCGTTACGCTCGTTGCTGACCATGGCGATAACGCCCTGGCCGCCACGCTTGTATTCAGGGAACTCGGTGATCGCCGTGCGCTTGCCGTAGCCACGCTCGGAAGCCGTCAGGATCTGGCTGCCCTCTTCCGGGATCAGCATGGAAATCAGTTTCTGCCCTTCCGGCAGACGCATGCCACGCACACCGCGAGCAGTACGGCCCATGGCGCGGACTTCGGATTCCTTGAAGCGAGTCACCTTGCCGCCGTCGGAGAACAGCATGATTTCCTGCTCGCCATCGGTGATGGCAGCGGAGATCAGGATGTCGCCCTCGTCCAGCTCCAGCGCGATCAGACCGACGCTGCGCTGACGACTGAAGGCCACCAGCGGGGTCTTCTTGACGGTACCGTTGGCGGTCGACATGAAGATGAACGGTGCCTTCTTGCGGTCGGCAGCCTTGATGCGCGCGCGGCGCTCTTCTTCGGTTTCGTTGCTGTTTTCGATGTCTTCTACATCTGCCTCGGCGCCTTCGGCTTCTTCTTCATCGGCCTGACGCTTCATGGCTTCGAGATCGACCGGCAGCATGGTGGTGATGTATTCACCGTCGTCCAGCGGCAGCAGGTTGACCAGCGGACGACCACGGGCAGCGCGGGACGCTTCCGGAATTTCGTAGGTCTTGAGCCAGTACACCTTGCCCTTGCTGGAGAACAGCAGCAGTGTGGTGTGACTGTTGGCGACCAGCAGGTGAGCGATGTAGTCCTCATCCTTCACGCCGGTGGCCGACTTGCCTTTACCGCCACGACGCTGGGCCTGGTACGCAGCCAGCGGCTGGGTCTTGGCATAACCGCCGTGGGAGATGGTCACGACGCGCTCTTCTTCCGGGATCATGTCGCCCAGGGTCAGGTCGAGGCGCGCATCGAGAATCTCGGTGCGGCGCACGTCGCCGTATTCGGCGCGGATCACTTCCAGCTCTTCGCGGATCACTTCCATCAGGCGCGTGGCGCTGTTGAGGATGCGGATCAGCTCGCCGATCTGGTTGAGGATCTCTTGATACTCGGCCAGCAGCTTTTCGTGCTCCAGGCCGGTCAGGCGGTGCAGACGCAGTTCCAGAATGGCTTGCGCCTGTTCAGGCGACAGGAAGTACTTGCCGTCGCGCAGACCGTATTGCGGATCGAGGTTTTCCGGACGGCACGAATCGGCACCGGCGCGCTCGACCATGGTCATCACTGCACTGGATTCCCACGGCGTGCTGACCAGTGCTTCTTTCGCTTCCGACGGGGTCGGCGAGGCCTTGATCAGCGCGATCACCGGGTCGATGTTCGACAGGGCGACAGCCTGGCCTTCGAGGATATGGCCACGCTCGCGGGCCTTGCGCAGTTCGAATACGGTACGGCGGGTAACCACTTCACGACGGTGACGGACGAAGGCTTCCAGCAGATCCTTGAG
The DNA here is from genome assembly GCF_046097675.1 of Pseudomonas sp. UV AK001. Classification (NCBI taxonomy): domain Bacteria; kingdom Pseudomonadati; phylum Pseudomonadota; class Gammaproteobacteria; order Pseudomonadales; family Pseudomonadaceae; genus Pseudomonas; species Pseudomonas sp. UV AK001. The sequence goes on from NZ_JBJUVZ010000007.1 coordinate 182,604, forward strand.
GTTCAGGATCCGCGGACGGCCGTCGATCAGTGCCACGATGTTGATGCCGAATACCGACTGCAGCTGGGTCTGGGCGTAGAGGTTGTTGAGGATCACCTCAGGCACTTCGCCGCGACGCAGCTCGATCACGACGCGCATACCGTCCTTGTCGGACTCGTCGCGCAGTTCGGTGATACCTTCGAGTTTTTTCTCTTTTACCAGCTCGGCGATCTTCTCGATCAGACGCGCCTTGTTCAGCTGGTAAGGCAGTTCGGTGATGACGATCTGCTGACGGCCACCGACCTTGTCGATGTCTTCGATGATCGAGCGGGCGCGCATGTAAATGCGACCACGGCCGGTGCGGTAGGCTTCGATGATGCCGGCGCGACCGTTGATGATCGCAGCGGTCGGGAAGTCCGGACCGGGGATGTATTGCATCAGTTCATCGACGGTCAGCTCGGGGTTGTCGATGAGCGCCAGGCAACCGTCGATGACTTCACCGAGGTTGTGCGGCGGAATGTTGGTCGCCATGCCCACGGCGATACCGCTGGAACCGTTGACCAGCAGGTTCGGCACGCGGGTCGGCATGACCGCCGGGATCAGTTCGGTGCCGTCGTAGTTCGGCACCCAGTCCACGGTTTCCTTGTGCAGGTCGGCCAGCAGCTCGTGCGCCAGCTTGGTCATGCGCACTTCGGTGTATCGCATGGCTGCGGCGTTGTCGCCGTCCACCGAACCGAAGTTGCCCTGACCGTCCACCAGCAGGTAGCGCAGCGAGAATGGCTGCGCCATACGAACGATGGTGTCGTACACCGCGGTATCACCGTGCGGGTGATACTTACCGATCACGTCACCGACGACACGGGCAGATTTCTTGTACGGCTTGTTGAAGTCGTTGCCCAGCTCGCTCATCGCGAACAGCACGCGACGGTGCACGGGCTTCAAGCCATCGCGCGCATCCGGCAGTGCACGGCCGACGATCACGCTCATCGCGTAATCGAGATAGGACTGTTTCAGCTCGTCTTCGATATTGACCGGGAGGATTTCTTTGGCCAGTTCGCCCATGAGAAGCCTGATTCCTTTTTCTGGTGAAACTTCGCCATATCCATAGGGGACGCACGAAGCTCGTCGATGCAGGCCGAGTGCCATGCGCCGACTTACGACAAATCGACAAGTTGACCCTGGATTTGCGCAGTGAAGACAACCCCGTGGGACTGCCTCGGAAAACGCCGGATGTTATCACAAGAGCCGCCACGCACCTATCCCCCAGATGCGCATGGAGCATAGTTAGATGACCGATGACAGGCTTAACGGGGACGAGAGAGGCTCAGAGCTTCTCCGAATGCAAATTTCGAGACGAAATTGCGGATGTTTATTGACTTTCAAGGCCCCATCGCGAGCAGGCTCGCTACCACAAGGTTCTGTGGCGATCACAAAACCTGTGGGAGCGAGCCTGCTCGCGAAGAGGACAACGCGAACATCAAGCCAATCAATGCAAGCGCTTGCGGCACATCAACTGCGCCATCTTCGCGGTGTCCGGGCGCTCGACGATGCCTTTTTCGGTGACGATCGCATCGATCAGGTCCGCCGGTGTCACGTCGAACACCGGGTTGAACGCCTCCACGTCTGCCCCGACACGCTTGCCGCCGACTTCCAGCAATTCGGCACCGTCGCGCTCTTCGATCGGGATGTCATCACCGCTGGCCAGATTCATGTCGATGGTCGAACTCGGCGCCACCACCATGAAGCGCACGCCGTGGTGCATGGCGTTGACCGCCAGCTGATAGGTGCCGATCTTGTTCGCTACGTCACCGTTGGCGGTGATCCGGTCGGCACCTACGATCACCCAGGTCACGCCCTTGGTTTTCATGATGTGCGCAGCGGCGGAGTCAGCGTTGAGTGTCACCGGAATGCCTTCGTTGGCCAGTTCCCATGCGGTCAGGCGCGAGCCTTGCAGCCACGGACGGGTTTCGTCGGCGTAGACACGCTCGACCATGCCCTCGATAAACGCGGCGCGGATCACCCCGAGCGCCGTGCCGAAACCGCCGGTGGCCAGGGCACCGGTATTGCAGTGGGTCAGAATCGCCTGTGCGTTGCCCTGATGTTTGCGGATCAGGTCGACGCCGAGCTGGGCCATGGTCAGATTGGCTTCGCGATCACTTTCATGAATGGCAATGGCCTCGGCTTCGAGCGCCTCCAGCGGATCGGCGTTGTCCTTCAGGCGATCCAGCCGGTCGTGCATGCGGTTCAATGCCCAGAACAGGTTGACCGCCGTCGGACGGGAATCGGCCAGCAACATGAAATCCTCTTCCAGCGCGGCATACCATTCGCCACCTTCGGCAATCCGGGCACGAGCCGCCAACACGATGCCATACGCCGCACTGATGCCGATGGCCGGCGCACCGCGCACCACCATCGAGCGAATCGCTTCGGCCACGCCGGCGGCGCTGGTGTAGGCGATCCAGTTTTCCTCGAACGGCAAAACGCGCTGATCCAGCAGGTGGAGCGCGCCATCACGCCAATCGATGGCCTTCACTTTCTCCGCAGCCAACAGTCGATCGCGCATCCCTCACCCCGCACTCATGAACAAAAGCCGCCGATTATAGCGATCCCCCCGCGAAGACGCTCGGGTATACTTCGCCATCCTTTACAAAAGCACTGGAACCGACCCTCGATGCCGAAACCTGCCATTGCGCTCGACTTATTATTGCTGCCGACCTGGCTGGTACCCGTCGAACCCGCAGGCGTTGTGCTCAAGGAGCATGGCCTGGGCATCCGCGACGGTCGCATCGTGTTCATCGGCCCGCGCGCCGAAGCCTTGAAGTGTAACGCCGCCGAAGTCCGCGAATTGCCGGACGTTCTGCTCGCCCCCGGCCTGATCAATGCTCACGGCCATGCCGCCATGACCCTGTTCCGCGGCCTCGCCGACGATCTGCCATTGATGACCTGGCTGGAAAACCATATCTGGCCGGCCGAGGGCAAATGGGTCGATGAAGATTTCGTGCGTGACGGCACCGACCTGGCCATCGCCGAGCAGATAAAAGGTGGCATCACCTGTTTTTCGGACATGTATTTCTTCCCGAAGGTTGCCAGCGAGCGCGTGCACAACAGCGGAATCCGTGCGCAGATCGCCATTCCGATCCTCGATTTCCCGATTCCGGGCGCCGCCAGCGCCGATGAAGCCATTCGTCAGGGTGTCGAACTGTTCGGCGACCTGAAGCATCATGAACGCATCAAGATCACTTTCGGCCCTCATGCACCCTACACCGTCGGCGATGAGAACCTGGAAAAAATCCGCGTGATCGCCGAAGAGCTGGACGCCTCGATCCACATGCACGTCCACGAAACCGCCTTCGAAGTGCAGCAAGCGGTCGAACAGCACGGCGAACGCCCGCTGGCCCGCCTCGGCCGACTGGGCCTGCTCGGCCCGCGCTTCCAGGCCGTGCACATGACGCAGATCAGCGATGATGACCTGGCGTTGCTGGTAGAAAGCAACACCAGCGTGATCCACTGCCCGGAGTCGAACCTGAAACTGGCCAGCGGCTTCTGCCCCGTTGAGCGCTTGTGGCAGGCCGGGGTCAACGTGGCGGTCGGCACCGATGGCGCGGCGAGCAACAATGATCTGGACCTGCTGGGTGAAACCCGCACCGCTGCGCTGCTGGCCAAAGCTGTCGCCGGTTCCGCCACCGCGCTGGACGCCCACCGGGCGCTGCGCATGGCGACGCTGAACGGCGCGCGGGCCTTGGGGATCGAAGCCGAGACCGGCTCCCTGGAACTCGGCAAGGCTGCGGACATTGTCGCATTCGATCTGTCCGGCCTGGCCCAGCAACCGGTCTATGACCCGGTCTCGCAACTTATTTACGCCACCGGCCGGGACTGCGTGAAACACCTGTGGGTCGCCGGCAAGCAGCTGCTCGACGACCGCCGACTGACGCGCCTGGACGAACAACAGCTCGGCGAAACCGCCCGGGCCTGGGGCCGACGCATCAGCGGTCACACCGAATCGTAAACACCCCGGCTCAAACTCCGGGGCTACAGCCTTTTTCAAGTTTTAGAGGATTGAATCATGAGCAACGTCGACCACGCCGAAATCGCCAAATTCGAAGCCCTGGCCCATCGCTGGTGGGACCGCGAAAGCGAGTTCAAACCGCTGCACGACATCAACCCGCTGCGGGTCAACTGGATTGACGAGCGCGTCAACCTGGCCGGCAAGAAGGTCCTCGACGTCGGTTGCGGCGGTGGCATCCTCAGCGAAGCCATGGCCCAGCGCGGCGCGACCGTGACCGGCATCGACATGGGCGAAGCGCCGCTGGCGGTCGCGCAACTGCATCAGCTGGAATCCGGCGTGAACGTCGAGTACCGGCAGATCACCGCCGAAGCCCTGGCCGAAGAAATGCCCGAGCAGTTCGACGTCGTCACCTGCCTGGAAATGCTCGAACACGTACCGGATCCATCCTCGGTGATCCGCGCCTGCTTCCGCATGGTCAAGCCTGGCGGCCAGGTGTTCTTCTCCACCATCAACCGCAACCCGAAGGCGTACCTGTTCGCTATCGTCGGCGCCGAATACATCATGAAGCTGCTGCCGCGCGGCACCCACGACTTCAAGAAATTCATCCGCCCGTCCGAACTCGGCGCCTGGAGCCGCATGGCCGGCCTGACCGTCAAGGACATCATCGGCCTGACCTACAACCCGCTGACCAAGCACTACAAGCTGGCGGCGGACGTGGACGTCAACTACATGATCCAGACCCTGCGCGAGGAGTAAGCCGATGGCCATCAGAGCAGTCCTTTTCGACATGGACGGCACTCTGCTCGACACCGCGCCGGACTTCATCGCGATTTGTCAGGCGATGCGCGCGGATCGCGGTTTGCCGCCAATGAACGACAAACACATTCGCGACGAAATCTCCGGCGGCGCCAAGGCCATGGTCGCGGTGACGTTCTCGATGGATCCGGAGTCGCCGGGCTTCGAGGAATTGCGCCTGGAGTTCCTCGAGCGCTACCTCGCCGGCTGCGCCGTACACAGCAAGCTGTTCGACGGCATGGGCGAATTGCTGGCCGACATCGAGAAAGCCAACCTCATCTGGGGCGTGGTGACCAACAAGCCGCTGCGCTTCGCCGAGCCGATCATGCAGCAACTGGGGCTGGCCGAACGCTCGGCCCTGCTGATCTGCCCGGATCACGTGAAAAACAGCAAACCGGATCCCGAGATGCTGGAGCTAGCCTGCAAGATGCTTGATCTGGATCCGTCGACCGTTCTGTTTGTCGGCGATGATCTGCGCGATATCGAATCCGGCCGTGACGCGGGCACCAAGACTGCCGCCGTGACCTATGGCTACATTCACCCGGACGACAATCCGCGACACTGGGGCGCGGACGTGGTGGTGGATCATCCGCAGGAGTTGCGCAAGGTGATCGATAACGCTCTGTGCAGTTGCTGATTCGGGCCCGCTCCATTCCCATGCCGGTCGTGGGAACGATCAGAAGTTAATGGATTAGAGGTTTTTTATGTTTGATTACTCCGCTCGCCCCGAATTGCTCAAGGATCGGGTCATTCTGGTCACCGGTGCCGGGCGCGGCATCGGCGCCGCCGCCGCGAAAACCTACGCGGCCCACGGCGCGACCGTGCTGCTGCTGGGCAAGACCGAAGCCAACCTGACCCAGGTCTACGACGAGATCGAAGCGGCCGGACATCCGCAGCCGGCGGTGATCCCGTTCAACCTCGAAACCGCCCTGCCCCATCAATACGATGAGCTGGCGGCGATGATCGAATCCGAATTCGGCCATCTCGACGGCCTGCTGCACAACGCCTCGATCATTGGTCCGCGTACGCCGATCGAGCAGTTGTCCGGTGAAAACTTCATGCGCGTCATGCAGGTCAACATCAACGCGATGTTCATGCTGACCAGCACCCTGCTGCCGCTGCTCAAACTGTCGCAGGACGCCTCGGTGGTGTTCACCTCCAGCAGCGTCGGGCGCAAGGGCCGTGCTTACTGGGGCGCCTATGGCGTGTCGAAGTTCGCCACTGAAGGCCTGATGCAGACTCTGGCCGACGAAGTCGACGGCGTGGCACCGGTACGCTCCAACAGCATCAACCCGGGCGGCACCCGCACCAGCATGCGCGCCCAGGCGTATCCGGGGGAAAACCCGCTGAACAACCCGACGCCGGAAGAGATCATGCCGGTCTATCTGTACCTGATGGGTCCGGACAGCACAGGCATCAACGGCCAGGCATTCAACGCCCAGTAATGCCATACGTCGCTTTTGTTGCCGCGGCGGATTCCCGTCGCGGCATACATTTGCCGCTTTGCGCAGACCCTTTTCAGTCAAATTACCACCACTCAATTTCAAGCTATAAATTCAACTCTTTGATTCACAAAGGTTTTAATAAAACCTGAACTGAGTGGCACGACTTTCGCTCTACATTCCCTCAAAGCACGCCGAGTGAAGGCAGTCGGGCAAGGCCTGATTTCGATAGCTGACTAATCGTCATCGGGCAGACTAAACTTGTGCCAAATGTCCTACGGGACTGATGGATCAGTATGACGCGCAGCCCATAGCCGCTCTCACCCAGCCTGTAAGACAGACTTACTGCTTAGGGGCTCACGCCATATGAAATCACCCTCCCAGACCACTGCAATTGACTTCGACAGTGCCAAATTGCAACGCCTGGGCTTTGGTCAGCTGCCTCCGCTGCTGCAGCGACCTGTCAGCCTGGCGCAATTGCGCCAGCAAATGAGCCTGCAACTGCAAACCAGCCTTGAGCCTCAACGCATCCTGGGTCTGTTTTTCCGCGAAGTTCAGCGCCTGGTACCGCTCGATGCCTTGAGCTATGTGCACAACGGCAGTGACCTGCGCCTGGAGTTCGGTGCCCGCGGTCATCACTCGGCCAGCTACAGCCTCAGCCACGATGGCGAGCACATGGGCGAGTTGGTGTTCCGCCGCAACCAGCGCTTCAGCGAGCAGGAACTGGGCAATCTGGAATCGCTCCTGTCGTCCCTGCTGTACCCGATGCGCAACGCACTGCTCTACCGCGTTGCGACGCAGACCGCCCTGCGCGATCCATTGACCGGCGCCGGCAACCGCATCGCCATGGAGCAGACCCTGCAGCGGGAAATCGAGATGTCCCGTCGCCACCTGCAACCGCTGTCACTGCTGATGCTGGACATCGATCATTTCAAGCAGGTCAACGACAGCCATGGTCACACGGCCGGCGATGAAGTGCTCAAAGCTGTCGCAGCCTCGATCAAGGATCAGTTGCGCAACGTCGACATGGTGTTTCGTTATGGCGGGGAAGAGTTTTTGATTCTGCTGTCCAACACCAGCCGCGAAGCCGCCGCGATGGTCGGCGAACGCCTGCGGTATGCAGCACAGGCCCAGGACTATTACGCCGATGGCCAGTTGATCGAACTGACCGTGAGCCTTGGCTGCTCGACCCTGCTGCCGGGCGAGTCCGCCGACAGCCTGCTGCGCCGGGCCGACAGCGCGTTGTACGTGGCCAAGCGCGAGGGGCGCAATCGCCTGACAATGGCCGGCTGAACTGACTCTGCCAAACAAGAACGGGAGCACATGGGCTCCCGTTTTTCATTGAGGTCGTCGTACTAGCTCTCGACCAGCGCCCGCCGCTCGCGCCCGACCAGCACCCGCTCCGTAAGCTCCAGCTGCATGCAGCGCTCAAGGAACAGGTACATGTAGTCGTAGCTCTTGCATACAGCCTGGCGCAGCTCGGTCTGCAAGGCTTTGCTCGGGTTCATGCCGGCCAGGGTGCAGATGATTTCCAGCGCCTCCCAGGGGTGGGCGTCATCGTACTGGGCATGCATCTTCAGCCACTTCATCGCCCGCTTGCGATCCTCTTCGGGGAACGCGGCGGCATACACACCTGTCGAACAGACCAGCGCCGACCACTCCCCGGTCGCGCCTTCGATTGCATAGTTGGTAGCGGCAATGGCCACGATCAGCGAATCCGCCGAACTGGTGTGCCAGCACCAATGACTCAGGGCGTGCAACTCCGGCGGCACTTGCTGGGCCTGCAGGTCCTCCAGACTTACACCGTGGGCTCGACTCCAGTTCACCCAGTAATCGGCATGGTTGAGTTCGACGCGGATGTTGCGCATCAGCCAGCGCCGCGCCATGTCTTCCCCGGGGTGACGGGCGAATTTGGTTTTAGTGAGATTCTGCGCCATGTACAACGCAAACTGCTCAACGACGGGCCAGCCCCCGATCAGGTACTGGCGCATGGTCCTGGCGCTGAGCTTGTTATCACGCATGCGCAGGTAAAGTTCATGTTCGACAACCCGGCGTTTGCTCTCGCTGCAATCCTGGATCAACTGTTGTGCCCAGGCAGGATAACTTGCAGCTTCCATGAGTGGTCCGGTTCGGTTGAATGTGTCGATCACTGTTCGGCTCCTTTTGATTTGTGATTGTAAGGATCGGCAAGAGACTTCAACGGAACGTGCCAGGCGCCTTGAACAACAGCGGCTGCGGTCTGGCGGGCCGACTTTGCAAACTGTCGCAGGTAAACAACTGCGGGCGTTCGATGACATAACCCTGAGCGTAATCCACGCCGATTTCAAGCAATGCCTGCTCGATCTGGGCTGTTTCGACAAACTCCGCAATTGTCTGCTTACCCATGACATGCCCGATGTGGTTGATCACTTCGACCATAGCGCGGTTAATCGGGTCGTCCAGCATATCCTTTACGAAACTCCCGTCGATCTTCAGGAAGTCTACAGGTAAATGTTTCAAATAAGCGAATGAAGACATTCCGGCGCAAAAATCATCCAGCGAAAAGTAACAACCCAAGCCTTTGAGTTCATTAATAAATCGGATGGCGCTGCCAAGATTTGCAATGGCGCTGGTTTCTGTAATTTCAAAACAAATCATTTCAGGCGGAACAGAATAGTTATCAAACTGTTCCCGTAGAAAGTGCAAGAACGCGTCATCTCCGATAGTAATGCCTGAAAGATTAATCGCACACATTGCCAAAGGCTGTTCGCACTCTTCGTTAATACATTGAGCAATTACCTTAAATACATTCTGCACAACCCAGCGGTCCAGCGAAGTCATCAAACCGTAACGCTCGGCAGCCGGTATGAAGCTGTCCGGCAGAATCATCCGGCCCGCCTCGTCATGCAGGCGCAGCAGAATTTCAATGTGCCCACCCGCGCCACCGGCCACCGAACCCAACGGGGCGATTTCCTGGGCATAGAGACAGAAGCGGTTTTCCTCCAGGGCCATGTGCAGGCGCTGCACCCAGGCCATCTCGCCGAAACGCAGGGACAGCTCCGAATCGTCGGCATGGTAGACCTGCACCCGGTTGCGGCCCTTTTCCTTGGCCATGTAGCAGGCCATATCCGCCGCCCGCAGCGAGGTTTCAAGGGTCGTCGGGGTTTGCGCCACATGCACCAGACCAATGCTGACGGTGGTCAGGAACGGCCGCCCCTTCCAGACAAAATGCAGGTTCTGCACCGTCTGACGCAGCCCCTCGGCGATCTTCTCGGCTGCCTCCGGCGCGCAGTTCTCCAGCAGGATGCCGAACTCATCACCCCCCAGCCGCGCCAGCGTGTCGCCCTCGCGCAGGCCGGATTGCAGCAACGCACAGATATGCCGCAGCAACTCATCGCCCGCCGCATGCCCGCAGGTGTCGTTGACCAGTTTGAACTGATCGAGATCGAGGAACATCAGCGCGTGCCGCCCCGGTTGCCGGGTCAGATTGTGCAAAGCCTGTTCGAGGCGATATTCGAACTCGCGGCGGTTGGCCAGGCCGGTCAATGCATCATGGGTCGCCTGCCACGCCAGATTGGCGATGTATTGCCGCTCCTGGGTCATGTCATGCAGCACCAGCACCGTCCCGCTGACCTTGCCCGCATTGCGGATCGGAGCGCCGACCAAGGTCACTGAAACGGTGCTGCCATCCAGCCGCTGGATCAGTTTCGAGTGCTCGCTGCCACCGCTGAGCTGGCCACTCAGAATGTGTTCGATCAGGGTCAGCCCTTCGGTCTGGGCGTTGTCATCCAGCAAGTTGAACAACGCCGCCAGCGGCAGACCCGCTGCCTGCTCAGCCTTCCAGTGGGTCAAGGCTTCGGCGGCCGGGTTCATGTATTCGATGGCGCCGCTCACATCGGTGGTGATCACCCCGTCGCCAATCGATTGCAGGGTGATATGGGCCCGGTCCTTTTCCAGTTGCAGGGCCTCGGCAAAGGCATGCCGCTGTTTGAGCAGCTTGCGGGTGCGCAACAGCGCCAGGACGATCAGGCCCAGCGCCGTGGCAAGGTTGGTGAACAGCAGCAGGCGCAGGATTACCCTCGAGCCTTCGCCCAGGGCGTCGCTGAAGGCCTTGGCGGCGGGCGTCACGCCATCGTTGATCGCAAAAATCCGGTCCTTCCAGCGCCGGATATCGCCATCGGTGGCGGCATTGGCCGTGATCCGCCGGTGCATCTCCTGCGCCACGTCATCGAGCTCCACCAGATAGGCGTCACCCTGTGTCCAGCGGTCGATGGCGGTTTCCAGATAGCTGAAGTGGCGGAAGTTCAGGTACAGCCAGATCAGGCTGGAGACATCGTCCGGGTGGTTACCGCCCTTCAGGATGCCCTCGCGCGCCGCTTGCAGGTCGGGCGGTTGCCTGTCCAGAGCCAGACGCAACTGATGGCCGCCCTGTGGCACGGCAATCGCGTTCTGGTATTTGAGATAAATCGCCTCGTCACGGCTGTCGGCATACAGATTGAGGTAATAGATCGCGTCTTTCTGCCCCTTGGACCAGAGGCTCTCGCCTGCCACATAACCGCGAACGGCCGACAGGACGTAAAGACTCACGCCGCCCAGCAAGGCCTGAAACAACACAACGGCAATGAATGGCCAGACGATGCCCAGCAACCGAGGCGTTCCGAGAGTCCGCTTTTGTTTCATTGGATTCCTTGCATGAGCAGCGCCCACTCGTCGTCCGGACGAAATCGCTACAACGAGCCTAGGTGGGCTTGCGGTTATAGGCAAGTCTGAAACCTTGCACGACTTATCCCCCGCAATACCTATGTACCACTGCGCAATGGACTCGAAATGCTCTACTGCAAACAGGTTTCCTCCTTCCAACGGGAATGAATTCACAAGGACGCACTTAATTTCAGAAGGACAATCAACCATGCAGACGCCATTGACTTCCGTCAGTGAAATGTCGAGTGACACGCCCTCCTGCGCGACACGCCACAAGGCTTTGCAGGAGGAATACAGTCAGTTGCTGGAGCATTTGCGAGACTCCCCCGCAACTCCGACGGCACTGACCGATAGATTCATGAAAACGCGCCCGTTCTCGCCGCTGTACATGGATGAGAAGAAAAAGCCCCCCGCCGCCACAGATTTGCCCGATACGTCAGCGGGTTACTTCAGCCTCGCCCATTTGGCGGCGTATTACGGCCTGGCGCCCTGGGATAGAACCGACGAGGCCATGCACCAGTCCAGACTTGATACCCTGGATGAAAAACGGGCCCGGCACGCCCTGCAACTGGAAAGTGGCATCGATATCGACGAACTGGCCTGTGCTACCAGCAAGCCAGAGCGCAAGGCACTTATTGACAGGCCTCAATCTGCTTCTTTCGAAACTCTGCTTGCCAGTCTCACCGAATCGAAAATAAATGACGCCGTTCGCGAATTTCTTCCGGCGGCCGAAACGTCTCTGATCGGTCACCTTGTAAAAAGCATCCCCTCAGAGACGAACGTCGTGGATGTTCGACCGAAACCCACGGTGTATCTGGAGAAAATATTGCAATCGACCGACGCCAACCGACTGGCGCAGTCGCTATTGGAAAAACTCGGCTGGTATGGCCGCAACCCCGGAGAAGAAACCTCCCCGCTCGTACGCTTCAAGTTGCTGAGCAGGGCCATACGCTTGTGGGAACGACAAGACACCGGCGCAACAAGAGATATCGCCGGTTATCAATGGCACAAACGGTCCAATTATGGAAAAAGTTATCAAGCCATCTGGGGCGAGTTCGAAACTCATCTTCAGGAAAGCGGGCGAGCTTCATCTCCTGTCGAAGCAATCTTGTTGGCCGCCCTGTACCGGTTCGAGTTTCCCGGCGACTTTCACCGATTCGACGTACCTGACGATCTGGCCTACAAAAGCTCCCCGGTGTGGGTGAACTTCGTCCACGGACTCAATCTTGCCGAAGTCATCGAACCTTATCGGGTACCCCACATGACTTTCCAGCAACTGGTGGACTTTCCCCTCCGGGAGCTCGAAACCGCCACCGATCAGGAGCGGGAACTGATCGCCTGGTCCCGGATCCCCCCGACAATGGACTGGGCCATTGCCAACGGCATTGTGCAGGAGGACATTCACGCCTCTTACAGCGAAGCAACACAACAGCGCGCGGTGGAGGCGCTGGACCAACAATCCACCAAGTTGACAGACGCCATTCTACAGATGGGTATCGATCCGCCAAAAAGGCCGGATATGGCCGATCAGGAAATAAGGAAAATTTTCGGAAATCAGGAATTTACCACTGACGGTCGAAAACTGGTCAGATACCACGGACCCGCAAGTGGCGGCGGGTCCAGGCAAGTGCCTGACCTCAAACAAAAGCGAGAGTCCTTTCGCGATGTCTACATGTGGAAAAAACACGCCAATGAAAACTGGCTGATTACCCAAACCGATGGTGAAACGACCACCACCGCCACCTTCCGTCTGGACGCCGACGGTGCCATGCACACGACCGCCTCCTGGATTCCGCCTGACATCCGGGACAGGAAGCTGCCGGACGTCAACAAGCTGTTCGAAACCCAGTACCAGGCCTGGCTGACCGCCACCAAAGCCGCCTATAAAACCCTGCTGACGCATTTATTTTCCTGCCTGCCTCACGATGATCTTCAAGCCATTGAATATGGCGAGACGAAAATCTACACATTGAGAAACGCGACAAAGGGTCTGGAAGCGGATCAGGAAACCGCCTCGCTCACCATGCCTTTGCGGCTGCGTATGGGATTACTTCTGCGCTTGAGCAACAACGGTAAAACCTCCTGGTATGAATGTCTGCCCCGCGCCGGACTCCTTCGCAAACGCACCGATATCACCAACGACATGCTCAATGGACGGATCGCCACCGAAAAGTGGCGGGTACTCGGCACAGTGCGAGTACAGGTCCGACGCGGCCAGTCAGTACCCTTCGACTGGAGCGCTCATGAAAAAGGACATATGCCCAAAGAAGGCGCCACCTGCACAGCCATCATCGAGCAGTTGGGCAACACGTATAGGCCTGAGCCTGCGTCCGAATACCCTCCTCCTATTTCCTCGAATCGGGCAGGCGAGATAGCTGCGGATATTGCGAAATCATTTTTCTACTATGACGAAGACGCTCTATATGCCGAGTCCCGAGAACAGACCGACCTGGAACGTCTGGAAGAAAAGCGCCACACACTTCTCGATAAACTCGTCAAATTTGTACCTTTCTTCGGCAATCTCGACGATCTCGATTCGGACAACCCCAACAAAAGAATCGGCACCATATTCGGCCTGTATACCGACTCGCTCGCCTTTGTCCTCCCAATCGGGAAATTCGCTTCAGGCACGGCAAAACTTGCATCTACCGCAGTCAGCACGGGCTACAAGCAGGTGTTGCCGCAGTTCTCCCACCTGGTAAAAAAACTGGTGGTTTCATCTCTGCAGAACTTCAACCCTCTCGATGGCATGCCCACGCTGGCCAAAAAACTGGTACAGGGGCTGTTTGCCACGATACGGCTGACTCTGATTTCAGCGGTCAAACTCATCACGAGACTGGCAAGGAGAACCGGCACCTATGACTTCATCAAAGGCCTGCCCGTGGTTTCCGACCCTGGGCGCTATCGATTACTGGCGTCCACCGACGAATTGGCAATGACCCGCCGTATCGCCGACGTTCCGGTTCGCAAAGTCAGCAATACACCAGCGCGCGACTATCGACTGATCGATCCGATTGCCAACAAGCCCTACGGCCCGCCATTGATGGACAAGACTTACCGTATATCGCTGGGCCGCTCCGCTTTTTCGGCACTGGAAGCCACGGACCAGCAGGTGACCGTCAGAATTACCGAGAATGCGCAGGTGCGCGCGGTTCCGGAGATCGACGGACGTACCACTCTGTTTATCGACGATGTGCCCTACAGGCTGGACGGCGATTCGCTTAAACGTATCGACCTGATCGATGACAGTGCAACGTTCAAACGCACTGTCTGCCGAATCAAACGCGTGCTGGGAGACGGGGGGTGCATCGATGAATACATCACCGGCGGACCTCACCCCGACACCCCGGCGCCGGGTTCATTCGATGAAACCAAGGGCTACGCACCATGGTTCGGTGAAAGAATATGCGTTCCGGAGTCTCGCACGGGTCAAACCGGTACATTCTTTCTGCGAGATGGCGTGCCTTATCAAGTGATCGACGACAAGGTGCAAGCCTGGGAAGGCCGCTTGACCGACCTCGGCTTTCCGGCGGTCAAGCCCGTCCCGAAGCACGAGATTCACGCCACACTGCAGTTTGGCAAAGGTATCTATGGGCGAATCGAAGTACACGGAGCTTATAGAGGCAGCGACGAACTACACCGGGTCGGAGCCATTGTGGTTCCCAGTATCGACGGAAAACACCACCATATTTTCGCCTCCCCCAACAGAGGCGATTACTATCTCGCGACGGTGCCGTGGGCGGAAAAACTGGATCACCATCAGACCCTTTTCATGAAGCGGCTCAAGTCAGGTGAGACAACGACGGGGCTGGGAGAGGAGCTGTTACGCGTTTTTGAAGGCTCGTTGACCGCCAACAACATGGTGGCCGTGCATGGGATCGACAAGGTTCAGCAGGCAATGAAAACCATGGACACAATCGCCATACCTATTGGCATCACCGATACCCCGCCGGCCAACATGAAATTCGTAAAGGTAGATACCAGTCCGGGAGAGGCACTGATGTTCGACAACAGAGTGAGAATGTCGGTGAATAATCTGCCGGCAGGATCGAATGTCTGGTCACGCACCCGTGATATAACGGATGCGGCGAAACACAGGACGGCAGAAATTTTCGACACCCTGTTCAAAGAAAGGGGGTTCACTCAGGGAGCAAGCAGCGATTTAAGAATCAGCAGCGCAATGCAGAAACTTCATAGATCGCTACCTCAGTCATTACGCAAAAGCGGCAACCTGCGAAATATCGCGTACGCAGAAATCACAAAAATCGACGGAACACGGGAAGTCTATGTCAGCGTCTCAGGCGGGCTGGATGTGACCCGAAGGCTGCCACTGTTCAGTAGTCACCCCAACGTGGGTCGAGTACAGCATGGAGAGACAACCTACATCAACGCCGACTGGCAGGCGTCCCGGCCTAGCACCTCTCTGGCTCTCGACACTGATGACAGCTTGCTGGCCATTCCCAGAACCCCAATGACGCTTCCGTCACGACCTACGTCTCTGGATAGCGAAAGCAAACTGATCGCCACCATTCGCGGTGTTTATCCCGACAGGCAGTCGATCAAGTCCATCGACATCGCTACGACCATGCGCCCCTGCGAGTCCTGTGCTGTCGTGATGAAAGCGTTCGGGCATACCGGTGGAGATATTCCTCTGAATGTGAACTGGAGCTGACCTACATCCGCTGCAAATGCCCATAAAGCTTGGCGTACAACCCGCCATCGGCAATCAGTTGCTGATGGTCGCCATCCTCGGCAACCTGCCCGCCGTCGAACACCAGCACCCGGTCCGCCTGCTTCACCGCTGACAGGCGGTGGGCAATGATCAGCGTGGTGCGGCCATGGAGGAACCGCGCCATGGCCTGGTGCAGGTTGTACTCGGTGGCGGCGTCGAGGGCCGAGGTGGCTTCGTCGAGGATCACCACTTTCGGCTCGGCGAGGATCATCCGCGCAATCGCCAGCCGTTGCCGCTGGCCGCCGGACAGGCGCACGCCGGAGCGGCCGACGATGCTGTCCAGGCCGTCCGGCAAGGCGCGGATGGCGGGTTCGAGCTGGGCGATTTCAAGCGCCTGCCAACAGGCTTCGTCGCTACGGGTTCGACCCATGGTCAGGTTGGCGCGCACGGTGTCGTTGAACAGTGCCGGATGCTGCAGCACCACCGCGACGTTTTCCCGAACCGTTTCCAGACCGATTTCCTGCTGGGTCGAGCCGCCGAAACGGATGGTACCGGCCAAGGGCGTGTACAGGCCCAGCAGCAATTGCACCAGAGTGCTTTTGCCACCGCCGCTGGCGCCGACAATCGCCACTTTTTCGCCCGGTGCGATGGACAGGTTCATCTGGTCCAGCACCAGTTCGTCGCCGTAACCGAAGCTCAGCCCCTGCACCTGAATCCCGACCGTATCGCGGCCCTTGAACGGATCGACGCCGCCGGGGTATTGCGGCTCGTCGGCGCGGGCCAGCAGTTCATTGATCCGCGACAGCGCACCGCCCGCAGCGTAATAGGCGTATTGCAGGTTCAGCAGTTGTTCGACCGGACCGATCATGAACCACAGGTAGCTGAACACCGCGAGCATCTGGCCAATCGACAAGTCTGAGAACAACACCGTCAACATGGCCGCCGCACGGAAAATGTCGATGCCGAACTGGAACAGCAGGCCACTGGCGCGGTTGGACGCATCGGTTTTCCACTGCGAGTTGACCGCATAGTTGCGCACTTCCTGGGCCCGCAGCCCCAGCCGTCCGAGAAAGTAGCCCTGACGGTTGCCGGCGCGCACTTCCTGTATCGAGTCGAGGGTTTCGCTCAAGGCCTGGGTGAAGCGCGAGGTGCTGTCGTTCTCCAGTTTCTTCAGGTGCTTGATCCGTTTGCCCAACTGCACCGTGGCGTAGATCACCAGCGGGTTGAACAGCAGGATCAGCAGCGCCAGTTTCCAGTGCATCCACATCAGAATGCTGGCGGTGCCGACCAGGGTCAGCATCGCCACCAGAAAACGGCTGAGGGTTTCGCCGACAAACTTGTCGAGGGTGTCGAGGTCGGTGACCAAGTGCGTGGTGACCGTGCCGCTGCCCAGGCTTTCGTATTCGCCGAGGGAAATACGCTTGAGTCTTTCGATCAGGCGCACACGAATGCGATAAACGATGTCCTTGGCCAGTCGCGCAAAAAGACGGGCCTGCAGCACGCCAAAACACAGGGCGCTGCAACGCAGGGTCAACGTCACCACCAGCATCAGGCCGATGTAGCCCGCCGCTTGCTGCCACATCGAGGGCAGCACATGGTTCATGGCTTTCAGCGCGGCATCGCCGTGGCCGAGCAGGACTTCGTCCACCAGCAACGGCAGCAGCAACGGGATCGGCACACTGCACAGCGTCGCCAGTACGGCCACGCCGTTGGCGATCCACAGGGATTTCTTGTGATGAAGTGCCAGTCGCCGGACTTCAGCCCAGCTCAGCCGGTCGACAC
The DNA here is from genome assembly GCF_046097675.1 of Pseudomonas sp. UV AK001. Taxonomy (NCBI): domain Bacteria; kingdom Pseudomonadati; phylum Pseudomonadota; class Gammaproteobacteria; order Pseudomonadales; family Pseudomonadaceae; genus Pseudomonas; species Pseudomonas sp. UV AK001. The sequence goes on from NZ_JBJUVZ010000007.1 coordinate 199,960, forward strand.
GCTTGACGGCTGGCGTGTCATCGGCCGGGTCAGACACAGGCCGCGCGCTCCAGCCATCGACCGAGCAACGGTGACAGTTCACTGAGCGGCTGATAGCCGTTGGTCAGCAACGCCAGTTGGCCATTGCGCTCGGCGAGCAGGGTCGGGAATCCGGCGATGCCAAGATCCTGAACCCAGTTGAAATCGGCCAATGTGGCTTCGTGCTGGTCAGCACGATCAAACAGGGCAGCAAATTCGATGCGGGGGACGCCGGCCTTCTCCGCCAGCTCCACCAGAACGCTGGCCTGAGTGACATCGCGACCTTCAGCGTAAAACGCGTGCTGGATCAATCCGACCAGTTTCCAAGCGCAATCCGGCGCCAGGCTGCGCGCCGTGACGATGGCGCGACAGGCAGGCTCGGTGTCGTAGACAAAACCGTCCGGCAACGCACCTTCGAACTTGAACGGCTGGCCGGTGGCCTCGGTGACCGCCTGCCAGTGTTCGAGAATGTAGCGTCGGGTGGTCGGCTCCAGCGCCGCGCCACTGCCGGTGCGCAATCCGCCGACCACCAGGTGCAGTTCCACCCCGGCAGCCTGCGCCTGCTCCACCAATGCCTTGGCGACCGGGGCAAATCCCCAGCACCAGGAACACATCGGATCCATCACATAGAGCAGGCGTGCAGACATGATTAAGCCTCGGAGGATGCTTGCTTATAGTTGTAGCCGATCGGGTGCGGCATGTTGCGCGCTTTTGCCAGTTCGATCTGCTTCTGGCGGTCGATGGCGCTGCGGCGGGTCTTCTCGCTCAGCGTGTTCCAGCAATGCGGGCAGCTGATGCCGGCCACGTAATGCTCGGAGGCGCGGTCCTCGACGCTGACCGGTGTACGGCAGGCATGACACTGATCGTAGTCGCCTTCGCTCAGGTCATGGCGCACGGTCACGCGGTTGTCGAAGACGAAGCAGTCGCCCTGCCATTTGGTCTCTTCCTGCGGCACCTCTTCGAGGTACTTCAGGATGCCGCCCTTGAGGTGGTAAACCTCTTCGAAGCCTTCGCCCAGCATGTAGCTCGACGCCTTCTCGCAGCGGATGCCACCGGTGCAGAACATCGCGACCTTCTTGTGCACGGCCGGGTCGAAGTGTTCTTTGATGTAGTCGGGGAATTCGCGAAAACTGGTGGTTTTCGGATCGATGGCGCCTTCGAAGGTGCCGATCGACACTTCGTAATCATTGCGGGTGTCGATCAGCAGCACTTCCGGATCGCTGATCAGCGCGTTCCAGTCCTGCGGCTCGACGTAGGTGCCGACCTTCTTGTTCGGGTCGACGCCTTCGACGCCCAGGGTCACGATTTCTTTCTTGAGCTTGACCTTGGTGCGGTAGAACGGCTGCTCGTCGCAGTACGATTCCTTGTGGTCGATATCGACCATGCGCGGATCGTTGCGCAGCCAGGCCAGCAGGCCGTCGATGCCTTCGCGGCTGCCGGAAACCGTGCCGTTGATGCCTTCTTCGGCAATCAGCAGGGTGCCTTTGATGCCGTTGTCGACCATCGCTTGCAGCAGGGGCTCGCGCAGGTTGACGTAATCTTCGAGGGTGACGAACTTGTACAGTGCCGCCACGACAATCGGTTGTGTCATGGGTGTTTCTCCAGGTGGCTACCCTCGTAAAGGGTGAACCGGATGCGAAAAAAAACGCGCCGGGTGAGCGGCGCGTTGCGGATTCTAGCAAAAAACCTCAGTTCATTGCTGCAAGGCTCAATGCTTGCTGCCGCCGGCACAGGTCGGCGACGCCGGAGCGGCGCCCACCTCTGCCCATTCCTGCGGGGTGTAGGTGTGCAGCGCCAACGCATGGAACTCGCCCATCAGCTCGCCGAGCGTGCCGTAGACTTTCTGGTGGCGCTTGACCCGGTTCAGCCCTTCGAACTGCGCACTGACCACCACGGCCTTGAAGTGGGTCTGCAACCCGCGACTGTGCATGTGGCTTTCGTCCAGCACCTGCAGATGCTCAGGCTGAAGCAGCGCCAGCGTCGATTCGATGCGTTGTTGCATGGTCATCACGAACTCCGCTTACTTCTTCTTGGCCGGAGCCGCGCCTTTCGGTGCCAGCTCGTTGGTCATGTCGTCCAGCAGCTTGTTGACCACAGGAACGGCAGGTTCCAGTTTGGCCTGGGTCATCTGGGCCGATTGCTGGGTCAGCTGCGGCATTTTTTCCAGGACTTTCTTGCCCAGTGGCGACTGGTAGAACGCGACCAGGTCTTTGAGCTCCTGTTCGCTGAAGTTGCTGGTGTAGAGCTTGACCATGTCCGGCTTCAGCTTGTTCCAGCCGATGGCCTGGTCCAGGGCGGCGTTGGCCTTGGCCTGGTAGGTATCCAGTACGGCTTTCTTGGATTCCGGAGCCTTGGTCTGTTCAAAACGCTGGGCGAACATCTGCTGCACTTGCATGTACACCGGAGTGCCCAGCTTGTCAGCGTGCGCCAGGGTCAGGAAAGCTTCGGCACTGGCGTTGTGGCTGGCGGTATCGGCAAGCACCTGGCCGCTGGCGCAAACCAGGGCAACCGCGGTGCAGATGGCACGAAGACGAGTCATCGAGTTTCCTTTTCAGCTAGGCGAGGTAAAACCCCAAGGGCGACCATTCTGCGCCTGAATAACGCTGCGGCTCAACCCCCGGGCCTTGCCGCGCTTGATTGGCGGGAATTTGCCGGTCAACAATCGACTGGAGGGAACCACCCGGGCCGACACCGGCCTAAACTGCGCAAACAGACCAACAGGAGTGTGCACGATGAGCCGTATCGAAACCGACAGCCTGGGCCAGATCGAGGTCCCGGACGACGCTTACTGGGGCGCTCAGACGCAACGCTCGCTGATCAACTTCGCCATCGGTCAGGAACGCATGCCATTGCCGGTCCTGCATGCCCTGGCCCTGATCAAGAAAGCCGCGGCCCGGGTCAACGACCGCAACGGCGACCTGCCCGCCGACATTGCCCGCCTGATCGAACAGGCCGCCGACGAAGTGCTCGACGGCCAGCACGACGACCAGTTCCCGCTGGTGGTCTGGCAGACCGGCAGCGGCACCCAGAGCAACATGAACGCCAACGAAGTGATTGCCGGCCGCGCCAACGAATTGGCTGGCAACCCGCGCGGCGGCAAGACGCCGGTGCACCCGAACGATCACGTCAACCGCTCGCAGAGCTCCAACGACTGCTTCCCCACCGCCATGAGCATCGCCACCGCGCAAGCGGTGCAGACCCAACTGCTGCCGGCCATTGCCGAACTGTCGGGTGGTCTGGCCGAGCTGTCGGCACGACACATGAAACTGGTGAAGACCGGTCGCACCCACATGATGGACGCCACACCGATCACCTTCGGCCAGGAACTCTCCGGTTTCATAGCGCAGCTGGATTACGCCGAGCGGGCGATTCGCGCCGCATTGCCAGCGGTGTGCGAACTGGCCCAGGGCGGCACCGCCGTCGGCACCGGACTCAACTCGCCCCACGGTTTCGGTGAAGCGATTGCGGCTGAACTGGCCGCGCTTTCGGGTCTGCCGTTTGTCACCGCGCCGAACAAGTTCGCCGCCCTCGCTGGCCATGAACCACTGACCACCCTGTCCGGCGCCCTGAAAACCCTCGCCGTGGCGCTGATGAAAATCGCCAACGATCTGCGCCTGCTGGGCTCCGGCCCCCGCGCAGGTTTTGCCGAAGTGAAGTTGCCGGCCAACGAGCCGGGCAGTTCGATCATGCCCGGCAAGGTCAACCCGACCCAGTGCGAAGCGCTGTCGATGCTGGCCTGCCAGGTGCTGGGCAACGACGTGGCAATCGGTTTCGCCGCCAGTCAGGGTCACTTGCAGTTGAACGTATTCAAACCGGTGATCATCCACAACCTGCTGCAATCGATCCGCCTGCTGGCCGATGGCTGCAGCAACTTCCAGCAGCATTGCATCGCCGGGCTTGAGCCGGATGCCGAAGTCATGGCGAAACATCTGGAGCGCGGTCTGATGCTGGTGACGGCACTGAACCCGCACATCGGCTACGACAAGTCGGCGGAAATCGCCAAGAAGGCCTACAGCGAAGGCAAGACCCTGCGCGAAGCGGCGCTGGAACTGGGTTATCTGACCGATGAAGAGTTCGATGCCTGGGTGCGCCCGGAGAACATGATCGAGGCCGGCGCCAAGGGCTAGATTTTGCAGCGCCTGGAAATCCGTCTTCGCGAGCAAGCTCGCTCCCACAGTTGACCGCATTTCCCAGTCAGGAATGCGGTTGAATGTGGGAGCGAGCTTGCTCGCGAATGAGGTTGGCGCGGCTTAACTGGCGGCCATCTTCATCCGTCGGGCCTTGAGCCCGGCAATCAGCGAAGGCCCCAGTGCCACCAGCGCCGAACCCAGCACCACCAGCACCGCCCCGCCATAACCCAGACCGTTGATCTGCTCGGCATGCACGTAGTCCGGCCAGATCCATGCGGCAATCGCCACGGCTCCGAAGGTCACCAGCGGCGTAATCGCCAACGTTGCGCTGACCCGCGAGGCCTCCCAGTGCGCCAGCGCCTCGGCAAACGCGCCATAGGCGATCAGGGTATTCATGCAGCACGCCAGCAGCAGCCAGCCCTGCAACGGGCTCAACTCCAGCGCTTCCAGCGGATGGACCCACGGCGTCAGCAACAAGGCGCAGAACAGGTAGATCACCATCATCACCTGCAGCGAATTCCACACCGTCAGCAGTTGCTTCTGGCCCAGCGCATAGAAGGTCCAGACGGTCGAGGCCAACAGCACCAGCAACACGCCGGCGGTGTAATCGGATAAAGACGTGAGCAATTCCGCCAGACGCTGATTGAAAAACAGCGCGAAGCCAATCAACAGCACCGCCAGCCCCATGCCCTGACCAATGCTGAAGCGCTCCTTGAACACGAACAGACTGGCGATCAGCAACATGATCGGCCCCATCTGCACCACCAGTTGCGCGGTGCCGGGGCTGAGCAGGTTCAGGCCCATCAGGTACAACACGTAGTTGCCCACCAGCCCGAGCACCGCCATCAGCACCAGCCAGCCGCCCTTCGGCCCGAGCACCTTGCGACTCGGCAAACGCTTTGTGGCCGCCAGATAAATGAACAGGCAGCCGCCGGACACCGTCAGGCGAAACCAGGTCACCGTGATCGGGTCCATCACCTGCAGCACCTGTTTGAGCTTGATCGGCAGGATTCCCCACAAGAACGCGGTCAACAAGGCCAGGAACATGCCGTACACCCAGCGACCCGATGAAACGTGCATGAGAACCCCGAAAGCCAATGACAGGAGCGCTCATTCTAGGCGCAGCGGCAAGCGCGACACAGGGACAGTTGCGCTCAAGCCGCAAATGAAACTGTGCAGGTCGCAGCATTAAATTGACGTGCTGCCGTTGATCGGCTGGCGAGGCGCTGCAAGTGGTTCAGGCATAAGCTCTTTGGATCCCATTCAGCGCAGCGCTCAAGGAGATCGATCATGTTCGGAATGCGCGCCCAGGACACCGCCCCCGCCACGCACTTTCGCAGCGACCGGGTGTGTCGGGTCAATGGCGAACTGTTTTTCAGCACCCGGGAGAACACCCTCGAAGGGCCGTTCGACAGCCCCGAGAAAGCCGAGCAGGAAATCCGCGCGTACATCGCGCGGATGCAATTGCAGGATTCCAACAGCCGGATTTAGCGCACGGCCTCAAACAACCCGGTCGCGCCCATCCCGCCGCCCACGCACATGGTCACGATGCCGTAGCGCAGATTGCGTCGCTGCAACTCGCGCACCAGATGCCCGACCTGCCGCGATCCGGTCATGCCGAACGGGTGACCGATGGAAATCGAGCCACCGTTGACGTTGTACTTTTCGTTGTCGATTTCCAGACGATCACGGGCGTACAGGCACTGCGAGGCGAACGCTTCGTTCAATTCCCACAGGTCGATGTCCGCGACCTGCAAACCTTTGGCCTTGAGCAGCTTCGGCACCGAGAACACCGGGCCGATGCCCATCTCGTCCGGCTCACAACCGGCGACGGTGAAACCACGGAAAAACGCCTTTGGCTTGAGCCCCAGTTGCAGGGCTTTATCCAGGCTCATCACCAGCGTCATCGAGGCGCCGTCGGACAACTGCGACGAGTTGCCGGCAGTCACCGAACCATCCTCGGCAAACACCGGTTTCAGTCCGGCAAGGCTTTCATAGGTGGTGTCCGGGCGGTTGCAGTCGTCGCGATCGACGATGCCGTCGAATATCTGCACTTCTCCGCTGTTCTTGTCCTCGACCCGGTATTTCACCGCCATCGGTACGATTTCATCATTGAACAAACCGGCTGCCTGCGCCTGAGCGGTGCGGATCTGACTTTGCAGCGAGTAACGATCCTGCGCCTCGCGACTGACGCCATAACGACGCGCCACCACTTCAGCGGTCTGCCCCATGGTGTAGTAGATGCCCGGGGTCTGCTGCTTGAGCAACGGGTTGATCAGGTGATCGGTGTTGACGCTTTTCAGGGTCAGGCTGATCGACTCGACACCGCCGGCGACGATGATGTCGCTGCAACCCGAAGCGATCTGGTTCGCGGCAATCGCAATCGCCTGCAAGCCCGAAGAGCAGAAACGGTTGAGGGTCATGCCCGCCGTGCCAGTGCCCAGTTGCGAAAGCACCGCCACGTTGCGGCCGATGTTGTAGCCCTGGGCGCCTTCGTTGGAGCCGGCACCGACGATGCAGTCCTCGACGCTGGCCGGATCGACGTCGTTGCGCGACAGCAACGCGTTCACGCAATGGGCCGCCATGTCATCGGGGCGGGTCTGGTTGAACTTGCCGCGAAAGGACTTGGCCAGGCCGGTCCGCACGCTGTCGACGATCACCACTTCACGCATGGCATACCTCATTGTTGTAGTCGGTTGAGAGTGGACCGAGCATAAGTCCACCCCATCGCCAACCGCGACAATCATTCACCTCGCGTATGCGTGCCCATCGGTCAGTCCTTGTGCTTTTTTTCCTTCTTGTCGGATTTCTCGAAGGCTTCTTCCAGCGCGCGATTGATCGTGCGCAGCACCTTGACCCGGGCCCAGCGCTTGTCATTGGCTTCAACCAGTGTCCACGGCGAGATTTCGGTGCTGGTGCGGTCGACCATGTCCCCCACCGCCGCACGGTAGGCGTCCCACTTGTCACGGTTGCGCCAGTCGTCCTCGGTGATTTTGAAGCGCTTGAACGGGATTTCCTCGCGGGCCTGGAAACGCTCCATTTGCGTGTCCTTGTCGATGGCCAGCCAGAACTTGACCACGATCACTCCGGCGTCGGCGAGTTGCTCTTCGAAGTCGTTGATTTCACCGTAGGCACGCATCCAGTCGGCCGTGCTGCAAAAGCCTTCGATCCGCTCCACCAGCACCCGGCCGTACCAGGAGCGGTCGAACACGGTGAACTTGCCCCGGGCCGGAATGTGCCGCCAGAAACGCCACAGATACGGTTGCGCCCGCTCCTCTTCGGTCGGCGCGGCAATCGGCACGATGTTGTACTGACGCGGATCGAGCGCAGCCGCAACCCGCCGGATCGCCCCGCCCTTGCCCGCCGCATCGTTGCCTTCGAACACCGCCACCAGAGCATGACGGCGCATGCGCTTGTCACGCATCAGCCCGGACAGGCGCGCCTGCTCGGTGATCAGTTGTTCTTCGTAATCCTTCTTGTCCAGGTTCTGGTTCAGGTTCAGGCTGTCGAGCAGATTCAACTGATCCACCGATGTGCCCAGCGGCTGGGCACTGACAGCGTTCGAATGTACATCCGGACGTTTCAGCGCATTTTGCAGGCCTTCGAGCAGAATCTTGCCGACCGTCAGGCTACGGTAATGCGCGTCCACCCCTTCGATGACATGCCAGGGTGCGTAGTCGCGGCTGGTGCGGCGCAACACGCGCTCGCCGTATTTGACGAACTTGTCGTAGGTTTCCGACTGCTGCCAGTCCAGCGGGCTGATCCGCCAGCTGTGCAGCGGGTCGTCGGCCAACGCCTTGAGGCGCGCCTTCATCTGTTTCTTGGACAGGTGGAACCAGAACTTGAAGATCAGCGCGCCTTCATCGCACAGCATTTTCTCCAGCCGCTCGGCACCGGCGATAGCCTGATCCAGTCGCGGGTCCTTGAACAAACCGTGCACCCGGCCCTGCAGCATCTGGCTGTACCAGTTACCAAAGAAAATCCCCATCCGCCCCTTGGCCGGCAACATCCGCCAGTAACGCCAGGCCGGTGGTCGCGCCAGTTCTTCATCGGTCTGCTGGTCGAAGGTACGCACTTCGATCAGGCGCGGGTCCATCCATTCGTTGAGCAGTTTCACCGTCTCGCCCTTGCCGGCGCCTTCGATGCCGTTGATCAAAATGATCACCGGGAAACGCTTTTGCTGCTGCAACTCGAACTGGACTTCCAGCAGTGCTTCACGCAGCGCGGGTACGGCGGCGTCGTAGGTTTCTTTGTCGATGGCGTGACCGATTTCAGCGGATTCGAACATAGGGACGGCTCCTTCCAGGATTCAGCAAGACTAGCGGATTGGGCACAGACGCGGCACAGAAATTCCCGCCGGGGGCGGATTGTCCTTGAGTCATCCGTAGCAAGGCTTGCCATGGATCAAGCGCTGCCCGCGTGATCGGCTAGAATGGCCGCCTTGCCGTTGCCGAGCCTGCCATGAAACCTGTAATGCCCCACGCCCAACTCGACTGGGATGACCAGGGACGCCCGCGTTCGCGAGTGTTCGACGATGTGTATTTTTCCGACCAGTCGGGGCTGGATGAAACCCGCTACGTGTTCCTTGAACAGAACCGTCTGGCTGAACGCTTCGCCGCGTTGCCGGCGGGCGGGCGACTGGTGATCGGTGAAACCGGCTTCGGCACCGGGCTGAATTTTCTCTGCGCCTGGCAGTTGTTCGAACAGCATGCGGTGGCCAGTGCGCGGCTGCATTTCGTCAGCGTGGAAAAGTACCCGCTGAGCCCTGCGGACCTGCAACGGGCGCTGGCGTTGTGGCCGGATCTCAAGCCGCTGTCCGATCAACTGCTCAAGCATTACGTGGCAATCCATCAGGGCTTCCAGCGCATTGTGCTGGGTAACGGTCGCGTGACCCTGACGCTGTTGATCGGCGATGCGCTGGAGCAGTTGCCGCAACTGGACGGCCAGATCGATGCGTGGTTTCTCGACGGTTTCGCCCCGGCGAAAAACCCCGAGATGTGGACCGCCGAACTGTTTGCCGAGCTGGCGCGTCTGGCGGCGCCCGGTTCGACCATCAGCACGTTCACCAGCACCGGCTGGGTGCGACGTCTGCTCAACGCCGCCGGGTTCAAGATGAAGCGCACGCCGGGCATCGGTCACAAATGGGAAATCCTGCGGGGCGAGTTTCTCGGCTGGCCGGAGGATGTGCCGTTACCCGCAGCGGACAAACCGTGGTTCGCCCGCCCGGCGCCTGTCACGGGAGAGCGTCGTGCCCTGGTGATCGGTGCCGGTCTTGCCGGTTGCGCCACGGCCGCCAGCCTCGCGGCGCGGGGTTGGCAGGTCAGTCTGCTGGAGCGTCATGCAGGGGTGGCACAGGAAGCCTCGGGCAATCCCCAAGGCGTGCTGTATCTGAAACTGTCTGCCCACGGCACGGCACTGTCGCAGTTGATCGTCAGCGGTTTCGGCTACACCCGTCGCCTGCTGGAAACCCTGCAGCGCGGCACCGACTGGGATGACTGCGGCGTGCTGCAACTGGCGTTCAATGAAAAGGAACGCGAGCGTCAGGCGCAACTGGCGGCGGCGTTTCCCGAAGATCTTCTGCAGTGGCTCGATCAACCCGAGGCGCAGGCCCGTGCCGGGATCAGTCTGGCCCACGGCGGTTTGTATTATCCCGAAGGTGGCTGGGTGCATCCGCCAGCGTTGTGTCAGGCGCAATCGGCGCAGCCGGGCATCACGCTGCTGACTCATCAGGACGCTATCGAGCTGCGCAAGGTCGACAGCCAGTGGCAAGCTTTCGACGGTGACCGAATGATCGCAACAGCGCCAGTCGTGGTGCTGGCCGGCGCCGCCGAGATCAAACGGTTTGCACAGAGCGCCGAACTGCCGCTCAAACGCATTCGCGGACAGATCACCCGTCTGGCACAGACCGAAGACAGCCAGACACTGGCAACGGTGGTCTGCGCTGAGGGTTATGTGGCTCCCGCACGCCTGGGTGAACACACCCTGGGTGCCAGCTTCGACTTCAACAACGACGACCTGACCCCGACCATCGCCGAGCACCTGGGCAATCTGGCGATGCTCGAAGAAATCTCCGAGGACCTGGTCTTGCGCCTGCACATCAAGGATCAGGATCCCGAACACCTTGAAGGACGTGCCGCATTCCGCTGCACCAGCCCCGACTACCTGCCGATCGTCGGCCCGCTCGCCGACCGGGTAGCCTTCGATCAAACCTACGCAGTCCTGGGCAAGGATGCCCGGCAAGTGCCGGACATCGCCTGCCCGTGGCTGGACGGCCTGTACGTCAACAGCGGCCACGGTTCACGCGGGTTGATCACCGCACCATTGTCGGGCGAGTTGCTGGCAGCCTGGCTGGACAACGAACCCCTGCCCCTGCCCCGCAGCGTGGCCGAAGCGTGCCATCCCAACCGGTTTGCCCTGCGTCGGCTGATTCGGGGTAAATGAAGCGTGCCCACTGACCGCAATCAATCTGCGGGCACGACGCAGGCCCCCCTCTCGATCCCCCCGACAACCTGTGCGGTCAGCCGTTGCAGCAAGGCGGACTCGGCCTTCTTCATACGGTCGGCACAATGGTCCATTTCGTTCAGGTAATCGGCAGAATCGAGTTCGTCTGCTCGCTCGAACAGCCCCTGGATTTCTTCGTGATACGGCGCAAGGGTGGCATCGAACTGGGACGCAAAACTGTTTTTCAGGTAGTCGTTCCAGAAGGATTGGCGAACCAGAAACTCCAGCCATTGAGGGGATAGCTCAGCGGTCTGGATTTGATTGATAGCCGCGACCAGATCCTCTCCCGATACGCCGGCCAACTCGGAGTAACGCATGTGTGACGGCTGCCCCGGCAGGTCGAACGCCCGTGCCAGACCGGTTCGATAGGCCAGCGCCACTTCCAGCGGATCGGAGGAGGCGTGTTCCAGAGCGTGTTCTGCGGCAATCCGGTCGATCTGTTCGAGGCGGAACAACCCCCGAGCAAGCTTCATCAGATGCACCGGTGAAGGCTTTTGGCCGGCGGAGACACGCAATGCTTTGTGCACATGCACGGCGACCTCCAGGTGGCTGAAGTTCAACGCTGCATTGTCCGTGCAATTGATCGGATTGGCGGCCAGATCAAAAATCTGCTCGCGCAGCTCGGCATCGGCCCGGGTGGCTTCCAGGACTGTCCAGACCCGACGAGACATGTCCTCGCGCACATATTCGGAGTCGGCGGTATTGCCCAGTTCCGCCAGCAAGTGAAACAGGCCCTCGGCCATTGGATCGTCCTTGATGGCCGTCCATGTCTGCAGACGGCTGGCACCCAGGGTGCCGCCCGTTTCGGTGAGCCAGATCGAGCGCGCCTGATGTTCATCGAGCCGTGCAATATCGTCCTCGAGGTAGCCCATGCCGACACCCGTCGATTTGCGGTAATCGGCCAGATGGGTCGCACTGGTTTCGGATATCGGGTTGTTGCGCAGATTGATCGCCTCGCTGAAGCGCCTCGGGGTTTCAAAGAGCCACGCAGGCAAATCACGGATGTCGTTGTCACGCAGATCCACACGTTCCAGATTCGGCAACCGCTCCAGCCCTTGGGCAACTCCGTGGTACGGGTGTTGCGCAGATTGAGGTCGGACAAATCGAACATTTCACCGGCATCGAGGGTTGCCCCCAACGGGTTTTCACTCAGGTCCAGGCTGCGCAGGAAACGCATCCGTGACAACTTCACCAGGTCGTGCTCGGTCAACTGGATACGGTTCTGCGAAAGCCCCAGACGCCTGAGATTGGGCATGCGCGAAATCATTTCCGGTAACCGGGTGAGCCTGTTACGCCCCAGTTCAAGGGTTTCGACATTCTTGAAAGACCTGAGGAAATAGGCGACGTCGTCGTCCAGATACATGTTCTGTAGCGACAGATGCCTGACATGGTCAAAGGTCAACCCGATCGGCAGGAACGGCAGCTTTCCAAATCGCATGCCGTCGAGCTTCAAGCCATACACCGGACGATAGGATTCGTCGCGCAGGAAAATCAGCCGGCGAAAGCTGTCTTCGATTTCGAACGACACAAATCTGCGGCACTCGTATATTTCGTTCAGATCGCCACCCAGCGCTTTCATGGCCGCTTCATCATCGATCCAGACATCGAGCTCACTGCGCAGCTTGCTCAGATGACGGCGCAACTCCCTGACTCGCAGGGCACGGGTGAGGTGATCACTGCCAGCCTGGTCGAGGAATTCACTGGCCTGAGCATCGGTAAACAACGGGTAGAGTTCTTTCACCTTGCGCAGCAAGCTCCGCGAATGACTCGATGCCGGCGGGTCCGCAAGCGTGCACACCGGTTCGGAGAACATCGGTTCAAAGGGCTCGCCTGCCAGTATCCGGGCACATCCTTCACGCTCATCCAGTGCAACGTTCAACAGTTGCCCTCGCAATCGCCTGCCCTCATCCGGCGTGGATGGCACAAATCCGATGTCCTTGGCCTGACGGGGTGAAAGGCCCTTGAGGATGGCCTGATAAAGACTGTCCGTGCCGGATGTCCTGCCGAGGGCTTTATTCTGGCTGTCGAACACCTCGTAGCCATTCCCGAGCCGGACCAGCGTGAGTGAGTTGCCAGGTGTGGACGATTGTTTGCCGAGGGTTTGCAGCAGACTTCCGTTGAGCGACGTGGCCCGCAACTCAAGGTAAAGCTGCTGATCCCAGCCACTGAGTTGCGGCAGTAGCCCGATAGCCAGCTTCTCTGTATCGACGGTGGCGATATCAGCCAGGTAGAACCCGGTCAGCGCCCGGTCCAGACGAATGTTGCCCGAAGCTTCGTTCAAGCGCTGGGCAATACCCATGGGCACGCGGCCACTGGTACGTAGCTGCAAGCGCTCGACACTCGAAGACCGGCGGATCAGGTCCCGTGCAGAGCGTGCCGGTATCTCTGGGCATACACTTCTTGCCTTGAGCACTTCACCGTCGAGGGACTGATCGTATAGCCGGTAAAGATGATCAAACGTTGACCGGCGATCAGCCTTGACCGCCGCCCCCAGCACTTTCGCCAGCGCCCTGCCTTGATCGGCAGGTGCCAAGTCGGCCCCCACCAACGCCTCCACTTCGTGGGAGTTCAAACCGTCGAGAACGGTCTGCAGCAGTTCGCCTGCGGCCAACTGATCCTTGCTCACAATGACGCTCGAGGTGTCATCGTCAATCGAGCCCGCAGGGAAGGTTTCGATCAGCCGTCCGTTTGCATCCACAACTTTGATGTAGCGATCGGCGGGCCAGTTCGCCAGTCCGGGCAAAGCGTGCAACTGCTCCTCGGCATGACGCGAATCGCTCGCCTCGCCCCGCTCCATCGCAGCCACGAACTCACGCAACCTGCGTTCCAGCCTGAACCGCTCAAGGGTGTCTCGCAGTCGGGCAGGAATCGGCAGGCCCTCATCGCTCAGACGCTGCAGTTCATCGAATCGGGTATCGGTCAGTCGGCGGCTCATTTCCAGACGACTGTCGTCGTACCCGGCCAGTTGTGGATCGATACGCTTGAGGGTGTAGGCCCCGGTCCAGTGTTCGCTGGTCTCCCAGACATGACGCCAGCCCCCGTGCCGACCGTGCTTGAGTGGCGGCGCATAGGCATCCGGGCGAAGTGGATGCTGGACGCGCCAGCTTCTGGACACCGGATCCAGTACCACTTCGTAAAAATCCTGATCCATGCGCACAAGACATTTGCCGTCCGCCCGGTATAAACCGGCCTCATCGGCTTCGGCAACCGCCCCCGCCGGTAAAGGTTGCCTATAGGCATTCAACTGCGGCTTCCACAGTCGCGCCTGTCCCTTGCGGTCAAGAATGGCGGTGAAGGTCTCGAAGAACTCCGGGTGTTTCTGGAGGGTTTTGATTGCCAAAGACTTCAAGCCCTTGATGCCGGCTCCAACGGTGGCCATCAGGACGATATTCTCGGCCACGCCAAGCAGGTGTGAAAACGCCTCCTGACGATCGCCCCGACTCCAGTCCTCGATGCCCTCGTAGACCTCTGCGAGCATTTGCCCGATGGCCACCCCCATCATCAGTTGTCCCAATACCGGTACGACGAACCCCGCCACGTTGGCGACGGTCATTCCGATCTCCAGGTAATGGAGCAAACGTTTCTTGCGCGCCTCTTCATCGACATCGGCGGTCGGCACAGCGAGCGCACGGGCATCGAGCTGCAGTTTGCCGACATGGCTCTTGAGCATGAAATCGAACAATGAGCCTGTCACCTCCAGGTATCTGGCGTGCCCCAGACTTCCGGTCTCTGCAAACTTGCTGAAGAAATCGATCCTGTCGACCTCGCCGATACAGTGCGTGAAGTAGCTTTTGAAACTCCCTGTTCTCAGTTTGAATTCCAGATAGGCCATGAATCCGCTGAAGCTTGGATATTCGTACAACGGCTGACCCGGTTCGCCGGGCATGTACACCAGACACTTCTGATCAGGGTCCAGCTCCACCGAACGTTCGGAGAACACCACGACACCCCAGATGCAGCTGTCTAGCAGTTCAATGCCCTGCATGATCAGTGGCCTGCCCTGATATTGAAGGCTTTGGGCGCTGGCAACACCTGCGGCATCGATCAAACGCTGTACTGTCTGAAAGCCTTCCGGGGAAACGTGTTCCTTGAGCAGCGCCAGATGCAGATCCAGCTTCAGCATCTGCTTTTTCATCAGGGTGATATTGCGAACCATGGAGCCGCTGGCCTCTCGTTGACCATTGACCTCCCTCACCCCGAAAACCTCCTGGAAATGCAGTTGGTACTGCTGCCCCAGATCCAGTTCCCGACAGAGCCCGGCAAACACTGCCGGCGTCAGCCCCGGGACGCCATCAGGCCTGCTGGCGATCCGCAGCAGGCTGCCCTCGGGGAAATACTCCGCTTGCGTCTCGTCTTTGGTGAAGTTCTGCATTGCTGCTTCCAGCAGCGTCGGAGTGGCTGGCGGAACCACCGGCGCGCCGCCTCCGGGCGGGGTCACAGGCTCGCAGCCACAATAGCTTCCGGGCAATTCCAGATAGTCTTTTTCGACGTCGAACGTCACTGACCAACGGGCTGTCAGGGCACTGGTCAGGCGCTCGATGCAGAAAGTCTTCAACGATTGCAGACGGCTCATGTCTGTCTCGACTTGCGTCTGGGCCGAATGCAGGTCGCGCGCAGTCTTGTCGAGGGTCGCCAACGTGTCGGCGCTGGCGTTGAGCAGTGCGGGGTGCAGGGTTTTCTGCAAGGTCTGGGCGATGTCCAGATCGCCCGTGACCTCCAGCAGAAAGCTCAGTTTCTGTTTATCCGTGAGTGTGATCGATGTGGACGACTCCGGTGTCGTGGGCATGGGCAATATTCCTTTATTGCTGTTGAGTCCCTTCACCTTATCGATCCCGGCGATGAATAAAAAACACGGAAAACTGCCCGTTCAATCCAGCAAACCAGCAGCAATCCGTATGTTTTGAATACTTATCTACTACCTCTGACTTCCTGCGGGATGCTAATGGCCCACCGGTCAGACCGACGCCCTTATAACCGATCGTTCTAAAACTCCCACATCCGCACCGGGTCAGTTTCTGGGTACCGGCCATTTCGGCGCGGTTCAGCGACACCCTCCCCAACGGAAAAACCGGTAAGGACTTTATGTGCGGATTAGCTGGCGAGTTACGTTTTGATCAACAACCTGCAGACCTTGCAGCCATCGAGCGAATCACCCATCACCTGGCGCCTCGCGGCCCTGATGCGTGGGGCTTCCATGCCCAGGGACCGATTGCCCTAGGGCATCGACGCCTGAAAATCATGGACCTTTCGGACGGCTCGGCGCAGCCGATGATCGACAGTCAACTGGGCCTGTCCCTGGCCTTCAACGGCGCGATCTACAACTTCCCGGAACTGCGCGCCGAACTCGAAGCGCTCGGTTATGCGTTCTACTCCGGCGGCGACACCGAAGTGCTGCTCAAGGGTTATCACGCCTGGGGCGAGGCGCTTTTGCCAAAACTCAACGGCATGTTTGCCTTCGCCATCTGGGAGCGCGATGCCCAGCGCCTGTTCATCGCCCGCGACCGTCTCGGTGTGAAGCCGTTGTACCTGTCGCGCACCGGCCAGCGCCTGCGTTTTGCCTCGGCCCTGCCGGCATTGCTAAAGGGCGGCGACATCAACCCGATCCTCGATCCGGTGGCGCTCAACCATTACCTGAATTTCCACGCCGTGGTGCCGGCACCGCGCACCTTACTGGCGGGGATCGAAAAGCTGCCACCGGCAAGCTGGATGCGCATTGAAGCGGACGGCACCACCGAGCAGAAAACCTGGTGGACGTTGCCTTACGGCCCACACGACGACGAAAAAAATCTGACCCTGGAAGACTGGCGCGACCGCGTGCTCGACAGCACCCGCGAAGCCGTGGCGATCCGCCAACGGGCGGCAGTGGATGTCGGTGTGCTGCTTTCCGGCGGTGTCGATTCAAGCATGCTGGTGGGCCTGCTGCGTGAAGTCGGCGTGGAGAACCTGTCGACCTTTTCCATCGGTTTCCAGGATGCCGGCGGTGAACGCGGTGACGAGTTCCAGTACTCCGACCTGATCGCCAAACACTACGGCACCCGGCACCATCAACTGCGCATCGACGAAAAAGAGATCATCGAGCAACTGCCTGCCGCATTCCGCGCCATGAGCGAGCCGATGGTCAGTCACGACTGCATCGCCTTCTACCTGCTGTCCCGGGAAGTGGCCAAGCACTGCAAGGTGGTCCAGAGCGGCCAGGGTGCCGACGAATTGTTCGCCGGTTATCACTGGTATCCACAAGTCGATGGCGCGGCCGATCCATACGCGGCGTATCGCGAAGCGTTTTTCGACCGCAGCTACGACGATTACGCTGCCACGGTGCAACCGAAATGGCTGACGGCCAATGACGCTGCCGGCGACTTCGTGAAGGAACATTTCGCACAACCCGGCGCCGATGCGGCGGTCGACAAGGCCCTGCGTCTGGACAGCACGGTGATGCTGGTGGACGACCCGGTCAAACGCGTCGACAACATGACCATGGCCTGGGGGCTGGAGGCGCGCACGCCGTTTCTCGACTATCGCCTGGTGGAATTGTCGGCCCGTGTTCCCGGCAAATTCAAACTCCCCGACGGTGGCAAGCAGGTGTTGAAAGAAGCCGCGCGATTGGTCATCCCGAGCGAAGTGATTGATCGCAAGAAAGGTTACTTCCCGGTACCCGGCCTCAAGCATCTGCAAGGCGACACCCTGAACTGGGTGCGCGAACTGCTGCTGGATCCGAGCCAGGATCGCGGCCTGTTCAATCCCGCCATGCTCGACAAATTGCTGACCGACCCACAAGGCCAGTTGACCCCGCTGCGCGGCTCCAAGCTGTGGCAATTGGCGGCTCTGAACCTGTGGCTCAGCGAACAAGGAATCTGATCGATGAAACCTCACGCCACGGCTTACAGCCAACGGCTGCTGCGCGGTCAGACACCTTCCTACGAACGTTTACAGGCGCGTCTCGCCGAGGATGGCAACCAACCGAGTGCCGAGCCGATTGCCGTGCATTGCGGCTGGGGCCGGTTGTTGATCGGCCACACCTTTCCCAATCCGTCGAGCCTCGCCCAGGAACTGCTTAACGAGCAGCCCGGCGAGCGCGACATCGCCCTGTACGTGGCCGCGCCGCAGCAGATTCTCGGCCTGGAGCCGACTCAACTGTTTCTCGACCCATCGGACACCCTACGCCTGTGGTTCAGCGATTATCGTCAGGCAACCCGGGTGTTTCGTGGCTTTCGCATCCGTCGCGCGCAAAGCGAAGAGGACTGGCAGTCGATCAATCAGCTGTATCAGGCGCGCGGCATGTTGCCGATCGATGCCACCCTGCTCACCCCGCACCATCAGGGCGGGCCGGTGTACTGGCTGGCTGAAGACGAAGACAGCGGCGCAGTGATCGGCAGCGTCATGGGCCTCAATCATCAGAAGGCTTACAACGACCCGGAAAACGGCAGCAGCCTCTGGTGCCTGGCGGTCGATCCGCAGTGTTCGCGTCCCGGGGTCGGCGAAGTGCTGGTGCGGCACCTGATCGAACACTTCATGAGTCGCGGTTTGAGCTACCTGGATCTGTCGGTGTTGCACGATAACCGTCAGGCGAAGAACCTCTACGCCAAACTCGGCTTTCGTAACCTTTCGACCTTCGCCATCAAGCGCAAGAACGGCATCAATCAGCCGCTGTTTCTCGGGCCCGGGCCAGAGGCCGATTTCAATCCCTACGCGCGGATCATCGTCGAGGAAGCCCATCGACGTGGCATCGACGTGCAAGTGGACGATGCCGATGCCGGGCTGTTCACCCTCAGCCACGGCGGGCGTCGGGTGCGTTGCCGCGAATCCCTGAGCGACCTGACCAGTGCCATCAGCATGAATCTGTGTCAGGACAAAAGCCTGACCCATAAAGTGCTGAAAAACGCCGGGTTGAATGTGCCGTCACAGCAACTGGCGGCGAACGCGGACGACAATCTGGCGTTTCTCGACGAGCATCAGCGGGTGGTGGTCAAGCCGCTGGATGGCGAGCAAGGTCAGGGCGTGGCCGTTGACCTGCAAAGCATTGAAGAAGTGCAACAAGCGATCGATTCAGCGAAACAGTTTGACAGCCGCGTGCTGCTCGAAAGCTTCCACGAAGGCCTCGACCTGCGGATTCTGGTGATCGGTTTCGACGTGGTCGCAGCCGCGATCCGCCGGCCGGCCGAGGTGGTCGGCGACGGTCATCACTCCATCGGCGCGCTGATCGAAGCCCAGAGCCGCCGCCGGCAAGCGGCCACCGGCGGCGAAAGCAAAATCCCGCTGGACCACGAAACCCAGCGCACGTTGCACGCGGCGGGTTACGACTACAGCAGCATCCTGCCGGCCGGCGAGCATCTGTTCGTGCGGCGTACGGCGAATCTGCACACCGGCGGCACTCTGGAGGACGTCACGGCGATTCTGCATCCGACCCTGGTCGATGCCGCCGTGCGCGCGGCGCGAGCGCTGGACATTCCGATGGTCGGGCTCGACCTGATGGTGCCTGCCGCCGATCAGCCGGAATACGTGTTCATCGAAGCCAACGAACGGGCGGGCCTGGCCAACCATGAGCCGCAGCCGACGGCCGAACGGTTTGTGGATCTGTTGTTTCCACACAGTCAGCCGGCCGTTTGATCTCTCTTCTGCGTCATTCCCGCACCCAACGCGGGAATGGCGCTCCGCAACAGGAGTTTCCATGACCACCCAAATTCCCGAACCGGATCTGAACTACCTGCAAAAAGTCCTGCTGGAAATGCTCGCCATTCCCAGCCCCACCGGGTTCACCGACACCATCGTGCGTTACGTCGCCGAGCGTCTGGAGGAACTCGGCATCCCCTTCGAAATGACCCGACGCGGCACGATTCGCGCCACCCTCAAGGGCAAGAAAAACAGCCCCGACCGCGCCGTATCGGCGCACCTGGACACCATCGGTGCGGCCGTGCGCGCGGTGAAGGACAACGGCCGTCTGACCCTGGCGCCGGTCGGTTGCTGGTCGAGCCGTTTCGCCGAAGGCAGCCGCGTCAGCCTGTTTACCGACAACGGCGTGATCCGTGGCAGCGTGTTGCCGCTGATGGCGTCCGGGCATGCCTTCAACACGGCCGTGGACGAGATGCCGATCAGCTGGGATCACGTGGAACTGCGTCTGGACGCCTACTGCGCGACACGCGCCGATTGCGATTCGCTGGGTATCTGCGTGGGGGATGTGGTGGCGTTCGATCCGCTGCCGGAATTCACCGAAAGCGGCCACATCAGCGCCCGTCACCTCGATGACAAGGCAGGGGTCGCGGCGCTGCTCGCAGCGCTGAAGGCCATCGTCGACAGCGGTCAGGAGTTGATGATCGATTGCCATCCGCTGTTCACCATCACCGAGGAAACCGGCAGCGGCGCGGCGGCGGCCCTGCCGTGGGATGTCAGCGAGTTCGTCGGGATCGACATCGCGCCGGTTGCGCCCGGCCAGCACTCCAGCGAGCACGCGGTGAGCGTGGCGATGCAGGATTCCGGCGGGCCGTATGACTATCACTTGTCACGGCATCTGCTGCGTCTGGCTGGCGAAAACGAGTTGCCGGTGCGGCGCGACCTGTTCCGCTACTACTTCAGCGACGCCCATTCGGCGGTCACCGCCGGTCACGACATCCGCACCGCCCTGCTGGCCTTCGGTTGCGACGCGACCCACGGCTACGAACGCACGCACATCGACAGCCTCGCCGCACTCAGTCGTCTGCTGGGGGCGTACATCCTGAGCCCGCCGGTATTCGCCAGCGATGCGCAACCGGCCAACGCGTCACTGGATCGCTTCAGTCACCAGATCGAACACGAGACACAAATGGAAAGCGACACCCGGGTGCCCTCGGTGGACAGTCTGGTGGGGCAACGCGCGGACAGTTGAGTCTGGCCCTCGGCGATCATTCGCCGTAGCATCCCGACATTGATTTTGCCGAGGTGCCCATGTTGATTCCCTACGACGCGCTCGAAGTCGACACCCTGACCCGCCTGATCGAGGATTTCGTCACCCGCGACGGCACCGACAACGGTGACGACACCCCGCTGGAAACCCGCGTGTTGCGGGTTCGCCAGGCCCTGATCAAGGGGCAGGCGCTGATCGTCTTCGATCCGGAAAGCGAGCAATGCCAATTGATGCTCAAGCACGACGTGCCCAAGCACCTGTTCGACTGAAAACGGTCAGCGGCCCTTGCCGCTGGCCTGCTTGTGCTGGATCCGCTCGTAGACTTCGGCACGGTGCACATTGACCTGCTTTGGCGCCTCGACGCCGAATCGCACGCTGGAGCCGTTGACCGCCAGAACACGCAAAGTGATGTTGTCGCCGATGGAAATCAGTTCACCGACGACACGGCTGAGTACAAGCATGAGGGTTGTCCTTCAAGGTTTTCGAGCCTTGAAGATGCGCGGCTTTCGGACGCCCTACAATGCGCGGCGGGCAAATCAGTCAAACCCTACACGCCATGACGCATCAGCCTTCAGACGTTTCCGTCAAACCGGTGTTTCAAGTCGCCGAAAACCGTGGCCCGAACAGAATCACGCTGGCCCCGATCACGCACAAGGCGACACCGATCCAGTCCGATCCCAGCGGACGGATGCGCTCGACCACGGCCAGCCAGCCAATCGAGGCAATGATGTAGATGCC
Source organism: Pseudomonas sp. UV AK001 (assembly GCF_046097675.1). Lineage (NCBI taxonomy): Bacteria > Pseudomonadati > Pseudomonadota > Gammaproteobacteria > Pseudomonadales > Pseudomonadaceae > Pseudomonas > Pseudomonas sp. UV AK001. Next base: position 221,221 of record NZ_JBJUVZ010000007.1, read on the forward strand.
GCCGTAAGCGGCGTAGGCGCGACCGGCGTAGGTCGCTTCAACACGCGTCAACAGCAGCGCAAACAGGGTCAGGCTGAGCAGCGCCGGGATCACCCACAAGGCGCTCTTGCCCTGGCGCAACCACATCCAGAAAGCGAAACAGCCGGCGATTTCAAACAGCGCGGCGAGGAAAAACCACAAGTAGTTGAGCATGCAGATAACTCGTCAGGGTGACTGTGGCGGTCACCCTAACGACGGGGCTTTGGCGGTGCAAGTTCAGCCGTTGTTCTGCTTGGCCTTGGCGCGCATTTTTTCGGCCATCGCGGTCATTTCGTTGTACAGCAGCTGCGGGTTCTTCTGCTTGATCGCCCAGGCCATGCGGCCCTGTTCGTGGGGCAGGATCATGAACTCGCCGGCCGCGACCTGCTGGTAGATGTAGTCGGCAATATCGGCGGCGGTAATCGGCGAACTTTCCAGCAACTTGCCGACCTGGGCTTTCATGGCCGGTGTCGGACCACGGAACGAGTCCAGCAGATTGGTCTGGAAAAACGACGGGCAAACCACATGGACGCCAACTTCCTGTTGGGCCAGTTCGATCAGCAGACTTTCGGACAATGCCACGACGCCAGCCTTGGCCACGTTGTAGTTGCTCATCGCCGGACCTTGCATCAGTGCCGCCATCGAGGCGATGTTGATGATCTTGCCCTTGCTCTGCTCCAGCAGCGGCAGGAAGGCCTTGCAGCCCTTGACCACGCCCATCAGGTTGATCGCGATCTGCCAGTCCCAGTCTTCCAGCGACAGTTCGCTGAAGAATCCGCCCGAGGCCACACCGGCATTGTTGACGATGATGTCGATGCCACCGAACTTCACTTCGCAGGCCTGGGCGAATGCGGTGAGCTGACTGTAATCGCGCACGTCGCAGCGCTGGATGAAACCATCGCCGCCGGCCTCGCGAACGAGTTTGAGGGTTTCCTGCAGGCCCGGCTCACTGACGTCGGACAAGGCCAGTTGCCAGCCTTCACGCGCCCAGCGCAGCGCGATTTCGCGACCCAGGCCGGAGCCCGCACCAGTGATCATCATGCGATTTTGCATAACAGACAGCCTTGTTGTTCCGGGGAAGATGCGCGAAGTGTAGCGAAGGATCCGGAGCGACCCACGCTCCATCAGATTGCTGAATGGCAAGAGCAAACCGTGGCATCGAACGAAATAAGACCGTGAACCAAATACATTAAAAAAACATTGAATTTTCTTTCACGCGCGCCAGTCGGAATTTGTAAGCCGTCTGGATTTAGTTCAACTTCCAGCCGCCCTTGAACAACGAGACTCCTCAGACACTATCAACAAGGAAATCGACATGGGCACAATTCTTATCATTATCCTGATCCTGTTGCTGATCGGTGGTCTGCCGGTCTTCCCGCACTCCAGAAGTTGGGGTTACGGTCCTTCGGGCATTATCGGCGTAGTGCTGATTGTACTGTTGGTGCTGCTGTTGCTCGGCCGCATATGACGTTTTGACCGAAAAAAAAAGAGGCCCTGAAAAGGGCCTCTTTTTTATTGCGCGGAATGATCAGTCCGGCTTGCCGTTAATCACACCGGCGGTGTTGTCGAGCAGGCTCTTGGTAGCCGTCTGCAGGAACGCTTCGAGCTTGAGTTTCAGCTCGGCAGTACGCGGTGCATCCGGAATGATTTCAGCCGAAGGATTCGCGCCCAGTTGGTACTGGTAGATCTTCGGCGCCATTTCCTTTTCTTTCGGCAGTACCAGAATCTGGTCAGCGGTCACGATGGCAGTGGTCTGCTCGCTGCCCGACGGCTTGATCACACCGAAACCGGTGTCGCCTGCCGGCAGGTTGAGCAGGTCACGACCCCAGCACTGATGACGCACTTCGCCACCCAGACGACCCATGATGGTCGGCACGATGTCGATCTGGGTACCCACGGTGTGGTCACGGGTACCGAATTTTTCCTGGATGCCCGGTGCGATCATCAGCATCGGTACGTTGAAACGGCCCAGGTCCATTTCGGTGATCTGACGCTCGTTGCCGAAGCCGTGGTCGCCGACGATGACGAACAGGGTTTCCTTGAAGTAAGGCTCCTTGCGGGCCTTCTCGAAGAACTGGCCCAGTGCCCAGTCTGCGTAACGCATGGCGGTCAGGTGCTCGTTGAGCGTGCCACGGTCGGTCACGCGCTCGACCGGCAATGGCGTCGGCAAGGCGTACGGCGTGTGGTTGGACAGGGTTTGCAGCAGCGCGTAGAACGGCTTGCCGTTTTCCCGTGCCTTCAGTTCCACCAGACCGCGGTCGAACATGTCCTGGTCGGACACGCCCCAGGTCGGATCGGAGAACACCGGGTTGACGAAGTCATTGCGGCCAACGAAGTTGGTCATGCCCTGGTTGCTGAAGAAACCGGACTGGTTGTCCCAGGCAAAGTCACCGTTGTAGACGTAGACGTCGTCATACTTGCGGGCGCTGAGCAGCTGCGGCAGGCCGGACAGTTTGTGACTGCCTTCCGGGGTCTGCATCAGGTATTCGAAACCCGGCAGGTTCGGGAAGCACGCCATGGTGGCGAACATGCCCTGGTGGGTATGGGTACCGTTGGAGAAGAAGCGGTCGAACAGCAGGCCTTCCTTCGACAGTTTGTCGAGGTACGGCGTGATGTTGCCCGGCGCGCCAAGGGCGCCCACCGAGTGACCGGCCATGCTTTCCATCAGGATCACGACAACGTTCTTGATCGGCAGGGTCTTGTCGGCTGGCGGCGTGTAGTCACGACGCACGGCGGCGATGTCGGCGTCGACCAGTTTGTCGTCCGGCATCACCAGCATGTCGCGCACGACTTTCTGTGCCTGATCCTGAGGCAGAGTGGCTTTCCAGATGTTGTTGCGGTCTTCACCCATGCGGTCCTTGGCTGCCGCAATCAGCGACAGGGTGCCATTGAGGCCGAGCTGGTTGGCGAAGTTCGATTCGGTGGTGTACACGTCACCCCAACGCAGCGGCGGGCCCTGACGCAGGGTACCGCGCACGGCAACCACACAGATCAGCAGGCACACCACGAACACCGCCAGACGCGCATACCATGGCGCCACCTGACGAGTGCCGACGTTGCCGCCGCTGAACGGGCCACGCGGACGGGTCAGACGGTCGGCGCCCTTGAACGCCAGCGTCAGGATCACCGTGCCCACGGCCCACGCCAGCAGGTAACGCACCACCGGGAAACCGTACCAGAGCATGCTCATCACGGTTTTCGGGTCTTCCTTCACGTACTGGAACACCAGGCCGTTGAGGCGCTGGTGGAACTCACGGTAGAAGTCCATCTCCATCAGGCCGAGGAACAGCGCGATGCTGGAGGTTACGGTCAGCCACAAACGGAAGAAGCCGCGTGCGGCCATGGCCCGGGCACTGAACAGCGCCAGCACCATCGGAACGCAGAGGTAGACCACCAGGCGCAGGTCGAAACGCAGGCCGTTGGCGAAGGCTTCGAGAAAGGTCGAAGCCGGGGTGTCGAGGATCATCTCGCGGTTGTAGACCAGCAGCGCGAGGCGCAGCACGGAAAACATCACCATCATGACCAGCGCGCACAAGAGCGTGTAGGCCAGATGCGATTTGACGGTCGGTTGCAGCAGGCGACTGGAAGATCGCTGCTGATTCAGGGCGTCCGGGTTTGCCATGTCGTTTTAGGACCCATTGGAAGTTGAAGTTGCAAAAATACAGCTGCGCCCTGCCCTCTGTTGGCCATTCCAGGCCCCGGGGCTTGTGCGGTGCGCAAATGTTGCACGATCACCGGCGGCATTGCCATTGATTACTGCCCCGCAGCCGGACACTTTCATTAAAGGCACGGCATACCCGGACAGATTCAAATTGCGCGGGCGAATTGTCTTGAAGCGTTTGTGAAAATTTCGTGCAACGCATATCCGGAAACACAATATCGCTACAAAACAAAACGCCCCGAGTTCTTCGGGGCGTTTGCAGAGCACGCGACGCTTACTTCTCGGCGCGTTCTTTCAGGGCTTTCAGGGTATTGAACGGTGCGTCGACCACGAACTTGTTGGCAATCATCGACGGCACGCTGCCACCCGGCTCGGTGTGGACCTGGTAGGTCACTTCAACCTGATCGCCCTTTGGCACGAATTTCCAGAAGCCTTTGACCTGAGCGACACGCACAAAGCCTTTTTCTTCCGGCAGGTACTTCGGCACGCCTTCCAGATTGCGGGTCAGGCTGCCATCGGCGCCTTCAACGGTGGTGACGTGCAGGATCGAGTCGCGCGGGGTTACCGGCCATGGCGTGTTGAACTGGGTGTAGGTCCAGCTCTGATCGCCTTCGTGCTTGAGCAGTTTCTGGGTCTTGCACTCGTGAATCCAGGCACAGGCACCGGAGACGTCTTCCTGCAGTGCGCGCAGTTTGGCGACGGTGGTCTTCATCAAGGTCACGCCCTGATACGACTTGTAGTCCGAACCCGGCACTTCGCTCAGGGAGACCTTGATGCCGTCTTCGTTCTTGGCCACTTTCCAGTCTTCAGCCTGGGCAGCCGAAGTGGCCAGCACGGCAGTCAAACCACACAACACAGCGATACGATGCAGCGAACCCATAGTCTTATTCCTTATTGTTGAAGTTCCGTACGTTTGACACATCACGCCGCCGTCATCTGCTCCCACCAGCCGAGCAGTCTGATCGCCTCTTCCTGACTGCTTCCGCAGACTTCGACATCGGCGCTGAACCCTGAACAGACGGCTGGACGTTCCGGCCGGCCGAAAATGCTGCACAGGTTTTCGACCGAGAGCTGAACGCAACGTTCGCCGGCAGGTTTGCCATCGGGCATGCCTGGAATCGGCGAGCTGATGGAGGGGGCAATGCAACAGGCGCCACAGCCTTCACGGCATTTCATGACGACGAGTTCCTCGCGACGGGCAATGTGTTAAAGGGACGCGGAACAGGGTAACCGCTAAAACGGCTGTTTTAAATTCCCTGAACCGGGGTTTTTACGCAGAAACGAAAGTGACTGACCAGTCTCCGACAAAGCGTCTGGTCTGCGGGTCACGGATCGATTGAATTTACTGCTTGAATTCGAAATCCAGCGCTGCGCCTTCGACTTCACGGCGCTCTTCGTTACGCAGCTGCAACTGCATTTCGTTGCTGAGCAGGCGACCGTTGAGCTGGAAACCGCTGTTCTTCTCGCCGAACATCTGCGGCAGGATCGCCTCGCGCTTGGGCAATGGCACGGCGCCGACCGGTTTCAGCTGCTGAACCATATCCCTGGGCAGACTCAAGTCGAGTTTGGCCGGGGGGAGCGGCGTCTTGACCACTTCACGGGCCGATTTCGACTTTGAGGCGATCGGCGCACGTTTCTTTGCCGGGGCCGCTTTCTTCTGCTGCTTGTCCTTTGCAGGTACGGCTTTCTTGCTGGCCACCGGTTTTTTCACCGTGGAGGCTGCTGTCGGTTTTTCCGAAACGGCAGCGGCCATGACAGCTGGCGCGTGACCGATCATCAACAGACCAAGCAAAACCCAGGCAGCAGGAAAAATCGCTTTCATGGAACCTACAACGCTAACGGCAGAGGGCCATATGCTCGCCTGTTGAACGCCGCATGACAAGCGCGCCTCACTGTCCGTTCAGAAACCGCCGGCCGTTTCCTGACACAGTTGAGTCGCCAGCAGACCCAAAGTCATCAACGCCCGTTCCGCCTCGCGATTCCACGGCGTGCCGCAATTCAGGCGGATACAGTGGTTGAACTGCTCGGTATTACTGAAGATCAACCCGGGCGCGATGCTGATGCCCTGCTGTAACGCGCGGACATGCAATTCCTGGGTGTTGACCCGCCCCGGCAGGCTCACCCAAAGAATGAAACCGCCCGTGGGCCGGGTCATTTGCGTGCCTTCGGGGAAGTACTGCTGCACCGCCAGCTGGAATGCGCTGAGGTTTTTTCGGTATTCCTGGCGGATGTACCGTAAATGCCGGTCATAACCGCCATTTTCCAGATAGGCGGCAATCGCCATTTGCGTGACGCTACAAGCCGAATGCGTGGTGAAAGTCTGCAGACGCTGGATTTCCTGCTGATATTTGCCGGCAATCATCCAGCCCACGCGCACACCCGGCGACAGGGTCTTGGAGAAACTCGAACAGTAAATGACCCGATCCAGCCGGTCGTAGGCCTTGAGGGCCTTGGTGCGACCTTGCTCGAACATCAGTTCGCCATAAATGTCGTCTTCGACGATCTGGATATCGAAGTCCGAGGCCAGACGCAGCAATTGTTTTTGCCGCTCTTCGGGCATGGTGCCACCCAGTGGGTTGCTCAGCCGGGTCGTCAGCACCAGGGCTTTGATCGACCACTGGTTGGCCGCCAGTTGCAGGGCTTCCAGGCTCATGCCGGTGGCCGGGTCGCTGGGGATTTCGATGACTTTCAGGCCCAACAGGTCGGCCAGTTGCAGCAGTCCGTAATAGGTTGGCGATTCGGCGGCGATCAGATCGCCCGGACGGGTCAGCACCCGCAACGACATCTGCAAGGCATCGACACAACCGTGGGTGATCACCACTTCCGACGGATCGACCACCACACCAGCGTCGCGCATGCGGATCGCCACTTGTCGGCGCAACGGCTCGAAGCCCGGACTGAACATGTAGCTGAAAGCGCGCGGGCTATGGAATCGGGTGACCTTTGCCAATTGCTGATGCAGCGCGCGTACTGGCAAGTAATCGACACTCGGCACCGCCGCGCCCAACGGGAACACGCCTTCGCGGCGCGACTCGACCAATACTTGCTGAATGATGCTGGCGCGGGTGACCAAGCCTGGTCGTTCGACCCGGGCAATGTCCGGGGTCGGTGCAGTCAGGGCCGGCGTCTGGTGTACGTAGTAACCGGATTGCGGCCGTGCACGGATCAGCCCCTGATCCTCGAGGTTGGCGTAAGCCTGCAACACAGTGGCATGGCTGACGTTGAGCTGCGAACTCATCTTGCGCACCGAAGGCACGCGCTCGCCCGGTTGATAGACGCCACGGCGGATGTCTTCGGCCAGCTGTTGAGCAATACGTTGGTAGAGCAAGAGATTGGTCATGACGCAGCACTCGATATCACGGGCGTTTTATTTTTGTGTGAACAATACCGGAACAGTTCTGAAGTGTACTGGGACAGTTGCCATATTAGTCAACCATACAGTCCAGTGTCGGATAAATCTGTACTGCTTTGTGAGGTAATCGACAGACGTAAAAAAGCCCGGCGCTGCATGACAGGCCGGGCTTTCCAGTAACGCCACCCTCAGCGGGCGGCGCCGAGCTGGCCCTTTTCGTCGGAGAACACGATTTCCACCCGACGGTTCTGTGCTCGCCCACGCTCGGAAGCGTTGGCGTCCACCGGGTATTCGTCACCGTAGCCTTCGACCTGAATGCGTTTTTCGTCGATGCCCAGGTCGGTCAACACATCAGCTACCGACTGTGCACGGTCACGGGACAGCTTGAGGTTTTCCTGCTTGCCGCCAGTGCTGTCGGTGTATCCCTCGATACGCACCACACGTTTCGGATTGAGTTGCAGGAACTGCACGATCTTCAGGACCACGCGATTGGCCGAATTCTTCAGCTCCGCCTCGCCGGTGTCGAACAATACGTCACCCAAGGTCATTACCAGACCACGGTCGGTCTGGGTGGTGGCCAAAGCGACAATCTGTTCTTCCAGCCATTTGCCCTGCTGCTGCACGCTCAACAGTTTGGACTCGCGCAGTGCCAGTTGCAGGCGTTGACGCTCAAGCTCCAGCTTCGCCGCGCGCTCTTCGTTGAGTACCAGGTTGGTGTGCTCGCGGGCGATCTGGCTGTAGCGCTGGCTCAGATAGGAGTAATGCGCCACGTCCGAGCCACTGCCCCAATATGTAGAAAGGCGATCGGCGCGGGCCAGGGATTCACCGGCACGGATCACGTCTTTTGGCGCGATACGCAGCACATTGGAATCTTCCTTGACCTTCTGGAAGTCAGCGCTGGCTTCCTGCAAGGCGGTTTCGCTGTGTTGACCGGCGCAACCGTAAAGGCTGGCGCAACCCACGAGGATCAGAGTGCCGAAGGCTTTTGAAGTCAGCTTCATTGGGCATCCCCCAGTTGCTTGCGCAGGCGGACGATGCGGGTGTTGAGCACGTTCAGCTGCTCTTCGCTCTTCTGGGTCAGCACCTTGGCTTCGGCCAGACGTGCATCCAGCTCGGCCTGTTCGGCACGCATCCGCGCGTTCTTGAAGGATTCGCCGGCCATGCTGCCCTTGGCCCGGTTGAACTTGTCTTCTGCCAGTTTCATTTCCGGCACTTCGTCGGCGGTGGCGCCGACGGCCTTGGCCTGCTCCAGCGCCTGTTCGGTCAGGCGCATTTGTTCATTGGGTGCCGGATCGCTGGCACAACCGGTCAGGGCCAGAACGGCCAGGGCCGTGAAAAGAACTCGATTACTCACTAAGAATCCCTACTGTTTTGGGGCGCTGACAGGTTGTTGCGGCGGCTGTTGCTGCTGCGCCTTCCAGCGCTCGATGTTGCGTTGCAGCGCGGCTTCCGTCAGGCCGGACGCGGGCAATTCTGTCATCTTTTTGGCCAGCTGTCCGCGCAACCACGGATCGTTGCAGGCCGAGTTGTGGGAAAGCGCCAGGAACAGACCGGGCCGGTCAATCGGTTGCTCGAAGGCCAGCAGATCATTGGCCATGCCCAATGCCTGCGCGGCCGCCATCCCCGAGTAGCGGCCGGCGAGTACATATTCCACCTCGCCCAGCAGAAGTTTCTGCAGGGCCTGAGTGAGGTTTGCCGTACGGGTCAGGGTCAATTGCTTCTCGGCGAAAGTATTGAATGCCTGGGTCATTCGAGACTTTTCCGACAATCCTCCTTGATGGCCCTGAAGATCCTTGGCTTCGCTGTAGACCAGGGTCGAGCCCTTGCGGGTCCACACCAGATAGTCGTTTTCCAGCAGTGGCGGATGGATGTAGTCGAGGTTTTCCAGCTCGTTGAAGGCCAGCGGCGCGTCGGCCAGCATGTCCATGCGCCCGCTGCGCACTTCGTCGAGGGCCTGCGAGCGCTTGCCGGCATACAGCAGTTCGACCTTGATGCCCAGATCCTTCGCCACTAGCTGCAACAGGTCGGCACTGGCACCAATCAACTGTTTGGGATTCTGCGGATCCTGCCAGAGATACGGCGGTGCATCGGGGCTGCCGGTGACGACCAGTCGCTCGCATTTGCCCGCTGCCACAGACAACCCCGGCAATAGGCTGGAACACAGCAATAACGAGAAGCCCAACCGGCGATGCAGATCCATGGCGAAACGCTCCCACTCAAATCCGAGACAAAAAAAAGCCCGACCAACAGGCCGGGCTCTTTATAAGTGAAGCCGCCGGATTAGACCAGCTTCTCCAGCTCAGGTACGGCTTCGAACAGATCCGCCACCAGGCCGTAATCGGCCACCTGGAAGATCGGCGCTTCTTCGTCCTTGTTGATCGCTACGATCACTTTGGAGTCTTTCATGCCGGCCAGGTGCTGGATCGCGCCGGAGATACCGACGGCGATGTACAGCTGAGGCGCAACGATCTTGCCGGTCTGACCGACCTGCATGTCGTTCGGTACGAAACCTGCGTCGACCGCGGCGCGGGAAGCACCCACAGCGGCACCCAGCTTGTCGGCCAGGGCGTACAGGTGTTTGAAGTTGTCGCCGTTCTGCATGCCGCGGCCGCCGGAAACGACGATCTTGGCAGCGGTCAGCTCAGGACGATCAGATTTCGCAAGCTCTTCGCTGACGAAGCTGGAAGTGCCGGTGTTGTGAGCAGCGGCGACCGCTTCAACGGCAGCCGAACCACCTTCAGCAGCAACCGGATCGAAACCGGTGGCACGCACGGTGATCACTTTGATCGCAGCAGTCGATTGCACGGTAGCGATGGCGTTACCGGCGTAGATCGGACGCTTGAAGGTGTCAGCGCTTTCGACCGAGATGATCTCGGAGATCTGGTCAACGTCCAGCTGGGCGGCAACGCGCGGCAGGATGTTTTTGCCGTTGGAAGTGGCGGCAGCCAGGATGTGGCTGTAACCCTTGCCCAGTTCGGCAACCAGCGGAGCAACGTTTTCCGGCAGCTGATGCGCGTAGGCAGCATTGTCGGCGTTCAGGACTTTGCTCACGCCAGCGATTTTCGCTGCGGCTTCAGCCACGGCGCCAGCGCCCTGACCTGCGACCAGAACGTGGATGTCGCCACCGATTTTGGCAGCGGCAGCAACAGTGTTCAGGGTGGCCGGAGCCAGCACCTTGTTGTCGTGTTCGGCGATTACCAAGATAGTCATGATTAGATTACCTTCGCTTCGTTTTTCAGTTTCTCGACCAGTTCAGCCACCGACTTGACCTTGATGCCTGCGCTGCGTGCAGCTGGCGCTTCGACTTTCAGGGTCTTGTTGGTGGAGGCGGTGGAAACGCCCAAAGCGTCCGGAGTCAGCGTCTCGAGAGGCTTCTTCTTGGCTTTCATGATGTTTGGCAGGGACGCGTAGCGCGGCTCGTTCAAACGCAGGTCGGTGGTGACGATCGCTGGCAGTTTCAGGGAAACGGTCTGCGCGCCGCCGTCGATTTCGCGGGTCACGGCAACGCTGTCGCCGGAGACTTCGACTTTCGAGGCGAAAGTGCCCTGACCGTAGCCGCTCAGTGCAGCGAGCATCTGGCCGGTCTGGTTGTTGTCGCTGTCGATGGCCTGTTTGCCCAGGATCACCAGCTGAGGCTGTTCCTTGTCGACCACGGCCTTGAGCAGCTTGGCCACAGCCAGGGAAGTCAGGTCTTCAGCGGATTCGACGAGGATGGCGCGGTCGGCACCCAGAGCCAGTGCGGTACGCAGCTGTTCCTGAGCGGTGGACGGGCCGATGGAGACGACGACGATTTCAGTCGCAACGCCTTTTTCTTTCAGGCGTACGGCTTCTTCCACTGCGATTTCGCAGAACGGGTTCATCGACATCTTGACGTTGGCGAGGTCTACGCCGGAATTGTCCGCCTTGACGCGAACCTTGACGTTGTAATCCACAACGCGTTTGACAGCTACAAGAACCTTCATGGATTCCTCGTTACTCTCCGGTGAAAAGAAAGTCGCCTAGGCGAACCTGGCGGTTGATGCTCATCGGGCACAAGGGCACCTCCAAAAACGCCGGCTGAGTCGGATGACCGTTCGTCAGTCGTGACCGACGAGTCATGCCGCTTCGCGGTGTGTAAACTGCGCGCCGAACCTGCGCTGCGCATCACCGGATACCGCCTTTGCCCTGTCTTTAGAGGTGCTCTTGAAACCACCATTCAGCCTACGGCGAGCGCAAAACCGCCCGTATCTTGACCGGAACGCCCATTCTGGTCAATACGCCAAAATGCCCTGTCATAAGCCGCGCTTCTTTGATTTCTCTGGGCTGGAGCCGATTCAAACAAACGTTTGTATTGGACGCTAAGAGTGGTGTAGATATAATGCGCCGCCTAGAGAGAAAGGTGGTTTGCCCATTATTAGCCTTGACGTTAACGTAAAGGCAATAACGGATACGACACCGAACCTCCAAATTAGAAAAAAAACTGTTGAGCCTTGAGTAGGAGATAGCCTGTGGAACGCGAATACATGGAATTCGACGTGGTCATCGTCGGTGCCGGCCCCGCTGGCCTGTCCGCCGCCTGCCGTCTGAAGCAGAAGGCCGCCGAAGCCGGTAAGGAAATCAGCGTCTGCGTGGTCGAAAAAGGCTCCGAAGTCGGCGCGCACATCCTGTCCGGTGCCGTATTCGAACCACGGGCCCTGAACGAACTGTTCCCGGACTGGAAAGAACTCGGCGCGCCGCTGAACACTCCTGTCACCCGCGATGACATTTTCGTGCTGAAAAACGCCGAAAGCGCGCAGAAGATTCCAGACTTCTTTGTGCCCAAGACCATGCACAACGAAGGTAACTACATTATCTCCCTCGGCAACCTGTGCCGCTGGCTCGCTCAGCAGGCCGAGAACCTGGGCGTGGAAATCTACCCGGGCTTCGCCGCTCAGGAAGCCCTGATCGATGAAAACGGCGTGGTACGCGGGATCATCACCGGTGACCTCGGCGTCGACCGCGAAGGCCATCCGAAAGAAGGCCTGTACACCCCGGGCATGGAACTGCGTGGCAAATACACGCTGTTCGCCGAAGGTTGCCGTGGCCACATCGGCAAGCAATTGATCAAGCGCTACAACCTCGACAGCGATGCCGACGCCCAGCACTACGGCATCGGCCTGAAAGAAATCTGGGAAATCGACCCGGCCAAACACCAGCCAGGCCTGGTGGTGCACACTGCCGGTTGGCCGATGGACATCATGGGCACCGAGAACACCGGCGGCTCGTTCCTCTATCACCTGGAAAACAACCAGGTTGTAGTCGGCCTGATCGTCGATCTGTCCTACAGCAACACCTACCTGTCGCCGTTCGACGAATTCCAGCGCCTCAAGCATCACCCGGTGCTCAAGCAGTACCTGGAAGGCGGCAAGCGCATCAGCTACGGCGCACGTGCGATCTGCAAGGGCGGCCTGAACTCGCTGCCGAAAATGGTGTTCAAGGGCGGCGCGCTGATCGGTTGCGACCTCGGCACCCTGAACTTCGCCAAGATCAAGGGCAGTCACACCGCGATGAAGTCCGGCATGCTCGCCGCTGAATCCGTGGCTGACGCGCTGTTCGCTGACAAGGACGGCAGCGAAGAGCTGACCACCTACGTCGACGCCTTCAAGAAGAGCTGGCTCTACGAAGAACTGTTCGCCAGCCGCAACTTCGGCCCGGCGATCCACAAGTTCGGCGCCATCGTCGGCGGCGGTTTCAACTGGCTGGACCAGAACATCTTCGGCGGCAAACTGCCGTTCACCCTGCACGACACCAAGCCGGACTACGCCTGCCTCAAGCTTGCGGCCGACTGCAAGAAGATCGACTACCCGAAACCCGACGGCAAGATCAGCTTCGACAAACTGAGCTCGGTGTTCATCTCCGGTACCAACCATGAAGAAGAACAGCCGTGCCACCTGAAGCTGACCGACCCGACTATCCCGTTGAGCCGCAACCTGCCGATGTACGACGAACCGGCGCAGCGTTACTGCCCGGCCGGCGTGTATGAAGTGATCACCAAGGAAGACGGCGAGAAGCGTTTCCAGATCAACGCCCAGAACTGCGTGCACTGCAAGACCTGTGACATCAAGGATCCTTCGCAGAACATCACCTGGGTGACGCCGGAAGGCGCCGGCGGCCCGACTTACCCGAACATGTAAGTCGAACTGCTGAACATCAAGGCTCCCTGTATGGGGGCCTTTTTGTTGCCCGCGATTTGTGAAGGATCAAGCCGCCCGCTCATCCCCCGGGCTGCGCTCGAAATAACGCTTGTACTCGCGACTGAACTGCGACGTACTCTGATACCCCACCCGATGCGCCACCTGTGCAACCCCCAATCCCTCAACGATCAACAGTGTCTGCGCCTTCAACAAACGTAAACGCTTCAGATACTGCACCGGCGACAGCAACGTGCTGCGTTTGAAGTGTTCGTGAAAAGTCGAAACACTCATGTTCGCGCAACCGGCCAATGTCTCGACATTCAACGGCTCGGTGTAATGCGCATGTAGATGACTGATCGACGCCGCGACCCGGGCAAACTGCCCCTGCTGCTCCACCAGTGCCCGCAACACATCAGCCTGGGGACCGCGCAACGCGACAAACAACAATTCGCGCACCCGTGCCGGTCCCAGAATCTGGCACTCCAGCGGATCATGCAGGCAGCGCAGCAAGCGTTCGACGCAACCGCGCATGTCATCGTCGAGCACCACCGAGGTCATCGACTCCGGGGTCTGCGCCGGAATGTGCCGCCCCGGCGCCAGCCCCATGGCCAGCACCAGTTCACCGAGCAGCACCCGGTCGATCGCCACCGATACGCCGAGCAACGGCGCATCCGGCAACGCATAGGTTTCGCACTCGAACGGCACCGGCAGGGCCTGGATCAGGTAATGCCCGGCGCCGTATTCCATGGTGCGCGGCCCCAGATACGCCAGCTTGCTGCCCTGGGCAATGATCATCAGGCTCGGCTCGTAAATGTGCGGGCCACGGGCAACGTCGCAACTGGCGCGCAGCACCTGCACGCCCGGCAGCCCGGTCTGGCTGTAACCATCGCGCAGCGCCAGTGGTTCGATCAGCGAAACCAGGGTGGCGTTGGCATCAAGGTGACGGGTCAATTGCATCGGGTGGCTCTTCAGAAAAAATCACGGAAAAAGGGATAAAAGCATCATCGCAGATCCTTTTGCCAATGCGACCGATCAACCCCGCATGCCGGAGGATTAGGCATGACACCCGGAGGAATCGCCATGGCCGGACGACCGGACGGCGCCCAGAATGCGCCGCCTCACTTGTCACTGCGTTTGCGAGGTTTCACATGTACACCGCCATCGGCTATGCCGCTCAAACGGCCACCACGCCCCTCGCCCCGATGAAATTCGAACGCCGCAGCCCGCGGGCCGACGACGTCGCCATCGAAATTCTGTACTGCGGCGTCTGCCACTCCGACATCCACCAGGCGCGCAACGAATGGGGCATCGCCGTTTACCCGTTGATGCCCGGCCACGAGATCGTCGGAAAAGTCACCGCCGTCGGTGCGAACGTCACCAAACACAAAGTAGGCGATCTGGTCGGTGTCGGCTGCATGGTCGACTCCTGCCGCACCTGCGAAGCCTGCCAGTCGAACCTCGAGCAATACTGCCTCGAAGGCCCGACCATGACCTACGCCACCCCGGACCGGGTCGACGGCAGCAACACCATGGGCGGTTATTCGGACAGCATCGTGGTCAGCGAACACTTCGTGGTGCGCATTCCCGAGAAGCTGGATCTGGCGGCCGCCGCGCCGATTCTTTGCGCCGGCATCACCACCTACTCGCCACTCAAGCACTACGGCGTGAAGGCCGGCGACAAGGTCGGGATTCTCGGCATGGGCGGCCTCGGCCACATGGGCATCAAGTTCGCCAAGGCCATGGGCGCCGAAGTGACGCTGTTCACCCGTTCGGCGAGCAAGGCCGAGGAAGGTCGTCGCCAGGGCGCCGATCACGTGATCGTCTCCACCGACGAAGAGCAGATGAAAGCTGCGGCGGGTCGCTTCGACTTCCTGCTCGACACCATTCCGGTGCAGCACGATCTCAACCCGTATCTCGATACCCTGCGTTTCGACGGCGTGCACATTCTGGTAGGCCTGATCGAACCGATCGATCCGCCGGTCCACGCCGCCAAACTGGTGCTGGGCCGTCGGGTGCTGGCCGGTTCGTTGATCGGTGGCGTCGCCGAAACCCAGGAAGTGCTGGATTTCTGCGCCGAGCACAACATCAGCTGCGACATCGAAATGCTCGACATCCGCCAGATCAACGAGGCCTATGCCCGCATGATCGCCGGTGATGTGAAGTACCGATTCGTGATCGACATGGCGACTCTGAAGCTTTAAACCTTCAAGCCAAGCTCCGCTGAGAGCCGGGCCGTGACCCCTTTGATCAGGGGAATCAGCTCGGCCATTTTCTCCAGCGGCATGTACGGCACGGTGCTGGCGATGCTGATCGCCGCGACGATGCGCTTGCTCGCGTCGCGGATCGGCGCCGCCACGCAGCGGATCGACGGTTCGTTGTCTTCCAGATCGAACGCGTAGCCGCCGGCCACGTACTCGGTCATCCGCTGCTCCAGTTGCTCCCACGACTGTTGCGGATGCTGCGGCCAGAACTGACTTTTCCCACCCGCCGGCAGACTGATGTCGTACAGCCGCTGCCACTCCTGCGGCGCGTCATCCAGCATCAGCGCCTTGCCGATCCCGGTGCGCGCCAGCGGCATGCGATGGCCGACCCGCGAGCGCATTTCCGGGCCGTTGCGCCCCGGATTCTTCAGCAAATAAAGCACCTCGTCCCCTTCACGAATCCCCAGGTGAACGGTGTCGCCGGTCAGTGCCGACAACTCGTCCAGATAAGGCCCGGCCAACGTCACCAGCGGCAACTCTTCGCGCGCCTGAAAACCCAGTTCAATCAGTTTCGGCCCCAACAGATAACCGACTTGCGGCACGACGCGCAGGTAGCGCTCGTCCACCAGGCAACTGGCCAGACGATGGGTGGTGCTGCGGGTGGTGCCGATCAGGCGGGCAATCTCTTTGAGATCGCGGGCGCCACTGGCGACGGCCTGCACCACACCCAACCCGCGAAGCAGGGTCTGGGTGCCGGTCGGCGCGGCGTCCTTGGCGTTTTTCGGGGCGTCTTCCTGCATATCCAGCCTTTAGCGTTGAGCGAGGGAACGGGCGGCATTATGGTCGCCCGACAGGGACGACTACAACTCGATGCGCTCGACCTTGCCCACCAGCAGCACGTAGGACAAAGCACCGATCAAGGCCAGAACCGCGATGTAGGTGATCGCCGGAGCAAACGAATCGCCGCTGGCCAGGAAGCCGATGACAATCGGCGTGGCAATCGCCGACAGGTTGCCGATGAAGTTGAACACCCCACCGGTCAAGCCCAGCAACCGCGCCGGCGCCAGTGTCGACACCAGCGACCAGGTGATCGACGCCAGCCCGTTGCCAAAAAACGCCAACGCCAGGAAGGCAATTACCAGTGGTGTCGACTCAACGAAGTTGGCGCCGATGATCGAGGTGGAAATCAACAGCCCGCCAATGATCGGCAACTTGCGCGCAAACCCGACGGTGCAACCACGGCGAATCAGGAAGTCGGAAAAGAACCCGGAGCACAGCACGCCGACGAACGCGGCGAGAAACGGCAGCGACGCCAGCAGGCCGGACTTGATGAAGTCCATGCCGCGATACTTCACCAGGTAGGTGGGGAACCACGTCAGGAAAAACCACAGCGTCGAGTTCAGGCAGAACTGGCCGAGGTAAATCCCCCACAACTTGCGCTTGCTGAGGACGATGCCGAGATCGCTCCAGCTGAATTTCGCTTTCACTTTGGCGGTTTCGGCGGCGATATCCACCAGCCCGCCGCCCTCGCGGATCAGGTCGATTTCACCTTCGTTGGCGCCTTTGAAATCACGCGGCTCGCGATACACCGCGTACCAGATTGCCGCCCAGACAATGCCCATCGCACCGGTCACGACAAACACCATGTGCCAGCCAAATTCATGTTGCAGCCACGCCAGCACCGGGGTCAGAAACGCCAGCCCGACAAACTGCCCGGAGGTGTAGAAACCGATGGCCGTAGCTCGTTCGCGCTCGGGAAACCAGGTCGTCACCACGCAGCTATTGATCGGATACGCCGGTGCTTCCAGCGCACCGACCGCCATGCGCAGCACGAACAGGGCGATGAAACTCGCGGCGAATCCGAGCATCACCGTGGCCAGCGACCACAACAGCAGCGCGACGCTGTACAGGATGCGCGGCGGCACCCGATCCACCAGCCAGCCGCCGGGAATCTGCATGGCGGCGTAGGTCCAGCCGAACGCGGAGAAGATCAGCCCGACGTGCACCGGGTCGATGCCCAACTCGGTGGTTAGCGCCGGGGCGGCAATCGACAGATTGCTGCGGTCGAGGTAGTTGATGACCACGGTGATGAACAGCAGCACCATGATGAAAAACCGCTTGCGGCTGGGCGTGACTAATGTCGCTTGCCCGGTGAGGGTTTGCGGTTGCATGGGGAGAACCTCTTCTTGTGTTTATTGAGGTCGAAAGGTATGCAGATCTCCGCTCCCTGGAGATCAACCTGTGGGAGCGAGCTTGCTCGCGAAGCGATCTATCAGACGGCATCGGTTTCGAATGTGCCGACCTCATCGCGAGCAAGCTCGCTCCCACAGTGTTTGGTGTTGGGTCAGAAAAGACTCACCACTCGGCAAAACTGCCATCGGCATGACGCCAGATCGGGTTGCGCCAGCGGTGGCCGACCGCCGCGCGTTCGATCACGTATTCCTCGTTGATCTCGATCCCCAGCCCCGGGCCGTTCGGGATCTTCACGAAGCCTTTGTCGTAGTCGAACACCCGTGGATCCTTCACATAATCGAGCAGGTCATTGCTCTCGTTGTAATGGATGCCCAGGCTCTGCTCCTGGATAAACGCGTTGTAACAAGCGGCGTCCAGTTGCAGGCACGCTGCCAGTGCAATCGGTCCCAGCGGGCAGTGCAGCGCCAGCGCCACGTCGTAGGCTTCAGCCATGTTGGCGATCTTGCGGGTCTCGGTGATGCCGCCGGCGTGGGAGGCATCCGGCTGGATGATGTCGACGTAACCTTCGCTCAACACCCGTTTAAAATCCCACCGCGAAAACAGGCGCTCGCCGAGGGCAATCGGGGTGCTGGTCAGCGGTGCCAGCTCTTTCAGCGCTTCGTAGTTTTCGCTGAGCACCGGCTCTTCGATGAACATCAGTTTGTACGGATCGAGTTCCTTCATCAGTACCTTGGCCATCGGCTTGTGCACCCGGCCATGGAAGTCGACGCCGATGCCTACGTTCGGCCCCACCGCATCCCGCACGGCGGCGACGTTGGCCAGTGCGAGGTCGACTTTCTCGAAGGTATCGAGGAATTGCAGCTCTTCGGTGCCATTCATTTTCACGGCAGTGAAACCACGGCCAACCGCCTCTTTCGCGGCCCGCGCGGTATCGGCCGGCCGGTCGCCGCCGATCCACGAATACACACGGATCTTGTCCCGCACCTGACCACCGAGCAGATCACTGACCGACACGCCGAGCGCCTTGCCCTTGATGTCCCACAGCGCCTGGTCGATGCCCGCCAGTGCGCTCATGTGGATGGCGCCGCCCCGGTAGAAGCCGCCGCGATAGAGCACGGTCCAGATATCTTCAATATTGCGTGGGTCTTTGCCGATCAGGTAGTCGGACAATTCCTCGACCGCAGCGGCGACGGTGTGGGCCCGGCCTTCGACCACAGGCTCGCCCCAACCGGTCACGCCCTCGTCGGTTTCGACCTTGAGGAAGCACCAGCGCGGCGGGACGATGAAGGTGGTCAGTTTGGTGATTTTCATCTGCTTGTCTCTCTTGTTAGATGCAGCGCACGCAGCGCCGGAAAAGTCTTAGCGGAGGGCTTTCCAGGCCGCCACGTAGGCCTTGGCATTGGCCGCTACTTGTTGAGTCGTCATGCCCGGTTTAAACAGCCCGGAACCGAGGCCGAAACCTTTGACGCCGGCGTCGATGAACACCTGCATGTTGTCCGGCGTGATGCCGCCGACCGGCGCCAGGATCGTCCCGACGGGCAGCACCGCCAGCCAGGCTTTCACCACTGCTGGGCCCATTTGTTCGGCCGGGAACAGCTTGAGAATGTCCGCCCCCTCATCCAGCGCGGCGAAGGCTTCGGTCGGCGTGGCAACGCCCGGCGACAGATACAGCCCCGCCGCTTTCGCCGCCCGCAACACCTTGGCATCGCTGTGGGGCATGACAATCACCTGGCCGCCGGCCTCCTTCACCAACTCCACCTGTTCCGGAGTCAGCACCGTGCCGGCACCGATCAGGCAATCGGCAGGCAAGGTCTTGCGCAGGATGCGAATGCTTTCGTACGGCGCGGGGGAATTGAGCGGTACTTCGATGACGCGAAATCCGGCCGCATACAGGACTTCTCCGACAGCCGCGGCTTCCTGCGGATGCAAGCCGCGCAGGATCGCGATCAGACCGTTTTGCGCCAGTGCTTGCTTGAGCATGTCAGGCCTCCAGTCAGGGTTAACGGGATGAGGAATCGATCAGTCCGGCGGCGAGCGCCAGTTGCCACAGCCCGCGCTCGGTGGCCTGTTCGGCCAGCGTCACCCGGGCGAAACCGCAGGTGTCGAGGGCACGGCTGTAACGGGCACACAACTGCGCGTTGCCGATGAGGATGATCGAAGGAAGCTGTGCGCTGTTGCGACGGCGCCGTTGCACGGTGGCCAGCGCTGTCAGTTCGTGACCGATCAGCAGGCCGGACAGATAGTCCGGTTGTGCGGTGGCGCTGAGTTCACCGGTCAGGCCCAGGCTGCGGGAGCTGAACAACGTCGACAGCACGCCGATCTCGCCCTCCGCCGACAGCGCCACCTGCACGCCGCGATCAAATGCCTCGGCGTCGAACGTCGCGCTGTGCTGTTGGGTACGTCCGAGAATGCTGTGTTCGCTGAGCACGGCGAACACTTCGCCGGTCATGAAGGTGTCGAAACGGGTGATGCAGCCGTCGGCCACTTCCACCCATTTCGAATGACTGCCCGGCAGGCCGATCATCAGATCGTTGCCCGCCTCGACCGGCAGATTCTGCAGGACGCCAAGGACCTGGGTTTCTTCGCCGCGCATCACGTTCGGGAGTGCCGAACGCTGAATCACGCCCGGCACAATATGCACATCGACACCGCGAAGGCTGCGAACGGTTTGCAGGGATTTTCCGAGATCGGCGACATTGGCCGGCGTATCGCGGTAGGACGCTTCGCGCCAGCCCTGGGCGCTGCCGACCATGCCGCAGGCAATCACCGGCAAGTCGGGTTGCGCATCGAGCCAGTCGCCGCAAGCCTCGTCGAATGCCAATTCAAAACCGTCGGAGCATTCACGACCGTTGATGACCCGCGGCTTCTTCGGCAACTGCATGATCCCGAACGACAGCGACCGCTGCGCCAGCACCTGCCCGCCCGCCGCGAGTTTGTAAGCACGTAGGGAGGTCGTCCCCCAATCGAGCGCGATCAATTGCGCCAGCATCGCTTCACCTGTTTTGTTATTGGCAGTGAGTGAGCTGGACTATAAACCCGGGCACAACAAAATCTCAATATATAAATAACAATCCCACAATATGAGACAAAGACAAAAAAATACCGCAGGCCGTAACAGCGCCTTCAGAGAAATTTACTTTCCCTGCAGGAACCGTCTCGGGCTGCGATATTCCTGGCGCGGCTCAGTTGCCCTCGGCAAACTCGCGCAATACCTTGCCATCCATGCGATACCTCACCCACTCTTCCTGCGGCTGGGCGCCGAGGGACTTGTAGAACTCGATGGCCGGGGTGTTCCAGTCCAGCACGCTCCATTCGAAGCGGCCGCAGTCGTTGGCGCAGGCGATTTTCGCGAGGTGGCGCAGCAGGGTTTTGCCGGCGCCGCCGCCCCGTTGCTCGGGAGTGATGTAGAGGTCTTCGAGGTACAGGCAGTTGCTGCCCAGCCAGGTCGAATAGCTGAAGAAGAACACCGCGAAACCGATCGGCAAGCCGTCGCGCAGACAGATCAGGCCGTGGGCCGTGGCGCCTTCGCTGAACAGGCTGCGCTCGATGTCGGCGACGCTGGCGATGACTTCGTGACGGGCCTTTTCGAAGTCTGCCAATTCGGTGATGAACGCGAGGATTTGCGGTGCATCGCTGGGGGTCGCCGGGCGGATTTCGATCGTCATGGACGGGCCTTGTCGGAAAAAGGAAAACGCCATACTAAGGCGGCGCGCCGCGCTCGTCACATGGCAATCCACAGATTAGGCTAGTGCGGCCGGTCACTCTGAAGGATATTCATGAACGCATTCGAACCACTGGCCTCATTCGCCACCGAACTGCTGCCCCACGCGCTTGAACCGTCGGAGGACGGCGCCCATGACCTGTCGCACCTGCAGCGGGTCTGGCACAACGCGCGTATTTTGCAGGCCGAGGAAGGTGGCGACCTTGAGGTGCTGCTTGCAGCGGTGTTGCTGCACGATTGCGTGGCCGTGGAAAAGAACTCGCCCCTGCGTTCACAGGCATCGCGCCTGGCAGCGAAAAAAGCATCAACGGTGCTGGCAAACCTGAACTGGCCAGAAGAAAAAGTCAGCGCCGTCACCCACGCCATCGAAGCCCACAGTTTTTCCGCCAACATTACACCGACAACCCTCGAAGCGCGGCTGATGCAGGACGCCGACCGTCTCGATTCCCTGGGCATGCTCGGCGTCGCCCGCACGTTCTACACCGCCGGGCGCATGGGCAGCGCGCTGTACGACCCGCACGATCCCGAAGCCCGGGAAAGGGACTACGACGACAAGCGATTCTGCCTCGATCATTTCCAGACCAAACTGCTGCACCTTGCCGACGGTTTCCAGACAGCTGCCGGTCAACGTCTGGCGCAGCTCCGTCATCAACGCCTGAAAGGTTTCATGGAGCAATTCAAGGAAGAGATCGGCGTCGCCTGAAGGCGTTACTCCGGTCATTCACGATCCTGAGATCGCCAAGCTCAGACCTAAACCACGGGCGCGACGTGTTAGATAGATGACGCTCAATTTTTCCGGTCAAGGAACCGCGTCATGCCTCAAGCAACACCCCAGGTCCCGGGCAAACTGTTCGGCCTGTTCTGCCTCGCCAGTTATCTGTTGTCGCTGCCCTACGGCGCGACGTTTCTGCTCTCGCTGCTGATAGGTTCGCGCGGCGGCAACGAGCACGATGCCGGCAGCGTGATCAGCGCGGCGATGCTCAGCACCTTCATTGCGGTGCTGGTGTCCGGGCACCTTTCCGACTGGCTGGGTGCGGCGCGTTCGATTGCGCTGTTCGGGCTGTTGCTGGTGGCGGCGAGCCTGGGGTTTGCGATGACGCCGGGCTTCGGCCATCTGCTGCTGTTTTTCGGGTTGCTGCTCGGCTTGGGCTGGGGCGTTTTCTATACGCTGGGGCCGATCATCGTCGCCAGTCTGGTGAGCCCGGCACAGCGGGCGAAATATTTTGCGCTGCTGTCCGGCAGCATGATGACCGGAATCGGCAGCGGCCCGCTGCTCGGGCGCGCCGCCAGTGCGCTGGGGTTGCCGGTGACGTCGGCGTTCTTTCTGGCGGCTGCGGCGAGTCTGATCGGCGTGCTGTTGTTCTGGCGTCTCGGTGCCCGCCTGAAAAGTACACAAGCCGCGTCAGCGGCAAAAATCAGCTGGCAGGCGACTGCTCAGGTGCTCAGTTCCCGCGCGGTATTTCCGATCATCATGGTCGGCCTCGGCGGTTGCGTATTCGGTGGTCTGTCCAGTTTCCAGACCAGCTATGCCGCCGCCCGTTCGCTGGATTATTCACTGTTCTTCCTGGGCTTCATGAGCGCCGCCATCAGCAGCCGGATGTTGATCGCAGGCTACGTGGTCAAGCGTGATCCGCTGCGGGCGTCGTGTCTGCTTTCGGGGTTGATGCTGGGCTCGATCGTGCTGTTCGCCTTCGGCGTGCAAAGCGGTTTCAGCTATCTGCTGGCAGCGGTGATGCTCGGTGTCGGCTACGGCCTCACCTACTCGGTAATCAATGGACTCGCCGCCAACGAGGCACCGGTCGGCACCACGTCGCAGGCGTTGCTGCTGTTCAGTCTGGCGTACTTCATCGGTGTCTTCGGTTTCCCGCTGCTGGCCGGAAAAATCATCGTCGAACACAGCATGGCGACGCTATTGCTGACGGTGCTGGCGGTGGCGGCGTTGAACTGGTCAATCACCCTCGGCCGCCTGCTGTGGCGGAGGATGAAGGTAGAAAGTGCACTGACGAACTGAACCGTTCGTCATTCAATCGGCACCTATCCCACGCGAGGGCAGACCAAGATCAGGTAAGGATTCCAATCACTGGAGACACACCATGATCTCGTCAAGGTTGACTGCTTTCGTGTTTACCACCCTGCTCTGCCCCGTGGCGTTCGCCGCGACTGCCACGGGCACCGGCCCCACCGATCCGGTCACGCCACCGCGCGCCCCTGCGATCAACAGCGCTCCGGGCATGAATACCGATGGCTCCGGCGTTCCGCTGATCAATCAGCCGCCGGCCACCGGAACCGATCCGCGCACTCAGGGCAATGACCCCGGTCGCCAAGGCGGAATGAACACGCCGGATTCCCCCACTACTCCCGACAACTCCGGCGCCGGCATCGGCTCGAAAACCACCACCGGTGGTTCGGGTTCCGAAGGCACCGGTCAGTAGGCGGAAGATTCGCGGATCAGCGCATCGACTTCGGCGGTGCCCGGTGCGGTCGCCGGCCCCCAGCGAGTGACGGCCAACGCAGCTGCGGCGTTGGCGCGTCTCGCGGCTTCATCAGCCGCCAGACCTTGCGCCAGCCCCGCAACGAATACACCGGCATGGGCATCGCCGGCGCCGTTGCTGTCCACGGCCTGCACCTTGAAACCCGGCACATGCCGATGCTCGCCGTGCTGATGAATCCAGCAGCCTTGCGGGCCATCGCGGACCACCATCAGCACACCTTGTGGCAAGTGCACGGCCAAGCGGTCCAGCGCCGTTTCGATGTCCGTCGCGCCAGTGAAGCGCAGCGCCTCGACACTGTTGCTGGTCCACACGTCGAAGCGCGGCAGCAGCGCCTGCATCATCGGTGAGTCCGGTGATTCCACCAGCGGGCCCGGATCGAACACCACGTTGATCGTCTTCGGCAGCGCCAGCGTCCAGTCCAGCAACGCCTGGGCCTTGCCGCTGTGCAGAAGGCTGTAGCCGCTGACGTAGACGTAGTCCCCCGGCTCGGCTGCAACGCTGTTCAGCTCCGCCCCCGTCACTTCTCCTTCGGCACCAATGTAGGAAATGAAACTGCGCTCCGCTGACGCATCGGTCAGCGCCACGCAGATACCGGTGTCGCGCTCTGCAGGCTGTTCGATACCGATGCGGATGCCTTCGGCATTCATCGCCTGTCGCGCCAGATCACCGAAGCGACCGTTGCCGTGGCGACCCAGATAGACCACCGGCAAGCCATTGCGAGCGGCGGCAGCCATCACATTGAAGCCGCCGCCGGCTTCGAAACTGGCGGACTGCGCCAGCACGTCGCCGCCGATTTGCGGCAGCGCATCCACGGCCATGACCAGGTCGATGATGACCTGGCCGGTGTGCAACATCTTAGGCATGAGCATTCTCGGTTTGTGCGGCGCGGCGGTCTTTCGCCCCGCCGAGTACGAAGTAAATGCCGCCGGCCACCACGAAGGTCACGATCCAGCCAAGGCCGTTGTGGCCCAGCCAGGAATCGGACAGGAAACCCTTGAACCAGACGTTCTCGGCGGTGGTGCCGATGGTGGTGAAACTGAAGCCCAGCACGATGGCTATCGCCCACGCGCCGAACGCGCGCCACTCGATGCCGCCGTTGTACCAGTAGGCGCTGCTCGGGCTGACATCGAGCAGGTCTTTCGGGCTGTAGTAGTGACGGTGAATCAGGTCGACCACGAAGATCCCGACCCACGCGGTGATCGGCACCGCCAGCAGGGAGATGAAGGTAATGAACGGGCCGTAGAAACTGTCGGCGATCAGCATGAAGTAGATCGAACCAGCGAAGATCGCGACGATGTCGACCACCACCGCGTACACGCGTTTGACCTTCAGGCCGAGGGTCAGCGTGGTCAGGCCGGCGGAGTACACCGACAGGTTGTTCGAGAGCAGCAGGCCACCGAACGCGGTGATCAGGTACGGCACGGCCATCCAGGTCGGCAGCATGTCGCGGATCGCCACGATCGGGTCAGTCGCCGAGGCCAGATCGTTGTTGCCCACCGACAGCAGGCCGCCGAGGGTGATCAGCAGTACCAGCGGAATCCCCGCACCAAACGCTGCCGAAGCCACCAGGCGCACGGCTTTGACGCTGCGATGCTGATAGCGCGACATGTCGGCGCCGGCGTTGGCCCAGCCGATCCCGGTGCCGGCGGCCATGGTGCCGATACCGATGATCATCGCGCTCATCGGCGCCGGGGTGGCGTTGAACACCGCGCTCCAGTCGATGGTTGCGCAGAGGAAGCCGCCGACCAGGATGTTCAGCGCGCCGAACACGTAGGTCGCCCACTTCTGGATCACCAGCAACGTAGCGTGGCCGAGGCCGGACACCGACAGGGTCAGCAGCACGAAAATCGCGATGAAGATCAGGGTCAGCACTGGCGCGCTTTTGGCTTCCACCGGCGAGCCGAACAGGATCGAGCACAGCGACAGCAGCACGAACGCCGCCGTGGTGGTGTTGACGGTTTCCCAGCCCAGGCGCGACATCAGCGACACCAGCGTCGGGCCGATATTGCCGCGCACACCGAAGATCGCCCGCGACAAGGTCAGGCTCGGTGCACGACCGCGACGGCCGGCAATCGAGATGATCCCCACCACCGCAAACGAACCGGCGGCGCCGAGGATTGCGACGATGATCGCCTGCCAGATCGCCAGGCCACGAAACGCAACCAGCGTGGCGCCCAGCGGCAGGCCGAGGATGGAAATGTTGGCGGCGAACCAGACCCAGAACAGTTGCAGCGGATGGCCGTTGCACTCGCCTTCCGGCACCGGTTCGATGCCACGGGTTTCCAGTTGCCCGGCGCTTTGCCCGGCGTTCGATGAACTCATGAGAGATGCTCCTGTTGCCATTGTTGTGGTTGTCGGCAAGACAGTTGATTGACGTGTGGCGG
Organism: Pseudomonas sp. UV AK001; assembly: GCF_046097675.1. Classification (NCBI taxonomy): domain Bacteria; kingdom Pseudomonadati; phylum Pseudomonadota; class Gammaproteobacteria; order Pseudomonadales; family Pseudomonadaceae; genus Pseudomonas; species Pseudomonas sp. UV AK001. The sequence goes on from NZ_JBJUVZ010000007.1 coordinate 247,395, forward strand.
GCGGCGTTTCAGCGCAGCGCGAGGAGTCCTTTCACCAACGGTTCCAGCTCCAGATCGTTGACGGTTTTGACGGTTTCAATCATCGCCGCCGGCCAGCTCTGCAGGCCCAGGCAGGCCCCGAGCATGGCGCCGAGAATCGCGGCGATGGTGTCGGTGTCGCCACCCAGGCTCGCGGCCATGCACAGCGCATCGAACGGCGTCATTTCCCCGACCGCGACTTGCTGTGCGAGGGTGAACGACACCACCACCGATTCCTGCGAGGCCACCGAGGTGCCAATCACGTCGTACAGCAGATCCGCGAGCAACACCGGGTCGCTCTCGACACTGATGCTGCGCGCCCAGCTGATCCGCGACGCGATACGCCCACCGGCCACCCAGTGCCCGTGCGCTTCCGCTTGTTGGGCGATCTGCTGACCGAGGTTCAGCGCCTCGCCCAGATCCAGGCCGTTGATGCCGGCCGAGACCACCGCCGCCACCGCCGCCGCGCTGGAAATCCCCAGCGTGGTGTTGTGAGTGACCTGACAGGCCTGCACCACCGCCGCGATAAAACGCTCGGGATCGGCTACATCGGCGGCGATTCCCACCGGGGTGATGCGCATTGCTGCGCCGTTGGTGGTGCCGTAACGCCCGGCCTCTTCCGGCGAATGGCCGGCGAGGATCATTTCGATCGCACGTTTGGTGGATGGGCCGAGCAAGTCCTGCGAACCCTTGGCCTGCATCTCGGCTTCCCATTCGATCAGCCTTTGCGCCAGCACCGCAGGCTCGATCCGGCCCTTGCCTTCGACCAGCAACTCGCCGACCAGAATCGCCTGTTCGGTGTCATCGGTGATCGAGCCTTTGGGCATGTTCGCGGCAATCGGTTGCAAAGGGCCGGCGTCTTGCAGATCGGTGATCTGGCCGAAGCGTTGCTTGATGGTTTCGCGATTCAGGGATTGCGTCGGCATGCCCAGCGCATCGCCGAGGGCCAGGCCATAAAACGCGCCCAGGGCACGGTCGAGGGCGGTCATTTCGATTCTCCAAATTGCAGGTGCAGACGGAAGTGCACCGGGTCGAGCAGGCTTTCGACCTGTTCCATGAAACGGTTTTGTCGGTCGTAAGTGGTGCGCAGTGCTTTGAGGAACACCGTACCTTCGGGACGGCCGAGCAGTTCGGCATCGACAGCGTTGAGCGGTTCGGCGCCGATCCACTGATCGCCGCGTTCGCCGATGTAGCCGTAGGCCGCCAGGGTAACGGTCAGCGAATTGTCGATCAGGCCCACGCGCGGCAGGCTTTCCAGGCCTCCGGTGGCGGGCATCAATGAACGTTCGAGGGACACCAGCGTGCCGTCATTGGAACGGCGGCGACGATCGAGGGTGATGAATTGGTCGGTGCCGAAGCGCGGCAGCAGATCGGGCCGGGTCACGGCTTCCAGGCGCAGCACTTCGGTATTGATCAGCGCCCCGCTGTCGGCCAGGGCCTGGGCCCAGCCGCTGCGCTGATCGAGTACCACACCGTCGAAGGTGACGATGGAGCCGACCCCGCTTTGCGTGGCGATGTAATTGCGCCGTTTCAGTTCGGCCAGCGCTTCGCGCAACGTGCCACGGCTGACGTTGAATTCCTGAGCCAACTGATGCTCGCCGGGCAACAGAAAGCCGTCCTCCATGAGGCCGCTTTCGATGCGTCGGACGAGCTCGTCGACCACCCGTTGTTTCTTGTCAAATCGTACCTGTCTAATCATGTACAAAGTGATAACCGAAACGGGCTGGAGCGAGCAAGAACAATTTCGGGAAGGTGACAAAAGGCGGGAGAAGCAAAAGCCCCCTCACCCTAGCCCTCTCCCGGAGGGAGAGGGGACCGATTGGGGGATATTTGGGAGATACACCGACCTGAGCCAGCTCGCCGAATCCACAATCGACTGGATTCTTCAGGTCGATGTACAGCGAAAGACACCTCGGTCAGTCCCCTCTCCCTTTGGGAGAGGGTTAGGGTGAGGGGCTCTTGATCTCAGCGTTGCTTAAGACGGTCAATGACAACAGCCAACAACAAAATCGACCCTCGAATAACGTACTGGTAGAAGGTGTCGATATTTTTGAGGTTCATCGCATTCTCGATAATCGCCAGAATCAACACCCCGGCAATCACATGCCGGATCATCCCGATCCCGCCGCTCAGCGAAACCCCGCCCAGCACGCAAGCCGAAATCACCGTCAGCTCAAACCCCTGCCCGATCATCGGCTGCCCGGAAGTCATCCGCGACGCCAGAATCACCCCCGCCAGCGCACCAATCACCCCATGCACTGCGAAGATGATGATCTTCGTGCGATCAACGTTCACCCCTGCCAGCAGCGCCGCCTCCTGGTTGCCGCCGATGGCCATGGTATTGCGCCCGTAGGTCGTGTAATTCAGCAGCCAGCCGAAAAACAGGAAGCAGACGATGGTGATCAGGATCGGCACCGGCACGCCGAACAACTGGCCGTTGCCGAACACGAAGAACGATTCCTGCGACACGCCCACCGCTTTGCCATTGGCAAAAATGTAGGCCAGGCCACGGACGATCTGCATGGTCGCCAGCGTCGTGATCAACGCATTGACCCGCAACTTGGCAATCACGATGCCGTTGATCAGGCCGACGATCAGGCCCATCACCAGCGCCGCGCTGACGCCGAGAAACACGCTGTTGGTGTCGCGCATCACCACCGCCGCGACCACCCCGGCGCAGGCAATCACCGAGCCCACCGACAAGTCGAAATGTCCGGATGCCAGGCAGTACAACATGGTGCACGCCGCGATCCCGGTGGTGGAAATCGCCAGGCCCAGGCCGCGCATGTTCAGCGGCGAGAGGAAGTTGTCGATCAGCAAGGTGCAGGCGAGAAAAATCCCGACCGCCGCCAGCAACATGACCCAGTCATCGAGGAAGCGCCGCATATCCAGAGGTTTGCGCGCGGTCGGCAGGGTTTCGTTTTGGGATGTCATCATAGTCACCTCTCAGTTCGCCGCGCCGCTGGCGCGATGGCGCGGCAAAGCCAGTTGCAGCAGGTTGGATTCGTTGGCCTGGTCGCGGCTGACTTCGCCACGCAGGGCGCCTTCGCACAGCACCAGAATGCGGTCGGAAATGCCCATCACTTCCATCAGATCGCTGGACACCACGATCACCGAAATACCGTCGGCGGCGAGGTTATGGATGATCTGGTAGATCTCGGCCTTGGCGCCGATGTCGATGCCCCGGGTCGGCTCGTCGAGCAGCAGCACTTTCATCGGCATCGACAGCCAGCGGCCGAGAATCGCCTTCTGCTGGTTGCCGCCGGAGAGGAACTTGATCTGTTGCCCGGCATGTGGGGTTTTCACTTTCAGGGCCTTGATCTGTTTGTCGGCGTTGCCCTTTTCCCACATCCCGCGCAGCAGGCAACCGAGCCCGGAATTGGCGCCGCGCGCACTGATGTTGATGTTCTCGGCGACGCTGGCCAGCGGGATGATGCCTTCCTTCTTGCGGTCCTCCGGGCACAGCAGAATCCCGGCGGCAATCGCATCCCGGGGCGAACGCAGCTTCAGTTCATGGCCGCGCAATTCCAGGCGTCCGGCGGTGTTGCGCTCCAGGCCGCTTAGCAGCCGGAACAGCTCGGTGCGACCTGCCCCGACCAGTCCGAATAACCCCAGAATCTCGCCTTTGTGCGCGTCGAAACTGATCGGCTCACGCAAGCCTGGGCCGAGCAATCCATCGACTCTCAGCGCCACGGCACCACGCGGGCGACCGCGATAGTCGTAGATGTCCTGAATGTCGCGCCCGACCATGCAGGTCACCAGTTGATCGTGGGTCAACTGGCTCATGTCCTCGAAGGTACGCACGTAGCGACCGTCCTTGAACACTGTCACCGCGTCGCAGATGCGGAACACTTCTTCCATGCGATGGGAAACGTAGAGCACGACTTTGCCCTCGTCGCGCAACCGGCCGATGATCGCCATCAACCGGTCGATTTCCCGCGCCGAGAGGCTGCTGGTCGGTTCATCGAACGCGATCACATGGGCGCCACGGGACAGTGCCTTGGCGATTTCCACCAGTTGCCGCTGACCGAGGGACAGGCGCCCGACTTTGGTCTGCGGGTCGATTTCATCGGCCAGGCCCTTGAGGCAGGCCAGAGCTTGCTGGCGCAGTGCGCCGCGATTGATCAGGCCGAAACTGGCCGGCAGGTGACCGAGGAACAGGTTCTCGGCCACGGTCATTTCCGGCACCAGATGCAGCTCCTGGTGAATCACCGCCACGCCGCTGCCGATGCTGTCGGCGGTGGACTTGAAGACCATCGTCCGCTCGCCGATCTGCAACTCGCCACTGCTGGGAATGTAGGCGCCGCCGAGGATTTTCAGCAGGGTCGATTTGCCGGCGCCGTTCTCGCCCATCAAGGCGTGAACCTGCCCGGGGTGAGCGACGAAACTGATGCCGTCCAGCGCCTTCACGCCGGGAAAGGTCTTGCCGATCCCTTTGAAACGCAGGCTGCCGGCACCGTGTTGTTGTGTCTGTACTTGCGCGTGCATTTAAGCCACCTCATCACACCGTTCAAGCGGCCCGGCTGCCCGGGCCGACGCTGCCGTCAGTTCCACAGGCCGATCTTTTCCAGCTCCTGCTTGAAGTTGTCGCGGGTGATCAGGGTGACGTCGTCCATCGCGGTGTACTTCGGCGGTTCTTTGCCGGTGGTGACCCACTCGTACATCATCTCGGCAGTCTTGTAGCCCTCGATGTGCGGGCTCGGCAGCATCGAACCGTAGAAGCCGCTGTTGGGCTTTTTCAGCTCGCCGATCGCGTCGGTGCCGTTGATGCCGATGCCGATCACGTTGGCCGCGGCAAACCCGGCGGCTTCAGTGGCGCGCACGCCGCCCAGCACGGTGTTGTCGTTCATGCCGCCGATGATCAAATTCTTCGCCGCGCCCGGCAGCTTGACCAGCGCCGAGTTGGTGGCGTCCATGCTGCCCGGTACGTCGAGGGTTTTCAGGGCGGTGGTCAGGATGTGATCTTTCGGCAGGCCGGCGTCTTCGAGCGCTTTCATCGAACCGTCGGTGCGCTTCTTGCCGGTGTCGAGTTCGTTGTAGGTGTTGACCACCGCGTAGGTGTCTTTCCAGTCCCAGTTACGCTTTTTCGCCTCGGCAGCCATGGCGGCGCCCTGCTTCTGGCCGACTTCGAACGCGGCCATGCCGAGGTACGGCACCTCTTCCATGAACTTGCCATTGGCGTCGACGAAACGGTCGTCCACGGCAATCACTTTCAGGTCATTGAGCTTGGCCTTGGCCATGATCGCGGGGCCGAGGGACACGTCCGGTGGGCAAATCACGAAACCCTTGGCACCGTTGGCCGCAAGGCTGTCGATGGCCGAAAGGGTTTTCTCGCCGTCCGGCACGGCGATCTTGATCAGCTCGAAGCCTTTGTCCTTGGCAGCTTTCTCGGCGAAGGCCCATTCAGTCTGGAACCACGGTTCTTCGGCCTGCTTGACCAGAAAACCGATCTTCACCGGATCGGCGGCCAGCAGCGAACCGCTCAGGCTGAACGCAGTGACCGCCAGCGCGGCACTGCACAGGGTACGAATCCCGAAACGACGTTTCATAAGCAGACTCCTTGTTATTTTTCTTGAGCGTTATTTGAAAAGCGTTGAAGCGGTCGAAGCGTTTCCCGCAAATCATGACGACAATAGTCATATCGTATGATGATTGGATTTCAGGCGGACCTTGCCACCTGCAATCCGCTTTTTCAGTCGTGGTACATCACCGAGCGACCACCATCGATGGTGATGCACGAGGCGTTGATGAACGGCGCTTCATCGCTGGCCAGGAAAACGGCGGTCATCGCCACTTCAATCGGCTGACCGATGCGTTTAGGAGGATGCAGATCGAAGGCGCGCTGGCGTTCGGCGTGGGGGTCGGCGAAGCCGTTCCAGTAATCGACGTTGAGCTGGGTCTCGATGTAGCCCGGGGCGATGGCGTTGACGCGAATCCCTTTCGGCGCGTACTCGATGCCCAGCGCGCGGGTCAGCCCGAGCAAGCCGTGCTTGGCCACCGGGTACGGGAAGCAGCCAGGAATGATGTTCGTGGAATGGGTCGAGGCGATGTTGATGATGCTGCCGATGCCCTGCTCGATCATCTGCGGCAACACGGCTTTGCAGCCATACCAGGCGCCGTCGAGATCAATGGCGAAGCAGCGGTGCCAGTCTTCTTCGGTCATTTGCAGCGGATCGCGGAACACGTTGACCCCGGCGCAGTTGACCAGCACGTCGATGCGTCCGTGCAGTTCGATCGCCAGTTTGGCCATGGCGTGCAGATCCTGCTGGCGCGACACGTCGGCCTTGATCGCTTGCACATCGGCGCCCTGATCGCGCCAGTGGGCGGCGACTTTCTCGACCTTTTCAGCCTGGATATCGCTGATCACCAGTTTGGCCTGCTGCGAGGCGAAGGTCGCGACGATTGCTTCGCCGATGCCTTGGGCGGCGCCGGTCAGCAACACAACCTTGTTTTTCAGACGCTCGCCTTTGGGTGGCTCGGGTACCGGTGGCAGGGACAGAGGTTCAGCCATGAATCAGGACTCCTGTTCGAAAGCATAAAAAAACCGGGCATCTGACGATGTCCGGTCTGGAAGGCTTTTTGAACGAAACAGGCAAGCGCCGCTGACGGCATCGGGCCGTTGCGGGATGCTGACTCCGCTGGGGAGTGCGATAGAAATTCGCTGCATCACTTCACCTGTTTTGTTCTTTTTAAGTGTGAGTGCGTGTTACTGCTGGAGCCGACTATAAACCCGACCACCGAATAATCTCAATATATAATTTTGCATCCCATATTTTGGGATTTAATCAGCGAAACGCGTACAGAGTTTTCCGGCGACATCCACCTGCAGCGACAGCACCGCGCCGTCCAGCGGGTGGTTCAGCGGACTTTTGGCGCTGGTGATGTACAGGGTTTTCAGGTCTGCGCCGCCGAATACGCAACTGGTGGGACGGCTGATCGGCAGGTCGATCTTGCGGTCGATCCGGCCATCCGGTGTCAGGCGCAGCAGGCAACTACCGTCCCAGCGGGCGTTCCAGATGTAGCCCTCGGCGTCCATCGCCGAACCGTCCGGGCCACCGTGCAGATCGGCGCTGTACCAGGGCTGGGCGGTGTCGAGGTTGCCGTCGGTATGGATGAAATAGCGGTACAACGTGCCGTCGAGGCTGTCGCCGAACAACAGAGTGGTGCCGTCGTCGCTCCAGAGCAACGTGTTGGGAATGCCCAGGCCCCGCAGCAATGGCGTGACGCGTTTATCCGGATCAACCCGGAACAGCCCGCCCGAACGACGGTTGATCGGCAGATCCTCGCCCTGCTCGCCGATGTTGTTTTGCATGGTGCCGAGCCACAAGCGGCCCTGGCCATCGCAACGTGCTTCGTTGGCCCGGTTGCCCGGTTGCGGATCGGCGACGCAGAACAGCGTCAATCGTGGTTCGAGTCCGGGGGAATCCAGATCGAGTCGGTAGACGCCGCTGCTCAGGGTTACCAGGGCGTCGCCGCTGGCGCAGGGAATGAACGCCGAGACGTGCTCCGGCATCTGCCAGATCTGCACGTTCTGCCCGATCAGCCGCAGCGCCTGCTTTCCGGCGATGTCTACCCAGTACAGCGCCTGGGTCGGTGCGTCCCAGAACGGGCCCTCGCCCAGTTGCGCCCGATGCTCTGTCACCGCAGTCCACGTCATGCAACCTCCTGTCTTGTTGTTTTTGTCAGCTGGCTTTTTTGTCGGCCATCACCTGCGGGTAGAACCGCTTGATGGCCAGGTCGGCATTGTCGATAAGGGTCATGCAGGCCCACACCCCGCGCGCGGCATCCCGGGCGGCGATGGCGTCGGCCATGTCTTTGTGGATGGGCAGCGTGCGACGCAATTCGTCGGGGTCGGCTGCGGACACTTCGAAGGACACGGCGAGCAGCGCGCCGAGGGCCGGCACCATTTGCTCGATGAATTGATTGTGGCTGGCAGCGAGAATGCATTCGTGGAAGAACTGGTCGGCACGGTTGTAATCGATGCCGCTGTGCGCGGCCCGCTCCAGGGCGTTGTAGGCATGCTGAATGGCTTGCACCTGTTCGACGGTCGCCCGCTCGCAAGCCCAGCGCACCGCCATCGGTTCGATGGTGCGGCGCAGGTCGAGCAGGTCGTCGACGAAGTTTTCCGGCAGACCGCTACGTGACAGCCAGCCGACGACTTGCGGATCGAACAGGTTCCAGCGCTTGATCGGCAACACCCGGGTGCCGACTTTCGGCCCGACTTCGAGCAGGCCTTTGGCGACGAGGGTCTTGATGGCTTCGCGGATCACGGTGCGACTGACCCCGAGCTGTTCGCCCAGTTCAGCCTCGACCTTGATCGCCTGCCCCGGCTTCACCTGGCCGGCAGCAATCCAGGCGCCCAGCCAGTCAACCGTTGATGCGTGAAAACTGCTCGACATGAATACCCCGAAGCCGTTCGCTGTGGTTGCCCAAGCTAATCATCATACGATTGAGAGTCAACGACAAAAAACCGCAGCCTGCTTTCACAGACTGCGGTTTTTTTAAGGTTCGAGGCCGATGGGGAAGAACTCGCCACCGCTCCAGACACCGAGCCAGCGCTGGCCGTCGATTTCTCGGCTGACTGCGAGTTCAACCAATTGGTAAAACACATTTCGGTGGATCAGCGCTTCGAGGTTGGTGCGCACATGCACGTAAGGGGCAGGCTCTTGAGTGACCGGGTCGATCTCGACGCGGATCGGATGTTCCGCGCCGGCCTCGGTGGTTTCATCGACGTTGGTGGTAAAGCGCAGCACTTGCGCCTCACCCTCGCCTTCCACCTCGACGGCAATCGCCACGAAGGGCGCGTCATCGACCTTGATCCCGACCTTCTCCACCGGAGTGATCAGGAAATAATCATCGCCATCGCGGCGGATGATGGTGGAGAACAGCTTGACCATCGGCTTGCGTCCGATCGGCGTGCCCAGGTAATACCAGGTGCCGTCGCGGGCGATGCGCATGTCGATGTCCCCGCAGAAATCCGGGTTCCACAAGTGCACCGGCGGCAAGCCTTTGGTTTTGGGGATTTGTCCCAACAGGTCATTGGCTTTTTGCGGGCCACTCATGGCGAACTCCTTGAATTACTGGTCCCCGACGCCCAACAAGCTGCGCGCGTACTGCGCAAGCGGTGGGCCGATCAGGTCTTCGGGCTTGTTGTCGTGGAACGTCAGTAAACCGCCACGACTCTTGATCCGTGCAGTATCAATCAAATACTGGGTGCTGGTCTCGATCAACATGATCTGAATCACGCCGCCGTCGATACCAAGGCGATCCACGGCTTCCTGATCCAGCCACTCATCGGAGTTGCCGATGCGGTCGTCAGCCTTGGCGAAACGGGTGTACAGCAGGTAATGAGCACCGGCGTCGCGGGCTTCGCCCATCGCCTGGTCGAGGCCTTCCGGCGCACGGGCGCGGCGGACCATCGGGAAGTATTCGACGAAGCCTTTGAAGGCCTCTTCGGCCACCACGTTGGGACGCGGGTAAGAACCACCCGGCGGCGCGAACGAGCCTTGGGCGATGTAGATGAACGAATCCGGCTGAATGCGGAAATTGTTTACGCGGCGGCTGTCGCTGTGGTCCAGCAGACCCGCGTCGCTCATCTGGTAGCGAGTCCCTTCGGCCATGTCACTGACAGTCATACAGCCGCCCAGCGCCAAAACGGCCAGCAGCAAAACCAGGCTACGCATCCTAATCCTCCAGAAGCCGGTGACGGAAAACCGGCGAATGGCCGTAGGATGCAGCTTTTGCGCCAGTCCTTGGAAATGTGCAGGTATCCGCTTGGAAATAAAGCTTTTGTGGCGAGGGGCTCAGCCGCCGATGATCTTCATGACGGTGGCCCCGCCGGAGAATGCGACTTCCTGCTTGTCGCCCAACGCCTTGACCAGCAATCGTTGCAACGCCGGCAGCGCCTCGTGGCGCGGCTTGTCGAGCAGGTCACCGACATAGTGGCGGTTGCTCGACGACAGGCAGCCATGCAGCCATCCGGTGGACGACAGGCGCAGGCGCGAACAGGTACGACAGAACGGCACGCTTTCGTTGGCGATCACGCCGAAGGTGCCGAGGCCGGGAATTGCATAGCGAACAGCCGTGGCGTCCACCGGCGCGTCGGTTTGCGCGTATTCGTAGCGCTCGCCGATCAGTTCCAGCAGTTGTTGCAGGCTGACGAACTGCTGCAGGAAAGCGTTGGAGTCCTTGGCCAGGTGGCCCATGCGCATCAGCTCGATGAAACGCAGCTCGTAGCCATGCTCAAGGCAGTAATCAAGCAACGGCATGACCTGATCGAGGTTCTGCCCGCGCAACGGCACCATGTTGACCTTGATCTTCATGCCTGCCGCTTTGGCTCGATCCATGCCGTCGAGCACCGTTGCCAGATCGCCACCACGGGCAATGCTGCGGAACGCGCCGGCGTCCAGGGTATCGAGGGAAACGTTGATCCGGCGTATACCGGCATCCACCAGCAACGGCAGTTTTTTTGCGAGCAACTGACCGTTGGTGGTCAGGCTGATGTCTTCCAGCCCCATCTTGCCGACGGCGCTCATGAAAGATTCGAGCTTGGGGCTGACCAGCGGCTCGCCACCGGTAATGCGCAGGCGTTCGATGCCGGCGGCTTCGATCAGGTAGGCAACGCCGCGTGCCATGGCCTCTGCCGACAGTTCATCCTGCGCAGCCACCAGCCGCTTGCCGTTGGGCACGCAGTAGGTACAGGCGTAATTGCAGGCTGAAGTCAGACTGATCCGCAAATTGCGAAAACGCCTGCCTTGACGGTCAACGATCATGAAGCACTCCGGCGATGGAAAATCGAGCGGCTAAAACTTGACTCACAATTCAAGTTTTAGCAAGCCCTATGCCTGAGTATATTCCTGCGGTACTGCGCCATGTAGCGAAAAACACGGCGCATAAGGCGACTGAATGATTCAGCCGCTTGGGGTTTCAGGGTCGCGCTTGCGCTTGTTGCCCATGCGCACGCCGATGTCCATCAGGAACTGGAAGAAACCTTCCTGATCTTCCAGCACATTGCTCCAGAACGGCGAGTGATACAGCGCCACCGCGCCGTGCACCAGCGCCCAGGACGCGCAGTAGTGGAAGTACGGCGGCACGTCTTCGAGCTTGCCTTCGCTGATGCGGCCCTTGATGAGCAAGGTCAGGCGTTCGAAGTTCGAGGCACGGATCTTGTGCAGCTCCTCGACCATCTCCGGGACCTGATTGCCCTTGACCACCTTCTCTTCCAGGCGATCGAACAGGCGATAGCGCTGCGGGTCGCGCATGCGGAATTCAAAGTAGGCACGGGACAGGGCTTCCTTGTCCTTGTCGACATCGGCCGAATGCAACAGCTCGTTCAAGTCGCGCTCGTAATCGAGCATCAGGCGCAGATAGATTTCCGCCTTGGACTTGAAGTGCTTGTAGATCGTGCCTTTGCCGATACCCACGGCATCAGCAATCATCTCGACGGTGACACTGTCTTCACCTTGTTCGAGGAACAGCTTGAGCGCGGTATCGAGAATTTCTTGCTCGCGGCGACGAAACTCACGGACCTTACGAGGTTCTTTGTGCATAAGAAAAGGTCTGTAGGGGTCAAAATTCGAAGCCGCGTATTATGCCTAACTTGCGCAAAAATGCACGGATCATCCGACCATATCTGTGTTTCTTGTTCATTTCACGAACGTTTCGGGGGGAATGAGAACATAACCGAAGCGAACGTATTCCAAATTTGTTTAAAAACCCCGACCGGCCAACTGGACTGAACGCCAGACTGATCAATACTTGAACTGTCGGGCGACATCTCCCCCAAGTGTCGCGCCGGTAAAGGTACCAAGGGACCGCGTGCCTTTGTTTTACTCCTAATGGTCTTAACCCGGATTCACCCCCCAGAACCCGGGTTTTTTTTGCCTGCGATTCAGGCTTTTACGTGCGCCAGCGGAAACAGTCGCTTGAAGTTCTCGGTGGTCTGCTCGGCAAAGCGCTCGTAATTCTCGCCCCGCAGCATCGCCAGAAACTCTGCCACTTCCCGCACGTATTGCGGCAGGTTCGGCTTGCCGCGATACGGGATCGGTGCCAGGTACGGCGAATCGGTTTCCACCAGCAGGCGATCGGCCGGCACCTTGCTCGCCACGTCTCGCAGCGCGTCGGCATTGCGGAAGGTGACGATACCCGACAGGGAGATGTAATAACCCATGTCCAGCGCTGCCTTGGCCATGTCCCAGTCTTCGGTGAAGCAATGCAGCACACCGGCCTGGGGCAGCGCGGCTTCGCGCAACAGTTCAAGGGTGTCGGCGCGGGCGCCACGGGTGTGGATGATCACCGGTTTGCCGGTCTGCTGTGCGGCTTGCAGGTGCAGACGGAACGACTCCTGCTGCAACTCGGCGGCTTCCGGCTCGTAGTGGTAGTCCAGACCGGTTTCGCCGATCGCCACCACTTTCGGGTGATTGAGCTCGTGCAGCAGCCAGTCCAGCGCCGGCGCAGCGCCCGGCTGCACATCCAGCGGATGCACGCCGACCGAACAATCGACGTCGTCGTAACGCTCGGCCAGTGCTTTCACATCAGCCGCATTATCGGCGCTGACGCCGATGCACAGGAAATGTCCGACACCCCGCTGGCGGGCTGCATCCAGCGCAGCATCCAGAGAACCGTCGTGAGCGGCGAGGTCGAGGCGATCAAGGTGACAATGGGAATCTACGAGCATAAAAAAGACTGCAACTTACATCGTATGAGTGGGACGGTCGGACTTCAGGGCTCCGGCCAGATGGGTTTCGATGCGACTGCGCGCGGTGTTGTCGCCATCGTTGAATTGCACGCCGACACCGGCAGCGCGATTGCCCTGGGCGCCTTTGGGGGTGATCCAGGCGACCTTGCCGGCCACCGGTATCTTTTCCGCTTCGTCCATCAGGTGCAGCAGCATGAACACCTCGTCGCCCAACTTGTAGCTCTTGTTGGTCGGGATGAACAGGCCACCGTTCCTGATGAACGGCATGTAAGCGGCGTACAGGACGGACTTGTCCTTGATGGTCAGGGACAAGATGCCGTTGCGCGGCCCCGGGCTGACGGGTTCATTCATGTTGACCTCCACTGCTGATGTTCAGAGTCTAGGTACACATTCTTATCTTTGGCCAGGCAGACTCGCCCATTGCACCAACAACGCTTCCAGCAGCAATGCCGCGTTGAGGTTGGCCTTGCTCAGGACTTTCTGGCGCTGGGCGAGAATCCAGTCCTGGATATCGAGGACTTTGCCCTGGGCGCTTTTCTGCGCCAGGTACTGCACGACCTTGCGCATGTCGGTCAGGCCGAGGCCCGCTTCATCCTGGGTCAGTTGGTAGCGCAGGATCAGGCTCGACCAGTCGCAGAACCAGTCGAACAGGCGCAGCATCGGAATGTTTTTCCACTCCTCGGCCAGTTGCGTCGGCGATTGCTGCTGCTTGAGCAGCTTCTTCACGCCTTCCACCACCTGCGCGCGCTGGTCACGCACGCCTTGCCCCTGCAACGTGACAGCAGCCAGCGGCGAGCCGGCAGCGAGGGTCAACAGCTCAACCCGTTCGTCTTCGGAACATTCCGGCAGTGCCTGAGCCAGCCATTGCAGGCTCATGGACTCACTCGGCAGCGGACAAGCCTGCTGCACGCAACGACTCTTGATCGTCGGCAACAAACGGCTCGGCTGGTGACTGACCAGCAACAGCACAGTATCGCCGGACGGTTCTTCGAGGCTCTTGAGCAAGGCGTTGGCGGCGTTGATGTTCATCGCCTCCACCGGCTCGATCAGCACCACCTTGCGACCGCCCAGTTGCGCGGTCTGCACCACGAAACCGACCAGATCGCGCACCTGGTCGACCTTGATCGCCTTGTCCGCTTCTTCCGGTTCGAGGATGTAATTGTCCGGGTGGCTGCCGGCCTTGAGCAGCAGGCAGGATTTGCATTCGCCGCAGGCTTCAGGCGTCGGACTCTGGCACAGCAGGCTGGCCATCAGCCGCTCGGCCAGCGCACGCTTGCCGATCCCGGCAGGCCCGTGCAACAGATACGCATGGGCGTGCTGAGAGCGTCCGGCCAGTTGCTGCCAGAGACTGTCCTGCCACGGATAGGCCTCAGCCACGGCTCAGCTCCAGCAAGCGCGGGAGCAAGCCGTCCAACGACTGCTGGACCTGTGTCAGCGGCTGGCCGGCGTCGATCCGCACGTAACGCGCGGGATCCGCCTCGGCACGCTTGAGGAACGCACTGCGCACGGCCTCGAAAAACGCCCGGCCTTCCAACTCGAAACGATCCAGTCGACCGCGAGCGCTGGCACGGGCCAGGCCGATTTCCACCGGCAGATCGAAAATCAGAGTCAGGTCGGGGCGCAGGTCGCCCTGCACGAAAGTTTCCAGCGCCGCGATGCGCTCCAGCGACAAGCCGCGACCGCCGCCCTGATAGGCGTAAGTCGAATCGGTGAAACGATCACACAGCACCACCGCGCCACGGGCCAGCGCCGGGCGAATGACCTCAGCCAGATGCTGGGCACGGGCGGCGAACACCAACAACAGCTCGGTGTCCGGGTTCATCACTTCGTCGACCGGGGCCAGCAACACCTCACGAATACGCTCAGCCAGCGGCGTACCGCCGGGTTCGCGGGTCAGCACCACTTCGATACCGGCGGCGCGCAGGCGCTCGGCGAGGTATTCGCGGTTGGTGCTCTTGCCGGCGCCTTCCGGGCCTTCCAGGGTAATAAACAAGCCAGTCACAGGCAGTCCTTAATCAAAGTCATTGCGTCTTTTGCGGTGCGGCCGCTTCGGTTTCCGGCGTCGGCGCGGGCTCCTGGGCAGGAACCTGCGGCAACGACTCGGGCGCCGTGTCGGGTGATGCGGCAGGAACGGCTTCGCCAGTTGCCGGAGCAGCTTCCGGCGTCGATGCCGGTGCCGGGCTCGAGCGGTAATCCGCACGCCGCTTGAGCTGGAACTCACGCACCGCACTGTTGTGTGCATCAAGGTCGTCGGAGAACACGTGGCTGCCATCGCCCCGGGCGACAAAGTAGAGGCTGGTGCCTTCCACCGGGTTCAACGCGGCGTGAATCGCTTCGCGGCCGACCATCGCAATCGGCGTCGGCGGCAACCCCGGAATCACATAAGTGTTGTACGGCGTGGCTTCCTTGAGATGCGCACGGGTCAACTTGCCGTTGTAGCGATCACCCAGGCCGTAGATCACGGTCGGGTCGGTCTGCAGTTGCATGCCCAGTGCCATGCGGCGCACGAACACGCCGGCAATCTGGCCTCGCTCCTGGGGAACACCGGTTTCCTTTTCCACCAGCGACGCCATGATCAGCGCCTGGTACGGTTCGGTATACGGCGCATCGGTGGAGCGACTCTCCCATTCCTTGGCCAGCACTTCGTCGAGGCGATCGAACGCCTTTTTCAGCAGCTCGGTGTCGGAGGCCCCGCGTACGAAACGGTAGGTATCAGGGAAGAATCGACCTTCGGGAAAAACGCCCTTGTGGCCGATTTTGCTCATCACATCGCTGTCGCTCAGGCCGGTCAGGGTCTGCTCGATCTTTTCATCTTTCGCCAGTGCGGCACGCACCTGATGGAAGTTCCAGCCCTCGACCAGGGTCAGACTGTACTGAACCACCTCGCCACGCTTCCACAGATCGATCAGACCCTTGACGGTCATGCCCGGCTGCATGCGGTACTCGCCCGTGTGGATCGGGGTGCCGGACAGATTGAATCGCCAGTAAATGCGTAGCCAGAATGCGTCCTTGATCACGCCATCGGCTTCAAGTCCGAGAATAGTGCGGGTCGGCGTGGATCCCTTGGGCACATCCAGCAGCTCTTCCTGCGTGATGTTCAGAGGCTGTTCCAGTGCCGAATGAATCTTCCAGGCGCTGGCGCCCAGCAGCAGCCCTGCCAGAACCAGTCCGGTTTCCAGCAGCAGCAAAAGTTTACGTCTCACGAATCAGGCATCCAGTAGCGTGCGGGCAATGGTTTGCAGTTTACGGGTGAGCGGCCCAACCGGCCAGCTCAGTGCAGCGTACGCGCGTACCGGCCAGACGCCATACACGCTGTTGCAGACAAAGACTTCATCAGCCCATTGCAGCTGATCAAGGCTGATATCGGTGATTTGTGTGGGGATACCCGATGATGCTGCCTGAAACAATAGTTCGGCACGCATCACACCGGCCACGCCGCAGCGTTTCAGATCCGCCGTGACCAGCACGCCATCGCGCACCAGAAACAGGTTGCTGAACACCCCTTCGATCACTCGGCCTGCCTGGTCGAGCATCAAGCCTTCGGCGTGCTCGCTGTCCTGCCATTCGGCGCGGGCGAGAACCTGTTCCAGACGATTGAGGTGCTTGAGGCCTGCCAGCAAGGGCTGGACAGACAAACGCGTCGTACACGGAAACAGGCGGATGCCTTGCTCACCGTGGACAGCGGGATAAGCCGCAGGAGGATTGCCTTGCAGAATGCGTCGACCCGGCGCCGAAGGATCCGGCGCATAACCGCGCAGACCGTCGCCGCGGGTGAGGATGAGTTTGAGCACACCCTCGTCCATGGCCGCTGCATAGGCTTGCAGCTCGCTACGAATCAGCTCGATATCGGCCGCGATGGCCAGGCGTGAACAGCCCTCGGCCAGCCGCGTCAGGTGACGTTCCAGCAGCAAAGGCTGGCCGTTACGTACGGCGATGGTCTCGAACAGACCGTCGCCGTAAGCCAGGCCGCGATCTTTCAGCGACAGAGCGTCAGCCGGTTGACCGTCGACCCAGCAGTCCATCAGCCGGCGAACCGACGGAACGCCAACGTGCCGTTGGTGCCACCAAACCCGAACGAGTTGGACAGCACAACGTCGATGTCCATGTTGCGCGCCGTGTGCGGCACGAAGTCGAGATCGCAGCCTTCGTCCGGCTCATCGAGGTTGATGGTCGGTGGTGCCACCTGGCTGTTGATCGCCAGCACGCTGAAGATCGCCTCGACCGCGCCTGCGGCACCCAACAGGTGACCGGTCATGGACTTGGTGGAGCTGACCGCCAGTTTGTAGGCGTGATCTCCGAACACTGACTTGATCGCGTTGGCTTCGGCAAGGTCGCCGGCCGGCGTCGAAGTACCGTGAGCGTTGATGTATTGCACTTGATCGACGTTGATCTTCGCGTCGCGCAGCGCATTGGTGATGCAACGTGCAGCACCGGCGCCATCAGCAGGTGGCGAGGTCATGTGGAACGCGTCACCACTGGTGCCGAAACCGATCAGTTCGGCGTAAATGGTCGCGCCACGGGCCTTGGCGTGCTCGAGCTCTTCGAGCACCAGAGCGCCGGCACCGTCGGACAGTACGAAACCGTCACGACCCTTGTCCCATGGACGGCTGGCACGGGTCGGTTCGTCGTTGCGGGTCGACAGTGCGCGGGAGGCGCCGAAGCCGCCCATGCCCAGACCGCACGCAGCCATTTCGGCACCGCCGGCAATCATCACGTCGGCTTCGTCGTACATGATGTTGCGGGCCGCCATACCGATGCAGTGCGTACCCGTGGTACACGCTGTGGCGATGGCGTAGTTAGGCCCCTGTGCACCCAGGTGGATGGACAGGAAACCGGAAATCATATTGATGATCGAGCCAGGCACAAAGAACGGAGAAATCCGGCGCGGACCGGTCTCGTGCAGGGTGCGGCTGGTTTCTTCGATGTTGGTCAGACCGCCGATACCCGAACCCATGGCCACGCCAATGCGTTCACGGTTGGCATCGGTGACTTCCAGACCGGCATTGCGTACGGCTTGAAAGCCGGCCGCCAGACCGTACTGAATGAACAGGTCGAGCTTGCGCGCTTCCTTGACCGACAGGTATTCCTCGACATTGAAGCCCTTTACCGAGCCGCCAAAGCGGGTGGAATAGGCAGAAAGGTCGGTGTGTTCGATCAGACCAATGCCACTGCGGCCAGCCAGAATGCCCTGCCAACTGCTCGGCACATCCGTGCCCAGTGGCGACAACATACCCATACCGGTGACTACGACGCGTCTACGCGACACAGCACTCTCCTTTTTCAAATGACGATTTTGCATCAGGCCTAAAGAAAAAACCGCACGCCATGATGGCAGTGCGGTTTTTCCATGACAGCAAGCAACGATTACAAACTATTACGCCTGGTGGCTAGTAACGTAGTCGATTGCAGCTTGTACAGTAGTGATCTTCTCAGCTTCTTCGTCAGGGATTTCGGTCTCGAATTCCTCTTCCAGAGCCATCACCAGCTCAACGGTGTCAAGGGAGTCGGCACCCAGGTCTTCTACGAAGGAAGCGGTGTTTACCACTTCTTCTTCTTTAACACCCAGTTGCTCGGCAACGATTTTCTTGACGCGCTCTTCGATGGTGCTCATACCTTGTTTTCACTCCTAATGGACAAATTCAGGCAGCTGGCCAGTGGGTAAGTGTATAGAAAGACTTTTCAGCTTTTCAACTGAAAGCTTCACTCCTCAAACCCTGCGACCCTCTGCCTATAAATAGATTGCAGCTTTATAACGGATTTTAGACAGCTCGTATGACATTTTTTTGAAGCAATCCGTCACATTTGAATTACATGTACATCCCGCCGTTAACCGGGATTGTAGCCCCGGTCACGTATGCCGCACCGTCGGATGCAAGAAAAGCGACCACGGACGCGATCTCTTGAGCTTGTCCCAGACGGCCCAGCGGAATCTGCGTCTGCAAGGCTTCACGCTGTGCTTCAGGCAGCTCGCGCGTCATATCGGTGTCGATGAACCCTGGAGTTACCGAGTTGACCGTAATCGAACGCGAACCGACTTCACGCGCCATGGCACGGCTGAAACCTTCCAGACCGGCCTTGGCGGCTGCATAGTTTACTTGGCCAGCGTTGCCCATGGCACCCACCACCGAGCCAATACTGATAATTCGACCCCAACGCGCCTTGGTCATGCCGCGCAGAACGCCCTTGGACAGGCGATACAGACTATTCAGGTTGGTATCGATCACGTCGTACCACTCGTCGTCTTTCATGCGCATCATCAGGTTATCGCGGGTGATACCGGCATTGTTGACCAGGATCGCGACCGGAGCACCGAATTGTTCCTGAATGCTTGCCAGCACTGCGGTGACCGATTCGTCACTGGTGACGTTGAGTTCGAAACCTGCACCCTGAATGCCATTCTCTTTCAGGGTCGCAGCAATGCGCTCGGCGCCCGAAGCGGAAGTCGCGGTGCCGACAACGATGGCGCCCTGACGACCCAGTTCCAGTGCGATAGCCTGGCCGATACCACGGCTTGCGCCGGTGACCAGTGCAACTTTACCTTGCAGACTCATGCAAGTTTCTCCTGATTCAGACAGCTGCTGCGCGAGCAGCAGCGAAAGCGTCTGGGGTATTGAGGTTGGAAGTCGAAACGCCTTCGGCGCAACGTTTGTTCAGACCGGCCAGCACTTTGCCAGGGCCGCATTCGACCAGATTGGTCGCGCCTTTCGCTGCCAGAGTCTGTACGGACTCGACCCAGCGAACCGGCTTGTAGAGCTGCTCCAGCAGATCGCGCTTGAGGGTTTCCAGATCCGCTGGCACCTGAGCGCTGACGTTCTGCACCACAGGGATCTGCGGCGTCTGCCAGTCGATGGCAGCGATGGATTCGGCGAAACGCTCGGCAGCCGGACGCATCAGCTCACAGTGCGATGGCACGCTGACCGGCAGCGGCATCGCACGCTTGGCGCCACGGGCCTTGCAGCCTTCGATGGCGCGCTCAACGGCAGCCTTGGCACCGGCGATCACCACCTGGCCCGGGGAGTTGAAGTTCACCGCGCTGACCACTTCGCCTTGCGCCGCTTCGGCACAGGCTGCCAGCACGTCGGCATCTTCCAGACCGAGGATGGCAGCCATGCCGCCCTGCCCGGCCGGAACGGCTTCCTGCATCAGCTGGCCACGGCGCTCGACAAGCTTTACCGCGTCCGCCAGGCTCAGGCTGCCGGCAGCAACCAGTGCGCTGTATTCACCCAGGCTGTGACCGGCAACAAATGCCGGACGTGCGCCACCTTCAGCCAGCCACAGACGCCACAGAGCGATCGAAGCGGTCAGAATGGCCGGTTGGGTTTTGTCGGTTTGATTGAGCAGCTCTTCCGGACCCTGCTGGGTCAGCGCCCACAGGTCGTAGCCCAGAGCATCGGATGCTTCTTTGAAAGTTTCGAGGATCAGTGGATGTTGCGCGCCCAGCTCGGCCAGCATGCCGAGGGACTGCGAACCCTGTCCTGGAAAGACGAATGCGAGGGAAGCAGACATGTAACAAGCCCCTAATGATCTTGTCGTCGGAAAAATGGCATCCCGCTAGAGGGACGCAAGAAACTGACAGTTGGATGGCCCTTTGAACCGGGCGGTCACATTTAAGCATTGTCCGACGAAAACGCCTAAGACAACAAATCCTCCAGACGGCCGTGCAGGCGCTCGGGAAGATTCTCCTGAATCTCGATCAACGCCCGCTGAATGGCGCTCTGAAACCCCTGAACGCCAGCCGAACCGTGACTTTTCACGACAATTCCCTGCAAGCCGAGAAAGCTTGCGCCGTTATGTCGCGCCGGCGCCAGATCAGCCTGCAGACGCTTCATCAATGGCAGCGCCAGAGCGCCGACAGCACGGGAAGCCAGATTTTTCTTGAACAAAGCCTCGATGCGCGCGGCAATCATCGTCGCCAGGCCTTCGCTGGACTTGAGCAGGATATTGCCGACGAAACCGTCGCAAACCACCACGTCCGCCTCGCCGCGATACAAGCCGTCACCTTCGATGAAGCCGATGTAATTGATGCCCCGAGCAGCCTGCAACAACGTTGCAGCCAGCTTGACCTGCTGATTGCCCTTGATGTCTTCAGTGCCGATATTCAGCAGCGCGACACGCGGACGGGCAATGCCCAGAGTTTGCGCGGCCACGGAACCCATCACCGCGAACTGCAACAAGTGCTCGGCACTGCAATCAACGTTGGCGCCCAGATCGAGCAGCTGGCAGTAGCCCTTCTGCGTAGGAATCGCGGCCACCATGGCCGGACGATCAATCCCCGGCAGGGTCTTGAGCACAAATCGCGACAGGGCCATCAACGCACCGGTATTGCCGGCACTGACACAGGCCTGAACCTTGCCATCACGCAGTAATTCGAGAGCGACACGCATCGACGAATCCGGCTTGCCACGCAAAGCCTGGGCTGGTTTTTCGTCCATGGTGATGACTTCGGACGCCGGAACAATCGTCAGGCGCGCGCGATCGGCAGCCGACTGGCCGGTGATCAGTTCTTCAAGAAGGGAGGGTTGACCGACGAGGGTCAGGTGCAACGAGGGCGTAGCAGAAAGGCAAGCAAGGCTGGCCTGAACAATGCTGCGGGGACCGAAGTCCCCGCCCATTGCGTCAATCGCGATGACTTGAGCGGACAAGTGATTACTCGTCAGCGCCCTTGTCGATCACTTTACGGCCACGGTATACGCCTTCTGGCGATACGTGGTGACGCAGGTGAACTTCACCGGTGGTTTTTTCTACAGACAGGGTGCTAGCCTCGAGAGCGTCGTGCGAACGGCGCATGTCACGGGCAGAGCGGGATTTTTTGTTCTGCTGAACAGCCATAATTGATTAACTCCTAAACGTTTGGGTCACGCTTTAACTGCGCCAATACACTGAACGGGTTGGACCGCGTTACCTCGTCCTCGCTCGGTTCGGGCTCATCTGCTCCCGCCGGCTGCTGGCATTCTTCCGGATGATGAGCAGGCACAATGGGCAAGGCGAGCAGAAGCTCCTCCTCGATCAGTGACTGCAGATCCAAAGGATCTTCGCCCAGTTCCAGCACGTCATAACCTTTCGGTAACGACTGGGTATTCGCACCCTCCTTCACCACGGCGTAACTGCATTCGCTGTGGATCGGCAGGGTGACCAGCTCAAGACAACGCTGGCAAACCATTTTGACTTCGGTGTCGATAAAGCTGTGGATCACCACAGATTTACGTTCATCTCGTTCAAAAACTAATTTGGCCTGCACCGTACCGACATCGTCGGAAAGCGGGTCGCAGAGTCTCTTCAAATCGGCCAGCAGCAGTTCACCTTGAAGGGTGGTGCCACGGTCAGCCAATTTGCGCGGGTCAACGTGAGGTGGAATCGGGTCATTCAACATAGGCGCAGCATTATAGGGATGCACCCACCCATGTCAAAGGAAATTGTGCCCTGTCCGTCACTTGCAAGCCTCCGCTAGAATCTGCAGCCTGCCTCTGGAGACGCGAATGCTGCCTTTATTACTCGCTTCAAGCTCGACCTATCGTCGGGAATTGCTCAATCGCCTGCGCCTGCCGTTCGTCTGCAGCTCACCGGACATCGACGAAAGTCATCGCCCGGGAGAGTCAGCAATCGAACTGGTCAAACGCCTCGCCGAACAGAAGGCCCGGGCACTGGCCGACAGCCACCCCGCCCATCTGATCATCGGCTCCGATCAGGTTGCGGTACTCGGCGAGCGCATCATCGGCAAGCCGCACACCTTCGAAAACGCTCGCGACCAACTGATGGCCGCCAGCGGCGCCAGCGTAACCTTCCTCACCGGCCTGGCCCTGCTCAACAGCCAGACAGGCCAATGCCAGGTCGACTGCGTGCCCTTCACCGTACACATGCGCGTACTGGATCAGGCCCGCGTCGAGCGCTACCTGCACGCCGAACAACCCTACGACTGCGCCGGCAGTTTCAAGGCGGAAGGACTGGGCGTAAGCCTGTTCCAGTCCACCGAAGGCCCCGACGCCACCAGCCTGATCGGCCTGCCGCTGATTCGCCTGATCGACATGCTGCTGGCGGAAGGCGTACAGATCCCCTGATCCACAAAAAACCGGCCACGAAGGCCGGTTCTTTTATGCTGCAAGCGATCAGCGCAACGACGGACCGTGGAAACCCATCCACATTGCCAACTGCTCGGCCACACTGGCGCCCAGTTTTTTCGAGAAGCGGTCGAACGGCGATTCCTGAACGGTGAAGTCCACCAGTTCCTTTTCGCCAATCACGTCACGCGCCACCGAACTGGCATTGCCCAGACCATCGATCAACCCCAGCGGCAGCGCCTGCTCGCCGGACCAGACCAGTCCGGAGAACAGCTCCGGATGCTCCTTGTCCTTCAGGCGATCACCACGCCCTTGCTTGACGCTGTTGATGAATTGCTTGTGCGTGGTATCCAGCACACTTTGCCAGAACGCGGTCTCTTCCGGCTTCTGCGGCTGGAACGGGTCAAGGAACGACTTGTGCTCGCCAGAGGTGTAAGTGCGACGCTCGACGCCCAGCTTCTCCATGGTGCCGACAAAGCCGTAACCGGCCGCTGTCACACCAATAGAACCCACAAGACTCGCCTTGTCGGCATAGATCTGATCCGCCGCGCTGGCGATGTAATAGGCCCCGGACGCACCGAGGTCGGAAATCACCGCATACACCTTGGTATCCGGATGCAGGCCGCGCAGGCGCTTGATCTCGTCATACACATAACCCGACTGCACCGGACTGCCACCCGGGCTGTTGATGCGCAGGATCACGCCCTTGACCTTCTTGTCCTCGAACGCGGCGCGCAGACTGCCGACGATATTGTCGGCGCTGGCCGGCTCCTTGTCGGCAATCATTCCGGTGATATCGATCAGCGCCGTGTAATTCGAGCTGCGGGTGGCGCTCTTTTCCATGTCCATCAACGGCGTGAACAGGAGCAGCGCGACAAACAGGTAAACAAACGTCAGCAGCTTGAAGAAGATCCCCCAACGCCTGGAACGACGCTGTTCTTGCACACTGGCCAGCAGCGTCTTTTCCAGCAGCTTCCAGCTTTTCGCATCACCGTCGTCGGCAGTTGCCTTGGCCGGTGCTTTCCATTCGTCGGTCATGCCATCCACCCCAGCAAAAACGTATTAAGCCCGCTGCGCCAGCCAGGCATGCAATTCAGAAAAACGATCGATCGACAGTCGTGGTTCGAACTGCTGCAGCGACTCGATCGATTGCGCACCGTAGCTGACCGCCACCGAATCCATCCCCGCGTTACGCGCCATCAACAGATCAAAGGACGAATCGCCGACCATCAGCGCCTGTTCGGCACGCACACCGCAATGCGCAAGGATCTGTTCCAGCATCAGAGGGTGCGGCTTGCTCGCCGTTTCATCGGCAGCACGGGTGATATCGAAATAATCTTCCCAGCCATTGGCCTTGAGCACCCGATCCAGCCCGCGACGATTCTTGCCGGTCGCGACAGCCAGGTGATAGCCCTGCTCGCGAAAGGACGCCATCGACTCGACTACCCCTTCGAACAACGGCGAAGGGACGGCTTCTGCAGCGATGTAGTGATCCGCGTAATACTCGCGAAACAAGGTCATTTCGGCATCGCTGATTTCCGGATACAAGGTGCGGATCGCCTCGGGCAAGCCCAGGCCGATGATGCCTTTGACGGCAAAGTCATTACGCAACTCGAAACCTGAACGCCCGGACGCCGAATGCATTGCCTCGACAATCCGATGAATGGAGTCGGCCAGCGTGCCGTCCCAATCAAAAATCAGCAGCTTGTAATCAGATGGGCGCACTCAATCGCTCCACAGTCTTGGCCCACATTTCATCGACCGGGGCCTGCAACTTGAGTTCACCGCCATCGGGCAGCGGCACGGTCAGCATGTAGGCGTGCAGGAACAGGCGCTTGCCGCCCAGATCACGGATTTCCTTGCTGAAATTGTCATCGCCGTATTTGGTGTCACCGGCAATGCAGTGCCCGGCGTGCAACGTGTGAACGCGGATCTGGTGCGTGCGACCGGTGATCGGTTTGGCTTCGATCAGAGTGGCAAAATCGCCGAAGCGACGCAGGACCTTGAACACGGTCACCGACTCCTTGCCCTCCTCCTCGTCGACCTCGACCATGCGCTCACCGGAGCGCAGATTGCTCTTGCCGAGCGCCGCACGGACTTGCTTGATCGAGGTTGCCCAGTTGCCGCGAACCAGTGCCATGTAGCGCTTGTCGACACCGTCACCGCGCAACGCGGCATGCAAGTGACGCAACATGCTGCGCTTCTTGGCGATCATCAGCAGGCCGGAGGTATCACGGTCGAGACGGTGAACCAGCTCGAGCTCCTTGGCATCAGGGCGCAACTGACGAAAGGCTTCGATCACGCCGTAATTCAAGCCGCTGCCACCGTGAACCGCAATGCCGGCGGGCTTGTTGATCACGATCAGGGCTTTGTCTTCGTAGACAATCGAAGCTTCCAGGCGCTGCAACAGGCCTTGAGCCAAAGGCACCGGCTCGTCACGCTCGGGCACGCGAACCGGCGGCACGCGCACGATATCGCCGGCCTGCAGCTTGTATTCGGGCTTGATCCGACCTTTGTTAACTCGCACTTCGCCTTTGCGCAAAATGCGGTAAATCAAGGTCTTGGGCACGCCTTTGAGCCGGGCGAGAAGAAAATTGTCGATTCGTTGGCCGGCATATTCCGGCGAGACCTCAAGCAATTGAACGCCTGGAGTCGAAGGGGCAGTAGTCGTCATGCCGCGGATGATAACAATTTTTATGGAATTGAAGCACTTAATCATTGCTGCTATAGTCGCGAACGCCGCCAAAAGCGGCCTGGACAGCGGAACCACGGTCAAAAACCGGCCCTGACCAACGCAATTCACCAGGACGCGAGGCCGTCCTACGGGGCTTTCGCTACGTAACGGTGGAGTTTGCAGCTGTAACAAGCGCAGGTGACATGAGGCCTGAATCACGCCGCAAAGCAGAGTTCTGACTCGCCACGCGAGCCATATTCACGGCCAGTTCACAAAGTGCAGTCAGCCGCGGATGACCCCGAGCGAAAGCGCCGGAAACACCGCCTGAATTAGCCATGATGCGTGACCTCCCCTTTCGGAGCTCACGGTAAATGCCAACCCGCTGCGGATTCTGCGCGCGGCAGCACCCGAATTATCAGGGATACGTGTAGGGTGGAGATGCACAACCGCTGGACTGTGTAGCAACAGGCTTTCTCAAGACGCTTCATCTCGTCCACAGCCACGGTTGATTCCTCCTCCTGACTGAGTGCTTAAGTAGCCACAGCAAGCAGGACGCGTACGTCGCGATAACGGCCCAATTGGCCGGACATCGCTGGACACGGGAATGGCCAACCACTCCCGACGCACCTGACACCGACCGTGAGAAGTCGTGTGTGCCGAACGCCGTTTCCGGCAGCCCGGAAACCGACGGTACTACATGAAAAGAATGCTGATTAACGCAACTCAACCCGAAGAGTTGCGTGTTGCACTGGTAGATGGCCAGCGCCTCTACGACCTGGACATCGAATCCGGTGCACGCGAGCAGAAAAAGGCCAACATCTATAAAGGCCGCATCACTCGCATCGAACCAAGCCTTGAGGCTGCCTTTGTCGATTTCGGCTCCGAGCGCCACGGCTTCCTGCCCCTCAAAGAAATCTCCCGCGAATACTTCAAGAAAGCCCCTGAAGGCCGCGTCAACATCAAGGACGTCCTGAGCGAAGGCCAGGAAGTCATCGTTCAGGTCGAAAAAGAAGAACGTGGCAACAAGGGCGCAGCCCTGACCACCTTCATCAGCCTGGCCGGTCGTTACCTCGTTCTGATGCCGAACAACCCGCGTGCCGGCGGTATCTCCCGTCGCATCGAAGGCGAAGAGCGCAACGAACTGCGTGAAGCCCTGAACGGTCTGGTCGCTCCAGCCGACATGGGTCTGATCGTGCGCACTGCAGGCCTTGGCCGCAGCAGCGAAGAAATGCAGTGGGACCTCGATTACCTGCTGCAACTCTGGACCGCGATCAAGGAAGCCTCGCTGGATCGTTCCGCACCGTTCCTGATCTACCAGGAAAGCAACGTCATCATCCGCGCCATCCGCGACTACCTGCGCCAGGACATCGGCGAAGTGCTGATCGACAGCGTTGAAGCCCAGGACGAAGCCCTGACCTTCATCCGCCAGGTGATGCCGCAGTACGCCAGCAAGATCAAGCTGTACGAAGACAGCGTTCCGCTGTTCAACCGTTTCCAGATCGAAAGCCAGATCGAGACCGCTTTCCAGCGCGTCGTCGAACTGCCTTCCGGCGGTTCCATCGTCATCGATCCGACCGAAGCCCTGGTGTCCATCGACATCAACTCGGCGCGCGCCACCAAAGGCAGCGACATCGAAGAAACCGCCCTGCAGACCAACCTTGAAGCGGCCGAAGAAATCGCCCGTCAGTTGCGCCTGCGCGACATCGGCGGCCTGATCGTCATCGACTTCATCGACATGACCCCTGCCAAGAACCAGCGCGCCGTGGAAGAGAAAGTCCGCGAATGCCTGGAAGCCGACCGCGCCCGTGTACAGATCGGCCGCATCTCGCGCTTCGGCCTGCTGGAAATGTCCCGTCAGCGCCTGCGTCCTTCGCTCGGCGAAAGCAGCGGCATCGTCTGCCCGCGCTGCAGCGGCACCGGCATCATCCGTGACGTCGAATCGCTGTCCCTGGCGATCCTGCGTCTGATCGAAGAAGAAGCCCTGAAAGACCGCACGGCCGAAGTTCGCGCGCAAGTGCCGATCCCGGTGGCCGCGTTCCTGCTCAATGAAAAACGCAACTCGATCACCAAGATCGAACTGCGCACCCGCGCTCGCATCGTC
Organism: Pseudomonas sp. UV AK001; assembly: GCF_046097675.1. NCBI lineage: Bacteria > Pseudomonadati > Pseudomonadota > Gammaproteobacteria > Pseudomonadales > Pseudomonadaceae > Pseudomonas > Pseudomonas sp. UV AK001. The sequence continues at coordinate 274,940 of NZ_JBJUVZ010000007.1, forward strand.
ATCCTGCCGAACGACCACCTCGAAACTCCGCATTTCGAAGTTCAGCGTCTGCGTGACGACAGCCCGGAAGCCGCGACCAACCAGTCCAGCTACGAAATCGCTGCCGCTGCCGCCGACGTCGAAGACGTTCAGCCAGCCGCCGCGACCCGCACCCTGGTTCGCCAGGAAGCCGCGGTCAAGACCGCTCCGGCCCGCGCCAACGCTCCGGTTCCGACTGAAGTTGCCACTCCGGCTGCTCCAGCCCCTGCGCCGGTTGCCGCGCCAGAACCAAGCCTGTTCAAAGGTCTGGTGAAGTCGCTGGTCAGCCTGTTCGCCACCAAGGAAGAGCCTGTTGCTCCGGTTGTGGTTGAAAAACCTGCCACCGAGCGTCCGGCCCGTAACGAAGAGCGTCGCAACGGTCGTCAGCAGAGCCGCAACCGTAACGGTCGCCGCGATGAAGAACGCAAGCCGCGCGAAGAACGTGCTCCACGTGAAGAACGCGCACCGCGTGAGCCACGTGAAGAGCGTCAGCCTCGTGAAGCCCGCGAACTGCGCGAGCCACGCGAGTCCCGTGACGAAGCACCGGCCGCCCGCGAAGAACGCGCACCACGCGCCCCTCGTGAAGAACGTGCACCACGTGCTCCACGTGAAGATCGCAAGCCGCGTGGCGAGCGTGAAGAACGCGTACGCGAACTGCGTGAACCTCTGGATGCCGCACCAGCCGCCGCTGCCGCTGTAGCCGCCACCGCTGAAGAGCGTCCGGCCCGTCAGCCACGCGAAGAACGCGCGCCACGCCCACCGCGTGAAGAGCGCCAACCGCGTGCCGAACAAGCCGCTGCTGCCGTAGCTGAAGAAGAAGTAAACACCAACGAAGAGCAACTGCCGGAAGACGGTTCGGAGAACGCCGAAGGCGATCGTCCACGCCGCCGCTCCCGTGGTCAGCGTCGTCGCAGCAACCGTCGCGAGCGTCAGCGCGATGCCAACGGCAACGTGATCGAAGGTTCGGAAGAATCCGCCGAGAACGCTGAAGCCGCCGAGCCGAGCACTGCCGATCTGGCAGCCGGCCTGGCTGTTACTGCCGCCGTTGCCAGCACCGTGATCAGCGCTCCGGCCGAAGCTCAGGCCCACGAGCAAGCTGAACGCGCTACCGCTGCAACGCTGGAAACCGCTCCAGTTGAAGCGCCGGTTGTTGAAGCCACCACTCCGGTAGAAGTGGTTGCTGCTCCGGAAGTCGAAGTGGCGCCGGTTCGCGAAGCTCAGCCTCAGGTTGAAGTCGCTGCCGAACCTGCCGTGGCCTTCGAAGCACCGGTCGTTGTTGAAGCATCGGTTGTCGAAACCGTCGCTGAAACCGTGACCGAAACCGTGCGTGAAGTTCGCGAAGAACAGACCGCTTTCAACTGGGTCGCCGAGCCGGTTGTCGCTGAAACACCAGCGCCAGTGGTTGAAGCGCCTGTCGTGGAAGAAGCCAAGGCCGCCGAACCAGTGGTTGTCGCTGAACCGGCACCTGCCGTTGAAGCGCCGGTCGTAGAAGCACCAGTCGTGGCCGAAGCACCAGCGCCAGTCGCTGCGCCTGCTCCGGTCAGCGCCCTGACGCCAAGTGGCCGCGCCCCGAACGACCCGCGTGAAGTGCGTCGTCGCAAGCGTGAAGAAGAGCGTCTGCAGAAGGAAGCCGAACTGGCTGCCGCTGCCGCCGCTGCTCCAGCCGTTGCCGAAGTGGTCGAGGCAGCCCCTGCCCCGGTCGCTGAAGAAGCTGCTGTAGAAGTGATTGCCGAAGCACCGCGCTCCGTACAGGAAGCGGTCGAGCACCACGAACAGGCCCAGGAAAAAGAACACGAGCCTAAACCTCTCGTCTGATTCCGAGCGCCAATAAAAAGCCCCGCCTGGTGATCCAGGCGGGGCTTTTTTTATGCCTCGCGGTTTGTATCAGGCCGGCGGAAAAACCAGTGCCTGCGGCACATCGATATCCCACAGCACGCCAGGATCATCCACGGCAACCTCGACCACCCGCCCCTGCTTGAACAAAGGTCTGGCCCCGCGATCACCGGACAATGCCATCAACCCCGGCCCAAACGAACGACCAAATCCGACCGGATGTCCAAACTCGCCACCCTGCACCGGAACACTGACCGCATCGTCGGCAATCGCCGCCACTACCTGCTCAATGCTCGATGGCAGGATGAACGGCATATCACCCAGCACAATCAGCCAGCCGTCGGCATCCGGGCAAGCCGCTACACCCGCCGCGATGCTGTCACCCATCCCCGTAGACTCGATCGAAACAATGTCACAGCCATAAGCCTGCGCCATCCGCATCGCCTGTGGCCGTGTTTCGGTCGTCACCAGTACTCGCTTGTCGAGACTCGTCGGCAGGTTCACCAACGTTTGTTCGATCACTGAACGAACAGCTCCGTCGCGCCCCGTGCAATCGGCCAGCAGCTTGTCCTTGTCGGCACCTGCCACTTCACGAAAACGGCTGCCCTCGCCTGCCGCCAGCACAATCACTCCGATGGTTCGACTCATACGCGCTCTGCCTTCTTCTGCTTCAACTCGACACCATTCTTGATCGCGACGATTTCCGCCAGCAACGACAACGCAATTTCTGCCGGAGAATGACTGCCGATCGGCAGACCGATCGGCCCGTGCAATCGAGCGATGGCCGCTTGCGACAAGCCTAGCTCAGCCAGATATTCCCGACGCTTGAGACTGTTGACACGCGAGCCCAGGGCACCGACGTAAAACGCCCTGGAATCCAGCGCCGTCAGCAGCGCCATGTCGTCCAGACGCGGATCATGGGTCAGGGCAACAATGGCGGTGCGTTCGTCGGTCTGAATGCTCAGCACGGCCTCATCCGGCATGCCAGGGACAAAGCGGCCATGCTGCTCTTCCCAGTCATAGACGAACTCGGTGCGGGGATCGCAGATCAGCACTTCGAAATCCAGCAGCCGCGCCATTTCGGCCACATAACGCGACAACTGCCCGGCGCCGATCAGCAGCAGACGCCAGCGCGGGCCGTAGATGGCACGCAAGGTCTTGCCATCAAAAACCAATGCATCCGTTTTGCTCGCCGGCGAAAGAATCACTTCACCGCTTTCGAGGTTCAGCTCGCGAGCAACGATTTCATGAGCCTCACAACGCGTCAGCAATTCGGCGACCCACGCGGGATCGCCGACTCGCTCTTCGGTGAGGCGCAAAGTGCCGCCGCACGGCAGGCCGAACCGCGCAGCCTCCTCCCGGGTCACGCCATAAGTGATCAACTGCACTGGCGGCCCGTCGGCGGGAATCCGCCCGTCATGCAAGCGGGCGATCAGATCGTCCTCGACGCAACCGCCGGACACCGAACCGATCACCACGCCATCCTCACGCAACGCCAACATCGCGCCGGGTGCCCGGGGCGCAGTGCCCCAGGTCTGCACGACAGTGAACAACACCACCCGCTGCCCGGCGCGGCGCCACTCCAGGACGCTGCGCAGGACATTGAGATCGGCGCTGTCCATCACGCTTGCGCCTTTTGCCAGCCCTGCAACTGGTAACGTACCGGCAGGCTGCGGATGCGCTGGCCGGTCGCGGCGAAGATCGCATTGCACAGCGCCGGCGCAATCGGCGGCACGCCCGGCTCACCGACACCGCCCAACGGCACCTCGCCCGGCGGCGTCACCAGATGCACCGCGACTTCCTTCGGTGCCAGCGACATGCGTGCCACTTCATACATATGGAAGTTGTCCTGCTGCACCTTGCCGTCCTTGAAGCTGATTTCGCCCCACACGGCATTGCCCAGGCCCATCACACAGGCGCCTTCGAACTGCGAACGGATCCGCTCGGGGTTGATCTGCGGCCCGCAATCCACGGCGATGTCGGCCTTGTGCACGATCAGCGTGCCGTCGTCCTTGACCTCGACTTCGATCACCGCCGCCACATAGGTCACGAAGCTGTAATGCACTGCCAGGCCGAGACCACGGCCCTTGGGCAATTTCCGCCCCCAACCGGCGGCCTTGGCCGCGGTTTCCAGTACGGTGCGCATACGCCCGGTGTCGATCGGATAACGCTCGGGGGATTCGCCGTAGTTCCATTCTTCACTGAGCGTGCGCGGGTCGATCTGTCGATCCGGGCCGAGCAATTTGATCTGGTACTTGAGCGGATCTTCCTTGGCCTTGTGTGCCAGTTCATCGACAAAACTCTGGATCGCGAAGCCATGAGGAATGTTCGACACCGAGCGATACCAGCCGACACGCGTATGGACCGTGGCCTCGGGGTTTTCCAGACGCACGTTGGGAATCGCGTAAGCCATGTTGGTGAAACCCATGCCCAGCTCGAATGCAGCTTCATGATTCATGGCCGGCGCAAACAGCGCGGTGATGCTCGGCGCCACCGTGCGGTGCAACCAGGCGGATGGCAAACCATCCTTGCCCACGCCGGCCTTGAGGTACTCGGCCGATACTGTGTGGAAATACGAATTGTGGATGTCGTCTTCCCGCGTCCACTGGACCCGCACAGCCTTGCCGGGGAATTCTTTGGCGAGGATCGCAGCTTCGACAACGAAGTCCGGCTTGGACTTGCGGCCGAAACCACCGCCGAGCAGGGTCACGTTAAAGGTCACGTTATCGAACGGCAGACCGAGGCGTTCGGCGATCCGCTCACGGGTGACCTGCGGCGCCTGGCTCGGCGCCCAGGCTTCGCACACGCCCTCTTTATAGCGAGCGATGGCCACCATCGGCTCCATCGGCGCCTGTGCCAGATGCGGCAAGTAGTAAGAAGCTTCCAGGGTGCTGGCAGCGCTGCCAATGGCTTTTTCGGTGTCGCCAGTATTGCGCACGACCTTGCCCGGTTTCAGCGAAGCGGCTTCCAGTTCCTTGCGGTAGGCGATCGAGTCGTAACTGGCGTTCGGGCCGTCGTCCCACTCGATTTTCAGCGCTTCACGGCCCTTGAGCGCCGCCCAGGTGTTGCTGGCCACCACGGCCACGCCACCCAATGGCTGGAACTCCGAAGGCAACGGCCGCGGTTCGATCTGAATGACTTTCAGCACGCCCGGCACTTTCAGCGCGGCGCTGTCGTCCACTGACTTGACCTTGCCGCCGTACACCGCAGGGCGGGCAATCACGGCGTACAGCATGCCGTCGAAATGCACGTCGGCCCCGTATACGGCGCGGCCATTGACGATGTCATCACCATCAATGGCCTTCGTCCCTTCCTTGCCGATGTAGCGGAATTCCGACGGTTGCTTGAGCCGCAGGCTGTCACGAGCCGGCACCGCCAGCGCACTGGCCGCAGCCGCCAGCTCACCGTAACCCAGCTCGCGCCCGGACGGTGTGTGCATGACTTTATGCAGTTGCGCGCGGCATTCACTGACGGGAACCTTCCACTGCGCGGCAGCAGCCTGCTCCAGCATGGTCCGGGCAGCGGCGCCGCAACGACGCATCGGCTCGTACCAGTGACGCATGCTGCGCGAGCCGTCAGTGTCCTGGTTGCCGAAACGCACTTCATCGCCCGGCGCCTGTTGAACCTTGACGTGGGCCCAATCGGCTTCCAGCTCATCGGCGACCACCATGGTCAGGCTGGTGCGCACGCCCTGGCCCATTTCCGAGCGGTTGCAGACCACGGTCACCGTGCCGTCGGCGGCGATGCTGACGTAGACCTTCGGATCATCGATCCAGCCATTGGGCATGCCATCGGCGCCGAACTTCTTCGGTTTATCTTCAGCCAATGCATCCTGCCAGCCCCAACTCGCAGCCAGCACCAGCGCACCTGTGGCGCCGACACCCTTGAGGAAACCCCGGCGACTCAGGTTGCTCAGGGCGAAATCGTTCGGCAAGCGGCTCATGCCTTGGCCTCCTTCAGATGAGTGGAGGCCTGGCGGATGGCGGTCTTGATCCGGTTGTAGGTGCCGCAGCGGCAGATGTTGCCGACCATCGCCTCTTCGATCTGCTCGTCGCTCGGGTTCGGGTTGGTCTTGAGCAACGCGGTGGCGGACATGATCTGCCCGCCCTGACAGAAACCGCACTGAGCCACGGCAGTGTCGAGCCAGGCTTGCTGGACGATCTGACCAATCGGATCGGCGTGCAGGTTGTCGATGGTCGTTACATTCTGCCCGGCCACCGAGCCGATCGGCGTGATGCAGCTACGCACCGGCAAGCCGTCGATATGAATAGTGCAGGCGCCGCACAGGCCCATGCCGCAGCCGAATTTGGTGCCGTTGTATCCGGCGACGTCACGGATAGCCCACAACAGAGGCATGTCCTCGGTGACATCGAGTGGATGGTCTTGGCCATTGAGTTTCAGGGTAATCATGGGCACGCCCGCATATTCATGGAGGTTATGGGGTCGAGCAATCTGCCGCCGGAAATCAGCGGTGGGTTCACGCAGATCGACTCAGGCTAATGAGGCTCTCTTGTGCCGACGGAAACGTCTGCACCGGGCCTTTGGTGGAGCAAAGGGGTTTATCGTTAGCTGGCTAAGTTAACCCGGGATTAACAAAAAAGCCCTGCACTTTTTAAATAGTGCAGGGCTTTGGATTGCGCCTTGAAAGCGTAGCCTCAATAACGGTTGGGCTCCATTTCCAGCTCGACATTGAAACGTTCTGCAATGTCTTTCTGGATACGTTGCGCCAGATCAAGCAGTTGCAGCCCGGTCGCCGCGCCGTAATTGACCAGCACCAGCGCCTGCAATTTATGCACGCCGGCATCGGCCTCACGGAAACCTTTCCAGCCTGCCCGCTCGATCAACCAGCCCGCCGCCAGCTTCATCTGCCCGTCCGGTTGCGCGTAGGCCACCAGATCCGGGTGCTGCGCTTTGATCTGCGCAACTACCGCCGCCGACACCAGCGGGTTCTTGAAGAAACTTCCGGCATTGCCCAGCACCGCCGGGTCCGGCAGTTTCTCGCTGCGGATGCTGCAAATGGCGCGGCTGACATCTGTCGGCGTCGGCTGCTCGATGCCCTGCTCGGTCAGGCGCTGACGCACCGGGCCGTATTCCAGGTGCAGATGGGCGACTCGATCCAGTGCGAAGCGCACCCGCAGGATCAACCAGCGACCCGGCTGCTGTTTGAACACGCTGTCGCGGTAGGCGAAGTTGCATTCCTCCAGGCTGAAGTCGCGCAGCTCGCCGGTCTGACGATCCAGCGCCGTCAGGCCGGCGAACACGTCCTTGATCTCGACACCGTAGGCACCGATGTTCTGCATAGGTGCGGCGCCGACGGTGCCGGGGATCAGGCTGAGGTTTTCCAGCCCGGAAAAACCCAGCGCCAGCGTGTGCTGGACAAACGGATGCCACGGTTCACCCGCCTCGGCCTCTATCACCACGCGGTTGCCATCGCCGCTGATGACGCGAATGCCACGGCTGGCCATGCGCAGCACCAGTGCCGGGATGTCCGCCGTCAGCAACAGGTTGCTGCCGCCGCCGATCACCAGCAATGGCACATCGTGGGCAGTCGCATAAGCCAGGGCTTCGCGCACATCGCCGTCGTTGTGGGCTTCGGCAAACAGTTGCGCGCGGACGTCCACGCCAAAGGTGTTGAACGGTTTCAGGGAAACCTGAGGGTGTACCTGCAAACTCATAACCGGCCCTTCACTTCGATCAGCAACCGGTCGCAGGCGCGCTCGATCAGATCCAGCACCTGCTCGAAACCCTGATCGCCGTCGTAATACGGATCCGGCACTTCATCGACTTCGCCTTCATAGCGACGCAGGAACAGGTCCAGCTCGGCCTTGCCAGTGGACGGTTGCAACGCCTTGAGGTTGCGCAGGTTGCTGTTGTCCATGGCGAGGATCAGGTCGTAGCTGGCGAAATCGGCGCGGCTGACTTGCTGAGCGCGTTGCGCCGACAAGTCGTAACCACGCAGTTTGGCCGCGGCCTGACTGCGTTTGTCCGGCGGATTGCCGACGTGCCAGTCACCGGTGCCGGCGGAAGCCACTTCGACCTGAGCGTCCAGACCGGCCTCACGCAGCTTGGCGCGCATGACGCCTTCGGCAGTGGGCGAGCGGCAGATGTTGCCCAGGCACACGAACAGAACGCGCATCAGGCCTCCAGCAGGCGACGGACGCGCTCGAGGTCTTCGGCGGTGTCGACTCCGGTTGGCGGCGCGATCAATGCGTCAGCCACGTGAATCCGCACGCCGTGCCACAAGGCACGCAGCTGCTCGAGGGATTCGGTGTTTTCCAGCCAGCACGGGCCCCAGTTCACGAAGTCCTGAAGGAAACCGGCGCGGTAGGCATAGATGCCGATGTGGCGGCGATACGGCACGCCTTCCGGCAGCACGTCGCGGCTCTTGGCAAATGCGTCGCGGGCCCATGGCAGGGTCGCACGGCTGAAGGTCAGCGCCAGACCGTTGAGGTCGCTGACGACCTTGACCACGTTCGGGTTGAACAGGGTTTCCACATCCTCGATCGGCTCGGCCAGGGTGGCCATGCGCGCTTCGGTGTGGGCCGCAAGATTGGCGGCGACCTGATCGATCACGCTTGGCGGGATCAGCGGTTCGTCACCCTGGACGTTGACCACGATGGCATCCGGCTCCAGGCCCAGCTTCGCGGCGACTTCGGCCAGACGGTCGGTGCCGGAGTTGTGATCTTCACGGGTCAGCAACACTTCGGCGCCAAAAGCCTTGCAGGCCTCGACGATACGCGCATCGTCGGTAGCCACGACCACACGGCTGGCGCTGCTTTTGCTCGCCTGTTCCCAGACGTGCTGGATCATCGGCTTGCCGGCGATATCCAGCAGCGGTTTGCCCGGCAGACGGGTCGAGGCGTAGCGCGACGGGATGACAACGGTGAAGGCTGTGGTCATTTATCCAGACGCTCGTCGGTGGTCAGGGTGCGGGCTTCGCTTTCCAGCATCACCGGGATGCCGTCACGGATCGGGTACGCCAGGCCGGCGCCCTTGCTGATCAGTTCGGTCTTGTCGGCGCTGAGCTTGAGCGGGCCTTTGCAGACCGGGCAGGCGAGGATGTCGAGCAATTTGGTGTCCATGAACATTCCCTGGATAAAAACGGTTTAAGGCAAAAGACGATCCGGCAACAGGCGCATCAGCTGCGTGTCGAACCAGGCCACGAAGGCCGGCGACGGCACGGCATCAACCGCCAGGTACCACCAGTCGGCGGCAGCGAAGGCGCGGCACTTCACCGCGTCCTTTTCGGTCATCACCAATGGCAATGACGGCGTGAAACTCAAGGCCTGCACGCTGTATTCGGCGTGGTCGGCAAACGCGTGGGGCACAGGCCGCCAGTCTAGCGCTTCGAGGGTATTGAAGAAACGTTGCGGATTGCCGATCCCGGCGACCGCGTGCAGCGACTGCCCGGCTGGAAAATGTTCGAGGGGCTGGCGTTCGCCGCTGAGCAGATTGACCAGCGCCGTGGGTTGCAGGCGGAAAGCGAAACCGTCTTCGCGATCCTCAGGGGCGCCGTTGAACAGCACGCCATCGACGCTTTGCAGGCGCTCGACAGGTTCGCGCAAGGGGCCGGCGGGCAGGCAGCGCTTGTTGCCCAGCCCACGGGCGGCGTCGATCAACACCAGCTCAAGATCCCGTGCCAGTCGATAGTGCTGCATGCCGTCATCGGACAGGATCAGGTCCAGCGGTTCACTGGCCAGCAAGGCTTTGACGGCAGCGCCGCGGTTCGGGTCGATCATCAGCGGCACACCGGTGCGCTGCACGATCAGCAGCGGCTCATCACCCGCAATGTCGGCGCCTTGATCGGCTTCGACCCGCCACGGCAACTGCGGCGGCTTGGCGCCGTAGCCGCGACTGACCACACCGACTCGCAATCCGCTGCGCCGACAGTGTTCGATCAGCCACAGAATCATCGGGGTCTTGCCGGTGCCACCTACCGTGATATTGCCAACCACGATCACCGGCACCGGCGATTGATAGATCTCGCCCTCTCCGTCGAGAAAACGCTGACGCTTGCCGGCCACCACGCGGCGATACAGCCACTCCAGCGGCCGCAACAGCGTCAGGGCCGGATGCCCCTGATACCACGCGGCGAGCAGACGATCGGACATGGCCATCAGGATTTGGGCGCCGCCTCGACCGTGGTCATGCGCAAATGGCTGAAACCGAGCTTGCCGGCCGCGTCCATGGCGGTGATCACGGATTGGTGCTGAGTCTTGCCGTCAGCACTGATCGACAACGGCATATTGGTGTCGCCGTTGGCTTCTTTCTGCATGGCTTCCATCAGGGTCGCCAGGTCGTTTTTCGGCAGAATCTTGTTGTTCACCGAAAACACGCCTTCAGCGCTGATGGCGACGTCCAGTTGTTTGACCTGCTGATCCTCGGCCGGCGAGCCGCTGACCGCTTCCGGCAGATCGACGCGCAGCTGGGTTTCGCGGGTGAAGGTGGTGGTCACGACGAAAAACAGCAACAGAATGAACACCACGTCGATCAGCGACGCGAGGTTGATGTCGATGGTTTCCCGGGGCTTGCGACGGAATTTCACGCTTTGCCCCCGGCCAGATCGACGTCACGGTCGCCCTGCACCACTTCCACCAGTTTGATCGCTTCCTGCTCCATGCCGACCACCAGTTCATCGATGCGGCGTTGCAGGAAACGGTGGAAGAACACCGACGGGATACCGACCATCAGGCCCGCCGCCGTGGTGATCAGCGCCTTGGAGATACCACCGGCCAATACCGACGCGTTGGTAGTCATGCCGGAACCGGTGAAAGCGCTGAAAATGTCGATCATGCCCAGCACCGTGCCCAGCAGACCCAGCAGCGGCGACATGGCGGCGATGGTGCCCAGCGCGTTGACGTAGCGTTCCAGCTCGTGGATGACCCGGGCGGCGGCTTCTTCAATGCACTCTTTCATGATCTCGCGACCATGCTTGGAGTTGGCCAGGCCCGCGGCGAGGATTTCACCCAGCGGCGAGTTGGCGCGCAATTCCTTGAGTTTTTCCTTGTTGAGCTGCTTGTCCTTGATCCAGACCCAGACCTGACCCAGCAGATGCTCAGGGGTGACGCGACTGGCGCGCAGCGTCCACAGGCGTTCGGCGACGATCGCCATGGCGGCGATGGAACTCAGAATGATCGGCAACATCATCCAGCCGCCGGATTTGACCAATTCCCACACAGTGACAGCCCCCTCGAAAAAGTGCGCCACTTTACCATACCGGTTCGCGATAAAGACCCGTCGCCCCGACGACCGTACTCAACGGTGCGTCGCCCCCGGCTGCGGCGGGTCGCGCCAGAACCGGCGTTGCTGACGCATCGACCGGGCCGGCTGGAATCGGCCCAGTTGCAGATGAATGGCACCCTGCTCGGCGCTGTCATGGATGCGCAAACCCTGCTTGCGGTAACGGGCGATAACGGTCGGATGCGGATGCCCGAACGAATTGCCCTGCCCCCGGGAGATCAGCACGTCCCGGGGCTGCAAAACCTTGAGCAGCGCCATCGAGGAAGAACTGCGGCTGCCATGGTGCGGAGCCTGCAGCCACTGGGTCGGAACCGCCAGTGAGCTGTTGAGCAAATCCCGTTCGGCAGCGACGTCGATATCGCCGGTCAGCAGCAGTCGCTCGCCGTTGGCTTCAACCTGCAGGACACAGGAACGCTGATTGCTGTCCTGAGCGTCGGCCCATTGCCATAGATGGAAGGCAACACCGTCCCACTGCCATTGCCGGCCGCTTGCACAGGCTTCAGCATTCAGCGCTTCGGGCAGCCCCAGCGGATCGCCGCTGATCACCCGACTGACCGGCAAGCCGTTTGCCACAGCCAGAGCCCCACCGGCATGGTCGGCGTCGGCATGGCTGAGCAGCATCAGATCGAGTCGTTCCACACCCAGTTTGTGCAAGGCTGGCAGCACCACTCGCTCGCCGACATCGAAATCGCCGAAGCGCGGCCCGGTGTCGTACAGCAATGTGTGGTGGCGGGTGCGGATCAAAATCGCCAGCCCTTGGCCGACATCGAGTTGCCAGACATCCGCCACGCCTTCGGCCAGCCGCTCCCGGGGCGGAAATGCCAGCACCAGCAGCAACGGCCAGCCCAGGGGACGCAATGGAATGCCTCGGGGCAGCAATAACAACACGGTACCGATGCAGCCCAGCACCAGGATCCATCCCGGCATCGATGGCGCAACCCACGCCGGCCAGCGCCCGGCGATCAGGGCCAGGGCCCGGAACAACCCATCGACCAGCCCGCCGGCCATCCACAACAGGCCTTCGCCGACATAGGGAATCGGCAAAAACAAAGTGCCAAGCAACGCCGGCGGCAGCACCGCAAAACTGATCCACGGCACCGCCAGCAGATTGGCCAGTGGCCCGCTGAGGCTGATCGGCAAGCCCAGGATCAGCAACACCGGGCACAAACCGATTGCGATCAGCCATTGCGCTCGCGTCCAGGTCTGCCACCAGCGCCAGGGCCCCAGTCGACCGCCGAACGTGAAAATCAGCACCGCCACCGCCGTGAAGGACAACCACAATCCCGGGCGCAGACTGGCCAGTGGATCCATCAACAACACCCCGTTGAAGGCCAGCAACAACGGCCACCAGGCACCGAGATGGCGAAAGCGCAATCGCCACAGCAACACCAGCGCAACCATCACACAGGCCCGTCGCACCGGCACATCGAACCCGGCCAGCAGCCCGTAACCCAACGCCGCCACGAACGCCAGACCACAGGCCCACGGCAGCCATGGCCAACGCAACGGCCACACACCGAATCGCGCCAGCCCGGCGATCAGCCCGTACATCACCGCCGCCAGCAGACCGATGTGCTGCCCGGAAATCACCAGCAGGTGCACGGTGCCGGTGTCCTGCAGGATCTGCCAGTCCTCGCGACTGAGCCCCGAGCCATCGCCCAGCACCAACGCCGCCAGCGCCGCGCCCCGGCCCTGAGTGTCCAGCGCCAGCAGACGCTGTCGGATGCCGTCCCGCCAGGCCCACTGCGCCGCCGCCAGCCTGTTGCCGTCCTTCACCGTGCCGGTGGCACCGATGCGTTGCGCCAACAGCCAGGCCTCGTAATCGAAGGCATCGGGATTGAGCAGCCCGCCGGGACGTTTGAGTTTGACCGCCAGCCGCCAGCGCTCGCCGCTGTTGACCGCTGGCCCGTCATACCAGGCCAAACGCATCAGCGACGGCAGTTTCCTGTGACGCGAACGGGCATCGGCCAACTCAAAGCGCACAACCCCGTCGCCGCTCTGCGGCAGGCCGACTATCCGTCCTTCCACCCAGCGCGTCTCGCCGTCCAGCTCCACCGGCAGTCGATCATCCAGCGCCCACTGCGCACCGATGCACGACCAGGCGAAGCCGAACAGCAAAAATGCCAGCGGATAACTGCGAAACGGTAACAACATCAGTGCCACCACCGGCAGCCACAGCATCCACCCGACCGGCGGCAAGGCCGGCAAAAAAACCGGGGCCAGCAGACCGACTGCCAGCGCCATCATCCCTGTGCGCATACGCCCGTCCTTGAGAGTCCCCTCTTCAGGCATAGCGCTTGTGGAGCGCAGGCGTCGTCAACAATTGTCACAAAGTCTGAATGGGCGCTTCGTAGAATCCAGACATACTTGCCGCCTTAACCGACCGAGAAGCCTTATGCCCCGGCGCTTATTCAAACGTTACATGCCCGACCCGACGAGCATCAGGGAACACAAATCCTTACGCTTTCTCGGCAAGTTGCTGCATGACCCGAACCTCTGGCACCTGAACCGGCACTCGGTGGCCCGAGCCATGGCCGTCGGCATTTTTGCGGCTTTCCTGCCGATTCCCGCGCAGATGCTGGTGGCCGCCGCACTGGCCATCACCGTGCGCGGCAACATGCCGATTGCCGTCAGCCTGGTCTGGCTGACCAATCCGGTCACCATGCCGCCGGTGTTCTACTGCACCTACAAAGTCGGGGCGTGGCTGATGGACATCCCCGCCCGCACCCTGCCGGAGTCGTTGACCTGGGAGTGGATCAGCGGCGAACTCTCGACCCTGTGGCAACCGTTCCTGCTCGGTTCGGTGGTGGTCGGGCTGGCGCTGGGGGCCCTCGCCTATTGCCTCGTTATGTTGTACTGGCGCTGGTGGGTCGCCCGGCAATGGGCCCGGCGCAAGAAAAGTCGCCAGTCGTGAATGCAAAACGGCCTCCGCAGTGGGAGGCCATTTTTTATTGCAGCGCCGGATGGATCAGGTACGCATCCCGCGACCGCTCACCAGCAACCGCGCGCAACCGAAGTACAGCACCACGGTTGCCACCAGCATGAAGGTGATCGCGATACCGATACGGATGTCCGACACACCGAGGATGCCGTAACGGAAAGCGTTGACCATGTGCAGCACCGGGTTCGCCAGCGACACGGTCTGCCAGAACGGCGGCAGCAAGGTGATCGAGTAGAACACGCCACCGAGGTAGGTCAGCGGCGTCAGCACGAACGTCGGGATGATCGAAATATCATCGAAGTTGCGCGCAAACACGGCGTTGATGAAACCCAGCAGCGAGAAGATCGTCGCCGTCAGCACCACCACCAGCACGGTAACGCCCAGGTGATGCACCTGCAGGCTGGTGAAGAACAGCGACAGGATCGTCACGATGACGCCGACCATCAGGCCGCGCAGCACGCCGCCGAGGGTGTAGCCGATCAGGATCGTGTGCGGCGACACCGGCGACACCATCAGTTCTTCGATGGAACGCTGGAACTTGCTGCCGAAGAAACTCGACACCACGTTGCCGTAAGAGTTGGTGATCACCGACATCATGATCAGCCCCGGCACGATGTACTCCATGTAGGAGAAACCACCCATGCCGCCGATCTGTTTGCCGATCAGGTTACCGAAGATCACGAAGTACAGAACCATGGTGATCGCCGGCGGCAGCAGGGTCTGCGGCCAGATCCGGGTGAAACGCCGGACTTCGCGGTAAACGATGGTGTTGAGGGCGACGAGGTTGGGGCGCAGTTCGGAACTCATACCGCCACCTTCGACAGATTTTTCTCCACCAGGGACACGAACAGCTCCTCGAGGCGATTGGTTTTATTGCGCAGGCTCAGCACTTCGATGTTCTGCAGGGCCAGCTGGCCGAACAGCGCGGTGATGCCCATGGACTTGTCGACCTGGACTTCCAGGGTGTGCGCATCCACCAGACGGGACGGATAACCGACCAGTTGCGGTGCAAGCGCCAGATCGCTCTTCAGGTCGAGCAGGAAGGTTTCCACATGCAGTTGCCCGAGCAGCTGACGCATGCTGGTGTTCTCGACAATGGTGCCGTGGTCGATGATGCCGATGTTGCGGCACAGCTGCTCAGCCTCTTCCAGGTAGTGGGTGGTGAGGATGATGGTGATGCCTTTCTGGTTCAGCTCGGTAAGGAACGTCCACATCGAACGACGCAGCTCGATATCCACGCCGGCGGTCGGTTCGTCGAGGATCAGCAGACGCGGCTCGTGCACCAGCGCCCGGGCGATCATCAGACGGCGCTTCATGCCGCCGGACAACGAACGCGACGGCACATCGCGCTTGTCCCACAGGCCGAGCTGGGTCAGGTACTGCTCGGCGCGTTCCTTGGCGATTTTCGCCGGAATGCCGTAGTAGCCGGCCTGGGTCACGACGATGTCGAAGGTCTTTTCGAACTGGTTGAAGTTGAATTCCTGGGGCACCACGCCGATCGAGCGCTTGAGCGCCGCGGGGTTCTTGTCCAGGTCGTGACCGAAGATATTCACCGTGCCGCTGGTCTTGTTCACCAGGGTCGAGAGAATGCCGATGGTCGTGGATTTGCCGGCGCCGTTGGGGCCGAGCAACGCGAAGAAGTCACCTTCGGCAACGTCCAGATCGATACCACTCAAGGCCTGGAACCCGTTGCCGTAGGTTTTGGTTAGCTGCCGGATGGACAGAGCGGAACTCATATCGGATTACGCACCAAGAAGAGAAAAAGGACTGAATGACGGCGGGCGGCGAGGGAGACAACCGCGGCGCACAAGCGCAATGGTGCTTGCCGCCGCCGCACAAGTACAGTCAAGTGTGTCGATAGTAGGTATTAAGTCAACGCGGTCATGACGGCTTTGCGATACGCCGGACGCTGCCTCAGTCGCGCGTACCAGGCTTCCAGATGCGGCATCGGCGCACGCTCGATCGGCATCTCGAACCAGGCATAAATGAAACTGCCGAGCGGAATGTCGCCCATGCCGATTTCACTGCCGGACAGGTATGGCTGGTTTTTCAGGGCCTGATCGGCCATGGCCAGCAAACCTTCGCATTCCTTGATCGCGGCATGGATCGCCGGCCAGTCCTGCTTGTCCGCCGGGGTGCGCAGAACGCCCCAGAACACCGTGCGAAACGGCCCGGCAAAACTGGATGTGGTCCAGTCCATCCACTTGTCGGCGATTGCGCGGGCCTGCAGATCCGCCGGATACCACGAGGTGTTCGCCGCATGCCTGGCCAACAGGTAGCGAACGATGGCATTGGATTCCCACAACACAAAACCGTCGTCTTCGATCACCGGCACCCGACCGTTCGGGTTCATCGCCCGGTACTCCGGCGTATCGACCACGCCGAACGCGCCACCGGCATCGATCGCCTCATAGGCGAGCCCGAGCTCTTCGGCCGCCCACAACGGTTTTCTGACATTCGACGAATTCTTGCGACCCCAGATCTTCAGCATGACCGCCTCTTTTCCATTGAGTGGGCGAGCAGCATACGCCGGATCAGCGGCTGCCGACATCACCGCGCAGGTCACTGGACAGTGGCTTCTGCTGATCGTTGAACAGGTGCGGATAGCATTTCTGCAGATGTTCGAAGAAAAAGGATTCCGGTACATCGGCGAACTGGCCGTGATCGACCAGGTACTCCATCAGCAGCGCGCCATCGCTGTTGTACGGGTGGAAAACGCTGTCGTTCATGCCGTCGAACTCCAGCGGCGCAACGTTGAACATTTCGCAGAGTTTCTGGTTGAACGCGGGGGTGGCTTTCACCCAGCGATCGTTGAGAAACAGCTCGGTATAACCATGCATGGCGAACACTTCGCTTCTCAGCAGTTCAAGCAGGCGCGGCGTCGACAGGTGATTTTTCACATCCGCCAGACCGATGCGTGCGGGGATCCCGCAATGGCGCGCGCAACCGGCGAGCAGCGTGGCCTTGGGCACGCAATAACTTTCACCCGCTGCCAGCGCGTAGCTGCCGCGCAAGGTCTGCGGGTCGCGGCTGAAGGTGTACATGTTGTAACGCACCGCCTCGCGCACGGCGTAATAAAGACTGATCGCCTGCGCGCGGGGGTCGCGGCTGGCACCACGGTGCCGTTCTGCGAACTCCACCACCGAGGGGTGGTCACTATCGATGAAGCGGCCGGGGCTCAGATACTCGCGCATGACGACATTCTCCTGGGTGAACCCGGAGTCTAGCGAGAGGATCAGCACAGAGATAACGACGTTTCGGCCAAACATGGACGCAAAGCCGCGGAGTCTGCGAACGATTTCCTACGCGTGTTGCCCACCGAAACTACAAAAGCCATCCAGGGTTTCCCACGATTCAGATCAGCTTGCTCTGACCGCCCCGTTTTGCAGATGCCGTCTAAGCTCTGGAGGGTCGTTCGCCCTGGTTCACGGAGGATTGAATATGCTGTTGTTGTGGATACTGGTTCTGATCGTCGGCGTGGCGTATCTGGCCCACCGGCGCATCGCCCCGCTGCCGGCACTGGGCATCGTTGCCGCTTACCTGTTGGCGATGGGGATTTTCAGCCACGCACCGGGCTGGTTGCTACTGATCTTCTGGGTCGTACTGGCCATCGTCGCGGCTCCGTTGCTGCTGCCGGATCTGCGCCGCAAACACTTCAGCGCGCCGCTGTTCAGCTGGTTCCAGAAAACCCTGCCGCCAATGTCGCAGACCGAGCGCGATGCGATCGATGCAGGCACGGTGTGGTGGGACGGCGAGCTGTTCAACGGCCGTCCGGACTGGGAAAAACTGCTGTCCTACCCCAAGGCGCAACTGAGCGACGAGGAACAGGCCTTCATCGACGGCCCGACCGAAGAACTCTGCGCGATGGTCACCGACTGGCAGATCGGCCAGTCGATGGACTTGCCACCCGAAGCCTGGACCCACATCAAGGAACACGGTTTCTTCGCCCTGATCATTCCCAAGGAATTCGGCGGCAAGGGCTTCTCCGCCCACGCCCACTCCCAGGTGGCGATGAAACTGGCAACCCGCAGCGGCGACCTCGCCTCCACCGTGATGGTGCCCAACTCCCTCGGCCCGGCCGAACTGCTGCTGCATTACGGCACCGACGAACAGCGCAATCATTACCTGCCACGACTGGCCCGGGGCGACGACATTCCGTGCTTCGCGCTGACCGGCCCGCTCGCTGGTTCCGACGCCGGCGCCATGCCCGACACAGGGATCATCTGCAAGGGTGAATGGGAAGGCCAGGAAACCCTCGGCCTGCGCCTGAACTGGGAAAAACGCTACATCACCCTCGGCCCGGTCGCGACCCTGCTCGGCCTCGCCTTCAAGGCCTATGACCCGGATCACCTGCTGGGCGACAAGGAAGACCTGGGCATCAGCCTCGCACTGATCCCTACCGATACTCCCGGCGTGGAAATCGGCCGTCGCCACCTGCCGTTGGGCGCCGCGTTCATGAACGGCCCGAACTCCGGCAAGGACGTGTTCATCCCGCTGGACTTCCTCATCGGCGGCCAGGACATGCTCGGCAAGGGCTGGATGATGCTGATGAACTGCCTGTCCGTCGGGCGTTCGATTTCCCTGCCGGCAGTAGGCACCGGCGCGGCCAAGTTCACCAGTCTGGTAACCGGCCAGTACGCGCAGATCCGTGAACAGTTCAACGTTCCACTATCGGCATTCGAAGGCATCCAGGAAGCCATGGCCCGCATCGGCGGCAACGCGTGGATGATGGACGCCGCCCGGATGCTGACCGCCAACGCGGTGGATCTGGGCGAGAAGCCCTCGGTGCTCTCGGCGATCCTCAAGTATCACCTCACCGAACGCGGCCGCGAGTGCATCAGCCACGCCATGGATGTGCATGGCGGCAAGGCGATCATCATGGGCCCGAACAACTACTTGGGCCGCAGTTGGAATGGCGCGCCGATCTTCATCACCGTGGAAGGCGCGAACATTCTTTCGCGCAACCTGATGATCTTCGGCCAGGGCGCGATCCGCTGCCATCCGTTCGTCCTCAAGGAAATGGCCCTCGCCGGACGCGAGGACAAGGATCAGGCACTCAAGGAGTTCGATGGCCTGCTGCTCAAGCACATCGGATTTGCCGTGAGCAACGCCGCCAGCACGCTGGTGCTGAACCTTGGTTTCGGCCATTTCGAACATGCGCCGGGCGACAAGCTCAGCCAGGCTTACTTCCGCGCGCTCAACCGGCAGGCTGCCGCGTTTGCCATGCTGGCAGACCTGAGCATGATGCTGCTGGGCGGCGAACTGAAACGCCGCGAGCGGCTGTCGGCCCGTTTGGGCGATGTGCTGAGCAACCTGTATCTCGCCTCCGCAGCGCTCAAGCGTTATCACGACCTCGATTCCCCGGCGTACATGGAACCGCTGTTCAGATGGGCCATGGAGGAAAGCCTCGGTCAGTCGGAAAAAGCGCTGGACGAACTGCTGACCAACTTCCCGAACCGGGTTTTCGGCTGCCTGTTGCGGGTGATCGTGTTCCCGTTCGGTCGTCGTCACAAAGGCCCGTCGGACAGACTCGGTGCCGAAGTGGCGGCGGTCATCTGTCGGGCCAAGGGCGATCCGGCGCTGGAAGAACTGCTTGCCGGATGCTATCGCCCGCAATCGGCGGACGATGCGGTCGGCGCACTGCAACACGCCTGCGATCAGTTGAACGCAGCGCAATCCTTGCACAAAAAGCTGCATACATCGCTCAAAAGTGGCCAGGTCAAACCGGTCGCCGGCGAACACGCCATCGATGCGGCGCTGGAAGCCGGGGTGTTGCAGGCGGTGGAAGCCCAGACCCTGCGCGATGCCGAAGCCGCGCGGCGCAAGGTGATTGATGTCGATGACTTCGACAAAGAGGAGCTGAAACAGGCGGAAGGCAAAATCCGCTGATCCCTTCAATCAGTGAAAAACGGGCGCAGGGGCTTTATACTCCCGCGCCCGTTTTGCTCTTGAGGACTTATCTCGTGTCCAACGTCGTTGCCGATCATCTGGTTTTGCTCGACCACCTGCGCAGTATCCTGGTCGCCGTAGGTGAGGCCGATCAGGTTCCCGAAGAAAGCCATGCCCTGTTCCTGGAGCGTTTCGACGAACTGCTGGCGTCACTGCCGATCGAGCCGATCGAAAGCCAATACCTGGGCCAGGACATCCTGACTCAAGTGATTACCCGTTACCCGCAAATTGCCCACCTGATCCCGCGGGATCTGCTGTGGTTCTTCGCCGGCGACTGCCTGCATTACCTGTCCGATGAAGAAATCGACATGTATCAGGCACTGGAAGAACGTCGCTACGAAGCTGAACAGAACGACGAACCGTTCGACTGGAATCAGGAAAAACAACTGCTGGCGATGTCCGCCCAGGACAGCAAGCACTGATTTTCGCCAGACAATGAAAAGGCCCGCATGGTGATCCATGCGGGCCTTTTTTTGCGTCGCCGTTACAGCAGCCCTTCCCCCTCCGGCAATTCGTACTCGGCCAGCGATTTTGCAGCATTGGGTTTACCCGGCTTGCTCAATGTCGGCTCTTTCTCCAGGCACTCCACCAGATAGTCGATGAACACCCGCAACTTCGGTGGCAGATAGCGCGTTGGCGAATGCAGCAACCACAGTCCGCCGTGGTAGGACGCCAGGAATGTCCAGTCCGGCAGAACCTGCACGACCAGCCCCTGCTCCAGGGCATAGCGAGCCGTGAAATACGGCAGGCTGCCGATACCAATGTGCTGCAACACAGCGCCCAGGCGCACGCCGGTGTGATTGGCGGCATACCGGCCACGCACGCCGACCGTCACTGCTTTGCTGCCCTTCTTGAATTTCCAGCGCGCATCGCTGGGGGTTTCGCCCAGGTAGATGCAGCTGTGATTGAGCAAGTCATGTGGATGCGTAGGCGTGCCATGCTCGGCCAGGTATTGCGGCGTTGCACAGAGCAAATGGTCGATGGTCAGCAACTGCCGGCCAACCAGCCCCGCCGGCGGCCTATCCGTGATGCGAATCGCCAGATCGACATGATCGTCGATCAGGTCCACTTGCCGGTCTTCCAGCAGCAACTCCACATCAACCTTCGGATAACGGCGCAGAAATTCCGGCATATGCGGATGAATCACAAAGCGCCCGACCGCTTTCGGCACGCTGACCCGTACCAGGCCTTCGGCTTCGTGGGTGAACTGACCGCTGATTTCCATCACCGACCGGGCCGCGCTGACCATTTCCTGACAGCGCTTGAACACTTCTTCCCCGCCATCGCTCAAGCGCAATTTGCGCGTGGTGCGCTGCAGCAGCCGCGTGGCCAACGCCTTTTCCAGCCGGGAAATACTGCGGCTCACCGCCGAGGGTGACGAGCCCAATTGACGAGCGGCCTCGGAGAAGCTGCCGGTCTCCACGACCTTGACGAAAATCGCCATTTCACCGAGCAACGGCAGAGGAAGATTTATGCTCACAGCGCAACAGTCCTTTGATGTTTGAACGGATTATCACGTTATTGCACGATTCATATAATTAAAAAAGAAACTTTAATAAGGGCATGGAATATGACGCTTCGCCTCTTTTTCCATAGTGATGACCTCAAGGCCAATGTGGAAGTCCTCGACTGCACGCCCCAAGAGAACGAATTCGCTGTGGTGCTGCGCGCCACTCTGTTTCACCCGCAAGGTGGCGGGCAGCCTTGCGATACGGGCTGGATCGGCGACAGCCAGGTCTTGCGTGTCGTACAGGAACCGGACCGGATCATTCATTTCGTCGACCAGCCGGTGCCACTGGGCATGACCCAGATCCGCATCGATGAAGAGCGTCGCCGCTTCAACACCCGCATGCATTCCGCCGGGCATTTGATCGGCCACTTTGTCCAGGCCATGGGCTGGATGCCGATCAAGGCACACCACTGGCCGGACGAAGGCCGGGTGCAATTCAAGCCCGGGGATTGTGCTCAGGAAGTCGATGCGCAAACCGTTCAATACGGCATCGGGCAATGGATCGAACACGACCTGCCCCGCCTGACGTCCCTGCGCGAAGGCGCGCGGGAAATCGGCTTCGGTGAACTGCCAGCCTACGGCTGCGGTGGCACCCATGTACGCAGCCTGAAGGATCTGGGCACAGTCACGATCGCGTCCCTTTCGCAGAAGAAGGGCACGCTGTCCGTCCACTACAACGTGGATTGAGGATTTCGGACGCTGCCGGTTGCAGCGTCCGACGCCGGGGGAACCGCATTCGCCGGTTCCGTTGACTACTCGTTAGATGGACCTGAAACCATGATGCTTGACGTCGAGCGTCTCGATGAGACGTGCATAAAAAAACTGGCCAACGAAGAAGTCCTCGCTATCCGTGTCAAAGGCTTTTTGCCTGAAGACCAGGCGATCCGGATTGGCGACAAGATCCTCGAGCCCGGCTTCGAGGGTTACATCAACGCTCCCAGCATTGGCCGCATCGGCATGGCGTTCTACGAGGCGGAAAACCAGCCGTTGCTGATCGAGGATTACTTCGAACGCGCCACCGGCAACATTGCCGAACTGCGCAATCGCTGCGCGCCCTACTCCTCGCCGATCGATACCCTGCGCTGCATGCTCGACGAATCCTGGCCGGCAGGCGCCCATCTGGAAAACCTGTACGGACGCAAGATGTATGTCGGTCTGTCACGGGTAGTCAAACCCGGCGTCTGCTTCCTCGCCCACCACGACATCTTCGCCAAGGACGCGCCGGAGAGTTTCCAGGCCCGAAGCCTGGAGGCGCAATTCGCCTGCAACGTCTACCTGAACATGCCGACCGAGGGCGGCGCGTTGCAGATGTGGGAAGACGACATTTCACCGGACCGCTTCGACGAAATGCGCGGCGACAGCTACGGCATCGACCCGGCACTGCTCGGCCCACCCGCCCTTGAAGTCCGCCCGGAACCGGGGGATTTCATCATGTTCAATTCGCGTCGCATGCACTCGGTAACGCCGGGCGTGGCAGATCCGCGCTTGAGCCTTTCGTTTTTTGTCGGCTATCGCGGCAATGCATCACCCCTGACTTTCTGGAGCTGAAATGACATCGAATTACCTGGGCGAGTTTCTGGCGCTGGCCACCATCCACTTTCTCGCCGTGGTCGCTCCCGGCCCGGACTTCGCCGTGACCATTCGCCAGAGTGTGCGTTTCGGGCGGCTGGTCGGCATCTGCACGGCACTGGGCATCGGCGCGGGAATTTCCGTGCACGTGCTGTATACCCTGCTCGGCGTCGGCGCCTTGATGCACACCACGCCGTGGCTGCTGACGGTGGCCAAGGTCGTGGGCGGCGCTTACATTTTCTACCTCGGTATCTGCCTGATCCGCAGCGAACCCAAGACCACGCTGGAAGGTGAAAAGACCAGCGATGAACCGCTGGTCGAGCAATCGCTGTTCAAGGCGTTTTCCACCGGTTTCCTGACCAACGCCACCAACCCCAAGGCCACGCTGTTTTTCCTGGCGATCTTCACCACGATCATCAGCGCCAGCACGCCGCTGGAAATCCAGGCCCTGTACGGACTGTGGATGTGCAGCGTGAACGCGTTGTGGTTCGTGATTGTTGCGTTGTTCTTTTCGAGCAGCAAAGTGCGGCTGTTGTTCATGCGCATGGGCCATTGGTTCGAGCGCAGCATGGGGGTGATTTTGATCCTGTTTGCCGGGCGACTGGTGTTGTCGATGTAAACATGCTGATCGGAGAAGCCCGTTCCAGACAGATTGGACGGGCTTTTTCGATTCTGCGCCGCTTTTGCATTTCTGTGCGACGCGTCCCACTTCGGGGGCTCCCCTATCACTCGCTTGCAGTGTTAGTTTGCGAAACCGTCTGACGCATCGATCAGACACTTCCTACTCACTGCCTGCAAAGGAATGCCCTTAGCAATGGATTTTTCACTCAAGCAACTGGCCGCGTCGACCCTGATTCTGGCCAGTCTTTCGTCCGTGACACTGCCCGCCCACGCCAACATCACACCGCAGCAAAGCGCGACCATCCTCAAGACATTCAGCGATGCCAAGGTCAGCGATTTCCGCCAGTTCCTCGGCGAAGTGGCCAAGAGCGACCTGAGCAAGACCGACAACCTGCGCCCTTCCATCAGCGCGTTTCTCGACAACAAGACACTGACTGCCGAGCAGCAAAACGAAATCTATCGCCTGCTCGGCCTCTATACCCGGGCGAAATACGGTAAGGCCGCACTCGAAACCCTGCGCGAACTGGTGGAGATCCCGACTGATCGCAAAGAGGGTGTTGCCCAGCACGAGAATCCTGAATTCATCAAGATCGCCGCCAAGATCAAGGACCTGGCCGAGTCCTTTGGTTTGAACTACCGAAACATCGACAACCGCGTCTACGAAATTTCTCTCGATGGCAGCGGTAAGGAAGTCGTGGGCATTCACGCGCACGCCGATGTCGTACCCGTGACACCGGAAAACTGGGTGCTGAAGGACGGCACCAAACTCGACCCGTTCAAGGTCACGCTGATCGGCGACCGCATGTACGGCCGTGGCACCGAGGACGACAAGAACGGGATCGTGGTGACGCTGTATGCGATGAAGGTGATCAAGGAAGAAAAGCTGCCGCTGGCCCGCAATTTCAAACTGCTGGTGGACACCACCGAAGAAACTACTGGCGACGCGATTCCTTACTACTTCGAACGCAACCCGACGCCCGAATACAACCTGGCGCTGGATGGCGGCTACCCGGTGGTGATCGCCGAGAAAGGCTACGGCACGGTCATGGCCAAATTTGCCAAGCGCAAGGCCGAGGGCAAAGGCGCGGAGCTGATCTCGATGACCGGCGGCATGGCAACCAACCAGATTCCATCGGTTTCGGTCGTGACTCTGGTGACAGACAAGCCTGCCGAGCTGGCCGCCAGTCTGCAAAAGGCCGGTAACGAATACGCCAAACAACATGGCGGCGATTTCGAAGTGAATGCCAAGGTCGATGGCAAGGACGTGAAACTTAGCGTAACCGGCGTTTCCGCGCATTCGTCCGAACCGGAATCCGGCGTCAACCCGGTCGCCCGCATGCTGGACTTCATCCACAGTGTGGATGGCAAGATCGCGCTTAAACACAACCACATCACCGATGCCGCCCGTTACGCCGCCGACAACTGGGGCCTGGACTACAAGGGTGGCAAGCTGGGCGTCGGTTTCGCCGATGACTTCATGGGCCCGCTGACCACCTCGCTGACCTATGTCGGGATGGACGACAAGACCTTCAAACTCGCGGTCAACCTGCGTGTGCCAAAGGGCAAGTCGCCGGAAGTGCTCAAGAGCGAAATCGCCGACAAACTGGCGGCCTGGAGCAAGAAAACCCGCGTCGCGGTCAACTTCGATTATTCGATCGCCGAGCCGATGTACCGCAACCCTGAAGGCGAGTGGGTCAAGGCGCTGCTGGCCGTGTCCACCGAAAACCTGGGCATGAAACACGAGTTCGGCACCTCTGCCGGCGCCACCTCGGTGCATGAACTGCCTAACGGTGTGCAATTCGGCCTGGCCCGACCTGAGGTCAAATACACCGGTCACACCGACGGCGAGTTCAAGACGGTTGACCAGTTCCTGCTGGACCTGCAGATCGTCACCGAAATGATGGGGCGCATCGGGCAACTGCCGAAGCTCTGATCGCGACACCGGCCCGCCAAGGTGGCGGGCCCACAAAAAAGGACCGTGAGGTCCTTTTTTGTTGCGCGACAAATAATGCACAAACAAAAACGCCGCTCATCACTGAGCGGCGTTTTTGTTGAATATGGAGCGGGAAACGAGACTCGAACTCGCGACCCCGACCTTGGCAAGGTCGTGCTCTACCAACTGAGCTATTCCCGCAATGGCGTCCCCTAGGGGACTCGAACCCCTGTTACCGCCGTGAAAGGGCGGTGTCCTAGGCCACTAGACGAAGGGGACAGGCTACAACTTTCACTAATAAAAACGCCGCTCATTGCGGAGCGGCGCTTCTTGAATTTGGAGCGGGAAACGAGACTCGAACTCGCGACCCCGACCTTGGCAAGGTCGTGCTCTACCAACTGAGCTATTCCCGCAAATGGCGTCCCCTAGGGGACTCGAACCCCTGTTACCGCCGTGAAAGGGCGGTGTCCTAGGCCACTAGACGAAGGGGACACGCTACCCGGAACACATGGTGTGTGTTTCGGTGTCCAGATCCGCATCCGAAGACTTGGCTCTGGTTTCACTCAGCACCGCCCGAAGGCACTGCCGTTTAAAATTGGAGCGGGAAACGAGACTCGAACTCGCGACCCCGACCTTGGCAAGGTCGTGCTCTACCAACTGAGCTATTCCCGCATTGGCGTCCCCTAGGGGACTCGAACCCCTGTTACCGCCGTGAAAGGGCGGTGTCCTAGGCCACTAGACGAAGGGGACACACTACAACATTCACTCCCTGCCGCGTTTCGCTGTGTGCTTTACGCTGCAAGTGGCGCGCATTCTATGGATGGATTGGAAGGTCGTCAACCCCCTGATATAAATTTATTTAAATCAATGACTTCGCCCTGCTTTACGAGCCGATTCGGACTTTTCCGTCGCCCGACGATTGACGCCTATATTCCGACACTCGCCAAGGCGTTATAGTCCACGGCACAGGTGATGGCAATCTGTACCCCAAGGGCCAGCATTTATATAAGCAGGCTTGCGGCCGATACAGATGAAGCTTCGCTGATCCAACCCGTCGAGCGGCGCTAGGCTCCCATATGCCGAGCTACTACACTCGCACGCGAACCCTATTAAGAGGTCTTACCGGTGACACCACTCATGATCACCCTGCTAGTCATAGCCGGGATCGCAATCTTGATCGCCATTGGCTACATGAACCATGTGGTGGAAAACACCAAACTGGAGAAGGCCCGCACCAAGGTCGAACTCAACGACCGCCTGCGCCGTTGCGGCGAACTGACCGAAACCTTCCCCGGCCAGTTCATGACCCCGGCCCTCAAGCTGTTGATGACCCGCCTGGAACTGAACGTCTGCCAGCGCCTGCTGAATCTGGAAAAAACCAGCGCCACCACCAAGGCCCGCATCACCGAACTGAGCGCCCTCGTCGCCCAGGGCGAATCGATCCCGGTCAACAACCCGCCGGCGCCGATCCAGACCGAAGCCAAGGCCAAAGACGTGCGCTTCCTGCTCGAAGCCCTCCACGGCCAGATCACCCGCGCCGCCCAGGACGGTTTCCTGCCACCGAACGAAGCCAAGCACTGGATCCGCGAAGTGCGCCATATCCTGGTGCTGCTGCACATCGAGTTCTTCAACAACCTCGGCCAGCACGCCCTGCAACAAAACCAGCCTGGCCAGGCCCGCCTCGCCTTCGAACGCGGCGTGCAATACCTGCGCAAACAGCAGGACCCGCAGATCTACGCCGAACAGCTCCAATACCTGGAAAAACTCCTAGCCCGCGCCAACGCCCAGGTCATGGACAAAATCGCCCCGGTCGAAGGCGAAGAAAACCAGCTGACTGCCGGCCTCAAGGATGTCGAGGCTGATGCGGACTGGAAGAAGAAAGTGATTTACGACTGAGTGCTGATGTTGAGAGAAGCCACCGAGAGGTGGCTTTTTTATTGGCTGCTGGAAAGATCAAAATCAAAAGCGCCCTCACCCCAGCCCTCTCCCGGCGGGAGAGGGAGCCGACCGAGTTGATTGGGAGAAGTACGCCGACGTGAAATACCGAATCGCACTCGGGTTTTAAAAAGCATTCAACTCGACTCCTGCTTTGGCTTTGGCTTTCACCACTCAACACGATGAGCGTTAGCTCGAGTACCGCTTTTGACGTACCGGCCCCATCGGAAGGCTGAGTGGAGGGATTCATTCGGGGGTAGGCGCGCAGCGCCGTTCGACGAAGTCGAACACATCGAGAGGAGGTGCAGCGAAGCAAACCGGAGGCGATGCCCCCCGGATGAATCCCGGAACGAAGGAACACCGAGCCAAAGCGAGGTGCCGAACGCAGGGGCCTAGACCTTTTGGTTCCTTTTGGGGCGTTTGCCAAAAGGGACTCGCCGTAAGGGCGAAACCGCCAGCCGCAACACCCAAAAAAACGGATATTCACCCAAAACAACCCAAAACCTGGTCGGCCCAAAGGCCGCCAAGGTCAAACCCAAATCAAAGCCTGAAGTGCCCCACCATCCCCCGCAACTCACTCCCCAACTGCGCCAGCTCAACACTCGAAGCCGCATTCCCGCGCATCGCAATCGACGACTGATCCGCACTCGCCCGAATACTGGTCACACTGCGATTGATCTCCTCGGCCACCGAACTCTGCTCCTCGGCCGCCGCTGCAATCTGCTGATTCATCTGCTGAATCAACGAAACCGCCGCCGCAATACTCCCCAGCGCACTTTCAGTCTGCAATGCGTCGCTCACCGCCAGCTTCACCAGCTCGCCACTGCTCTGAATCTGCTGCACCGACGAGTGCGCCGCCGAGCGCAAGGCACTGACCAGCCGCTCGATCTCTTCAGTCGACTGCTGCGTACGCCGGGCCAGCGCCCGCACCTCGTCGGCAACCACAGCAAAGCCCCTGCCCTGCTCGCCCGCCCGCGCCGCTTCGATCGCGGCGTTGAGTGCCAGCAGATTGGTCTGCTCGGCGACGCTTTTGATGACTTCGAGCACCGTGCCAATGTTCTGGATTTCTGCGCTCAGGCTTTCGATGCTCGAACTGGCCGACGTCGCCGAATCCGCCAGTTGCTCGATCCGCGCCATGCTCTGGCGCACCACCTGCTGACCGCTCTCGACCTTGTCGTCGGCGGTCTGCGCCGCCAGTGCGGCCTCTTCGGCATTGCGCGCCACATCATGGACGGTGGCGGTCATCTGGTTCATCGCCGTGGCAACCTGCTCGGTTTCCTCTTTTTGGCTGCTGACTTCAAGGTTGGTCTGCTCGGTCACCGCCGACAGTGATTGCGCGGAGCTGGCCAACTGTTCAATGCCAGCCTGCAACCCGCTGACAATGCTGCTGAGGCCCGCTCCCATCTGCTGCATGGACTGCATCAACTGGCCGATCTCGTCTCGACGAGTCACTTCCACCGTTGCACTCAAGTCACCGGCGGCGATCCGCTGAGCGACAAGCATCACGCTGCGCAACGGCGCGACGATCAACCGCGTGATCACCCAGGCCGCAATCAGCCCGACCAGCAATGCCAGCGCCGACGAGCCGATGATCAGCACCGAGTTCTTCTTCAACTCCCCCTGCATCGCGACGTCCTGAGCGACATAGGCCTGATCGACCCGTTCCACCACCTGAGCGGCACGCTGATGCAGTTGCTCGTAGACGGTTTTTTCCTGAGCCAGAAGCCCGGTGTACTCGGCGAGCTTGTCATTGAAACCGGCGATGTGCCCTGACACCTCATTAAGAACCGTCAGATAACCTTCGTCCTTGACCGTGGATTTCAGTTGTTCGGCTTGCGTCTGGGCCTGTGCGGCCTGTTCGATGTTGCCCTTGGCGCTGTCGTCGCCCTTGCGACTCTGATCCAGACGCACCCGCGCTTCGTTCATGGCTTGCAGCATCAGGCGCGAAACCTGGCTGACCTGACTGGCCTGCTCGATGAACTGCGCTCCGTCCTTGCCCTCGCTGTCTTTCAGCGTGTAGGCGCCGTCATCGGCAAGCCCGGCCTGCAGGACGTCGAGGTTGTTGGCGACACTGGACACCGACCAACTGGCCATTTCCAGCGCCAGATCCTTGGCCTGGGTCAGCGACACGAACTCATCGAACGCCTTGCGATAAGCGCCCAGCGACTGCTGGACGTCGCTCATGACCGACTCATTGCCCGGCGATTGAGCCTTGAGCTGATCGGCCATGGCGATCAGGCCATCCACACCCTCGTGCAAGGCATCGGCGGTTTTCGGATTGCCATGCAGGGCGTAATCCTGCTCCAGCAGGCGCACTTTCAGCAGGCCACTGTTGAGCGAGGACATCTGTTTTAGCCCGTCGAAGCGCTGACTGATGGTCTGCAGGGACCAGACGCCGATGGCCGCCACCAAGGCAGTCAACAGCAATACCAGCACAAACCCGATACCCAGTTTTTTCGCCATACCGAGGTTGGCAAAACGTCCTTGCACGGCCGAAATCATTGCGCGTAGTCCCCTGCCAAAGTCTGTTGCCGAAGAGTCGCAACGGCCATGAACCAGCACAAGACTCTGGCGTCGGAATAATGGCAAAAAGCTAGGCCTGCGTCGTTTTCAGAACATTTGAGGTCGATCCACGGCCGTACTGCGAAAGAACTGCCGCGCCCTCGGATCGCACGCATAGGCCACATTGATCCGCTGCCAGTCACTGGTTTCGCCACTGGGACTGAAGGAAGAAGCGCATGACAATTGCACACCATGACGCAAGGCCTGCCTGCGCAGGTGTTCATCATTCGCCAGCGGCGAACGGGCCCAGATGAACAGGCCGCCGGTGGGTTTGCCGAACACCTCCCAATCGGCATCCTCCAGCGCCTGCAGGGCCGCCGCGCGATCGATATTGAGCCGCTGGCGCTGGCGCTGCACCAGTTTGCGATACGCACCGCTGGCCAGCAGCGCCGCCAGAACGGCCTCGCTGAACCTTGAAGTGCCCATGCAACTGATCATCTTGACCCGCGCCAGTTGCTCGATCACCTCGTGGCCGGCCAACACGAAGCCTGCCCGCAACGAGCTGCTCAGCGTCTTGGAAAAACTGCCGACGTAAATCACCCGTCCGTCTTCATCCAGCGCCGCCAGCCGCGCACCATTGCCGTTATGCAGATCGGCGTAGACGTCATCTTCGATCAGCCGCAGGTCGTAGGTTTTGCTCAATTGCAGAATGCGCCGCGCCACTGTTGGCGCCAGGCAGCTCCCCGTGGGATTGTGATGGTGACTGTTGATGAACAGCGCCACCGGCCGGAACTGCTGCAACAATGCCTCAAGCTCCTCAACGTCCGGCCCGCCAGGTGTGCGACGAACTTCCAGCATGCGCACGCCGTGCAACCGCAAGAGATCGAACAGCGGCGCATGACCCGGCGTCTCCACCACCACACAATCCCCCGCTCGAAACAGCGTACGCACGATCAGATCAAGCCCGTGGCTGGCGCCGGCCGTTGTCAGCACACAACTCTCATCGGCGGTGATATCGAGCATCCCGAGCCGTTTGACAATCTGTTCGCGCAACGCAGGGAGCCCCAGGGGCGTGTTGTAGTTGAACAGGCTGGCCATGTCGGTGCGGGCCACCTGACGGATCGCGTAGGCAAGATCATCGGGTTCTCGCCAGCTCTCGGGTAAAACCCCGTCGCCCAGTTTCAACCCGCCGCGCCATTGCGGATCCGTATCACAGCCATGGCGCTCGCCCTCAAAGGCTTTGCAACATTTCGGCAATGTGCTCGCGACCATGAACCCCGACCCTTGCCGCGAGGCCAGAACGCCCTGTGCCACCAGACGTTCGCAAGCCTCCATGACGTACGACTGGCTGAGCAGATTCAATCGCGCAATCTGTCGAATGGATGGCAGGCGCGTGGCAGGCGGCACCTGTTCCTGCACGATCCACTCGATCAATCCGTCAACAATCTGCTGTACGACCGGCACCATTGCCTGTCGGTCAATTCTCAATTCCATGAGTGCACAAACTCCTGTCCGTTTTGCCCGCAGCAGTAAATCACAGCCGCGCCGGTCAGGCTGTGCGACAACGCCGTCAAAAGCCACAGTTCTAACTATTTGAAACACATTGTTTATCAATGACATGGAACCTGGCACAGACGAAAAAACCCGCTGGCAGGCGGGTCTTTTCCTGCATCGACAGATGCCTTTTCAGAACGCGGTCACGCCTCCGTCCACGGCCAGCGAATGGCCAGTGGTGAACGCTGCGCCATCGCTGCACAAGTACAGCACCGCGCTGGCAATTTCCTCGACCTTGCCGATGCGACCCACCGGGTGCATGGCATTGGCGAATTCGCCCTTCTTCGGGTCGGCCTCGTAGGCGCGACGGAACATGTCGGTATCGATCACAGCCGGGCAAACCGCGTTGACGCGGATTTTCTTCTTGGCGTACTCGATGGCGGCAGACTTGGTCAGACCGATCACCGCATGCTTGGAGGCGGCGTAGATGCTCATCTTCGGCGCAGCACCCAGCCCGGCCACCGACGCGGTATTGACGATCGCCCCGCCGCCCTGGGCCAGCAGCAACGGCAACTGGTACTTCATGCACAGCCAGACGCCCTTGACATTGACGCCCATGATCGCATCGAACTCATCCATCGAGCCTTCGGCCAGTTTGCCCTTCTCGATTTCGATCCCGGCGTTGTTGAAGGCATAGTCGAGACGGCCGTAGGTCTTGATCACCTCGTCCATCAGATTTTTCACATCGCTTTCGACGGTAACGTTGCAACGTACGAAGGTCGCTTCACCTCCGGCTGTACGAATCAGCGCCACGGTGCCCTCGCCCCCGGCCGCATCCAGATCGGCGACCACCACTTTCAGACCTTCGGCAGCAAACGCCTGGGCGGTCGCCCGGCCAATACCATTGGCTGCGCCCGTGACGACGGCGACCTGACCGGAAAACGTCATGCTCATTGTTATGTCCTCGAATGCGGGGGATTGATGAAGGCAGCATAGCCACAGGGGCGTGAGTGACGTCAGCACTATCAAAAGGCCGGTTAGGCTTTCATGAATCACAGTGATGAAACCCCGACGTGCACTATCACCGTACTGGATCAGCCTGCATTCGCCCCGTGAGCCAACCTTGCGGCATCGCGCATGAAGGTCTATCAACAAGGCTTCATTCAATTCGAGTGCCTGTCATGACCAACCAGACCAATCGCCAGTTCCTGCTCGCCAAACGCCCTGTGGGCGCCGCCACCCGAGAGACCTTCACCTATCAGGAAGTACCGGTCGGCGAACCGGCGGCGGGGCAGATTCTGGTCAAGAACGAATACCTGTCCCTCGACCCGGCCATGCGCGGCTGGATGAATGAGGGCAAGTCCTACATCCCGCCGGTGGGTCTGGGCGAAGTCATGCGCGCGCTGGGCGTGGGCAAAGTCGTCGCGTCGAATAACCCAGGATTTGCCGTCGGTGACTACGTCAACGGTGCCATTGGCGTGCAGGATTACTTCCTCGGCGAGCCAAGAGGTTTCTACAAGGTCGATCCGAACCTGGCACCGCTGCCGGTTTATCTGTCTGCATTGGGCATGACCGGCATGACCGCCTACTTCGCCCTGCTCGATGTCGGCGCACCGAAGGCCGGCGATACCGTGGTGTTGTCCGGTGCGGCAGGCGCGGTCGGCAGCATCGCCGGACAGATCGCCAGGATCAAAGGCTGCCGGGTGGTCGGTATTGCCGGCGGCGCGGACAAGTGCAAGTTCCTCATCGATGAACTGGGCTTCGACGGCACCATCGACTACAAGAACGAAGACGTGTTGGCCGGTCTTAAACGCGAATGCCCGAAAGGCGTGGACGTGTATTTCGACAACGTCGGCGGCGACATCCTCGACGCGGTTCTGAGCCGCCTGAACTTCAAGGCCCGCGTCGTGATCTGCGGCGCCATCAGCCAGTACAACAATAAAGAGGCGGTCAAAGGCCCGGCCAATTACCTGTCGCTGCTGGTCAACCGTGCGCGGATGGAAGGCTTCGTGGTGATGGACTACGCGGCGCAATACGCCAGCGCCGCTCAGGAGATGGCCGGCTGGATGGCCAAGGGGCAGCTCAAGAGCAAGGAAGACATCGTCGAAGGCCTGGAAACCTTCCCGGAAACTCTGGGCAAACTGTTCAGCGGCGAGAACTTCGGCAAACTGGTGTTGAAGGTCTGAAAACAAATCTGAAAACAACGAAGGGAGCCATCAGGCTCCCTTCTTTGCATCTTCAGCTGTTCGGTCAGGCCAGTTCGGCAACCACCGCAGCCAGGGCCTTGGCCGGATCCGCCGCCTGGCTGATCGGACGGCCGATCACCAGATAATCGGAACCGGCATCCAGCGCCTGACGCGGGGTCAGGATGCGACGCTGGTCGTCCTGGGCGCTGCCGGCCGGACGAATGCCCGGCGTAACCAACTGCAGCGACGGATGCGCGGTTTTCAGCGCCGTGGCTTCCAGCGCCGAGCACACCAGACCGTCCATCCCGGCCTTTTCGGCCAGCGCTGCCAGGCGCAGTACCTGCTCCTGCGGCTCGATGTCCAGACCGATACCCGCCAGATCCTCACGCTCCATGCTGGTCAGCACGGTTACGCCGATCAGCAGTGGTTGCGGACCGCTGCGCTTGTCCAGCTCTTCACGGCAGGCCGCCATCATGCGCAGGCCACCGGAGCAGTGAACGTTGACCATCCACACGCCCATCTCGGCAGCGGCCTTGACCGCCATCGCCGTGGTGTTGGGAATGTCGTGGAATTTCAGGTCGAGGAACACCTCGAAACCCTTGTCGCGCAGAGTGCCGACGATTTCCGAGGCACAGCTGGTGAACAGTTCCTTGCCCACTTTGACCCGGCACAGCTTCGGGTCCAACTGGTCGGCCAGCTTCAGTGCGGCGTCACGGGTGGGGAAATCCAGGGCGACGATGATAGGAGTCTGGCAGGCGGACATGGGTGGGCTCTCAGGCAAGTCGAAATCGGCGCGCATTGTAGCGGAACCGGCGGCGGCGCGGCACCCGATGATCGGTAAATCGTCGCGCCGGACGTGATCAGCATAGCCTTGCAGGGTATTGTGTCGAAGCCGATACACAACCGACACGCCGACAACATGCGTCCGCGCTAGCCTCGCCAGCCGCAACATGTCCTTACAGCAGCCCTTCCCGCCTCACGGCCGGACGCCTATGCTGAAACCACAACCTCGCAGCCTATCTTTGTGGTTGGCGGCTTACTGGCAGATGAACAGCCTCATGCACAACTCCCAAGTCTCCGTGAATGAAGAGCAGAAAGACGACAAGCGCTGGAGCATCCGCGCCCTGATCGTCGACGATGACGTGCCGATCCGCGAACTGATGATCGACTACCTGGCCCGTTTCAACATTCACGCCAGCGGTGTCACCGACGGCGCAGCCATGCGCCAGGCGATGCAGGCCGAGCATTTCGACGTGGTGGTGCTCGACCTGATGCTGCCCGGCGAGGACGGTCTGTCGCTGTGCCGCTGGCTGCGCGCGGAGTCGGACATCCCGATCCTGATGCTCACTGCCCGTTGCGAACCCACCGACCGCATCATTGGCCTGGAACTGGGTGCCGATGACTACATGGCCAAACCGTTCGAACCCCGGGAGCTGGTGGCGCGGATCCAGACGATTCTGCGCCGGGTGCGCGACGACCGCACCGAACAGCGTGCGAACATTCGCTTCGACAATTGGCGCCTGAACAGCGTCCTGCGCCAGTTGATCGCCGACGATGGCCTGGTGGTGCCGCTTTCCAACGCCGAATTCCGCCTGCTCTGGGTGTTCATCGAACGGCCGCGCCGGGTGCTCAGCCGCGAACAGTTGCTGGACGCCGCCCGTGGGCGCTCGATCGAAGCCTTCGACCGCAGCATCGACCTGCTGGTCTCGCGCCTGCGGCAAAAACTTGGCGACGACCCGAAAGCTCCGCAACTGATCAAGACCGTACGCGGTGAGGGTTACCTGTTCGACGCACGGGACATCGGCTGATGCGGGGGCGCTTCGACACGCTGTTCGGCCGCCTGTTCGGCGTGCTGTTCGTGGCGATCGTCCTGGCGCACCTGCTGGCTTTCGCCTGGTTCCACCATTACGGCCCGCCTCCGCCCCCTCCGCCGCCGGAATTTTCCCAGGGCGTCGAAGGACAACGTCCGCCGCCGGATCCGCGCTTCGCCCATCGACCGCCGCGCCCCTGGTTCGGCGGGCCGCTGGTGCCACTGACCTTTCAGTTCATCTCGCTGATGATCGCTGCCTGGTACGGCGCCAAACTCCTGAGCCGCCCGATCCAGCGCCTGAGCGACGCCGCCGAACGCCTCAGCGAAAACCTCGACAGCCCGCCGCTGGAAGAGTCCGGCCCGCGAGAGGCCCGGCAGGCGGCCCATACCTTCAACCTGATGCAGCAGCGGATTCGCGAACAGGTTCAACAACGCGCGCGCATGCTCGGTGCAGTGTCCCATGACCTGCGCACGCCACTGTCGCGGCTCAAGCTGCGCCTGGAAAAGATCGACGACGACAAACTCCAGGGCCAGATGCGTCAGGACCTGAACGACATGATCGGCATGCTCGACGCCACCCTCACCTACCTGCACGAACAACGCACCAGCGAAGCGCTGCAGATGATGGACGTGCAGGCGCTGGTCGAATCTCTGTGCGAAAACGCCCAGGATCAGGGCGCCGACGTGCAGGTCAGCGGCCATTGCGCACCCCTGGCGGTTCAGCCAATGGCCCTGCGTTCGTGCATCAACAACCTGATGGACAACGCCTTGCGCTACGCCGGGCAAGCACATATCGAACTGCAGGATCAGCGCGAACACCTGCTGATCCGCGTCATCGACCACGGCCCGGGCATCGCCGCGGACAAACGCGAAGCCGTGTTCGAGCCGTTTTTCCGCCTGGAAGGCTCACGCAACCGCAACTCCGGCGGCGTCGGCCTTGGCATGACCATCGCCCGGGAAGCCGCGCAACGCCAGGGTGGTCAGTTGAACCTCGAAGAGACGCCTGGCGGCGGCCTCACCGCCGTGATTCGCCTGCCACGCCTGTAAGCCCGACTGTGTACCGTCCGGTACAAAACCCACATACCTGCGACACCTCACGCCTTGAGTCTGCAAGCGCCGGTTCATGAACCGGTTTTCCATTACAAGGAGTGAGCCCATGATCGGTAGCGTCAGCAACTACACGAGCTATACCAGCACCAGCAGCACTTCCACACAAAACGCCCGCAGCCAGCAACTGCAAAAGGAACTGTTCGCCAAACTCGACAGCAACGGCGACGGCGCGGTGGATCAGGACGAACTGAACAGCGCCCTGTCGCAAAAATCCAACGATGGTTTGCTGGTCAACCTGAGCAAACAATTCGGCGACCTGGACAGCGACAGCAACGGCAGCCTCAGCGCCGAAGAAATGGCCGCCATGGCCCCACCGCCACCACCCGACCACAACCAGGCCCCCAACACCGACCTGGCCGACGCCCTGATCAAAGCCCTCGACACCGACGGCGACGGCGCCATCAGCAGCGACGAACTCAGCAGCGGCCTGACCAGCGCCGGCAGCACCGCCGACAGCAGCAAAATCTTCTCCGCCCTGGACAAGAACAAGGACGGCGTCGTCAGCCAGGACGAACTCACCGCCAGCCTCACCCCGCCACCACCGCCGCCAACCCAGGTTTCCAGTGACGAACTGTTCAGCCAGCTCGACGCGGACGGCGACGGCAATGTGACGGCGACCGAGTTGAACAGTGCGCTGCTGGCCAGCGACAGCACCTCATCCTCCAACAACGACACCAGCGCGGCGCTGCTCAAAGTGCTGGATAGCGACAGCAGTGGTGGCGTGAGCAGTGGTGGCGTGAGCAGTGATGAGTTGAAAGCCGCGTTACAGGCGGGACGCCAGCGTCCGAGCGTTGAACAGACCGCCGGCACTACTCAAGCCACGACCGAATCGTTGAACCGGATGATTGCCAATCTGAGCAAGCAGTATTCGCTCGATAGTGCGGCGTCGGTGGGCAAGTATTTGAATGTGGCGACTTGAGGTACATACAAAAACAGGATGAGCGTTAGCTCGACAACGCTTTTGATCTTGATCCACCCGCCCCTTCGGAAGGCTGAGTGGAGGTGTTCATCCGGGGATTGGCACGTAGTGCCGTGCGGCGAAGCCGAACTCATCGACGAAGTCGATGCCCCCGGAGGGACACCGGAGCGAAGGAACCCGAGCCTGCGAGGGCCGAACGCCGGGGCGAGCGTTTTTTGCTTACTTTTTTAGGCGCTTGTAAAAAAGTGAGTCGCCGTAAGGGCGAAACCATAAGCCGCCGTTACCGAAGAAACGGATATGTACACAGTAGACCCGGAGCCTGGCCGGCCCGAAGGCCGCCAAGGCTAACCTTCAACGCCGATCCTCAACCCGAACCTGACTCTTGCTCCAATCCGTCAACAAACTATAGGCAACAGCCAAAAGCGTAGGCCCGATAAACAACCCGATAAACCCGAACGCAATCAACCCGCCAAACACCCCGAGCAACACAATCACCAGCGGCAGATTCCCGCCACGGCTGATCAGGTATGGCTTGAGCACGTTGTCCACGCCACTGATGATGAACGTCCCCCAGATCCCGAGAAACACCGCCATCCCGTACTCGCCCTTCCAGGCCAGCCACGCCGTAGCCGGAATCCACACCAGCGGCGGCCCCATCGGAATCAGGCTGAGCAGGAACGTCACGATCCCCAGCACCAGCGCCCCCGGCACCCCGGCAATCAGGAACCCGATCAGCGCCAGAATCGCCTGCGCCGCCGCCGTACCGATCACCCCGTTCACCACCCGCTGCACCGTACCGGCCACCAGTTCGATGTAATACCCGGCACGGTCGCCGATCAAGCGCTCCAGCAGGCTGTGCACGAACGCCGCCAGCCGCGGCCCGTCACGGTAGAAAAAGAACACGAAGACAATGCTCAGGGTCAGCTCGAGAATCCCGCCGCCAATCTGCGCACTGCGCGCCAGCAGCCAGTTGCCCACCTGCCCCAGATAAGGCTTGAGCGACACCATCAGCGCCGCCCCCTGCTGATCGACACTGTTCCAGAACCCGACCAGCCGCTCCCCCACCAGCGGAATCGTGCCGAGCCAGGCCGGCGCTTCCGGCAGGCCGTCGACCTGCACATCCTTGATGAACACCGTGGCATCGCGCACGTGATCGGCCAGGTTGAACCCCAGCCAGACCAGCGGTGCCGCCACCAGCAGCATCCAGCCCAGGGTCAGGATACTTGCCGCCAGTGATTCGCGGCCGCCGAGCCAGCGCGTCAGCAGGCGCATCAACGGCCAACTGGCAAACGCCAGCACCGCGCCCCAGAACAGCGCCGACCAGAACGGTGCCATCACCCAGAAACTGGCGCCGAACAACACCAGCAGCAGGATCTGCACCAGCAGACGATCATTATTGGGCATGTGAAATCTCGAAAAAGTCAGTCAGGCAAAGAGTAGGCGAACACGTCGGGCGTGTCCGCCGCAGACACCTTATCGCAACAGATCGATGCGCAGGCCGACACCTTCGACATTGCCGGTTTCCATGCGTGCCGCGCGCACCCCCTGCGCAATCAGTGCCTGACGCCAGGCTTCGGCCTTGAGCCCGGAAACCGTGACCCGCAACGTCGTGTCGAGGTTCAGGCCACGGGACAGCAGACGCAGCCAGGTGTCATCCGGATCGCCGCTCAGTTTCGGTAATTTCAGCTCGCCGGTGTCTTTCAACTGGCGCAACAGGGTCGCCGATGTCGGCAGCAGCTCCCCCAACGGCGTGGCGGCCTCGAATTGCTCGACATGCAGATAGGCTTTGCGATTGCCGCGAGTGATGCTGTACAGCGCCACCAGCGTGTTGTCTCGAGGTGCCGCCAGCCTCAGCAACAGATAGGCCTGTTGCTCGTCGGCACCGTACAGCTTGGCATTGCCGAACACTTCGTTGGCCCACAGGCTGCTTTCGCCGCAATCCCTGGCCTGACACCAGAACAACAGCTCGGCGTCCTGTTTTTGCAGGGCCTCGCGGGCGACGGTGAAGGCTTCATTGGCGGAATGTTCCGGCGGCAATTCGTAGGTGACCGAGGTGGTCTGCCCACGGGCGCCGACCTGGCCGTCGAAACGCAGCTGGCCGCTGATCTTGCGGATCGAGCCCATCGGGTAGATTCGCTCCAGCGTCGCGGCCGGACGATAGTCGACGATCTGCGCATCGGCCAGACGCGGCACGATCGGCAGATCCTGACTGCCCGGCAGGTCGGCAGCGAATAAAAAGGGACTGAAACAGCACAGCGCCAGCAGACTGATAGATCGCATGGACAGGCTCATCGAAGGGGCATGGCCTGGGTGCCTTGAGGGCAGTTAGAAGTCGCAGCGGTGTAGAAATCCATCTTGGTTGTCTCCCATTTCAACCCGCCCAGCCTCGACAGTTGCCCGGGGCAAGTCAAG
This sequence comes from Pseudomonas sp. UV AK001, assembly GCF_046097675.1. NCBI lineage: Bacteria > Pseudomonadati > Pseudomonadota > Gammaproteobacteria > Pseudomonadales > Pseudomonadaceae > Pseudomonas > Pseudomonas sp. UV AK001. Next base: position 314,922 of record NZ_JBJUVZ010000007.1, read on the forward strand.
GAATGGCGAAGAACCGATTGAAACAGTCTGCGACAAGAACCGCACCCGACTCGTCGTTCAGGTGCAGATGGTGCCCGCCCGGCAGCTGTTCCCGGCTAAAGGGTAGACGCTCCAGCAGCTCGGGGTGTTTGGCCAGCATGCCGTCGGCTGCCACCACCAATTGTGCAGGGCAGGCAATGCGCTGGATGAAAGCCATCGCCTGTTCCTGGGTCAGGCGCAGGGGCGATGGCAGGGTCAGACGGTTGTCGGTGCGCCAGGTGTAACCGCCGGGCACCGGCATCAGACCACGTTGCGCCAGCAGTTCGGCAGCTTCACGGCTGACCGCCACCAGGCCTTTCATGCGCACTTCGATGGCCCGGTCGAGAGTGGCGTAGACCGGTTTGCGTTTTTCCCGCAAATCAAGCTGTGCCTGCAGGGCCATGCCCATGCGTTCGGCGGCGTTTTCGCCTTTATCCGTAGGAGGAATCACCCCGTCGATCAATGCCAGATGAGTGATGCGCTCCGGCAACGACCCCGCCAGCACCAGCGAAACAATGGCCCCCAGCGAATGCCCGAGCAGACCGAAGCGCTGCCAGCCCAGCTGTTCGGCGACTTGCAGCACGTCATGGGCGTAATCCCACAAGGCGTAACCCGCGCCGACCGGACGATGCCCCGAATGGCCATGACCGGCCATGTCCAGCGCAACAATGCGCAAGCCTTTGAGCTTCGGTGCCAGGCGAGCGAAGCTGTTGGCGTTATCCAGCCAGCCGTGCAGGGCAATCACCGGCAGCCCGTCTTCCGGGCCGAAAATGTGTGCCGCCAGCTCGATATGCGGCAGGCTCAGGCGCACTTCTTCGACCGCCGGGCTCATGCGCAATCCTTGTGCTGGCGGTTTTCCCAGCGAGTGAACAGGTTTTTCAGCAACTGCGCGGTGTCCTGCGGCCGCTCAAGGGGAAACATGTGACCGCCGGGCATCGTCAGCGACTCGCCCTGAGGCAGGCGTCCAACGTGCCGGGCGTGATGGTTCATCACCACGCGACTCTTGTGCCCGCGCACCACCGCCAGCGGCACCTGAAGCTGTCGGGTTCGTCCGGGGCTGGTGTGCGGCACACCGCGATAAATACTGATCTCGGTGGCCGGGTCGAAGCGCAGGCGTAACTTGTCGCCAACCTGGTGCAAGCCATGTTGCAGGTAGGCGTCGAAGCATTCTGGATCGAATCCGCGGAACAGGGTCTTGCCGGCAAAGTAGCTGCGGGCACTGTCGAGGTCGGCGAACTCTTCGCGCCGCCCCAAGGTGCGACCGGCCGGGGTGAGTTTGTCGATGAAGCCGAAACGCTTGGCAGCACGGATCACCCAGCGATCGGTGCGGGTCAGCACTGGCGAATCGAGCATCACCACCCCGCGATACAGCTCCGGGCAACGCAGTGCGGCGTGCAGGTGCAGCATTCCGCCGAAGGAATGGCCAACGCCCCACACCGGTTCGTCCTGCTGTTGCAGGTGATGGATCAGCTCGTCCACCAGGTGGTACCAATTGTCACCCGCCGGAAAACGCGGATCGTGGGCATGCTGCTCCAGATGCGTCACCCGGAACTCCGGCGCCAGCGCCGAGAACAGCTTGCCGTAGGTGCCGGAAGGGAAACCGTTGGCGTGGGCGAAGAAGATCGGTTGCGACATACGGGTAAATCCATGGGCGGTAAACGTGACATTGATTGTCCGTAAGACCGCGCTTCACAGCAATGACCGTAACTGCCAGGAATGATGACAGTCCGGTCAAGGCTATGACGGATCGGTCAGCGTGCCGGCGGCTGCTCGCCCAGCGGCACCACGGCCATGGTCAGCCGCGACACGCAACTGGCCTTGCCTTCATCGCTGGTCAGGCGGATGTCCCAGACGTGGGTTGTGCGGCCGATGTGAATCGGCTTGGCCACCGCCGTCACCCGGCCGCTGCGCAGGCCACGCAGGTGGTTGGCGTTGATCTCCAGCCCCACGCAATAGAACTTGCTGGCATCGATGCACAGGTAACTGGCCATCGAGCCGACGGTCTCGGCCAGCACCACCGACGCACCGCCATGCAGCAGGCCGTAAGGCTGATGGGTGCGATGGTCGATGACCATGCTGGCCGTCAGCGATTCCTCGTCGAAGGACTCGAAGCGGATGTCCAGCACTTCGCCGATGGTGTTTTTCTGGATTGCGTTCAACTGCTCGATGTTCGGAGTGGTGCGCCACAAGGTCATCGCAGGCTTCCTTTGTTGTTTTGATCGACGCTCAATCCTGCCACAGCACCGCCTCGCTGCGCTCGCTCCATTCTTCGAAACGTGCTCCGTAGGTGTCCTCGATGACGTTGCGCTTGATCTTCAGGGTCGGTGTGAGAAAGCCGTTCTCCACCGCCCAACTGTCCTTGACCACCACCAGACGACGCAACCGTTCGTGCTTGTCGAGCACGGCGTTGACCTCCTCCAGCAACTTCTCCAGGCTCGAATGCAGTTGCGGCCGTGCGTCTTCATGCCCGGCTGCCGAGATCACACACAACCCCAGCGGTGCGCTCAGACCATCGCCGACCACACAGACCTGCTCGATCCTTGTATGCACGGCGAGACGGTTTTCAATCGGCGCCGGGGCAACGTATTTGCCCTTGCTGGTCTTGAAGATTTCCTTGAGTCGTCCGGTCAGACGCAAACGCCCTTCGGCGTCCTGTTCACCCTTGTCACCAGTACGCAGGAAGCCGTCGGCGGTCAGGGTCTCGGCGGTTTTCTGCGGCTCCTTGAAATAGCCCAGCATGTTCGCCTGACTGCGCACCTGCACTTCGCAGGACTCGTCGATTCGCACCTCGACGTCAGGACATGGCCGGCCGATCCAGCCCTCCTTGTATTGCCCCGGCAGGCAGATATGTGAATAGCCGCAGCTCTCGGTCATGCCGTAGACCTCCAGCACGTCGAGCCCGAGTTTCTGATACCAGCGCAACAAGGTCAGCGGCACCGGTGCCGCTCCGGACAGCGCCACGCGCAGGGCATCCAGCCCCAAGCCGGCCAGCACTTTGTGGCCGATCCGTTTGCCGATGAAGGGCAGACCGAGGAGGAAATCCAGACGCTTCGCCGGGATCTTGCTGTAGACGCCCATCTGGAATTTGGTCCAGATCCTCGGCACGCCAAACATCGCCGTCGGCCGCGCCCGTCTCAGATCGTCGAGAAAGGTATCGAGACTCTCGGCAAAGAAAACCGTCTGCCCGGTATAGATCGACGCCAGTTCGACGAACATCCGTTCAGCCACATGGCACAGCGGCAAATAGGACAGCAGCCGGTCGTTTTCATTGAGGCCGAACAACTGCGTGCCGCGAGTCGTCGCGAACCCGAGGTTGGCAAAACTGTGCATCACGCCTTTGGGCAGGCCGGTGGTGCCGGAGGTGTAAATGATGGTCGCCAGTTGCCCGGCGGCAGGTCGCGGATCGTCCTGGATCGGTGAATAACGTTGCAGGTCGCCCCAGTTGAAATCGAACTCGCCCGGCGGGTGCAGCGGCAAACTGATGGTCGGCAGATCCGCCGGCACCCCGGTCGACATCCCCGGCCAGTCATCCAGTTTGCCGATGAACGCCAGTACGCTTTCGGAATGAGTGAGAACCTGATGGACCGAGTCGGCCGTGAGGTTGGGATAGAGCGGCACCGAGACATGCCCGGCCATCCAGATCGCCAGGTCGGCGATGATCCAGTGGGCGCAGTTTTTCGAGATCAGCGCAATGTGGCTGCCCTGGGGCAACTCCCGGGAGCGCAGCCAGTGCGCAGCGCAGCGGGCCTGATGGCCGACGTCGGCCCAGGTCAGCGTCTCGACCTGCCCGCCGCCGACGGGCTGCACCAGAAAGCGTTGGCGCGGGTGCCGGGCCTCGCGTTCGTAGAACACGTCCAGCGGCAATCGAAAAGCAGCAGACATGCGACTCGCTCCTTTCTTTTTGGGATGGAGCAAGCGTAGTCAACCAAGCAAGTGCTTGGTTGACTATTTCATACAAAAAATTTCAGGGATGCTTGAGGCTGTTGAGCGTCATCGAGCCGATCAGCAACTCGCTGTGCTCAAGCTCGGCGAGCCCGGCGGTGCTGACCTTTTCCGGCGGATAGCCGGCGCCGTGTTGCAGGTAGCTGAGCAGATGCCCGACCAGCGGATTGTGGCTGACCAGCAGCACATTGCTCACCGACACCAGTTGCTCGGCGACACGATCCGGATCAACCTCCGGGGTCAGCCATTCGACCGTGCGGATCTCCGGTTCGAACCCCAGCGCCTCGCGCACCAGCTGCGCGGTCTGCTGCGCACGCAAGTACGGGCTGGCGTAGATCGCCGTCAGTGGCTGGCCCATCAATCGGGCGGCGCTGCTGAGCACTTCCTTGCGGCCGTGAGCGGTCAATTCCCGCTCCGAATCGGGGCGCGAGCCATAGGGCTCGGCCTCGCCGTGACGCAATACCCAGAGTTTCATAGCTTGGGTTCCTCATCCCGGGCCGGATGCGGTGCCGGCGCAACAACGTGTGGCGCTTCACCTTCCGGGGTACGCGGCGCCGGCCAGTCGGCGAACGGCCAGGGTTTCTGGTCGCTGTGGAAGCTGCCGAACCGGCCGATCTGGGCCAGGAACTGGCTCAGGCTGTCGCCGAAATTCATCAGACCGGCGCTCGGGGCGCCATAGATCAAACGATAGATCAACTGCACCAGCACCACCGCGCCGAGGATGAACTGCGCCACCTGCCAGACCACGATGTAGACGATCATCCACAACACCCGCAGCAGGATGGATTCGTACTTGGCTTCGGTTTTCGGATCGTTCATGTCTAGCTCCCCTGCCCTGAAATAAAAGGCAATCAGTTGAAACCGCTGGTGGAAATGAAGTCGACGTCGGTCTTCGGCTCGGCGCGCATCAACAGGCCGATCACCTGCTCCAGCGTGCGCCCTTCGAACAGGATCGCGTGGAGCCCGGCGACCAGCGGCATGTACACGCCGACCTCCTGGGACTTGGCCTTGAGCACTTTCAGGGTGTTGACCCCTTCGGCCACTTCACCGAGGCGCGATACCGCTTCGTCGAGGCTCAAACCCTGACCGAGTGCAAAACCGACCTGATAGTTGCGGCTCTTCGGCGACGAGCAAGTGACAATCAGATCGCCGACCCCGGCCAGACCGAGGAAGGTCATCGGGTTGGCACCCTGATTCACCGCAAACCGGGTCATCTCGGCCAGGGCACGGGTGATCAGCATGCTTTTGGTGTTCTCGCCCATCTCCAGCGCCACCGCCATGCCGGCGATGATCGCGTAGACGTTTTTCAGTGCGCCGCCCAGCTCCACGCCAAAGCGGTCGGCACTGGCGTAGACGCGGAAGGTACGGCCATGCAGCGCGGCCTGTACTTCTTTGCACAGTTCTTCGTCTTCACTGGCGACCACCGTGGCGGTCAGCGCGTGCTCGGCGATCTCCCGCGCCAGGTTCGGCCCGGACAGCACGCCGATGCGCGCCTGCGGGGCGATTTCTTCGAGGATCTGGCTCATCAGTTTGAAGGTGTGGGCTTCGATGCCCTTGGTCAGGCTGACCAGCATCTTGCCGCTCAGGCGCTCGGCATGCGCCGCCAATACCGTGCGCAGTGCGCTCGATGGCAACGCGACAAAGCACAACTCGCAGGCATCGAGGGTTTCCTGCAGGTCGGTGACGGCCGTCACGCCCGGCAGAATCTTGATGCCCTTGAGATAACGCGGGTTCTCGCGATTGACCCGGATGGCCTCGGCCTGTTCGGGGTCACGCATCCACTGCCGGACTTGATGGCCGTTCTCGGCCAACAGATTGGCCACGGCGGTACCGAAACTTCCGCCTCCCAGGACCGCAATCGGGCGCTGTTCAGTCATATGTAATCCGTTAATCCATACCAGTGGCGATGCGGGCATTATACGGAGCGGCCCCTTCTCGGACAGCCCCGGCGTCAATTACCCGCACTTGTAGGAAGAAGACCAATAAAACCGAGGAAAATGCCCGCAACGTGACTGGAAAAGTCACTGTCCTCGGTTAACATGCGCGCCAATTCTTTGCTATCAAGGCTGCGTCGTGTTTTCTGGCACTCCCTCCCCGCGTTCGTCCCTGCTGCTGGCGCTGCTGTTCAGCCCGATGTTGCTGGCGGACGACCTGTTTCTCGACAGCGAGGCCTTGCCCCAGATCCTCACGGCCACGCGCCTGAAACAGTCACCGGCGGAAGTCCCGGGCAGCATGACCGTGATCGACAGCGAACTGATCAACGCCAGCGGCGCCCGGGACATCAGCGAACAGCTGCGCCTGGTGCCGGGGATGATGGTCGGCAACATCAGCGGCAATCAGGCGGTGGTGAACTATCACGGCACCAACGCCACCGAAGCGCGGCGCATGCAGGTGCTGATCGACGGCCGCTCGGTGTACCGCGCCGGCCTGGCCACGGTGGACTGGAGCGACATCCCGGTGGCCATGGAAGACATCGAACGCATCGAAGTCTTTCGCGGCCCGAACACCGTCAGTTACGGCGCCAACGCGCTGATGGCGGTGGTCAACATCATCACCCGCAACCCGGCCGACAGCCACGGCACTCGGCTGAAAATCACCCGTGGCCAACGGGGTATCAACGACTTCTATGCCAGCCAGGGAACGGGCTGGAATGGCGGCGACCTGCGTTTGTCGCTGTCCGGCCAGGAAGATGACGGCTTCGACAGCGACCGCACCGGCGCCGATTACCGCGACAGCCGCCGCTTGAACCGCTTCAGCCTCGCGGTCAGCCAGACCCTCAGCGACAACCAGAGCCTGGACTGGCAGCTCAATGCCAAGGACGGGACCAACCAGCGGCCCTACACCTACCGCCCGGTGTTCTCGGGGATTACCGCTGCCGGGAACAATTCCGACGTGATCGCCAAGGATTACGCCGGTTCGGTGCGCTGGAACCTGGACATCAACCCCGACCACAGCCTTTATGTACAAGGCTCGGCGCAACACTGGGATCGCCAGCAGACCTGGCGAGCCTGTGATGCCGAGGTGTCGTTCAGTCCGCAACTCACGGAGCTGTGGCAACTCAATCCGAACTACACCGAGCAACTGGCACGCAACATCACCCGCTACACCGGGCCCGGTGCCGCGCCCGGCACGCCAACGGAAATGGCCCTGGCCAATCAGGTGCTCGATCAATGGCGCAACGGCGCCAGCCGGACCCTGTGCGGCGACATCGACCAGAGTGCCCGGGAATCGCGCTATGACCTGGAGTTGCAGGACACCCTCAGCCTGTCCGACAGTCTGCGTCTGGTCAGCGGCCTGAACTATCGTTACGACCGGGCCGATTCCGAGACCTATTTCAACGGAACCCTGGACGACACCACGTGGCGCGCCTTTGGCCAACTGGAATGGCGCGCCAGCGAACACTGGCTGTTGCAGGGCGGCGCCATGTTTGAAAACACTCAGTTGATCGGCAGTTCGCTGACGCCCAGGTTTGCCGTCAATTATCTGATCAACCCGCGCCACAGCCTGCGTGCGGTGTACTCGGAAGCGATCCGCTCGCCGGACATGTTCGAGAACAACGTCAACTGGAGTTATCAGGTGACCAACCTGCGCCCCTCCGCCTACGGCCAGACGTCGGCCCGTTACTTCGTCAAGACCCGGGGGCCCGGCGATCTGGACCAGGAACACATGCGCTCACGGGAACTGGGCTACAACGGCTTTTTCCCGGAATGGGGCCTGGCGCTGGACGTGAAGCTGTTCTACGACGAAATCACCGGGATGATCAGCGAGCCGCTGCGCAACAATCAGTACATCGCCAGCAACGCCAACGACTCGCGCTTTCGCGGCACCGAAACCCAGCTGGACTGGCGCCTGAGCGCGGCCGATCGACTGCGCCTGACTTACGCCTACGTCGACGCCGAAGCAAGCAACCCGCTGGACCAGCAGTTCACCGCGCGCAACAGTGGCTCGGCCGGCTGGATGCGCGATTGGGGCCAGGGCTGGAACAGTGCCCTCTTCTACTACGGAGACAATGCACTCAACGGCTATCGCTTCGAGCGGGTCGACACGCGCATCGCCAAACGCATCTCGCTGGGCAAGGCCCAACTGCAACTGGCCGGGGTGCTGCAACAGCGTCTGGACAATGAGCCGACCACGTTCGTCGACAACAACTACGACGAACGCCGGGTGATGTACTTCAGCGCCGAGCTGGAGTTCTAGATGCGTTACGCCATGTCACGGAAGATGCCAACGGCCGCCCAGTGGCTGGCCGGACTGTGTCTGTTCCTGACAGCCTGGCTGCACGGCGTGGCGGTGCAGGCGGCCGACATTCTGCTGACCGGCGCCGAGGAAAGCCCCGGCGTGCAATCGTTCGTCCAGGCCCTGAGCGAACTGCGCCCCACCGACCGCGTGCATTTCCAGCCACTGGCGAGCCTGCCGGCGCCGGGCAAGCTGCCGTCCAGCCTGCGCCTGATCCTGCTCGACCTGCCGAGCCTCGACTGGCGCATGCAGGAATCCCAGGGACCGGCGACGCTGGTCCTGCGCATCAGCCGCCTGCAGGCCCGACAACGCTTCGGCACCGCGCAACCGCCCCACTTGAGCCTGCTGTGGAGCGACCCGCCACTGAGTCGCCAGTTGCAGTTGATCCGACGGATTCTGCCCCAGGCTCAGCGGGTCGGCGTGCTGTTCGATCAGCACAGCGAGTTCCTGCTCAAGGAACTGCAATCGGCCGCCCAGCCGCTGAATCTGCTAATCGTCCCGCAGCGCTGGGACAACACCCACGACAGCCGCCCTTTGCAGACGGTGCTGAAAAACAGCGATGTGTTGCTGGGCCTCGACGACCCCGACCTGTACAACCCGAGAACCGCGAAGAATCTGCTGCTCAGCAGCTATTCGCGGCAACTGGCGCTGATCGGCCCGAACGTCTCGTTCGTGCGCGCCGGCAGCCTCGCCAGTACCTACAGCGACCAGAGTGACTGGCTGACGGTACTCGACGAATTGCTCGACCACCCACCGGCCGCCTGGCCGAGAGCGCTCTATCCCGAGCGTTTTAAAGTATCAAGCAATGCGCAGGTGGCTCGTTCATTAGGGATAGAGCCGATGAATGAAGCGTCTGTTGCCGAAGAGCTGGCCGAAGGAGAGCGCCGCCCATGATTTTCCGCCGTTGGGACATCAATACCCGCACCCAGTTGATCAGCCTGGGCCCTGCGCTGTTGCTGACCTTGCTGCTGATCAGCTTTTTCACCTTCGTGCGCATCCAGGATTTGCGCCAGGAGTTGAATCACACCGGCCAACTGATCGCCAACCAGCTCGCGCCCGCTACCGAGTACGGGGTGATTTCCGGCAACAACGAGGTATTGGAAAGCCTGCTGAAAGCCACACTGGCCACGCCCAATGTGCGCTTTCTCGAAATCCAGGACAGCGCCAACCGGATTCTGGCGTATGTCGAACAACCATCGGACACCCATAAGCGTCCGCATCAGGTCGAAGTGTTCCAGTCACCGGTGCGGCTGCAACGGATTGCCTTGCACAATGATTTCTTTCAGGACGGCAAGACCAATAACGGCGGTGCCAGCGAGGATTATCTGGGGCGGGTGATCGTCGGCCTGTCCAACGATGCGTTCAGTCAGCGCCAACAGGAAATCCTGCTCAAGGCCGGGATTCTGGCGCTGTTCGCCCTGCTCTTCACCTTCGTTCTGGCACGGCGCCTGGCCGGCAGCCTGTCGCAGCCGATCCGCGACATTGGCAATGCGGTCAAGGCGATTCAGGACGGCGACTACAAGACGCCGTTGCCGATTGTCGATGACACCGAGCTTGGAGCCTTGTCGCAGCACATCAACAATCTGGCCCAGGCGCTGGAACAGGCCAGTCGCGAACAGCACCAGGCCATGGCGCAACTGATCCAGACTCGTGAAGAGGCGGAAAAGGCCAACAACGCCAAGTCGGACTTCCTGGCCATGATGAGCCATGAACTGCGCACGCCAATGAACGGTGTCCTGGGCATGCTGCAATTGCTGGAAACCACCGACATGACCGAGGAGCAGATCGAGTACGCGGCGCTGGCTTCCGAGTCCACCGAGCATTTGCTCAAGGTGATCAATGACATTCTGGATTTCTCGCGCATCGAGCGTTCGGAACTGGAGCTGGAGCACATTCCGTTCAACCTCGCCGACCTGATCGGCGCTTGCGCGCAATCGTTCCAGCACAGCGCGGCGCAACGTGGGCTGGAGTTGCAACTGCGGATCCCCGAAGACCTGCGCGGTTTGCAGGTACAGGGCGATCCGACGCGGATCCGGCAGATTCTGGTCAATCTGGTGGGCAATGCGCTGAAGTTCACGGAACAGGGGCGCGTCAGCATCGAGGCGCAGTGGCAGTCGCTGGATCACGAATTGCTGTGGTTCACCTGCTCGGTGCGCGACAGCGGCATCGGGATTTCTTCCGAGAGCCTGGAATTGATGTTCAACGCGTTCCAGCAGGCTGACAGCTCGATTTCGCGTCGTTATGGCGGGACCGGTCTGGGTCTGCCGATCGCCCGCACCCTGGCCGAGCGAATGGGCGGCACCTTGCGCGCGCAAAGCGAAGAAGGTCGCGGCTCGGTGTTTACCCTGGAAATTCCGCTGGCTCTATATAAGCAGGCATTGCCGATGCTGACAGCGCCCAGAGCGGTGAATGGCGACAGTCACGGCGAAGGCCGCAACGTTCTGTTGGTGGAAGACAACCCGGTTAACCAGACTGTGATCGAGGCCATGCTGCGCAGTCTGGGTTTCACTGTCAGCGTCGCCACCGATGGCATGCAGGCTGTACGCAGTGCCGGGGGCAGTCGTTACGAAGCGATTCTGATGGACTGCCGCTTGCCGATCATCGACGGTTACGAGGCGACCCGACAGATCCGCCGCCTGCCCGGCTGCGGCCATGTGCCGATCATCGCCCTGACGGCCAACGCCTTGCAGGGCGACCGGGAAAACTGCCTGTCGGCGGGCATGAACGATTACCTGGCCAAGCCATTCAAACGCAATGACCTGCAGCAGATTCTGCAGCGCTGGGTGCAGTAGAGAGGCCCTTTCGAGCATCTGCGACTGGCGTGAAAAGCGAAAGTGCGGCAGTCTTAGGCACCCGAACGAGCCTCAAAAGGGGCTTGAATAAAAATTTCAGTGCACAAGTGTACATTCATGTCCTTGGTGCTGTGACTTTCACCACAACGCAATAGTCTATGAGTAGGCTGCCGGTTCGAGGCATGAACGCGTCGATCGGTCGGGAAGATTTGCCCCACCTGCCGCATGGGATTATTGAGGAGCTCGCATGACCAAACAAAACGCCTTTACTCGGGAAGACCTGCTGCGCTGCAGTCGCGGTGAGCTGTTCGGCCCAGGTAACGCGCAACTGCCCGCCCCGAACATGCTGATGGTGGATCGCATCACCCTGATCAGCGAAGAAGGCGGCAAGTACGGCAAAGGTGAATTGGTCGCCGAGCTGGATATCAACCCTGACCTGTGGTTCTTCGCTTGCCACTTCGAGGGCGATCCGGTGATGCCGGGCTGCCTGGGTCTGGACGCCATGTGGCAACTGGTCGGTTTCTTCCTGGGCTGGCAAGGCCTGCCGGGCCGTGGCCGTGCGCTGGGTTCGGGCGAAGTTAAATTCTTCGGCCAGGTTCTGCCGACCGCCAAGAAAGTCACTTACAACATTCATATCAAACGCGTCCTGAAGGGCAAGCTGAACCTGGCCATCGCCGACGGTTCGGTGACTGTCGACGGTCGCGAAATCTACACCGCCGAAGGCCTTCGCGTCGGCGTGTTCACCTCCACTGACAACTTCTAAGGGTTATTCGCATGCGCCGCGTCGTTATCACTGGTCTGGGCATTGTTTCGTGCCTGGGCAATGACAAAGAGACCGTCTCCGCTAACCTGCGTGCAAGCCGCCCTGGCATCCGGTTCAACCCGGAATACGCCGAAATGGGTCTGCGTAGCCAGGTTTCCGGCTCCATCGACCTCAACCTTGAAGAACTGATCGATCGCAAGATCTATCGTTTCGTCGGCCACGCAGCGGCTTACGCCTACCTGGCCATGAAAGACGCCATCACCGATTCCGGTCTGACCGAAGAGCAGGTGTCCAACCCGCGTACCGGTCTGATCGCAGGCTCGGGCGGTGCGTCGACCCTGAACCAGATGGAAGCGCTGGACATCCTGCGCGAAAAAGGCGTCAAGCGCGTCGGCCCATACCGCGTAACGCGGACCATGAGCAGCACCGTTTCGGCGTGCCTGGCCACTCCGTTCAAGATCAAGGGCCTGAACTACTCCATCGCCTCTGCCTGCGCCACCAGTGCTCACTGCATCGGTACCGCCATGGAACAGATCCAGATGGGCAAGCAGGACATCGTGTTCGCCGGTGGCGGTGAAGAGGAGCACTGGAGCCAGTCGTTCCTGTTCGACGCAATGGGCGCCCTGTCCAGCAAGCGCAACGACACCCCGGAAAAAGCCTCCCGTGCCTACGACGCCGACCGTGACGGTTTCGTCATCGCCGGCGGTGGCGGCATGGTCGTGGTCGAGGAGCTGGAGCACGCTCTGGCCCGTGGCGCGAAGATCTACGCGGAAATCGTCGGCTACGGCGCGACTTCCGACGGTTACGACATGGTGGCTCCAAGCGGCGAAGGCGCCATCCGCTGCATGCAGCAGGCGCTGTCCACCGTCGACACCCCGATCGACTACCTGAACACCCACGGCACTTCGACTCCGGTCGGCGACGTCGCGGAAATGAAAGGTGTGCGTGAAGTGTTCGGCGACAAGGCCCCGGCCATCAGCTCCACCAAGAGCCTGTCGGGTCACTCCCTGGGCGCCGCCGGCGTTCACGAAGCGATCTACTGCATGCTGATGATGGAAGGCAACTTCATTGCCGGTTCCGCCAACATCGACGAACTGGACCCTGAAGTGGCCGATCTGCCGGTGCTGACCAAGACCCGCGAGAACGCCACCATCAACACCGTGATGAGCAACAGCTTCGGCTTCGGTGGCACCAACGCCACCCTCGTGCTGAAGCGCTGGGAAGGCAAGTAATTCCCTCCCGCTGAGCCGCACATGAAAACGCCCCGACTGGTTCGGGGCGTTTTTTTTGCCCGGAGAAAAGCATTTTCAGCAGCGCCAAGATGAAACGTTTGTCATGCAACTTACCGCCCTGCGACTGAATGTCGCGGATTCAGCGGGCTCCAGCGCTGTTGCAGATTTCGCAAGAATACATTGCACAAATCGAGCGTTTACTTAGCAGGCTAACAAATTTTATAAAAGAGCCCTGCACACGCCTTGCTGCAGATAACAGAGATTGGAGCTAGCAGATGACTGTAAAAGTAACTGAACGCGACGATTCACACATGTCCCATGAAGGCGTAGCCGCCGGCGTACGGATCTGGGATGTGCATCAACAAGACTTGCTGGTCGGCATGTTCCACAACGAGATCGACGCCCACAACTACAAGGCCGAACTGGAACTGCAAGAACGGCAGCGGGATCTGAAATCCGCCTGAACCAAAACCACAGCATTGAAAACGACAAACCCCGCCATTGGCGGGGTTTGTCGTTATGGGGTGTTTCAGGGCCGTTTCGCAGCCCGGCACAACCCGCTTACCACATCAGATCGTCAGGGATCACATACGCCGCGTACGGATCATCCTCGGCATTGACCTCTTCGACCTTCTCGTTGAGCTGCACGATGCGCTGTGGATCGCGCTCCTGAATCTTCAGGGCCGCTTCACGAGGAATCACTTCGTAGCCGCCGGCATGGTGCACGATCGCCAGCGAGCCGCTGCTGAGCTTGTTGCGCATCAGCGTGTTGACGGAGATGCGCTTGACCTTCTTGTCGTCGACGAAGTTGTAGTAGTCCTCGGTGGTCAGCTTCGGCAGACGCGAGACTTCGATCAACTGCTTGACCTGCGCGGCACGGGCCTTGGCCTCGGCCTTTTCCTGCTGCTGACGGTTCAGCTCCTGGTCGCGCTTGACCTTCTCGGCCTGAGCTTCCTGGGCAGCACGCTGCTGGGAGTCGTCCAGTTCGATCTGACCTTTGTGGGCCAGACGCTGTTGCTTCTGTTTGTCTTTGCTGACCTGTTTGGCCTGCTTTTGGTTGACCAGTCCTGCCTTGAGCAACTGGTCGCGAAGGGAAAGGCTCATTGATGCTTACTCACTTGGGCAACGGCTCAGCCGCAGCTGGGCAAATTCTTTTCCTGACGTTTGGCTTCGCCCCACAGGGCGTCCAACTCTTCGAGGGTGCAATCTTCCATGGGGCGGTGGGTGTCGCGCAATGCCTGTTCGATAAAACGGAAGCGTCGTTCGAACTTGCCATTGGCGCCACGCAGTGCGGTTTCCGGGTCGACCTTCAAATGCCGGGCCAGATTGACCACAGAAAACAGCAGGTCACCGATCTCGTCCGCCACCGCTTGCGGGTCATTCTCGGACATGGCTTCGAGCACTTCATCGAGCTCTTCGCGCACCTTGTCCAGCACCGGCAAGGCATCCGGCCAGTCGAAACCGACCTGCCCTGCGCGCTTCTGCAACTTGGCCGAGCGGGACAAGGCCGGCAATGCGGCGGGCACATCATCGAGCAGCGACAGTTGCTGCGGCTCGGTGGATTTCTCGGCGCGTTCTTCGGCCTTGATCTCCTCCCAGCGCTGTTTGACCTGCTCTTCATTCAGGCGCGGCACGTCCAGCGGCGCATACAGATCGCCGGTGGGGAATACGTGCGGGTGACGACGAATCAGCTTGCGGGTGATGCTGTCGACCACCCCGGCAAATTCGAACCGCCCTTCTTCCCGCGCCAACTGGCTGTAATACACCACCTGAAACAGCAGATCGCCCAACTCGCCCTGCAAGTGATCGAAGTCGCCGCGCTCGATGGCGTCGGCGACTTCGTAGGCTTCCTCGAGGGTATGCGGGACGATGGTCGCGTAAGTCTGCTTGATGTCCCACGGGCAACCGTACTGCGGATCCCGCAGACGGTTCATCAGGTGCAACAGGTCTTCAAGGCTGTAGGTCGGTTTCATGGAGTCCGGTTACGCCGCGTCTCGATGATGTTCGGCAACTGGGAAATCCGCCCCAGCAACCGGCCCAGTGCGTCCAGTCCCGGAATCTCGATGGTCAGGGACATCAGCGCCGTGTTGTCCTCCTTGTTCGAGCGGGTGTTGACCGCCAGCACGTTGATCCGCTCGTTGAGCAGCACCTGCGAAACGTCACGCAGCAGACCGGAACGGTCGTAGGCGCGGATGACGATGTCCACCGGATAGGTGAGCACCGGCACCGGGCCCCAACTGACCTGGATGATCCGCTCCGGCTCGCGCCCGGCCAGTTGCAGCACCGAGGCGCAGTCCTGACGGTGAATGCTCACGCCACGCCCTTGGGTGATGTAACCGACGATCGCATCGCCCGGCAACGGCTGACAGCAGCCGGCCATCTGGGTCATCAGGTTGCCGACGCCCTGGATCTGGATGTCGCCGCGCTTGCCCGGCTTGTAGCCGGTGGCCTTGCGTGGAATCAGTTCCAGCTGTTCGTTGCCGCGCTCCGGCTCGACCAGTTGTTGCGCCAGATTGACCAGTTGCGCCAGACGCAGGTCGCCGGCCCCGAGGGCGGCGAACATGTCTTCGGCGGTTTTCATGTTGGCCTTGTCGGCCAGCTTGTCGAAATCCACCGCCGGAAGACCGAGGCGATTGAGCTCTCGCTCGATCAGGGTCTTGCCTGCCGCGACGTTCTGGTCGCGAGCCTGCAACTTGAACCAGTGCACGATCTTCGCCCGCGCCCGGGACGTGGTGACGTAACCGAGGTTCGGGTTCAGCCAGTCACGGCTCGGGGTGCCGTGCTTGCTGGTGATGATCTCGACCTGTTCACCGGTCTGCAGACTGTAGTTGAGCGGCACGATGCGCCCGTTGATCTTCGCGCCACGGCAGTTGTGACCGATTTCGGTGTGCACGCGGTAGGCGAAGTCCAGCGGCGTCGCGCCTTTCGGCAAGTCGATGGCATGACCGTCCGGGGTGAAGATGTAGACCCGGTCCGGTTCGATATCGACCCGCAGCTGTTCGGCCAGACCACCGATGTCGCCCAGTTCTTCGTGCCACTCGAGCACCTGACGCAGCCAGGAGATTTTCTCTTCGTAATGGTTCGAGCCGGACTTGACGTCGGTGCCCTTGTAGCGCCAGTGCGCGCAGACGCCGAGTTCGGCCTCTTCGTGCATCGAATGGGTACGGATCTGAACTTCCAGCACCTTGCCTTCCGGGCCGATCACCGCCGTGTGCAGCGAGCGGTAGCCGTTCTCTTTCGGGTTGGCGATGTAGTCGTCGAACTCTTTCGGGATGTGCCGCCACAGGGTGTGGACGATGCCGAGCGCGGTATAGCAGTCGCGCATTTCCGGCACCAGCACGCGTACGGCGCGCACGTCGTAGATCTGGCTGAACTCCAGACCCTTGCGCTGCATTTTGCGCCAGATCGAATAGATGTGCTTGGCCCGGCCGCTGATGTCGGCGTCGACGCCGGTGGCCTGCAATTCGTCCTTGAGCTGGGTCATCACATCGGCGATGAAGCGCTCGCGGTCGAGCCGCCGCTCGTGCAGCAGTTTGGCGATCTGTTTGTATTGGTCGGGTTCCAGGTAACGGAAGGACAAGTCCTCCAGCTCCCATTTGATATGACCGATGCCGAGACGGTGGGCCAGCGGTGCATAGATGTCGAAGACTTCCCGGGCGACCCGGTTGCGCTTTTCGTCGTCGGCGGTTTTCACCGCACGGATCGCGCAGGTGCGTTCGGCGAGTTTGATCAGCGCGACGCGTACGTCGTCGACCATCGCCACCAACATCTTGCGCAGGTTTTCAACCTGGCCCTGGGTGCCCATCACCATCGACTGGCGCGGGCTGAGACTGGCACTGATCGCCGCCATGCGCTGCACGCCGTCAATCAGTTTGGCGACCACCGGGCCAAAGCGCTGGCTGACCGCTGCCAGTTCGATCTGGCCTTCGCGCACGCCACGGTAAAGCACCGCCGCGACCAGCGAATCCTGATCGAGCTTGAGGTCGGCGAGGATCTCGGCGATCTCGAGGCCGGTGCTGAAACTGCCGCTGCCTTCGGACCAGAGATTCTTCGCTGCGTTGGACTGTTGCTCGGCCTGTCGAGCGTACTCACAGGCCTCCTTCAAGGCTTCGCGATCCAGTGCCAGATCGACACTGACCGCATGATCGAGCCAAGCCTCGAGATTGATACTGCCGTCGGTGTTGATCGGCTGGTGTGCTCTCACCTGTACCATCTTGCTTTACCTTCCCTACGACGCAGACTCAATGCGTCAAATCACTGACCTTGATTGCCCGTCCGCACTCGCGGGGCTAAGACGAGTGCTGCACGGGCCGACCAGTCGGATCAGACGAGCCATCCTAGCTCGCTTCAAATAACGCCATGGCCTCGACATGTGCCGTCTGAGGAAACATATCGAGAATCCCGGCACGTTTTAACCGGTAGCCCTGCTTGATCAATTCGACCGTATCGCGCGCCAGAGTTGCAGGGTTGCACGACACATACACCAACCGCTCGGCACCCAGGGTCGCGAGCTTGCGCACCACCTCGAAAGCACCGTCACGCGGTGGGTCCAAGAGTACCGCAGAAAAGCCGTTTCCGATCCATTCGGCATCGGTCAAAGGCTGGGATAAATCGGCCTGAAAAAACTTTGTGTTATGCAAATTGTTACTGGCAGCGTTGGCGGCGGCGCGATCGACCATGGTCTGCACCCCTTCGACCGCCACCACTTCGCGCACGGTTTTGGCCAGCGGCAAGGCAAAGTTGCCGAGACCGCAGAACAGATCGAGCACGCGCTCATCGGCAGTCGGTTTCAGCCAGTCCAGCGCCTGGGCGACCATGGCTTCGTTGACCCCGGCATTGACCTGAATGAAATCCCCCGGCCGCCAGGCCAGCTCCAGATCCCACTGCTCCAGGCGATAGCCCAAAGACTGCGTGGCATCGACCGGCTGCGGTTCATCTTCGCCGTGCAGCCACAACTGCGCCTCATGGAAGGCGCAGAAATCCTTGAGGATCGTCAGGTCGGCCTCGGACAACGGCGCCATGTGACGCAGCAGAACGGCCAGGGACGAGCCACTGAACAATTCCACATGCCCCAGCGACTGAGGTTTGCTCAGACGACGGAGCATCTCCGGCAAGCGGCTCATGATCGGCTGCAAGGGCTGTACCAGCACCGGGCATTCGCTGATCGCCACGATGTCCTGACTGCCGGCAGCGCGGAAACCGACCTCAAGGGTTTTGGCCTTGCTGTCCCAACGCACGGCAATACGGGCGCGGCGACGGTAGCCGAATTCCGGACCGGTCAAGGGTGCGGCCCACTCCTCGGGTTCAACACCGGCGACTCGTGAAAGCTGTTCGGCGAGCATGCGCTGTTTCAGGGCAAGCTGTTCGCCGTGGGGCAGATGCTGAACGCTGCAACCGCCGCAGCGACCGGCGTGCTGACAAGCTGCCGGGCGACGCAATTCGCTGGCGGTGAACACACGCTCGGTGCGCGCCTCGACCACTTTACCGTGGGCGCCAAGCACCCGGGCTTCGACTTCTTCACCCGCCAGGGCGCCGAGGACGAACCAGGTCTTGCCTTCAAAAAACGCGATGCCGCGACCGTCATTGGCCAGGCGCTCGATCTTCAAGCGCTGCTTTTTGCCGGTCGGGAGTTGCGGGGCCTTGCTGCCGCCGGTGGGCTGGAAGCGCAGGCCTCTCTCGTGCTTGGCCATCAGTTGGTCGCGTCGAAAATGCCGGTCGACAGGTATCGGTCGCCACGGTCACAGATGATCGCGACGATCACCGCGTTTTCAACTTCCCTGGACAGGCGCAGCATCGCTGCCACCGCACCGCCCGAGGACACGCCACAGAAGATGCCTTCTTCCCGGGCCAGACGACGGGTAACGTCTTCGGCTTCGCTTTGCGCCATGTCGACGATGCGGTCGACACGATCAGCCTGATAAATCTTCGGCAGGTATTCCTGCGGCCAGCGGCGGATGCCGGGAATGGCCGAGCCTTCCATCGGTTGCAGGCCGATGATCTGCACGCTGTCGCTCTGCTCTTTGAGGTAGCGCGACACGCCCATGATGGTCCCGGTGGTCCCCATGGAGCTGACGAAATGAGTAATGGTGCCCTGGGTCTGACGCCAGATTTCCGGGCCGGTGGTGGTGTAGTGCGCTTCGGGGTTGTCGCCGTTGGCGAACTGATCCAGCACCTTGCCACGACCTTCGGCTTCCATCCGCTGGGCGAGATCGCGAGCGCCTTCCATGCCCTCTTCCTGGCTGACCAGAATCAGCTCCGCGCCATAGGCAGTCATTGCCGCTTTACGCTCGGCGCTGGAGTTGTCCGGCATGATCAGGATCATCTTGTAACCCTTGATCGCGGCAGCCATCGCCAGGGCGATCCCGGTGTTGCCCGAGGTCGCTTCGATCAGCGTATCGCCGGCGTGGATCTGCCCGCGCAACTCGGCACGGGTGATCATCGACAGCGCCGGACGATCCTTCACCGAACCCGCAGGGTTGTTCCCTTCGAGCTTGAGCAATAGGGTGTTGCTGGTGACACCGGGCAGGCGCTGCAAACGCACCAGCGGCGTGTTGCCGACGCAATCGGCGATGGTTGGGTACTGCAAGGTCATGGCGTTTTTCGCAATCCGGACAGCGGGGGCGCCTATCATACCGGCAAACCTGCGCGGCCCATATCACGCAAAGTGCGGTGCTTATGGTTTCTTGGAATAAGCAGTAAAAGTCGCGCCGGTGGTGAGGCTTTTTAAAGAGTGTCAGCAGTGCTGACACTTTCGTGTGCTGTTCACACTATCTGCGGGCGACACACATCCACGGTGGGAACTGGCTTGCCAGCGAAGGCGCCGGAATGGGCGGCACTGTCATCCGCCACCAACCGCAAATTCAATCGCAACCCTGACTCGCCGTTCTCAGCCCAAAGGCTCCCGCCCTGCCGCTGCACCGCATTCCTCGCAATGCTCAACCCCAGACCGAAACCTCCGTCCCCCGGCCTCGAGCCGTCGAGCCGGGTGAATGGCGAGAAGATCCGCTCAAGATCCGCCTCGGCCACGCCGCCGCCCTCGTCCTCCAGCCATAGATGCCAGTAATCCCCGTCACGCCGGCCATCCAGCCGCACGATGCCGCCCTTGGGCGAATGACGGATCGCATTGCGCAGGATGTTTTCCAGCGCCTGGGCCAGGGTATTGAGGTTGCCGCGCACCCAGCACGATGCTTCCACCGCACATTGCAACTGCCCTGTCGGACAACAACTTTCGTAACAGGCGTTTTCCGTGAGCATTTCCCACAGCGCCTGGATCTGGATCGCTTCGTCCGGCAGCGGTGCACGTTCGGTTTCGAGCCAGGCCAGTTGCAGAGTGTCTTCGACCAGCCGCTGCATGCCATCGACTTCGCGGCCAATGCGCTCGCGCAACGGCAACAGCTCCTGCTCGCTTTCGCTGGCCACCCGCAGGCGACTCAGGGGCGTGCGCAGTTCGTGGGACAGGTCGCGCAGCAATTGCTGCTGCAGGGCAACGGTCGACTGCAGGCGTTCGGACATCGAATCGAAGGCCCGGGCCAGTTCGCCGAGCTCGTCCGGGCGCTGGGTGATGCCGCTCGACAGGCGCACATTCAGTTGATCGGCGCGCCACGCGTTGGCCTGTTCGCGCAGGTTGTTCAGCGGCACCACCAACAAACGGTAAAGGCCCACGCACAGCAGCAAAGTGAACAGACCGGGTATCACGCCATTGGTGATCACCCGCCAGAACACTCGGTACTTGCCCGGCAGGAAGCGTTCAGGCAGCTCGATGACCAGGCTGCCGGCGGCCGGTTCTGTGGGAAATGGCACGCGCAGCCACGGCCGGCCTTTCTTGTGAATCGGCCAGTCGAGCCCGCGCAGAAAGGTCAGGTGCTGGATTTCCTGTGCGTTCAGCGGTTCACTGCTCAGCGACTGCAGGTTGCCGCCGATCACGCCAACCCAGCCGGCCTCGCGCAATTCCATGCTCTGCAACCAGCGGTCAATGCCAACACGCTGATCGCGCTGCCACGCCGCTTCGGCTTCGGCGGCATAACGCGTCAACGTGCCGCGCGCCTCGTCGGAGAGGAACTGGTTGCGCTCCTCCATATAACGGCCCCAGGACCAGCTCAACCAGATCATCAGCAGACAGAACGCCACCAGCAGACACGCCAGTTTCCAGAACAGCGAATGCCGGCCCGGCAGATCAGACACCTTCATCGACAGCGCTCAGAACATAGCCCTTGCCCCACACCGTGCGCACTTCCCGCTCGGTGTAGCCGATCGCTTTGAGTTTGCGGCGGATCTGGCTGATGTGCATGTCGAGGCTGCGGTCGTGGGCCGCGTAGCCGCGCTGAAGGACGTGCTGATATAGGAAGGCCTTGCTCAGCACCTCTTCATCATTGCGATTGAGGGTTTCCAGCAAGCGGTATTCGCTGCGAGTCAGGCCGGCGGGCTGATTGAGGTAGGACACCTCGCACTGTTCATCGTCGAAGTGCAGACCGCCTGCCGCTACAGGCTCAGCGCTGATTGCCGGTCGCCGATCGAGAGCGACCCGTCGCAGGATCGCTTCGATCCGCACATGCAGCTCGGCCATGCTGAACGGCTTGGGCAGATAGTCGTCGGCCCCCAGACGGAAACCGCTGATGCGATCGGCCTCGGCCCCCAGCGCCGACATCAGCAGCACCGGCGTGGAATGACTCTGGCGCAGTTGCGTCAGCACATTCAGGCCGTCGAGCCCCGGCAACAGTATGTCCATCAACACCACATCGAACGGCTGACGCCGGGCGATGCTCAGGCCTTCGCTGCCGCTCTGGCACCAGGTGACCTGGAAGCCGCTGCGCCCCAGTTGTTCGTGAACATAGGCACCGAGGACGGGATCGTCCTCGATGGAAAGAATGCGTGGCTGGCCAACAGAGACAGGAGTCATGACTATCTGCAAATAATTCTCAGTTGGGCGATTATTCAAGATTGCCTGCCGCCCGGCAACCCAAGGTTGACCTGCCGGACAAATGACCGGCGCCGAAACGACCGATCACGACATGATTTTTCCCGGGAATGCCCGCAAGCAAATCGCTACACTGCGCCCATGCCGCGTGCCGGAAGCACGCAAGAGTCAATGATCAGCGGGATGCAGGAGATAGGCGTGCTCAAGAAACTGGGAATCAAAGGTCGCGTGTTGTTGCTGACCCTGTTGCCGACCAGCCTGATGGCGCTGGTGCTGGGCGGCTATTTCACCTGGACGCAGCAGTCCGACCTGCAGGCCCAATTGATGCAGCGCGGCGAAATGATCGCCGAGCAACTCGCGCCGCTGGTGGCGCCGGCCATGGGCCACGGCGATGCCGAACTGCTTGAGCGCATCGCCACTCAGTCCCTGGAACAACCGGACGTGCGCGCAGTGACCTTCCTTGCGCCCGACCGCTCGCCACTGGCCCACTCCGGCCCGACCATGCTCAACCAGGCCCCCAGCGGCGACAGCACACAACTGCAGCGCCGCAGCGGCAACGACGCCACCCGCTATCTGATGCCGGTGTTCGGCAAGCATCGCAACCTTGCCGGCGAACTGATCCCTGAAGAATCCGACCGCCTGCTCGGCTGGGTCGAACTGGAACTCTCGCACAACGGCATGTTGCTGCGCGGCTACCGCAGCCTGTTCGCCAGCCTGTTGCTGATTGCGGCGGGACTGGCCGGAGCCGCATTGCTGGCCCTGCGCATGGGGCGTACGATCAATCGCCCGATCAGCCAGATCAAACAGGCGGTCGCGCAGCTCAAGGACGGTCATCTGGAAACCCGCCTGCCGCCCCTCGGCAGTCAGGAGCTGGATGAGCTGGCGTCCGGCATCAACCGCATGGCCGGCACCCTGCAGAACGCCCGGGAAGAATTGCAGCACAGCGTCGATCAGGCCACCGAAGACGTGCGCCAGAACCTGGAGACCATCGAGATCCAGAACATCGAACTGGACCTGGCCCGCAAGGAGGCCCTGGAAGCGAGCCGGATCAAGTCCGAGTTCCTCGCCAACATGAGCCATGAGATCCGCACACCGCTCAACGGCATTCTCGGTTTCACCCACCTGCTGCAGAAAAGCGAGCTGACCCCGCGCCAGCTCGACTATCTGGGCACCATCGAAAAATCCGCCGACAGCCTGTTGGGGATCATCAACGAGATCCTCGACTTCTCGAAAATCGAGGCCGGCAAACTGGTGCTCGACCATATCCCGTTCAACCTGCGCGACCTGTTGCAGGACACCCTGAACATTCTCGCCCCTGCCGCCCACGCCAAGCAGCTGGAACTGGTGAGCCTGGTGTACCGCGACACGCCGTTGTCGCTGGTCGGCGATCCGCTGCGGCTCAAGCAGATCCTTACCAACCTTGTCAGCAACGCGATCAAGTTCACCCGCGAGGGCACCATCGTCGCCCGCGCCATGCTCGAAGAAGAACACGAAGACAGCGTGCAACTGCGCATCAGCATTCAGGACACCGGCATCGGCCTGTCGAACCAGGACGTGCGCGCGTTGTTCCAGGCGTTCAGCCAGGCTGACAACTCGCTGTCGCGCCAGCCCGGTGGCACCGGTCTCGGTCTGGTGATTTCCAAGCGTTTGATCGAACAGATGGGCGGCGAGATCGGCGTCGACAGCACCCCGGGCGAAGGCTCGGAATTCTGGATCAGCCTGAGCCTGCCCAAGACCCGCGACGATGCCGAAGACCTGCCCGCCGCGCCATTGCTCGGACGCCGGGTGGCGGTACTGGAAAACCACGAACTGGCGCGTCAGGCCTTGCAGCATCAACTGGAAGACTGCGGGCTCGACGTCACGCCGTTCAATACCCTGGAAAGCCTGACCAATGGCGTCACCGGCGCCCATCAGACCGATCAGGCCATCGATCTGGCGGTGCTCGGGATCACCAGCAACGACATGCCGCCGGAACGCCTCAACCAGCACATCTGGGATCTCGAACACCTCGGCTGCCGGGTATTGGTGTTGTGCCCGACCACCGAACTGACGCTGTTCCATCTTTCGGTGCCCAACCCGCACAGCCAGCTCCAGTCCAAACCGGCCTGCACTCGCAAGCTGCGCCGGGCGTTGTCGGACATGGTCAATCCGCGCCAGACCCGCAGCGAACCCGGCGAACCGCTGTCGAGCCGTGCACCGAAAGTGCTGTGTGTCGACGACAACCCGGCCAACCTGTTGCTGGTGCAGACATTGCTCGAAGACATGGGCGCCAAGGTGCTCGCCGTCGAAAGCGGTTACGCCGCAGTCAAGGCCGTGCAGAGCGAAACCTTCGATCTGGTGCTTATGGACGTGCAGATGCCGGGCATGGACGGACGTCAAAGCACCGAGACCATTCGCCAGTGGGAAAGCGAACGGCATTGCACGCCACTGCCGATCGTCGCCCTCACCGCCCACGCCATGGCCAACGAAAAACGCGCACTGCTGCAAAGCGGCATGGACGACTACCTGACCAAACCGATCAGCGAGCGGCAACTGGCGCAAGTGGTACTGAAATGGACGGGACTGGCACTGCGCAATCAGGCACCGGACCGTGGCGGTGAAAGCCTCGTGGGGCATCAGGACCTGCCAGTGCTTGATCATGAAGAAGGTCTGCGCCTGGCTGCCGGCAAGGCGGATCTGGCGGCAGATATGCTGGCCATGTTGCTGGCTTCGCTCGAGGCCGACCGTGAAGCCATTCGCACGGCCCGCGACAATCAGGATCAGAACGGCCTGCTCGAACGGGTGCATCGCCTGCACGGTGCCACCCGCTACTGCGGCGTTCCGCAATTGCGTGCCGCCTGCCAGCGCAGCGAAACCCTGCTCAAACAGGAAGATCCCAAGGCCTCGACCGCACTGGATGAACTGGAGCGGGCGATCAATCGTCTGGCGGCGCAGGCGAAGATCAGCGCCTGATCCACGGCAATGCCGGTCAACACCGATGCGGCTACAGTGGTCGCGGGTGATTCGCGCCCGCGTCGATGCTTCAGGAGGATTGCATGCGCACGATCGTTTTCAGCAGCCAGACCTACGACCGCGACAGTTTCCTTGCCGTCGACTGCCCGGCCGGCATCGAACTGCACTTTCAACCGGCCCGACTGAGTCTCGACACGGCGCAACTGGCCGACCGGCACGAAGTAGTCTGCGCCTTCATCAACGATGACCTCAGCGCTCCCGTGCTGGAACGTCTGGCGGCCGGCGGAACCCGGCTGATCGCCCTGCGCTCGGCGGGTTACAACCATGTCGACCTGAACGCCGCCAAACGCCTGGGGCTGGTGGTCGTGCGCGTTCCGGCCTACTCGCCCCACGCGGTGGCCGAGCATGCGGTGGCGCTGATTCTTGCGCTCAACCGCCGACTGCACCGGGCCTACAACCGCACCCGCGAAGGCGACTTCAGCCTGCACGGTCTCACCGGATTCGATCTGGTGGGCAAGACCGTCGGTATTGTCGGCACCGGCCAGATCGGCGCCACATTCGCGAAAATCATGCACGGTTTCGGCTGTGAGCTGCTGGCCTTCGACCCGTATCCGAACCCGGCCGTCGAAGCTCTGGGGGCGCGCTATCTCAGTCTGCCGCAACTGCTGGAGCAATCGCAGATCATCAGCCTGCACTGCCCGCTCAACGAGCAGAGCAAGCACCTGATCAACCGCAATTCGCTGGCGCACATGCAGCCAGGCGCGATGCTGATCAACACCGGCCGCGGTGGCCTGGTGGACACACCGGCGCTGATCGACGCCCTGAAGGACGGTCAGCTGGGTTATCTGGGGCTGGATGTTTACGAAGAAGAGGCACAGCTGTTTTTCGAAGACCGCTCCGATCTGCCGTTACAGGACGACGTACTGGCGCGACTGCTGACATTTCCCAACGTGATCATTACCGCGCATCAGGCGTTCCTGACCCGCGAAGCATTGGGCGCGATTGCCGCGACCACCCTGCATAACATCGCGACCTGGGCAGGGGGATCACCGCAGAACCAGGTCGAGGGCTGAACGATCAGGCGTCAGGCAGGAGGTGGTGTCGGAGAAATCGCCACACACAGAATCAACAGACCGAGCCAGCCGAAGCCGATCAGTCGCTGCTGGAAGGAATGCCCCCGGCGCAGCAGGAACCAGACAAAGATCATCGGCATCAGGAACGCCATGATCTTCAACCAGCCTTCGACCGGACGCACACCGTCGGCATTCAACCGAGATTCGGCCGCCCGCTCGGCCTGTTGCCGGCGCCGGCGTCCGGCAGCGGCGGGCATGACTTTGGGTTCCGGGGCAGGCGTGGGGGCTGCGACGAAAGCTTCGGGAACCTCCTTGTTCCGGGGCAGACTGCCAAAGGAAATCGTTGATGCAACGGAGTTCGCTTTTGCCGGTACCTGCGCGCCCGTCATCGGAGCCCCGCAATGAATGCACGCCTTCGCTTCGGGGCTGATGCTCCGCTTGCATTCATAACATTCGATCAGCGCCATGTTCCGTTCCTTAGAAATGAAGGCGGCAGTTTGCCACGACTGCGGTGTCGATTTGAACCGGATCGAAGGTCGCACGTGCGCGTTATTCTGCAATCAAGCCCGTGCTAGCATGTCGCGCATATTTGGAGGACCCATGGTCGAACACGATTTCCGCTACACCCTGATGAACCCGCAACACACCCTCACCGAATGCCGCGCCCTCGTACCGGGCCGTTATCAGGTCACCGGCAACGGTGGCTCGATCCGTATCGGTGACGTGCTGGTCGTGACCCTCAAAGGCAGCAAGGACTTGTCCATGCGCCTGACCGTCGACACCGTCCGCCACCTGATCAACCCGCCAGGTCAATGGACCGCGATGACCACCGGCCCGGTGTTCGGCGAACTGGCGATCCACACCTGGCAGGTCAACTGCGACAGCTGCGCCAAAGAGCTGAGCTTCGAATTCGCCGTGGACGCCAAACTCGGCAAACCGGCCGAGAAACCGGCCGCCACCGCACGCATCGCCGAACTGGGCTGGAAAGCCGTCGGTGACAAGCACCTGTGCCCGAAATGCCAGGAGCCTGCATGATGAAACACCTGGCCCTGACCGCCGCTGTCGGCGCCGGCCTGATGGGCTGCGCCGCGGAGCCTGTGCAACTGCAACAGGACCGCAGCTACATCCTGGAATGGATCGGCGAGCGGCCACTGATGGATTACAGCCACCTGACCGTGACCCTCGGCGAGGATGGCCGGGCCTATGGCAACGGCGGCTGCAATCACTGGTTCGCGCCCTACACCCTCGATGGCGACAAACTCAGTTTCGGCAAGATCGGCAAGACCCGCAAACTCTGCGCTCCAGCGCTGATGGAACAGGAACAGCGTTTCCTGCAGGCCCTGGAAAAAGTCGAGCGCTGGGACGTTTCGCCCATCGAGCAGATGCGCTTCTGGCCTGCCGAAGGCAAGCCGTTGCGCTGGTGGCTGGAAGAGGGCTGAGCCTTCTGATCGTTCCCGCGCACCGCGTGGGAACGATCCTCAATTGGTCGCCTTCAACGCCTCAAGCTTCGCCATCACCCCCGCCGCCGTCTGCTCGCCCATCAGCTGTTCCCGTACCTTGCCCTTGTTGTCGATGATGTAGGTCACCGGCAAAGCCTCACTGCGCGGCAGTTCGAACAGGTCCGCCGGATCCTGCGCCAGCACGGTGAACTTGATGCCGAGTTTCTCGCTGGCACCTTTCAATTCTTCACCCTGCACATTGTCGAAGTTGACCCCGAACACCCCGATCTTCTTGTCCTTGAGCTCTTCAGCCAGATGATTGAGTTCCGGGATTTCCGTGCGGCAAGGACCGCACCATTCGGCCCAGTAATTGAGTACAACCCATTGCTTGTCCAGGCGCTCGGACGCGACTTTCTGCCCGTTCTGATCGATGCCGTAGTCGTTACCGCAGCCCCCCAGCATCAACGCCCCGATGATCGTCAATGCCGCTGCCAGTCGCCGTGTCATGTCGTGTTCCTTGTGAAAAATTGAATGCGCCTGCGACCCATCGCCTCCCAAGGTTCTGGATTGCGCGCTGCACAGTTAGAATAGCCGCCACTCTACGCAAGAAGCGACCCGCCCATGACCGATCTGACGCTTTATCACAACCCGCGCTGCTCGAAATCCCGCGGTGCGCTCGAACTGCTCGAAGCCCGTGGCCTGACGCCGAACGTCGTGCGCTACCTCGAAACGCCGCTGGACGCCGCGCAAATCAAGGCCCTGCTCGGCAAGCTGGGGATCAGCGCCCGGCAACTGCTGCGCACCGGCGAAGACGAATACAAGACCCTGAACCTGGCCGATGCCAGTCTCACCGAGAAACAATTGATCGAAGCCATCGCCGCACATCCCAAGTTGATGGAGCGACCGATTCTCGAAGCTGGCGACAAAGCCGTCATCGGCCGTCCACCGGAGCAGATCCTGGAGCTGTTGCCGTGAGTGCGCCGTACATTCTGGTTCTGTATTACAGCCGCAGCGGTTCGACCAACGAGATGGCCCGGCAGATTGCCCGTGGAGTCGAACAGGCCGGCCTCGAAGCGCGCCTGCGCACCGTGCCGGCGATCTCCACCGAGTGCGAAGCCGTGTCGCCGGACATTCCGGATGAAGGCGCGCTGTATGCCACTCTGGATGACCTGAAGAACTGCGCCGGCCTGGCCCTCGGCAGCCCGACGCGTTTCGGCAACATGGCCGCGCCGCTCAAATACTTCCTCGACGGCACCAGCAACCTGTGGCTGACCGGCGCGCTGGTGGGCAAACCGGCTGGCGTGTTCACGTCCACCGCCAGCCTGCACGGCGGTCAGGAAACCACGCTGCTGTCGATGATGCTGCCGCTGCTGCACCACGGCATGTTGATCACCGGCCTGCCCTACAGCGAGTCGGCGCTGCTCGAAACCCAGGGCGGCGGCACGCCGTACGGCGCCAGCCATCACGCCGGGGCTGACGGCAAAAGCGGTCTAGATCAGCACGAAGTGGCGCTGTGCCGCGCACTGGGCGCACGTCTGGCCAAAACGGCCCAGAAGCTGGGGAACTGAGATGGCCAGAAAGCCGAAAGTCCTGCCCGCCGTCGAATGGCTGGAGCCACGGGTGCGGGCAATGCGGGTGATCACTCTGCTGTGCTTTTTCGGCCTGGCCGGACTGCTCGCCGCGTATTACCTGGTGTTCGCCGACCTGCATGGCGCACGGCCGTGGGTAATTCTGCTGATCGAGCTGATCCCGTGGCTGGTGCTGGCACCGGGCATGATCATGGGCAGCGCCCGCGGGCATTCGTGGATGTGCTTTGTGGTGAATCTGTATTTCATCAAGGGCGCACTGGCGGCGTATGACCCGAGCCGGCAGCTGTTCGGCGTGCTGGAGATGATCGCCAGTCTGGCGGTGTTCTGCTCGGCGCTGCTGTATGTGCGCTGGCGGTATCAGCTGAACCGCAAGCTGGCTGGCGAAGGGGAAGTCTCCGTCGCCTGACAGCTGTCCCAAGATCGTTCCCACGTTTTGCGCGGGAACGATCACTCGGTCTCAATGGTTGACGGTGTAGGCCAGCATCATCGAAATCTGGCTCATCGGCCGTCCGCCGCTTTCTTCATGCCACTGGTTGAACGCGTTCTGCACCGTGGCCAGATCCCGCAGACTGCTCGGCGCCTTGTCGACGATCTTCTGTGCATTCAACGCCGCGACCACATCGTAGCTCGGCACGAACGTGTCCTTGCCGACCATCCGCAAGAACCGTGGCGCCGACAGCCCGCCCAACTGATGGCCGTGCTTTTTCAGGTAGGTCCACAAACCGACGATGTCGGTCACCGGCCAGTCGGCGAGCAACGCGCCGAAACTGCCCTTCTCTTTCTCGACGTCCAGAATGAACTGCGCATTGCGCGGCACGCTTTTGAGCTTGCCCAGGTGGCGGATGATCCGCGCATCCTGCATCAATCGCTCAAGGTGTTCGGCGCTCATCAGCACGACCTTTTCCGGGTCGAACTTGAAGAACACTTCTTCGAAGGCCGGCCACTTGGCGTCCACCAGACTGTGCTTGAGCCCGGCGCGAAATACTCGCAGGGCCATGGTCGAGAGGTAGCGGTCGTCGCTGATCTGGCGCAATTGCGCCGGAGTCTTGGGAACGGGCAGATGGGCTTCCAGTTCAGCCGCCGAACCGAAGCGGTTCAGACAGTATTCGTGCAGCCACTTGT
The DNA here is from genome assembly GCF_046097675.1 of Pseudomonas sp. UV AK001. Taxonomy (NCBI): domain Bacteria; kingdom Pseudomonadati; phylum Pseudomonadota; class Gammaproteobacteria; order Pseudomonadales; family Pseudomonadaceae; genus Pseudomonas; species Pseudomonas sp. UV AK001. The sequence goes on from NZ_JBJUVZ010000007.1 coordinate 344,994, forward strand.
AGTCGCGCATGCCCTCTCCTAAAAAACGAATTGAAAACGGCGCCCGCGAGCGCCGTTTTTTCTCAAGCGATCGGATCGCTTACAGGTTCACCACGTTGACGAATCGCGATGCGGCGGTTTCATCAATCTTCAGGCTGGTGAAATCGAACAGGTTACGGTCAGCCAGTTGCGACGGGATCACGTTCTGCAGGCTGCGGAAGATGCTCTCGGTACGGCCCGGGGTCTTGCGCTCCCAGTCCAGCAGCATTTCCTTGACCACCTGACGCTGCAGGTTTTCCTGGGAGCCGCAGAGGTTGCACGGGATGATCGGGAATTGCTTGAAGTCCGAGTAGGCCTGTATGTCTTTCTCGTTGCAGTAGGCCAGCGGACGGATCACCACGTTGCGACCGTCGTCGGCGCGCAGCTTCGGTGGCATCGCCTTGAGGCTGCCGTTGAAGAACATGTTGAGGAAGAACGTCTCGACGATGTCGTCGCGGTGATGACCGAGGGCCATTTTGGTCGCGCCGATTTCGTCGGCGAAGGTGTACAGCGTGCCGCGACGCAGGCGCGAGCACAGCGAGCAGGTGGTCTTGCCTTCCGGGATCAGCTCCTTGACCACAGAGTACGTGTCTTTCTCGACGATGTGGTACTCGATGCCCAGCTCTTTCAGGTAGGCCGGCAGCACGTGCTCGGGGAAGCCCGGCTGCTTCTGGTCCATGTTCACGGCGACGATCTCGAACTTGATCGGTGCAACCTTCTGCAGGTGCATCAGCACGTCGAGCATGGTGTAGCTGTCCTTGCCCCCGGACAGGCAGACCATGACCTTGTCGCCGTCTTCGATCATGTTGAAGTCGGTGACTGCTTCGCCGGCCAGGCGGCGCAGGCGCTTTTGCAGTTTGTTCTGGTTGACCGTAAGAGTGCCCATGACGCGAAATCCGTGAGGTGTGACGAAAGGCGGGCATTTTACGCAAAAACACCCCGGTTGTGGCCACAGGTTGTCGCCCCCTCGAATGCCCGTCTGCACAGACCTCGACGCGATTACCCCGCCGGTTTACAGCGCGATTTGCTCTAAGACCACAATACCTGTGCGGTTAAGACCTTCCTATACTGCGACATAAGGTCGCACGCAATCTGAAGACCTGTATTTGCTCGGCCACATTGGCCCGTAGGCGCTCCGCTGGGGGGCGATGGCAATAACGAGAGGAGTGACTGGCATGATCCATCACGTAGTGGGACTTTTTACCCACCCCGATCAGGAATGGAAGGAAATCCGTGGCGACCAAGAGGAAAGCATCAGCCACATGTACCTGACGCACACGCTGATTCTGGCGGCGATCCCCGCTGTTTCGGCGTTTATCGGCACGACTCAGGTCGGCTGGGTCATCGGCAGCCGCGCCCCGGTGATGCTCACCGTCGAAAGCGCGTTGTGGATGACCATCATGTCGTACCTGGCGATGCTCGGCGGGGTCGCGGTCATGGGTGCCTTCGTGCACTGGATGGCCCGCACCTATGACGCCAACCCGAGCCTGGCCCGTTGCGTCGCGTTTGCCACCTACACCGCAACACCGTTGTTCGTCGGTGGCCTGGCGGCGCTCTATCCGCACATGTGGCTGGGGATGATCGTCGGCACGGCGGCCATCTGCTACACGGTGTACCTGCTGTATGTGGGGCTGCCGACCTTCATGAACATTCCGTCTGACGAGGGATTTCTGTTTTCCAGCTCGGTGCTGGCGGTGGGTCTGGTGGTGCTGGTGGCCATCATGGCGTTTACCGTGATTGTCTGGGGACTGGGCGTGGGGCCTGTCTACACAAATTAGAGAGCCACAAACTAGTTGGCTGCAACGCCGAGAAGAACAAGATCCGCCAACACAGGCCGCCGCAAGGCGGCCTTCTCATGCCAGGGAAAAGCGCCACGACCATTCGGCAGTTCGGCGATACGCAACGCCGGACGGTTGCGGCATACTCCAAGTCTCTGGAGATCCATCAAGCATGCCCGAGCAACTCAATACCCGCGTCGAAGACTGTTTCCAACTCGCTGAATCCTTTTTCAAACGTCCTTTCAAACGCCCCGTGGTGAGCCTCAAGCTGCGCGGGCAAAAAGCCGGAGTCGCGCATCTGCACGAGAACCTGCTGCGCTTCAATCCGCAGCTGTACCGGGAAAACACCGAACACTTCCTCAAGCAGACCGTGGCCCACGAAGTCGCGCACCTGATCGCCCATCAGCTGTTCGGCGACCGCATCCAGCCCCATGGCGAGGAGTGGCAGCTGATCATGCGCGGCGTCTACGAGCTGCCGCCGGACCGCTGCCACACCTACGAAGTCAAACGCCGCAGCGTGACCCGCTATATCTACAAATGCCCGTGTGCCGATAGCGATTTTCCGTTTTCAGCGCAGCGTCATAGTCTGGTCAGGCAGGGGCGACGGTATCTGTGCCGCCGATGCCGGAACACATTGGTGTTCAGTGGCGAGATGCGGGTCGAGTAAGTCAGGCAATCACCTTGGCTCGCCGCAATTCGGCAATGCGTTCAACACTCAAGCCCAACTCCCCCAACACCTGATCCGTATGCTGCCCCAGCGCCGCGCCGACATGTCGCGGCGCCGGCAAGGCTTCGGAGAACTTCAGTGGGCAAGCGATCTGCGCCTGCGCCGAGCCATCCCCACGGGGCACCTGCGTCACCAGTTCCCGCGCCTGCAATTGCGGATGCTGCACCGCCTCGCCCAGGCTCAATACCGGTTCGACACAGGCATCGATCCCGGCGAACAGCTCGCACAATTCAGCAAAGTCATGCTTCTCGAACTCGACCTTCAAGGCGTCCTTGAGCGCCCGCTGCTGCTCGGGTTTGGGTGACAACCCCTGCGCCGCCAGCTCCGGCCGCCCCAGCGCCGCACACAGTTGCTGCATGAACGCCGGCTCCAGACTGCCCACCGACATCCAGCGCCCATCCCGGGAGCGGTAGTAGTCGTAGAAGCTGCCGCCATTGAGCATCTGGTCCTCCCAGCCCGGCTCCTCGCCGCAGGCCAGATACCCGGCGCCGGCCATGGCATTCAGGCTGAAGGCGCAGTCGGTCATGCTCACGTCCAGGTGTGTGCCCTGCCCGGTTTGCTGCCGTGATATCACCGCAGCAAGCAGGCCGATCACCCCGTGCAGCGAGCCACCCGCGATATCCGCCACCTGCATGCCCAGCGGCAACGGCCCGCTGTCGGCGCGCCCGGTGTAGCTGGAGAGCCCGGCCAGCGCCAGATAGTTGATGTCGTGGCCGGCGCGATCCTTGTACGGCCCGGTCTGGCCGTAACCGGTGATCGACACATAAATCAGCTTCGGATTGATCGCCTTCAGCGCCTCGTAGCCCAGCCCCAGCCGCTCCATCACGCCGGGGCGAAACTGCTCCAGCACGATGTCGTAGTCCGCCAGCAACTGCTTCACCAGCTCCAGCGCCTCGGGCTGCTTGAGGTCCAGCGCCAGACTGCGTTTATTGCGATTCAGGTAGGCGTGGCTGGCCGAGACCCCGTGATCGTGGGGCGGCAATACCCGCAGCAGATCGAGGCGAGTCGGCGATTCGATGCGCAGCACCTCGGCGCCCATGTCCGCCAGCAGCAGCGAAGCGAACGGCCCTGGCAGCAGGGTCGAGAAATCCAGAATCTTCAGTGAGGCCAGCGGTGCAGACATGGGCGATCTCCATCAACGATGCATGCAGCCTAGGCAGCCATGAACAATGGGGCAATTACCGGATGCGTCAGTTGCGCTGACCGTTGCGCTCAAACAGCAGGCAAGAAAAAACCCGCCGAAGCGGGTTTTTCCATTCAAGCGATGCTTACTTCACATTGCTCGGGGTCGGGCCTTCGGCCACACCCAGGTCGTCTTCGTGACGCTGATCGACGATACCGCGACCGCCCGAGGCCAGCTCGGCGTCCAGTACGTCAGTGTCCAGTTCCTTGACCCACTTGGCCACAACGATGGTCGCAACGGCGTTGCCGACCAGGTTGGTAAGGGCGCGGGCTTCGGACATGAAGCGGTCGATACCCAGAATCAGTGCCAGACCGGCCACCGGCAGGTGACCTACCGCCGACAGGGTGGCGGCCAGCACGATGAAGCCCGAACCGGTCACACCGGCGGCGCCTTTGGAGGACAGCAGCAACACTACCAGCAGGGTGATCTGGTGAGTGATGTCCATGTGAGTGTCGGTCGCCTGAGCGATGAACACGGCCGCCATGGTCAGGTAGATCGCGGTACCGTCGAGGTTGAACGAGTAACCGGTCGGGATCACCAGACCCACTACCGATTTCTTCGCGCCCAGACGCTCCATCTTGATCAGCATGCGTGGCAGTACCGATTCCGACGAGGAAGTGCCAAGTACGATCAGCAGTTCTTCACGGATGTAGCGGATCATTTTCAGCACGCTGAAGCCGTGCATGCGGGCGATGGCACCCAGCACGATCAGGATGAACGCCAGGCACGTGATGTAGAAGCACGCCATCAGTTGACCCAGCTGCACCAGCGAGCCGACACCGTAGGCGCCGATGGTGAAGGCCATCGCACCGAAGGCACCGATCGGCGCGAGCTTCATGATCATGTTGATGATGTTGAACATCACGTGGGCGAAGCGATCGATGAAGTCCAGGATCGGCTTGCCGTAGGCACCCAGGCGGTGCAGGGCGAAACCGAAGATCACCGAGAACATCAGCACTTGCAGGATGTCACCGGTGGCGAACGCGCCGACGATGGTGGTCGGGATCACGTTGAGCAGGAAGCCGACAACGCTCTGGTCAGCACCTTGCTGCACGTAGGTGGCGACTTTCGAGGCGTCGAGGGTAGCGACGTCGATGTGCATGCCGTTGCCCGGCTGCACGATGTTGACCACGATCAGGCCGACCAGCAGGGCGATGGTCGAAACGATTTCGAAGTACAGGAGTGCGTAACCGCCGGTCTTGCCGACCGACTTCATGCTCTGCATGCCGGCGATGCCGCTGACCACGGTGCAGAAGATGATGGGGGCGATGATCATTTTGATCAGTTTGATGAACCCGTCACCCAGTGGCTTAACGGCCACGCCGAACTGCGGGTAGTAGTGGCCGAGCGCAATACCGATACAGATTGCGACGATCACCTGGAAATACAGGGATTTGTACAGTGGCTGACGAGTCGTCATTGCAAAGTTCCTCAAGAGTCCCGCGTGGCAACATCCATCTGTTGAACGCGACACTTGAATTGCGAACCCTCCTGCACTGGAGGGATTTGTTGTGTCGAACGGCGCTTGCCCGGACCGGCTCGGCGCACGCTTCTGTCGCTCTTATCGCAAACGTCGTGCCACTTTGGTGCAAATCGCTGCAAGCCTTTTGATATCAGGGGATGCAGGTTTTTCTGTGTCACCATTCGGTTACCCAAGTGTGGCGGATTTCCGCCAACGCACCTGCTCTCGTCCTACAATTTGGCGGAAATCCGCCTTGTTGCCGATCAGAGCCGCCGGCTACCATCGGTCGCCAGAGGAAGGATTTGCCGCCTATGCGCGAACGCACCATCGCCAGTCACTTCGCCCGTGCCGCCCTCGTCGGCGCACGCCGTCGCGGGTTCGATTATTCGGACCTGCTGCTGCAACTGGGCATCAGTCCCGATCTGCTCGACGAGCCCCGTGCGCGGATCGCCCCGGAACTGTTCACCCAACTGATCCAGAACCTGTGGCTGGCGCTGGACGACGAATGCCTGGGTTTCGGCAATGCGCCCAGCAAGACCGGCAGTTTCGCCATGATGTGCCACGCCATCATCCATTGCCGCAGCCTGGAAAAGGCTCTGCAACGCGGCTTATTGTTTTATAGCCTATTCCCCGAGGCCCCGCGCCTGAGCCTGACCCATGAAGACGAATGGGTGCGCCTGAGGCTCGACGATTCGCAATGGTGGGACCCGGATCACTTTCTCTCCGAGAGTCTGCTGGTGATCTGGCACCGCCTCGGCAGCTGGCTGATCGGCCAGCGAATTCGCCTCGAACAGGCATGTTTCAGCTACCCGAAACCGGCGCACGGGGCTGAATACGATTTGCTGTTCTCCTGCCCGCTGGAATTCTCTGCAACGCAAAGCAGCCTGGTGTTTCACAGTCGCTATCTGCACATGCCGCTGTTGCAGGACGAGCGCACCCTCAAGCACTTTCTCGAACGCTCCCCCGCCGACCTGCTGTCTCGCCCGGACGACGGCAACAGCCTCAGCAGCCGATTGCGCCGCTTGCTCAGTCACGACAGTGCGCGCTGGCCGGACCTGGAAGCTGTGGCGGCGCACATGCACATCAGCCCGCAAACCCTGCGCCGGCATTTGCGCGAGGAAGGCACCAGTTTTCAGGAGTTGAAGGATCAGTTGCGCCGGGACATCGCGATTTATCACCTGGGGCGGGCCGATCTGTCGTTGCAACAGATCGCCGAACAGCTCGGGTTTTCCGAGCCGTCGGCGTTTCATCGGGCGTTCAAGAAGTGGACGGGGCTGACGCCGGGGGCTTATCGGGCGCAGGAGCACTGAGAAGAATCCGTCGCCATAGAATGAAACAAACAGGGCACTTTGCCTCCCTGCCGTACCTTCCTTTCTGCTGGTAGGGTTCTCCTCCAAGACAGACACCCTCCACAAACTGACATCTCGCAGGAAGCCTGATGTGCACGGAGGTCAACGAAGGAACGACCATGCCTCAATTATCCATTTCAACCATCACCACGCTTGTTTTGCCACTCCTGCTGACGGGTTGCCTGACTCCCCCCGTACAGCCCTCCATTGATCCGGCGCCATTCGAGACACCGGAGTATCAAGCCCAGAAAGCTCTGGCAATCGTTAACGCTTCAGCTCTTTATGCGCGTGGCGGCACCGGTCAGGGCGTAGCGGTAGCCCTTGTCGATTCGGGCCTGAACGACAAACTGCCGGAGTTTCAGGGAAGGCTGGGTAGTCCGGGATTCGATTATGTAGAAAACCGGGTCGGCACCTTTGACCGAATAGGTCACGGCACCCAGATGGCCGGCATCCTGGCCGCCAACAAGGATGACAAAGGCATGCACGGAATCGCCTTCGACGCCCAATTGATCCCCTATCGCTTCGGTGACGACAACGAACCTTTTTTCTTTGACAGTGAAATTGCCCAATCCTGGCAGGCCGGTTTCGAGGAGGGTGCGCGAATCTTCAACAACTCCTGGGCCAATGCCATCCCGGCGACCGAGATCAATGAGGCACGCTATAACCAAGTGATGCCGGAGTCGTTGGCGACCGCCCGAAAAATGGTTCAGGGCGGCGCTGTATTTGTGTTCCCGACCGGTAACGAGCTGAAACGGGAACCCTTGGCTGAACCTGGTTTGCCAGTCGCCTTGCCCGAACTTGAAAAAGGCTGGATCGCGGTGGTTGCCCTGAAAAGCGATGGCAGCACCATCAATGCAAAATCCAACTACTGCGGCGTGGCAGCAGACTGGTGCATCGCTGTACCCGGTGGTGATTCGGGTACCGGCCAAGGTTTGTTGACCACCAACAAGAATGGTCAATACACCGAGACTGCTGGTACATCCCCCGCTGCCGCACTGGTCAGCGGAGCGTTGGCAGCCCTGCAAAGCCGCTATCCCGAACTCACGCCCCAGCAAGTTCGCGAACGCTTGCTGAGCACCGCGAACCGAACTGGCATTTATTCAAACAGTGAGGCATACGGACAGGGTCTGATGGATCTTGAGGCCGCTTCTCGTCCAGACCCGCAGTCCATGATTGATTGATTCATCCACACCCTGGGCCGGCGAGAGGGGCAAGAAGGCAACGACTAAACCAACGGGAAATGAATCCTGAACGCCGCCCCGCCCATCGGCGAATCGCCCAGGGTCAATTTGGCGTTGTAGCTCTCGATGATGTCCTTGACCACCGCCAGACCGATCCCCTGCCCCGGGTGCTGGCGATCCAGGCGTTCGCCGCGCTCAAGGATCCGCGCCCGTTGATGCTGCGGGACGCCGGGGCCGTCGTCTTCGATGCACAACTCGCTCCCGGCCAGGCTTTCGCGCACGCTGATGCGCACTTCGCCCAGGCACAGGCGATAGGCGTTTTCCAGCAGGTTGCCCAGCATTTCCAGCAAGGCCCCCTGCTCGATCGGCAGGTAGCAGTGTTCCGGCAGGTCGAATGCCACCCGCACGCGCTTGTCGCGGTAGACCTTGTCCAGGGTGTCGCACAGGCTTTTGAGCACCGGGCGCAGGCGCACCTGATGGCGCACCAGACCGCTTTTGCGCAGGCTGGCGCGTTGCAACTGGTAGCTGATCTGCTGGCTCATGCGCTCGATCTGGGCTTGCAGCACCCAGGCCTGATCGCGATCTTCTGGACGCTGGGCCATGTCTTCACTGACGCCCTGCAACACCGCCAGCGGGGTTTTCAGACTGTGGGCCAGATCGTCAAGGGAATCGCGATAGCGGCTGCGCTGCTGACGCTCGCTGTGCAGCAAACGGTTGAGCGAGCCGGTCAGGCGCAACAGTTCACGGGGGTGCTGTTCGGTGAGACTTTCGCGGGTGCCGCTTTCGATTTCGTCCAGTTCCTGACTGAGCCGGCGCAAGGCTTTCAGGCCCCAGGTCAGGCCGATCCACAGCAGCGAGAGCAAGACCAGCAACGCAGCGCCGAAACCGAGGTAGAGGTTTTCCCGCAGGCCTTCGAGGGTGGTTTCGTATTCGCGCACCGGTTGCAGCGCGACGATGCTGAACGCCGCATTCTTGCCGCCGAGCAGTTTGACTTCGACGTCGTAGACGAAGAACTCCTGGCCGCTGGCTTCGCGAATCCGCGCGAACTCGCTGCCCATTCCGTCGTAACGCGGTTTGTAGTTGATCTGTTCTTCCTGGGTCGCTTTCGAGCGCCAGACCAGATGACCTTCGCGGTCGTAGATGTAGCCGAGCAAACGGAAGTCGGCGAGATTGAAACGCTCGTCCGGCAACTGCATCGGCATCACCAGCCGACCGTTTTCAATCCGAGCCGCAGAAATCAGGGTGGTGACATCCGAGGCCAGGCGCTGCTCGATGGAATCCTGCAGCGCCAGGCTGAACGCCCCTTGCATCGCCGGAAGCAAGGCGAGCATGAAGAACACCGCCAGCGTCGTGGCGGCCAACATCAAGCGAACGCGAAGCGAACGGATCAAGTGCAGCGCTCATTGAACAGGTAGCCGAGCCCGCGCACCGTGTCGATCGGCTTGAACCCGGCCGGGCCTTCGAGCTTGCGCCGCAGACGCCCGACCAGCACTTCGATCACGTTCGGATCACGCTCGTCGTCGTCCGGGTACAGCTGTTCCATCAGGCGATCCTTGGGCACCACTTGCTGGTGGTGACGCATCAGGTACTCGAGAATCCGGTATTCGTAGGCGGTCAGCGCCAGCGGCTGCTCATCGAGGGTCGCCTGCTTGCGATTGAGGTCGAGCAGCAGCGGCCCGGCGACGATGGACGACTGGGTAAAACCGCTGGAGCGACGCAGCAGCGCATTGAGCCGTGCTTCCAGCTCTTCGAACTGGAACGGCTTGACCAGATAATCGTCGGCACCGGCGGCCAGGCCTTCGACCTTGTCCTGCCAGTTGCCACGGGCGGTTAGGATCAGGATCGGAAAGCTCTTGCCGTCCTGGCGCAACTGGCGGATCAGGTCTAGTCCGCCCATGCCCGGCAGGCCGAGGTCGATCACCGCCAGGTCAAAATTGAATTGCCCGGTCTGGTACAGCGCCTCTTCGGCATTGGCCACGGACTCGACCACGTGACCGCTTTCCGTCAGGCGGGTTTGCAGGTGATGGCGCAACAGCGCTTCATCTTCGACGACCAACAGTTTCATGACACTCTCCCGGGCCAATCAGCATCTCCAACAGCATACCTGCGACAACGGTGTACTGCCGCTTTTGAGGGTCCTGTTCATTTCATCCCTCGGACGTGGTTCAAGATTACTGAACCCGGCCTGTACCTGCCCTGAACGCACCCTGAACCCGGGCGCAATCAAATGAACTAGGCTGTCTTGACCTTTTATTGTCAGGAGACCCGATCATGCGCCTGTTCCTTGCCCTCACCCTGTTCGCCTTCAGCAGCCTCAGCGCGGCGGCGATCAAGACTCAGGAAATACCTTACCAGAGCGCCGACGGCACGAAACTGATCGGTTATTACGCCTATGACGACGCGATCAAGGGACCTCGCCCCGGTGTGGTGGTGGTCCATGAATGGTGGGGGCTGAACGACTACGCCAAGCGCCGCGCCCGGGATCTCGCCGGCCTCGGCTACAGCGCCCTGGCGATCGACATGTACGGTGACGGCAAGAACACCGAGCACCCGAAAGATGCGATGGCGTTCATGCAGGCAGCCACCCAGAACGCCGATGCCGCCAGCAAACGCTTCGAGGCCGGCCTCGATCTGCTGAAAAAACAGCCACAGACCGACACCGGCAAACTGGCCGCCATCGGCTACTGCTTCGGTGGTGGCGTGGTATTGAATGCGGCGCGTCAGGGTGTGCCACTGGCCGGCGTGGTGAGCTTCCACGGCGCACTGGCCACCAAGACCCCGGCGACGCCCGGCAGCGTCAAGGCGAAAATCCTCGTCGAACACGGCGCACTGGACAGCATGGTCACCGCCGACAACGTCACGGCATTCAAATCTGAAATGGACAAGGCCGGCGCCGACTATAAATTCGTCAGCCTCGACGGCGCCAAGCATGGTTTCACCAACCCCGACGCGGATCGTCTGAGCCACGGCGATCACGGTGGCCCGGACATCGGCTACAACAAGGCTGCGGATGAAAAATCCTGGGCGGACATGCAGGCCTTCTTCAAGAAAATCTTTGGCTGAGCCCACTCGTTCCCGCGCCCTGCGCGGGAACGTTCCACACCTGCGCACTATCCAGCCTCAAAGCAACCCGGCAAAATGCCCCCCATGAATTCCAGTCCTCTCCTCCCCGCCTGCTGTACTCCGCTCGATGCCCACTGGCCATTGCCGACCGTGCTGCCGGACACCGTTCTGCTGAGCACCCACTTCGATCCGTCGCAATTGCTCGGCGATGACTTCCGCCGCAGCGCCATCGAGCCGCCGCCGAGCATCCAGCGTTCGGTGGCCAAGCGTCAGGCGGAGTTTCTCGCCGGGCGGGTCTGCGCCCGGGCTGCGCTAGAGCAGCTGGAAGGCTCAGGCAGTGTCCCGGCCATTGGCGAGGATCGCGCACCGGTGTGGCCGGCACATATCTGTGGTTCGATCACCCACAGCACCGGCCGGGCGGCGGCGATTGTCGCCAACAAACAGCACTGGCGCGGGTTGGGCATGGACCTGGAAAACCTGCTCAACGCCGAACGGGCCGAACGGCTGGCCGGGGAGATTCTGACACCAGCGGAGTTGCAGCGCATGGCGGCTGGTTCCCGCGATCAACTGGCGCTGTGGGTGACTCTGACATTTTCGGTAAAGGAAAGCCTGTTCAAGGCGCTGTACCCGATCGTCCAGCAGCGCTTCTACTTCGAGCACGCCGAAATGCTCGAGTGGACCGAGCAAGGTCATGTGAGGCTGCGCCTGCTGACGGACCTGTCCAATGAATGGCGCAACGGGACCGAACTGAACGCACAGTTCGGCGTACACGACGGGCAGTTGTTGAGCCTGGTCAGCATCCAGGCTTGAGCGGTTTCAGCGCCGCTCCTGATTCCGTGGCCAGCTCAGGCTGAAACACGCCCCGCCCAGACTTTTGCTCTTGCCGATCAGCGCCCGGCCGTCATGCCAGTGAATGATCCGCCGCACGATCGACAGCCCCAATCCATGCCCACCGGACGCCCGGGTACGGCTGTCGTCCAGCCGCAGAAAGGGCGTGAAGATTTTCTCCCAGGCACTTTCCGGCACACCGGGGCCGTCGTCTTCGACATCCACCCGGCAACGCATCTGCCCGACCTGATAACTGACCGTGACCTTCGAGCGCGCATGGCGCATGGCGTTGCCCACCAGATTCTGCAAGGCCCGATGCAGGTAACGCGGCTCGGCCTCGACCCAGGCATCGTCGCAATCAGCCGCCGACAGGCACAAGCCGCGTTGCACCGTGACATCGGCGCGCAGTGGCGCCAGTTCTTCGATCACCTGATTGACCAGTGCATCGAGGTCGATGCGCTGGAAGGTCAGCGCCGGCGAGCCCTGCTCCAGCCGCGCATAGGTGAGCATTTCGTCCACCAGCTTGTCGAGATCCTCGATGTCGTGGTCCATGCCTTCGCGGTACTTTTCCAGCGCTTGTGGAGTGGTGGCCGAACCGATCATTTCCAGACCGAATCGCAGGCGCGCCACTGGCGTGCGCAATTCGTGGGATACCGCGCGCACCAGTTCACGCTGGATCGCCAGCAGCTGTTGCAGATGTTCGGCCATGCCGTTGAACGCCGCCGCCAGCTTGCCCACCGAGTCGGCGCCGCGGGCCGGCACACGGGTTTCCAGACTGCCCTTGGCGATGCGCGTGGCCGCTGCTTCGAGGCCGCGTAAACGCCGTTCGAGCTGACGCACCAATAAATAGACGATGAGGCCGATCAGGGTCAGACCCAATGCGGCAATCAGCACCAGCCATTGCGGCGGGTACGGATTCATCTGATAGAGCGGGCCGATTTCCAGAACCCACGGCGTACCGACCATTCCGGCAAACACCCGGATCGAATCACCGCCCTTGCCCAGCGCCATCACCGTATCGCCTTCCGAGACGCGACGGCTCTGGTCTTCATCCATGTCGGCCTCATCCACGGTGACCAGTCGCAGGTCGAAGCCGAATCCTTTTTCTTCCTTTAGTTGTGCCAGGCGTTTGGGTTGTTCACCCACCGGCACCCGCACCAGTTCATCAGCCAAAAGATAAATGGTCGCCCGGGCCAGTTGCTCGCTGATCTGTTGCACCTCGCCGACCAGCACCAACTGCTCCTTGTCGCTGACCAGTCGATAAACCTTTGCCGCATGCGGCCCGGTCTGCTCCACCAGGGCTTGCCCGCGCTGCACGCGGGTGCGCTGGGTGAGGTCGAGATCGGTCTGGGTGAACGTCTGCAACGTCAGCGGAATCCCCAGCAGCCGCTCCCAGACCAGCAAGGCGCGGTGGCGCTCGGTCTCGTTCATCGGTTGCAGGTTGTCCGCCATCAGCGAAAACGTGCCGTGGGCCAGACGTTCGCGGTATTGCTCGCTGCGTACCTGGTTAAGCAGGTGCAGCGCCAGTACGCCGAGCACCGCCACCAGAATCAGCGCCGCGCACATGCCGCCATAGATGCGCAGGAAGATCGAATTCACAGCGGCAGTTCTACGCAGGCTTCAGGCACGAACAGATAACCTTTGCTGCGCACGGTCTTGATCAGGCGCGGGTGATCGGGGTCGTCGCCGATTTTCGGGCGGATGCGCGAGATGCGCACATCGATCGAGCGGTCCTGGCCGTCGTAGCCGATGCCGCGCAACGCAGTGAAGATTTCTTCCCGCGACAGGATGCGTCCGGCGTTGGACACCAGCAGCCACAGCAGATCGAATTCGGCGCTGGTCAACTCGATGCCGCTGTCGCTCAGCCAGGCTTCGCGCAAGGCATTGTCCACCACCAGCGGGCCGAATTGCAGACGGCGAGGTTTGCCCGCCGCCGGCTCCGGTGCGTCACTGCGTCGCAACAGCGCCTGGATACGCGCCAGCAACAGACGCGGGCGCACCGGTTTGCACACGTAATCATCGGCGCCGATGTCGAGACCGAGGATCTGGTCGGCGTCGTCGGTGCGCGCGGTCAGCATGAGGATCGGCCCGTCGTACTGGTCGCGCACCTTGCGGCAGATGCTCAGGCCGTCTTCACCGGGGAGCATCAGATCGAGGATCACCAGATCCGGCTGTTCCTTGATGATCCGCGCCGCCGCCAGCGCCCCGTTGCCTTCGATCTCCACGCGCAATCCGTTGGCTTGCAGGTATTCGCGGGTCAGTTCGGCCAGACGCTGGTCGTCCTCGACTATCAATACCTGCCAGGCTTCTTGCTCCACGGGTGACCTCTGCTTGCCGATGCTGCGAATAAAGGAAGGATCCTCCCGTCTTTTTGTCATCTTTAAGGAGGATAAGAATGCGTGTGTCAGGGCCGATTGTATAAACGGCGTACAGCGAGAACACAAGTCGGTAAATGCGTTCGGACAAGGCCGTTTTTTGTGATAGGGTTCGCGCCCTTAAAAATCCGCTGAAGCGTTTTTCCCGGCGAAAAAACAGTGACAAACGGTCTAGCTCAGCAGGTTCACGGCCTACAAAGGTTTTCCCTGTTTCGCACACAATTTACGCACAGGGTTATCCACAGGCTGTCCGTTGCAATCGCCCCCCAAAACGCATTATCTTGTAGCCCGCGCCCAAAAAAACCCTACATGTAGGGGTTCGCGCCAAAAACCAAACACAAACCGGACAGTGAATTCAAGGCTTTTTATTGCCATTGTCGGGTTGAACCAAACGTATTTTCAGAAGCCCAAACCGCGCCTGCGGATGGCTACCGTTTTTCAGCCGATCACGGCGTAAACGGTACGGGTGTTGCAGTCCGAAACTGCTCCCCGAAAGGAATGCGGTTTCACGCGTATCGCGCGGACCGAAGACTTCGGCATGGAAGCGGCGCCCACAAGGCCCACTTCCTGAACTGTCCCGAAGTCGTTACCCGGCGCTGGCCGGTCGTAGTGCTTCAGGACGGAACGGTGGGCACCGTGATGGTGCCCAAACAAACATAGAGAACGTGGAGACACCCATGCAAACCGACACAACTCGCGAGAACCCGCAGGGCACCTTGCCGCAGGCCGCCGATTCGAATTCGGATCTGGCTGCCACCGCGCCAGGCCAACTGCGTGTGATCAAGCGTAATGGCACTGTCGTTCCTTACACCGATGACAAGATCACCGTCGCTATCACCAAAGCGTTTCTCGCAGTTGAGGGCGGCACCGCTGCCGCTTCGTCGCGAATCCACGACACCGTTGCCCGCCTGACCGAACAGGTCACCGCGACCTTCAAGCGTCGCATGCCTTCGGGCGGCACCATCCACATCGAAGAAATCCAGGACCAGGTCGAACTGGCCCTGATGCGTGCCGGCGAGCAGAAAGTGGCTCGCGACTACGTGATCTACCGCGACGCCCGTTCCAAGGAACGCGCCACCCGCACCACCGCCGATGCTCCGGTTCAGGCGCACCCGTCGATCCGCATCACCCGCGCCGACGGCAGCCTCGCGCCGCTGGACATGGGCCGCCTGAACACCATCGTCACCGAAGCCTGCGAAGGTCTGGCTGAAGTCGACGGCGACCTGATCCAGCGCGAAACCCTGAAGAACCTGTACGACGGCGTGGCCCTGAACGACGTCAACACCGCGCTGGTAATGACCGCCCGTACCCTGGTCGAGCGCGAGCCGAACTACTCGTTCGTGACCGCCCGCCTGCTGATGGACACCCTGCGTGCCGAAGGCCTGGGTTTCCTGGGCGTCGCCGAGAGCGCGACCCACCACGAGATGGCCGACCTGTACGCCAAGGCACTGCCGGCCTACGTCGCCAAAGGTATCGAGTTCGAACTGCTGAACCCTGTGCTGGCCTCCTTCGACCTGGAAAAACTGGGCAAGGCGATCAACCACGAGCGTGACCAGCAATTCACCTACCTGGGCCTGCAGACCCTGTACGACCGTTACTTCATCCACAAGGATGGCGTGCGTTTCGAACTGCCGCAGATCTTCTTCATGCGCGTGGCCATGGGCCTGGCGATCGAAGAGAAGCAGAAAGAAGACCGTGCGATCGAGTTCTACAACCTGCTGTCCTCGTTCGACTACATGGCTTCGACCCCGACCCTGTTCAACGCCGGCACCCTGCGTCCACAGCTGTCGAGCTGCTACCTGACCACCGTTCCGGATGACCTGTCGGGCATCTACCACGCGATCCACGACAACGCCATGCTGTCGAAATTCGCCGGTGGCCTGGGCAACGACTGGACTCCGGTTCGTGCACTGGGTTCGTACATCAAGGGCACCAACGGCAAGTCCCAGGGCGTGGTTCCGTTCCTGAAAGTGGTGAACGACACCGCCGTTGCCGTTAACCAGGGTGGCAAGCGCAAAGGCGCTGTGTGTGCCTACCTGGAAACCTGGCACATGGACATCGAAGAGTTCATCGAACTCCGCAAGAACACCGGTGATGATCGTCGTCGTACCCACGATATGAACACCGCCAACTGGATCCCTGACCTGTTCATGAAGCGTGTCTTCGATGATGGCAAGTGGACCCTGTTCTCGCCGTCCGAAGTACCGGACCTGCACGACCTGACCGGCAAGGCCTTCGAAGAGCGCTACGAGTATTACGAAGCCCTGACCGAGTACCCGGGCAAGGTCAAGCTGTTCAAGACCATCCAGGCCAAAGACCTGTGGCGCAAGATGCTGTCGATGCTGTTCGAAACCGGCCACCCATGGCTGACGTTCAAGGACCCGTGCAACCTGCGCAGCCCGCAGCAGCACGTCGGCGTGGTTCACAGCTCGAACCTGTGCACCGAGATCACCCTGAACACCAACAAGGACGAGATCGCGGTCTGCAACCTGGGCTCGATCAACCTGCCGAACCACATCGTCGACGGCAAGCTGGACACCGCCAAACTCAAGCGCACCATCGACGTTGCCGTGCGCATGCTCGACAACGTGATCGACATCAACTACTACTCGGTACCGCAGGCGAAGAACTCCAACTTCCGCCACCGTCCGGTCGGCCTGGGCATCATGGGCTTCCAGGACGCGCTGTACCTGCAGCACATCCCTTACGGTTCCGACGCTGCCGTCGAGTTCGCCGACAAGTCGATGGAAGCGGTCAGCTACTACGCGATCCAGGCGTCCTGCGACCTGGCTGACGAGCGCGGCTCGTACGAGACGTTCCAGGGTTCGCTGTGGTCCAAAGGCGTGCTGCCACTGGATTCGCAACAGATCCTGATCGAAGCACGTGGCCAGAAGTACATCGACGTCGACCTGACCGAGTCCCTGGACTGGGCACCGGTTCGCGCCCGTGTACAGAAAGGCATCCGTAACTCGAACATCATGGCCATCGCACCGACCGCAACCATCGCCAACATCACCGGCGTATCGCAGTCGATCGAACCGACCTACCAGAACCTGTATGTGAAATCGAACCTGTCGGGCGAATTCACCGTGATCAACCCGTACCTGGTTCGCGACCTGAAGGCTCGCGGTCTGTGGGACTCGGTCATGATCAACGACCTGAAGTACTACGACGGTTCGGTTCAGCAGATCGAGCGCATCCCGCAAGAACTCAAAGAGCTCTACGCGACCGCGTTCGAAGTGGACACCAAGTGGATCGTTGACGCCGCCAGCCGTCGTCAGAAGTGGATCGACCAGGCCCAGTCGCTGAACCTGTACATCGCCGGCGCATCGGGCAAGAAGCTGGACGTGACCTACCGCATGGCCTGGTACCGTGGTCTGAAAACCACCTACTACCTCCGTGCCCTGGCCGCGACCAGCACCGAGAAGTCGACCATCAACACCGGCAAGCTGAACGCTGTTTCCAGCGGCGGCAACCACGGTGACGATTCGGTCCTGGCAGCGCCAGCCGGCCCTGCTCCAGTACCGAAGGCCTGCGCCATCGACGAGCCGGATTGCGAAGCTTGCCAATAAGCTGAGCTGAATCGGGCGTTGCGAGACGCCTGATTCCTCCAGACAAAAGAAAACCCCCGACAGACTTCTGGTTTGTCGGGGGTTTTCTTTTGTCTGCCAAACACCAAGGCTCTAACGAACTGTGTTCAGCCGATACAAAAAAGGCCCCTTCACAGAAGGAACCTCCTTATTGGTGCTTACTATCGGCAGCCGCCGTTATTGTAAGGACCGGCAACACGAACCCAGCCACTGGCTTGCGGAACGTTGCTGCACATAGTACGGCCGGTCGAAGCCGACTCATAAAGCCACCAGGAAGCCGGAGCAGCTTGAACAACGACTGCACCCAACAGCAAACTTGCGGCCAAAGTCAGACCAAAACCAATACGCAGCGACATAACGATCTCCATTTCAAATAAATGTCTCAAACGGCCGTCAGCGCAATAACTTCATAGTTCATCATCTTGCCGACACAACCCGAGACAACAGTAAGAGCGTTGCAACCGAACACTCACCCCTTCATCAAGACCCTGATGAAAGAGCGCGCACCTTACATTGAGAAACAATTAAAAACAACAAAGAAAACAGCAACAACCAAAACTATTTTCCGGTTAAATAAATCCACAACAATTCAACAGACACACAAAACCCTACAACTTCAACTGCATATAAAAATTGATCTGAATCAAAGAAATACGCTAACTAAAACCAGACACGCGACACAATCTTCCTTAATTAAAAATAACGTTCCAACAAGTTAACGTTTGTCTGCGCAATAAATTAACGCGCGAAGCCTCCGCCCAGCGCCAGATACAGCCCCATTTGCGCCTGCAGTCGCTCGAAGCGATTCTGCGCCAGTGAAATTTGCGCAGCACGACGGCTCTCTTGCAGATCCAGCCACTCCTTGATACCCGTTTGCCCGCTGCGATAACGAATTTCGGCCAACCCTTCGGCTTTTATTGCAGCGGCCAGAGCCTGCTCTCGCCGCATCCCCTGATCAGCAAACTGCACTTGCGCCGATAGCGCATCTTCAACTTCCGCCAGCGCGACATAAAGACTTTGGCGAAAATCGATTATCGCCACCTCATAATCCACCGCCGATATACCCACTGTGTACTTGCGAACATTCCACTGAACAAACGGCAGACTGATACCAACGCCCAATAGTCCGACAGGGTTGTTGAGTACTTGGCTTAACTCCCGACTACCGCCAGTCGCCAGACCGCCAGTCAGTGTGAACGCAGGATAGAAACTGGCACGCGTTGCGTCATAGTTCGACAGCGCCTGGCGTAATCGCCACTCGGCCGCCTGCAGATCCGGGCGTCGATCAACCAGATCAGCCGGCAAGCCTGCCGGCACACTCGCCAAAGTCGTCGAAGGTAACTGCACAAGTTCTGCAAATCGATGCTCGGGCGCCTGATCAAAGACAATAGCCAGCGCGTTGCGCGCCACTTCAAGTTGCTGCAGATAATCGCTCAATACAGCACGCTGCGTGGCCAGGACCTGCTCGGCTTGCGCCTCTTCAAGCCCGGTCGCCGCACCCGCCAGACGCTGGGACTGCACCAGTTCCAACGTCTGTTCGGCGTACCGGATACTTTCCCGCGCTGATTGGGTCAGTTCGCTGAACAGGCCGATTTTCCAATACAGGCGCGCCGTCGTACCCACCAGGCTCAGCGCACTGGCACGCCGATCAAAGTCGGTCGCCAACAGCGCCCATTGCCCGGCATCGCGCGTACTCGCCAGCCGCCCCCACAAGTCGACTTCGTAACGCACCGAAGAGCTCGTGGTAAACCGACGCTGGCCTGAATTGTCTCGATGTAGATTCCTGCTCCAGTCCGCTCCCGCCCCCACGTCCAGATCGGGCGTGATATTGGTGCCGGTGAGTCCTGCCTGTAGCGCTGCCCGACGCACTCTGAGTGCAGCAACTGCAAGATCGTTATTGCGCGCCAGGGCGTCGTCGATCAAGGCGTTCAGACGTGGATCATCAAACGTTTCCCACCATCGATCTCGCACACTCAATGACCGCTCACCGGATGCGTCACCAAACCAGAAGGCCGGCGTCTTCACTTCCGGCTGACGGTACTCGCTGTGCAGCAGAGCGCTACAGCCCCCCAACAACAAAGGTAATGGCAATGCCCATATCCACTTGCGTTTCATGTACTTCATTCTCGGGACAACGCCTGAATGGGATCAAGCCGGGCGGCATTGCGCGCCGGGATATAACCGAACAACACTCCGACCAGCAGCGAACACAAGCACGCTGAAATCATGGCCAAAGCGGTGAACTCCATAACGATTGTCTGCACGAAGTAGCCGAACACCTGGCTGATCAACAACGAAAGCAGGACACCCAGCAAGCCCCCCAGCAGACAGACCAGCACAGCCTCGATCAAAAACTGCTGCAGGATGTCCGCGCGCCGCGCGCCGACGGCCATGCGGATACCAATCTCCCGGGTGCGCTCGGTGACCGATACCAGCATGATGTTCATCACCCCGATACCACCGACCAAGAGTGAAATGAACGCCACGGCAGAGATCAGCAGCGTCAGGGTGTCCGTGGTTTTCTGCACGATTTTAAGGATGCTGTCGCTGGAGCTGAGGAAGAAATCCGCGCGCCCATGACGTGCCACCAACAATGTCTGCAGCGCTTGCTCTGCTGCAGGACTGGCAACCTGCTCCTTGAGCCGAACCTTGATCGAATTGAAATGGCTCTGCCCCAACAACCGCCCCATCACCGTCGTATAAGGCAAATAGACTTGCAGGCTCGGCCCTGAAAAACCGTCATCGCGACTTTCCATGACCCCCACCACCGTGCAAGGCAGGCCACCAACCAGGATGACTTTGCCCAGCGGTTGCTCCCAGTCCTTGAACAGCCGCTGTCGAGTGTTGTGGTCGATGATCAGCGTCTGAGCGCGCCGTACCACATCACTTGCATTGAACATGGCGCCCTGGCTCACGCGGATGCCCATCACCTGAAAGTAATCCTGACTGACACCATTGACCGTGGCACTGACATGCAGATTGCGGTAACGAATCGTCCGGCTGCCACTGACCATCGCAGAAACACTGTCTACCCAGGACTGCGCCTGGATGATCCGCAAGTCGACGGGCTGCAATGTCCGGATTGAAGCTGCCTGCTCATCCCCCCAATCCTTGCCCGGATAAACATCGATGGTATTGGTGCCCATCGCACTGATATCACGCAGCACTCGGGTCTGTGCGCCCTGCCCCAGCGCTACCACCGAAACCACCGAGGCAATACCGATGACGATCCCCAGCATGGTCAGCAATGTGCGCATGCGATGGCTGCGCAGAGAGATCCAGGCCATCTTGAAGGCCTCGCTGAAGCGGCGCCAATGCACCGCTGTCGCGTCGTCCCCCTTGGTGTGCGGGCTGTCGCCTGGCTCGGTGACCGGCGCCGCCAGCACCTTGCGGTCGGCATTCAAACGATCACTGACAATTTCGCCGTCATGGATTTCGATGATGCGGTCTGCGCACTGCGCCACCTGCGAGTCATGGGTCACGATAATGATCGTGTGACCGCTGCGATGCAGCTCGCGCAGGATCGCCATCACCTCCTCGCCACTGCGCGAATCCAGCGAGCCGGTGGGCTCGTCGGCCAAAACAATCGCGCCGCCATTGATGAGGGCACGGGCAATGCTGACCCGCTGCTGCTGTCCACCGGAAAGTTGTCCTGGCCGATGCAGCATGCGCTGACCCAGCCCGAGACGCTGCAACAGCCCCCTGGCCTTTTGCCGATGCTCGGTAAACGGCTGATCGGCGTAAATGGCCGGCACCTGAACGTTGGCCTCCGCACTCAGATGCGACAGCAAATGAAAGCGCTGAAAAATGAATCCGAAATGCTCACGACGCAGCGTCGCCAGCTCATCGCTATTCATTCCGGCCATGTCGGCACCGTTGATGCTGTAGCGGCCAGCAGAGGGACGATCCAGGCATCCGAGGATATTCATCAGACTGGATTTTCCAGAGCCGGACGGCCCGACGATCGCTACCATTTCACCAGCGGCGATGGTCAGATTCACGTCACGCAGCACATGAGTCCGAGCCTCACCATCGGCGAACCAACGCTGCACGCCCTCAAGAGCCAACAACGGCATGACCGGCAGCTCGTCTTTCACGGGGCCTGGCGTCCAGCCGTGAAAATTATCGGCGCTGCTCATCGAGGCTCGGGCTCTTCGCCGATAACGACCTCATCATTTTCCTTGAGCCCGTCCAGCACCTGAACGTTCAGGTCATTTCGCAACCCGGTTGTCACCAGCACCGTCTGAGCCCGACCATCAACCAGTCGGCGCACTTCGTAGCGACCATCAGCGACACGCTTGCCCAGGGCAGCCACCGAGACCGTTGTGGCTTTGGGCACCGAGTCGAGCAGAACGCTGACCTGCGCCGTCATCGAGGTGCGCAACGAACGATCGTCATTGGGTACGTCAAACAGCGCGTTGTAATACACCGCGGCATCGGCGCCACCGGCAGTCGAGCCACCGCCACCCTGCATTTGATCCTGCCGGGCAATGGACTCGGGCGCCGGTTCTACCGCTCGTATATGGCTGGTAAAACGCCGGTCCGGATCACCCAGAATATTGAAGGACACGGTCTGGCCCGCCTTGACCCGAACCACGTCCGCTTCCGAGATTCGTGCTTCGACCGTCATCCGGTCCAGACGGGCAAGTATCAGCAATGTCGGGACACTCTGTGCGGAAACGACGGTCTGGCCCTGCCTGGTCACCACAGCAATGACCTCGCCGTCCATCGGCGCACTGATCCGCGTATATCCGAGGTTGACTTCGGCAATCCTGATTTCTATCTCCGCCTGGGAAATCTGCGCAGCCAGGGATGCCAGCTCGGCCCGTGAACTTTGCAACTGTGCCTCGGCAATTTCCAGATCGGACCGCGATCCGGCGTCACGGGCAACCAGGCTTTGCTTGCGACGAAAATCAAGTTCGTACTGGCGGATCATCGCCTGCCGGGCTTTGTATTGCGCCCGGACACTGAGCAACGCAGCCCGGGACTTGAGCAATTCATTCTGTGGCAACAACGGGTCGATCTCAGCCAACAGCTGGCCCTGGCGCACCGTATCGCCCAACCCGGCTTTCAGACTCTGGAGTTGCCCATTGACTTGTGCGCCGACGCTGACCTGCTGAAAGGGTTTGACCGTACCACTGGCCAATACGGTCTCTTCCAGATCTTCAACAGTGACGGTCGCTGTCAGGAATTTCGTTGGAGTGGTGCCCCAGCCCTGGCCCCATACAAACCAGACCAGCAAGGCAATAACGGGCAGCGTCCCGAACACGATTCGGGAGCGAGAGAAAAAAACCATGAAGTAATCGTTACATCCCTGTCTGTGGTTGGGCGAACCGCTCATTGGCGCCCGGGTATAGCGTGAGCAGGCGTGTGAATACGCCAGCGCAAATGCGAATGCTGCGGGCGAGTGGCCCCGGCGCGCGCATTAAACTAGAAAGCCCCTCAAAGAGGGGCTTTCCGTTACAGCTTTTTACAAAGCATCGATATCAGGTCATCTGAATGATGGTCTGCATGATGGTGCTCTGAGTGGAGATGGTCTTGGCGTTCGCCTGATAGTTGCTCTGGCCCTTGATCAGGTCTACCAGTTCGTTTGTCAGGTTAACGTTGGATTCTTCCAGCGAGTTGGACTGGATAGAACCCAGAGTACCGGTTTCCGGAGCGTCATAACCCGGAACCCCCGACGCGAAGGTTTCCTTCCAGCTGGTGCCGCCGATCGCTTGCAGGCCTTGTTCGTTGGTGAAGCTGGCCAGCGCAACCTGGCCGATCGCCTTGTTCTGGTTGTTGCTGAAGTTGGCGAACAGGGTACCGGTGCCGTCGATGGTCAGGTTGGTGATCTGGCCGGTGGCATAACCATCCTGAGTCGGGATCGAACGCGCGGTGTCAGCGTTGTATTGAGTGGTCTTGGCCAGGGAAATGGTCACACCATTCGGGTTGGCTGCTGCACCGTTAGGTGTAAAGACGCCGTTGGTTACGGTGCCCGGTTTCCAGTTAGTGAGCTTCAAGTCACTGCTGATGATCGGGTTGGCCGGGTCCGCCGGGTTTGGTGTGCTGACCTGCACCAATTTGCCTGCGCTGTCGAACGTCAGGGTCGACGCGACAGGAGGCGTAGTGACCGGGTTGCTGCCGGTTGCATCCGGGTTGCGTCCGTCTACCAGGGTGTAAACCTTCCAGGTGTTGTCGGAGGTTTTCACCATGTACTGATCCATGACGTGGGAGTTGCCCTGGGTGTCATAGATCGGCGTGCTGAACGACTTGGTGTACGACTCGAGCTTGGCCGGATCGAACGGGAACGCCGTCTGGTCGATCGGCTTCTCCGACGAATTCAGGTTGATGGTCGACGTCACCGACGAAGTCGACTTCGGCGCCAGGTTCGAGGTGTCGATCTTCAGGTCGGTCAGTACGCCGTTGATGATCTTGCCGTTGGCATCCACGCCATAACCTTGCAGGCGCGAGGTGTAGTCTGTGTTGGTGATGAAACCCTTGTCGTCGACCTTGAACGTACCGGCACGGGTATAGGAAATCGAGCCGTTGTTGCTCATGGTGAAGAAACCGGAGCCGTTGATGCCCATGTCCAGCACGTTACCGGTGTTGTTGATGTCACCCTGGGTGAACTGCTGGGAAACGTTGGCCAGGCGCACGCCGTTACCGATGACCTTGCTGCCGCTACCCAGGCGAGTCGCCGAGTAGACGTCTTCGAATTCTGCACGGGACGATTTGAAACCGGCGGTCGCGACGTTGGCGATGTTGTTGCCGGTCACGTCCAGTTGCTTGTTGGCTGCATAGAGACCGCTAAGGCCGATATTGAAAGACATATTCCACTCCTTTGTGCCGGTTAGTCGGCTCTATATACCAATGGTTTGTACTTTGGACAGGGCAACGGTGCCCTTGCCGGACAGGTTGAGCATCAGCTCGCCACCGGTCTGGCTGATCGTCACGCTGGTAACGGTGGCCGGCAGGTAGGTCGCCATATCGGTCGAGGTGCCATTGATCGACGCGTTGGCCTTGACGGTATAGGTACCGGTCTTGACCAGGTTGCCGTCCTTGTCCTTGCCGTCCCAGGTGAAGCTCGCGGCGCCTGCGGCGCGACTGCCCAGGTCGATGGTGCGAATCGCCGTGCCGCTGCTGTCGCTGATGGTGACAGTACCGCCGGCAATCGACGACGGAACGGTGACCGAGCCGGTCATGCCTTTGCTCGGATCGTCGAGCTGGACCGAGTTGGTCTGCACGATCACGTTGCGGCCGACCAGCGACGAAGCCTGCAGGGCTTGCGACGAGTTGTAGTTGCCGGCCAGAGAACTCACGGTGCTGTTGAGAGTGGTAATACCCTCGAGGCTGCTGAACTGCGCCAGCTGGGCAACGAATGCGCTGTTGTCCTGCGGGTCGAGCGGGTTCTGGTTTTTCAGCTGGGTCACCAGCAGTTGCAGGAACGCGTCCTTGCCCAGGGTCTGGCCGCCGGTGGAGCTGTTAGTGGCCGAAGCAATGCCATCAGCTGTCGAACTGGTCTTTTTCGACGAGTTCGCCAGGATGTCCTTCATGCTCAGGCTGCTGGTGGTATCGGTAACACTCATGGCAGTCGCCCCTTATTACTGACCGAGGGTCAGTACCTTCTGCATCATGGTTTTGGCCGTGTTCATCATTTCGGCGTTGGTCTGGAACGAACGGCTCGCAGAAATCATGTCGGCCATTTCTTCCACCACGTTGACGTTCGGGTAGTAGACGTAGCCCTTGGCGTCGGCGGCCGGATGGTTCGGCTCGTAGCGCGCCTCGAGGTTGCTCTGGTCTTCGACCACGCCGAGCACCTGCACGCCCTGGCCTGCGGCGTCCTGGTTCTGGAACAGCGAGTTGCTGCCGCCGCTCTGGCCGCCCTGGAACATGGTGGCGAACACCGGGTGACGGGCGCGATAGGTCTGGTCGATGCTCGACGAGACGGTTTCGGCGTTGGCAATGTTCGAAGCCACGGTGTTGAGACGCGTGGTCTGGGCGCTCATGCCGCTGCCGGCAATGTTGAAAACGCTGGACAGGGACATGGATTACTCTCCGCGCAGGGCTGACACCAGCCCTTTGAATTTGCTGTTGAGCAGCGTGAAGCTGGCCTGGAAGCCGACGGCGTTTTCCGCGTAGTTCGACTGTTCCAGCTGGGCGTCAACGGTGTTCTGGTCGATCGACGGCTGCATCGGCGTGCGATACATCAGCGACTCGTCGCCATTGCCCAGGCCTTCAGCTTCGATGTGACGGCTGTTGGTCATGTTCAGGGCGATGGTGCCGTTGGCGTTCTTCTGGCTCTGTGCTTCGAGCACTTTGGAGAAATCCAGATCCCGAGCCTTGTAGTTCGGGGTGTCGGCGTTGGCGATGTTGTTGGCCAGGACTTCGGCACGCTGGGCGCGGAAGCCCAGGGCTTTTTCGTGAATTCCGAGCGCTTTATCGAAGCTGATGCTCATGTCGGGAACCTTCAGGTGACCGGGTTTTTCGTAACAGGGATATAGCAAGCGTCGTGCCAGTTTTAAAAAGCCCCGGTTTCCGGGGCTTTGCAGGGGATCGGCAAGGCGGCAATGCCAGAAAAGCGGCAACGGGTTTCCGCCGGATGCCGCTTTTCTGCCGCTTGCCGCCACCGCAAAAAACCTCAGGCATAAAAAAACGGGAGCCCCTGAGGACTCCCGCTTTTTTGTATTGCCGGTGTCAGTCACTTCGCCTGGTAAATGATCCCCGGGCTGCACTGGACCATCTGGTAATGGTCCGGCAAACCGTTCAGCGCTTCGGATGCGCCGAGGAACAGATAACCGCCCGGCTTCAGCGTGCTGTGAATGCGCAACAGGATGTCTTTCTTCACCTCGGCGGAGAAGTAGATCAGCACGTTGCGGCAGAACACGATGTCGAACTTGCCAAGACTGGCGTAGCTGTCGAGCAGGTTGAACGAGCGGAACTCCACCCGGTTCTTGATCGGCGCCTTGATCACCCAGCGCCCCGGCCCTTTCGGGTCGAAATAGCGCTGCAGGCGATCGGCGGACAGACCGCGACCGATCGCCAGGCTGTCGTACTCGCCGGTCTTGCAGTTGGTCAGCATGCTGCCGGACAGATCCGTGGCGACGATCTGCACGCCCATCTTCAACTGACCGATGTTGGTCCGCTCGAACTCGTCGATCGACATCGACAGCGAATAGGGTTCCTGACCCGACGAGCAGGCCGCCGACCAGATCCGCAGACGCTGGTTGGGAGCGGCCTTGATCGCCTCGGGCAGCACCTTGTTCTTCAAGACTTCAAACGGATAGGTGTCGCGAAACCACAGGGTTTCGTTGGTCGTCATGGCATCGACCACCTGCTCGCGCAAACCGCTGCGCGGCTGGGTCTGGATGCGCTGTACCAGCTCACCCAGGGACTTGATGCCTTGCTGCTCCATCAGTTTGTTGAGACGGCTCGAGACCAGGTACTGCTTGTTTTCACCGAGCAAAATGCCACAGGCTTTTTCCAGGAAGACCCGGAACTGTTCGAAATCCAAATTACCCGTAGACAAATGATGCCGCCTCTTAAATCGTGTTGACCGCCAGGGACGGAAAGTCCCTAGCTGATATCTGCTGCTTTGATCCGGTCGACTACCCGGGATGCCAGGTCATCAGGACGGAATTTGGCCAGGAAGTCATCGGCACCGACCTTCTTGACCATCGCCTGGTTGAACACACCCGACAACGAAGTATGCAGGATGATATGAAGCTTTTGCATGCGAGGGTCGCCGCGGATTTCCGCCGTCAGGGTGTACCCGTCCATCTCCGGCATCTCGATGTCGGAGATCATCATCAGGAACTCTTCTTCCGGCTTCTTGCCCTCATCGACCAGCTTGCGCAGGTAATCCAGCGCCTGCTTGCCGTCGTTCAGCGCCACCACTTCGACGCCGACCGTCTGCAGGCAACGCGTCACCTGCTTGCGCGCCACCGACGAGTCATCGACCGTCAGCACCCGCAACGACAATGCCTTGCTCTGTGTCTCGACATCAACAACGCCGACCGAAATCGCTTCCGGCGTCGGTGCGACTTCCGCCAGCACCTTCTCGACGTCGATGATTTCGACTAACTGATTGTCCACCCGAGTCACAGCGGTCAGGTAATGATCGCGACCGGTGCCCTTGGGTGGCGGATGGATCTCTTCCCAGTTCATGTTGACGATACGTTCCACCGAGCGCACCAGGAAACCCTGGGTCTTGGTGTTGTATTCCGTGATGATCACGAACGGACTGTTCTTGTCTTTCAACGCACCGGAGCCGGTCGCCATTGCCAGATCGAGGATCGGAATGGTCGCCCCCCGGATATTCGCCACCCCGCACACGACAGGACTGGACTTGGGCATCAACGTCAGTTGCGGGCACTGCAGCACTTCCCGAACCTTGAACACGTTGATCCCGTAGAGCTGCTGGCCGTCGAGACGGAACAACAACAGCTCCAGGCGATTCTGCCCTACCAGTTGCGTGCGCTGGTTCACCGAATCCATTACACCAGCCATGCCCAGACTCCTACACCAACGCCAAGTGTTGTTGCGACGCACATTCATTGCTAAACGGCACGGCGCTTGCTTTTTAACTCGTATGAACACTCAAACGACATTTTTCCGACGCCTGACATCCCCTATCCGCAGAGGACTTTGCGCGATGTCCGCCGTTTGCCTGTTTTTTGCGGGCAGCCCTGCCAGTGCTGATGCGGTTACCTTGCCTGACATGCTTATCGGCGTCACTCAGGGCTTTCTTGAATTCACCGTAGAAGACTATCTGGCCACCAGTCAAACGGAAGGGCGTTATGAAATCGAGGTCAAGCAGCTCGATCCGCGCATGCGCATGCCTATGTGCGACAAGGAATTGACAGCGTCCCTGGAGAGTCCGGGGCGTCCTTTGGGTCGAGTGACAGTCAAGGTCCGTTGTGAAGGCGCATCGCCCTGGACCGTGTTCGTACCCGCTCAAGTCCGCCTGTTTCGCGAGGTCGTGACCACCACTCGCCCGCTCAAGCGCGCCGGGATCATCGAGCCCCAGGACGTGACCCTGCGCGAGCATGATGTCAGTCAGATCAATCAGGGCTTCCTGACGTCGGTGGATGAGGCGATCGGGCAGAAATTGACCCGACCAACGGTCGCCGATCAGGTGATTACCCTTGTGCATCTGGAACAGGCGGAAGTCGTTCGCAAAGGCGATCAAGTGGTGATTACCGCCCGTAGCGGCACACTGGCCGTGCGCATGCCGGGCGAAGCCCTGTCCAATGGCGGCCTGAAAGAACAGATTCGAGTGAAAAACCTCAATTCCCAACGGGTCATCAAGGCGCAGGTCATGGCGCCGGGCCAGGTGGAAGTGGCCATGTAAAACAGGCTAGGAGAAAACTGGCGCCGACCCCGGCTGTTCCCTAAACTGTGCCGCAGCAGGATCTGTACGGCGCATGCAGGCTCATTGGTAAAAGAGCCTAAAGTTTTCCAGGGGATGGCCGAGAACATGGCAAGCGTCCAAATTCCCAGAGGTTTTTAACATGGTCATCGATTTCAGCCGTTTGAACAGCTCCTCGTCACTTACGGGCAGTACACGTACCAGCGCGCCCAAGGAAACCGCCGAAAGCGGCACCTCCGCGCCGCTGAATACCCCGGCCGAACAGGCCAGTACCGCAAAAAGCGGGGAATCGGTACACCTCAGCAATGAGGCTCAACAGTTGCAGAAGGTCACTGACAAGCTGCGCGATCAGCCTGCCGTCGACAAAGCCCGCGTGGCCGAGTTGAAAGCAGCGATTGCCGATGGCAGCTATAAAGTCGACAGCAACCGTGTAGCCAGCAAACTGCTCAACTTCGAAGCCCAGCGCTAGGCCTCGGCCTGCGCCAGGCTTTTGGACGCTTAAAACCCAAGGCCAGCCATGCACGACACTACTTTATTGCAACTGATCACCGACGACTTTGCTCCAGCTCAACAACTGCTGGAGTTACTGCATACCGAGTCCCTCGCCTTGCACGGTCGCGACATGCCCCTGCTGGAAGAAATTCTGGCGCGCAAACAGGCATTGATCATTCTGCTCGAGCAGCATGGCCGCAAGCGCAGCGAAATCCTCGCCAGCCTCAATCTGTCGCTCGACCGCCAGGGCCTCGAACAACTGGCCAGCCAGTCGAGCATCGGCGAGCAGTTGCTGAGCCAGAGCGAAGTCCTGACGGACCTGATCGCCCAGTGCCAGGCGGCTAACGTCAAGAATGGCCAGTCGATCGTGATGCAGCAGGCCGCCACGGCCAATCAGCTGAAAATCCTCACCGGTGGCGAGCCTCCCGCGCTCTACGATGCCAGCGGCACATTCTCCAAACTGCAGAAACCGCGCGCGCTCAGCCAGGCGTGATGCTTTCTTCTATGCTTGCGCCCTATCAACGCGCGATACATGCTGGCAAAATACTGGCCAGCCGTAGTCAAAATTTGTCTGGAGATTGATTTAACGTGTCCAATGATGACGCTCCGCAGCCCCCAAAGGTGCTTACCACGCCCCTGGAGATCTCCAGCAATCTGCGCCAGCTGCAAGAGAGCCACGATCCGCTGATCATCACCTTTCACGAGCGCAGCCAGCGCTTCCAGAGCTACCTGATCAAGGTCGACCGGGAAACCGCCACCATTGCCCTGGACGAAATGATCCCGCGCGATGGCGAGCGCTTCCTGCTGGCCGGCGAGCCGTTCAAGGTCGAAGGCTTCCACGAAGGCGTGCGCATCGCCTGGGAATACAACGGCACGCTGGACATCAAGGAATCCGACGGTGACCGCTTCTATGTCGGCGAGATGCCCACCGAAGTGGTCTATCACCAGCGCCGAAACGCCTTCCGCGCGGCGCTGAAGCTGACCGATCTGGTGAGCGTCGAACTGGGCGGCGAAAAGCTCAAGTCGCCGATCGGTGGCAAACTGCTGGATATTTCCGCCACTGGCTGCAAGCTGCGTTTCGAAGGCGACATCACCGACCGTCTGCAACTGGGCCAGGTCTATGATCGCCTGATCGCCCCGCCGCTGTTCGGCAACCAGCCAGCAGCGGTCGAGCTGCGTTACCTGCACTTCGAAGAAAAACTCAACATCACCTTCGCCGGCCTGCGCTTTCACAACATCAGCGGCCCGGCGGCGCGCAATGTCGAGCGTTTCGTCTATCAGTTGCAACGTGAAGCACGGCGCTTCGACAAAGACGATCTCTGATTCGTACGCACCATGAAAAACGGGCAGCCCCTTGCGGTGACTGCCCGTTTTTTTATGCCTGATGTTTTTTCAGGATCAAGGCCTGGCGCCACTGATGTCCGGCGCAGGATTGTCGTTGCCGGCATCAGGGTCCACAGGTGATTCAGGCTCAGTGGTGGCCTCGGGTGCCGGTTCAGGTGCGACCGTGGTCTGCATCTGCTCCTGCACCACTTGCTCGTCGACCCGTGGATCGAGCGCCGCCACCAGCGGCGAACTGGACATGCTGTCCGGCATCGCCACGTGATGCAGCGGTGCGTCGTCGACCTGGTGCAGATTGGTCACGGCTTTCGGCCGGATGCGCCACACCAGTACCAGGGCAAAAAAGGTGAAGAAAGCATACAGGCTCTGGCTGCCGAACATTTTCATCAGCACACCGGCGAGCAACGGCCCGATGCTGGCACCCACCCCGTAGGTCACCAGCAGCATCGCCGTCAGCGACACCCGCCGATCGCCTTCGACATGGTCGTTGGAGAACGCCACGGCCAGCGGGTACAGGCAGAACTGCACCAGCGAGCACAGGAAGCCGACAATGAATAAAATCTCCAGCGGCACCTGCGGCATGATCGCCAGTGGCAATGCGGCTATAGCCAGAAACCCGGCGAAGCAGCGGATCAGCAAGGCCCGGTCATAACGGTCGGACAACCAGCCCAGCGGCCACTGCACCAGCAGCCCGGCAAAAATGCAGGTACCCATGAACAGACCGACCTGCTCGGTGGACAACCCCTGCTGCGATGCATACAGCGGTGCCAGACCGTAGAACGAGCCGATGATCAACCCTGCCCCGAGCACCGTACTCAACGACTGCGGCACGCGCTTGATAAAGAAACGCGGCTCCATCGGCGCCGGATGCAACGGTGCCGGGTGAATCCGCCGGGTCAGCGCCACCGGCACCAGACACAGGGCAAAACACAGGGCGACCAGCATCAGCAGTTCCAGGCCCAGGCCCGGGTGCATGACCAGAATCAGTTGACCGAGCACCAGCCCCAGATACGAAGCAATCATGTAGCCGCTGAACACCACGCCGCGCTGGTTGGCGTCGGCCTGCTCGTTCAGCCAGCTCTCGATCACCATGTACTGGCACATCATGCCGAGGCCGACGATGGTCCGCAGCACCAGCCAGGCCGGCAGCCAGTCCACCAGGCCATGACCGAGCACCGCCGCGCCGACGATGCCCGCACACGCTGAGTAGGCACGGATATGGCCGACCCGGGCAATCAACCGGTGACCGATCTTGCCGCCCAGCACCAGACCGAAATAGTTGGCCGCCATCAACGCACCGACCCACAGTCCGTCGACATGGTCGGCCGCCAGGCGCAACGCCAGATAAGTAGAAAGAAGGCCCGAGCCGATCAACATCATCAGCGAGGCGAAATACAGCGCTCGAAAGGATTTCCAGATTTGGCGCATCGGCGTTCCGAGCGGCTCCTTGCGGTGAGTGTCGGGCTATCGAACGATAGCCCGATGACGACATTTCGTCAGGCCTGGGCTGCCAGAACGCGCCGTTCCCAGGGGGTGATCTCATCAAAGAAACTGGTCAGCTCCATAGTCTTCGAAGCGATGTAGCCTTCGATGAACTCCTTGCCGAACAGTTCCTTGGCCAACTGGCTGCGCTTCAGACGCTCGAGCGCGGCGTGCAACGTACACGGCAGCGAAAGATTGTCCGGCACTTCGAATTCACCCTGGATCGGTGCACTCGGTTCCAGCTCATGCTCAATGCCATGCAGGCCGGCTGCCAGGCTCGCGGCAATCGCCAGGTAAGGGTTGGCATCGGCACCCGGCAAACGGTTCTCGACCCGACGGGCGACCGGCGAACTGGCCGGAATCCGCAGACCCGCCGCGCGGTTGTCGTGGGACCAACAGGCATTGTTCGGCGAGGCGAACGGATGGCACAGGCGCTGGTAGGAATTGACGTTCGGCGCAAACAGCGCGGTGAAGTCCGCCATGCCCGCCTGCTGCCCGCCGATAAAGTGGCGGAACATCGCGGTCGGCTGACCGTTTTCATCGCTGAACACATTCTTGCCGCTGCCGGTCTCGACGATGCTCTGATGGATGTGCATCGAACTGCCCGGCGTATGCGCCAGCGGCTTGGCCATGCAGACCACGGTCAGGCCATGCTTGAGCGCGACTTCCTTGAGCAGGTGCTTGAACAGGAAGGTCTGGTCGGCCAGCAACAGCGGATCACCGTGCAACAGGTTGATCTCGAACTGGCTGACGCCCATTTCGTGCATGAAGGTATCGCGCGGCAGTCCGAGGGCCGCCATGCATTTATAGACTTCACTGAAGAACGGCCGCAGACCGTTGTTGGAACTGACGCTGAACGCAGAGTGACCGTCCTCGCGACGACCGTCGAGGCCGACAGGTGGCTGGAACGGTTGCGTCGGATCCGTGTTCGGGGCGAATACAAAGAATTCGAGTTCAGTCGCCACCACCGGCGCCAGGCCGAGGGCAGCGTAGCGGGCAATGACTTTCTTGAGCTGGCCACGGGTCGACAGGTTGGAGCTCTCGCCGGTCAGCTCATCGGCATCACAGATGGCCAGCGCGCGCGGCTCCTGGCTCCACGGTAGAGGATGGATCTGCGCAGTGTCAGCCACCAGCGCGAGGTCGCCGTCATCGCTGCCGTAGAACCGCGCAGCGGGATAGCCCCCCATGATGCATTGCAGCAGCACCCCCCGGGCCATCTGCAAACGCCGCCCTTCGAGGAAACCCTCGGCGGTCATTACCTTGCCCCGTGGCACGCCGTTCAAATCCGGCGTGACACATTCAATTTCATCAATGCCCGTCAATCGCTGCGCGAGTGAACGCTGGCCATCGGTTGTCATGACGCAATCCTTGTTATTGTGCGAGCCGCGAACGGCGACCCGGACAAAATAGGCTTCAGCTGTTCGGAATATCAAGCAGCGGCCAACAAAAAGAATGCCAGTCGATGAATCCGTGAATCAGGGCAAGTAAATACTGAACACGCCGCCACCCAATGGCCCGCCATTGCGGATCTCGGTACGACCGCCGACACCGTTGCGCTGATGCAGTGCCGCGATGCGCCCGGCAAAGTACAGACCGAGGCCGGTACTGCCACTGCTGTGATTGATGCCCTGCACATAATCGGCCTGGCGCTCGAGCATCTCGACCGGGTAACCGTCGCCGTCGTCGTTGATGCTCAACACCAGTTGCCCGGCCTCGTCGCTGACGGTGATCAGCAGCGATTCACGGGCATAGCGGATCGCATTGTTGATGCAGTTGCCGAGCACCGAGGCGATCAGTTCACGATCGAAGAAACCCAATGGACTGAGCGGGTCGACTTCGTAAGTCGCAACGATGCCGCGACTGGCGAAAACCTCTTGATGTGCCGCCAATTGCGCCTCGATGAAATCGTCCAGTTCGTGATACGCCGGCTGCAACGGCATCTGGTTGACGCCGAGCTTGTACAGCCCGAGCAACTGAACCAGCATGCCGTTGAGGTGGGCGAACTCGAAGTCGATCACGCCCTGCTCCGGCACCTGACGCTGGTCCTCGGGCAGGCGCGCCAGCCATTGGCTGTGGGCCTGCATCAGCATGGCCAGAGAGTTCTTCATGTCGTGCACGGTGGAGGCGATCACCGTGGAAAAATCCAGTGCCTGCTCGTCTTGATTCATTCGCCAAACGCCTTGCTTTTCAGCTTCTGATAACGCGGATAACGCGCGTCGGTGTCGGGCATCAGGCCGACCATTTTCAGGCAGGCCCGACATTCTTCCAGCTCCGCCGAGGGCACACTGGTGTCGGTGCCGTGCAGCAGCGACTGCGCCATGTTCAGCGCAATGCTGATGTTCTTCGGTTGCATCTTCAGCGCCTTGCGGAATACTTCGCGGGCTTCCACCAGGTTGCCGGTCTTGTACACACGCACGCCCTGACGGTTGAGGTCGGCGGCGGCATTACTGGAGCTGAGAATAGTCGGGTCGTCGGTGAGCTTGGCGATGTCTTTCATTACCGTCGGGTCATCACCGTAGATTTCCGCACAGCTCTTGAGCATCGACGTACCCGCCTCGGCCTGCCCCAGCATCTGCAATTGCTTGGCGACCAGCAGCGCCGCCTCGGGACTCATGAACTGCTCCATGCCGTCGAGACGCATCAGCGCTTGCTCGGTGAGCTTCTCGGCAGTTTCGGCGTCGTTGAGCAAGAGACTGGTGGCCTTCATCAGGCGCGCCCGAATCTGCAGGCCTGGATCGGTCGGGTTTTCCTTGGCCACTGCACTTAGGGTGGTGTTGATTTCCAGCCGCGTGCGGGTATCAAGGCCCTTTTCGCTGCCCTTGCTGATCAGCGCGTGGGCAAGACCCAGGTTGCTTTCCGGATCCTTGAAGCGCGACTGCGCACCCTGCGCCACAGCCTGACGGTAGGCCCGCGACGCCGTGTCGAAATCCTCGTTGGCCATTGCCAGTTTGCCGAGCAACGCTTGCCGGCGCACCGCCAGCGGCGACAGGCGAATCGCCTCTTCAAGTGTCCTCTGTGCGCCTTTGGTATCGCCTTCGGCCACAAGGACATCTGCCATGCCGTCGTACAGTGCCGGCATCATCGGAAACACTTTCAGGGCTTTCTCATACACGCCTTTGGCCTGGGCCACCTGACCGCGCTTGAACAGCAACTTGCCCAGTCCGGCAAAGGCCCACGGCAACGGCCGGTCGGCGATGATGCTGTCGTAGAGACGCTCAAGCGCTTCGTTCTGATTCATGTCGCGCAAGGCATCGGCGCGATAGCGCAGGCACAGGGGTGAATAGCGGATGTCCTGCTTGCACAGAGCAATACAGGCGTTGAGCACCTCGACCGGTTTGCCGCGATCGAGGGCCTGCAGAATCGGCTTGAGCAGGGTTTTACGCTGTTCCAGACGTTCCAGACGTTGAGCCAGGCCGATCCGGTTGAACGGCTTGGTCAGGTAGGCGTCCGGCTCATGCTCCAAGGCACTGAGCACCATCGCTTGGCTGGTCTCGGCGGTGACCATCACAAACACGGCTTCGTGACTGATCAGCTTCTCCATCATCAGGTCTTCCAATACCTGCTGACCATTTTTTTTACCGTCACCCAGGTGGAAATCCTGAAGGATGAAATCGTAGGACTTCTGCGCGCACATTTTCAGCGCCTGCTCACCGGTGTCGGCGGTGTCCACGTCCTTGACGCCCAACTCGCGCAACATCGAGCGTACGGAACTGCGGAAATCCGAGAAATCATCGACGATCAGAAAACTCTTTTGGTGATACGACAGCATCGAGGATTTCCAGACAATTGAAGTAGAAGAACCGAGGGCTTTCACAAGCGCGCAGATAATAACTGGAGGCTAAATGCTATCAAGCGATTTCATGCGCAGCCGATGAGATTGCAAGTGCCGATCGGGTTATCGGCCAGAAGTGACGTTCTCTGAAGCAGACACTTCAAGATTCCTTATGCAACAACTGGCCTGCTCGGCTGCTCCCCCTCATAAAAGGCTTGGATCGTGTACATCAAAGGACGCTACATCGTGTCCGCTGGCATTCTGCTGTTTTTCCAGCAGGCAATGGCGACCGGAATGGACTGTACAAAAACGGTAAACGTCGTCGAAAACACCATTTGTGCTGATAAAAGTCTGTATGAACTGGATGCACAAATGGGAATGGTTTATCGGGGATTGATGGAAAGCATCATTGATTTGGCGAGTAAACCTCGGCTAGATCTGGCGCGTTCAATGGATAAGCAGAAATAGAA
>NZ_JBJUVZ010000008.1:0-365418 GCF_046097675.1 Pseudomonas sp. UV AK001
ACGTTCGGCGGTGATCTGACCGTAGGCGCTGTAGGACCAGGCACGGGTGGCGCCATTTGGCGAGGTGGTCTGGATCAGGCGGCCAACGGCGTCCCACACATGGCGGGTGACCGCGCCATGTTCGTCCTGCGCAGTAATCCGCCGCCCCAACGCGTCGTAGGAAAACTTCCGAACCCCACCGTCGGGCAGGCTTTCCTCGACCAGTTGCCCGAGGTCGTTCCACACGAACACGTGCCGACCACTGTCCGGATAACGGATCGACAGCAGCCGTCCCTGCAGGTCGTAGTGGTAATGGGTGACATGGCCGTCGGGATCGACGGCTTCGGTGACGTCGCCCTGGGCGTTGCGCCGGTAGGTCCACTCCGCGTCGCCCCGACTACGGCGGTGCAGGAAACCATTGCGGTATTCGTAGGACGTCGGTGCATCGTCCGGCGGAATCAGCGCGATCAGCCGTCCGACATCGTCATAGCGGTACTCGGTGACTGCGCCCAGCGCATCCTGCTCGGCGACCAAGCGGCCCTGCGC
Source organism: Pseudomonas sp. UV AK001 (assembly GCF_046097675.1). Lineage (NCBI taxonomy): Bacteria > Pseudomonadati > Pseudomonadota > Gammaproteobacteria > Pseudomonadales > Pseudomonadaceae > Pseudomonas > Pseudomonas sp. UV AK001. The sequence goes on from NZ_JBJUVZ010000008.1 coordinate 526, forward strand.
GTCGTAAGCCTTGAGCTGCTCTCCACCGTCGGCGGCCACCTGACGCACCAGCCGCGCCGTGTCGTCGTGGACGTAAATCTCTTCAGTCCCATCGACGTAATGCACGGTGACGCTACCGGCGTCATCCCAGACGTAACGCGTGTCCATCTGCGAAAACGACGCCCAGTGCCGCACGCAACGTGCCGCCTTGCCGGCACGCTCCCACTCCCAGAAGAAGCTCGCGCCGCCGGTGAGCTGCCGTTGCAGGATGACGTGCTGATCGTCGTAGTCGTAACGCTCGCTTTCGCCGACGGCGTTGGTCGCCTCGATCAACCGGTGACGGGCATCAAAGCGGTAACTGGCCAGCGTCTGCTCGGTGCGCCAGGCAGACTCCCAAAAAACCTGATAATCGACCGCGACCAGATGCGCCCGCTCGTAGCGCAGCAACAACGAACGTCCGGCCCCGTTGTCGAGGCGCTCAACACGATCCAGACGATCCCGGGTAATACGCAGCCGATTGCCGTACGCATCGCTGACAACCGTCAGACGCCCAGCCCGAAAGTGATAAAACCGCGCCGCCTCACCCGCCAGCGCAACGATCAACTCCTCCGGCTCATCCCCAAGAAAAATCGCCGCCCGCGACAGACTGTTGTGAATCGCCGGCCGCTCGACACTCGGCAGCGGAAACCGCGTCCGCCGGTTCTCATGGTCAACCCAGACCACGTCATCGCCCTCGACCTCCAGCCGATGCGCCAGCGAATGGCTCCAGCCAAAACCCAACCCGACATCGATCTCAACCGCACTGGTGCGATACAACCGGCTGAACTCGAACGGCAACAACCCATCGAGCACGCCATCAGTCAGGGTCAGCAGCTCCTCGCCGGTGACCATCGACACCGGGCAACCGTTGGTGCAGGTGCGGGGCGCGCAATCGGCGCTATCGCCGTTGGGATTCTTCGCCTGAGCCGACGCATCGTCGCGAGGCTCATGCCGCTCCATTCGGGTCGTGCCGTGGGATTTGTTACGCGCTATAGCCGCCGGATTGGGCACCGTCAGCACCTGCGCATCCGCCATGCGAATTTCCAGCGGAACCGCAGGTGTCGGCCGCAATGGTGCCGGACGTGCATTGATCATCAGCGGTTTCAAAGCGCCCGCATGCCGGGTCAGATCGGGCGCCGAGGTCAGCTCCGCCAAACGCAACGCCGATGCCGCCAGCCATTCCCGGGCACGCGGCGACTTGACCTTGCCGAGCACCTTGGCGCTCAACCGCAGCGGAACCCCCATGCCCGCCGACACGCGCATCAACAGAAAGCCGATCAGCAATTCGACCCGGACTTCAGCCACCACCTCGGCCAGATACTGCGGCGGCAGCATCTTCAGCCAACTGGTGAAGGCCGCCAGATGAATGAACAGCAACGGTTCGTCGCTGAGCATCAGCAAGCCATTGGCGATGGCTTCGGAGGAGGCCTCGAGCAAGGCTTCCAGCTCGACGCCGGACAGGTATTGCAGAAGTTTTTCGCTGTTGGCCTGCAAGTCGGCGAGCAGGGCAAACAGTTGTTTCACGTCATCCCAGACGCCATTCAGCGCCGTTTCGAAACCGCGCCAGTCGGCCTGCTGCAACTGACCGTAACGCTCCAGGAAACCCGCGCTGGAAAACTCGGCCCATTGCGGTTGAAACCCGACCCATTCCTCACGCAGCCATTTTTCCAGGCCATCAATGAGTCCCTGATACGAGGCGTACAGCGTCTGGACGTGCGAACTGGAAACAGCGGGAAAGAAGGTGATGCGATAACGCTGGCCCCGGTCGCAGTCGTCGACTTCGAGAATGCCGCTGGGGCCGATGGTGTAATGCTGCGGTTCGCCGAATTTCAGGACACCGCCAACGTCTGAAATGACCGGTTCCAGGGTCACCGGCGTATCGCCGATCGGCACGAAGCGCGCGGCTTCGAACATGTGCACCAGCGTCAGGGGGCCGCTGGCGGGGCACATGACTACGGAAGTGCTGACGGGTTTTCGGCTGGTAATCGGCGCACTGAGCTGGACATCGTTGCCGACCTTGAACACCTGATCGACATCCAGCGCGGTTCCCGTCCAGAACTGCTCGGCCCAGCTTTCATAATTGTTGAGGCAGAGACGGAACTCCTGAAACAGCTTCTCGGCGTCGGGCTGGTCAGGGTTCAGCGCAGCGACCACCAGCAAACCGATGCTGTTGTTCAGTTTCAGGAGTTGGTCAGATGGAAGCATTCGCAGTCACTCGCGCGCATCAAGGGGATGGCGCGAAACTTTGCGGGGGATCAAACAGGAAAGAAGTCAGGCAAGTAGGCGATGTCTGTAGGGCGATTCTCTAAATGTGTCAGGGGACGTTCGGCGGACAACCGACATTGCCCGTTGCTCAACCTCGGCCGCGCTCGTTATGCTGCTGAACCCTTTAATCAGATCCGAGCAGCGGTACCCGATGCCGCCTGGGATGTTTTTGATAACGGATCCGATGATGAATGCACCGCTGAAGGCGTTCGGCCCGATCAAGGCCGTGATTTTCGATATGGACGGTTTGCTGCTGGACACCGAGGGCATCTACACCGAGGTCACCTCGCTGATTGCCGAGCGTTACGGGCGCACTTTCGACTGGAGCATCAAGCAGAACATCATCGGTCGCGGTGCCGGAGATCTGGCGCGCTATGTGGTCGAAGCGCTGGATCTGCCGATCACCGCCGAAGAGTTCCTGGTGATTCGCGAGCCGCTGATGCGCGAGCGTTTTCCCACCGCGCAAGCGATGCCGGGTGCCGAGGAACTGATCCGTCACCTCAAGGCGCACAACATTCCGATTGCCGTCGGCACCAGTTCGTCGCGCCAGTCGTTCGGTCAGAAAACCACGTTGCACCGCGACTGGTTTGCGTTGTTCGACTTCATCGTTACCGCCGACGACCCGGAAGTCGGTGCCGCCAAACCGGCACCGGACATTTTCCTCACCGCCGCTCGCCGCCTCGGTGTGGCGCCGGAAGATTGTCTGGTGTTCGAGGATTCACCGTTCGGCGTGACAGCCGCGAAAGCAGCGGGCATGACCGCCATCGCGATTCCCGATGCCGCCATGGCCGATGAAAAATACGCACACGCCGACGGGATTCTTCGTACGTTGAAAGCGTTCACGCCGAGTGCCTGTGGTTTGCCGGCGCTGGAATGGGCCTGATCAAACCGCAAACATAAAAACGCCGCCCCTCTATTAAAAGAGGGGCGGCGTTTTTCGATCACTCGAAACAATCAGGCGCCGAAACCACCGTCGATGCTCAGGCTGGCACCGGTGATGTAACCGGCCTCCGGGCCTGCGAGGTAGGCGACGAAGCTGGCGATTTCCTCGGCTTTGCCGTAACGACCGACCGCCATCAGCGGAATCAGGCTTTCGGCAAAGTCGCCATGGGCCGGGTTCATGTCGGTGTCCACCGGGCCGGGCTGCACGTTGTTGATGGTGATGCCCCGTGGGCCGAGGTCGCGGGCCAGGCCTTTGGTCAGGCCCACCAGGGCGGATTTGCTCATCGCATACACGCCACCGCCGGCGAAGGGCATGCGGTCGGCGTTGGTGCTGCCGATGTTGATGATGCGCGAGCCTTCGCCCATGTGTCTGGCGGCTTCCTGGCTGGCGATGAACACGCTGCGCACGTTGATCGCCAGGGTCTGGTCGAAGTCTTCCAGTTTGAAGTCTTCCAGCGGCGCCACGGCCAGCACACCGGCGTTGTTGACCAGAATGTCGAGGCGGCCAAAGGTTTCGACGGTCGCGTTCACGGCGTTGCGGATGGCACCGGCATCGGCGCTGTCTGCCTTGATCGCCAGGGCTTTGCCGCCGGTGGCGGTGATGCTGTTTTGCAGTTCTTCAGCCTTGGCGGCGGAGCTGACGTAAGTGAAGGCAACCGCGGCGCCTTCGGCGGCCAGGCGCTTGACGATGGCGGCACCGATGCCGCGAGAGCCGCCTTGAATCAGAGCGACTTTACCGCTGAGGTGTTGAGTGGTCATGTTCGATCTCCAGAAGTTTCAAGGCAGGCTGCCTTGGTGTGGTGTCGAGTATCTGCCCCTCGCCACCGGGCGAGTAGACCGTGGTTGCTATAGTCTGTGTAAACCAAAAGTTTAGAGTGGCGGCCATGGAAACCTTCAGCAGTATCGAATGCTTCGTGCGTAGCGCCGAAGTCGGCAGCTTTGCCGAAGCCGCGCGTCGCCTGAGCCTGACACCGGCCGCCGTGGGCAAAAGCGTGGCGAAACTTGAAGCGCGCCTTGGCGTGAGGCTGTTCCAGCGTAGCACCCGAAGATTGACCCTGACGGAAGCGGGGCAATTGTTTCTGAGTGAGGTCAGCGGCAGCCTGACCACCATCCAGAATGCCGTGAGCAATCTGGCCAGCGCCGGCGGCCAACCGGCGGGTACGCTGAAAGTCAGCATGGGCACGGTGTTCGGCCGCTTGTACATCGTGCCGTTGCTGGGGGAATTTCTTGAAAGATTCCCGGCGATCAACCCGGACTGGCACTTCGATAACCGCCAGGTCGATCTGATCGGCCAGGGTTTCGATGCGGCGATTGGCGGTGGCTTCGAGCTGCCCCAAGGCGTGGTGGCGCGCAGACTGACGCCGGCACATCGGGTGTTGGTGGCTTCTGCGGATTATCTGAATCGGCACGCGCCGATCAGCGAACCGGACGACCTCAAGCTGCACGAGGGCATCCTGATCCGCTCACCGCAGACCGGTCGCGTGCGTTCCTGGCAGTTGACCCATCGCACACAGCAACACAGCCCGTTGACCCTCACGGCGCGGATGACCATGAGCGATTCCGAGGCCGCCTGCGCCACGGCGGCGCAGGGGCTGGGGATTGCGTTGGTGAGCATGCCGTTTGCCGTCGGCTATCTGGAGGCGGGAACGTTGCAGCGGGTGCTGCCCGACTGGTACGTCGACGACGGCAACATCTCCATTTATTACGCCGAACACAAACTGCTACCGGGCAAGACTCGGGCGTTTGTCGATTTCATCATCGAGCAATTTTCAACCCAGGGGCTCGCCGAGCGGTTCAACGCGCAAAACGTGCTGGCCAGCCGATGATGGTTTTTGGCCGTGGCGTCGCATACGTCCGCACCTTGGACGTCGACAGCCCCAGGCGCACCAGCGACTCGGCGATGGTCACGGCAGCAGTAACGCCATCGATCACCGGCACGCCGGTACGCTGGCGGATCTTTTCATCAAGCCCGGCCATGCCGCCGCAACCGAGGCAGATCACTTCGGCTTTATCCTGAGTCACGGCCAGTTCGGCCTGGTGCACGATCGCCTCCAGCGCTCGCTGCGGTTCGTGTTCCAGCTCCAGAACCGCCAGGCCACTGGCCCGCACCGAGGCGCAGCGATCCCACAGGCCGGAGAGTTTCAGTCGATCCTCGATCAACGGCACGGTGCGATCCAGCGTGGTGACCACCGAATAGGCGTGGCCCAGAAACATCGCGGTGCTGGCTGCCGCATCGGTGATGTCCACCACCGGCACGTTGAGCAATTCCTGCAAACCTTCGCGACCGTGTTCGCCGTAGCCGGCCTGAATCACCGCGTCGAACGGCTGGTCGTAGGACATCACCCGGTCCATCACAGCGATGGCGGCCAGGTAACTTTCGAAATTGCCCTCGACTGAATCAGCCCCGAAGTACGGCGTCAGACCGACGATCTCGGTGCCGGGGGAGGCGACAGCTTGCGCAGAGCGGGCGATGGCCTGAGTGATGGATTCGGTGGTGTTGACGTTGACCACGAGAATACGCATGGGAAGTCCTTATTACGGTTGGTTCTGCGGCCCAGCGAAGGGCCGCCAAAAGATTCAGTGGCTGACGTTGTCGACGGCGATGGCTTCGCCGTCCACGTCGGCGTAGTGCGGCTGGCGTTTGGCGACGATCAGGTAAAGCATCCCGGCAATGCCGGCACCGATCAGCCAGGAGAAGGGCGAAACGCTGTGGAAGCCCGGCACCAGCGCCAGGACGATGGCGATCAGCGCGGCCGGAATGAACGCGGCCACCGCCCGCAGATTGACCCCGCGGCTGTAGAAATACGCGCCGTTCGGGTCTTCGCTGTACAGCTGCGGCACGTGGATCCGGCCTTTGCGGATCAGCCAGTAGTCGACCATGATCACGCCGTACAACGGGCCGAGCAGGGCGCCGAGGCCGGACAGGAAATACACGATCACCAGCGGGCTGTTGTAGAGGTTCCATGGCAGGATCAGCACCGCAATGGTTGCGCTGATCAGTCCGGCGCGACGGAAGGTCAGATACTTCGGCGCCAGGTTGCTCAGTACAAAGGCCGGTGCAACGAAGTTGGCCATGATGTTCACCGCCACGGTGACGATCAGGAACGCCAAGCAACCGAGCACCAGAAAGAATGTGTTGGGGATCGACGCGATGATTTCGGTCGGGCTTTCGATGATCCGCCCGTTGATCTGAAATTGCGCACCGCACAGCAGGACGGTGATCCCGGCGAACACCAGAATATTTACCGGCAGGCCCCAGAAATTTCCGATCTTGATGGTTTTGCGGCACGGCGAAGAGCGGGCGAAGTCGCAGAAATTAAGGATCAGCGTGCCGTAGATCGCCAGCCACAAGGCGCCGCCGGCAAAGATGTTGCGCCACATCTCACCACCGGTCAGCGGTTCGCGGATCGACCAGGCAATGGTCGCGTTGGCCTGGGTGTACATCCACGCGGCGAGGGAGGCGACGGTCAGCAGAATCACCGGACCGGCGAACGCTTCGTAGCGGCGGACCATTTCCATGCCGTAGGCCAGAATCCCCAGTTGCACGAACCAGATCGCTACGAAAGACACCCAGCCCAGGCTCGACAGGCCGAGGATCGAGTTGTGGTCGTAGTCGGCAAATCCGGGATGGATCGCCGTGAGCAACACGCGAAATACCACCGACGCCAGGTACGTCTGAATCCCGAACCAGGCGATGGCGATCACAGCCCGGATCAACGCAGGAATCTGCGCCCCGTGGATGCCGAAACTGATCCGGCTGATGACCGGAAACGGCACGCCGGTTTTCTGCCCCATGTAGCCGGACAGGTTCATGAAGAAATACACCAGCGCCGCGCCGATCCCCAGCGACAGCAGAATCTGCCAGCCACCCAGGCCCAGGGCGTACAGACCGATGGCAAACGAGTAGTTGGCGATGTTGTGCACATCGTTGGTCCACAGGGCGAAGATGCTGTATTTGCCCCAACGCCGTCCTTCGACCTTGGTCGGTGCGAGGTCACTGTTGTGCAGACGCGGGCTCAGTTGCAGCGGTTCGGCGATGCCGTCACCGGGCGCGGTGTGGTCGAGGGTTGAGGAGGAGGGCAGATTCAGCGCGATGTTGTTGTTCGAGAGACTCGTACGCATTCCGGCAGGCTCCTGATGTTCGGGCCGCGATGACTGTGCATGAGCGCTCGGGCTCGGCAGATCTTCGTCGCGACGCTGAAACATCACTGGTTACGGGGCATCTGCAGCCTGTACGGGATAGGGCGCTTCAGGCTTGCGGATCGAAAGTGTGGGTTCATGTTTCGCAGTTTTGTATACAAAACATGTATGCACCTAAGCCAGATCTGTGCCAGTTGGTGATCTATGCGCAGCCACTCTCATTTCGAAAAGTTATCGAAGAGCACTAAGTGGTTGAAAATAAGTGGTTATAAATTGACCGATTGAACAGGTATTTATTTTTCGGAAGGGATTTTGGCGGACGCCGGAAGGGATCGCTTTGGCAGCGGGATGTAACTTTTCAGGGCGCGGAAATGAAAAGTGCACACATAAATGGCACCGATGGTGACATTCGTGTGTACACATTTTTCGTGTCTGGTAGAGACAACTGTGGGGCGAGCGGTTTACGCCTTGCTGATGATATTCCCGGCATGCAACCCGCATTCTTTCTGGGTCGCTTCTTCCCACCACCAGCGGCCTTCGCGCTCGTGCTGGTTCGGCAGGACAGGGCGGGTGCACGGTTCGCAGCCGATGCTGATGAAACCGCGTTCATGCAGGCTGTTGTAAGGCAGCTCCAGCATGCGGATGTAGCCCCAGATTTCCTCGCTGGTCATCTGCGCCAGCGGGTTGAACTTGTACAGCGTGCGCTCCGGGGTGGAGAACGCGCTGTCGATTTCCATCACCGCGACTGCGCTGCGAGTGCCCGGGCTCTGGTCACGGCGCTGGCCGGTGGCCCAGGCTTTGACGCCGGACAATTTGCGGCGCAACGGCTCGATCTTGCGAATCCCGCAGCATTCGCCATGGCCGTCCTTGTAGAAGCTGAACAGGCCTTTTTCCTTCACGAACGGTTCGAGTTTCGTGTAGTCCGGCGAGACCAGCTCGATGTCGATCTTGTAGTGCTCGCGCACCTGATCGATGAAGCGGTAGGTTTCCGGGTGCAGACGACCGGTGTCGAGACTGAACACCTTGACGTTCTTGTTCAGCTTCCAGGCCATGTCCACCAGCACCACATCCTCGGCGCCGCTGAAGGATATCCACAGGTCATCGCCGAACTCGGCGAATGCGAGTTTGAGGATGTCCTGGGCGGATTTGTTGGCATAGGTCGTGGCGAGTTCCACGACGTCGAACGTTGGGCTCATCAGGGCGGCTTCCTACAGGTCGGTGGCGCTGGGCGCTCTATATGGCGGCGATGTTAACAAAAAGCAACGCCCGCCGGGGCGGCCTCTGCGTTGCACGGTCCAGGTCGAGCCGCTAGAGTTCGGGCTCGCTCGACTCAATAAACATTACAAACGGAGTGTCCTGTGGAAATTGCCTGTCTTGACCTTGAAGGAGTGCTGGTACCGGAAATCTGGATCGCCTTCGCCGAAAAAACCGGAATCGAATCGCTCAAGGCCACCACCCGGGACATTCCCGACTACGACGTGCTGATGAAGCAACGCCTGCGCATTCTCGACGAACATGGCCTCAAGCTTTCGGATATTCAGGAAGTGATCGCCACCCTCAAGCCGCTGGACGGCGCGGTGGAGTTCGTCAACTGGCTGCGCGAGCGGTTTCAGGTGGTGATTCTGTCGGACACGTTCTATGAGTTTTCCCAGCCGCTGATGCGTCAGCTGGGCTTCCCGACCTTGCTTTGCCATCGACTGATTACGGATGACACCGGGCGGGTCACCGGCTACCAGTTGCGTCAGAAAGATCCGAAACGTCAGTCGGTCCTGGCTTTCAAGAGCCTGTATTACCGGGTGATTGCGGCGGGGGATTCCTACAACGACACCAGCATGCTGGGTGAAGCGGACGCGGGGATTCTGTTCCATGCGCCGGATAACGTCATTCGGGAGTTCCCGCAGTTTCCGGCGGTGCATACGTTTGCCGAGTTGAAGCAGGAGTTTCTCAAGGCTTCGAACCGCGATCTGAGCCTGTAAGTCATGCTGCGGCGAGGGCGCAACCGCCCTCGCCGCAAGCGTCAGAGGTTCTGCAGGGTTTCAAGCAGGACTCTGACCTTGGTGATCGATTCCTGATACTCCGCCTGCCAGTCAGAATCAGCGACGATCCCGCCGCCACCCCAGCAACACACCTGCCCATCCTTTACCAGCAGACTGCGAATGGCGATGGAGCTGTCCATTTCGCCGCGCACGTCCAGGTACAACAACGAACCGCAATACAAACCGCGTCGGGTCGGTTCCAGCTCGTCGATGATCTGCATCGCGCGGATCTTCGGTGCGCCGGTGATCGAGCCGCCGGGGAAGCTGCCGGCGATCAGGTCCAGGGCATCGCGATCCTCCGCCAGCTCACCGGTCACGCTGCTGACCAGGTGATGCACGTTCGGATAACTTTCCAGGCTGAACAGCTCCGGCACCCGCACCGAGCCTATACGACAGGTGCGGCCGAGATCGTTGCGCAGCAGGTCGACGATCATCAGGTTTTCCGCGCGGTCCTTGGGGCTGGCCAGCAGTTCGGCAGCGTTGGCGGCGTCTTCGGCCGGGGTGGCGCCACGGGGGCGGGTGCCTTTGATCGGACGGGTTTCCACCTGGCGCTGGCTGACTTTGACAAAGCGCTCGGGCGAGAGGCTCAGCACCGCATTGCCGTCAGGCAGGTTCTGGAATCCGGAAAACGGCGTCGGGCAGGCCTCGCGCAAAGCACAGTAAGCCAGCCATGGGTCACCTTCACACGGTGCGCGGAAACGCTGGGCGAAGTTCACCTGATAACAGTCGCCGGCCTGGATGTATTGATGAATGCGTTCGAGCGCCTGACGATAGTCGTCAGCCGAAAGGTCGGCGGTCATCGCCGTGTTCAGCTTGAACGGCGTCAGCTCAGCGATCACCGGTTGGCTGAACAGATCGATCAGCCGTTGTTTTTCGCTGTCGCTTACCGACGGGTGAAACACCAGTTGGCTGGTGGCTTTCTGGTGATCGCTGATCAATGCCCAGTCATACAGACCGAATCGCGCATCCGGCAGTTGCAGATCATCCAGCGCCTGACTGGGCAGATTTTCCAGATGCCGGCCGAAGTCGTAACTCAGGTAACCGATCAGGCCACCGGCGAACGGCAGTTCGTATTCCGAAGGCAACTGTGCCTCGCCGAGACGCGCCAGATTGTCCCGCAGGCGTTGCAGGAAATCGTCGCCACGTTCGTTGGGCATCACCGCCAGTTGTTCAAGCGGCCAGGCGCTGAGCAAATCATAACGGCCACGATCGGCACTGGGCCGGCCGCTGTCGAGCAGCACGGCGCCGGGCGCATGGCGGATTGCCGCGAAATAGTCGGCGGGGTTGGCGCGGTAGGGCAGCGGGTGTACGGAACAGGTCAACATGGGCGGGGCAGATCGGCCATCGAGGCGGGGTGGGGATTGTAGTCCCCTCGGGGAATTGCTCCTAGAGGGGATGTCGGGGATTGGCAGATCAGGGGCCGGTAACGCGACTCAGCCTTCGACCACCGGAATATGCCCGAACAGTTCCTGAGCAAACGCCACCCGCTCTTCCACCGTTTCAGTCACACCGCGGGTCTTGAGATCCTCCAGATGCGCTTCCACCGCATGGGTACGTGCCGTCAGACCGCAGTCGTTGGCAATCTGGATATTCAGCCCCGGCCGCGCGTTCAGCTCCAGAATCAGCGGGCCTTTCTCCTGGTCCAGGACCATGTCCACGCCGATGTAACCCAGCCCGCACAGCTCGTAGCAACCGGCCGCAAGCTTCATGAAGCCGTCCCAGTAGGGCAGTTGCACGCCGTCCACCGCGTTGGTGGTGTCCGGGTGTTTGGCGATGATGTTGTTCAGCCAGGTGCCGCGCAGGGTCAGGCCGGTCGCCAGGTCGACCCCGACGCCGATGGCGCCCTGGTGCAGGTTGGCCTTGCCGCCGGACTGCCGGGTCGGCAGGCGCAGCATGGCCATCACCGGGTAGCCCATCAGCACGATGATGCGGATGTCCGGCACGCCTTCGTAGCTGATGCTCTTGAAGATCTGGTCCGGGGTCACCCGGTATTCGATCAGTGCCCGGTCGCGGTGGCCGCCGAGCGAATACAGACCTGTGAGGATGCTGGAGATATGGTGCTCCAGCTCCTCGTGGGTGAGGATCTTGCCCGACACCGTGCGATAGCGACCTTCAAAGCGGTCGGCGATAACGATGATGCCGTCACCGCCGGCGCCCTGGGCCGGCTTGATCACGAAGTCGTTGCGCCCGCCGATGATCTCGTCGAGCTTGTCGATTTCCTTCTCCGTGGAAATCACGCCATACAGTTCCGGCACATGGATGCCGGCCTTGATCGCGCGCTCCTTGGTGATGATCTTGTCATCGACGATCGGGTACAGACTGCGCTTGTTGTACTTGAGCACGTAGTCCGCGTTACGCCGATTGATGCCCATGATGCCCCGGGCTTCCAGGGCCTTCCAGGTCTTCCAGAAACCGAACATCAGGCGTCAGCCTTCTTCAGAAAGGCCTTGAAGCGCACCAGTTCGGTCAGGCGATAACCGCGATAGCGACCCATGGCCAGCATGAAGCCCACCAGGATCAGCAGGATCGCCGGGAAGGTGAACACGAAGTACACCAGCTCCGGCACAGTCATGATCAGGTGCGCCAGGGACGCCGCGAACAGCGTGCCGATCGCCACTTTCAAGGCATGGCTGGCGCCGCGTTCTTCCCAGGTGATCGACAGGCGTTCGATGGTCATGGTCAGAATCACCATCGGGAACAGCGCCACCGACAGACCGCGCTCCAGGCCGAGCTTATGACTGAACAGACTGATCGCCGCGATCAGCACCACCACGAACGTCAACACCACCGAGAGTCGCGGCAGCATTTGCAGTTTCAGGTGTTCCAGATACGAGCGCAGTGATAGCCCCAGCGCCGTGATCACGGTAAACAACAGGATGCCGAAGCCCAGCTGCGTCTCGCGGAAGGCCAGGGCGATCAGCACCGGGGTGAATGTGCCGAGGGTCTGCAGGCCGACCAGGTTGCGCAGGATCAGGATCACCAGCACGCCGATCGGGATCATCACCATGATCATGAACGTCTGCTGGGTCTGCAGCGGCAGGCCGTACAGCGAGTATTCGAGGAAGTTGGCGTCGGTGTTTTCGTCGGTCAGTTTGGCCAGACGAATCGCGTTCATCTCGCTGTTGTTCAGGCTGAACGTCACGTTGGCTTTCTTCGCGCCGTCGACGGTGATCAGGTTTTCATCGCCGGTCCACCACAGCAGGCGGTCGGTCGGCAGACCTTGTTCGCCGGTTTCCGGGTTGAAGTACAGCCAGTCGTTGCCGTTGAAGCTGCGCAACCACAGTTCAGGGGTTTGCGGCTGATCGGCGACGAGGCGGATGGTGTGGACTTTCTCGACAGGAACGTGGGCGATGGACAGCAGCAGTTCGACGATTTTTGCCTTGTGGGCCGTCGATGGGTCGCCCGCCAGCAGCAGTTTCACGTTGTCGTCGTTGGTGTTGTTGACACGTTTGATGGCTTCGCCGATGAAGGTTTCGACGTCGGCCGAGTGCTGGCGGATCGGCGCGAGCAGGGCTTCGGCGGCGATTTTTTCCGGGCCTTCGATGGCCATGCTGTCGCGGAAGGTCGGGCCTTTGACCTTGGTTTTCTCGGCGGTGTAACGCTTGGTCAGCACCAGACGGTAATAAAGGGTCTGGTTGCCCTTGGCCCGGCGCGCCGACCAGGTGACCTTGCGGTTGCCGTCGACGCGGTTGACCGCCACGCCGTAGTTATTGGAGATGAAGCTTTCATTGAGACTGACGTAATCGCGGCTCAGGGGCGGTACGAACATCTGGATCTTCACCGGATCCTTGGTGCTGGCGACGAACTCGACCTTGGCGTCGATGTTCCACAAGTCGTCGGTGGCGTCTTCGGTCACCGGGATGCCGAGCACGAAAATCTGATAGGCCGTAACCGAAACGCCCAGGAGCACCAGGATGGTGATCAGGATTTTCAGGTGGAAGGTTAGAGAACGCATGGAAATTACTCGGCGGTATGAGCGGCGATGGCGCAGGCGGGTTTGCCGGCAGCGTATTTAAGACTGGGATCGACCAGCGCATCGAAGCGTTTCAGCGCCTCGGAGCCGATCAAAAGCGGGTATTGGAACGCACTGCGGTCGGTCAGGTTCACTTCGATGCTGCGCATCGCCGAACCCATGCAGATATCCAGCTCGATCACCGGGCGTGCGGTGTACTTCTTGCCTTCTTCCGGGTCGTAGTCGCCGGCGCGGCGCTTGATCTTGCTGACCCGGGCCAGTGGGCGTTCGATCGGGTGCGAATGCGCAGCGTCGATGGCCAGGTAGAAACGCACCCAGGATTCACCGTTGCGTTTGAAACGTTTGATGTCGCGGGCGCTCAGGGAGGCGGTTTTCGCCCCGGTATCGAGTTTCGCTGCCACTTCCAGGTTGATCCCGTCGAGGGCGGCGTACTCGTTGAGGCCGTACACAGTCTTTTCCCCCGCCACAGCGAGGCCGGGCAGGCAAAACAGATAGAAAAAGGTGGGGAAGGGCTTGAGTCTCATAAATCCTGGCGAGCAGCGTTCCGTTCTCGGTTCAGGGCCACGGCATCAGGGGATCCTGTCTGCGCGCGCCTTCGTGTGCCTATCAGCTTTTTATGACAAGCCGTGCAAATGACTCGCAAATGCGGGCGGCATTCTAGCACGGTGGTTTTATGGCGCCAGCGCCCGAGCGGGTCTATAACCCTTGGGGCTGATATCGGGCGTTATTAGACGATTGTCGACAATATCTATTTATCCTTTGACTGGTGCCGGCTGATTCGCTAGTTTTTGCCGCATTGGATTTGAAGGTGTCGACAATATGCTGGATCAACTCGATCCCCCGGTCATCAGTGGCGACGATTCGGAAACCCTGTCCGAAAACGTCTTCCGGCGTATCCAGGCCGCCATCGTCAAAGGCGAAATCGCCCCGGGCAGCAAGATCTCCGAGCCGGAACTGGCACGCACCTACGGCATCAGTCGCGGGCCGCTGCGCGAGGCGATTCATCGTCTGGAAGGCCAGCGCCTGCTGGTTCGGGTACCGCACGTCGGCGCACGGGTGGTCTCGTTGAGCCATGCCGAACTGCTCGAACTCTACGAAATCCGCGAATCCCTCGAAGGCATGGCCTGCCGTCTGGCGGCCGAACGCATGAGCGTCGAAGAAATCGACGAACTGCGCCGGGTGCTGGAAACCCACGAGCGCGATGCGGCGTTTCAGGCCGGCGTCGGCTACTACCAGCAGGAAGGCGATTTCGACTTTCACTACCGGATCATCCAGGGCAGCGGCAACCGCACCCTCACGCAAATGCTCTGCGGCGAGCTGTATCAACTGGTGCGCATGTACCGTATCCAGTTCTCCACGACGCCCAACCGCCCGCGCCAGGCCTTTGCCGAACACCACCGGATTCTCGATGCCATCGCCGACCGTGACGGCGAGCTCGCGGAATTGTTGATGCGCCGCCACATCGGCGCCTCGAAACGCAACATCGCCCGTCATTACCAGGACGGCGCCGACAATAAGACAGCCACTGAACGAGGTGAGTCATGAGTTCCAACAAGAGCACTCCAGGCCAGCGTTTCCGCGATGCGGTCGCCAGCGAACATCCGTTGCAAGTGGTCGGCGCGATCAACGCCAACCACGCGCTGCTGGCCAAGCGCGCCGGTTTCAAGGCGATTTACCTCTCCGGTGGCGGGGTGGCTGCCGGCTCCCTCGGCGTGCCGGACCTGGGCATCACCGGTCTGGATGACGTGCTGACCGATGTGCGCCGCATTACCGACGTCTGCGACCTGCCGCTGCTGGTGGACGTGGACACCGGTTTCGGCGCCTCGGCGTTCAACGTTGCGCGTACCGTGAAGTCGATGATCAAGTTCGGCGCCGCTGCGATCCACATCGAAGACCAGGTCGGCGCCAAGCGCTGCGGCCACCGTCCGAACAAAGAGATCGTGACCCAGCAGGAAATGGTCGACCGCATCAAGGCCGCCGTCGATGCCCGTACCGACGACAGCTTCGTGATCATGGCCCGTACCGACGCCCTGGCCGTTGAAGGCCTGGAGTCGGCACTGGATCGCGCCGCCGCGTGCATCGAGGCCGGCGCCGACATGATCTTCCCGGAAGCCATCACCGAACTTGAGATGTACAAGCTGTTCGCCAACCGTGTGAAAGCGCCGATCCTGGCCAACATCACCGAGTTCGGCTCGACGCCGCTGTACACCACCGAGCAACTGGCCGGCGCCGATGTGTCGCTGGTGCTGTACCCGCTGTCGGCGTTCCGTGCGATGAACAAGGCGGCGGAAAACGTCTACACCGCGATCCGCCGCGACGGCACCCAACAGAATGTCATCGACACCATGCAGACTCGCATGGAGCTCTACGATCGCATCGATTACCACACCTTCGAGCAGAAGCTCGACGCGTTGTTTGCGGCGAAGAAGTAAGCCGCAACCGTACTCCCTAACAAATTCAAGATTGGAGACAACAATGGCCGAAGCAAAAGTACTCAGTGGCGCCGGGCTCCGGGGCCAGGTCGCCGGGCAAACCGCACTGTCCACCGTGGGCCAGGCCGGTGCCGGGCTGACCTATCGCGGCTACGACGTGCGCGAACTGGCGGCAGACGCACAATTTGAAGAAGTGGCGTACCTGCTGCTCTACGGAGAACTGCCGACCAAGGCACAGCTCGCCGACTACCAGAACAAACTCAGCAAGCTGCGCGACCTGCCGCAAGCGCTGAAGGAAGTGCTGGAACGCATCCCCGCCGACGCCCACCCGATGGACGTGATGCGCACCGGTTGCTCGTTCCTGGGCAACATCGAGCCGGAGAAAGACTTCTCCGAGCAACGCGACAAGACCGACCGCCTGCTGGCCGCGTTCCCGGCGATCATGTGCTACTGGTATCGCTTCAGCCACGACGGCAAACGCATCAATTGCGTGAGCGACGAGCCGTCCATCGGTGGTCATTTCCTGCACCTGCTGCACGACAAGAAGCCGAGCGAACTGCACGTCAAAGTGATGAACGTCTCGCTGATCCTCTACGCCGAGCACGAATTCAACGCCTCGACTTTCACCGCTCGGGTCTGTGCGTCGACCCTGTCCGACCTGTATTCCTGCGTCACGGCAGCCATCGGCTCGCTGCGCGGTCCGTTGCACGGCGGCGCCAACGAAGCGGCGATGGAAATGATCGAGCGCTTCTCGTCGCCGGAAGAGGCGATCAAGGGCACCCTCGGCATGCTGGAGCGCAAGGACAAGATCATGGGCTTCGGCCACGCGATCTATAAGGACAGCGATCCGCGTAACGAAGTCATCAAGGGCTGGTCGAAAAAACTCGCCGACGAAGTGGGCGACAAAGTGCTGTTTCCGGTTTCCGAAGCCATCGACAAGACCATGTGGGAGCAAAAGAAACTGTTCCCCAACGCCGACTTCTACCATGCCTCGGCGTACCACTTCATGGGCATCCCGACCAAGCTGTTCACCCCGATCTTCGTCTGCTCGCGCCTGACCGGCTGGGCGGCGCACGTGTTCGAACAGCGCGCCAACAACCGCATCATCCGTCCAAGCGCCGAGTACGTCGGCGTCGAACAGCGCAAGTTCGTGCCAATCGACCAGCGCTGACCGGGGAGGGCGCCGGCACAGGCGCCCCCTCTTTGAAACTACCGTGACCGAGTCCTGACCGATGAACACAGAATTTCGCAAGAACCTGCCCGGCACGCCGCTGGACTTTTTCGACGTCCGCGCGGCTGTCGATGCGATCCAGCCGGGCAGCTACGACACCCTGCCGTACACCTCTCGCGTGCTGGCGGAAAACCTCGTGCGTCGCTGCGACCCGGCCACGCTCACCGATTCCCTGAAGCAACTGATCGAGCGCAAGCGCGACCTAGACTTCCCGTGGTTCCCGGCCCGCGTGGTGTGCCACGACATTCTCGGCCAGACCGCGCTGGTGGATCTGGCCGGCCTGCGCGACGCGATTGCCCAGCAGGGCGGCGACCCGGCTCAGGTCAACCCGGTGGTGCCGACGCAACTGATCGTCGACCACTCGCTGGCAGTCGAGGCGGGCGGTTTTGACAAGCAGGCGTTCGAGAAGAACCGCGCCATCGAAGACCGTCGCAACGAAGACCGTTTCCACTTCATCAACTGGACCAAGAAGGCGTTCAAGAACGTCGACGTGATCCCGCCGGGCAACGGCATCATGCACCAGATCAACCTGGAGAAAATGTCTCCGGTGATCCAGGTGCGCGACGGCGTGGCATTCCCGGACACCTGCGTCGGCACCGACAGCCACACCCCGCACGTCGATGCACTGGGCGTGATCGCCATCGGCGTCGGTGGGCTTGAAGCCGAGAGCGTGATGCTCGGCCGCGCGTCGTGGATGCGCCTGCCGGAAAGCGTCGGCGTCGAACTGACCGGCAAGCTGCAACCGGGGATCACCGCCACCGACATGGTGCTGGCACTGACCGAATACCTGCGCAAACAGAAAGTGGTGGGCGCATGGCTGGAGTTCTTCGGCGAAGGTGCCTCCGCGCTGACCCTCGGCGACCGCGCGACCATCTCCAACATGGCCCCGGAATACGGCGCCACGGCCGCGATGTTCTACATCGACCAGCAGACCATCGATTACCTGAAACTCACCGGTCGCGAAGACCAGCAAGTGCAGCTCGTCGAGCAGTACGCCAAGCAGATCGGCCTGTGGGCTGACAGTCTGAAAGGCGCGCAGTACGAGCGCGGCCTGACCTTTGACCTGTCTTCGGTGGTGCGCAACATGGCCGGCCCGAGCAATCCGCACGCCCGTGTGGCGGTGTCGGATCTGGCGGCCAAAGGCATCTCCGGGAAATGGGAAGACGTGCCCGGCCAGATGCCCGACGGCGCGGTGATCATCGCTGCCATCACCAGTTGCACCAACACCAGCAACCCGCGCAACGTGATCGCCGCCGGCCTGCTGGCGCGCAATGCCAACAAGCTCGGCCTGACCCGCAAGCCGTGGGTCAAGTCGTCGCTGGCGCCGGGTTCGAAAACCGTGGCGCTGTACCTCGATGAAGCGGGGCTGACCACGGAGCTGGAGCAACTCGGTTTCGGCGTCGTCGCGTTTGCCTGCACCACCTGTAACGGCATGTCCGGCGCGCTGGATCCGGTGATCCAGCAAGAGATCATCGACCGCGACCTGTACGCCACCGCCGTGCTGTCCGGCAACCGCAACTTCGACGGCCGGATTCACCCCTACGCCAAGCAGGCATTCCTCGCTTCGCCACCGCTGGTGGTGGCCTACGCGATTGCCGGCACCATCCGTTTCGACATCGAAAAAGACGTGCTCGGCGTGGTCGACGGCAAGGAAATCCGCCTGAAGGACATCTGGCCGAGCGACGAAGAAATCGACGCTGTGGTGAAGTCCTCGGTGAAGCCGGAGCAGTTCCGTCAGGTCTACATTCCGATGTTCGCCATCCATGAAGACACCGGCCCGAAAGTCACGCCGCTGTACGACTGGCGCGAGATGAGCACCTACATCCGCCGTCCGCCGTACTGGGAAGGTGCGCTGGCCGGGGCGCGTCCGCTCAAGGGCATGCGCCCGCTGGCGGTGCTGCCGGACAACATCACCACCGATCACCTGTCGCCGTCGAACGCGATCATGCTCGACAGCGCTGCCGGCGAATACCTGGCGAAAATGGGCCTGCCGGAAGAGGACTTCAACTCTTACGCGACCCACCGTGGCGACCACCTGACCGCGCAACGCGCGACGTTTGCCAACCCGAAACTGTTCAACGAAATGGTCGTGGAAAACGGCAAGGTCAAGCAGGGTTCGCTGGCGCGTGTGGAGCCGGAAGGCCAAGTGATGCGCATGTGGGAAGCCATCGAAACCTACATGGAGCGCAAGCAGCCGCTGATCATCATCGCCGGCGCCGACTACGGCCAGGGTTCGTCCCGGGACTGGGCGGCCAAAGGCGTGCGTCTGGCGGGTGTGGAAGCGATTGCCGCCGAAGGTTTCGAGCGCATTCACCGCACCAACCTGGTGGGCATGGGTGTGTTGCCGCTGGAGTTCAAACCGGGCACCGACCGCAAGACCCTGGGCATCGACGGCAGCGAAACCTACGACGTGATCGGCGAGCGCACGCCGCGCGCCGATCTGACGCTGGTGATCCATCGCAAGAACGGCGAACGCGTCGACGTGCCGGTGACCTGCCGTCTCGACACCGCCGAAGAAGTGTCGATCTACGAGGCCGGCGGCGTGCTGCAACGCTTCGCCCAGGACTTCCTCGAAGAGTCGGCGGTTGCCGTTTAAATCAACTGATGTGGACATGGGATTTCAAGTCCCATGTCTTCGTTAAGGAGCACCATGGCTCACGCAGCTAATTTCGCACCGCAGATCAAAATCCCCGCCACCTACATGCGCGGCGGCACCAGCAAAGGCGTGTTTTTCAGCCTCACCGACCTGCCTGAGGCGGCGCAAATTCCCGGCCCGACCCGCGACGCCTTGCTGCTGCGGGTCATCGGCAGCCCCGACCCGTACGACAAGCAGATCGACGGCATGGGCGGCGCCACGTCCAGCACCAGCAAAACCGTGATCCTGTCGAAAAGCATCAAGGCCGATCATGACGTCGATTACCTGTTCGGTCAGGTGTCGATCGACAAGCCGTTCGTGGACTGGAGCGGCAACTGCGGCAACCTGTCGGCGGCAGTCGGTTCGTTCGCTATCAGCAACGGTCTGGTGGACGCCAGCCGCATTCCGCACAACGGCGTGGCGGTGGTTCGCGTGTGGCAGGCCAACATCGGTAAAACGATCATTGCCCACGTGCCGATCACCAACGGCGAAGTCCAGGAAACCGGCGATTTCGAACTCGACGGCGTGACCTTTCCGGCCGCCGAAGTCCAGGTCGAATTCATGGACCCGGCGGCGGAAGAAGAGGGCGGCGGTGGCTCGATGTTCCCCACCGGCAACCTGATCGACGAGCTGGAAGTCCCGGGCGTCGGCACGTTCAAGGCAACCATGATCAATGCGGGTATCCCGACGATCTTCGTCAACGCCGAAGACATCGGTTACACCGGCACCGAACTGCAAAGCGCGATCAACAGCGATCCGCAAGCGTTGCAGATGTTTGAGACCATTCGCGCTTATGGCGCGCTGCGCATGGGCCTGATTTCGAATCTCGATGAGGCAGCCAAGCGTCAGCACACGCCAAAAGTGGCCTTCGTCGCCAGGCCTGCGGATTACGTGGCCTCGAGTGGCAAGGCGATTGGCGCCGGTGATGTGGATTTGCTGGTGCGGGCGCTGTCGATGGGCAAGTTGCACCACGCGATGATGGGGACGGCGGCGGTGGCGATTGGTACCGCAGCAGCCATCTCCGGCACCTTGGTGAATCTGGCGGCGGGTGGTGTTGAGCGTAATGCGGTGCGGTTCGGGCATCCGTCCGGAACGTTGCGCGTGGGCGCTGAGGCCAGTCTGGAAAACGGTGAGTGGGTCGTGAAGAAAGCGATCATGAGCCGTAGTGCGCGGGTTTTGATGGAAGGTTACGTCCGCGTTCCAGGCGACTCTTTCTGATCCGGAATCGATACCCTCACCCCAGCCCTCTCCCGGAGGGAGAGGGGGCTGACCGAGGTGTGTTGCGGGATACATCGACCTGAAAAATCGTGGCGATTATGGATTCGGCAAAGCACTTTCAGGTCGGCGTAGCTCTTGAATATCCCCCATTCGGTCCCCTCTCCCCCCGGGAGAGGGCTAGGGTGAGGGGCTTTACTAATTGAAGAAACACACAACGAGCAGGCATCCCAGACCTGCAATCAACAAACCAGCCAGGCCCCTGAGGAAGACCACCCCACTCATCATTCCCCACCAGGAGAACCGCAATGAGCGCCAACGTCGACCTGAACAACCGCCCCGACTACGACCGTGTCCTGCAGGACATCGCCGATTACGTCCTCACTTACAAAATCGAATCCACCGAAGCCCTCGACACCGCCCGCAACTGCCTGATGGACACTTTGGGCTGCGGCCTGCTGGCCCTGCGTTTCCCCGAATGCACCAAACACCTCGGGCCCCTCGTCGAAGGCACCGTCGTGCCGTTCGGCGCCCGGGTGCCGGGCACCTCCTATCGGCTTGACCCGGTCAAAGCCGTGTGGGACATCGGCTGCATCGTGCGCTGGCTCGATTACAACGACACCTGGCTCGCTGCCGAATGGGGGCATCCGTCGGACAACCTCGGCGGGATTCTCGCGGTGGCCGATCACCTGTCGCAGAAGTGTCTGGCCAATGGCGAGGCGCCGCTGACGGTACGCGATGTGCTCGAAGCAATGATCATGGCCCACGAGATTCAAGGCGTGATCGCCCTGGAAAACTCCTTCAATCGCGTAGGCCTCGACCATGTGATTCTGGTGAAAGTCGCCTCGACCGCCGTTGTCGCCAAACTGATGGGCGCCAATCGCGAGCAATTGCTCTCGGCGTTGTCCCACGCGTTCGCCGATGGTCAGGCGTTGCGCACTTACCGGCATGCGCCGAACGCCGGTTCGCGAAAATCCTGGGCGGCGGGCGATGCTTCAAGTCGCGGGGTGCGTCTGGCGGACATCGCGATGCGCGGCGAGATGGGCATTCCCGGCGTGTTGACGGCCAAGCAGTGGGGCTTCTACGACGTGCTGTTCAGCCACACCAACAACGATCTGGCTCTCAAGCCTGAAGGCAAACGCGCCTTCAGCTTCTCGCGACCCTTCGGCAGTTACGTGATGGAAAACGTGCTGTTCAAGATCAGCTTCCCCGCCGAGTTCCACGCGCAAACCGCCTGCGAAGCTGCGGTGACCCTGCACCCGCAGGTGCGCAATCGTCTGCATGAGATCGACCGCATCGTCATCACCACCCATGAATCGGCGATCCGCATCATTTCCAAGGTCGGCCCGTTGGCCAACGCCGCCGACCGCGATCACTGCATCCAGTACATGACCGCCGTGCCGCTGGCGTTCGGCAATCTGGTGGCGGAGCAGTACGAAGATGATTTCCACGCGGCCCATCC
Organism: Pseudomonas sp. UV AK001; assembly: GCF_046097675.1. Lineage (NCBI taxonomy): Bacteria > Pseudomonadati > Pseudomonadota > Gammaproteobacteria > Pseudomonadales > Pseudomonadaceae > Pseudomonas > Pseudomonas sp. UV AK001. The sequence goes on from NZ_JBJUVZ010000008.1 coordinate 22,875, forward strand.
GATCATTGATGTGCTGCGCGAGAAAATGGTCATCGTCGAGGATCCGCGTTTCACCCGCGAATATCTCGAAGCCGACAAGCGCTCGATTGCCAACGCGGTGCAGGTGTTTTTCAAGGACGGTTCCAGCACCGAAAACGTGGTGGTGGAATACCCGATCGGTCACCGCAGGCGTCGGGCCGAGGGCATTCCGTTGCTGGAGGACAAGTTCAGGGCGAACCTGGCCACGCGTTTCACCGGCCAGCGCAGCGCCGAGATCCTTGCGCTGTGCAAGGATCAGGCGCGGCTCGCGGCAACGCCGGTGAACCGTTTTGTCGACTTGTTCGTGATCTGAAACGCCGGGATTGTCGAGGGCTACAGGCTGCCCTCGACATCCTCCAGGCTGAACGTTTCGGTGTGGTCGTCGTAGGAGAAAATCTCGGCGTAACGGCCCCAGGCAATCACGATTTCCAGGTTTTTCTCGACGAAGGCTTCGGTCAGCGAGTCTTCCAGTTCCTGCTCGAAACGCACCCGTGGCGCCCGGTGGCCGTTGCGCTCCAGCAATACCTGGCGGATCCGCGCGGCCAGCGGTATGTAGCGGATCAGATGCTCGGCAAACAGGGTCTTGCGTTCCTGGGTGCCGTAGTCGGCGAACAGTTTGCCGGCGTCGGTCAGAGTGATGTCCGCGCCCTTGAGTTCGGCGAAACCCAGGTATTCGAGCATTTCGGCCACCGGAAACAGATCATCCACTTCCAGCAAACGCCGCTCGGCCACGGTGGGCAGGCCGGCGTGGCCGTTGTAGGGCTCGGCCGCCAGGGTTTCGATCAGGCCCGCCATCAGGTTGGTGGACACTTCCTGCAGCGGGCTGCTGATTTTCAGTTCTGGTTTGCCGGTGCTGGCGTCGGCACTGCGGCGGTCGGTCATCTGCGCGTAGATGTCATCGACCATCTGCCGGAAGGCCGGGTCCAGACGATTGCGCGGATGGGCGAAGGGCACCTTGATTTCCGCCACCAGCCGCCCGGGGTTGGACGACAGCACCATAATGCGGTCGCACATCAGCACCGCTTCTTCGATGTTGTGGGTCACGATCAGGATCGATTTGATCGGCAGTTGCTTGCCGCTCCACAGGTCCAGCAGATCGTTTCTCAAGGTTTCGGCGGTCAGCACGTCCAGCGCCGAGAAAGGTTCGTCCATCAACAGCAGCGTCGGGTTGACCACCAGCCCGCGAGCGAAACCCACGCGCTGGCGCATGCCGCCAGACAGTTCGCGAGGGTAGGCGTTTTCGAAACCGTCCAGGCCGATCAGGTCGATGGCCGCCAGCGCACGCTTGCGCGCTTCCTTGCGTTCGACCTGCAGGGCCTGCAGGCCGGCTTCGACGTTTTCCAGCACCGTCAGCCACGGGAACAGGGCAAAGGTCTGGAACACCATGGCCACGCCTTCGGCCGGGCCGTCCAGCGGTTTGCCGTTGTACAGGACCTCGCCCGACGACGGTTCGATCAGGCCGGCGATGATCCGCAGCAGGGTGGACTTGCCCGAGCCGGAGCGGCCGAGCATGCCGACGATCTCGCCTTCGTGCAGGGCCAGGTTGACCCCGCTGAGCACTTGCAGCTCGTCCTTGCCCTTGCCGAACACCCGGTTCACGTCGGTGAGCGAGTAGATTTCGGGTGTGGCGCCAGTGTGTTCGGTATAGGTATTCATCACATCGAATCCCGTCAGTTCAGGCGAAGTTTGTTTTCGGCCATGGCGTACATCGGTCGCCAGACCAGGCGATTGAAGGCCACGACAAAGAACGCCATGACCACCACGCCGAGGGTGATTTTCGGGAAGTCGCCGGCGGCCGTGGTTTGCGCGATATAGGCGCCGAGGCCATGGGCGACGACTTTGTCCTGTCCCCAGGACACGAATTCGGAAACGATGCTTGCGTTCCACGCGCCGCCTGACGCGGTGATGGCGCCGGTCACGTAGTACGGGAAGATTCCCGGCAGCATCACCTTGCGCCACCACAGCCAGCCGCGAATGCGGAAGTTGGCGGCGGCTTCCTTGAAGTCATTGGGGAAGGCGCTGGCTCCGGCGATCACGTTGAACAGGATGTACCACTGCGTCCCGAGCACGATCAGCGGGCTCAGCCAGATATCCGGGTTCAACTGGTAACGCAGGATCACGATGACGAACACCGGGAACAGCAGGTTCGCCGGGAACGCCGCGAGGAACTGCGCCAGCGGCTGGATCTTTTCCGCCAGGGCCGGACGCAGACCGATCATCACGCCCAGCGGCACCCAGATCAGCGAGGCGATGAAGATCAGCCCGGCCACTCGCAACAGGGTGTACAGCCCCAACAACAACACATGCCCGACTTCGGCGAACGTCACTTCCGTACCGACATACAGCACGATGTGGTACAGCGCGTACGCAGTCAGCAGCGCGATAAACGAGCCCCAGATCCAGTCGATGGCCTTGGTGGTGGCAGGGCTTTCCGAGGTCATGACCTTGCGCGCCGAACGCGGCAGGTTCAGGCGCATGTTGCCGAGCCGGCTGATGGCGCGGCTGATCGGACGCAGAATGCGCTGGATCATCCGGGTGCGCTGGATCAGATTCAGTACCCAGGATTCCGGCGCAGCGGTCTGCGAGGCGGTGTTTTCCATGCGGAACTTGTCGGCCCAGGCCACCAGCGGGCGGAACAGGAACTGGTCATAGATCAGGATGACCACGATCATCGTCAGGATGACGTAGCCCACCGCGTGCATGTCTTTTTGCGCGATGGCCAGGGCCAGGAACGAGCCGATCCCCGGCAGGGTGATGGTCTGGTCACCCACGGTGATCGCTTCCGAGGCCACCACGAAGAACCAGCCGCCGGACATGCTCATCATCATGTTCCAGACCAGCCCGGGCATCGCGAAGGGTACGTCGAGCTTCCAGAATTTCTGCCAGCCGGACAGTTGCAGGTTGGTCGAGACCTCCACCAGATCCCCCGGCAGCATGCGCAGCGACTGATAGAAGCTGAACGTCATGTTCCAGGCCTGACTGGTGAAAATGGCAAAAATCGCAGCGAATTCCGCGCCCAGAACCCGTCCGGGAAACAGCAATAGAAAGAAAGTGACGGTGAAGGAGATGTAACCCAGCACCGGCACCGATTGCAGGATGTCCAGCACCGGCACCAGCAGTTTTTCGGCCCGGCGGCTTTTCGCGGCCAGCGTGCCGTAGAGCAGGGTGAACACCAGCGCCGCAACCATCGCCGCGAGCATGCGCAAAGTGGTGCGCATGGCGTATTCCGGCAGGTTGGCCGGGTCGAGTGAGACCACTTCACTTTGCAGCGTGCCGATCGGGGCCCAGGTTTCCCGGGCGCCGATCGAGAAAAACAGCAGGAAACCGATCACCAGCGGCATGGCGATCAAGTCCCAGCGATTGGGCAGCAGGCGTCGGGTCGAGGCCGGTATGTAGTGACGGAACACTTTATTCATAAGCAGTGATTCCTGCAGTGCTCTGAATGGAGTCGCGGCAGTCTGAGCGTAGCTTCAGACTGCACGGCGCACCCGGGAATGAGCCGACGCTCATTCCTTGACTTCAATGGGGAGGCTGGATGCTGCGGGCCCGGTGAATTCAGCGGGCCGAGAGGGTTGGCGCATCCGGTTTGTGGCCGGATACGCAACTTGCGCGGATTGTATATTTCGGAATGTTACAGAGGCGTAAAAAAACCGGCCCGGGGCCGGGCTTGTGAGACTTCATTCAGCCTGCGGACAGGTTGGGCGCGTCGGGGTTACTTGAACCGCCGTTCCACGCCTTTTTCCACCAGGATCTTCGCCGAAATCTCTTCCACGGAAAAATGCGTGGAGTTGATGTGCGGGATGTTTTCGCGGCGGAACAGGTTCTCCACTTCGCGCACTTCGAACTCGCACTGGGCGTAGCTCGAATAGCGGCTGTTCGGCTTGCGTTCGTTGCGGATCGCGGTGAGGCGGTCCGGATCGATGGTCAGGCCGAACAGCTTGTGCTGGTGGGCGCGCAGGGCGGCCGGCAGTTGCAGGCGTTCCATGTCGTCTTCGGTCAGCGGGTAGTTGGCCGCGCGGATGCCGAACTGCATCGCCATGTACAGACACGTCGGCGTCTTACCACAACGCGACACGCCCACTAGTATCAGGTCGGCCTTGTCGTAATAGTGGGTGCGCGCGCCGTCGTCGTTGTCGAGGGCGAAGTTCACCGCTTCGATCCGCTCCATGTAGTTGGAGTTGTGGCCGATCGAATGGGATTTGCCGACGGTGTAGGAAGAATGCTCGGTCAGTTCCTGTTCGAGCGGGGCGAGGAACGTCGAGAAAATGTCGATCATGAAACCATTGGAGGTTGCGAGAATCTCACGGATGTCCTGATTGACGATGGTGTCGAAGATGATCGGCCGGAAACCATCGGTTTCAGCGGCTTTGTTGATTTGTTGTACCATGGCCCGCGCTTTGTCCGCGTTGTCGATGTAGGGCCGCGTGAGTTTGGTGAAGGTAATGTTTTCGAACTGCGCCAGAAGGCTTTGACCCAGGGTTTCGGCAGTAATGCCGGTGCCATCGGAGATAAAGAAAGCAGATCGTTTCATTTGCACCTTGGGCCTTAAGCTAGTGACGAATCTTGGATATGATAGGCGCGATTTGTCGGCCGCCAATGGCCCGCATTCTCACTTATTTTCCAGGTCCAGGCCATACAACCGGCCGATGCTCCCCCGAGCCGCCGGTTTCTGAGCTTTTCCAACACAGTTAGTGGAGAGATCACCTTGGTAGAGTACGTAGTTTCCCTCGATAAGCTCGGCAAACACGATGTTGAGCATGTGGGGGGCAAGAACGCATCCCTGGGCGAGATGATCAGCAACCTGGCCGGTGCCGGTGTGTCGGTCCCCGGCGGTTTCGCCACCACCGCGCAGGCCTATCGCGACTTTCTCGAGCTGAGCGGCCTCAACGACCAGATCCACAAGGCTCTCGACGCCCTGGACGTCGATGACGTCAATGCGCTGGCCAAGACCGGCGCCCAGATCCGCCAATGGATCATGGAAGCCGAATTCCCTGAAAAACTGAACACCGAGATCCGCACCGCGTTCGCCGCGCTGTCGGCCGGTAATCCCGATGTGGCCGTGGCCGTGCGTTCCTCCGCCACCGCCGAAGACCTGCCGGACGCTTCGTTCGCCGGTCAGCAGGAAACCTTCCTGAACATCCGTGGCGTGGAAAACGTCATCCGCGCGGCCAAGGAAGTGTTCGCTTCCCTGTTCAACGACCGCGCCATCTCCTACCGCGTGCACCAGGGCTTCGACCACAAACTGGTCGCCCTGTCTGCCGGCGTGCAGCGCATGGTGCGTTCGGAAACCGGCACCGCCGGCGTGATGTTCACTCTCGATACCGAATCCGGCTTCCGTGACGTGGTGTTCATCACCGGCGCCTACGGCCTGGGCGAAACCGTTGTACAGGGCGCGGTGAACCCGGACGAATTCTATGTCCACAAGGGCACGCTGGAGGCCGGTCGCCCGGCGATCCTGCGCCGCAACCTGGGCAGCAAGGCCATCAAGATGATCTACGGCGACGAGGCCAAGGCCGGTCGTTCCGTGAAGACCGTCGATGTCGACAAGGCCGAGCGCGCGCGTTTCTGCCTGACCGACGCCGAAGTCAGCGAACTGGCCAAGCAGGCGATGATCATCGAGAAGCACTACGGCTGCCCGATGGACATCGAATGGGCCAAGGACGGTGACGACGGCAAGCTGTACATCGTGCAGGCCCGTCCGGAAACCGTGAAGAGCCGCACCCAGGCCAACGTCATGGAACGTTACCTGCTGAAGGAAACCGGCACCGTGCTGGTGGAAGGTCGTGCCATCGGCCAGCGCATCGGCGCGGGCAAGGTGCGGATCATCCGCGACGTGTCGGAAATGGACAAAGTGCAGCCGGGCGACGTGCTGGTCTCCGACATGACCGACCCGGACTGGGAACCGGTCATGAAGCGCGCCAGCGCCATCGTCACCAACCGTGGCGGCCGTACCTGCCACGCGGCGATCATCGCCCGTGAGCTGGGTATTCCGGCAGTGGTCGGTTGCGGCAACGCCACCCAGCTGCTGAAGGATGGCCAGGGTGTGACTGTGTCCTGCGCCGAAGGTGACACCGGTTACATCTTCGAAGGCGAACTGGGCTTCGACATCAAGAAGAACTCCGTGGACGCCATGCCGGAGCTGCCGTTCAAGATCATGATGAACGTCGGCAACCCGGACCGCGCCTTCGACTTTGCGCAGTTGCCGAACGCCGGTGTGGGCCTGGCCCGTCTGGAATTCATCATCAACCGCATGATCGGCGTGCACCCGAAAGCGCTGTTGAACTACGATGGTCTGCCGCAGGACATCAAGGAAAGCGTCGACAAGCGCATCGCCGGTTACGACGATCCGGTCGGCTTCTATGTCGAAAAACTGGTCGAAGGCATCAGCACTCTGGCCGCTGCATTCGCACCGAAGAAGGTCATCGTGCGTCTGTCGGACTTCAAGTCCAACGAATACGCCAACCTGATCGGCGGCAAGCTGTACGAGCCGGAAGAAGAAAACCCGATGCTGGGCTTCCGTGGCGCTTCGCGTTACATCAGCGAGTCGTTCCGTGACTGCTTCGAACTCGAGTGCCGTGCGCTGAAACGTGTGCGCAACGAGATGGGCCTGACCAACGTTGAAATCATGGTGCCGTTCGTCCGTACCTTGGGCGAAGCGAGCCAGGTGGTCGATCTGCTGGCCGAAAACGGCCTGAAGCGCGGCGACAACGGCCTGCGCGTGATCATGATGTGCGAACTGCCATCCAACGCGATCCTGGCTGAAGAATTCCTCGAATTCTTCGACGGTTTCTCGATCGGTTCCAACGACCTGACCCAGCTGACACTGGGCCTGGACCGTGACTCCGGGATCATCGCGCACCTGTTCGACGAGCGTAATCCGGCGGTCAAGAAGCTGTTGGCCAACGCGATTGCCGCGTGCAACAAGGCCGGCAAGTACATCGGCATCTGCGGTCAGGGCCCTTCGGACCACCCGGACCTGGCCAAGTGGCTGATGGAACAGGGCATCGAAAGCGTGTCCCTGAACCCGGACACCGTGCTGGAAACCTGGTTCTTCCTGGCCGAAGGTCAGGCGGAATAAGCCGTGAATGAAGCCCCGGCCTGCTGAACCGGGTCGGGGCTTTAAGATTGAAACAGGGCGAGCTCTCCGGATGCCGCCCTTTTTTGTGCAAGAGCATTATGCAAAGCAGCAGCAACCTTTTTCCTGTCGCTCTGATCAGCGCCGAACGTCGCGGTGATCTGAGCGAAGACATCTACCGTTTGAAACCGGGCAACAGCCCCGACTGGTCCGTGGAAATCGCGGTGACCCGTCTCGGCATGGCCGATGAGCCGGCGACACGCGGTGTACCGGTGATCTTGCTGCATGGCAGCTTCTCCAACCGACGCTTCTGGTTCTCTCCGAAAGGCCTGGGGCTGGGCGCCTATCTGACCCGACTGGGTTTCGATGTATGGATCCCGGAAATGCGTGGCCACGGCATGTCCCAGCGTAATGAGGACTACCGCCGCAACCGCGTCGCCGACTACGCCCGTTACGATCTGCCGGCCATCGCCGCGTTCGTGCGTGAACAGAGCGGGCAGATTCCGCACTGGATCGGCCATTCGCTGGGCGGCATTACGCTCGCTGCAGCGCTGGGCGGCGAATACCTCGGTGAACCGGCCGTGGCGTCGGCGGCGTTTTTCGGCACGCAGGTCAGCCGCACGTACTGGCCGCTGAAAATTCCGCCGGTGGAGTGGAGCGGGCGCTTCATTCTCAAGCGTTTTGCCCAGTTGTCCGGCTCGCGGCTCAAGCGTGGCCCGGAGGACGAACCGATCGGTCTCGCACTGGAAAGCATGCGCTGGTACGGCCTGTTCGGGCGTTTCGGCGACAAGGACAAGGATTGGTGGGCGGGGCTTGCCGACGTTCAGGTGCCGGTTTTGGCGGTGACAGCGGCGGGCGATCATCAGGATCCGGCCTGGGCCTGCCGCAAGCTGTTCGAGCAAATCGGCTCCGAGCACAAGCAATTCATCAATCTGGGACGTGAGCAGGGCTTCAGCGAAAATTTCGGCCATGTCGAGATGCTGGTGAGCAAGGCCGCCCAGGCTGAAGTCTGGCCGCTGGTGGCGCGCTGGTTGACTGACCAGCACACGCCATTACTCGGCGAAAAGGTGGATCTGGCGGCGGCAGGATGAGTGGAAGGCTCTGAAAAGGGCATTTCGTTCGAGTCGGCTTGCGGCTAAGATATGACGCATTGGACGGTTCCGGTCACATTTGGTGACTGTTTCGCTATTACGTTTCAGCTTGTGTTCAGGTTCGCTCAGCGACCATTGCATGAACTAAGGTAAACAGCGACCGCCGGATCTCGTTTCAAAAGAGTGCGACATCCTTGATCGTCTTCCTTGTTACAGGAGTTATTCGATGAACCATTACCTTACGCCTGACCTGTGTGACGCCTATCCGGAGCTGGTGCAGGTGCTGGAACCGATGTTCAGCAATTTCGGCGGCCGTGATTCCTTCGGCGGCGAAATCGTGACCATCAAATGCTTCGAAGACAACTCGCTGGTCAAGGAACAGGTCGAACTCAAGGGCAACGGCAAGGTGCTGGTGGTCGACGGCGGCGGTTCCCTGCGGCGCGCGCTGCTGGGCGACATGCTGGCCGACAAGGCCTCGAAAAACGGTTGGGAAGGGCTGGTGATCTACGGTTGCATCCGTGACGTGGATGTCATCGCCCAGACCGATCTCGGCGTGCAGGCACTGGCCAGCCACCCGATGAAGACCGACAAGCGCGGTATCGGCGACCTCAACGTGCCGGTGACCTTTGCAGGTGTCACCTTTCATCCGGGCCAATACATTTATGCGGACAACAACGGCGTGATCATCTCGCCGAGCCCGCTGAAAATGCCTGAATAAATCGCGGCAAGAACCGGAGTGAGGATGTTCGAGGAAGAAAACGCGCAATGGGGGCTGGTGCATGCCCTGGTGCTGGACGGTAAAGGCGGTGCGCGTTCGATAGCCCGGACTGAACTCGACGATCTGCAGCTGCAGGCCCATGAAAGCCTGTGGCTGCACTGGGATCGCAGTCACCCGCAGACCCAGACCTGGCTGCGCAAATCCAGCGGACTCAACGAATTCACCTGCGATCTGCTGCTGGAAGAGAACACCCGCCCGCGGCTGCTGCCGTTGCCCGATTCCGAACTGTTGCTGTTTTTGCGCGGGGTCAATCTCAATCCCGGTGCCGAGCCGGAAGACATGGTCTCGGTGCGGATTTTCGCGTCGGCCCAGCGTGTGATTTCCCTGCGTTTGCGCCCCTTGCGCGCCACCGATGAACTGCTGGCGATGCTGGGGGAGGGCAAGGGCCCGAAAACCTCGTCCGAACTCATTCTCTATCTCGCGCAATACCTCACCAACAAGGTGCAGGATCTGGTCACTTGCCTCTCGGAAGTGGTCGATGACGAGGAAGAAAAGCTGGATGCCGACGAACGGTATACCCCCGAGCACGGAGCGGTTTTGCACATCCGTCGCCGGGCGGCCGGACTGAAGCGTTTTCTCGCACCGCAGCGGGATATTTTCGGACAGCTGACGCGGATAAAACTGCCATGGTTCGTCGATGACGACGCGGACTACTGGAACGAATTGAATAACAGCCTGACCCGCTATCTCGAAGAGCTCGAATTGACCCGAGAGCGCGTGGGGCTTGTGCTGGACACCGAAGACCGGCGTTTGAGCGTGCGCATGAATCGCACCATGTACCGCTTCGGGATCATCACCGGGATCTTCTTGCCGATGAGTTTTCTCACCGGCCTGCTGGGGATCAATGTCGGCGGAATTCCGCTTTCCGGAAACCCTTACGGCTTCCTGGTGGCGTGCCTGCTGATGGTTCTGGTGGCCCTCGGACAATGGTGGTTGTTCCGCCGATTGCGCTGGGTATGACGATGCATCATGTGACCCGACCAAATCTGCCCGCGTCTTTCACAGACATCACGAGAGGTGCGTATGCACGATCCGTTTGAACAGTCTTTGCGCGACATGCTCAACGCCTCGCCGTCCGGCCGCGACGACGATGCCTGCCTGGGCCGCGTACTCAAAACCGCCAACCGCCAGGTCGGCGCCGGTGATCTGTTCAGCCTGCTGGGCCGCTGGCTGCCCGCGCTGATGATCGCCCTGAACAACGGCTCGGCTCATGTCGCGCCGGTTTCCCGTCTCCGTAAACCTAACGCTCGCACTGCTGATAAGGCTGATTGAATATGGAACTTGATCTCTGGACTCAGAGCCTCGTCACGGCAATGACTGCGTTGTGGACCAAAGTCGCTAATTTCATCCCGAACCTGTTCGGCGCACTGGTGGTGCTGCTGTTGGGCTTCGTCGTGGCCAAGTTGCTGGACACCCTGCTGTCCAAACTGCTGGCCAAGCTCGGTCTGGATCGCCTGATGGGCGGCACCGGCCTGACCAAATTGATGTCCCGTGCGGGACTGCAAGTGCCGATCTCGACCCTGATCGGAAAAATCGTCTATTGGTTCGTTCTGCTGATTTTCCTGGTTTCTGCGGCAGAATCCCTTGGGCTTGAGCGAGTTTCAGCTACGCTGGACATGCTGGCGCTGTATGTACCGAAAGTTTTCGGTGCCGCGCTGGTGCTGCTGGTGGGTGTATTGCTGGCGCAACTGGCCAACGGTCTGGTGCGCGGTGCGGCAGAAGGCGTAGGACTGGACTACGCTTCAGGACTTGGGCGTATTGCCCAGGGCCTGGTGATCATCATCAGTATCTCGGTCGCGATCAGTCAGCTCGAGGTCAAGACCGACCTGCTGAACCATGTGATCGTCATTGTATTGATTACCGTTGGTCTGGCGGTTGCGCTGGCCATGGGTTTGGGAAGCCGGGAAATTGCCGGTCAGATTCTTGCGGGAATCTATGTGCGTGAGTTGTATCAGGTTGGGCAACAAGTGCGTGTTGGCGAGGTCGAAGGCCAGATCGAAGAGATCGGCACGGTTAAGACCACATTGCTGACCGATGAGGGTGAGCTAGTCTCTCTCTCCAATCGGATCCTGCTGGAACAGCATGTGAGTAGCCGCTAATCCGGCAAACCCTGCTAATGTATGCCGCCGCAAAATGCCAGCTGATGCTGGCAGCGGTGGACATTGACCTGACTGTCGGCACGACTTGTTTTGAATAAAGCCCAAACGCTATCCACGCGCTACGACCCCCGCGAGCTCTCTGACGAGGAGTTGGTCGCGCGCTCGCATACCGAGCTGTTTCACGTGACGCGCGCCTATGAAGAACTGATGCGGCGTTACCAGCGAACACTATTTAACGTTTGTGCGCGGTATCTTGGGAACGATCGCGACGCAGACGATGTCTGTCAGGAAGTGATGTTGAAGGTGCTGTACGGCCTGAAGAACTTCGAGGGGAAATCGAAGTTCAAGACATGGCTATATAGCATCACTTACAACGAATGCATCACGCAGTATCGGAAGGAACGGCGAAAGCGTCGCTTGATGGACGCACTGAGTCTTGACCCCCTCGAGGAAGCGTCCGAAGAAAAGGCGCCGAAACCCGAGGAGAAGGGCGGACTTGATCGCTGGCTGGTGTATGTGAACCCGATTGACCGTGAAATTCTGGTGCTACGTTTTGTCGCAGAGCTGGAATTTCAGGAGATCGCAGACATCATGCACATGGGTTTGAGTGCGACAAAAATGCGGTACAAACGTGCTCTTGATAAATTGCGTGAGAAATTTGCAGGCATTGCTGAAACTTAGTTCGGCGCAAATATCTCTTACGTGTAGGCAAGTTCTGATAGACTTGCCGCCGAGTTGTCCCCCGGTTTGCGGGACTGCTTCACAATCACCAGATGGGGATTTAACGGATGAAACTGAAAAACACCTTGGGCTTGGCCATTGGTTCTTTGATTGCCGCTACTTCGTTCGGCGCACTGGCACAAGGCCAAGGCGCAGTTGAAGGCGAACTGTTCTACAAGAAGCAGTACAACGACAGCGTTAACCATGTCGAAGACGGCTTCAACCCAGGCGCCTCTATCGGTTACTTCTTGACCGACGACGTGTCGTTGAACTTCACCTACGACAAGAACAACCACACCCGTTCGAACGACGGCACTGGCAGCCAGAAGCTGGATGGCGACAACTTCGGCCTGATCGCTCAGTACCACTTCAACAACGCTGGTGACGCTCTGCGTCCTTACGTTGCTGGCGGTGTGAAGCACGGCAGCCTGACCAACGTAGCCGCTGACGGCCACACCGGTCGCGACCAGTCGACCTACCTGAACGCCGGCGCTGGCGTTAAGTACTACTTCGCTGAAAACTTCTACGCCCGTGCTGGTGTAGACGCTGACTACAAACTGGACAACGGTCGCTGGAACTACGCTCCAGTAATCGGTCTGGGCGTGAACTTCGGTGGCGGCAACAAGCCAGCTGCTGCTCCAGTTCCAGCACCAGCTGAAGTCTGCTCCGACAGCGACAACGATGGCGTTTGCGACAACGTTGACAAGTGCCCGAACACCCCAGCCAACGTAACTGTTGACGCTGATGGCTGCCCGGCAGTTGCTGAAGTTGTTCGTGTAGAGCTGGACGTGAAGTTCGACTTCGACAAGTCGGTCGTCAAGCCAAACAGCTACGCTGACATCAAGAACCTGGCTGACTTCATGAAGCAGTACCCATCGACTCACACCACTGTTGAAGGTCACACTGACTCCGTCGGTCCTGACGCTTACAACCAGAAACTGTCCGAGCGTCGTGCAAACGCCGTTAAGCAAGTTCTGGTTAACCAGTACGGTGTTGAATCGTCCCGCGTTCAGTCGATTGGCTACGGCGAAACCCGTCCAGTTGCTGACAACAAAACCGAAGCTGGCCGCGCCGTTAACCGTCGCGTAGAAGCTCAGGTTGAAGCTCAAGCTAAGTAATTAGCTCGCTGCTTTGAGAAAAGCCCGGCTTATGCCGGGCTTTTCTTTGTCTGCGATTTGGTGAAAGCCGTAATGATCAGGCTGACTGATTGGCTGACCTGGCGAGTAAACCGGATCGGGCCTCAGAAGCCGCCACCGCACCAATCACCAGAATGGCCGGACTCTTGAGCTGGAAGCTGCAGGCCGCTTCCTCCATCCCCGTCAGATCGCTCCGGCATTCGCGCTGCTGCGGCAGGGATGCGTTCTCGATCATCGCCACCGGCGTCTCCATCGCCATCCCGCCTGCCAGCAATTGCTCACGAATCTCGCTGAGTTTGGCGACTCCCATGTAGATCACCAGCGTCGTGCCGCTTTGTGCCAGGGCCTGCCAGTTCAATTGGCTGTCGTCCTGCGTGTGCGCGGTGACCAGCGTCACACCCCGCGCCACGCCGCGCAAAGTCAGCGGAATATCACACTGCGTCGCCCCGGCCAGCCCGGCAGTGATGCCATTGATCAGTTCCACTTCAACTCCGCTCTCACGCAACCACTGCGCTTCCTCGCCGCCACGGCCGAAGATGCAGGGATCACCGCCCTTGAGGCGAACCACGCATTTACCCTGACGTGCATAACGCAGCATCAGCCGATGAATGAATGCCTGAGGCGTCGAGCGGCAGCCGCCGCGCTTGCCGACCGGAATGATCCGCGCGCCAGGGCAGTGCTCCAGCACGGCGTCATTGACCAGATCGTCGATCAGCACCACATCCGCTTCGTGCAGGGCACGCACGGCTTTGAGCGTCAGCAATTCAGGGTCGCCGGGACCTGCGCCCACCAGCCAGACTTTTGCGTTCATGGTGTTTTCCTCTTCAGATAACGGCGACCGGCCGTGCTTCGGCGGCCAGCAAACGCTTGATTTCCGGGACGCAGGAGCCGCATTGCGTGCCGCAACCCAGTGTGTTTTTCAAACCCTGCAAATCCAGACCTTCACGAATCCCGGCGCAGACCGCGCTATGGCTTACGTTTTTGCAATTGCACAAGGTCTTGTCGGCAACACTTTGCACGCCGGCATTGCCCGGCGGCGCGCTCATCGGCGCCAGCAGCCAGCGCCGCAATTGTTCGTCTGCGCGGCCCTCCAGCCACAGGCCTTGCAGCCAATGCTGGGCGAGTGTCTCGCCAGCGAGGCGGATCGCCGTGATTCGCCCGCTCTCAATGCGTACCCGTTTGCCGATGGCCCGGCGCGGATCGTCATAGGCCAGTACCGGACCGTCGATCAGGGCCAGGCATTGGTCGATTTCGCGCAGCAATTGCGGATCGGGCGCGGCGGCGCTGGCAGCGCGTATCAGCAACGCCGGACGCTCGCGACCGACAAGGCTGAGGCTGACGTAGGAAAACGCCTCACACAGCGGTCGAAGCGCCTCGAAGTGCCGTTGGACATCGCCCTCGATCAGTGCGAAAAGCTGCCAGGGCAAATTCACCGGTTCCAGGCGTACACCGCTGTGCTTGAGTTCCGGTTGTTTGGACAGGGAATCGAAAGCGGGCAGGATCAGGCAATTCACGCCGCCCTTGAGAAAACGGTCACCCCAGTGCATCGGTAGAAAGGCCTGGCCCGGACGCACACTGTCATCGCTGCCGACCGCCACAACCACTGCGCCACGGCGACTTTTCAGATTCACCAGATCCCCCGGCTGCAAGCGGTGCCGGCGCAATTCGTCCGGGTGCAGACTCAGCACGGCTTCACTGACATGCCCGAACAACTGCGCCGCTGTGCCGGTGCGGCTCATACCGTGCCATTGATCACGCAGGCGACCGGTGATCAGCGTCAACGGAAAGCGCGCGTCCCGTTGCTCCTTGGCTGCACGATAAGGATCGGCAACGAACTGTGCGCGACCACTGACCGTAGGAAATATGCCATCGCAGTACAGCCGTGGCGTGCCGTGTCGGGCTCCCTCAGGAAACGGCCATTGTTGCGGGCCGATTGCGTCGAGCAATTCATGGCTGATGCCGGACAAGTCCAGATCGCGGCCACGGGTCAGTACCTTGAATTCATCGAACAACTGCGCGGGGCGATCAAACGCAAACAGGCTCGGCTGTTGTGGACGCAGACGTTTCTCCAGTCGTTGTGCGAAATCCACCGTGATCGCCCAGTCCGGTCGCGCTTCACCCGGTGCGGCAATGGCTTTGCGGACGTGGGAAATGCGCCGTTCGGAGTTGGTCACCGAGCCTTCCTTCTCGCCCCAACTGGCCGCCGGCAACAGCAGGTCGGCAAACGCTGCGGTTTCGGTGGTGCGAAACGCTTCCTGCAACACCACGAACGGGCAGGCGTCCAGCGCTGCGCGCACGGCGTTCTGGTCCGGCATCGATTGCGCCGGGTTGGTGCAGGCAATCCACAACGCCTTGATCTTGCCGTTGCGCACTTGCTCAAACAGTTCGATGGCACTGAGGCCGGTGTTTTCCGGCAGCGAATCCACGCCCCAATACGCCGCCACTTCTGCGCGGTGCTCCGGGTTGGCAGCCTCACGATGACCGGGCAACAGGTTGGAGAGGCTGCCGGTTTCCCGCCCGCCCATGGCATTCGGCTGACCGGTCAGGGAGAAAGGTCCTGCACCGGGTCGGCCGATTTGCCCGGTGGCCAGGTGCAGGTTGATCAGGGCGCTGTTCTTCGCGCTGCCGGCGGTGGACTGGTTCAACCCCATGCACCACAGCGACAGAAAACTCGGCGCGGTGCCGATCCACTCGGCGCATTGCTGCAACTGATCGACGCTGATCCCGCACAGCTGCGAAACCATGGCCGGCGTGTAATCGCGCACCAGGCTTTTCAGCTCGGCGAGGCCTTCGGTGTGGGCCTTGATGAAGTCGCGGTCGATCCAGTCTTCCCACAACAGCAGATGCAAGATCCCATGGAACAAAGCGACATCGGTGCCCGGCAGAATCGCCAGATGCAGGTCGGCGAGATCACAGGTGTCGGTGCGCCGTGGGTCGATGACGATGACTTTCATCTGCGGACGGCGGGATTTGGCCTCTTCGAGCCGACGAAACAGTACCGGGTGGGCGTAGGCCATGTTACTGCCGACGATCATCACGCAATCGCTCAGCTCCAGGTCCTCGTAGCTGCACGGTGGTGCGTCGGCGCCGAGGCTGCGCTTGTAGCCGACCACCGCCGAAGACATGCACAGCCGCGAATTACTGTCGATGTTGTTGGTGCCGACCAGCGCCCGCGCCAGTTTGTTGAAGGCGTAGTAGTCCTCGGTCAGCAATTGCCCGGAGATGTAGAACGCCACGCTGTCCGGGCCGTGTTCGGCGATGGTTTCGGCGAACACGTTGGCGGCGTGTTCCAGCGCGGTGTCCCAGTCGCAGCGGCTGCGCGCAAGGCCTTTGCCCAGGCGCAATTCCGGGTACAACGCCCGCGCCGCCAGATCGCCGGTCAGGTGCAGGGTCGAGCCCTTGCTGCACAGTTTGCCGAAGTTGGCCGGATGCGCCGGATCGCCGCTGACGCCGAGGATGCGCTCGCCGTCATGCTCGATCAGCACGCCGCAGCCGACGCCGCAATAACAGCAGGTCGAGGCGGTCGTCTGGCGGTTCATCAGACGGCGTCCCGCAGGGCCAGTTGCACGCGGCCGTTTTCGACCCGGGCCGGGTGATGATGCGCGCAACCGACGTCCGGTGCCTGGGCTTCGCCGGATTGCAGGTCGATCTGCCAGTTGTGCAGCGGGCAGGCCACGCGCTTGCCGTAGATCAGTCCTTGGGACAGCGGGCCGCCCTTGTGCGGGCAGCGGTCGTCGAGTGCGAAAACTTCGTCGTCGCTTGTGCGAAAGATCGCGATGTCACCTTTGGGCCCGGCAATGATCCGCGAACCGAGGGCATTGATCTCTTCCAGGGCACAGATATCGAGCCAGTTCATGCCGGCACCTCCAGGTTTTTCACGGGGATCACGTCGAACTCTTTCTTCAGTTGCGGCTGGGCGAGGCGTTCTTTCCACGGGTCCTGTTCGAACGACAGGGAAAATTGCAGGCGTTCGTTCAGGGCCTTGCGGCGCTCGGGATCTTCCAGCACGGCTTTCTTGATGTGCTCCATGCCGACCCGCTGCAGGTAGTGCACGGTGCGTTCGAGGTAGAAAGCTTCTTCGCGGTACAGCTGCAGGAATGCGCCGTTGTATTCGCGGATTTCCTCGGCAGTCTTGAGCTTGACGAAGAACTCGGCGACTTCGGTCTTGATCCCGCCGTTGCCACCGATGTACATCTCCCAACCGGAATCGACGCCGATGATTCCTACGTCCTTGATCCCCGCTTCCGAGCAGTTGCGAGGACATCCGGAGACCGCCAGCTTCACTTTGTGCGGCGACCACATGTTGAACAGGTCGTGTTCGAGGTCGATGCCCAACTGGGTCGAATTCTGCGTGCCGAAGCGGCAGAACTCGCTGCCGACGCAGGTTTTCACGGTGCGGATGGATTTTCCGTAGGCGTGGCCGGACGGCATGTCGAGGTCTTTCCACACACCGGGCAGGTCCTGCTTCTTGATCCCTAGCAGGTC
Source organism: Pseudomonas sp. UV AK001 (assembly GCF_046097675.1). NCBI lineage: Bacteria > Pseudomonadati > Pseudomonadota > Gammaproteobacteria > Pseudomonadales > Pseudomonadaceae > Pseudomonas > Pseudomonas sp. UV AK001. The sequence goes on from NZ_JBJUVZ010000008.1 coordinate 40,277, forward strand.
GATACGCTGGCCGCCAGTGACCTTGACCATCGGCACCTGGTATTTGTCCGCCACGTCGGCGATCCGCCGCAGTTCCGAGGGGTTGGTCACGCCGCCCCACATCCGTGGCACCACCGAGTAGGTGCCGTCCTTCTGGATGTTGGCGTGGGCCCGCTCGTTGATCAGGCGCGACTGCGGATCGTCCTTGGCTTCGCCGGGCCAAGTGGAAATCAGGTAGTAGTTGAGGGCCGGGCGGCAGGTGGCGCAGCCGTTCGGGGTGCGCCAGTTGAGGTAGCTCATGGTGCCGGCGATGGTCAGCAGATGCTGCTCGCGGATGGCCTGGCGGATCTGGCCGTGGTTGAGGTCGCTGCAACCGCAGATGGCTTTTTCGCTTTTCGGTTTGACGTCCGCCGCACCGCCGACGGTGTTGATCAGGATCTGCTCGACCAGCCCGGCGCAGGAGCCGCAGGAGCTGGCGGCCTTGGTGTGTTTCTTCACTTCGTCGACGCTGAACAGCCCGTGTTCCTGAATCGCCTTGACGATGGTGCCCTTGCACACGCCGTTGCAGCCGCAGACTTCGGCGTTGTCGGCCATGCTCATGGCGTTGTCCTGGCCCTGATGTCCTACGTCGCCCAAAGCGTTTTCACCAAACATGAGGTGATCGCGGATCTCGCCGATGGCGTGATTCTCACGAATCTGCCGGAAATACCAACCGCCATCTGCCGTATCGCCGTACAGACAGGCGCCGACCAGCACGTCATCCTTGATCACCAGTTTCTTGTACACCCCGCCGATCGGGTCGGAGAGGGTGATGGTTTCGGTGCCTTCGCCACCCATGAAGTCGCCGGCGGAAAACAGGTCGATGCCGGTGACTTTCAATTTGGTCGAAGTCACCGAGCCCTGATAACGGGCAAAACCCAGTTGCGCCAGGTGGTTGGCGCAGACTTTGGCCTGTTCGAACAGTGGCGCGACCAGACCGTAGGCGATTCCACGATGGCTGGCGCATTCGCCGATGGCATAGATGCGCGGGTCGTAGGTCTGCAGAGTGTCGTTGACCAGAATTCCGCGATTGCACGGGATGCCGGCCTTTTCCGCGAGTTCGGTATTGGGGCGGATACCGGCGGCCATGACGACGAGATCGGCAGGGATGATGTCGCCGTTCTTGAATTGCACCGAGCCGACCCGGCCGTTGCCGGCGTCGTGCAGGGCCTGGGTCTGTTCGCACAGACGAAAGTGCAGGCCACGGGATTCGAGGGCGGTTTGCAGGAGCTGGCCGCTGGTCTTGTCCAGTTGCCGCTCCAGCAGCCATTCACCGAGGTGCACCACGGTGACGTGCATGCCGCGCAGCATCAGGCCGTTGGCCGCTTCGAGGCCGAGCAGGCCGCCGCCGATCACCACGGCGTGCCTGTAGGTTTTGGCGGTGTCGATCATGGCCTGGGTGTCGGCGATGTCGCGGTAACCGATCACGCCCTGCAAGGTGTTGCCGGGGATCGGCAGGATGAACGGGGTCGAACCGGTGGCGATCAACAGGCGATCGTATTCGGCTTCGGTGCCGTCCTCGGCGATCACCCGGCGCTTGACCCGGTCGATCTCCACCACTTTGCGGTTGAGCAGCAATTTGATGCCGTTTTCCAGGTACCAGTCGAGGTCGTTGAGCACGATCTCTTCGAAGGTCTGCTCACCGGCCAGTACCGGTGACAGCAGGATGCGGTTGTAGTTGGTGTGGGGTTCGGCGCCGAAGACTGTGATGTCGTACAGCTCGTTGCTCAGCTTGAGCAGTTCTTCCAGGGTGCGAACCCCGGCCATGCCATTGCCGATCATCACCAGTTTGAGTTTTTTCATCAGGTTCTCCGGGGAGCTTCGGGCTTGCCTCTTGTGGGCAGTCAGGCCTTGCTCGACAAAAATGGCGCAAACAAAAAAGGCGTCCCGCTAGTGATCTAGCGAGGACGCCTTTGTCCTTGTCCCGTTCTCTCGGGAAGCCTGGCCTTCGTCGTTGAAGGTCGGGCTTTATGTCAGTTGAACACGATAATGCAGTGGTTGTGCCAAGTCGCGCTGAGCCTTGAATTCATTGAGGTGGCGCAGAAATAGGCCGGAGAGTCATTGTGGTTTTTGCACCGATTGGATGCGGCTTGCCCGCTAATGGAGCGACGAGTCAGCCATGAAACAACAGAAACATCAGCACCAGATTGCCCAGCAACGCCAGCAATGCCAATGTCCGCCAGACCTTCAGCGGCTCCCGTTCGAGCAAGGGGCGAGGGCGTACATTCAGGCTGCGGCGCTCACCCTGTTCCAGCGTCAGCAACCATTCCTCGGCGGTTTCATAGCGTTGCAAAGGATCGGCCGCCACACCGCGCTCCAGACACTGCGCCAGCCATTCCGGCAGATCCGGCCGATAACGCGCCGCACTCACCGGCACGCCGAAACGCGGACGCTGAAACGCTTCGATCTCACCGTAGGGATAGTGCCCGGTGAGCAGGAAATATAACGTCACGCCCACCGCATACAGATCCTGACGAGCCTCGGGTGTATCACCCCGAAAGGACTCCGGGGCGATGTAGCTCGGGGTTCCCGGCAGTGTCGACGGCGTGTCTTGCGAAAGACCGGGGCAATACGCCAGACCGAAATCCAGCAATCGCAACTCGCCGTCGTCCCCCAGCAGCAGGTTCTCCGGTTTGATGTCGCGGTGCAGAATCTGCCGCCGGTGCAGCAGGCCGACGGCCCGCAACAGGCGTTCAGCCACGTCCTGCCACTGAGCCAGCCGCAGTGGGCCGGCTCGCTCGAACAACTGCGCCAATGTAATTCCCGAATATTCACGCATCACGTAGTACAAATGCTGACGCTGACTGGCGCCATGGACTTCAGGGAAATGTCGCCCGGCCACGCGTTTGAGAAACCATTCCTCCGCCAGCAAGGCCTGACCTGCGTGGGCATCGTCCGCCAGCCGTGTGGGCAAGGTCTTCAACAGCCACGCCTGGCCTTGGTTGTCGAGGACGCGATACAGCAGCGATTGCTGGCTCTGGCCGACGCTGCCTTGCACCTGCCAACCCTCGAAGTTCTGGCCCGGTTTGAGCGTCGGGGGCAGCGGCCATTGCTGCAACTGAATCAGCGCATCGCCGATGCTCGCTTCCCCCACGGCATCCACACGCACCAGCAGGGCGCTGGCGTTGTCCTGACCGCCGGCCAGATGCGCAGCTTTGACCAACGTTTGTGCCGCACTGTGCAAATCCGGTTGATCACGCAGGATGCCGGCGATGGCCGTGTCGCCGAGCGCGGCCCAGACACCGTCGCTGAGCAGCACGAAGCTTTCGCCCTCACGCAGCTCGCCGTCGAGAAAATCCAGCACCAGATGCTGATCCAGGCCCAGTGCACGCTTGAGCACGTGCTGCATGCCCGGCTGCTCCCAGACGTGATCCTCGGTGATCCGCTGCAGGGCGTCGGCATGCCAGCGATAGACCCGACAATCCCCCACATGCGCCAGCGTGAAGCGTCTGCCGCGCAGGACCAGCGCGCTGACGGTGGTGAGCAACGGCTGGCCACCGCCATTGGCCTGCAACCAGCGGTTTTGCGCAAGCAACAGGCGATCCAGCGCCTGAGCCACGCTCCAGGTCTGCGGGGTGGCGTAGTAGTCCAGCGCCAGCGCCTGCAAGGTCGAGCGCGCAGCCAGACCGCCATCGGCGCACTGGCTGACGCCGTCGGCGATGGTAAACAGAAACCCTTTGCTGGCGGCCAGCGCCGGGGCAGGCGTGACCAGACGCAAGGCGTCCTGATTCTCCGTGCGCGGGCCGGTGGCGCTGGCTTCGGCGAAGCTCAGTTGCAGGGCCATGCGGGCCTCAGACCCGGGCGGCGGTCACGGCCGCCGAACCCCAGGTGGTTCTCCAGCGACGCTTGACGCCGTGCAGGCCGAACCACGCCAGCACGCCAAGGCTGGCAAACAACCACAGCGCCAGTTGATAGCTGCCGGTGCTCTGCTTGATCGCGCCCATGCCCGCCGCCAGAGCAAAACCGCCGATGCCGCCGGCCATGCCGATCAGCCCGGTCATCACGCCGATCTCGCGGCGGAAGCGCTGCGGCACCAGTTGGAACACCGCGCCGTTACCTGCGCCGAGACCGAGCATGGTGAAGACGAAAAGTGCCAGCGCCGCGTAGGAACTCGGCAGGTTGAAGCCGACCGCTGCGATACAAACTGCGGCCACCGTGTACATCGCCAACAGCGTGCGAATTCCGCCGAAACGGTCGGCCAGCGCGCCGCCCAGCGGTCGCATCAGGCTGCCGCCGAACACGCAGGCGGCGGTGTAGTAACCGGCGGTGACCGGGCTCAAGCCGTATTGATCGTTGAAGTAGCCGGGCAGGGCGCTGGCCAGGCCGATGAAGCCGCCGAAGGTGACGCTGTAGAAAAACATGAACCACCAACTGTCGCGGTCGCCCAGGGCCTTGAAGTAATCGGCCATGGATTTGGCTTTTGGTCGCTCCGGCGCGTTTTTCGCCAGCCAGGCAAACAGCACCAGGGTCAGGATCAGCGGGATCAGGGCGAAACCGAACACATTGCTCCAGCCGAACGCCGCTGCCAGTACCGGAGCGATCAGTGCCGCGAACACGGTGCCGGAATTGCCGGCACCGGCGATGCCCATTGCCTTGCCCTGATGCTCGGGCGGATACCACTGCGAGGCCAGCGGCAGCGCTACGGCGAACGAAGCGCCGGCCATGCCGAGGAACAGGCCAAGCAGCAGGGCCTGTTCGTAACTGTGAATGCCCAGCTTCCAGGCGCCGAACAGCGCACAGATCACGATCACTTGGCCGATCAGCCCAGCGGTTTTCGGCGACAGGCGATCGGCGAGCATGCCCATCGCAAAGCGCAGCACCGCGCCGGCCAGAATCGGCGTGGCCACCACCAGGCCGCGCTGTTGGGTGGTCAGGTGCAAGTCGGCGGCAATCTGCACCGCCAGCGGGCCGAGCAGATACCAGACCATGAAGCTCAGGTCGAAATACAGGAAGGCCGCGAACAGGGTCGGGGTGTGGCCGGATTTCCAGAAGCTTTTATTCATCGCGCACCTCAGCGGTAGAGAATCTCGGGAAGGAGTCAGAACCAGCACAGTGGGGCGCCGCCACGGCCGCACCACCGGCCCCGGTCAGTGGGGCCAAAACGCAAAAAACGCCGCTACCCGGATCGCCGAAAGGGGCGAAGAAGGCGAGCGACGTCTTTGTCGTGGGTGGGGCAACCGCCGTTGGTTACCTGTAGGGATTGCTTAGCGAGATTTGTGCCAGCTCAGCCAAGCAACTCGCTCATGGCAATAATCTGCTCCGCCACCTGAATCAGTTTCTGCTGGCGACTCATGGCCTGGCGGCGCATCAGGGTGTAGGCCTCTTCTTCGTTGCAGTCCTTCATTTTCATCAGCAGACCCTTGGCCAGTTCGATGCGCTTGCGCTCGGCCAGTTGCTGGTCGCGGGCCTGAAGCTGGGCGCGCAGGGCCTGGTCGCTTTCGAAGCGGGCCATGGCCACGTCGAGAATCGGCTGCAGGCGTTGTGCGTGGATGCCTTCGACGATGTAGGCACTGACCCCGGACTTGATCGCCTGACGCATCACACCGGGGTCGTGCTCGTCGGTGAACATCACGATCGGCCGGGGCTGGTCGCGGCTGACCAGCACCACTTGTTCCATCACATCGCGGCCCGGTGACTCGGTATCGATCAGGATCACGTCCGGGCGCACCGTTTCGACGCGCGCCGGCAGGTCGATGGTCAGGCCGGACTCGTCGATGACCTCGAAACCGGCCTCGGTCAGCGCGGCTTTCAGGCGGCCGACTTTTTTCGCCGTGTCGTTGATCAGCAGAATGCGCAGCATGTTCGCGGTCTCCTGTCAGCGGTGGGCGAGAAGAGGGGCGTTGTTGCTCAACGCGTGCAGCTTGAAACTTTGCGCGTAAGCGGCCGGGTCGCTGCCGTCCCAGACCTTGCCGTCGATCAACTGGCTGCTGCGCATGTCCTCGGTGCCGACCGGCACACCGACTGCGCTGGCGGCGTTGCGGTACAGCGTCAGCTGTTGCACCTGACGGGCGACGGCGAGGTAATCCGGGTCGTCGCGCAGCAAACCCCAGCGGCGGAACTGGGTCATGAACCACATGCCGTCCGACAGATACGGCAGGTTCACCGCGCCATCGCCGTGAAAGCGCAGGGCGTGCGGGTCTTGCCAGCGATTGCCCAGACCGTCGTCGTAGTCGCCGAGAAAGCGTGGTTCGATGCAGGACACCGGGGCGTCGAGGTACTCGGCGGCGCTGAGCAGCTGCGCGGTGCTGCGGCGGTTTTCCGGGCTTTCTTCGATGAAACGGCTGGCTTCGAGGATCGCCATCACCAGCGCCCGGGCCGTGTTGGGGTATTGCTCGACGAAGGCGCGGGTGCAGCCGAGGACTTTTTCCGGGTGATCGGGCCAGATGGTCTGGCTGGTGGCCAGGGTGAAACCGAGATCCTGCTGTACGGCGCTGGCGGCCCACGGCTCGCCGACGCAGAAGCCGTCGATGCGACCTGCCTGCAGGTGCGCGACCATTTGCGGCGGCGGCACCACCACGCTGTCGACATCCTGCAACGGATGGATGCCCTGGCTCGCCAGCCAGTAATACAGCCACATGGCATGGGTGCCGGTGGGGAAGGTCTGGGCAAAGGTCAGCCTTGCGCGGGTTTGGTGCACGTGGCGGTCCAGCGCCTCAGGACCGGTCACGCCCAGCCCTTGCAAGCCGTGGGACAGGTTGAGACTCTGGCCGTTCTGGTTCAGACCCATCAGCACCGCCATGTCGGTGGAAGCAACGCCGCCGATGCCCAGGTGCACCGCGTAGATCAGGCCGTAGAGACTGTGGGCGGCATCGAGTTCGCCGCTGACCAGGTTGTCCCGCAGGTTGGCCCAGGAACTCTGGCGCTTGAGGTTCAGGGTCAGGCCGTAAGGCTGGGCAAAGCCCTGGGTGGCGGCGACCACCACCGAAGCGCAGTCGCTCAGGGCCATGAAGCCGAGGTTGATCGCGCTTTTTTCCGGGGCATCGCTGCCGTTGACCCAGGCCAGTGGCCCGATGGAGGTTTGAGTCATGAAGCCACCCTCAAAAAAAACGTCGTCCCGGACTTTGTCGAGGCAAATCCCGGTGACGACGCCATTGTCCTTGCCCGCCTGCCGTCATTGGCCTGCGGGCTGATGCAGGAGCAGGTGCAAGGCATATGCCAGCGCAGCGGATTTGCGCATGCGCCTCGCGCGGCGGGGCGATGCCCGGCTATAATCGCCGCCTCTTTTCGCCGCCCGAGTCATAGCCGCCCATGTACACCCTGGCCCGTCAGCTGTTGTTCAAACTTTCCCCGGAAACCTCCCACGATCTGTCGCTGGATCTGATCGGCGCGGGCGGGCGTTTGGGCCTCAACGGCTTGCTGTGCAAGGCGCCGGCGTCGCTGCCGGTGAATGTCATGGGCCTGCAGTTCCCGAACCCTGTCGGTCTGGCGGCCGGTCTGGACAAGAACGGCGCGGCCATCGACGGCTTCGCGCAACTGGGTTTCGGTTTTGTCGAAATCGGCACCGTGACCCCGCGTCCGCAGCCGGGCAACCCGAAACCACGGATTTTCCGCCTGCCGGAAGCCGAGGCGATCATCAACCGCATGGGTTTCAACAACCTCGGTGTGGATAACCTGCTGTCGCGGGTGGCGGCGGCCAAATACAAGGGCGTGCTGGGGATCAATATCGGCAAGAACTTCGACACCCCGGTCGAGCGTGCGGTGGATGACTACCTGATCTGCCTGGACAAGGTTTACGCCCACGCCAGTTACGTCACGGTCAACGTCAGTTCGCCGAACACTCCGGGCCTGCGCAGCCTGCAATTCGGCGATTCGCTCAAGCAATTGCTGGCAGATCTGGCCACACGCCGCGCCGAACTGGCCCTGCGCCACGGCAAACATGTTCCGCTGGCGATCAAGATCGCGCCGGACATGACCGACGAAGAAACCGCGCAGGTCGCTCAAGCGCTGATCGAAACCGGGATGGACGCGGTGATCGCCACCAACACCACCCTCAGCCGTGTGGGCGTCGAAGGCATGGAGCACGGTGACGAGGCGGGCGGTCTGTCCGGCGCGCCGGTGCGTGAGAAGAGCACCCACACCGTGAAAGTGCTGGCGTCCGAGCTGGGCGGCAAATTGCCGATCATCGCGGCGGGCGGCATCACCGAAGGCAAGCATGCGGCCGAGAAGATCGCTGCCGGCGCGAGCCTGGTGCAGATCTACTCCGGCTTCATCTACAAGGGTCCGGCGCTGATCCGTGAATCCGTGGACGCCATCGCGGCCAAGCGCTGATCTTCGGACAAAAAAGGCAGGCATAAAAAAGGGCTCCTCGAAGGAGCCCCTGGGCCGTAGCCCGCCGTCCGGGAAGGACGTGCATGGTGATCAGGGTGTTGCGAAATCAGATTGTCGTGTCGGAATAAGTGCCCTGTGTCAGCCGACGGCGTGAAGTTCGTTGAGTCTGTGGATTCCCGCAGTGCCGGTCATACCGTCCCAGTTGTCGCCGCGTCCTTCTCGCCAGCCGTTGATCCAGGCTTGACGTACCGACGGTAGAGTAAATGGGCAAAGCTCACGGGATTTGCCACCAACGCCATATTGATATCCGCGCAAAAATGCTCTTTCCAACGGATCACGCTTAAGTCTTCTCATAGGGTGTTTCCCTCACTTGTTGACTGTTTTTGTCGCGTCGACCTCAATTGAGGTCTGGCAGAAAAACTCTGCCGTTGGCGGCTCGCTGCCGGCGTGGCGAGCCAAGGTGTTGACGCCGTTGCGACGTCAACCTGTGTCCAGTTCTAACCAATGAGTCACATCGAGGGAATGACCGTTTTGTCATAAGGACGTAACGAAAAGGGTGCTATGGCGATAAGTAACGGCAGGTTTCATGAATGTTTATTCACCAAACCCCGGTATGATCGGCCCTGCGCTGTATGACAGGTTTAATGCCTTAGTGAGAATGACCCACGTTTACCGTCGGGTACTTTTCGACGAAGGGTTGCTTTGAATCATTTTGTTGCATCAACTTTTTTATCTGTCCCGGCATCTAAGCTCCTTTGACCCGAGCAGCGGGGATGGAACGGCACACCTTCGTGCCACGCGGGCGCTCTTGTAGAAAAGCGCCTGATTGAAAACCGGATCGGCAATGCGTTGCCGGTTCATTAGCCAAAGGCTCTGGAAAAACCATGTCCGACCGTTTCGAACTCTTCCTCACTTGCCCCAAAGGCCTTGAAGGCCTGCTCATCGAGGAAGCCGTCGGGCTTGGCCTTGAAGAAGCCCGCGAGCACACCTCCGCCGTGCGTGGCATGGCGACCATGGAAACCGCTTATCGCCTGTGCCTCTGGTCGCGTCTGGCCAACCGCGTGTTGCTGGTGCTCAAGCGCTTCCCGATGAAAAACGCCGAAGACCTGTACCACGGCGTACTCGACGTCGACTGGCAGGACCACATGCTCGCCGACGGCACCCTGGCCGTTGAATTCAGCGGCCACGGTTCGGGCATCGACAACACCCACTTCGGCGCCTTGAAGGTCAAGGACGCCATCGTCGACAAACTGCGCACCCCGCAGGGTGATCGCCCGAGCATCGACAAGCTCAACCCGGACCTGCGCATTCACCTGCGACTGGATCGCGGTGAAGCGATCCTGTCCCTCGACCTCTCCGGCCACAGCCTGCACCAGCGCGGCTACCGCTTGCAGCAGGGTGCTGCGCCGCTGAAGGAAAACCTGGCAGCCGCGATCCTGATCCGTTCCGGCTGGCCGCGCATTGCCGCCGAAGGTGGCGCGCTGGCTGACCCGATGTGCGGTGTCGGCACGTTCCTGGTGGAAGCCGGCATGATCGCCGCCGATATGGCGCCGAACCTGCGTCGCGAGCAGTGGGGCTTCACCGCGTGGCTCGGTCACGTCCCGGCGCTGTGGAAGAAGTTGCATGAAGAAGCCGTCGAGCGTGCCGCCGCCGGTCTGGCCAAGCCACCGCTGTGGATCCGAGGTTATGAAGCCGACCCACGACTGATCCAGCCGGGCCGCAACAACGTCGAACGCGCCGGCCTGAGCGAGTGGATCAAGATCTATCAGGGCGAAGTCGCGACGTTCGAACCGCGTCCGGACCAGAACCAGAAAGGTTTGGTCATCTGCAACCCGCCGTACGGCGAGCGTCTGGGCGATGAAGCCAGCCTGTTGTACCTCTACCAGAACCTTGGCGAGCGTCTGCGTCAGGCCTGCCTGAACTGGGAAGCAGCGGTATTCACCGGCGCGCCGGACCTGGGCAAGCGCATGGGCATCCGCAGCCACAAACAGTATTCGTTCTGGAACGGCGCGTTGCCGTGCAAGTTGCTGTTGATCAAAGTGCTGCCGGACCAGTTCGTCACCGGCGAGCGTCGCACCCCGGAGCAGCGTCAGGCCGAGCGCGAGCAGGCTGCATACGATCAGGCGCCGGACGAGCCGCAAGAGCGCAAGTACAACAAGAACGGTAACCCGATCAAACCGACGCCGGCCCCGGCTCCGGTGATCGAGCAGCCACGCCTGAGCGAGGGCGGGCAGATGTTTGCCAACCGCCTGCAGAAGAACCTCAAGGCGATGGGCAAGTGGGTCAAGCGCGAAGGCATCGACTGCTACCGCGTCTACGATGCGGACATGCCGGAATACGCCATGGCCATCGACCTGTACCACGACTGGGTGCACGTTCAGGAATACGCCGCGCCGAAGTCGATCGACCCGGAAAAGGCCTCGATCCGTATGTTCGACGCCCTGGCGGCCATTCCGCAGGCGCTGAACATCGACAAGAGCCGCGTGGTGGTCAAGCGCCGCGAACGTCAGAGCGGCACCAAGCAGTACGAACGTCAGGCGGCCCAGGGCAAGTTCAACGAAGTCACCGAGGGCGGCGTGAAGTTGCTGGTGAACCTCACCGACTACCTCGACACCGGGCTGTTCCTCGATCACCGGCCGATGCGCATGCGGATCCAGAAAGAGGCGGCCGGCAAGCGCTTCCTCAACCTGTTCTGCTACACCGCGACCGCCAGCGTGCACGCGGCCAAGGGCGGTGCACGCAGCACCACCAGCGTCGACCTGTCGAAAACCTACCTCGACTGGGCGCGCCGCAACCTGTCGCTCAACGGTTTCTCCGACAAGAACCGTCTGGAGCAGGGCGATGTGATGGCGTGGCTGGAAAGCAGCCGGGACGAGTACGACCTGATCTTCATCGACCCGCCGACCTTCTCCAACTCCAAGCGCATGGAAGGAATCTTCGACGTGCAGCGTGACCAGGTACAGTTGATCGACCTGGCAATGGCCCGTCTGGCAAGCGGCGGTGTGTTGTACTTCTCCAACAACTTCCGCAAGTTCCAGCTGGAAGACAACCTGGCCGAGCGTTATGCGGTCGAGGAAATCACCGCCAGCACCATCGATCCGGATTTCGCCCGCAACGGCAAGATCCACCGCGCCTGGAAAATCACGGCTCGTTGACGCTCTGCATAATTGGATCCACAGAGCCTTGATTTTAAAGGTTCTTGGATCCGATCAGAGCTAGCCAAATTAATGGCTAATAGCTATAACTCACTCACGGCCAATGGGGTTATCCCGTAAGTACTGGCGTAGTGAGTGGCCCATATGTCGTTGCACCCCGTGCGCCCCAAGATCCTGGGTTTTATCAGCGAAGAAGTCTCGGCCTGGCTGGTCGCGCTGCTGGTATTGCTCGCCGGCGGGATTCTCACGGGGCTGCTGGCCTGGGCCACCCTCAATCAGTTTCACAGCCAGTTGCGCCAGCGTTTTCAACTGCTGGCCAACGAGCGCTACAGCCGCATCGAGGAACGCTTTCAGGATCAGGAGCAACGCCTCGACGGCCTGCGCCGGTTCTTCGCCAACTCCGAATCGGTGTCCCGCGCCGAATTCGACGGCTACACCCAACCTTTATTACTGCGCACCCAGGCCTATTCGTTCGCCTTGCGGGTGAGCGGTGCCGAGCGTGCCGCGTTCGAGCAACGGGTGCGTGATGAAGGCATTACCACCTTCAGCGTGCGCGAACTCAATGCTCGCGGTGAACTGCAACTGGCCGCCGCCCGGGATGAATACGTCGTTGTGGTGTACAGCCAGACTCAGAGCCGCCTCGGTTCACCGCTGGGCTATGACTTGCTGGCCCAGCCGCTGCGTCGTTCGACGCTGGAACGTGCCGACCAGCTCGGCGGCCTGGCGGTGTCGCAGCCGATGCATCTGGTCAGTATCGAACCGGCCTATGCGCGGGGCGTACTGCTGGTGGCGCCGGTGCGGCGCGAGGGTGAGCCCAAGTCCTTCGGTTATGTGATGGCGGTGATCAGCATGCGCCAGTTGCTTGCCGACGGGCTGCCGGACGCGCTGCACGATTACCTGTCGGTGCGAATTCTCGATCTGTCGACCAATGAGCAGCACGAGGTGCTGTTCGAGTCGACCAATGACCCGGCGCCCAGCGATCTGTCGACCACCCGGCTGGTGCGCATGGCCGATCATGACTATCAGGTCGATATCTCGCCCAGCGAGGCCTTTCTTCAGGCCAACCATTCATCGGTCGGTAGTGTGGTCATTCTGGGTGGCTTGCTCAGCCTGTTGCTCAGTGCGCTGCTGTATGTGCTGGTCAGTCAGCGCCAGCGCGCATTGCGCATGGTCGAGTTGCGCACCCAGGAACTGCATGAGCGCGAGCAGGAACTGCGGGGCACCCACGGCCAGTTGCGCGGGGTGCTCAACGCGGCGACTCAAGTGGCGATCATCGCCACCGACCTGCGCGGGGTGATCAACACCTACAACCCTGGCGCGGAGCAGATGCTCGGCTATCGCAGCGCCGAAGTGGTCGGCCACATGACCCTGGAAAACCTGCATTTCCCCCGGGAGCTGATCACCCGTGCGGCGGAGCTGAGCGCCCGCTATGGCAAGGCCATTCCGACCTGCCAGGCGATGCTGGTGGAGGGCGGTGAAGTCGGCGGGCATGAGGCGCGGGAGTGGACACTGGTGCGCAAGGACGGCAGTCATCTGCCGGTGAACATGCTCGCCACCCCGGTGCTGGACGAGCAGGGGCTGTGGGTCGGGCACCTGGCGATCTGCATCGATATCACTGAACGCAAGCGCGTACACGAAGCGCTGGCGGCGCGGGACGTTCTGCTGAAGAAACTCAGTGCCCACGTACCCGGCGGCATCTATCAGTTCAAGATGGAGTTCGACGGGCGCTTCAGCGTGATCTACGCCAGCGACGGCATCCGCGAGATCTACGAGCTGGAGCCGGATGTGTTGCTGCTCAATGCCGAATCAATCTTCACCCGGATTCACCCACAGGACGTCAGCCGCGTGCGCAAGTCGATCCGTGCCTCGGCGGACAACCTCAGTCCGTGGCGTGAAGAGTACCGCGTGCAATTGCCCGAGCGCGGCCTGCGCTGGGTGCGCGGCGAAGCGACGCCCGAGGAATTGCCGGGCGGTGGCGTGCTGTGGCATGGCTACATCTCGGACATCTCCGACCTGAAGCGCGTGGAGGAAGAACTGCGCGCACTGTCGGTGACCGATGCACTGACCGGCATTCACAACCGGCGCTATTTCCAGGAGCGTCTGACCACCGAAATGGCCCGGGTCGAGCGTGGCGGTGGCGAACTGTCGGTGATCATGCTCGATATCGACCACTTCAAACGGATCAACGATCAGTACGGCCACGCGGTCGGCGACCGGGTGTTGCAAGCGGTGTGCGAGCGCATCGGCCATCGGCTGCGGCGTACCGATGTGTTCTGTCGTCTGGGTGGTGAGGAGTTCATGGTGCTGTGCCCGGACATCGACGGCGATCATGCGTACATGCTGGCCGTGGAGTTGTGGCAAGGCTTGCGCGGGGCGCCGGTGGATGTGGTCGGTGTGGTGACCGCGAGTTTCGGGATTGCCAGCTGGCGGCCGGGAGAGGGCGCCGACTCGCTGTTGTTGCGGGCGGATTCGGGGGTTTACGCGGCGAAGCAGGGCGGGCGGGACCGGGTCGAGCGGCAGATGCACTGATCCGGTTTGCCGCTGAACACCTGTGGGAGCTCGCTCCCACAGTGTTTTTTGGAGTGCTTACAGAACCGAGGCGGTCTGCGGCGCTCGCGGCTGTTTGTAGAGATCCAGCAGCACCTGATCCAGCACCGACGACGCACCGAACGGCGCCTTGTCGTTGAGGATCGCCACCACGGCCCAGGTGTTGCCGTTCACGTCGCGGCTGAAGCCGGCGATGGCGCGCACGGTGTTCAGGGTGCCGGTCTTGACGTGGGCTTCGCCGCGCATCGCGGTGGTCTTCAGGCGTTTACGCATGGTGCCGTCCATGCCGGCGATCGGCAGCGAGCTGATGTACTCGGCCGCGTAAGGGCTGTGCCACGCGGCTTGCAGCATTGCGGCCATTTCCCGGGCGCTGACCCGCTCGGCACGGGACAGACCGGAACCGTTCTCCATCACCAGATGCGGCGCGGTGATGCCTTTTCTCGCCAGCCACTGGCGGACCACGCGCTGCCCGGCCTTGGCGTCATCGCCGTCGGCTTCGTTGCGGAATTTCTGGCCAAGGCTCAGGAACAGCTGCTGGGCCATGGTGTTGTTACTGTATTTGTTGATGTCGCGGATGATTTCCGCCAGATCCGGCGAGAAGGCACGGGCCAGCACCTTGGCGTTGCTCGGCGTCGGCGCCAGACGGTCCTTGCCCTGGATGCTGCCGCCCAGTTCCTTCCAGATCGCCCGCACGGCGCCGGCGGTGTAGGTCGCGTGGTCGAGCAGCGACAGATAAGTCTGCGAGCTGCAGCCTTCACCCAACTGACCGGCCACGGTCACGGTCACGCTGCCATCGGCCTGCGTCACCGGGTTGTAGCGCACGCCGCCGGTGCATTGCTTGGAGTTGAGCGCCTTGACGGTGTTCTCGATCTTGATGCTGGCAATCGGCGGTTCGACCGAGATCAGCACCCGGCCATTGTCATTGCGGGCCACGAAGCGCAGGGCCTTGAGGTTGACCAGCAGCGAGTCCGGCTTGACCAGGAACGGCTTGTTCTCGTCGTTGCCGTCATCGTTGAATTCCGGCAGTTGCGGCTGAATGAAGAAGCTGCGGTCCAGCACCAGGTCGCCGGTGATCTGGGTCACGCCGTTGGCGCGCAGGTCGCGCATCAGCAGCCAGAGTTTTTCCATGTTCAGCTTCGGATCGCCGCCACCCTTGAGGTACAGGTTGCCGTTGAGGATGCCGCCGCTCAGGTCGCCGTCGGTGTAGAACTCGGTTTTCCACTGATGGTTGGGGCCGAGCATTTCCAGTGCCGCATAGGTGGTCACCAGTTTCATGGTCGAGGCCGGGTTGACCGACACATCGGCGTTGTACACGGTCGGCGTGCCCGGGCCGTCCAGCGGCACCATCACCAGCGACAGGGCAGTGGGCTGCAGCTTGCTGGCCTTGAGGGCTTTTTCGACGTTGGGGGTCAGGGACGTGTTGATGGTGGCAGCGGAGACGGGCAGGGCCAGGGGAAGAAGAAGGCCGGCCAGGAGCAGAGGACGCAACGATTTGATCATATGAAATAAAACCCTACAGCCGAGGGGAAAAAGACGAGGACATGGATGAAAAGGCCCTCAGTGGTCATGAAAGTGTCGGCATTATGCCCCAAGGTGTAACAGCTTGTGCCTTTCCCAAGGGGCCCAATTGGTTATTTTTTTACGGGCGGTCGTACGCACGTCCCGGATAGGCGGGCAATCGCCGCCTTAAACTGGTAAAGTGCCGGCCGTTATTACTTAAGAGGATTGTTCCAATGGCGACTAACCGTTCCCAGCGTCTGCGCAAAAAACTGTGCGTCGATGAATTTCAAGAGCTGGGTTTCGAACTGAACCTGGGCTTCAAAGAAGACCTGTCCGAAGAAGCCATTGACGCTTTCCTCGAAGCATTCATCAAAGAAGCCATGGAAGCCAACGGTCTGGGCTATGTCGGCGGCGAAGACTTCGGTCTGGTTTGCCTGCAGAAGCGTGGCTCGGTTTCCGAAGAGCAGCGCGCTGCCGTTGAAGCCTGGCTGAAAACCCGCTCCGAGCTGACCACTACTGAAATCAGCCCGCTGCTGGACGTCTGGTATCCGGAAAAGCCGATCAACGCGGCCAAGTGATACTGAAAAAAACGGCGACCCTCGGGTCGCCGTTTTTTTATGCCTGCTTTTTAACGAGTCATGCCTTGCGCCAGTTGAGGATCAGCAAGGTCAACACCCCCGCAACAATCCCCCAGAACGCCGAACCGATGGAAAACAGCGTCAGACCTGACGCCGTGACCATGAAAGTGATCAGCGCCGCTTCCCGTTCCTTCACCTCGGTCATGGCAATGCTCAAGCCATTGATGATCGAGCCGAACAGCGCCAGCGCGGCAATCGACAGCACCAGCTCCTTGGGCAGCGCGGCAAACAGCGCCGCCAGCGTGGCGCCGAACACCCCGGCAATCCCGTAGAAAATCCCGCACCACACCGCGGCGGTGTAGCGTTTATTGCGATCTTCGTGGGCGTGGGGGCCGGTGCAGATCGCGGCGCTGATCGCTGCGAGGTTGATGCCATGGGAGCCGAACGGCGCTAGCAGCAGTGACGCGATGCCGGTGGTGGTGATCAAGGGCGAGGCCGGGACGTTGTAGCCATCGGCGCGTAACACGGCGACGCCGGGCATGTTCTGCGAGGTCATCGCCACCACAAACAACGGAATGCCGATGCTGATGGTCGCGGCGAGAGAAAAGTGCGGCGTGGTCCAGACCGGCGTCGCCACTTCCAGATGAAAACCGCTGAAATCCAGCAGCCCCATGAAGCCCGACAGCGCCGTGCCGATCAGCAGCGCGGCGAGTACCGCATAACGTGGCGTCAGGCGTTTGACCAGCAGATAAGTGAAGAACATCCCCAGTACCAGCCCGGTGCGGTGCTGCGCGGCGACGAAAATTTCGCTGCCGATCTTGAACAGAATTCCCGCCAGCAACGCGGCCGCCAGCGATGCCGGGATCTTTTTCACCAGGCGTTCGAAGCTGCCGGTCAAACCGCAGATCGTCACCAGCAACGCGCAGGTAATGTAGGCGCCGATGGCTTCGCCGTAGGTGACGCCGCCAAGGCTGGTGATCAGCAGGGCTGCGCCGGGTGTCGACCAGGCAATGGTGATCGGCGTGCGATAACGCAGTGACAGGCCGATCGAGCACACCGCCATGCCGATGGAGATCGCCCAGATCCACGAGGAAATCTGCCCGCTGGTCAGGCCCGCGGCTTGCCCGGCCTGGAACATCAGCACCAGCGAACTGGTGTAGCCGGTCATCATCGCGATGAATCCGGCGACGATGGCGGAGGGCGATGTGTCCGCGAAGGGGCGCAGTCGGGTGTGGGTGATTTCGGTCATGACGGCGGCGTTCCTTGTTCAAGCCACGGAATTCGGGTTTAAGCCTAAACTCAAACGTAACGATGCGTTGCAATACAGCCGAAGTCACAAATAGCCGTACAGTCGTGTTGCCACCTTCCATTGTGTACAATCGCGCTGTTTTTTACGCGATACTTGCCAGCGACCCACTGTGCCGTATTACAGTCACGGTCAATTCGCCGCCGCTCTTCCCGACTCGAGTGCCCATGAACGAACAGTTGCAACCCCTCAAGAAACAACCGCGAGCAGGCAAAGCCGGCCGCAGCGGAACCCAGGACGATATTGTCTATGCGCATATCTTCGAGGCCATCCTCGAACAACGCCTGGCGCCCGGTACAAAGTTGAGCGAAGAAGCGCTGGGGGAAATTTTCGGGGTCAGCCGCACCATCATTCGCCGCGCACTCTCGCGTCTGGCCCATGAAGGCGTGGTGCTGTTGCGGCCGAACCGTGGCGCGGTGGTGGCCAGCCCGAGCGTCGAAGAGGCGCGTCAGGTGTTCCTCGCCCGGCGTCTGGTGGAGCGCGCGATCACTGAACTGGCGGTGCAGCACGCCACCGCCGAGCAGATCGCCGAACTGCGGCAGATGGTCAACGACGAACGCGACAGTTTCTCCCGTGGCGATCGCGGTGCCGGCATCCGTCTCTCCGGCGAATTCCATCTGAAACTGGCCGAAGCGGCGAAGAACGCGCCGTTGATCAGCTTCCAGCGCAGCCTGGTTTCGCAGACGTCGCTGATCATCGCCCAATATGAAAGCGGCAACCGCTCGCACTGTTCCTATGACGAACACACCCAGTTGATCGACGCCATCGAAGCGCGCAACGGCGAGCTGGCGGTGGACCTGATGATGCATCACATGGATCACATCGACAGCAAGCTAAACCTCGACGAGGAAAGTGCGTCCGACGATCTGCATGCGGTGTTCTCGCATCTGTTGCAAACCAAGAAGCCGGGGCGGCCGGCGGCCAAGCTCTGAAGCGAATCGACAGGCAATAAAAATCCCCCGGGGTAAACGCCGCCGGGGGATTTTTTTGTCCGCAGAAAACTAGCGCTGGTGCACCAGCGCACCCGCCGCATAGGTCTGGGCCACGGTGCGGTCATCGCCCAGGGTCATCAGCACGAACAACGTCTCGGCAATGTTGTTGGACTGCTTCAGGCGGTAGCTGAGCAGCGGCGTGGCGTTGTAGTCGAGTACCAGGAAGTCGGCGTCGGACCCCGGCTGCAGGTTGCCGATCTTGTCTTCCAGGCGCAGCGCCCGCGCGCCGCCGAGGGTGGCCAGGTACAGCGACTTGAACGGGCTCAGGCGCGCACCTTGCAGTTGCATCACTTTGTAGGCTTCGTTCAGGGTCTGCAGCAGCGAGAAACTGGTGCCTCCGCCCACGTCAGTGCCGAGGCCGACGTTCAATTTGTGCTTCTCGGCCATCGGCAGGTTGAACAGGCCGCTGCCGAGGAAGAAGTTCGAGGTCGGGCAGAACGAAATCGCCGAACCGGTTTCCGCCAGACGCGCACATTCGTCGTCGCACAGGTGCACGCCGTGGGCGAACACCGAGCGCTCGCCGAGCAACTTGTAGTGATCGTAGACGTCGAGGTAGCCCTTGCGCTCCGGGAACAGCTCCTTGACCCACTCGATTTCCTTGAGGTTTTCGCTGATGTGGGTCTGCATGTACAGATCCGGGTATTCGGTCAGCAACTGGCCGGCGAGGGTCAGTTGTTCCGGGGTGCTGGTCGGGGCGAAGCGTGGGGTGACCGCATAGTGCAGACGACCCTTACCGTGCCAGCGCTCGATCAGCGCCTTGCTGTCGACGTAGCTGGATTCAGCGGTGTCGGTCAGGTAGTCCGGCGCATTGCGGTCCATCATCACCTTGCCGGCGATCATCCGCAGATCGAGCTTCTCGGCCGCTTCGAAGAACGAGTTCACCGACTGCGGGTGCACGCTGCCGAACACGAGTGCGGTGGTGGTGCCGTTGCGCAGCAGCTCCTTGATGA
Organism: Pseudomonas sp. UV AK001; assembly: GCF_046097675.1. NCBI lineage: Bacteria > Pseudomonadati > Pseudomonadota > Gammaproteobacteria > Pseudomonadales > Pseudomonadaceae > Pseudomonas > Pseudomonas sp. UV AK001. The sequence goes on from NZ_JBJUVZ010000008.1 coordinate 59,591, forward strand.
AAATGTCCGCCACTTCATCGGCGTGGGCCTTGTCACCGAACTGGCTTTCGCACGGGAAGGTGTAGGTGTTCAGCCAGTCGAGCAGTTGCTCGCCGTAGGCACCGACCATGCCGGTCTGCGGCAGGTGGATGTGGGTGTCGATGAAACCCGGGGTGATCAGCGCATCCTTGTGATGAACGATCTCGATGTCCGCCGGCAGGGTCGGCAGCAGTTCGCTGGCGTGGCCGAGGGCGCTGATCTTGCCGCCATCGACCACCAGCAGGCCGTCCTCGAAATACTCGTAGGAGGCTTCGATGCCGACCTCGGCAGGGTCGGCGATGCTGTGCAGGATGGCGGCGCGGTAGGCTTTGCGAGTCAGAGGCATGAGATTTCTCTAATCAGTTTGAGGCTTTGAGTGTGGCGGCCTGACTGCGGCGCGAAACCGGCAGCAGTTTGGCAATCGGTTCGGCGCTGGCGGTGTGCTGGCCGAAATTGGCGTTATAGGTGGCGATGATTTCGCCGGCGATGGAGATGGCGATTTCCACAGGCAATTTGCCTTTGACTTCGCTGATGCCCATCGGGCAGCGCATGCGTTGCACGACACTGGCGTCGAAACCACGGTCACGCAGGCGATGTTCGAACTTGGCGCGTTTGGTCTTCGAACCGATCAGGCCGAACCAGGTGAAGTCGTTGCGCTTGAGGATCGCGGCGGTGAGTTCCAGATCCAGCTGATGGTTGTGGGTCATGACGATGCAGTAGCTGCCTGCGGGCAGGTCGTCGATTTCATCCACAGGCTCTTCGGCGACGATTTTACGCACGCCGTGGGGAATCTGTTCGGGAAATTCTTCTTCCCGGGAATCGATCCAGCGCACCCGGCAGGGCAGGCTGGCGAGCAGCGGCACCAAGGCGCGACCCACATGACCGGCGCCGAACACGGCGATCTGCGCCTGCACCTGGCCCATCGGCTCGAACAGCAATACCGTGGCGCCACCGCAGCACTGGCCGAGGCTGGCGCCGAGGCTGAAGCGCTCAAGGTGAGTGTCCTGCCTGCCGCTGGCGAGCATCTCGCGGGCGATCTGCATGGCTTTGTATTCCAGGTGCCCGCCACCGATGGTGTCGAACGTCTGGCGGGCGCTGACGACCATTTTCGAGCCGGCATTGCGCGGCGTCGAGCCGAGCTCTTCGATGATCGTCACCAGAACGCAGGGCTCGCCCTGGTTCTGCAGGTCGGCGAGGGCGTCGATCCAGTTGTACATGTTCACCTCGACATCTGTCGTTGTCTGTTCGGGCCTCTTCGCGAGCAAGCTCGCTCCCACAAGGGAATGCATTCCAAATGTGGGAGCGAGCCTGCTCGCGAAGGCCGCGCCTCGATCCTAGAGCGGAGCCAACTCGGTTTCAGCCTCGACGGCCTTCACCGCCTTGAGCTGACGCATCTGCTCGCAACCCCACAACACACGCTCCGGGGTTGCCGGCGCGTCGATCTTCGGTTGGTGCTTGTAGTCGCCCAGACTGGCCACCGCATCCTTGATCGCACACCACGCGGCGATGCCGAGCATGAACGGCGGCTCACCCACAGCCTTGGAGTGGAACACCGTGTCTTCCGGGTTCTTGCGGTTTTCCACCAGCTTCACCCGCAGGTCCAGCGGCATGTCCGCCACGGCCGGGATCTTGTAGCTGGCCGGGCCGTTGGTCATCAGCTTGCCTTTGTTGTTCCAGACCAGCTCTTCCATGGTCAGCCAGCCCATGCCCTGGACGAAGCCGCCCTCGACCTGGCCGATGTCGATGGCCGGGTTCAGCGAGGCGCCGACGTCGTGGAGGATGTCGGTACGCAGCATCTTGTATTCGCCGGTCAGGGTGTCGACGATCACTTCGCAGCACGCCGCGCCGAAGGCGAAGTAGTAGAACGGCCGGCCACGGGCCTGGCTGCGGTCGTAGTAGATTTTCGGGGTCTTGTAGAACCCGGTGCTCGACAGCGAGACCTGATTGAAATACGCCAATTGAATCAGCGCTTCGAAGGTCATGATGTGATCGCGCACACGGACGTGGCCGTTGTGGAATTCCACGTCTTCTTCGCTGACCTTGTAGTGCCGCGCGGCGAATTCGACGAGGCGCTGCTTGATGATCTCGGCGGCATTCTGCGCGGCTTTACCGTTGAGGTCGGCACCGCTGGACGCCGCAGTCGGCGAGGTGTTCGGCACCTTGTCGGTGTTGGTCGCGGTGATCTGCACGCGGTCCATTTCCACCTGGAACACTTCGGCCACGACCTGCGCGACTTTGGTGTTCAGGCCCTGGCCCATTTCCGTACCACCGTGGTTCAAGTGGATGCTGCCGTCGGTGTAGACGTGCACCAGCGCACCGGCCTGGTTGAGGAAGCTGGCGGTGAAGGAAATGCCGAACTTCACTGGGGTCAGCGCCAGGCCTTTTTTCAGGATCGGGCTGTTGGCGTTGTAGCGACGGATCGCTTCGCGGCGCTCGGTGTACTGGCTGCTTTCTTCCAGTTCGGCGGTCATTTCCTCGAGCATGTTGTGCTCGACGGTCTGGTAGTAATGGGTGACGTTGCGTTCGGTCTTGCCGTAGTAGTTGGCCTTGCGCACGGCCAGCGGATCGAGGTTCAGGTGACGGGCGATGGCGTCCATCACTTCTTCGATTGCGACCATCCCTTGCGGGCCGCCGAAACCACGGTACGCGGTGTTCGACGCGGTGTTGGTCTTGCAGCGGTGACCGTTGATGGTCGCATCGCCGAGGTAGTACGAGTTGTCCGAGTGGAACATTGCCCGGTCGACAATCGAGGCCGACAGGTCAGGCGAGCAGCCGCAGTTGCCGGCCAGGTCCATGGCGATACCGTGCAGGCGCCCGGTGCTGTCGAAGCCGACGTCGTACTCGACGTAGAACGGGTGACGCTTGCCGGTCATCAGCATGTCTTCGACGCGCGGCAGGCGCATCTTGGTCGGCTGGCCGGTGAGGTGCGCGATCACCGCACACAGGCAGGCCGGGCTCGCGGCCTGGGTTTCCTTGCCGCCGAAACCACCGCCCATGCGGCGCATGTCGACGACGATTTTGTTCATGGAGACGTCGAGGACTTCGGCCACCAGTTTCTGCACTTCGGTGGGGTTCTGGGTCGAGCAGTAGACGATCATGCCGCCGTCTTCGGTCGGCATTACCGAGGAGATCTGCGTCTCCAGATAGAAGTGTTCCTGGCCGCCGATGTGCAGCGTGCCCTGAATACGGTGTTCAGCGGTGGCCAGGGCGTTGGCCGAATCGCCGCGCTGGTGGGTGTGGCTGTCGAGCACGAAGTGGCGTTTGCGCAGGGCTTCGACCACGTCCAGCACCGGTTCCAGATCTTCGTATTCGATGATCGCGGCCATCGCAGCTTTACGTGCAGTTTCCAGATCTTTCGCGGCCACGGCCAATACCGGTTGGCCGACGAACTGCACGTCATCGATGGCCAGCAGCGGATCGCCCGGCAGCAGCGGGCCGATGTCTTTCAGGCCCGGCACGTCTTCGTGGGTGATGGCGATGCGCACGCCTTCGAAGGCGTAGCAGGGCTTGGTGTCGATACTGATGATTTTTGCGTGGGCGCGATCCGACAACCGTGCGTAAACGTGCAACTGGTTGGGGAATTCCAGGCGGTCATCGATGTACTGCGCTTCACCGGACACATGCTTGGCGGCGCTGTCGTGCTTGACGCTGCGGCCGACACCGGTGGTCAGGTCCCTGGCGAACAGTTCAGCCAGTTCAGCTTGTGTTTTCTCTACGCCGTGATGGTTAGACATAAGCGGTCACCCGAGTCTCGATGTGCGGTGTTTGCAGTTCGATGAAGTATTTGCGCAGCAGGTTCTGCGCGCTGAGCAGGCGGTATTCCTTGCTGGCGCGGAAGTCCGAGAGCGGGGTGAAATCCTCGCCCAGCGCGATGCAGGCACGTTCGACGGCAGCATTGTTGAACGGCTGGCCGAGCAGCACGGCTTCGCAATGGGCGGCGCGTTTCGGGATCGCTGCCATGCCGCCGAAGGCGACGCGGGCGTCGGTGATCACGCCGTTTTCGACGCGCAGGTTGAACGCGGCACAGACGGCAGAGATGTCGTCGTCCAGGCGCTTGGAGACTTTGTAGGCGCGGAAGCGCTGCTCGGCCGTGGCGCGCGGGACGATGATTTTTTCGATGAACTCGCTTTCCTGGCGCGCGGTGACCCGGTAATCGATGAAGTAATCCTCGAGGGCCAGCGTGCGGCGGGTCTCGCCCTTGCACAGCACGATCTGCGCGCCGAGGGCGATCAGCAGGGGCGGCGAGTCACCGATCGGCGAGGCGTTGCCTATGTTGCCGCCGAGGGTGCCCTGGTTGCGGATCTGCAGGGAGGCGAAGCGGTGCAGCAGTTCGCCGAAGTCCGGGTACTCGGCGTTCAACGCTTCGTAGCAGTCGGAGAGGGCGGTGGCGGCGCCGATTTCAATGCGATCCTCGAAGTGCTCGATGCGCTTCATTTCGGCGACGTTGCCGACGTAGATCATCACCGGCAGCGTGCGGTGGAACTGGGTGACTTCCAGCGCCAGATCGGTGCCGCCGGCCAGCAGTCGGGCTTGTGGATAAGCGTCGTAGAGATCGGCCAGGTCAGCCACGGTCAGCGGCACCAGGCAGCGTTTGTCGCCGCTGTTGAGTTCGCCGATCGATGTCGGGGCAATCGCTTTGAGGCGGGCGATGGTTTCCGCTTCCCGGGCGTCAAACTGATCCGGCTGCTTGCCGCAGCAGGATTGTTCGGCGGCGGCCAGGATCGGCCGGTAACCGGTGCAACGGCAAAGGTTGCCAGCCAGTGCTTCGTGGGCCTTGGCATGGTCCGGTGCATCGCTGTTCTTTTGCAGGGCGAACAGCGACATCACGAAACCGGGGGTGCAGAAACCGCACTGCGAACCGTGGCACTCGACCATGGCTTTCTGCACGCTGTGCAATTCGCCCTTGTGCTTGAGGTCTTCGACGCTGATGAGTTGTTTGCCGTGCAGCGACGAAACGAACGTAAGACACGAGTTGAGGCTGCGATAGCGAATGTGCTCGCGGCCATCGTCATCCGTCTGCAACTCGCCGACCACCACCGTGCACGCGCCGCAGTCACCGCTGGCGCAGCCTTCTTTGGTGCCGGATTTGCCCACGTGTTCACGCAGGTAGTTGAGCACAGTCAGGTTCGGGTCCAGGGCGTGCTCGCTACGGAGTTCCTGGTTGAGTAAAAACTGGATCACGGAAGGCCTCGCAGACTCATTATTGTTGTTAAGCGACTTGAGCCGAATTTAGCAGGTCTGACTTTTCGGTCAATGGTTTTCTGACTTAAAGGTCAGGAAAAACCGTTTTGTCGCTTTGCAACGTGTCTCTTCAGTATTGACCCTCATTGGATCAAGCGCTTTTTTGCGGGATTCGTGCCAAAAACCGCTGTGCGGGCACTCCGCCATGAACGCGCATTGCGCTACACTGCGCCGCTTGTGCAGATCGAAGAGTTTGAAGGACAACCATGACGTTCAAGGCGCCGGACAGCCTCGCCGAGCAAATCGCTCACCACCTCGCCGAACGGATCATTCGCGGCGAAATGAAGCCGGGAGAGCGCATCCAGGAACAGAAGGTCACGCTGGCGCTGAACGTCAGCCGCGGCTCGGTCCGCGAAGCCTTGCTGATCCTCGAACGCCGTCATCTGATCGCGATCCTGCCGCGCCGCGGCGCCCACGTCACCGAGCTTACGGCGCACAAGGTGCAGAGCCTGTGCACGTTGATGAGCGAGCTGTACATCCTGCTCGGCAACGCAGTGGCCAATGGCTGGCAAGTCCAGGCCGATATGGCGCCGTTCGTGCAGATCCAGCAGCGCCTGAGCGCCAGCTACGAGCGTCAGGACATCCGCACCTTCGTCGACGACAGCTTCAACGTGATGCGCGCTGCGTATCCGTTCGCCAATAACCCGTACCTGCAAGAAACGGTGGAAAACCTGCAACCGGCCATGAGCCGTGCGTACTTCCTTGCGCTGGAGCAGCGCAAGGCCGAGATGAGCGAGTTCCTCGAGCTGTTCGAACGCCTGCTCGCCGCCGTCCTCGCCCGTGACCTGCCGCTGATCCGCATCGTGCTGACGGCTTACGCCCAGCGCAGCTGCGATCTGGTGGTGTCCGCCCTGACGGTTGCCTGACCTTGCGGCTCAAGTGCATCAAGCTGGCGGGGTTCAAATCCTTCGTCGATCCGACCACGGTGAACTTCCCCAGCAACATGGCGGCAGTCGTCGGGCCGAACGGTTGTGGCAAGTCGAACATCATCGACGCCGTACGCTGGGTGATGGGCGAAAGCTCAGCGAAGAACCTGCGCGGCGAGTCGATGACCGACGTCATCTTCAACGGCTCGACCAGCCGCAAACCGGTGAGTCAGGCGAGCATCGAACTGGTGTTCGACAACTCCGACGGCACGCTGCTGGGCGAGTGGGCGGCCTACGCGGAAATTTCGATCCGCCGCAAGGTGACCCGCGACAGCCAGACGACTTATTACCTCAACGGCGCCAAATGCCGTCGTCGCGACATCACCGACATCTTCCTCGGCACCGGCCTCGGCCCGCGCAGTTACTCGATCATCGAGCAGGGGATGATCTCCAAGCTGATCGAGTCCAAACCGGAGGACCTGCGTAACTTCATCGAAGAAGCCGCCGGTATTTCCAAGTACAAGGAGCGCCGGCGCGAGACCGAAAACCGCATCCGCCGCACCCACGAAAACCTTGCCCGTCTGACCGACCTGCGCGAAGAACTCGAGCGCCAGCTCGAACGCTTGCACCGTCAGGCCGAAGCCGCGAGGAAGTATCAGGAATTCAAGGCCGAAGAGCGCCAGCTCAAGGCGCAACTGTCGGCCCTGCGCTGGCAGGATCTGAACGATCAGGTCGGCCAGCGCGAATCGATCATCGGCAACCAGGAAATCAGCTTCGAAGCGCTGGTCGCCGAGCAACGCAACGCCGACGCGGCGATTGAGCGTCTGCGCGACGGTCACCATGACCTGTCCGAGCGCTTCAATCTGGTGCAGGGGCGCTTCTATTCGGTCGGCGGTGACATCGCCCGGGTCGAGCAGAGCATCCAGCACGGCCAGCAACGCTTGCGTCAGTTGCAGGACGACTTGAAGGAAGCCGAGCGCGCGCGCCTCGAAACCGAATCGCACCTGGGCCACGACCGCACCTTGCTGCTGACCCTCGGCGAAGAGCTCGATCAACTGACCCCCGAGCAGGAAATCACCAACGCCGCCGCCGAAGAAGCCGCCGCGGCGCTGGAAGATTCCGAAACCGTCATGCACGGCTGGCAGGAGCAGTGGGACGCCTTTAACCTGACCGCCGCCGAACCGCGCCGTCAGGCCGAAGTGCAGCAGTCGCGCATCCAGCAGCTGGAAACCAGCATGGAGCGCCTGGCCGATCGGCAAAAACGACTGGGCGAGGAGCGCGCGCTGCTCTCGGCCGATCCGGAAGACGCGGCGATCATGGAACTCAGCGAGCAGCTCGCCGAGTCCGAAGCGACCCTTGAAGATCTGCAGACCAGTGAAGAAGCCCAGGTCGAAAAACTCGAGCAACTGCGCCAGGAATTGCAGCAGGCGCTGACCGCGCAGCAACAGGCGCAGGGCGATTTGCAGCGGCTCAACGGTCGCCTCGCGTCCCTCGAAGCCTTGCAGCAGGCCGCGCTCGATCCGGGCACCGGCACCGCCGAATGGTTGAAGGAACACAACCTCGCCGAGCGCCCGCGTCTGGCCGAAGGCCTGAAGGTCGAGGCCGGTTGGGAGCTGGCGGTGGAAACCGTGCTTGGCGCCGACCTGCAAGCGGTGTTGGTGGATGACTTCGGCGGTTTCGATTTGTCCGGTTTTGCCCAGGGCGATCTGCGTTTGCTCAGCCCCGGCAATGACGGCGTGCGCGTGGCCGGCAGCCTGCTGGACAAAGTCGAGGCGCAGGTTGATCTGTCGCCATGGCTGGGTCAGGTCAAACCGGTCGACAGCCTTGAGCAGGCGCTAGCCCTGCGCGGCCAACTGGCTGCCGGGCAGAGCCTGATCAGCAGAGACGGTTACTGGGTCGGCCGGCATTTCCTGCGGGTACGCCGTGCCAGCGAAGCCGAAAGCGGCATGCTTGCGCGCGGCCAGGAAATCGAATCGCTGCATGCGGAACGCGAAGAACGCGAAGCCACGGTCGAAGCCATGGAAACCCGTTTGCAGACCCTGCGTGCGCAACAGCGTCAGCAGGAAAACGGTCGCGAACATTTGCGTCGTTTGTTGCAAGACGAAGCCCGCCAGCAAGGCGAATTGAAAGCCCAACTGTCCGCCGGCAAAGCCAAGGCCGAACAGTTGACGCTGCGTCGCACCCGTCTCGACGAAGAGCTGGTCGAACTCGCCGAACAGCGCGAACTGGAACACGAAAACATCGGCGAAGCGCGGATCCAGTTGCAGGACGCCCTCGACGCCATGGCCCTCGACACCGAGCAGCGCGAGTTGCTGCTGGCCCAGCGTGACAGCCTGCGCGAGCGCCTCGACCGGGTGCGTCAGGAAGCCCGCCAGCACAAGGATCACGCGCATCAATTGGCCGTGCGCCTCGGCTCGCTGCGGGCGCAGCATGATTCGACCCGCCAGGCCCTTGAACGTCTGGAGATGCAGGCCGAGCGCCTCACCGAAAAACGGGAACAGCTCAGTCTGAATCTGGAGGAGGGCGAGGCGCCGCTGGAAGAGCTGCGCCTCAAGCTCGAAGAGTTGCTCGACAAACGCATGAGCGTCGACGATGAACTCAAGACTGCTCAAATCGCCCTGGAGGACGCCGACCGCGAGCTGCGCGACGCGGAAAAACGCCGGACCCAGGCCGAGCAGCAATCGCAATTGATCCGTGGCCAGCTCGAACAGCAACGCATGGAATGGCAGGCCCTGACCGTGCGCCGCAAGGCGCTGCAGGATCAACTGCTGGAAGACGGCTACGATTTGCACGGCGTGCTCAATACCCTGAGCGCCGAGGCCAGTGAGAAGGAGGCCGAAGAAGAACTGGAACGCATCGCCGCACGCATTCAGCGCCTGGGCGCGATCAACCTCGCGGCGATCGACGAATACACGCAACAATCCGAGCGTAAACGTTATCTGGATGCCCAGGACGCCGATCTGGTCGAAGCACTGGAGACCCTGGAAAACGTCATCCGCAAGATCGACAAGGAAACCCGAAACCGTTTCAAAGATACCTTTGATCAGATCAATGGCGGTTTACAGGCGCTTTTCCCGAAAGTTTTCGGTGGAGGACGCGCGTATTTGGAACTGACGGGCGAAGATCTACTCGATACAGGGGTGACGATCATGGCGCAGCCGCCCGGAAAGAAGAACAGCACCATCCATTTGCTGTCCGGCGGCGAAAAAGCCCTGACCGCACTGGCACTGGTTTTTGCGATCTTCAAGCTGAATCCGGCGCCGTTCTGCATGCTCGATGAGGTTGACGCGCCACTGGATGACGCTAACGTTGGACGCTACGCACGCTTGGTCAAAGAGATGTCGCAGACCGTGCAGTTCATCTATATCACCCACAACAAGATCGCCATGGAAATGGCCGAGCAGTTGATGGGCGTGACGATGCACGAGCCGGGATGTTCGCGACTGGTAGCCGTGGATGTCGAGGAGGCGATGGCGATGGTGGATGCCTGAGCCGGCGCTGTCGGAAAAGGTATTTGCAGTCTGTAGGACATATTTACCGACTTCGACTTGCTGGCCAATCGACATAATCGCGCAAGCCAATGAGACAGACGGTGTAAAGTTGTCTTTGGTCGTGCTAGTTTAATGTCAATTTTTCGTATACGTGGGCAAAACGCCTGTCAGAACATAGAGTTGGCGCCACGTTTTAAAGCGGTTTGCACAGTGTAAACCCCTTATTTTTCAGCATTTTTTATAGAGGCACGGGATTACATGGAAATCGGTCTGCGCGAGTGGCTGATCGTCATCGGCATCATTGTGATAGCCGGTATTCTTTTCGATGGCTGGCGCCGTATGCGCGGCGGCAAGGGAAAACTGAAATTCCGTCTTGACCGAAGTCTGTCCAACCTGCCGGACGAGGACACCAGCGCCGAGCTGTTGGGCCCGGCCCGCGTACTGGATACTCATAAAGAGCCGCAACTGGACGAGCACGACCTGCCATCGGTGAGCATGCCGGCCCGCGAACCACGCGAGCCTCGCGAATCCGGTTCCAAGCGCGGCAAGCGTGGCAACAATGGTCCGGCCCAGGGCGACCTGAACCTCGATCTGGATCTGGACGGCGGCCCGAGCTTCAGCAGCCGTGACGATGACTTCATCGAGCCTGTCGCCAAGTCGTCGCCGGCGGTTGCCGACAAGGATCAGCCACAAGCCGAAGAAGTGCTGGTGATCAGCGTGATCTGTCGCGACCCGGCCGGCTTCAAGGGCCCGGCACTGTTGCAGAACATTCTGGAAAGCGGTCTGCGTTTCGGCGAAATGGACATTTTCCACCGTCACGAAAGCATGGCCGGCAACGGCGAAGTGCTGTTCTCCATGGCCAACGCGGTCAAGCCGGGCATCTTCGATCTGGACGACATCGACCATTTCAGCACCCCGGCGGTGAGCTTCTTCCTCGGCCTGCCAGGCCCGCGTCATCCGAAGCAGGCCTTCGACGTGATGGTCGCAGCAGCCCGCAAGCTGTCCCAGGAACTGAACGGCGAATTGAAAGATGACCAGCGCAGCGTCCTGACCGCGCAGACCATCGAGCACTACCGTCAGCGCATCGTCGAATTCGAACGTCGCGCCCTGACCCAGAAGCGTTGATTGAAAAGGTTGCCTCGCAATACAGGGGCAATCGGCAAAATAGATTGAGCAGCCTCGGCTGCTCTTTTGCTTTATGAGAGAACACCCATGACTGCCGCCAAAGACCGCATTCTAGAGCTGCGCGCTGAACTCGATCAGCACAACTACCGTTATCACGTCCTCGATGAGCCGAGCATTCCGGATGCCGAGTACGACCGGTTGTTCCATGAGCTCAAGGCGCTGGAAGCGGCCAATCCGGAACTGATCACCAGCGACTCGCCGACCCAGCGCGTCGGCAGCGTGGCGCTGACCGCATTCACCCAGGTGCGTCACGAAGTGCCGATGCTCAGCCTCGGCAACGCCTTCGAAGAAACCGACATGCGCGAGTTCGACCGCCGGGTGACCGAAGGTCTGGACCTGCCGGCCGGTGACCTGTTCGGCGGTGGCGCGGCGGTGGAGTACAGCTGCGAGCCGAAACTCGATGGCCTGGCGGTCAGCTTGCTGTATCAAGACGGTGTGCTGGTGCGCGGCGCCACTCGCGGCGATGGCACTACTGGCGAAGACATCAGCGTCAACGTGCGCACGGTGCGCAACATCCCGCTGAAGCTGCACGGCGAAGGCTGGCCGGCGACGCTGGAAGTGCGCGGCGAAGTGTTCATGTCCAAGGCCGGTTTCGAGCGTCTCAACGCCTCGCAACTGGAAGTCGGCGGCAAGACGTTCGCCAACCCGCGCAACGCGGCGGCCGGCAGCCTGCGTCAGCTGGACTCGAAGATCACCGCCAACCGCCCGCTGGAATTCTGCTGCTACGGCATCGGCCAGGTGTCCCATGACATCTCCGACACCCACATCGGCAATCTCAAGCAACTGCAAGCCTGGGGCATGCCGATCAGCCATGAACTGAAACTGGCCAAAGGCATCGGCGAGTGCCTGGACTATTACCGCGATATCGGTGAGCGCCGTAACTCGCTGGCCTATGAAATCGACGGTGTGGTGTTCAAGGTCAATAGCATTGCCGACCAGCGCGAACTGGGCTTCCGCGCCCGCGAGCCGCGCTGGGCCATTGCGCACAAATTCCCGGCCATGGAAGAGCTCACCGAACTGCTCGATGTGGAATTCCAGGTTGGCCGCACTGGTGCCGTCACTCCCGTGGCGCGCTTGAAACCGGTCAAGGTTGCCGGCGTCACTGTGGCCAACGCCACGCTGCACAACATGGACGAAGTCGCGCGCCTGGGCCTGATGATCGGCGATACGGTGATCATTCGCCGTGCCGGTGACGTGATTCCGCAAGTGGTGCAAGTAGTCATCGATCGCCGCCCGGAAGATGCGCGGCCGGTGCAGATTCCCGAGAACTGCCCGGTCTGCGGCTCCCACGTCGAGCGCACGCAACTGGTCAAACGCAGCAAGGGCAAGGAAACCATCAGCGAAGGCGCGGTTTACCGCTGCGTCGGTCGTCTGGCCTGCGGTGCGCAGCTCAAGCAGGCGATCATTCACTTTGTATCGCGTCGCGCGATGGACATCGAAGGCCTCGGTGACAAGAGCGTCGAGCAACTGGTCGACGAAGGTCTGGTCAGTTCGCCGGCCGATCTTTACGCGCTGAAGTTCGACGACATCGTCGATCTGGAAGGCTTTGCCGAGGTGTCGAGCAACAAGTTGCTGGCCGCCATCGAAGACAGTAAGAAGCCGGGTCTGGCGCGCTTCATCTACGCGCTGGGTATCCCGGATGTCGGCGAGGAGACGGCCAAGGTGCTGGCGCGCTCGCTGGGGTCGCTGGAGCGCGTCCAGCAAGCCTTGCCGCAAGTGCTGACGTACCTGCCGGACATCGGTCTGGAAGTGGCCCACGAGATTCACAGCTTCTTTGAGGATGCGCACAACCAGCAAGTGATCACCGAACTGCTGGGCCACGGCTTGCAGATTCAGGATCAGGGCGAGTTGGGCGCCGAGTTTGCCGCGAGCACCACGCTGGGTGGCCTCCTCGACAAGCTGCACATTCCTTCGGTCGGGCCGGGCGGGGCGCAGAAGCTGGCGGACAAGTTCGAATCGCTGGAAGGGGTGATGAACGCTGACTGGCTGGACATGCGCCAGGCATTGCCGGAGAAACAGGCGAACTCGGTGCGTGAGTTTTTCGAACTGCCCGAGCATCGGCAACTGGCGGAAAGTGCCGAGAAACAGCTGCGTGATTTCGGCATGCACTGGCAAAGCGAGAAGAAAGTCGTCGAAGGCCTGCCGCTGGCCGGCGAAACCTGGGTGCTGACCGGCAAGGTCGAGCTGATGAGCCGCGATGTCGCCAAGGAACACCTGGAAAGCCTTGGCGCCAAGGTCGCCGGTTCCGTGTCGGCCAAGACCCATTGCGTGGTCGCGGGGCCGGGCGCCGGGTCGAAACTGACCAAGGCCAACGAGCTGGGCGTAAAGGTCATGGATGAAGAGGCGTTTATCGCATTCCTGAAAGGGCACGGTATTTCTGCCTGACGCAACGCGCGGGAACGATCGACTCGCGGGAATGATCTAGTCTTGGCAAGCCCCAGGGAGAGATCGCCATGTACCGCTTTTTCGAGCAGCTCAGTTCCCGCATCGTCGCGCCGTTCATGGGCGAATCCTCGCGCAACAGCAAAGTCTGGCCGTGTCGCTGCGGCCAGTCGCTGTTCTTTCGCAACAGTCAGTGCCTGGCCTGCAACGCAGCACTGGGTTATCAACCGGAGCACAGTCGGCTGACCTCGCTGCAACCGGGGCCGCAAGAGGGCACCTGGACGCTGGATGCCGACCCCGAGGCCGGCCTGTTCCGGCGCTGCGCCAACCTCGATACCCCGGCGGCCTGCAACTGGCTGCTGTGCGCCAACGATCACGACACCCTGTGCGCGGCCTGCGATCTGAATCGCACCATTCCCGATCTGTCCGTCCCGGAGAATCCCGAGCGCTGGCGCAAGGTGGAAATCGCCAAGCGCCGACTGGTGGCGCAACTGATCAGCCTCGGCCTGCCGGTCGTCCCGAAAGCCGTCGATGAAGACACCGGCCTGGCGTTCGATTTCATCGGCGTCGATCTGGAGGGCAATGCTCCCATGACCGGTCATGCCAACGGCCTGATCACCCTCGACATCGCAGAAGCCGACGATGCCCACCGCGAACAGGTCCGGGCGCAGATGCACGAACCCTATCGCACGCTGCTCGGGCATTTTCGTCACGAGGTCGGGCATTACTACTGGGATCGCCTGATCGCCAACGGCCCGTGGCTCGGTTCATTCCGCAACCTGTTCGGCGACGAGCGCGCCAGTTATGCCGAGGCGCTGGAGCGGCATTATCAACAGGGCGCGCCGGCGGACTGGTCGCAGCATTACGTCAGCGCCTACGCCACCATGCACCCGTGGGAAGACTGGGCGGAAACCTGGGCCCATTACCTGCACATGATGGACGCGGTGGACACAGCGCTCGGTTTCGGCATGAGCGCCCGGGAGATGGACCTCGATTACCAGCCGTTTCCATCAAGTACGCTGTACGACCCCGAGCATCCCGGCGGCGCGGCGTTCCTGTCGTTCGTCAACGCGTGGATCGAACTGGCCGGCATGCTCAACGAACTGTCGCGCAGCATGGGCCAGCCGGATTTCTATCCGTTCGTGCTGCCGCCTGCGGCAATCGCCAAGCTGCATTTCATTCATCTGGTGATCCAGCAAGAGGGCGGCCGCGCGGACGAGGTGCTTCAGGCGCAATAGCAAGTGCTTGAAGCCCTTCATATTTTTAATCTGCAACGAGCGGTTGTAACTTCGTCTCAGATAGGTACAATGGCGCGGCTCGCCGACAGGCGAGTGTCGTTATGGTGACCCTATCGGTCCCCCCGCAACGATTACCCGTGAACCTGGTCAGAGCCGGAAGGCAGCAGCCACAGCGGGAACATTGTGTGCCGGGGTGTGGCTGGTAGGGTTACCACCTTAACGAACATCGAACGAATCAACGCCGAACTGCATGGGTTTCGCCCACTGCGGTTTTTTTATGCCTGCGATTTGGCGGTTCGTCCCCAAACCCCTGCTCGCGAGGGCGCCGACACGGGGTAATCATTTGCTCTCCAATCCCGCATACTCGCCACAACCGAAATAAATGAAGAGTCTGGCCAGGATCGACCTTGTAAGGTCTGGGCCCTGGCCGCGAGGTTTTATGCTCCCGGAACATTCCGATCTATCCAGCCCCGTGTTCTTGCCCGTCACGGATGAAACCTGCGCGAACCTGTTGCAGGCGAGTGGCACCAAAGCCCTCGAAGCCCTGACCGATCCGGAATTGGCGGCAGTGCTGGTCATCCAGAATCTGGTGCAAACGACGGAGCAGGATCTCGGCGCCGTGGCGGCAGAAAAAATTCTGGCCAGGCTCTTGTCCTGGGCTGCCGAAAAGCGGCAGTCAACAACGGTGGGCCTGCTGTCGGAAGCACAGCGACTGTTCGACCCGCGCAAACTGTATTTCGGCCTGAAGGTGCTCAAACCACTGAACCTGCGATTTCTGCTGGCCGAAGAAGTGTCCGCACGCGACTACTTATTGCCCGATGGTCAGTGGGATTTCGAATACAAAGTCCGGCGCCATCGCAGCCATGACCCGTTCAGTCAGCAGATCGTGACGCCCCGGCAGCGCGAGCGCTGGTTGAGCCCGGCACAGGACAAACTGGTCAGGACCTTCCGCGCCAATCTGGACGAAGACCTGCACGTTCAAGGCTACGCGGGGATTGGCAAAAGCCATCTGCTGGTGGCGTTGCTGGAGCATCTGCGGCCGGAAAAGACCCTGTTGCTGGCGCGCACCCCGGCCAAGCTCGAAGTGCTTCGCCAGCGCATGGTAGGGCCGAGCGAGAAAAAGGCCGGCAAGACCTTCCTGGCGTTTGCCCAGTCGCTGATGCTCGGTCGCAGGCCTCAGCCGGAAGGAGCTGCTCGAATCCTGAGCCGGCAGGCGCTGGCGCAGGAACTGAACATCTACGGTTTTCGCCACCACGACGGGCAGGCGACCCTTGAACTCTGCCTCAAAGTGATCGAGCGCTACTGCCGTTTCCGCGATCACACTTTTTCCGCGAAGCATCTGCCGCATTTCAACCAGCCGCTCTCCAGCGTGGACGCGCAAGTGTTGCTGGAGTATTCGAGCCGGCTGTGGGGCTACCTCGAGCTCAATCCGGCGTGGGGCAACCAGACCGGGTTCGAAGCGCTGCTGATGATCAAGCGCGCCTGTATCGCCGGTTGCGTGGTGCCGGCGCGCTACACGCACGTGCTGATCGACGAAAGCCAGGACATTCCCGGCTCGCTGTTGCAGATCATCGAACGCGGCCGCCAGGTGCTGATCACCCTCGGCGACGAGTATCAACAGGCCAGCGGCGTGCCGGTCAAGCGTCACCGTGAGGTTCGCCAAAGCGATATCAGCTATTCCGTGCGCTCGGGCCGCAACGTCGAGCGGCTGGTCAACCCGCTGATCGCCCGGCACTCGCAGAAGGGCAAGATTCCGTTCGAAGGCGCCAGTGACGCTGACGTCGTCATCAAGGAGTACCCGGAAGGTTTCGTGCCATCCGAAGGTTGCGTGGTGCTGACGGCATCGCCGTGGGACAGCATGATCTGGGCCATTCACCTGCACGATTCCAACTGCAAATTCAGATTCCCGGACAAGCGAACCCAGGATGACCTGAAGCATTTCATGGCCACCGCCATCGAACTGTTCAAGCCGGACTTCTACCGCTCCGAATTCAGCGAAAACGGCGTGCATCCGTACTTCAGCGACCTGCCTGACTGGCAAGCGGTGTGCGACGCCAACCGGTTCGACGAATCGTTTCTGCGGGTCAGGGCCAAGCTGGAAAACGGCTTCATGATCGCCGACCTGACACGCCTGAACCGAATGATCGACAACACTGGCAACGGCTGCATGCTGATGCTGGCGGAAGAGGCAGGGGGCATGGAGTTCGACAAAGTGCTGCTGACCCCCGGGCTGCTGACCAACGAGAAATTCAAGGATGCCTACGCGCTCGACCAGCGGATCTGCGCCGTGTACATCGCCATCTCCCGCGCCAGGCTGAAGCTTTACGTGCCGTACGATGTGGTGGCGTGGGTCGAGTATCACGAATATCAGAAATTCCGTGATACGGCGGGGCATTGATGGTGCCGGGCTGTTGAGGTCCTTCGGTCATGGACATCGTGATGGCGCATTAGTAGCATTCGCGCGCTTCAACCTTCTATTCAGCGGGTTGAGCTCTTCTCGTATCGAAAGTCATGGAGACACTGTGTTCAAGCGTTCAATCATCGTTTTATCTGTTCTGATGTCAGGCTGTTCCGCCAAGTACGTTCAGCAGGATTTGACGACAAGTCCTGAAAAATTGATTCAAGGTCAGTCGGTCTCTATCGCAACGCCTGTCGATGGTCGTTACGAGACCACCGTTTATAAAGCGTCGGGCGCCATGACGGCGGACGCGGTCCGGTCGGCATTTGCCCGCTATGCCAATCAGGTGAAAGTGTCCGAATCCTGTGCGGATCTTGCCTGTATCAGAAAGCAGGGGAATGCCGGGTACTACGTCGTGCCGGAAATCCTGCATTGGGAAGACCGGGCTACAGAGTGGTCGGGTATCCCGGACCGGATCGAAGTGAAATTGGCGATTTACGGCGCGAAGGGCGATGAACCTCTGGCGTCGACCGTGGTGTCAGGCAAGAGCAAGTGGCTGACGTTTGGCGGCGATCATCCACAGGATCTGCTGCAGAAACCTATCGAGAGTTATGTGAAGGCTCAGTATTGAGTTTTGCAGCTGGCTGAAAAGCATCGGCAATGAAAAAAGGAACTCGTCAGACGGGTTCCTTTTTTTGTGGGTGTTGACAGGTCAAGGTTCGCTGCCCGAACCACCGGTATACAACCGGATAATGTCATCAATCTCCCCCGACATTTTCATCTGCAGCAGCGTCCTCAATATCCGCTGCACCGGCACTTTCGGGTCGTTGCGCACGTAGCAACCGACCTGCTGCTCCTGCAACACCGACATCCCTTGCAGTTGCTGTCCCGGCAGCAGGCGCTGGTTGAACCAGTCCAGCGTCCATTGATTACTTACGGCATAGCGATAACGGCCGGCCAGCAGCTTGTCCAGCACCTGCTCCTGATTGCGCGCGTCTTCGCGCCACAAGCGGTCGGCGTCGAACAGTGGTTGCAGGGTGGGGTAGCTGTAGCCGAGCACGGTGCCGATCGACTGGCGGGGCAGGTGGGCCGGATCGACGCTGGAGGGTTGATCCTGGCGGCTGATCAGCAGGTCGCGCTGGAAAAAAAGCGGAATGCTCCAGATGTAATCGCCGGACTGATTCGGCAGCCAGGATTGTGCGGCGTAACAACGCACGTCGACTTCGCCGTGTTCCATTGCGTTCTGCACGCGGGTGCGGGGCAGGACGTGAAACTCCGCCGGCACGCCCACCTGGGTCGCGAGGCTGAGCATCATGTCGTAAAGAATGCCCTGGGTCGGTCGGCCACGTTCGTATTGCACCAGCGGCATCGCCCAGCTGTCGGCCATGGCAAAACGCAGCGGCGGTTGCGCGGCTATCGCGTTCAGGCTGATTCCCAGTAATGCCCCCAAGGCCCACCGCATAAACGCTCCGGTAATTCCCGATCCTGAGCCGACAAAAGCCCTCGCCCATGCAGCTTAGCCAGAATAGAAGAGCGCACCGGATGCAATTTTGTCCTTGCTCCGCTAGCATTAGCCGCTTCTGCTTCCTTTGCCGCGACGGTTTTCGATGAGTTATCAGGTTCTTGCACGTAAATGGCGTCCGCGCTCGTTCCGCGAAATGGTCGGCCAGACCCATGTGCTCAAGGCTCTGATCAATGCCTTGGACAGCCAGCGCCTGCACCACGCCTACCTGTTCACGGGGACGCGGGGCGTCGGCAAGACGACGATTGCGCGGATCATCGCCAAATGTCTGAACTGTGAAACAGGTATCACTTCAAGCCCCTGCGGCGAGTGTTCGGTGTGCCGCGAGATCGACGAAGGCCGATTCGTCGACCTGATCGAGATCGACGCCGCGAGCCGGACCAAGGTCGAAGACACCCGCGAGCTGCTCGACAACGTGCAGTACGCCCCGAGCCGCGGGCGCTTCAAGGTCTACCTGATCGACGAAGTGCACATGCTCTCCAGCCATTCCTTCAATGCGCTGCTGAAAACCCTCGAAGAGCCGCCGCCCTACGTCAAGTTCATCCTGGCGACCACCGACCCGCAGAAACTTCCGGCAACGATTTTGTCGCGATGCCTGCAGTTCTCCCTGAAGAACATGACGCCCGAGCGTGTGGTCGAGCATCTGACCCACGTCCTGACCGCCGAAAACGTACCGTTCGAAGACGACGCCCTGTGGCTGCTCGGCCGCGCGGCTGACGGTTCGATGCGCGACGCCATGAGCCTGACCGACCAGGCCATCGCCTTCGGTGAAGGCAAGGTTCTGGCCACCGACGTACGGGCGATGCTCGGCACGCTGGACCACGGCCAGGTCTATGACGTGCTGCATTCCTTGATCGAAGGTGACGCCAAGGCATTGCTCGAAGCCGTACGCCACCTGGCAGAACAGGGCCCGGACTGGAACGGCGTACTTTCGGAAATTCTCAATGTGCTGCACCGCGTCGCCATCGCCCAGGCCTTGCCGGAAGGTGTCGACAACGGCCACGGCGACCGTGACCGGGTGCTGGCACTGGCCCAGGCCCTGCCGGCCGAAGACGTGCAGTTCTATTACCAGATGGGCCTGATCGGCCGCCGCGACTTGCCGCTGGCGCCGGACCCGCGCGGCGGTTTCGAAATGGTCCTGCTGCGGATGCTGGCCTTCCGGCCGGCAGACACGGCGGACGCCCCGAGGCAACCGCTAAAGCCAGTGGGGATCAGCCAGGCCACAGTTGATTCCGCAAACTCAGTGGCTGCCGCGCCGAAACCTGCGCCGGTAGTTGCTGCGGCTGTTGCGCCGGCTCCGGTGGTCGCACCTGCACCTGCGCCTGTTCCCGAGCCTGCACCGGTTGCCCCGGTGATTGCGCCTGAACCCGTGCCTGAGCCGGAGCCGGAGCCCGAACCGGTCGCTGTCGAAGAAGTCGTCGATCTGCCGTGGAATGACCCGGTAGAACCGGCGCCTGTACAGCAGCCGGCGGTAGAGCCGGTGCTGGAGACCACCGCCGAGCAGCCGGACCTGCCGCCAATGCCGCTGCCGACCCCGGACAGCGTCGTGCCGGATGCCCCTGAATGGGCCGCTGCGCCGATCCCCGAGCCGTCCGTGGCCGAAGTCGATGCCTTCACACCAGGCATGGACATGGACGACGAGCCGCCGCTGGACGAGGACTACATCGAGCCGGACATGGATTCGGCCTACAGTTACCTCGATGATCTGGCCAGCGAACACGCCGCAGAACCGGCCCCCGAACCCGAGCCGGAACCCGCCGCCGCGCCGGCCACCGGCCTGGCCCTGCAATGGCTGGAACTGTTCCCGAAACTGCCGATTTCCGGCATGACCGGCAGCATCGCCGCCAACTGCACGCTGATCGCGGTCGATGGCGACAACTGGCTGATGCACCTGGACCCGGCCCACAGCGCCTTGTTCAACGCCACTCAGCAGCGCCGTCTGAACGATGCCTTGAACCAGTACCATGGCCGTACGCTGAACCTGAGCATGGAACTGATCAAGCCCGAGCAGGAAACTCCGGCTCAGGCCGCATCCCGGCGCCGTGCCAACCGTCAGCGCGAGGCGGAGGAGTCGATCCACGGCGATCCGTTCATCCAGCAGATGGTCCAGCAGTTCGGTGCGGTCGTGCGACACGATACTATTGAACCTGTCGACGCCCTGGTCAGTCAGGGCTAATAACTGAAGGCGCTCGGCGCAAGTCGCCGGGCGCTGTATTGATCCAAGTACTTTTGAGGTGATTACCATGATGAAAGGTGGCATGGCCGGCCTGATGAAGCAGGCACAGCAGATGCAGGAAAAAATGGCCAAGATGCAGGAAGAGCTGGCCAACGCAGAAGTCACCGGCAAGGCCGGTGGCGATCTGGTCACCGTGGTGATGACCGGCCGTCATGACGTGAAAAAAGTCAGCATCGATCCAAGCGTGCTGCCGGGCCTGGACGAAGACGATCGTGAAGTGGTCGAGGATCTGGTGGCCGCTGCCGTCAACGCCGCCGTGCGTCAGATCGAAGCCAACAGCCAGGCGAAAATGGGCAGCATGACCGCTGGCATGAACCTGCCGGCCGGTATGAAACTGCCGTTCTGATTCGCCTTGGCGGGTTGGATGAGCTACAAAAAATGCCAGGCATCGCGCCTGGCATTTTTGTTTCCGGCTGACGAAACATCGAACGCGCAAAAGCCACCAAGGTCTGCTCCCTATACCACCGAATTCACTATTCACAGGAGACGCTGACATGTCCGACCCTCTGACTCTCAACCAACGCTTCGTGCTGGCCTCGCGGCCGGTGGGCGCGCCGACACCCGAGAACTTTCGTCTGGAGCGTGAGGCACTGCCGGATCTTGAAGACGGCCAGTTGCTGCTCAAGACCCTTTACCTGTCCCTCGATCCCTACATGCGCGGACGCATGAGCGACGCGCCGTCCTACGCGGCGCCGGTACAAATCGGCGAAGTGATGACCGGTGGGGCTGTCAGCCGGGTCGAGCAATCGCGTCATCCGAAATTCCAGGTCGGCGATCTGGTGGTCGGTGTCACAGGTTGGCAAAGCCATAGCCTCAGCGACGGGCGCAACATCATCCCGATCCCTTCGGGGCTGCCGAGCCCGTCGATGGCCCTTGGTGTGCTGGGTATGCCAGGTATGACCGCTTATATGGGGCTGATGGATATTGGTCAGCCGAAGGCGGGTGAAACACTGGTTGTCGCTGCGGCTTCCGGCGCAGTGGGTTCGGTGGTCGGACAGGTGGCGAAGATCAAAGGCTTGCGCGCCGTCGGCGTGGCCGGCGGGGCAGAGAAGTGCAAATACGTGGTTGAGGAGCTGGGCTTTGACGCCTGCATCGATCACAAGGCGCCGGACTTTGCTGAACAACTGGCCAAGGCCTGCCCGAAAGGCATCGACATCTATTACGAAAACGTCGGCGGCCATGTCTTTGATGCGGTCGTGCCATTGCTCAATCCCAAGGCGCGGATCCCGCTGTGCGGCCTGATTGCCGGCTACAACGCCACTGAAGCGCCAAAAGGCCCGGATCGCTTGCCTGCACTGCAACGCACCTTGCTGACCAAGCGTGTACGCATTCAGGGCTTCATCGTGTTCGACGACTACGGCGACCGTCAGCCGGAATTCATCAGCGCCATGGTGCCGTGGGTGCGCGAGGGCAAGGTTAAATTCCGCGAAGACGTGGTCGACGGCCTGGAGCAGGCGCCGCAGGCGTTTATCGGTCTGCTGGAGGGGCGCAACTTCGGCAAACTGGTGGTGCGGGTTGCCCAGGACTAAGGATTTGACGCTGGCCGGGGGCGCGGGTATAAACCGCGTCTCGTTGTTTTGTCGGACTTTTTCCCCATGAGCTTCAGCCCTTTGATTCGCCAACTGATCGACGCCCTGCGAATTCTGCCGGGTGTGGGTCAGAAAACTGCCCAGCGTATGGCGTTGCAGTTGCTCGAACGTGACCGCAGCGGCGGTACGCGCCTGGCCCAGGCCTTGAGCCAGGCCATGGAAGGGGTCGGACACTGCCGCCAGTGCCGCACGCTGACCGAAGACGACCTGTGCCCTCAATGCGCCGACACCCGTCGCGACGACACGTTGTTGTGCGTGGTGGAAGGGCCGATGGATGTGTACGCGGTCGAGCAGACCGGATTCCGTGGTCGCTACTTCGTGCTCAAGGGGCACCTGTCGCCGCTGGACGGGCTCGGCCCGGAGGCCATCGGCATTCCGCAACTGATGGCGCGGATCGAAGAGGCGGGCACCTTCACCGAAGTCATCCTTGCCACCAACCCGACCGTGGAAGGTGAAGCGACCGCGCATTACATCGCCCAGTTGCTGCAGAACAAAGGCCTGATCGCCTCACGTATCGCTCACGGCGTGCCGTTGGGTGGCGAACTGGAGCTGGTGGACGGCGGCACGCTGGCGCACTCGTTTGCCGGGCGCAAGCCGATTTCTCTCTGAGCCACACAATCCTGTTGAAAACCAAGCAAGCGCTCGGTTAAGTTCGGCGAACCCTTCCATGGAGTTCGCCGATGCCCGCCTTCCAGGAATACTTCGACCCCAGCCACCAAATGATCCGCGACAGCGTCAGACGTTTCGTCGAACGCGAGATCCTGCCGGACATCGATGCGTGGGAAGAAGCCGAAAGCTTCCCCCGTGAGCTGTACCTAAAGGCCGGTGCGGCCGGCATCCTCGGCATCGGTTATCCCGAAGCGCTGGGCGGCAGTCACGAAGGTGATCTGTTCGCCAAGATCGCCGCCAGCGAAGAACTCATGCGTTGCGGCTCTGGCGGGCTGGTGGCCGGGCTTGGTTCTCTGGATATCGGCTTGCCGCCAGTCGTCAAATGGGCCCGCCCCGAAGTGCGTGACCGCGTTGTACCCCAAGTGCTCAGCGGCGAGAAAATCAGCGCGCTTGCGGTGACCGAGCCGGGCGGTGGCTCCGACGTCGCCAACCTGCAGACCCGCGCCGTACGAGATGGCGATCACTATCGGGTCAGCGGCAGCAAAACCTTCATCACCAGTGGCGTACGCGCGGATTACTACACCGTCGCGGTGCGTACTGGCGCGCCCGGTTTTGGCGGCATCAGCCTGCTGCTGATCGAGAAGAGCACGCCGGGTTTTACCGTCGGCCGACAACTGAAGAAAATGGGCTGGTGGGCGTCGGACACGGCTGAATTGTTCTTCGACGATTGCCGGGTGCCTGTGGGAAACCTGATCGGCGCGGAGAACATGGGGTTCGCCTGCATCATGGGCAACTTCCAGAGCGAGCGTCTGGCCCTGGCGCTTATGGCCAACATGACCGCGCAACTGGCGCTGGAAGAGAGCCTGAAGTGGGCGCGGGAGCGTCAGGCGTTCGGCAAACCCATCGGCAAGTTCCAGGTGATCAAACATCGCCTCGCGGAAATGGCCACGGCACTGGAAGTCTCGCGGGAGTTCACCTACCGGCAGGCGGCGAAGATGGCGGCGGGGCAGAGCGTGATCAAGGAAATCTCCATGGCCAAGAACTTTGCCACGGACACCTCGGACCGCATCACCACCGAAGCGGTGCAGATTCTCGGCGGGCTGGGTTACATGCGCGAAAGCCTGGTGGAGCGGCTGTACCGGGATAACCGCATCCTGTCGATTGGCGGCGGGACGCGGGAAGTGATGAACGAGATCATCAGCAAACAGATGGGGTTTTAGATTTTGCAGTTGATCGTTCCCACGCAGAGCGTGGGAACGATCGGAGTCGCGGTGTTGCTTACTTGTCAGTCAGCGCAAACTGCGTCAGGCAGAACGTCGGAATCCCCATGTCCTCAAGACGCTGCGAACCACCCAGTTCCGGCAAATCGATGATCGCCGCCGCTTCATGAACCCGGGCGCCCATGCGGCGGATCAGGTTGGCCGCCGCGATCAGCGTGCCACCGGTGGCGATCAGGTCATCGAACATCACCACCGAATCGCCTTCGCACAAGCTGTCGGCGTGCACTTCGAGGAACGCTTCGCCGTACTCGGTCGCGTAGCCTTCAGCCAGCACGTCCGCCGGCAGTTTGCCTTGCTTGCGGAACAGCACCAGCGGCTTGTTCAGTTGATAGGCCAGTACCGAACCGATCAGGAAACCGCGTGCATCCATCGCGCCGATGTGGGTGAAGTCGGCTTCCACATAGCGGTGGGCGAAGCTGTCCATCACCAGGCGCAGGGCCTTGGGCGACTGGAACAGCGGGGTGATGTCGCGAAAGATCACGCCCGGTTTCGGGAAATCGATCACAGGGCGGATCAGGGATTTGATGTCGAAGGAGTCGAAGACCATCGTCGAGGTGTCCTGGCAGGGCTGCAAACGGCGCAGTATACCCGCGGCTGAAACGATACGCTCGGCCGCGGGTCGAGATCAGACTTCGAGTGAGCCGCCAGCCAGGGCGCAGAGCTGGATCGGGTCGAGGATATGGATTTCCTTGCCCTCGGCGGCGATCAGTTCGTTCTGCTGGAAGCGGGTGAAGACCCGGGACACGGTTTCCACCGCCAGCCCCAGGTAGTTGCCGATTTCATTGCGCGACATGCTCAAGCGGAACTGGTTGGCCGAGAAGCCGCGAGCGCGGAAACGCGCCGACAGGTTGACCAGGAACGTAGCGATGCGCTCGTCGGCGGTTTTCTTCGACAGCAGCAACATCATTTGCTGGTCGTCGCGGATTTCCCGGCTCATCACGCGCATCAACTGACGGCGCAGCTGCGGCAATTGCAGGGCCAGTTCGTCGAGGCGTTCGAACGGAATCTCGCAAACCGAAGTGGTTTCCAGGGCCTGGGCGGAAACCGGGTGTTTCTCGGTGTCCATGCCAGACAGGCCGACCAGTTCGCTCGGCAGGTGGAAACCGGTCAGTTGTTCTTCGCCGGTATCGCTCAGGCTGAAGGTCTTCAGGGCGCCGGAGCGTACTGCATAAACGGAATCGAAGGTGTCGCCCTGGCGGAACAGGAACTCGCCCTTTTTCAACGGGCGGCCACGTTTAACGATTTCGTCCAGCGCATCCATGTCTTCCAGATTCAGCGAAAGTGGCAGGCAGAGAGGGGCCAGGCTGCAATCCTTGCAATTAGCCTGGTTATGAGCGCGCAGTTTAACTGGCTCGGACATTTCTTAAATCCTTGTGGGAAAACACACATAAGGCGTAAGGGTAACCCAGGGGAGGACATTCAGGCCAGTCTATGGCGAGATTGCCCCAACGGCATAAAGCCGCAGGGATGGCGGCCGATAAACAGGTATCTGACGGCATGCAAGGAACCGCTTCGATGACTGCTATTGGCACGCTGACCCCCGGTAACAGTGGCGTTGCGTCGTTGCTGGAAAGTGCAGAAACCTCCGTTGACGATGAGTCCGGCACAGACGCGGCATCGTTGGGAACCCCGACCTTGGTCGAGGGCGTCAAAGTGTCGCTGTCCGGTGCCGCCATAGCAAAATCCGCCGGTGTCGGCGGGAAAAACAGCGATATCGATGAAAGCGGCTTGCCGGAAAACGTCCAGCAACTGCTGAAGATGATTCGCAAGTTGCGCCAGCAGATCGCCGAAAAGAACGCCCAGATCAACGCGCTGATGGCTAACAAGACCCTCTCCAACGAAGAGCGGTTCGCCAAAATCGCAGCCCTCAAAGGCGCCATTTCCGCCCTCAACAACGGTCTGATTACCGCCAACCTGTCCCTGGCCAAGGTCATCGACCAATCGGGCCTGACCGCGGACCAGAACCTGAAAACCAATACCTTGCTGATGAAGAGCTAGATCACCCGCGAGAAACGCTGGCGGTTCTGCTGTTCCAGGTACGCGTCGAACACCATGCACACCGAGCGCACCAGCAGGCGCCCGGCAGGCAGCACGTTGATTCGTTCGCGATCCAGTTCGATCAAGCCGTCCTTTGCCATGCCTTGCAACTGCGGCCAGAGCGCGCCGAAGTAGCCCTGAAAATCGATGTTGAACGTGCGCTCGATCTCGGCGAAATCCAGGCTGAAGTTGCAGATCAGTTGCTGGATCACCGCGCGACGCAAGCGGTCGTCAGCGTTGCACACCAGACCACGGCTGGTGGCCAGTTGCGCGCCGGCCAGGGTGTTCTGGTAGTGATTGAGGTCGCTGCTGTTCTGGCAGTAAAGATCGCCAATCTGGCTGATGGCCGACACGCCCAGACCGATCAGGTCGCAATGACCGTGGGTGGTGTAGCCCTGGAAGTTGCGTTGCAGGGTCGATTCTTCCTGGGCAATCGCCAGTTCATCGTCGGGCAGGGCGAAGTGGTCCATGCCGATGTAGCGATAGCCGGCGGCGGTCAGTTGTTCGATGGTGCGTTGCAGCATTTCCAGCTTTTGCGTCGGGCTCGGCAATTCATTGCCGTTGATCCGCCGCTGCGGCATGAAGCGTTCCGGCAGGTGCGCGTAGTTGAACACCGAGAGCCGGTCCGGTTGCAGGCTGATGACTTCCTCGACGGTGCGGGCGAAATTGTCCGGGGTCTGCTTGGGCAGGCCGTAGATCAAATCGATGTTGATCGAGCGAAATTGCAGGGTGCGCGCCGCGTCGATCACTGCACGGGTTTCTTCCAGGCTTTGCAGGCGATTGACTGCGCGTTGCACCGCCGGGTCGAGATCCTGCAGGCCGATGCTGACCCGGTTGAAGCCCAGTTCCCGCAGCAGGCCCATGGTCGACCAGTCGGCTTCGCGCGGATCGATTTCGATGCCGTAATCGCCTGAGTCGTCATTCAGCAGATTGAAATGCTTGCGCAGGTGGGCCATCAGTTGCCGCAATTCGTCGTGGCTGAGAAAAGTCGGGGTACCGCCGCCGAAGTGCAGTTGTTCGACTTTCTGCGCCGGGTCGAGGTGGCAGGCGATCAACTGGATTTCCTGTTCGAGCCGTTGCAGGTATGGCAGGGCCCGGCCGCGATCCTTGGTGATGACCTTGTTGCAGGCGCAGTAGTAGCAGATGTTCGCGCAGAACGGCACATGCACGTACAGCGACAGCGGGCGCAGGGCTTTGCGGCTGTCGCGCAGGGCGTGGAACAGGTCGAAAGTGCCGACCTGACTGTTGAATTGCACGGCCGTCGGGTACGAGGTGTAGCGCGGCCCCGCCAGGTCGTAGCGGCGGATCAAATCGGTGTCCCAACGAATGGCGTCGAGCATGCGGGCATTCCCCCGGATAGGCTGGCAGTGTGAGCGAGTCTAGGGGAGGGCACGGCGGGGCATCTTGATTTGCATCAAGCCTGGGTCAGTGGCCCATCAGCCAGTGCTGGTGCGGCCCCGGCAGGGTCCAGATGCCGAACAGGATCACCAGCAGACCGCCGGCCATGCGCACGCTGCGTTTGCGCAACAACGCGGTGACCCGCTCGGCGGCGAGGCCGGTGGCCAGCAATACCGGCCAGGTGCCGAGCCCGAAGGCGAGCATCAGCAATGCGCTGTCGAACGCATTGCCCTGACTGGCCGACCACAGCAGTGTGCTGTAAACCAGCCCGCACGGCAGCCAGCCCCACAGCGCGCCGAGCAGCAGGGCCCGGGGCAGGCTCGACACCGGCAGCAAGCGGTTGGCGACCGGTTGAATGTAGCGCCACAGTCCTCGACCGAGGCTTTCAATGCGGGTCAGGCCGCTCCACCATCCGGCGAGGTACAAGCCCATGGCGATCAGCAGCAACCCGGCGAGCACGCGCATGAACAACGCCGCCGGACTGTTGGCCACTGCCCATCCCGCCAGTCCGATCAGCAATCCGGCCGTGGCATAGCTGAGAATCCGCCCGAGGTTGTACGCCAGCAGCAGTCGAAAGCGTCGGCTGCGTTGTTCCTTGGGAATCGCCAGGGTCAGCGCGCCCATCAAACCGCCGCACATGCCCAGGCAATGCCCGCCGCCGAGCAGGCCGAGAATCAGCGCAGACACCAGCAGTGGCGCCAGTTCAAGCATGGGGCGGCGCCTTGTCGTCCGGTTTTGTCGGGTTGGCTTCGTCCACGGCGGCGGTGTGCTTCGGGTCCAGGTCGTCGAACAGGATGCTGTGGGCCGGGCCGTCGAGGTCGTCGTACTGGCCGCTGTCCACCGCCCAGAAGAAGATGTAGACGGCGATGGCCACGATCAGCAGCGCGGCCGGAATCATCACGTAGAGAGCTGGCATCTGTACTCCATGCCCGCGCGGCTCAGGCCGGCAGCGGGCGGGTTTCTGACGAGGCGTTGACGGCCGGCGCACTCGGCAGGCGAGTCAGGCGCAGGGCGTTGAGCACCACGGTCAGCGAACTGATCGACATGCCGACGGCGGCCCATACCGGAGTGATCCAGCCGAGGGCGGCGAACGGCAACATGAGGCCATTGTACAGCGCGGCCCACAACAGGTTCTCGATGATCACCCGACGCGTGCGGCGGGCCAGCGAGAAGGCTTGCACCAGCGCGTCGAGCCGGTTGGACAGCAGCACCGCATCGGCACTGGTTTTCGCCAGATCCGTGGCCGAACCCATGGCCACGCTGATGTCCGCAGCGGCCAATACCGGTACGTCATTGACCCCGTCGCCGAGCATCAACACCTTGCGGCCGGCCTTGTGCAGTTGTTGCAGCACTTGCAACTTGTCGTCCGGCCGCAGACCGCCACGGGCCTCGTCGATGCCGAGTTCGGCGGCGACACTGGCAACCATCGGTGAACTGTCACCCGACAGCAGCAGCGTGTGCCAGCCGCGGGCCTTGCACGCGGCGAGCAGGGCCGGGGCGTCGTCGCGCAGACGGTCGTCGAGGGCGAACCAGGCCAGCGGTCCATTGCTATCGCCGAGCAACAACCATTGGCCCGGCTCTTCGGGCATCTTCGGCACAGGCGCGCCGCTGAGATCACAGACAAATTCCGCCTGACCAATACGCAAACGTTGTTCGCCGACCAGTCCTTCAAGCCCCAGCCCCGGCGTGCTGTGAACCTCTTCGGCGGCCAGCGGCGCCCGGCCAAAGGCCCGGGCAATCGGGTGTTCCGAACGGTTTTCCAGCGCGGCTGCCAGACTTAGGCACTGATCGCTGCCGAGGGCGCCGAGCGGGCGGATCGAGCGCAGCACCAGTCGGCCTTCGGTAAGGGTGCCGGTCTTGTCGAAAATCACCGTGTCGATCTGGTTCAGGCCTTCCAGCACATGGCCACGGGTCAGCAGCAGTCCGAGTTTGTGCAAAGTGCCGGTGGCGGCGGTGAGGGCGGTCGGCGTTGCCAGTGACAGCGCGCACGGGCAGGTCGCCACCAGCATCGCGAGAACGATCCAGAACGCTCGCGAAGAATCCAGCTCCCACCACAGCAGGCCGATGGCGGCCGCCGCGATCAGCGACAGCAGCAGGAACCATTGCGCGGCGCGGTCGGCGATTTCTGCCAGTCGTGGTTTTTCCGCTTGGGCGCGATCCAGCAAACGTACGATGGCCGACAGCCGTGTGTCCTGACCCAGCGCCTGCACTTCAACGGTCAGCGCACCTTCCACATTCAGCGTGCCGGCGGTGACGGCATCGCCCAGTGCGCGCGGTTGCGGCAGGTATTCGCCGGTCAGCAGCGATTCATCGATACTCGACTGGCCGTCGAGGATCTTGCCGTCCGCCGGCAGCACAGAACCCGGTTGAACCAGCACCCGGTCGCCAAGACGCAGTTCGCTGAGCAGGATGCGTTCACTTTGGCCGGCATCGTCGAGGCGCAGGCACGAGGCCGGCAGCAGATTGACCAGTTGCGCGGTGGCGGCGGCGGTGCGTTCCCGGGCGCGGCGTTCCAGATAACGGCCGGCGAGCAGGAACAGGGCGAACATCCCGACGGCGTCGAAATACAGCTCGCCGACCCCGGTGATCGAGGTCCAGATCCCGGCGACATACGCCGCACCGATTGCCAGCGACACCGAAACGTCCATGGTCAGATGACGGGTGCGTAGATCACGCATGGCGCCTTTGAAAAACGGCGCGCAGCTGTAGAACACAATCGGCGTGGTCAGGAACAGCGCGACCCAGCGCAGGATGGTGTGCAGCTCGGGGCTGAGGTCAATGTTGAATTCCGGCCATGTCGCCATGGTCGCCATCATCGCCTGGAACCACAGCAGTCCGGCGACGCCGAGTTGGCGCAAGGCGAGGCGGTTTTCGCTGGCCAGTTGTTCGCTGGCGCGGTCGGCCTGATACGGGTGCGCGGCGTAGCCGATGTGGCGCAGTTCGCCGAGGATCTGGCTCAGCGGCAGTTGGGCGTCGGCCCAGCGCACATGCAGGCGATGGTTGGACAGGTTCAGCCGCGCCTCGGCCACGGCGGGCAGGGTGCGCAGGTGTTTCTCGATGAGCCAGCCGCACGCGGCGCAACTGATGCCTTCCATCAACAACGTGGTTTCGGCCAGTTCACCTTCGTGGCGTACGAAAGGTTGCTGCACGTCGGCGCGGTCGTAAAGCGCCAGTTCGTCCACCAGTTGCACCGGCAGCGCCTCGGGGTTGGCCGAGGCTTCGCTGCGGTGTTGGTAATAGCTTTCGAGCCCGCCGGCGACGATGGCTTCGGCCACTGCCTGACAGCCCGGGCAGCAGAATTCGCGGGACTCCCCGAGCACGACAGCGGTGAAACGGCTGCCCGTCGGAACGGGCAGGGCGCAGTGGTAGCAGGGGAGTGGGATGGTCATCAGGAGAGTTGCTTACTTGTCCAGGTCTTCCGCGCCTTGCAGCGGTTCGTCACCGAGCAGCAGATCCTTGTCATGGCTGACCACTTCTTCCTCGAACATGCGCCACACCTGGTCACCCTGCGAACCGAGCAACTCGACAAAACGACGGCCTTCGACCTTGTCGTTCACCTGGCCAATGTAACGCCCCTGCTCGGTTTCACTGCGGGTCAGGACAATCTTGCGATCCTTGTCCGGCTGGGTCGGCGAGATCAGGTTAAGTTCCAGGGTTTTCGGCTGGCTGTCGCCGCTCAGGCGCAGGTCGACTTCACCGGTTACGTCGTCCAGGTGAACGTTGGCGCGCATTTTCAGGGTCTGTGCCAGCAGTTCACGGTCCAGCGAGCGGTTGATGCCCTTGCCGGCCTCGTAGTAGTTGTCGTTGACCAGGTTGTCCGGGTTGTTCACCGCGATGGTCACCATGGACAGCGTCAGGGTCACCGAGCAAGCGAGGATCCCGATGATGATCCACGGCCAGAGATGCTTGTACCAGGGGCTTGCGGCGTTTGCTGCGGGCATGTTCAGTTCTCTCAACGATTTTGTGGGCCGATGAACCGGCTCTTGGCTTCTACGTGGACGCTGTCATCATCGGCATCCTTGAGGATGAATTTCACCTCGTTGGTGCTCGACGGCAGTTGTTCGGGGGCGCTCGACAGCTCGACCGGCATGCTGAAGATTTCCCCGGCCGGCACCTTGATCTCACGTTTGCCTTGCAGGCGCAGATCCGGCAGACCGGCGGCTTCCAGCACGTAGGTGTGGTCGCGCTGATCCTTGTTCATGATCTTCAGGCTGTAGACGTTTTCGATCCGGCCTTCGGCGTTCTCGCGGTACAGCACGCGGTCCTTGCTGACGTCGAAACCCACCAGCGAACGCATGAAGAAGGCCGTCACCAACAGGCTGATCATCGCCAGCAGCACCACGGCATAACCGATCAGGCGCGGACGCAGTTTATGGGTTTTCTGCCCGGACAGGTTGTGTTCGGTGGTGTAGCTGATCAGCCCGCGTGGGTAGTCCATCTTGTCCATGATGCTGTCGCAGGCATCGATGCACGCGGCGCAGCCGATGCACTCGATCTGCAGGCCGTCGCGGATGTCGATGCCGGTCGGGCAGACCTGAACGCACATGGTGCAGTCGATGCAGTCGCCCAGGCCCTGGGCCTTGTAGTCGACACCTTTCTTGCGCGGGCCACGGCTTTCGCCGCGACGCGGATCATAGGAAACGATCAGCGTGTCCTTGTCGAACATCACGCTCTGGAAGCGCGCATACGGACACATGTAGATGCACACCTGCTCACGCAGCCAGCCGGCGTTGCCGTAGGTGGCGAGGGTGAAGAAGCCGACCCAGAAATACGACCATCCATCGGCCTGGCCTGTGAAGAAGTCGAACACCAGCTCGCGGATCGGCGAGAAGTAGCCGACGAAGGTCATACCGGTGACGAAGCCGATCAGCAGCCACATGGCGTGCTTGGCAAACTTGCGCAGGAACTTGTTCGCGCTCATCGGCGCCTTGTCCAGCTTGATGCGCTGGTTGCGGTCGCCTTCGGTGACCTTCTCGCACCACATGAAAATCCACGTCCACACGCTTTGCGGACAGGTGTAGCCACACCAGACCCGCCCGGCGTACACCGTGATGAAGAACAGGCCGAACGCGGCGATGATCAGCAGGCCCGAAAGCAGGATGAAATCCTGGGGCCAGAAGGTGGCGCCAAAGATGAAGAACTTGCGTTCCGGCAGGTTCCACCACACGGCCTGATGGCCGCCCCAGTTCAACCACACCGTACCGAAATACAGCAGGAACAGCGCCGTGCCGCCCATCATCCGCAGATTGCGGAACAGGCCGGTGAAGGCACGGGTGTAGATTTTTTCTCGAGAGGCGTAAAGGTCGACGCTGTTGTTCGCGTTCTTGTTGGGGGGCGTGACGTCGTGTACCGGAATCTGATTACTCATCATTGCATCCCACGGCAGTGGAAAAATGCCTCGGTCGATACGTGCCGGCCGGGGTCAGAAAGGGTGTTGCAGTGGCGCAATGATACGCCTGTGATGCCGACGAACGGGTGCGACCTTTGGTCGCGTTGGGGAAAAAACCTGAATGGTGTAGCGAATGTAACAAAGCATGATGCAGATCAATTGACTTGCTAAGTATGGACGGGTTTGCGAGCGGCGTCGTTCGCTGGTCCCGCATTCCTGGCCGACGTTGAGACGAAATCAAAAGGTATCGGCATTTCTGCTGTCCCACGGATTGATCAATGCAACGCCACTGGATTCAAAGTCGCCGATATTGCGGGTGACCACCGTCAGCCCATGAACCAACGCCGTTGCAGCAATCAGCGCATCGCTTTCATTGGCCTGATCCGGTACATGGAGACGGGCGCAGCGCAGGGCCACAGCAGCATCGACCGGCAGGATTCTCGCATCGAAGGCTGGCATCACATGACGCTTGAGCCAGGTACGCAGAACCTTGCCTTGAGCCGGGTCGCGACGCTCCATGCGAAGGACGCCGGTCTCCAGTTCCTTCAAGGTAATGGCTGAGATAAACATGCGGGGGGCAATGACTGTTCTGGCCCAGGCGACAACGTTTTTGTCGGCCTGGGGTTTGCGCAGTTCGGAAATCACATTGGTGTCGAGCAAGTACATTCAGGACAGATCCACGGGGCGGTGAGTGATCACGGCACGCTCGGTTTCGAACTCGATGTCTGCCGCTTCAGGCATGACCAGCAGATCGACAATGCTCGCGTTGAGGCCGGTGAGTTTTTCGTACTCCTCAATGCTTAGCAGTACGTGGGCGGGCTTGCCACGATCAGTGATGATCACCGGCCCATTGCGGGCGGCTTTTTTGGCACTGCTTGTGTCCTGATTGAATTCACGGCTGGAAATGGTGGTGATGGCCATCATTGCGACCTCTCCTGAAGAATGCATGTAGCAACGTTACTACCGCTTCTGGCGTCTCACAACCGGGAAGGCCAGACGAGCCTGACCGCTGGTCGGCCATTCAAAGGTCAGAAACAAAAAGGCCCCGCCAATTCTCACTGGCGGGGCCTTTTTTTGCTTCAAGCGTCGGCCTTACTGAGCCTCGGCTTCCGGTGCTTTTTCACCGTGGGACAGGCTGTAAACATAAGCCGCCAGCAGGTGAACCTTGTCGTTGCCTTGCAGTTGTTCCTGAGCAGGCATCTGGCCCTGACGGCCGTAACGGATGGTCTGCTGCAGTTGCGCGAAGCTCGAACCGTAGATGAACGCGGCCGGGTGGGTCAGGTTCGGGGCGCCCATTGCCGGGGTGCCTTTGCCTTCCGGACCGTGGCACGCCACGCAGTTGGCAGCGAACAGTTTCTGGCCGTTGGCCGGATCTGCCTTGGTGCCTTCCGGCAGCTTGCGGCCATCGAGGTTGGTCAGCACGAATGCCGCCACGTCGGCCACGCCTTGCTCACCGATCACTTCCGCCCAGGCCGGCATCACCGCGTGACGACCGCCCATGATGGTGGTCTTGATGGTTTCCGGCTCGCCGCCCCAGCGCCAGTCGGCGTCGGTCAGGTTGGGGAAGCCATAAGCGCCCTTGGCGTCGGAGCCGTGGCAGACCGAGCAGTTGGAGGCGAACAGGCGGCCACCCATTTTCAGGGCTTGCGGATCCTTCGCGACTTCCTCGATCGGCATCGCAGCGAACTTGGCGAAGATCGGACCGAACTTGGCGTCCGAGCGAGCCATTTCCTTTTCCCACTCGTGAACGCCGGTCCAGCCGGTCTGGCCGTTGGCGAACGGGGTCTGCTTTTCGTTATCGAGGTAGTTGTAGCCCGGCAGCAGACCTTTCCAGCTGCCCAGGCCCGGGTACAGCACCAGATAACCCAGGGCGAACACGATGGTGCCCACGAACAGCATGAACCACCATTTCGGCAGCGGGTTGTCGTACTCCTCGATCCCGTCGAAGGAGTGGCCGACCGTCTCGTCGGTCTGCTCGGTGCGCTGGCCCTTGCGGGTCGACAGCAACAGCCAGGTCAGGGAAAAGATCGTACCGAGACTGAGGACTGTGACGTACAGACTCCAGAATGTAGTCATTCTTTGTTACTCCTAGAAGCTTGCTCGACGTGCTTGATGGCTTCGGGATCATCCGCGAAGGGCAGCAAGGTCGCGTCTTCAAACTCCGACTTGCGCTTGGGGCTGAACACCCACAACGCCAGGCCGATGAAGGCAACCATCACGACAACGGTGCCCAGGCCTCGAATCATCCCGATATCCATCTAGATCACCGTTTGCTTTTGATGATGGTGCCCAGGCCTTGCAGATAGGCCACCAGCGCGTCCATTTCGGTTTTACCCTTCACAGCGTCTTTTGCACCGGCAATGTCTTCGTCGGTGTAAGGGACGCCGAGCGTGCGCAACACTTCCATTTTCTTGGCTGTGTCTTTGCCGTCGAGCTTGTTTTCCACGAGGAACGGGTAAGCCGGCATTTTCGACTCAGGCACGACGTTGCGCGGGTTGTACAAGTGCGCACGTTGCCAGTCATCGGAGTAACGACCGCCGACACGGGCCAGGTCCGGACCGGTACGCTTGGAACCCCACAGGAACGGGTGATCCCAGACGCTTTCACCGGCGACCGAGTAGTGGCCGTAGCGCTCGGTTTCGGCACGGAACGGACGGATCATCTGCGAGTGGCAGCCGACACAGCCGTTGGCGATGTAAACGTCGCGGCCTTCCAGTTCAAGGGCGGTGCGCGGCTTCATGCCTTCGACCGGCTTGTTGGTGACGTCCTGGAAGAACAGCGGAACGATTTGGGTCAGGCCACCGACGCTGACGGCGATGACCATGAAGAAGGCCAGCAGGCCAATATTCTTCTCGACAGCTTCATGCTTCATCAGTGAGCTCCAACTACGGCGATCTTGGCGGCGGCTTCAGCTTCAGCCGGGTCCGAGGCGCGAACGGTGCGCCACACGTTGTAGGCCATCAGGAACATGCCGCTGGCGAAGAACGCACCGCCCAGGGCACGCACGATGTAGCCAGGGTGGCTGGCCTGCAGCGCTTCGACGAACGAGTAGGTGAGGGTGCCGTCGTCGTTGATTGCACGCCACATCAGGCCTTGAGTGATGCCGTTGACCCACATCGAAGCGATGTACAGCACGGTACCGATGGTCGCTAGCCAGAAGTGCGCGTTGATCAGACCCACGCTGTGCATCTGCGCACGGCCGAACAGTTTCGGGATCATGTGGTAGATCGCGCCGATCGAGATCATTGCCACCCAGCCCAGAGCGCCGGCGTGTACGTGGCCGATGGTCCAGTCGGTGTAGTGCGAGAGCGAGTTGACGGTCTTGATCGCCATCATCGGACCTTCGAAGGTCGACATGCCGTAGAACGCCAGCGAAACCACGAGGAAGCGCAGGATCGGGTCGGTGCGCAGCTTATGCCAGGCGCCCGACAGGGT
Source organism: Pseudomonas sp. UV AK001 (assembly GCF_046097675.1). Classification (NCBI taxonomy): domain Bacteria; kingdom Pseudomonadati; phylum Pseudomonadota; class Gammaproteobacteria; order Pseudomonadales; family Pseudomonadaceae; genus Pseudomonas; species Pseudomonas sp. UV AK001. The sequence continues at coordinate 95,905 of NZ_JBJUVZ010000008.1, forward strand.
CATCATGCCGTTGATCATGCCGCCCCAGCTTGGTGCCAGCAGGATGATCGACATCGCCATGCCCAGCGATTGGGCCCAGTCCGGCAGTGCGGTGTAGTGCAGGTGGTGCGGGCCGGCCCAGATGTACAGGGTGATCAGTGCCCAGAAGTGCACGATCGACAGGCGATAGGAATAGATCGGACGTTCGGCCTGTTTCGGCACGAAGTAGTACATCATCCCCAGGAAGCCGGTGGTCAGGAAGAAACCCACGGCGTTGTGGCCGTACCACCACTGGATCATTGCGTCGGTCGCACCGGCGTAGGCCGAGTAGGACTTGAAGAAACTGACCGGCAGCGAGGCGTGGTTGACGATGTGCAGCATCGCGGTCACGACGATGAACGCGCCGTAGAACCAGTTACCGACGTAGATGTGTTTGGTCTTGCGCTTGGTGATGGTGCCGAAGAACACCAGACCGTAGGTGACCCAGACAATGGCCAGCAAAATGGCGAGGGGCCATTCCAGTTCCGCGTATTCCTTGGTGGTGGTGTAACCCAGCGGCAAGGTAATGATCGCGCCGACGATGACGGCTTGCCATCCCCAGAAGGTGAAGGCCGCGAGGCTGTCGGAAATCAGTCGCGTCTGGCAGGTTCGCTGCACGACATAGTAGGAAGTGGCAAACAGTGCACAACCACCGAAGGCGAAAATCACCAGGTTTGTGTGCAACGGGCGCAGGCGTCCAAAGCTCGTCCACGGCAGACCGAAGTTCAACTCCGGCCAGACCAGTTGCGAGGCAATGAAGACACCGAGCCCCATGCCAAGGATCCCCCAGACCACCGTCATGATGGCGAACTGGCGGACTACCTTATAGTTATAAGCAGTCGGACTGATTGCTGTGCTCATTCTAAGGTTCCACGGTTTGGGTGTTTTATTAGGATTAAAATCGGCCGCAAGTATGTAGAAAGCAGGGGGTCAATGCAACGCGCCATGACCTGGGTCAATGCTTTCCAACGCTGATTCTGCGGCCTTTCCATGCGCCGCGTAAGGACAAAATTGCCCTCGGGCAAAATGTCGCAGCGGACGAAAAAAGCGAGGGGTCCCGGTCGGATGTAACGGGGTGTGTTCGAACGCTCGGTTCGGGTGACGGACGGTAATCGGCACGACAGCCGGTATCTACCGGCCTTTGCGGCCATGTCAGTCAGCCGATTCGTTCAACGCCTCGCTCGGGGTCGACCTGGAACCGGCACGGGCCAGTCCGCATCGAGCAAGCGTAGACCCGAATCCGGGTAACCGAAAGGAGAGGGTGTGAAGGGGTGCGACAATGCGTCGCAAAGGGACTGGAAACTGCCGCACTGGAAACGTGCGGCAGTGTTGTACTCAAAGATTACTTTTTGTTGTCTTCAGTAATCAGTTTTTCTGTATTCAATCCATGGCTAAGACTGTACACATAAGCGGCCAGCAATTGCACTTTATCGTTGCCCAGCAACTCGTTCTGAGCCGGCATGTGACCCTGACGACCATGGCGAATGGTCTGCTCAAGCTGGGTCAGGCTGGTGCCGTAGATAAATCCGGCCGGGTGCGTCAGATTCGGCGCACCCATGGCTTCAGTGCCCTGGCCGGTTGCCCCATGACAGGCTACGCACATGGTGCTGAACGTCTGCTGTCCGGCTTGCAGGTCGGCCTTGTTGTCCGCCGGCAGTGGCAGCCCGGCCAGCTCGTGACGCACGTAAGCGGCGACGTTTTTCACGCCCACCTCACCGAGTGACTCGCCCCAGGCCGGCATCGCCGCGATCCGGCCACCCATGATGGTGGTCTTGATCGTCTCGGCACTGCCGCCCCAGCGCCAGTCCTGGTCGGCGAGGTTAGGGAAGCCGAAGGCACCCTTGGCGTCCGAACCGTGGCACACCGAGCAGTTGGACGCGAACAGACGGCCACCCATTTTCAGCGCCTGCGGATCCTTCGCCACTTCTTCTACCGGCATGGCGGCGAACTTGGCGAAGATCGGCCCGAATTTGGCGTCGGCCTTGCTCATTTCCTTTTCCCACTCGTGGACGCCGGTCCAGCCGTCCTCGTAGCCGGGCAGGATGCCTTTCCAGTTGCCCAGGCCCGGGTAGAGGATCAGATAGCCCACGGAAAACACCAGCGTGCCGGCGAACAGCATGAACCACCACTGCGGCAGCGGGTTGTCGTACTCCTCGATGCCGTCGAAGCTGTGGCCCATGGTCTGGTCGACGCTGCCCTTGGTCTCGCCCCGACGGGTGCCGACCAGCAGCCAGGTCAGGCCGATCAGGCTGCCGATGGTCAGTACGCAGATCCACGTACTCCAGAAGGTGGTCATGGCCGGGTACTCCTTGTTTCAGATGCTTGGGTTGGGTCGGGTTGCGGCTCGTCGGCAAACGGCAGCAGGCGCGCTTCGGCGAATTCCGGCGTGCGCTTGCGGTTGAACACCCACAGGGTCAGGCCGACGAAGGCCACGAACACCACGACCGTGCCGAGGCCGCGAATCAGCCCCGCGCTCATTTCTAAGGCCATCTCGATCACCTCTTGCTCTTGATCGCAGTGCCGAGCACTTGCAGGTAGGAGACGAGGGCGTCCATTTCGGTCTTGCCCTTGAGGCTGGCCACTGCGCCACTGATGTCGTCGTCGGTGTACCGCACGCCGAGGGTGCGCATGACCTTGAGCTTGGTTTCGGTGTGGCTGCTGTCGACCGGTTGGGTGACCAGCCATGGGTAGGCCGGCATTTTCGATTCCGGTACAACGTTGCGCGGGTTGTACAAGTGCGCACGGTGCCAGTCATCCGAGTAACGCGAACCGACCCGGGCCAGGTCCGGACCGGTACGCTTGGAGCCCCACAGGAACGGGTGATCCCACACGCTTTCGCCGGCGACCGAGTAGTGGCCGTAGCGCTCGGTTTCGGCGCGGAACGGACGGATCATCTGCGAGTGGCAGCCGACGCAGCCTTCGCGGATGTAGATGTCGCGGCCTTCCAGTTGCAGCGCGGTGTAGGGCTTCATGCCTTCCACCGGTTTGTTGGTCACGTCCTGGAAGAACAGCGGGACGATCTGGGTCAGGCCGCCGATGCTCACGGCAAACACCATCAGCAGCATCAGCAGGCCGACGTTCTTTTCAATCGTTTCGTGTTTCATGGCGGACTCCTCAGGCCATCTGCGCGGCAGCAACGACGTCAGCAGGCTGCGAGGCCCGCACGGTGCGCCAGGTGTTGTAAGCCATCAGGAACATGCCGCTGAGGAAGATCGCCCCGCCAATCAGCCGCACGACGAAGCCTGGGTGGCTGGCCACCAGGGTTTCGACGAAGGAGTAGGTCAGCGTGCCGTCCTCGTTCACTGCACGCCACATCAGGCCCTGGGCGATGCCGTTGACCCACATCGAAGCGATGTAGAGCACGGTGCCGATGGTCGCGAGCCAGAAGTGCGCGTTGATCAGGCCGATGCTGTGCATCTGCTCTTTGCCGAAGACTTTCGGGATCATGTGATACAGCGCGCCGATGGAAATCATCGCCACCCAGCCGAGGGCGCCGGCGTGTACGTGGCCGATGGTCCAGTCGGTGTAGTGGGAGAGGGCGTTCACGGTCTTGATCGCCATCATCGGACCTTCGAAGGTCGACATGCCGTAGAACGCCAGCGACACCACCAGGAAGCGCAGGATCGGATCGCTGCGCAACTTATGCCAGGCGCCCGAGAGGGTCATCATGCCGTTGATCATGCCGCCCCAGCTCGGTGCCAGCAGTACCAGCGACATCACCATGCCCAACGACTGCGCCCAGTCCGGCAGCGCGGTGTAGTGCAAGTGGTGCGGACCGGCCCAGATGTACAGGGTGATCAGCGCCCAGAAGTGCACGATCGACAGGCGATACGAATACACCGGACGTTCGGCCTGTTTCGGCACGAAGTAGTACATCATCCCGAGGAAACCGGCGGTGAGGAAAAAGCCTACGGCGTTGTGGCCGTACCACCATTGCACCATCGCGTCGGTTGCACCGGCGTACACCGAGTAGGACTTGGTGAAACTCACCGGCAACTCAAGGTTGTTGACGATGTGCAGGATCGCCACGGTGATGATGAACGCGCCGAAGAACCAGTTGCCCACATAAATGTGCTTGGTCTTGCGCTGCATGATCGTGCCGAAGAACACGATGGCGTAGGCGACCCAGACGATGGTGATCAGGATGTCGATCGGCCATTCCAGCTCGGCGTATTCCTTGGAGCTGGTGTAACCCAGTGGCAGGCTGATGGCTGCCAGCAGGATCACCAGTTGCCAGCCCCAGAAGCAGAAGGCGGCGATTTTCGGCGCAAACAATTGCGTCTGGCAGGTGCGCTGCACCGAGTAGAACGAACTGGCGAACAAGGCACAGCCGCCGAACGCGAAGATCACCGCGTTGGTGTGCAGCGGGCGCAGGCGTCCGAAGCTGGTCCACGGCAGGTTGAAGTTGAGTTCGGGCCAGACCAATTGAGCCGCGAGAAAAACCCCGAGCCCCATGCCGACGATGCCCCACACCACCGTCATAATGGCGAATTGGCGGACCACCTTGTAGTTGTAGGCGGTACTGATAGAAGTGTTCATGGTTCCCCATCCACGGTTCAGCCGAAGTGAGCGCGCGCAGAAAACGCCGCGAATCCTTCGCCTGGAGTTATAGGCAGACTAAAAGCGAGGCAAGCATGGACAAACAGCACAAGGCCAGTATTGACGGGGATCAATGGGCGCAGTGCCTGCGGGATCACGGGTGGCTTTGGGATGCGGCCAGTGGTGAGGCTTCGGCGACGCTCATTCTCGCGCATGGTGCTGGGGCGCCGATGGACAGTGAGTGGATGACGGATATGGCTGGGCGCCTTGCTGGGCTGGGTGTGAACGTGTTGCGGTTTGAGTTTCCTTATATGGCGCAGCGGCGGGTTGATGGCAGTAAACGTCCGCCGAATCCGGCGCCGAAGTTGCTCGAATGTTGGCGTGAGGTTTATGGCCTGGTGCGACTTCATGTCGCTGGGGTTTTGGCGGTTGGCGGGAAGTCTATGGGGGGGCGGATGGCCAGTCTCCTGGCGGACGAGTTGGGTGCGGATGCGTTGGTTTGTCTGGGGTATCCGTTTTATGCGGTTGGGAAACCTGAGAAACCTCGGGTTGAGCATTTGGCTTCCTTGCAGACTCGGACGTTGATTGTTCAGGGGGAGCGGGATGCGCTTGGCAATCGGGACGCTGTCGAAGGGTATTCCTTATCGCCGAGTATTGAAGTGTTTTGGCTGGCGGCGGGGGATCATGATTTGAAGCCGCTCAAGGTTTCCGGGTTTACGCATGAGCAGCATTTGGTTTCGGCTGCGGAGAAGGTTGCCGGGTTTCTTCGTTGAGGTTTGGTTTTGGGGTGTATATCCGTTGCTGCGGTTATGGCTGCTTAGGGTTCCGCCCTTACGGCGGGTCACTTTTGGCAAACGCCCCAAAAGTAACCAAAAGGTCTTGCTCCTACGTCCGGCCCGCTCGCTGTGGCTCGGGGTTCCTTCGCTCCGGGATTCATCCGGGGGCATCGCCTACGGTTTGCTTCGCTGCACCTCCTCTCGATGTGTTTGGCTTCGCCAAACGGTCGCTGCGCTCCCACCCCCGGATAAATCCCTCCACTCAGCCTTCCGACGTCGCCCGTGAATCAAGATCAAAAGCGGTACTCGAGCTAACGCTCATCGTGTTGAGTGGTTAGGAGCGGAGGCGAGCTGCTTTCGTTTTCTGTGGGAGCCAGCCTGGCAGCCGACCAGCTCTTGCAGACTGCATGCAATCCCTGTGGGAGCTGGCTTGCCAGCGATGGCGGCCTGACAGCCGACCAGTTTTTGACGGGTGCATCCGATCCAATGTGGGAGAGGGCTTGGTCCGGGCGGCGATCCGACGAAAGCGATCTGCCAGAACACAGCAAAGTAACAGTCAATCACCCCACCCGGCTTTTTGGCGCATAAACGTAAATCTGCAAGCACGTTTAAAGTACACGAACCGTTACGCCATAAGGGCTACAACACCTTGCGTCGTTGCCTACGCGTACGCCAGAATCCGCCGGCTTACGCAGCTTGGAGAGGGCTATATCGTTTCCCTGTCACTGAAAAGTGACTGGGTTTGGTAGCCCGATTCGAGTTGTGGTTATTGCGACACCTTCAATGCTGTCTCTTTTCTGAGGTGCAGCTTTGTATGGTGGGCATGCGTGGGGCTCATTCGTGAGCGCCGGGTTTCCCAATTCGACCGGTCTACCAACCCGCGCATGGCCGCCACCGGGGTATCCCCCTAGGCTTACTGCATACGGCCTTTGATTCCGTATTCCAGGCTCAGTTTTAAGACTTGGAAACGTCCAATACGAATACATCAATTAGCCCCGCTAGTTCTTGCGGTAGTGCCTGTTCGATGCTGATCTTCAGTTCTTGAGCGGTATTTATGGTTTTATTTTTGAGACCTGCGACCAGTTCATTGCGGCCGAACCAAATCGCAAGGTAAATACCCTGTTGTTCGGCGTCTGGATGGATTGAGTAGCGATCATAGAGTTGTGCGGCCGCGGCAGTGTATAGCTCTTTGTGCCACTGACCTTTCACCTCCACCACAAGTAATCTTCGTTTGCCACCAATGAATTTGGTTGCAGTAAAGTCGCTGCGATTTTCACTTTTTAGCTGATGCTCTGACGTAATAGCAATTCCTTGTGGCTCCAGTCTTAGATTGAGGCGCTCAGCGATGATTTCAGTGGCCTTGACTTCACCCAAGCGCTTATCGTTATTGTAAAAGCGGTCAGCGGGGTTGAACTCGCCACCGCCTATAGCCTTCTGAAAATCTTGAAGCTCTTGTAGGACGAGTTGGCGGAGACCTTCAACGTTTACGATGGTGTCGCGATCCAGACGGCTGACGATTTCCTGAGGAGTTGGAGGTTCAAAGTCTCTTAGTGCTTTTTGTCTGATTTTACTGGCACGTATGCTCTTCAGGTCGTTGTGCATTTCTGTAAATCTCTGATCGGCAAGTAGGCGATCAAGGACACATATGGCTTCATCGGGTTCATCTGAATTTATTAACCAGATAACTTCTGTCAAAAAGCGGTATGCATTTTCTCCCCTAGGACTTCCCGTGCCATAGTGGCTCGGCAGGTCCACTTTTGGCCATTTTTCGATAAAGGCATCTAGAATAGCCTCCACCTTGCTTAATGTGAGTTTTGGCCAATACGGGTGTTCGCCGTAATTAAATCGCCCATACCGATCACTAAATGAAAATATTATGTCCTTATCGGATTTTAGCCAATTCCAGTATGTGTCAGGAGTATCTTTTATGAAATGAAAAGCTCTCAGGAACCAAAAAGTGCGCTTTTGCTCGAGGTCCGCATCGCCTGTTGGATTGGGCCAAACGGACATGAAGTTTGCGCAGCGCTCTGCGATGATTTCAAGCAAAGCATTACGATCGCCACATTCAGCAGCGATCTCAAAAATTGCGTCTAGTGGCCCAATGGCCAAATCAGGAAAGCGCCTCAGCCATTCTATCGAAAGCATGTCACGTAAGTGGCTAAAAGCCTCGTCACCACGTAATAGCCAAATTTCCGGGTTTAGGCAGCCTGTTTGTGCCAATTGCGGTTCGACATACTGGCGAAGGAAAGCTTCAGCCGTTCCAGTTTCTGCAAAAATCAGACGATCTACCTCAGACTTTAGCGCGTCATGTTCTTCTTTGTTGACTGCGTTGTAGCCCATATTGATGTTTGTTCGGAGTGCTTGGAGCAACCGTAAATCAACACCTTCGAGATTGCCGGTATTACGCATTATTTCTAAGCATGCTGCAAAGAGTACAGGTTCAGTGCTCGCGCCCCTGGATGCACACTGTAGACCTGCAAGTCTAAGCAGATCGGGAACATCGGGGGCAATGAAGTCCAGACAGTTTCTGAGAGCGTTTCGAACGAGTGTGTCATCTCCAACTTCAAGCTCTATTTCGTTTGGACACACAAGCACCAGGTCCGCGAAACGTGCAAGACAACGCCAGTGCCGTCCGCTCTCCACCAATTCCCGGTTGTCCTTTAAATACTGGATATTGGCCTTGTGCATGCTGTCGCGTTGGCGATTGCGACGTTTAAAGTTTCGATTATGCCTAAATAGGTTTTTATAATTGTCTTGCGCAGATTGTGCGGTTGCTCTGTTGAATTTTGCCCACTCCCTCATGAAAGAGGGTTTTTTCAATGCCTGCTCGCGCATATGTCGCCGTAAACTATTTGGGCCTTTTTCATCTTTGTTAAGATGATATTGATGAATTGCGATAAAGTTAGACCATAGAATTGGATTGTCGATTTCGAATGCAAAATTAACTATGAATCTATAGTCGCGGGATTGAAAGCGTAGGCCGGAGTGAGAGTGGAAATCAAACTTGTGTATCCTTGTCTCGAAAATCTTATCGCGGTCAATGAGCTTGCCAAACACATAGCCAATTATTCCTTGCCGCAGATTATCGTCATTTTGAAGTGCCTGGACTGCCTTGCTCTGGTCCTGCGTTTTTTGCTCATGGAAAATTAGGTTTTCGAGCCAATGCCAAACGCGCTCTGGGGCGAATGGAGGTGTTGCCAGTTCGAAGTATTGATCCAGCATCAAGCCTGCGATTTTGCTGATTCCAATTCGACAATCACATTCGAAATGCTTTTTATTGCATGTGCAGGCAAGGTTCCTAGTTAAATCGTCCAATAGTTGTTCGATTTGCGCCAAGTTAAATGTTTCGATAAAGCGTCTCAGAAAGTAACGTTCCCCTATCATTGATTTGTAAGGCATCTGTTGAGTGGGGTAGAGTTTTGAGCATGTACGAAGAAAGTCGGCTAGAAAAACTCGATCGAATGTTTCTGGCCCGATAGCCGTTATAAAAGTAACCGCTATTTTTAGCGAAGTTTGGCTAGCTTCTAGGGTTAAGGTATTTAAGTCGGTTTTGTAGTCGTAATCCTTTAGGTCAAGCAGGCATTTGCAAGCTAATAAACGACCGTGTTCGCTTTCATTGCTATTTAAAACGAGCTGGCGCAACTCATCTCTCAAGTGCTTGATTGCTGGCGAGCCTGCCAAAAGTTCAAGAATCAGACCTTGTAGGTGTCCGTCACTTCCAGAAGCGAGAAGGGGCTTGATTTCTTTCATGACATCTTCAGTGAAGAAGCCTGCGGCGCTAAATCTGCGCCACGAATCTCCTCGTCGAAAATAGGGGTCTTTCATTTCGACGTCTTTTAGGCGCTCTATCAGCAGGCGTTTTGAAGAATGTTCAAGTTGAGAAGGGTCACCGTTCGCTAGTACTGCGTAGGGATCAAGCTCAATCGCTGCCTCCTGAATGGATTTGTTGCCGAGTGCGGCAAGCCAGCCCAATAGGCCTCGGAGTTCATCTCGTACTGCGGAGTTCGGTGCAATGATAGGTAGACATTTATGTAAAGTCAGCGGGTCCGACGGAGCAGTTATCCGCTTGGCCAAATAATCCGCTGCACAGTATTCAGCGACGATCTTGTGAACCGGCCGATGTTGATCTGCACTGTCCCCTGGTTTAAAAAGTCGTGTCGCCAAAATGCTTTCAGCTACCGTAGGCTTATCAAACAGTGACGCGAGCAGAGGATAAATCCGGTCTGCGGTTGCTTCGCTCGTTCCTACACCTTCTGCACCTGAAAGCAAAAGTTTGGCAAACACTTCAGACGATAGATCAACCCTTTGTATGATCGAAAGAGACTGGCTGGTCTTCACTACCGAGACGTTAGCCTCCTTCGCTAAGTGCTCGACCGCTTGGGAGAATATATTTCGTTTGTCCGTGAAACGTCGGCCGCTTTCTACGTAGGCGTCTGCGAACATCTTCAAGAACTGTGGGTTGGGGAGTAGCGCTCCTAGGTCAAATCGAGAGACTTCCGCTTGGAATGCTGCGAACTCCTCGCCTTCAACATGATGATGAAAAATTGCTCGCTGTTCTTCTTCATCAAACTCGACCAGTCTGACCACGAGTGGTGAGGATCCTAGGTATTCTTCGAATGCGTTTGTGGCCGCGCTGCTCCACTCACTGGACCGACTCGAAATGATGACGTGTGTTGGCTTGGCTTTACTGGCGTTAGCCAGAAGATCGTGAATGCCGGTTTGATCGACTTTTGCCAACTCGTCAAACGCATCGATCACGAGCGGAGAGTTATCAGCGTCGGGCCCGATGCGTTTGAATTTGTTTGCAGTAACGGTGGTAGTACCCAGTTGCTGGGCCAAACTACCCATAAGTTCAGTTTTGCCACCACCGGGTTCGGCCAAGACAACGACATAATTCGAGGCGGCTAAGAGCTCGTCTTCGGTGTAGATACTGTCTTTGCTCGAGAGCTTGCGGGGAAGATAAAAAATAGAACTCATGGAAAGAAATCTAAATTTGATGTGCTTAAAGCACCAAAAATCGGTGCCACTTGAGGACGAGTCCCTCAAATGGCGCGTCCTAGCATCGATACTACGTCATTTTATTATTCTAGGGGGCACCACCAGAAAGCCAAGTCGATTGCTCCAAATCAGGAGCGACACCCCAAAAGCATTGGTGTGCAATTTATCGAGGCGCTGACCGTAGTTGATGTTTGGGACGACTTCGCCATACCAACTGATAAACACAGCTCAGTGACCACGTTTAAAGTACACGAACCGTTACGCCATAAGGGCTACAACACCTTGCGTCGTTGCCTACGCGTACGCCAGAATCCGCCGGCTTACGCGGCTTGGAGAGGGCTATATCGTTTCCCTGTCACTGCAAAACAGTGATCGGGTTTGGTAGCCCGTTTTCTTGACAGCTGTGTGGCGTCACCTTATGCAGTCTCATTTTTTGGGCTGCGTTTTATATGGTGGCCATGCGTGGGGCTCCTTTGGGGGCGCCGGGGGGTTCTCTGTCTTGACCGGTCTACCAACCCACGTGTGGCCGCCACCCTTCGTTTGGTAGCGAAAGTGACGGCTCTTCAATTCTTTCAAGATAGAGAGTCCGTATGTTCAAAATTACGCCAAACCCGCCAGAAACCGATCCAATCCCCTACGACGCCGCACTCGAAGCCGAAAACATAAAAATGGCAACCGAGCGGGCGATCAATCATTACCTCGATCCTGGGGCGCAGAAGACGTCCAAGCCATCGCGCAAGCCGGGCAGGATCTATCTGGTCAATCCAACGGTGGATGACGAAACGCTGCTGGTCGAAGCGTGCGAAACGCTGTCGTCGGCCAGTGACATGGCCCGGGACCTCGGCAACACCGTCGATCCGTCGCAGCGCAAGGCGATGCAGATACTGCAGCAGGTCATCATGCTGAGTGAGCTGCTGGTAAATCGTGTGCTGGATAACCATCACGTCTCGCGGTAGTTGCCGCCTTGGTGAGGGGCTTGTCCCCTCACTGCCTGGCAGCCGTCTATAAAAATTCTCAAGCGACTCTTTTTCGGAGTTCCAGCTGATGTCCCAGACCGTCATTCCACCGTTAGAAGATCCGGTTTCCCCGTACGAATTTCCCGATTCAAGAAAACTCCACGACGCCGCCGAACGCGCCCTGGACTATTACTTGACCCCCGCAGCCAAGATCATGGCCACGCCCTACAGCCCAAACGACATGTTCAGGGTCAACCCGCAAACAGACACGGAGTCCTTGCTGGCCAACGCCTGCGAATCCCTCGCGTCAGCCACGGTCATGCTCGGTGATTTTGCCGGCCTGCTGGAAGGGCCGAACCGCAAGACCCTGTTGGGCATTGCGCAAGTCGTGATGTTGGGCGAACTGGCGGTGAATCAGGCGCTCGATAACCTCGTGCCGAAGGAGTAAACGGCACAAAAAACCGGAAGCGTTTGGCTTCCGGTTTTTTCATCGATATCAAAAGGTCACAGCCTGCCAGTGATCACAAATCTATCGAACGCTTTCTGCCCATCACGTGCCGCTCGCTGCACATCAAGGCATGTCAGTTCACCCCGGACTTCCTTTTTCACAGGTTTGTCGGTCGTGCCCATCGGATTCTGCGTAGTTGATGTATTCATGCTGGCTAGCCCGTGTGAATAGATTTGAACCACAAAGTAGAGCGGGGCTTCATCGCGTGCCAGTCAGTTGGGTCTGATTCAGTTGTAGGCACTGTCCGCGCTTTTTGAATGAGATTTTCGCTCGCAGGCCGGGCCTCTTCGCGGGCAAGCCCGCTCCCACAATGATGGTGGTGTTGCGAGACTTCGTGGCCAATGCAAAACCCTGTGGGAGTGGGCTTGCCCACGAAGAGGGCGGTGCTGGCCACATCCATTTCAGACACGCAATAAAAACCCCGGAAGCTTTCGCTATCCGGGGTTTCTTTATTGCCATCCCAATCAGCGGTTAAACCGCTCCACCAACGAATACTGCGTATTAGCCGTCTTCGTCAGCTCTTCACTCAGCAACGCCGAGTTATGCGCCTGTTCCGAGGTCTGGTCCGCCAGTTCCGAGATGTTGCTGATGTTGCGGCTGATTTCTTCAGCCACGGCACTTTGCTCTTCGGTCGCAGCGGCGATCTGGGTGGTCATGTCGGTAATGTTGGCCACCGCTTCGCTGATGCCGACAAGGGCCTGATCCGCTTCCAGTACCCGCGCTACACCTTCTTCCGCCTGGCGATGGCCGGCTTCCATGGTTTGTACGGCGCTGGATGCAGTCTGTTGCAGCTTGGCGATCAGGGCGTGGATCTGCCCGGTGGATTCGCTGGTGCGTTGCGCCAGTTGACGGACTTCGTCGGCGACCACGGCAAAACCACGGCCCATCTCGCCGGCCCGCGCTGCTTCAATCGCAGCGTTGAGCGCCAGCAGGTTGGTCTGGTCGGCGATGCCTTTGATCACGTCGACCACGCCGCCGATTTCGTCGCTGTCCTTGGCCAGTTGGGTCACGGTCAGGCCGGTTTCACCCACGACTACGGACAGACGCTGGATGGCTTCGCGGGTTTCACCGGCGATGTCGCGGCCGCGGCCGGTCAGGCGGTTGGCTTCCTGGGTGGCGTCGGCGGTGCGCTGGACGTGGCTGGCCACTTCTTGCGTGGTGGCGGCCATCTGGTTGACGGCGGTGGCGACCTGTTCGGTTTCCACGCGCTGACGTTCCAGACCGCTGGAGCTGTTGTGCGCCAGGGCGTCGGACTGTTTGGCCTGATCGGTCAGGTGCTCGGCGGTGTCCTGCAGACGGGTCAGGCAGGTTTTCAGGCGCGCTTCCTGGCTGAGGATCGACATCTCCAGACGCGCCTGGGCGCCACGGCTGTCGGTGTACATCTGCGCGATCAACGGGTCGGACGTGGTCTGCTCGGCCAGACGCAGCAGGCGCTTGAGCCCGCGTTGTTGCCATTGCAGGCCCAACAGGCCCAGCGGCACCGACAGACCGGCGGCGAGGGCGAAGCCCCACTGCGAGTTCAGGGTGGCGCCGATCATGAAGCTCAACTGGCTGACCAGAATGAACGGCAACCAGTCCTGCACGATCGGCAGCCATTTGTCGCTCGAAGGGATCGCCGACTTGCCCTGGTTGATGCGTTGGTAGAGCGCTTCGGCACGGCGGATCTGTTCGGCGGACGGCTTGACCCGCACCGACTCGTAACCGACCACCTGACTGCCATCGAACACCGGCGTTACATAGGCGTTCACCCAGTAATGATCACCGGTCTTGCAGCGATTCTTGACAATGCCCATCCATGGCAAGCCTTGTTTCAGTGTGCCCCACATGTGCGAAAACACCGCCGCCGGGACGTCGGGGTGACGAACCAGGTTGTGCGGCGCACGGATCAGTTCCTCACGCGAAAACCCGCTGATTTCGACGAAAGCGTCGTTGCAGTAGGTGATCACGCCTTTGGCGTCGGTTGTGGAAATCAACCGTTGCTGAGCCGGGAAAGTCCGTTCGCGTTGTGTAATGGGCTGGTTATTACGCATGGTTTTTCAATCCGCAAGGCTTTGAAAGGTTGTCGGCGGGGTCGGCGATTTGTTGAAGTTTTTTTTCATTTATAAGTACGGCGTCGCAAAACGGCACTTGCCTCAACCCGCGAGCATCGGATAGGTGAACAGGCCGAAGTGCAGCAGGTTCAGACCAAAGTGCGTGGCGATCGCTGCAGCAAGTCCGCCAAAACGATAGGCCAGACCATAGCCGAGCCCCGCCAGACCCGCCAGCAACACCCATTGCCAGCCGGCGCCCACATGCACCAGGCCGAACAGCAGGGACGCGAGCAGCAGCGCGAGGTTTTCGCCGTAGGGCAGGTGTTTGAATTGCCGGCTCAGGCCGCCCTGTATATAGCCGCGAAACAGCGCTTCTTCGACCAGCGTCACCAGCAGCAGGTTGTTCAGCACCCACAACCACGCCTGATCCGGCCATTTCGGCGCCCAGGTGATCATGCCCAGCAACACCGCGCCGCCCAGCGCCAGAATCACGCTCAACGTCAGTGCCAGTGCGGTGGCGTAAACGGTCAGGCGCAACGAGCGCCGCGCGACAATCCATGGGCAGACCAGCAGCAGCCAGAAGCCGATCAGCGGTTTGTCGAGGTTCACGAACATCGAGAACGGCACGGCGTTGTCGGTGAAGCGCTGCGCCGGGATGGCCCGGCCGTTATAGAAGCCCGGCAGCCAGTGCATGGCCAGCGCCACGGCCAGCACGATAAACAGGCCATGACCGAGAAAGCGTCCGACCGGCACGGTTTGCTGGCGCACGGCGTAACCGGCGAAAACCAGCAGTGCAATGGAGATCAGCGCCAGCCAGCCGAGCTGGCCGAAACTCAGCGCCAATCCGTAACCAAGGCTGAGAAGCCCGAGATAGAGCCATGGCAAAGCTGTCATGGAAAGTCCTTGTGCACGATTTGTGGACAGGCTTTCTACACGGGTGGGGGCGAGGGGACAAGTGAAGGTGTGACGGGATGTGGGGACAACGCGTGAATCCGAATCCATACACAAACCCAATGTGGGAGCGGACTTGCTCCCACAGGGTTTTGTGTTTGGCTGGAGATCAGCGCAGATTGAGCTTCGCCGCCGCGCGCTCGGTGATTTCCCGGCGCAGTCTCAGCGAAGGCGCCGCACGCTTGCGCGCCTCATCGACAACCGCACTCGGTGCCGTCTCCGGACTGCCCGAATCAAACGGCGGCGCCGGCGCATATTCCAGCTGCAACTGCACCAGTTGCGCCGTATCGACACCCACCAGTTCCTGCGCCAGCGTCAGCGCGAAATCGATCCCGGCCGTGATGCCGCCCCCGGTAAACAGATTGCCGTCACGCACCACCCGATCCTTCACCGCAATTGCGCCCAGTGTCGGCAGCAAATCGTGATAAGCCCAGTGCGTAGTCGCCCGTTTACCCTGCAACAGACCCGCCGCGCCAAGCACCAGCGAACCGGTGCACACCGACGTCACGTACCGCGCCGTTGCAGCTTGCGTCTTGATGAACGCCAGCGTCTGCCCATCTTCCATCAACGGTCCGACCCCGGCACCGCCGGGAACGCAGATCACATCCAGATCCGGGCAGTCCTCGAACGTGGTGGTCGGTTTCAGCAGCAACCCGGTGCTGGAGTTGACCGGCACCAGATCCTTCCAGACCAGATGCACCTGCACGTCCGGCAACGAGGCCAGCACGTCATACGGGCCGGTCAGGTCGAGTTGCTGCACCTGGGGAAACAACAGAAAACCGATCTGCAACGCCATGATTCTTCTCCGTGAAAAAGGGTGGACGGCTTCACTGTAGGCGCGTAGGTTTTGGCGCATACGCCAATAAACCCTCGAATTACGCCAAATGCCGAAAACCATCCACGTCCTCGCGTTCGCCAATGTGCAACTGCTCGACGTCACCGGGCCGTTGCAGGTCTTCGCCTCGGCCAACGATATTGCCCGCCAGCAGGGTTTGCCCGTGCCGTACGCGCCATCGGTCATCGCCAGGGGTGGCGGGGCGGTGAACTCCTCGGCCGGGTTGGCAATGCTGGCCGAACCGCTGCCGAAACAGCCCAGCGATACGCTGATCATCGCCGGAGGCTGGGGCGTGTATGCGGCCTCCGAAGATGTCGAGTTGGTGAGCTGGGTGCGCGAACACGCCAACGGATGCCGGCGCGTGGCGTCGGTCTGTACCGGGGCATTTCTGCTGGCGGCCAGCGGCTGGCTCGACGGTCGCCGGGTCGTCACCCACTGGACCCGCTGCGAGCAACTGGCACAGAAACACCCGCGCTTGCAGGTTGAGCCCAATCCGATCTTCATCAACGACGGCCCGGTCTGGACCTCGGCGGGCGTCACCGCCGGCATCGACCTGGCGCTGGCCATGGTCGAAGACGACCTCGGTCGCGACATGGCCCTGGACGTCGCCCGGCAACTGGTGGTGTTCCTCAAACGTCCGGGCGGCCAATCGCAATTCAGCGTGACGCTGTCGCTGCAAAAACAGGGCAATCGCTTCGACGATCTGCATGCGTGGATTGCCGAACACCTGACCTGCGACCTTGGCATCCCGACCCTCGCCGAACAGGCCGGCATGAGCGAGCGCAGCTTCGTGCGCCACTACCGCGCCGACACCGGCCAGACCCCGGCCCGGGCCATCGAACTGATCCGCGTTGAAACTGCGCGCCGGTTGCTGAGCGATACGGGATTGCCGATCAAACGGGTGGCGGCCAATTGTGGATTTGGCAGTGAAGAGACGTTGAGACGCAGTTTCCTGCGGGCCATGGGTGTGACGCCGCAGGCTTATCGGGAGCGGTTTTCGGTCAGCGCTGGAGCAGATCCAGTAATGCCTTGAGCGTCTCGTTCGGCGCTTCCTCGGGAATGTTATGCCCGACACCGGCCAGCACCCGCCGCTCGTAAACTCCGGTGAAGTGATGGGCATCTTCATCGTCTTCCGGCGCCGGGCCTACACCATCATCGGCACCGCACAGCGAAATCGTCGGAACGGCGATCGCCGGTTGTTTCTCCAGCGCCTGCTCCATCCACTCCAGCGCCGGATCGCCCGGCGCATACATGAAGCGATGGCGATAAGAGTGAATCACCACCTCGACGAAATCCGGGTTGTCGAACGCCGGTGCGCTCAGCGGATAGCGCTCGGCGTTCCGCGCCCAGGTCGGCGACCACAACTGCCACAGCAACTCGCACAGCGCCCGTCGATTCTGCGTCAGTCCTTCAACGCCACGGGGTGTGTGGAAGTAGTACTGATACCAGAAACGGTGCTCGGTCTCGGGATCCAGCGGCTGAATCGAATGCGGAATGTCTTGCAGGTTGTAGCCATCGCCCGTCACCAACCCGCGCACGCGCTCGGGAAACAGCGCCGCCACAATGCACGCCGCCCGACCACCCCAGTCGTAACCGCAAAGCGTCGCCTGCTCGATACCCAGTGCGTCCATCAGATCCAGCAGATCCTGAGCGAGCGCCGCTTGCTGGCCGGAACGCAGCGTGTCCGCGCTGTTGAAACGGGTCGGCCCGTAGCCGCGCAGATACGGCACGATCACCCGGTAACCCTTGGCGGCGAGAGGCGGGGCGATTTCGTCGTAGGCGCGAGGGGAGTAGGGGAAGCCGTGAAGCAGGATGACCGGCGTGCCGTTTTCCGGGCCGTGATGCTCATAGGCGATGGTCAGGCTTTCAGTCTTGCAAAACTGCATCACGGCTTGGGTCATCTCACTCTCCCGTTATCCGAACAACACCTTCTGCCAATGGTCTTCGCTGATGATGGCAATCGGCACACCGCTGTCCCGAAGTTCAACGGCTTTCTTGATCTTGGTGCCGTAGCTGCTGTGAAGCCATTGATCATTACCAATGCTGCCCACCACCAGATAATGAATCTTTTTGCTGACCGAGCCGCCGATCAGTCCACCTCGCTCGACAATCAGCGCCTCACAGTCCTTGCGGGGACCGTAGGCCATGACACCGGTGAACAGAAAGACACGATCAGCACAGCTCAATGCCGGAGCAGGGTTGTCCAGAGGTAGAGAGGTTGAGGCAACGAAGGGTTGCTGTGCGCCGACTGGAAGACCTGCGAACTGGTGAAGCATTTCCAGCAATTCGACTGACTCTTCTGCATCAAGAACACCATCACTCAGCATGTCGGCGAGACGCTTATAAAGGATGTTGACGACCGGATCACTCAGATGGATCAAGTGAGTTTCAATCCAGTTCTTGAGAAATTCTGCTTCCTGCTGATTGATCTTGCCGTCTGCGGCAAGCCCAGCGGCGATTCCAACCAGCGCGTCGGCGGAGCGACGGTCGATTCGGGCCTGATGAAAGAAACTGCTGTTCTGAAACTCCTGATGCAGATCGACCATTGCGGCTTCTCCTTAAGCCTCGGCTTCCGCCACCTGATTGAAATACTTGCTGCGATCCGGGGTAAACGTCACCACCATCTTCGTCCGCGAACAGGTCATGACTCGCTCGGCACCCAGATCAATATCCAGATCTTCCCCGCGCAACCCCTGCCACTGAGCCAGGTACTTCAGCGATCCGTACTTTTCATTCTTCTTCAGGCTGCGACTCACGCCACCTTTCCAGCCGAGTACCGGCAGTTCATCGGCACAGCAGCGCTGGGCAAGGTCGGGGAAGCGGGCGGCGCGCTGGCGGCCGATTTCCCAGCATTTGATCAGGCCCTTGTCGGCGGCGTCCCACAGTTCGTCGCGCTTCAGGCCGGTGCGCAGAGGGGAATCGATGGGGCGGTGGATGCGTTGGCTCATTCTGGTTCCTTGAATCGGGTTTTTATTGGACAGCTCCGCTGTGCCCGTTGCGGTGGATGGTAGGGGGGGATGTAACAGCTGGCAACAAGGTATTTCGGGGTGTAAGTGCGAGTTGCGGGCCAAGCGTTACACGGGGTTGGCAGGTTTTTGTAGGCCGTGCCATCAACAAGTTGTATCGAAAGGAATCGATTGTGTGGGCCAGCCCTTCAACAACAAGGCTCGGGAGTGTTTGCCGCTAGTAGGTGGCCATCCTACAAGCGGCGATTGGGGTTGAGATCTTTCTTACAGGCACTGGCGAATAAGGATGACTACGGCTGCCAATAATTCTTCTCCCCACTCAACTTGCGATCCAGAAAACTCGCCGCGCTGATCAGCGCCAGATGGGTCAATGCCTGGGGCGTATTGCCCAGATGCCGGCCACGGTTGTCGAACTCTTCGGCATACAGCCCCAACGGATTGGCGTAACGCAGCAATTGCTCGAACTCCAGATGAGCCTTTTCCAGTTGCCCGGCGCGGGCCAGACATTCCACGTACCAGAACGAGCACGCGGCGAAGGCGCCTTCGGTGCCGGACAAACCGTCGATCCCCGAATCGTCATTGCGATAGCGGTAAACCATGCCGTCACGCACCAGGTGTTTTTCGATGGCTTCCAGTGTCGCGAGCCAGCGCGGATCCTTGGCGCTGACGAAGCGCACCAGCGGCATCAGCAACATCGAACCGTCCAGCGCGGTGCCGCCCTGGTATTGCACGAAATGCCCGCGCTCCGGGTTCCAGAAGTTGTCCCAGATGTCGGCATGAATGGCCTGGCGGGTCTGGTCCCAGCGGGCGAAGGGTGCAGGCAGCGAGCGTTTCGAAGCGAGGCGGATCGCCCGGTCCAGCGCCACCCAGCACATCAGGCGCGAATGCAGGAAGTGATGTTGCTCACCGCGCATTTCCCAGATGCCTACATCCTTGGTCTGCCAGGTCTCACAGACCTGATCGACCACTTCCATCACATGTTTCCAGCCTTCGTGGGAAATCGCGTCGCCGTACTTGTTGACCAGATAAACGGCGTCCATCAGTTCGCCGAAGATATCCAGCTGAATCTGGTCGTAGGCGCCATTGCCGATCCGCACCGGTTTTGCGCCGCCATGCCCGGACAAGTGCGTGAGTTCGGTTTCCGGCAGTTCCTGGCGGCCGTCGATGGCGTAGAGGATGTTGAGTTTCATCGGCTGACCGCTGCAATCACTGACCCGCCCGCGCAGCCAGCGCATGTAGCCGTTGGCTTCATCGACAAAACCCAGGCGCATGAAGGCGTAGACGGTGAACGAGGCGTCGCGGATCCAGGTGTAGCGGTAATCCCAGTTGCGTTCGCCGCCGGGTGTTTCCGGCAGGCCGAACGTGGCGGCAGCGAGGATTGCGCCGTGTTGGCGTGAGGTCAGCAGCTTCAGGGCCAGGGCCGAGCGGTTGACCATTTCCCGCCAGCGGCCGCGATAGTTGGACTGGCCGATCCAGTCACGCCAGAACTTCAGCGTGCGTTCGATGCACAGCTTGGCGGCCCCTTCGGCAAAGCGCGGATCATCGCTGGCGCCGAGCATGAATGCTGCCGTTTCATCCTGCTTGAGGGTGAATTGCCCGACTGCCGCATCGTGATCGACGCTCAAGGCTTGATCCGAGGCCAGCCGCAGTGTCGGCTGCCCGCTGGCGCTGAACAGCACATCCTTTTTATCGGTTATGGCGCGGGTTTCAGCGCGGGCGTAGTCATGCCTGACGGCGCAGCGCAGATGAAACGTTGCCTGCCCGCTGACTACTCGAACCCGGCGGATCAAAACCGGTAATGCCTCATCGTTGTCGCCAATGGGCAGCAGATCGGTGATTTCCACCACCGCATGGTCGCTGAGCCAGCGGGTCTGCAGGACGTTGGTATCCGGCAGGTAAATCTGCTCGCGCCGGGCATCGGGCAGGTCCGGAGCCAACTGGAAAATCCCCGCATCGGGCGTGTCCAGCAGCGAACAGAAGATCGACGGGCTGTCGAATTCCGGCCAGCAGAAGAAATCCACGCTGCCCTTGTCATTGACCAGCGCCGCACTGCGCATGTCGCCAATGATGCCGTGGGCGTCGATGGGGCTTTGTCGTTCGGAAGGGTGTTCAGCCATTGCCACGGAACTCCGGATAGAGGCTCATGCCGCCGTCGATGAACAGGGTGGTGCCGACGATGTAGTCGGAGGCATCGGAGGCCAGGAACACCACCGCGTTGGCCACGTCCTCGACATCGCCGATGCGCCCGTAAGGAATGAGTTTGAGCAGGGCCTGGCCGGCGTCGCCTTCGGTGGCGTCTTTATTGATCGCCGTGCGAATCGCTCCCGGTGCGATACCGTTGATGCGGATGCGCTGGTGGCTGACTTCCTGGGCCAGGGTCTGCATCAGTTGATCGACGCCGCCCTTGGACGCCGCGTAGTTCACATGCCCGGCCCAGGGAATGCGCTGGTGCACCGAACTCATGTGGATGATCTTGCCGGCGGCCCGGGACACGCCTTCGCGCACGCCCTGACGATTGAAGATCCGCAGCGCGGCGCGGGCACAGAGGAACTGGCCGGTGAGGTTGACGCCGATCACCGTGTTCCAGTCTGCCAGCGATATATCCACAGCCGCCGCGTCCTTTTGCAGGCCGGAATTGGCCACCAGAATGTCCAGCGTGCCGAAGGCGTCGAGGGTCTGCTGGAATAGTCGCTCCACGTCCTCTTCCTTCGAAACATCCGCACCGATGGCGATGGCCTGGCCACCGTCGGCGACGATCTGCCGGGCCAGCGCTTCGGCCGGCTCGGCCTGGCGGTTGTAATTGATGACCACGGCGGCACCGGCCGCGGCCAAGGCTTTGGCGGCGCCGTGGCCGATGCCGGAACTGGCACCGGTGACCAGTGCTACTTGGCGGGCGAGGGAAATCTGCATGCAGGGTCGCGCCTTGGGTTGAGGGCTTACTTAGCTGACTGATGGCTGGCGACGAGAGTTCATCTGCGTACATGAAATGATCGACAGCTTGGCGCCACAGCGATTGGCCCTGCACACCACAGGGACTTCACATTCCACCAACAATTCCTCGCTTTCCCGCCCGTCAGGCTTTGTGGCAAGTTGGCCGCCCCTGATGAGGCTGTATCCGATGGCAAACCCTTACCGCGAACTGTTCAACGCCCCCGGCGCCCGGGCCTTTGTGATGGCCGGGATGATCGCGCGCATGCCGATTTCCATGACCGGCATCGGCGTGATCACCATGCTTTCGCAGTTGACCGGCGGCTACGCGCTGGCCGGTGGTGTGGCGGCGACCTTTGCCCTGGCCACGGCGTTCTGCGCGCCGCAGGTGTCGCGGCTGGTAGACCGTTACGGGCAGGGGCGGATCCTGCCGGTGTCGGCGCTGATCGGTGGCGGGGCATTGCTGATGTTGTTGCTGTGCACCCGTTTGCAGGCGCCGAACTGGACGCTGTTCGTCTGCGCCGCGCTCGCCGGTTGCATGCCGAGCATGTCGGCGATGGTGCGGGCGCGCTGGACGGAAATCTATCGCGGCCAGCCGCAATTGCAGACCGCTTATGCGCTGGAGTCGGTGCTCGATGAAGTCTGCTTCATTGTAGGGCCGCCGCTGTCGGTGGGGCTGTGCGTCGGCGTGTTTCCCGAAGCCGGGCCACTGGCAGCGCTGATCATGCTGGCCATCGGCGTGACGGCATTCGTCGCCCAGCGCAGCACCGAGCCGCCGGTGCATCCTCATGAGTCCCATCATCAGGGCTCGATCATTCGCTCCACCGACGTGCAATGGCTGTTGCTGTTGATGGTCGCCATGGGCATGATCGTCGGCGTGGTCGATGTGGTCAGCGTCGCATTCGCCCAGCAGCAGGGGCAACCGGCGGCGGCGAGCATCGTGTTGTCGGTGTATGCCATCGGTTCCTGCCTGGCGGGCATCGCGTTCGGGGCGATGCGCTCGAAGCTGCCGTTGCCGCGCCTGTTTCTCTATGGCGGGCTGGCGACTGCGGTGACTACGCTGCCGCTGTTGCTGGCGACCAATATCTTCGGCCTGGCCCTGGCGGTATTCATCGCCGGGCTGTTCTTCTCGCCGACCCTGATCGTGGCGATGGCGTTGATCGAACGCATCGTGCCACCGGCGAAACTCACCGAAGGCCTGACCTGGCTGGTGACCGGCCTGAGCATCGGCGTGGCCATCGGCGCCGCCGGTTCCGGTGCGCTGGTGGATGCGTTCGGTGCCCGCAGCGGGTTCTGGCTGGCGATGGTGGCCGGGGCGGTGGTGCTGGCGTCGGCGGTGCAGAGTTTCCGTCACTTGAAATGACTGGATAGACGCGCGCGGGCTAATTTCTGCAGGGCCGCCTTCGTTCTTCTATACAGACAACTTTTCGAGGTAAGCCGGGTGACTCAGCTGACATTGCTGTGCCTTCCTTATTCGGGCGCCAGTGCCATGGTCTACAGCCGCTGGCGGCGCAAATTGCCGCAGTGGCTGACGCTGCAACCGGTAGAACTGCCGGGTCGTGGCGCACGTTTTGGCGAAGCGCTGCAAACCGATATGCGGACGCTGGCCCGTCAGTTGGCCAGCGAACTGCAAACGACCCTGCGTGCGCCTTATGCCATTTTCGGCCACAGCCTCGGCGCGCTGCTGGCCTGCGAACTGGCCCATGCCTTGCGCGCTCTGGGGTTGCCGGAACCGGTTGCGCTGTTCGCCTCCGGCACGGCGGCGCCAACGCTGCGCAGTGACTATGACCGTGGTTTCGCTGAGCCGAAGAGCGATGCCGAACTGATCGAGCAGTTACGTACCTTGAATGGCACCAGCGAAGAAATTCTCGCCAATGCCGAGTTGATGAGCCTGACCCTGCCGGTGCTGCGTGCCGATTTCCTGTTGTGCGGACGTTTTCAGCCGATCCAGCGCCCCCTGCTCAAATGTCCGGTGCATGTGCTTGGCGGTACCACCGACCGCGCGACCACCGAGCAGTTGATCGGCTGGAGCAAGGAAACCCTCGGCAGTTTCTCCGTGGACATGCTGGCCGGTGGTCATTTCTTCATCCATGAGCACGAGGCCAAAGTGCTGAAAGTCATCAAGGACCAGCTCGACGTACATCACCGGCGCCACGCGCTGGCAGTCAGCGCCTGAATTCCAATCGACGACTGCAGGCTGTCGGCCTGTGGTCGCTTCTTCTTTCAGCTCGCGGCTTCGGGCTTGCAGCTGACCTCCTGATAGTTCTTCTCATTCGCTAATTTTTCCGGTGTGCATTCGTTTTATAGGGACGACGTGCCTTTGTGCTTCCTGCCTACTGATCCGGATGCTAAGAAATGAATGCTGAAGACTCCTTGAAACTTGCTCGCCGGTTTATCGGGTTGCCCCTGGAAAAGCGCCAGATGTTCCTCGCGGCCCTGCAAAAGGAGGGCGTGGATTTCGCCCGATTCCCGATTCCCGCCGGGATCGAGGCCGACGATCGCCAGGCGTTGTCTTACGCGCAGCAACGGATGTGGTTTCTCTGGCAACTGGACCCGCACAGCGGCGCCTACAACTTGCCGGGCGCGGTGCGCCTGACCGGGCGACTGAATCTGCCAGCACTGGAGCAGGCGTTTGCGGCACTGGTGGCGCGACATGAAACCTTGCGCACGGTGTTCCAGCGCCAGGCGGATGACAGCCTGCTGCAAGTGCCGGCCACGGCAACCTTGAACATCCATCACGAAGATTTCAGTGCGCTGCCGGCCGCCGAACGCGAGGAGGCTGTCGTTCGTGCCGCCGAGCAGCAATCGGTGTTGCCGTTCGATCTGGCGGTGGGGCCGTTGCTGCGGGTCACCTTGCTCAAGCTCGCCGAGCAGGAGCACGTCTTGCTGCTGACCCTGCACCACATCGTTTCCGATGGCTGGTCGATGAATGTGCTGATCGACGAATTCATCCGTTGCTACGACGCCTTTGACGCCGGCCAGTCGCCGGCGCTGGCGGCCCTGCCGGTTCAGTACAGCGATTACGCCCTGTGGCAACGTCGCTGGCTGGAGGCCGGCGAGCAGGCGCGGCAACTGGAGTACTGGCAGGCGCAGTTGGGGGACGAGCATCCGGTGCTGGAACTGCCGCTGGATCATTCGCGTCCGGCCATGCCGAGCTATCGCGGCACGCGCTATGAATTTGCGGTCGACAGCCAGTTGGCCGACCAGTTGCGCACCACCGCGCAACAGCATCAGGTCACCTTGTTCATGCTGTTGCTTGGCGCGTTCAATGCGCTGCTGCACCGTTACACCGGGCAGACCGATATCCGTGTCGGCGTACCGATTGCCAACCGCAATCGCGCCGAGATCGAAGGCCTGATCGGTTTCTTCGTCAACACCCAGGTGCTGCGCACCAAAGTCGATGGACAGACCCGCGTCGATGCATTGCTGCAGGCGATCAAAGAGACGGCGCTCGGCGCCCAGGCGCATCAGGATCTGCCGTTCGAGCAACTGGTCGAGGCGCTGAAACTGGAGCGCAGTCTCAGTCACACGCCGCTGTTCCAGG
The DNA here is from genome assembly GCF_046097675.1 of Pseudomonas sp. UV AK001. Taxonomy (NCBI): domain Bacteria; kingdom Pseudomonadati; phylum Pseudomonadota; class Gammaproteobacteria; order Pseudomonadales; family Pseudomonadaceae; genus Pseudomonas; species Pseudomonas sp. UV AK001. Next base: position 120,954 of record NZ_JBJUVZ010000008.1, read on the forward strand.
TGATGTACAACCACCAGCCGCAGGTGGCCGATATCGCCGCCCTCGGCACAGCTTCGGGCCTGGTGCTCGACAGCCTCGACTGGCAAAGCCGCACCACTCAGTTCGACCTGACACTCGACACCTACGAGAAGGGCGGCAAGCTGCACGCGGCACTGACTTACGCCAGCGATCTGTTCGACGCGCCGACCATCGAACGCATGGCGCGCCACTGGTTGCGTCTGCTCAAGGCCATGGTCGCTGATCCCGCGCAACGCATTGGCGAGCTTCCATTGCTCGACGCGGAAGAGCAGCACACGCTGGTTAATGCCTGGAACGCTACAACAGCGGTCTATCCGACTGAGCAACCCCTTCATCAATTGATCGAAGCCCAGGTGGCCCGCACCCCGGATGCACCGGCGCTGGTGTTCGGCGAACAAACCCTGAGCTACGCGCAACTGGACGCGCGGGCCAACCAACTGGCCCGTCTGTTGCGTGAGCAAGGCGTGCGGGCCGACAGCCTGGTGGGGATCTGCGTCGAGCGTTCGCTGGAAATGGTGATCGGCCTGCTGGCGATTCTCAAGGCCGGTGGTGCCTATGTGCCACTGGATCCGGAATACCCGCAAGAGCGCCTGGCCTACATGATCGAGGACAGTGGCATTACCTTGCTGCTGACTCAGAGTGCCTTGCTGTCGTCGCTGCCGACCGCAGGGGTGAAAGTGATTACCCTCGATCAGGAAGCCGACTGGCTGGATCGCTACAGCGAAGGCCGTGTCGAGGCGGTCGTCGACCCACAGAACCTCGCCTACGTGATTTACACCTCCGGCTCCACCGGTAAACCGAAAGGCGCCGGCAACAGTCATGCGGCGCTGGTCAACCGCTTGTACTGGATGCAGGAGGCTTACGGGCTGGATGCCAGCGATTCGGTGCTGCAGAAAACCCCGTTCAGCTTTGACGTGTCGGTCTGGGAATTTTTCTGGCCGCTGCTGACCGGCGCACGACTGGTCGTGGCAGCGCCGGGCGCGCACCGCGATCCATCGCTGTTGATCGAGACCATCAACCGCTACGGCATCAGCACGCTGCACTTCGTCCCGTCGATGTTGCAGGCGTTCATTCATGAGCCGGGCGTCGAGGCCTGTGTCGGCCTAAAACGCATTGTCTGCAGCGGTGAAGCATTGCCGCTGGACGCGCAACTGCAGGTGTTCGCCAAACTGCCGAACGCCGGACTCTACAACCTGTACGGCCCGACCGAAGCGGCCATCGACGTCACGCACTGGACCTGTGTCGACGAAGGCGCCGACAGCGTGCCGATCGGGCGGCCCATCGCCAACCTGCGCACCCATGTGCTCGACGCCGAACTGTTGCCGGTGCCGAGCGGCGTGGCGGGTGAGCTGTACCTGGGCGGGGCAGGGCTGGCGCGCAGTTATCACCGGCGCCCGGCGCTGACTGCCGAGCGTTTTGTGCCGTGTCCGTTCCATGATGGCGCGCGCCTGTACCGCACCGGCGACCGGGTACGCCAGCGTGCCGACGGCGTCATCGAATACCTCGGGCGTCTCGATCATCAGGTGAAGCTGCGTGGCCTGCGTATCGAGCTGGGCGAAATCGAAACCCGCCTGATGCAGCATCCGCTGGTGCGTGAAGCCGTGGTGCTGGTGCAGGGCGGCAAACATCTGGTCGGCTATCTGGTGCTGGAAACTGCTCAGGCGGACGAACAATGGCAACAGAACGTCAAGGCCTGGCTGCTCGGCAGCCTGCCGGAATTCATGGTGCCGACCTACCTGATGACACTGGACAGGTTGCCGGTCACCGCCAACGGCAAGCTGGATCGCAAGGCCTTGCCGCAGCCGGATGCCGCGCCGCAACAAGCCTTTGTCGCGCCGCAGGATGCCATGCAGAAGGCCTTGGCCGCCATCTGGGAGGACGTACTCGGTTTGCAGCGCGTGGGTCTGGAAGACAACTTTTTCGAGCTGGGTGGCGATTCGATCATTTCGATTCAAGTGGTCAGCCGTGCGCGGCAGGCCGGAATCCGTATCAGCCCGCGCGATCTGTTCCAGTATCAGACCGTGCGCAGTCTGGCGTTGGTCGCGATCCTCGACAGCCACAGTTCGGTGGATCAGGCGCCGGCAACGGGCGAGGCCTTGTTGGGGCCGATCCAGCAGCAGTTCTTCAGCCGGGCGATGCCGCAGCGTGAGCACTGGAACCAGTCCCTGTTGCTGACCCCGCGCGAGGCGCTGAATGCTCAGTGGCTCGACGCCGCATTGACCCATGTGATCAACCACCACGATGCCTTGCGTCTGCGTTTTGTCGAGGGTGCCGAAGGCTGGCAGCAAGCGTACGCCGCACCGGTCGAACGCGCTGATCTGTGGCAGCGCACGGCCGAGACGGCCGAACAACTGACCGCCCATTGCGACGAAGCCCAACGCAGTCTTGATCTGGCCAACGGGCCGTTGTTGCGCGCCGTGTTGGTGACCATGGCCGATGGCAGTCAGCGCCTGTCGCTGATCGTCCATCACCTGGTGGTCGATGGCGTGTCGTGGCGTGTGTTGCTGGAAGATCTGCAGCAAGCCTACGAACAGCTCGCGGCGGGCGGTGGCGTGCAATTGCCGGCAAAAACCAGCGCGTTCCAGAGCTGGACTGCGCGTCTGGGCAACGAAGCTTCGCGCTTCGACGATCAACTGGCTTACTGGAAAGCCCAGCACAACGGCGCACGGGAACTGCCGTGCGAGCGCCCTGAAGGCAGCCTGGAAAACCGTTTCGGACAGAAGATCGAATGGCGCCTGGACGCCGAGCGCACGCGCCAATTGCTGCAGCAGGCACCGGCGGCGTATCGCACGCAGGTCAACGATCTGTTGCTGACGGCGCTGGCGCGCACCATCAGTGGCTGGAGCGGTCAGCCGGGCACCCTGATTCAACTCGAAGGCCATGGCCGTGAAGATCTGTTCGACGACATCGACCTGACGCGCAGCATCGGCTGGTTCACCAGCCTGTTCGCCGTCAATCTGGTGGCGGCCGAGGGTCTGGACGGTTCGATCAAGGCGATCAAGGAACAACTGCGCGCGGTGCCGGACAAAGGTCTGGGTTATGGCGTGCTGCGTTATCTGGCAGCGCCGTCGGTGCGTGACGAACTGGCTGCATTGCCTGCGCCGCGCATCACTTTCAACTATCTGGGACAGTTCGACCGGCAGTTCGATGAGCAGGCGCTGCTGGTGCCATCCGCCGAGTCCGGCGGTGTCGCCCAGGATTCCCGGGCCCCGCTGGATAACTGGCTGACGGTCGAAGGCCAGGTCTATGGCGGCGAATTGAGCCTGAGTTGGGGCTTCAGTTCGCAGATGTTCGACAGCGCCACGGTACAAAGCCTGGCTGATCGCTACGCCGCAGAACTGACGGCGCTGATCGAGCATTGCTGCGCCCTCGACACCGCGCAAGCCACGCCTTCGGACTTCCCGTTGGCGCGCATCAGCCAGGCGCAACTGGATGCGTTGCCGGTCGCCGCTGCCGACATCGAAGATGTCTATCCGCTGTCGCCGATGCAGCAGGGCATGTTGTTCCACACCTTGTACGAACCGCAGGCCGAGGCGTACATCAGCCAGATGCGTCTGGACATCCACGGTCTTGATCCGCAGCGTTTTGCCAGTGCCTGGCAAGCGGCGCTGGCGCGTCATGATGTGCTGCGCAGCAGCTTCCACTGGCAAGGCCTGGACAGCGCCCGTCAGGTGATCAGCCGCCAGGTGCAACTGCCGCTGCAAGTGCTGGACAACACGGACACCGATGCGCTGGCCGAGACTGAGCGGGCGCAGGGTTTCGAACTCGACTGCGCGCCGTTGCTGCGTCTGAAACTGGTGCGCACCGGTGCCGATCACTGGCATTTGATCTACACCAGCCACCACATCCTGATGGACGGCTGGAGTAACGCGCAGTTGCTCGGCGAGGTGATTTCCCATTACGCCGCCGGGCGCTCACTGCCGGCGCCGGTCGGGCATTACCGCGATTACATGGGCTGGTTGCAACAGCAATCGACAGACGCCGGCAAGGCGTTCTGGAATGCTGCGTTGGCGCCGTTGCAGGCGCCGACGCTGCTTGCCGATGCCCTGCGTCCGCCTGTGGCAGGTCACGGCACTGACGAGCATCGCGAGGTGATCGACGAAGCCGCAACACGGCGTCTGGGCGAATTCGCCCGTCAGCAGAAAGTCACCCTCAACACGTTGCTGCAAGCGGCCTGGAGCCTGTTGCTGCAACGCTACACCGGGCAGGACTGCGTAGCGTTCGGCGCTACGGTGGCCGGTCGTTCGGCGCCGCTGTCGGGCATCGAGCAGCAACTGGGGTTGTTCATCAACACCTTGCCGCTGGTGTGCAACCCGCGCCCGGATCAAAGCGTCGGGCAGTGGTTGAGTGATCTGCAGGCGCAGAACCTGGCCCTGCGTGAGTTCGAGCATGTGCCGCTGTACGACATTCAGGGTTGGGCGGGGCATCAGGGCTCGGCGCTGTTTGACAGCCTGCTGGTGTTCGAAAACTTCCCGGTCGCCGAGGCGCTGAAGCAGGGCGCTCCGGCCGGGTTGACCTTTGGCAACCTGCACAACCACGAACGCACTCACTATCCGCTGACGCTGGGTATCGAACTCGGCGCCACGCTGAGCCTGGAGATGAGCTACGACGCTGCGCGATTCAGCGCCGCCCAGGTGCGCTTGCTCTGCGCCAACCTGCGCCACTTGCTGGTGCAACTGATCAGCAACGCCGCAGGCTGCCTCGGCAACCTGACGTTGCTCGATGAAGCAGCGACGCACGTCATGCTCGCGCACTGTCAGCCGCCAGCGCTGCAGTTGCAGCACACCGGCCTGGTGCACGAGCGCATTGCCGCGCAGGCCAAAGCCACACCGCAGGCTCTGGCCGTACAGTGCGGTGAACAGCGCCTGAGCTATGACGAACTGAACCGTCAGGCGAATCGCCTCGCCCACCGTCTGCTGGCCAGCGGTGCGGCGCCCGGCAAACGCGTCGGCCTGGCACTGCGTCGTGGCCCGCAAATGATCGTCAGCCTGCTGGCCGTACTGAAGACGGGCGCCGCTTACGTGCCGCTTGATGCCAACTACCCGGCCCAGCGTCTGGCCTACATGATCGAAGACAGCCGTGTCGATCTGCTGCTCGATGAGTCGGCTCTTCTGCAAGACGTGCCGCTTGCGGCTGGCCTGGAGTATTTGCAGCTGGGCGACATCATCCAGACGCTGGGTGCTTATCCGGACAGCGACCCGCTGAATCACGCCACGGTCGATGACCTGGCCTACGTGATCTACACCTCGGGTTCCACCGGTCAGCCAAAAGGCGTGGCGATTGCTCACGCGGCGCTGCGCGAGTTTTGCCAGACCGGTGCCGAGTATTCGGTGCTGACTGCCGAAGATCGCGTGCTGCAATTTGCGACCTTCAGCTTCGACGGTTTTGTCGAGCAGTGCTACCCGCCGCTGTGTGTCGGCGCGGCGCTGATCATGCGCGGCGACGAGCTCTGGGATGTGATCCGGCTGGCGGACGAGATCGTCGGCCACGGCGTGACGCTGGCGGACTTGTCGGCGGCTTACTGGTTCTTGCTGGCGCGTGAATGCGCTGGCGGCAACGTCCCGAGTCTGGGCGCGTTGCGCCAGGTGCATGTCGGTGGCGAAGCCATGTCGGTCGAAGGCCTGCGTCTGTGGCACGAAGCAGGGCTGAGCCACGTGCGTTTACTCAACACCTACGGGCCGACCGAGGCGACGGTGGTGTCGAGCGTTCACGACTGCCGCCTGAGCGATGCCAGCGACACCTTCGGCATTCCGATTGGCCGGGCCATTCCCGGCCGCGCGTTGTACGTGCTCGACAGCGCCGGGCAATTGTTGCCGGCCGGTGGTGTCGGCGAGTTGTGCATTGGCGCGAGCGCCTGTCTCGCGCAGCAGTATTTCGATCGTCCGGCCCTCACCGCCGAACGCTTCCTGCCAGACCCGTTCGCCACCGAGGCGGGGGCGCGTCTGTATCGCAGTGGCGACCTGGCGCGTTACAACGAAAACGCTGATCTGGAGTACGCCGGACGTATCGACCACCAGGTGAAGATTCGTGGCTTGCGCATCGAAATGGGTGAAATCGAAGCCTGCCTGCAAGCGCAGGAGGGCGTGCGCGCCGCTGCAGTGATCGCTCAGGATTTCCCGGGGGGCGCGCAACTGGTGGCTTACGTGGTGCCCGAGACAGGCACAGAACCTGCGACCGCGCAGGCGCAGTGGCTGGACTCGCTCAAGGCTTCGCTGCAACAGGTGCTGCCTGATTACATGGTGCCGGCGCACCTGCTGTCGCTGGACGCATTGCCCTTGAACAACAACGGCAAACTTGATCGTACCGCGCTGCCGAAAGTCGAACTGAGCCAGGATCAAAGCGTTTATGCAGCGCCGCAGACCTTGCTGCAACTGCAACTGGCGCAGATCTGGGAAGCCGTGCTCGAATCCGGCGCGGTGGGGCTCAACGATCATTTCTTCGAACGAGGCGGCCACTCGCTGCTGGCCACCCAGGTAATTTCCCGGGTCCGCCAGACACTCGAAATTGATGTGCCGATGCGTACCCTGTTCGAGCAGCCGACGCTGCAAGCCTTTTCCGCCGCCTGCGCCACCCTGCAACACAGCGAAAGCGTGCCGATGACGGTGCTGCAGCGCGGTGATGCAATGGCGTTGTCTTACGCCCAGGAACGGCAATGGTTCCTCTGGCAGCTGGAGCCGGACAGCGCTGCTTACCACGTGCCCAGTGCGTTGCGCTTGCGCGGTGTGCTGGACATCGCCGCGTTGCAGACCAGCTTCGATCAACTGGTGGCGCGTCACGAACCGTTGCGCACCACGTTCCGTCAGGACGACGAGCGCACTGTGCAGGTGATTCATGCGCAGGGCGAACTGACGATTGAACAGCACAGCCTCGACGCGCAGGAAAACCTTTCGGGCTGGGTGAAGGCGCAGATCCGCCAGCCGTTCGATCTGCTGAACGGGCCGTTGTTGCGCGTCAGCCTGCTGCGGTTGGCGGCGGATGATCATGTGCTGGTAATCACTCAGCACCACATCGTTTCTGACGGCTGGTCGATGCAAGTGATGGTGCGCGAACTGATGGCGATGTATGCCGCCGCGCGCGCCGGACAACCGCCGGAGCTGGCCGCGCTGACGCTGCAATACGCCGATTTCGCCCGGTGGCAACGGCAGTGGATGGAAGCCGGCGAGCGTCAGCGTCAACTCGATTATTGGGTGGGCCAGCTTGGCGGAGAACAGCCGGTGCTGGAGCTGCCGTTGGACCATTCGCGTCCGGCGGTACAGAGCTACCGTGGCGCGCGACTGGATGCGCCATTGGAACCCGCGTTGAGCGCGCAATTGCAGGAGCTTGCCCGGCGTGAGGGCGTGACGATGTTCATGCTCCTGCTGGCCTCGTTCCAGACCCTGTTGCACCGCTACAGCGGTCAGGACGATATCCGCGTCGGCGTGCCGATTGCCAACCGCAACCGCGCCGAAACCGAGGGTCTGATCGGCTTCTTCGTCAACACCCAGGTGATGCGTGCGCAGTTTGCCGGCGACCTGAGTTTCCGTGATCTGCTGGCGCAGACCCGTCAGGCTGCAATGGGCGCCCAGGCGCATCAGGATCTGCCGTTCGAGCAGTTGGTGGAAGCGTTGGCGCCAGAGCGCAGCCTCAGCCACAGCCCATTGTTCCAGGTGTTGTTCAACCATCAGCGCGATGCAGCGCCGGTCACCGATGTGGCGGACTTGCGCATCGAAGGCCTGCCGTGGAACAGCGGCACCGCACAATTCGACTTGACCCTGGACACCACGGAAACCGATGCCGGGCTGATGGTCAGTCTGACCTACGCCAGCGATTTGTTTGAAGCGGCGACCATCGCGCGCCTGTTCGAACACTGGCAGGCATTGCTGCGAGCGATCGTCGCTGAGCCGCAGCAATTGATCGCCGCGTTGCCGATGCTCGCCGCGCAAGAGCGCCAGCAGATTCTCGAAGACTGGAACGCCACCGCCACCGAGTACCCGCTACACCTCAGCGTGCAGCAGTTGATCGAAGCGCAGGTCCTGCGCACTCCGGACGCCCCGGCGCTGAAATTCGCCGACGAATGCCTGAGCTACGCGCAGCTCAATGCCCGCGTCAACCGGTTGGCGCACAAGCTGATGGCGCAGGGTGTCGGGCCTGAAAGCCTGGTCGGCATCGCCGCCGAACGTTCGATGGAAATGGTCGTCGGTCTGCTGGCGGTGCTCAAGGCCGGGGGCGCCTACGTGCCGCTCGACCCGGAATACCCGCAGGACCGCCTGGCCTACATGATCGAAGACAGCGGCGTACAGCTGTTGCTGACCCAGGCGCATCTGCTCGATGCCCTGCCATTGAGCGGGCAGGTGCAGACCCTGTTGCTCGAGGAATCGCTGGAGGGCTTCGCCAGCCATAATCCGGACGTGGCGATCAGCGGTGAAAACCTCGCTTACGTGATCTACACCTCCGGCTCCACCGGCAAACCGAAAGGTGCCGGCAACCGTCATGTCGCCCTGACCAACCGTCTGTGCTGGATGCAACAGGCCTATGAGATCGGCGCCGGCGACAGCGTGCTGCAGAAGACGCCGTTCAGCTTTGATGTTTCGGTGTGGGAGTTCTTCTGGCCACTGATGACCGGCGCGCGGCTGGTCGTCGCCGCTCCGGGCGATCACCGCGATCCGGCAAAACTGGTGGCGTTGATCAACCGCGAACACATCACCACGCTGCACTTTGTGCCGTCGATGCTGCAAGCCTTCCTGCAGGACGTCGACGTCGCCACGTGCACCAGCCTGCAACGCATCGTGTGCAGCGGCGAAGCGCTGCCGGCGGACGCGCAACAGCAAGTCTTCGCCAAACTGCCGACTGCCGGGCTTTACAACCTTTACGGCCCGACGGAAGCCGCCATCGACGTCACGCACTGGACGTGTGTGGAAGAGGGCCGCGACAGCGTGCCGATCGGACAGCCGATTGCCAACCTCGGCTGCTACATCCTTGACGACAACCTCGAGCCGGTGCCGACCGGTGTGCTCGGCGAGTTGTACCTGGCGGGCGTCGGTCTGGCGCGGGGTTACCACCAGCGTCCGGCGCTGACCGCCGAACGTTTTGCCGTCAGCCCCTATGGCGATGGCGAGCGGATCTACCGCACCGGTGATCTGGCGCGCTACCGCGCCGACGGCGTGATCGAATACGCCGGCCGGATCGACCATCAGGTCAAGCTGCGCGGCCTGCGGATCGAGCTTGGTGAAATCGAAGCGCGTCTGCTGGAGCATGGCAACGTCCGTGAAGCGGCAGTGCTGGTGATCGACGGCAAGCTGCTGACCGCCTACGTGGTGTTGAACGAAGAAAGCGCAGACTGGCGCGACAGCCTGATGCGTCATCTGCACGCCGGACTGCCGGAGTACATGGTGCCCAATCAGTGGCTGAATCTTGCGCAGATGCCGTTGAGTCCCAATGGCAAGCTGGATCGCAAGGCGCTGCCGAAACCCGAATTGGGGGCCGGCAAGGCCGAATACATCGCGCCGCGCAATGAACTGGAGCAGCGCATCGCTGCGGTGTGGGCAGATGTGCTGAAACTGCCGCGAGTAGGGCTGGGCGATAACTTCTTTGAGCTGGGTGGCGACTCGATCATTTCGATTCAAGTGGTGGCCCGTGCCCGCCAGGCCGGCATCCGCTTTACCCCCAAAGACTTGTTCCAGTACCAGACCGTCCAGGCGCTGGCAGGCGTCGCGACGCTGGGCGATGGCGCGGGGCAGATCGACCAGGGGCCGGTCGGCGGCGCCACGCCGTTGCTGCCGTTCCAGCAATGGTTCTTCGCGACAGACATTGCCGAGCGTCACCACTGGAACCAGTCGGTGATGCTCAAACCGGCCATCAGCATTGAGGCCGATGCGCTTGAGCAAGCCTTGCAAGGGCTGGTTGCGCATCACGATGCCTTGCGCCTGTCGTTCACTGAAACGAGCGACGGCTGGACCGCGAATCACCACGCAACAACCGTCAGACACGACCTGTTGATGCAGGCCTCAGTCAGCGATGAGCAACAGTTGCAGGCCGCCTGCCTTGCGGCGCAGCGCAGCTTCGACCTGGCTCAAGGCCCGCTGTTGCGTGGCTTGCTGGTGAGCCTGGCCGATGGTTCACAACGCTTGTTGCTGGCGGTGCACCACCTGGTGGTGGACGGTGTGTCCTGGCGGATTCTGCTGGAAGATTTGCAAAGCGCTTATCAGCAGCGCATCGACGGCAAGCCTCTGCTGTTGCCGGCCAAGACCAGCGCCTTCAAGCACTGGGCTGAACGCTTGCAACAGCACGCGCCGCGACTGGCGGGTGAACTCGATCTGTGGCGCGCACAACTGGCTGATGCGCCTGTCGACCTGCCGTGCATCAATCCGCAGGCCCGTCTGCAAAATCGCGATGCGCACACCGTACAGACGCGCCTCGATCAAGCTTTGACCCGACAACTGCTGCAACAGGCGCCGGCGGCGTATCGCACTCAGGTCAATGACCTGCTGATGACCGCACTGGCCCGGGTCATCTGCCGCTGGACGGGGCAGGCTTCGACCCTGATTCAGCTGGAAGGGCACGGTCGTGAAGACCTGTTCGACGACCTTGACCTGAGTCGCAGCGTCGGCTGGTTCACCAGCCTGTTCCCGGTGCGCCTGACCCCGAGCGCGTCGCTCGACGGTTCGATCAAGCAGATCAAGGAACAGTTGCGGGCGATTCCCGACAGGGGCCTGGGCTTCGGCGTGCTGCGTTACTTCGGCGATGAAGCGACCCGCCGCGAGCTGGCGGCGCTGCCGACACCGCGTATCACCTTCAACTACCTCGGGCAATTCGACAGCCAGTTCGATGACGGTGCATTGTTCGCCCCGGCCAGCGAAAAGGCCGGGGACGAACAAAGTTCGTTGGCGCCGCTGGGCAACTGGCTGGAACTCAATGGTCAGGTTTACGGGGGCGAGCTGAGTCTGGGCTGGACGTTCAGCCGCGAGATGTTCGATGAGGCGACCATTCAACGTCTGGCCGATGAGTACGCGATCGAACTGGCAGCGCTGATCGAGCATTGCTGCGCTGCACGCAATGCCGGCGTCACGCCGTCGGACTTCCCGTTGGCACCGCTTGACCAGCAACAGCTCGATGCCTTGCCGGACGCCGGTGCCGATGTCGAAGACATCTACCCGCTGTCGCCGATGCAGCAGGGCATGTTGTTCCACAGCCTGTACGAACAAGGTTCGGGGGATTACATCAACCAGATGCGCGTCAGCGTCGAAGGCCTTGATCCCGAACGTTTGCGTCAGGCCTGGCAGGGGGCCGTCGATCGCCATGCGATTCTGCGCACGCGTTTCGTGTGGATCTCCGAGCAGGAGCAGCCGTTGCAAATCGTCCAGCGTCAGGCCGAGTTGCCGTTCAGTCTGCATGACTGGCGCGGTCGCGCTGACCTGGCGGGGGCACTCGACGTGCTGGCGCAGGAGCAACTGCAACAGGGCTTCGATCTGTTGCAGGCACCCCTGCTGCGTCTGGTGCTGGTCCGTACCGGCGATGACCGCTTCGAGATGGTCTACACCAGCCATCACATCCTCATGGACGGCTGGAGCAACTCGCAGTTGCTCGGCGAAGTGATGCAGCGCTACGCCGGTGAAACCCCGGCCGCGCCGGTGGGCCGTTATGGCGATTACATCGGCTGGCTGCAGCGTCAGGACGGTCAGGCCAGCGAGCGCTTCTGGACTGAGCGTCTGGCCGACCTGGACGAGCCGACCCACCTGGCCCGCAGCTGCCTCGATACGCTGGCGACTGCCGGCCAGAGCGGTTACGACCAGCAGACCCGTTGGCTGGACCGTGAGCAGACTCAACGTCTGGGTGCGTTCGCCCGTCAGCACAAGGTCACCCTGAACACGGTGGTGCAAGCCGCCTGGCTGTTGCTGTTGCAGCGTTACACCGGTCAATCGACCGTGGCGTTCGGCGCTACGGTCGCCGGGCGTCCGGCCGAGTTGCCAGGTGTCGAGCAACAGATCGGTTTGTTCATCAACACGTTGCCGGTGATCGCCACCCCGCGTGTCGAGCAACCCCTCGGTGAGTGGCTGCAAACGGTGCAGGCGCTGAACCTGGCCATGCGCGAATTCGAATACACGCCACTGGCGGACATTCAGCGCTGGTCCGGGCAACGCGGCGAAGGCCTGTTCGACAGCCTGCTGGTGTTCGAGAACTACCCGGTGTCGGAGGCACTGAACAACGGTGCGCCGCAAGGCTTGCGTTTTGACCAGGCGCGCAGCCAGGAACAGACCAACCTGCCGTTGACGGTGCTGGTGGACCTGAGCGACAGCCTGTCGTTGCAATTCGCCTATGCCCGCCAGCATTTCAGCGCTGCGCAGATCGAGCAGATCGCGGGCCACTTGCAGCACCTGTTGCAGCAAATGGCCGACTCGCCCGCGCAACGTCTGCTGGCCGATCTGAGCCTGTTCGATGCCGCACAACAACAGGCGATGTTGCACGACTGGAACCGTGCGCCGGCCACCTTCGCGCAGACCCGCACCCTGCCACAGCTGATCGAAGCACAAGTGCGTCGGGCACCGCAGGCGATTGCCGTGAGTCTGGGCGAGGAGCAATTGAGCTACGGCGAACTCAACGCCCGCGCCAACCGCCTGGCCCATGCGCTGATCGCACGGGGCGTCGGTGCCGATGTGCTGGTGGGTCTGGCTGCCGAGCGTTCGATCGAAATGATCGTCGGCCTGGTTGCCATCCTCAAGGCTGGCGGGGCTTACCTGCCGCTGGATCCGCAGTACCCGGCCGAGCGCCTGCAATACATGATCGAAGACAGCGGCATTGCCCTGCTGCTGATGCAGCCGGGTGTGCTCGATCACCTGGAGGTTGCCGAGAGCGTCGAAACCCTGCTGCTGGGTGATGACAGCCGCTGGCAGGATCAATTGGCAACCGACCCGCAGGTCTGGGCCGACAGCGCCAGCCTCGCTTACGTGATCTACACCTCGGGTTCCACCGGCAAACCGAAAGGTACGCTGCTGGCTCACGACAACGTGCTGCGTCTGTTCGAGGCAACGGATTCCTGGTTCAGCTTCGGTGCCGAGGATCGCTGGACGCTGTTCCACTCGTACGCGTTCGACTTCTCGGTCTGGGAAATCTTCGGCGCACTGCTGCATGGCGGGCGTCTGGTGATCGTGCCGCACAGCGTCAGCCGCTCGCCGCAGGAGTTCCATGCGCTGCTGTGCCGCGAGCGCATCACCGTGCTCAACCAGACGCCGTCGGCATTCAAGCAACTGATGCAAGTCGCTTGCGACGCCCCACAGGATCCGCAACTGTCGTTGCGTTACGTCGTGTTTGGCGGCGAAGCGCTGGAGGTGCGCAGCCTGCGTCCATGGTTCGAACGCTTCGGCGATGCAGCGCCGCAGCTGATCAACATGTACGGCATCACCGAAACCACGGTTCATGTGACTTACCGTCCGTTGACCCTGGCCGATCTCGAACAGGACGCCGGCAGCCCGCTGGGCGAGCCGATCCCGGACCTGGGCTGGTACGTGCTCGATGCCGACCTGAAACCGGTGGCCAAGGGTTGCATCGGTGAGTTGCACGTCAGCGGCGCCGGGCTGGCACGGGGTTATCTCAAGCGCGCCGACCTCAGCGCCTTGCGTTTCGTGCCGAACCCGTTCGGTGACGACGGCGCGCGGCTGTATCGCACCGGTGACCTGGCGCGCTATCGCGCCGATGGCCGGATCGAATACGCCGGGCGTATCGACCATCAGGTGAAGATCCGTGGTTTCCGGATCGAGCTGGGTGAAATCGAGGCGCAACTGTTGGCGCTGCCGCAGATCCGTCAGGCCGTGGTGCTGGATCAGCCAGGCGCCGGCGGCGTGCAACTGGTTGCGTATCTGGTGGCCGATCAATCGGTCGATCTCGATCAGCAGGGCCAGTGGCGTGAGCTTCTGCGCCAGGCGCTCAAGCACAACCTGCCGGATTACATGGTGCCGGCGCACCTGTTGCTGCTCGACAGCCTGCCGCTGACCGCCAATGGCAAGCTTGACCGCAAGGCTCTGCCACAACCGGACGCCAGCCTGCTGCAAAACAGCTTTGTGGCACCTGAAAGTGAACTGCAACAGCAGATCGCCGGGGTCTGGGCCGAAGTCTTGAAGCTGGAGCGGGTCGGCCTGACGGACAACTTCTTCGAACTTGGCGGCCACTCGCTGCTGGCCACTCAGGTGGCCTTGCGTCTGCGCGAGTTGCTGGGCTTCGAAGTACCGTTGGCCAGCCTGTTCGCCAGTGCCGATCTGGCGGCTTTCAGCGAAGCCGTACAAGCCCTGCAACCCGATTTGCAGCCCGTTCATGATGTTTTGGCTAAATCCTTGGAGGCTCTCAATCGTTTATCAGCAGATGAACTTGAAAAACTGATTTCCTGAGAGGACCACGGCATGCAGCAGTTGATTGAATCGGTAGGCGCGCTTTCTCCCGAGAAACGCAAGGCGCTGGCGATTCTACTGGGCAAACAGGGCATTAACCTTTATGGCATCGCGCCGATTTTCCGGCGCACCGAAGGTGAACCGCTGCTTTTGTCTTATGCCCAGGAGCGGCAGTGGTTTCTCTGGCAGATGGAGCCGGACAGCGCGGCGTACCACATTCCCACGGCGTTGCGCTTGCGCGGCGCCCTGGACATGGCGGTACTGCAGCGCAGTTTCGATACGCTGATCGAGCGTCACGAAAGTCTGCGCACCGGTTTTGCCCGGGGTGATCAGGACAGGGCCATTCAGCTGATCAAGGCGCCGTTTGCCTTGCAGATCGAGGTCCGCGAGCTGGAGGGCGAAATCGATGAGCCGCGTTTGCGCGCGGCCATCGAAGCCGAGATTGCCCGCCCGTTCGATCTTGAACAGGACGCCTTGCTGCGGGTCTGCCTGCTGCAACTGGCACCGGACGATCACGTTCTGGTGATGGTGCAGCATCACATCATTTCCGATGGCTGGTCGATGCAGGTGATGGTCGGCGAACTGATCGAACTCTATGCCGGGTTCAGTCAGGGCGCACCGGCCACGCTGGCACCGTTGCCGATCCAGTACGCCGATTTCGCCCAGTGGCAACGCAGCTGGATGGACGCCGGTGAGCGCGAACGGCAATTGAGCTATTGGATCGAACATCTGGGCTCGGATCCGGGCGTGCTGGAACTGCCGGCCGATCACCCGCGCCCGCTGGTGCAAAGCTATCGCGGTGCACGTCTGGACATGCAGTTGGACGCGGCGTTGGGCAAAGGCCTGCAGGATCTCGCGCGCCGTGAAGGCGTGACGATGTTCATGCTGTTGCTGGCAGCGTTCCAGACCTTGCTGCATCGTTACAGCGGTCAGGACGATATTCGCATCGGCGTGCCGATTGCCAACCGCAACCGTGCGGAAACCGAAGGACTGATCGGCTTCTTCGTCAACACCCAGGTCTTGCGCGCCACCCTCGACAGCAGCATGACGTTCAGCGCCTTGCTGGCCCAGGCCAAACAATCGGCGTTGGGCGCGCAGGCGCATCAGGATCTGCCGTTCGAGCAATTGGTCGAAGCCCTGGCGCCGGAACGCAGTCTGAGCCGCAGCCCGTTGTTCCAGGTGATGTTCAACCATCAGAGTGGCGCGCGGCAGGCCAGACAGACCATGCAATTGCCGGGGCTGGCGGTTGAAAGCGTGAACTGGGACAGCCTCACGGCGCAGTTCGACCTGACCCTGGAAACCCATGAATCGCCGGAAGGGGTGTGGGCCTCGCTGATCTACGCCACCGACCTGTTTGAAACTGCGTCCATCGAGCGCATGGGCCGGCATTTGCAGGCGCTGCTCAAGGGCATCGTCCGCGATGCGCAACAACGCGTCGGCGAATTGCCGTTGCTCGATGCCAGTGAACGGCAGGTATTGCTGCACGACTGGAACCCTGTGGACGCACCGTTTGCCAGCGATTTGTGCATCCATCAATTGATCGCTCGTCAGGCTGCGCAGACCCCGGATGCGCGCGCGGTGACCTTCGCCGAGCGGCATCTGACCTATGCCGAGCTTGAAGCACGGGCCAACCCGTTGGCGCATGCCTTGATCGAACGAGGTGTCGGCCCGGAGGTGCGCGTCGGTGTGGCGATGCAGCGTTCGGAGAATCTGCTGGTCGCGCTGCTGGCCGTGCTCAAGGCCGGGGGCGTGTACGTGCCGCTCGACCCGGATTACCCGGCCGACCGCGTCGCCTACATGCTCGAAGACAGCCGTGCGCTGTGCCTGCTGACCGAACGGGACGTCGCCGCCAGTCTGGCGATTGCGGCGGACACTGACGTACTGCTGATGGACAACGCCGCCGAGGATTTCGCCGCGTATCCGTCGCATGCGCCGCAAACGCGCGTGTCGGCCGACAACCTGGCGTATGTGATTTATACCTCCGGTTCCACCGGCAAACCGAAAGGCGTGGCGATTGCCCATCGCAACGTGCTGGCGCTGATCAACTGGTCGCAATCGGTGTACAGCCGCGACGATATTCAAGGCGTGCTGGCCTCGACGTCGGTGTGTTTCGACCTGTCGGTGTGGGAGCTGTTTGTCACCCTGGCCAACGGTGGTTCGCTGATCATCGCCCGTAATGCCCTGGAATTGCCGCAGTTGCCGGCCCGCGATCAGGTGCGCCTGATCAACACCGTGCCGTCGGCGATTGCCGCTTTGCAACGCAGCGGCGAGATCCCGCCGAGCGTGCGCATCATCAATCTGGCAGGCGAGCCGCTCAAGCAGTCGCTGGTCGACACCTTGTATGCGCAGCCGACGGTCGAGCATGTTTTCGACCTGTACGGCCCGTCGGAAGACACCACCTATTCGACCTGGACACGGCGCACGGCGGGTGGCCAGCCCAGCATCGGCCGGCCGCTGAAACACACCGCCAGCTATGTCCTTGATGGTGAGCTGCAACCGGTGCCACAAGGTGTCGCCGCCGAACTGTATCTGGCCGGTGCCGGCATCACGCGCGGTTACCTGGCCCGGCCGGCGTTGACGGCTGAAAAGTATCTGCCGAACCCGTTCGGCGCTCCGGGCGAGCGTTTCTATCGCACCGGTGACCTGACGCGTTATCAGGTGGACGGCAACCTGCAGTACGTCGGGCGTATCGACCATCAGGTCAAGGTGCGCGGTTTCCGCATCGAGCTGGGCGAGATCGAAGCACGTCTGCTGCAACAAGACTCGGTGCGCGAACTGGCGGTACTGGCGCAGGACGGCGCGAGCGGCCAGCAACTGGTCGCCTACATCGTGCCGAGCGCTGCCCTGGGCAATGCCGAAGAACAAGCGCGCCTGCGTGAAGTGCTCAAGGCCGGTCTGCGCGAGCACCTGCCGGAATACATGGTGCCGGCGCATTTGCTGTTCCTCGAACAACTGCCGCTGACCCCCAACGGCAAGCTTGATCGCAAGGCGCTGCCCAAACCTGACGCAGCGCTGGAGCAGCACACCTATATCGCGCCGGGCAACGACAACGAACGGCAATTGTGCGAGATCTGGCAGGCCGTGCTCGGGCTGGAGCAGGTGGGCGTCACGGATAACTTCTTTGCCCTTGGCGGCGACTCGATCATCTCCATCCAGGTAGTCAGCCGCGCGCGTCAGGCCGGCCTGCGCATCACCCCCAAGGACCTGTTCCAGTACCAGACCGTGCAAGGTCTGGCCCGGGTCGCCCAGCGGGGTGAAGCGGCGTTTAGCATCGAGCAGGGCGCCGTCACCGGCAGCACGCCGTTGCTGCCGTTCCAGCAACGATTCTTCGAACTGCAGATTCCCGAACGTCAGCGCTGGAACCAGTCGCTGCTGCTGAAACCTTCGCAAGCGGTCGACGCCGATGTCCTCGAACAGGCCTTGCAGGCACTGGTTGCGCATCACGATGCCTTGCGCCTGAGCTTCAGCGAAGGTGCTGAAGGCTGGACGGCCACGCACCGCGCGGCGGATAACCAGCCGTTGCTGCAGCAAGTGAGCGTGCAGCACGCCGACGAAATCGAAGCAGTGTGTGACGCAGCCCAAGGCAGTCTTGATCTGCAAAATGGCCCGCTGTTGCGCGCCGTGCTGCTGAGTGTGGCCGACGGTAGCCAGCGCCTGCTGCTGGCGATCCATCACCTGGTGGTCGACGGTGTGTCCTGGCGCGTGTTGCTGGAAGATTTGCAGAACGCTTGCGAGCAGCTGCAGAACGGCCAAGCGATCAAACTCGCGGCCAAGACCAGCCCGTTCAAGGACTGGGCGCAACGCCTGCAAACGTTCGCCGCCGGTGAGCTGCAAAACGAACTGACATGGTGGGCCGGACAGTTGGGCGAAGCGCCCGCGGATCTGCCTTGCGACAACCCCGCGGCAACCTTGCAGAACCGTCACGCGGTGAGTGTGGAAACCCGCCTGAATGCGGATCAGACCCGCCAGCTCTTGCAGCAGGCGCCCGCCGCCTATCGCACGCAGATCAACGATGTGTTGCTGACGGCACTGGCGCGGGTGATCTGCCGCTGGACCGGTCAGGCCTCGACCCTGATCCAGCTCGAAGGTCATGGCCGTGAAGAGCTGTTCGACGACATCGACCTGAGCCGCACCGTCGGCTGGTTCACCAGCCTGTTCCCGGTACGCCTGACCCCGGCCATGGGCCTGGCCGACTCGCTCAAGGCGGTCAAGGAACAGCTGCGTGGCGTGCCGCACAAAGGCCTCGGTTTTGGTGCCTTGCGTTACCTGGGCGATGAGCACGCGCGGCAGACACTCGCCGCGCAACCGGTGCCACGCATTACCTTCAACTACCTGGGGCAGTTCGACAGCCAGTTCGACGAGGCCGCGTTGTTCGTGCCCGCCAGTGAGAGCACTGGCCGCGAACAGAGCCCGATGGCACCGCTGGCCAACTGGCTGGACATCAACGGCAAGGTCTACGGCGGCGAGCTCAACCTCAGCTGGTCGTTCAGCCACGAAATGTTTAATCAGGCGACGATCCAGCGTCTGGCTGACGACTATGCGCAAGAACTCAATGGGCTGATCGCCCATTGCTGTGAGGCGCACAACCGCGGTGTGACGCCCTCGGACTTCCCGCTGGCTGAGCTGACTCAGACACAGCTCGATACGCTGATCACCGATCCACAATCGGTGGACAACGTTTATCCGCTGTCGCCGATGCAGCAGGGCATGCTGTTCCACACCCTGTACGAACAGGGTTCGGGCGACTACATCAACCAGATGCGGGTGTCGGTGGAAGGGCTTGATGTCGAGCGTTTCCGTCAGGCCTGGCAAGCGGCGCTGGAAGCCCATGACATTCTGCGCACGCGATTTGTCTGGGGAGGGGAGCAGGCTCAGCCGCTGCAAATCGTCGAACGCTCGGCCACGCTGCCGTTCACCGTTCACGACTGGCGCGGCCAGCCGGGCGAAGCGCTGGATGCGCTGGCTGAGGCCGAGCGCAACCGTCCATTCGATCTGAACGAGGTACCGCTGTTACGCCTGGTGGTCGTGCGCACCGCGCAAGACCGTCACGAACTGCTCTACACCAGCCACCACATTTTGCTCGACGGCTGGAGTAACTCGCAGTTGCTCGGCGAAGTGCTGCAACGCTATGCCGGGCAAGTGCCTGCAGCGCCCATCGGCCGCTACAGCGATTACATCGCCTGGCTGCAGCGTCAGGACAGCCAGCTCAGCGAGCAATTCTGGCTTGAGCGTCTGGCTCAATTCGATGAGCCAACCCGTCTGGCCCAGGGGCTGGCGGACCGTTCGGCGAGCGCCGAGGGCGGTACCGGACACTATCAGCAGTGGATCGACGCCACTGGCACGTTGCGCTTGAGCGAGTTTGCCCGTCAGCAAAAAGTCACCCTCAACACCCTGGTGCAAGCGGCGTGGCTGTTGCTGTTGCAACGTTACACCGGGCAACCGACCGTGGCCTTCGGCGCTACCGTGTCGGGGCGTCCGGCCAATCTGCCGGGGGTCGAGCAGCAGGTCGGCCTGTTCATCAACACCTTGCCGGTGATTGCCCGTCCGGAACCGCAAGTGACGGTCAGCCAGTGGCTGCAAACCGTGCAGGAACTCAACATTGGCCTGCGTGATTTCGAACACACGCCACTGGCCGATATCCAGCGTTGGTCGGGGCAGGGCAGCGATGGCCTGTTCGACAACCTGTTGGTGTTCGAGAACTACCCGATCTCCGAAGCGCTGGAGCAAGGCTCGTCGCTTGGCCTGAAATTTGGCGCGGTCGACACCCGTGAACAAACCAACTTCCCGCTGACGGTCGGGGTCAACCTCGGTGAAACCCTGTCGGTGCATTACAGCTTTGCCGCCGCCAGTTTCAGCCCGGATGCGATTGTGCGCTTGCACGCGCAACTGGCCTCGCTGCTGGAGCAGTTCGTGCAGTCGGCGAATGCGCGTCTCGGCGCGTTGACCCTGCTCAGTGGCGAGGAACAGCGCCGTTTGCAAGACAGCAATCGTGCGCAACCGTGCACGGATCCGTTGCTGGTGCATCAGCGCATCGCGGTGATCGCGGCGCAGCAGGCGCAACAGGAAGCCGTGCGTTGTGGCGATCAGGCGTTGACCTTCGCCGAGCTTGAAAGCCAGGCCAACCGCCTCGCGCATGTGCTGATCAATGAAGGCGTCGGGCCGGAAGTGCGTGTCGGCGTAGCGCTGCCGCGCAGCCCGTCGATGCTGGTGGCCTTGCTTGCGGTGCTCAAGGCCGGCGGCGCCTATGTGCCGCTGGATGCCAGTTATCCGCGCGAGCGCCTGGCCTATCTGATCGAAGATTCGGGCATCGCGCTGTTGCTCAGCGATTCGCAATTGCGCCCCCGGTTGCCGCTGAGCACCGGTTTGCGCGCACTGGATCTGGACACGTTGCCGACCGCCGAATGGCCAGACGTTGCGCCGCAGGTCGCGGTGCACGCGCAAAACCTTGCTTACGTGATTTACACCTCGGGCTCCACCGGCCAGCCCAAGGGGGTGTGCGTGGAGCACGGGCCGCTGGCGATGCATTGCCAGGCGATCGGTCAGCGTTATGAAATGACCCCGGACGATTGCGAACTGCATTTCATGTCGTTCGCCTTCGACGGTGCTCATGAACGCTGGCTGACTCCGCTGACCCATGGCTCGCGGCTGTTGCTGCGCGATGACAGTCTGTGGAGCCCGGAGCAGACCTATACCGCCATGCAACAGCACGGCGTGACGGTGGCGGCGTTCCCGCCGGTGTACCTGCAACAATTGGCCGAGCACGCCGAACAGGTTGGCCAGCCGCCGGCGGTGCGCATCTACTGCTTCGGCGGCGATGCCGTGCCCAATGACAGTTTCGAGCGGGCGCGTGCAGCACTGGCACCGCAGTACATCATCAACGGTTACGGGCCGACGGAAACCGTGGTTACCCCGTTGATCTGGAAGGCCGGGCGCCATGACGAGTGCGGCGCTGCCTATGCACCGATCGGCACGCGGATCGGCGACCGCAGCACCTGTGTGCTCAGCGCTGACCTCAACGCTTTGCCACAGGGCGTGATGGGCGAGTTGTATCTGGGCGGCACCGGGCTGGCCCGGGGTTATCTGGATCGCCCGGCGATGACCGCCGAACGCTTCGTACCCGATCCGTTCGGGGCGCCGGGCAGTCGCCTGTACCGCAGCGGTGACCTGGTGCGTGAGCGCGCCGATGGCGTGTTCGACTATCAGGGTCGTGTCGACAACCAAGTGAAAATCCGTGGTTTCCGCATCGAACTGGGCGAAATCGAAGCGCGCCTGCTGGAACTGAGCAGCGTGCGCGAAGCCGTGGTGCTGGCGCATGCCGGCCCGAGCGGCAAACAACTGGTGGCCTATCTGGTACCGACGCAGCCGGTGGAAGAGGCACAACTGGGCGAATGGCGCGACAGCGTGCGCAACGCCCTCAAGGAGAGTCTGCCGACGCACATGGTGCCGGCGCACTTGTTGGTGCTGGCGAACCTGCCGGTGACCCCGAACGGCAAGCTGGATCGCAAGGCGCTGCCGGCACCGGACGCCAGTCTGATGCAGAACGGCTACGTGGCGCCGCGCAATGAAATGGAGCAACGCATCGCCACGATCTGGGCCGATGTGCTGCGCCTGGAGCGGGTCAGCGCCACGGATAACTTCTTCGAGCTGGGCGGTGATTCGATCATCTCGATTCAAGTGGTCGGCCGTGCTCGGCAGGCCGGCATCCAGTTCACGCCCAAGGATCTGTTCCAGCACCAGACCGTGCAGGCACTGGCGGCGGTGGCACAGTCGGGCGGTACGCTGCTGAGCATCGACCAGGGGCCGGTCAGCGGTACGACGCCGTTGTTGCCGTTCCAGCAATGGTTCTTCGCCAGCGAGATCCCCGAGCGGCATCACTGGAACCAGTCGTTGCTGCTCAAACCGGCGATGACCCTGCACGCCGGAACCGTTGCGCAGGTGCTCCAGGCACTGGTTGCGCATCACGATGCCTTGCGCCTGTCGTTCAGTGAAACGCCTGAGGGCTGGACAGCCACTCACCGTCAAGTCGAGCCTGTGCAAGAACTGCTCTGGCAGCGCACGCTGACGGATTCGGCTGAAATCGAAGTGATCTGCCAGCAGGCACAGGGCAGTCTCGAACTGTGCGGCGGCCCGCTGCTGCGCGGTGTGCTGTTCGATCTGCCTGACCACACTCAGCGCTTGATGCTGGTGGTGCATCACCTGGTGGTCGACGGTGTCTCATGGCGGATCCTGCTGGAGGATCTGCAAACCGCGTTCGGCCAGATCCAGGCCGGGCGCGAGGTCGCGCTGCCGGCCAAGACCAGTGCCTTCAAAGCCTGGGCTGAACGCCTGCAGGCGCACACCGCCAGCCTCGATGACGAACAGGCCTTCTGGCATGAGCACTTGCAGGGGGCGACCGCCACTTTGCCGTGCGAGCGCCCGGACGGCAGCCTGGAAAACCGCTACGCGCAAAGTGTGCAGACGCGCCTTGCGCCTGAGCTGACCAGACAACTGTTGCAACAGGCTCCGGCGGCTTATCGCACGCAGGTCAACGACTTGCTGCTGACCGCACTGGCGCGGGTCATCAGCCGCTGGAACGGGCATGCCTCGGCACTGATTCAGCTGGAAGGTCATGGTCGTGAAGATCTGTTCGACGATATCGATCTGAGCCGCACCCTCGGCTGGTTCACCAGCGTGTTCCCGGTGCACCTGACGCCGGCCAGCGGTTTCGCAGATTCGATCAAGCAGATCAAGGAGCAACTGCGTGCGATTCCCGACAAGGGCATCGGTTTTGGCGCCTTGCGTTATCTGGGCGATGCCTCGGCGCGTGAGGCGCTGGCAGCACTGCCTACGCCAAAAATCACCTTCAACTACCTCGGCCAGTTCGATAGCCAGTTCGATGAAGCCGCGTTGTTCCTGCCGGCCGGCGAAAGTGCCGGCAGTGACCTCAGCGAGCGCGCCCCGTTGGGTAACTGGCTGTCGGTCAACGGTCAGGTGTATGGCGGTGAACTGAGCCTGTCGTGGAGCTTCAGCGAACAGATGTTCGACACCGCGACCGTGCAGGCAGTGGCCGATGAATACGGGCGTGAACTGACGGCGCTGATCGAACACTGCGTGGCCCCGGGCAACCACGGCCTGACGCCGTCGGACTTCCCGCTGGCAGCGCTGGGCCAGGCGCGTCTGGACGGTTTGCCGGTACCGGTTACGGACATCGAAGACATCTATCCGCTGTCGCCGATGCAGCAGGGCATGTTGTTCCACACCTTGTCCGATGATGGCGACGATCTTTACGTCAACCAGCTCAACCTGTCGGTGGAAGGCCTCGATATCGAGCGCTTCCGTGCCGCGTGGGAATGCGTGGTGCAGCGTCACGAAATCCTGCGCACGTCGTTCCATTGGCAAGACAGCCAGGCGTCACCGGTGCAGGTCGTCCATCGTCAGGGCATTGTTGACCTGCAAGCGCTGGATACGCCGATGGATGAGGCGGAACTCGCCGAGTTCGCCCGTCAGCAGCGGGTTCAGGGCTTTGAGCTGGACCGCATGCCGTTGCAACGCACGCGCCTGATTCGTCTGGACGCCGACAAGTACCAGCTGATCTGGACCAGCCATCACATCCTGATGGACGGCTGGAGCAGTTCGCAGTTGTTCGGCGAGGTACTGCAGCACTACGCCACCGGCCAGGTCGAAGGCGAGAGCGGTCGTTATCGCGACTTTATCGCGTGGTTGCAGCAGCAGGATTCGACGCAACTCGAGCAGTTCTGGCGCGGCCACTTGCAGACACTGGTCGAACCGACCGCGCTGAGCCAGGCGATGCACCCGCGTCACGAGTCCGCCGAGCACGGCCACCAGGCGTTGTACACCCGTTGGGATGCTCGGCAGACCGCGTTGTTGCAGCAGCATTGCCGGGCTCAGGGCATTACCGCCAACACGCTGATTCAAGGCGCATGGTTGCTGCTGTTGCAGCGCTACACCGGTCAGCACAGCGTGGCGTTTGGTGCCACCGTGGCCGGGCGCCCGGAAGGGTTGCCGAATGCCGGCAGCATGCTGGGGCTGTTCATCAACACCCTGCCGGTGATTCAGACCCTCGATCCGGCGCAGCCGCTGAATGCCTGGCTGAGCAGTCTGCAGGCCTATAACCTCGATCTGCGTGAACATGCTCACGCACCGCTGGCTGACATTCAGCGCTGGTCGGGGCAGGGCGGGCAAGCCTTGTTCGACAGCATCATCGTGTTCGAGAACTACCCGATCGACCAGCGTCTGGAACAGGCGCCGGGCGGCCTGCGCTTCGGCACCTCGGCCAGCCACGACGTGACCAACTTCCCGATGGACCTGGCCGTGCATCTGGGGGAAGAGTTTTCCATCGAGTACCTGTTCCTGCGTGATCGTTTCAGTGTCGAAGCGGTCGAGCGGATCCGCCAGACCATGGAAGTGTTGCTGCACAGCATGATGCAGCAGCCGACGGAGCGTCTGGGTAACCTGCAGCGTCTGGCCGCGCCGCAATGGCAAGCCCTGCAGCAGTGGGGCGCAGAACCGGCGGCGGTGCACCGGCGTGAGCTGTTGCCGGCGATGATTGCCGCGCAACGCCCCGAGGCCATTGCCGCCGAATGTGGTGGCGAGCAGTTGAGCTACGCGCAACTCGAGCGCCGTGCCAACCAGCTGGCGCATCATTTGATCGCGGCGGGTGCCGGTCCGGAAGTCCTGATCGGTGTCGCACTGGAACGTTCGCTCGACATGCTGGTGGCCTTGCTTGCCGTGTTCAAAAGCGGCGCCGCTTACGTGCCGCTGGACATCGACTATCCGGCCGATCGCCTGGCCTTCATGATCGAAGACTCCGGCATGCGTCAGATGATCAGCCGTGGCGCCGCCAGCCAGCGTTTGCCATTGCCGGCGAATTTGCCATTGCTTGATCTCGATCTTTTCGATGGCAATCAGTACCCGGACACGGCACCGCAAGTACAGACCTGTGACGACAGCCTCGCGTACCTGATCTACACCTCGGGTTCCACCGGTTTGCCCAAAGGTGTGGCGGTGACCCACGGACCGCTGAGCATGCATTGCCAGGCAATCCGCGAGTTGTACGAGATGGACGCCGGCACGCGCGAATTGCACTTCATGTCGTTCGCCTTTGACGGCGCCCATGAACGTTGGCTCACTACCCTGGCCTTTGGCGGCACGCTGGTGCTGCGCGATCATGAACTGTGGACGCCGGAGCAGACCAGCCACGCCTTGCTCAACCGTTCGATCGATATCGCCTGCTTCCCGCCGGCCTACCTCAAACAGGTGGCCGAGTACGTCGAGGCCAGCGGCATGACCGTGCCGAAGGTGCGCATTTATTGCCTGGGGGGGGACGCTGTGCCGGAGCAGACCCTGGCGCAAGTGCGCCGCGTGTTGCAGCCGCAGTTCATCACCAACGGTTACGGCCCGACCGAAACCGTGGTCACGCCGATGCTCTGGAAAGCGCCGAACGATGAAGCCTGCGCTGCCGCCTATGCGCCGATCGGGCGAGTGGTCGGTCAACGCTCGCTGTGGGTGCTGGACGATGATCTCAATCCGCTGCCACAGGACTTGTCCGGCCAGTTGTACATCGGAGGCTACGGGGTTGCCCGTGGTTACCATGGCCGTGCGGCCATCACCGCCGAGCGTTTCGTGCCGGATCCGTTCGGGGCGCCGGGCAGTCGTCTGTACCGCAGCGGTGACCTGGTGCGCCTGCGCCATGACGGCATCCTCGATTACGTCGGCCGCGCCGACCATCAAGTGAAGATTCGCGGTTTCCGCATCGAGCTGGGTGAAATCGAAGCCTGCCTGCGTGCTCAGGAGGGTGTCACCGATGCCGTGGTCATCGCCCGTGACGGCGTCTCCGGCAAACAGTTGATCGGCTACGTGGTCAGCACCGACGACAACGCCGGTGAGCGTCTGAAGACCCTGTTGCGTGCGCAATTGCCGGAATACATGGTGCCGCTGCAGATCATTGGTCTGGCGCGCCTGCCGATCTCGCCGAACGGCAAACTGGATCGCAAAGCGCTGCCGGCGCCCGAGTTTTGCGCCGATCAATATCAGGCGCCGCGCAACGAGCAGGAGCGTTGGTTGGCCGAGATCTGGGCCGACGTATTGCAAGTGGAGCAGGTCGGCATCAGCGACAACTTCTTCGAACTGGGCGGTGATTCGATTCTCAGCCTGCAGGTGATTTCCCGGTCGCGGAACCATCCGCAACTGAAACTGGACATCAAGCTGCGCGACCTGATGCGCTTCCAGACCATTGGCAACCTGTTCGACCAGCAAGCGGTCACCCGCTCGAGCCAGACTGCCGACAACAGCCACGTCGCGCAGGCGGGAGCGTTTGGTCTGTTGCCGATCCAGGAGTGGTTCTTCGCCGAGGGCATGAGCGAGCCGCACCATTTCAACCAGGCGATGATGCTGCGTTCGCGCCAGGCGCTGGATGCCCCGGCGCTGGAGCAGACGCTACGGTTGATGCTGGCGCAGCACGACTCGTTGCGGCTGCGCTTCTATCAGGATCAGGGCCGCTGGTTGCAGCACTATCAAACGTTGCAGGACAGCCTGCGTATCGCCGAGCAGAACCCGTTGCTGTGGCAGCGTGAGATCAGCGACATCGAACAGTTGGACGCATTGGTCAACGAAACCCAACGCAGCCTGAATCTGCTCGACGGGCCACTGATGCGCGGCCTGCTGGTGAATCTGCCGGACGGCGAGGTGCGCCTGCTGTTGGTGGTGCATCACCTGGTGATCGATGCGGTGTCGTGGCGGGTGTTCCTGCAAGACCTGCAACTGGCTTACGAGGCGTTCAGTCAGGGCCGTGAGCCGCAACTGGCGCAGCGCACCAGCAGCTATCGCGCCTGGGCCGATGGCCTGGCGGCGCAGGTGCCGGCACTGGTCGGGCAAGAGCTGGAATACTGGCTCGGACAACTGGATCAGCCGGGCAAGGATCTGCCGTGTGACAACCCGCGCGGCAAGAACCTGGTGCGTTTTCGCGAAGAAACGTTCATGGGCCTCGACGCCGCCCGCACCGGGCAATTGCTCAAACAGGCGCCGGCGGTGTACGGCACGCAGATCAACGATCTGCTGCTGACCGCTCTGGGTCGTGTGCTGTGTCGCTGGAGCGAGGCCGAATCGGTGCTGGTGCAACTGGAAGGGCACGGTCGTGAGGACCTGGTCGAAGGGCTGGACCTGAGCCGCACGCTCGGCTGGTTCACCACCATGTTCCCGGTGCGGCTGGCGCCGTTGGCGGAGCAGGATTTCGGCGCGTCGATCCTGGCGGTACGCGAGCAGTTGGCAGCCGTGCCGCAGAAAGGCGTCGGCTACGGCGCGCTGCGCTACATGGCCGATGCATCGGTGCAACAGCGTCTGGCGGCGTTGCCGCAGGCGCGGTTGACCTTCAACTATCTGGGGCAGTTCGATCAGACCTTTGATGAGCAGGCGATGTTGATGCCGGCGGACGAGCACATCGGCGATGTTTACAGCCTGGATGCCAACCTCGGCAACTGGCTGGAAATCGTTGGTCAGGTGTTTGACGGCAAGTTGTCGATGCGTTGCATGTACAGCACTCGTCGCTTCCGCCCAAGCACCATCGAGGCCTTGATGCAGCAGTATCAGACCGAGCTGGAAGCGTTGGTCGAACATTGCCTGCAACAGTCGGCGCGTTGAGCCGGTCTTCAACTTTTTGAGAGGGCCGGTGCGCATTGTGAGCATCGGCCCGGGATGTGGTGCATGTCATTGAATTCGGAAGTAGCGGCGTTTCTAGATCTGGTCGAAGACAGTCGGAACGACGCGTTTCACCAAGGGACACCCGAGCAGGCCCGTGAGGCGTTCGAGCAGTCGTCGCAACAGATGCGTTGGGAGGTGCCGGATGTTGAGGTGAATGAGGTGCGACATCTTGCCCGCGACGGCGCCGAGCTGACCTTGCGGCTGTACCGCCCGTTGCACAGGGGCGGTGTCTTGCCGGTACTGCTGTTTTTGCACGGCGGTGGTTTTGTCGTCGGCAGCCTTGATTCCCACGACGGTATTTGCCGCGAATTCTGCGCGCGCACGCCTTGTGCGGTGCTGTCGGTCGGCTACCGCCGGGCGCCGGAACACAAATTCCCGGTGGCGTTGCATGATTGCGCCGATGCACTGGATTGGCTGCGCGAACAGGCCGGCGAATTCGATCTCGATCTGTCGCGTCTGGTGTTCGGCGGCGACAGTGTTGGCGCCACACTGGCGACCGTGCTTGCACTTGAGGCGCGCGCCGCCGGCGCGCTGAAACCGTGCCTGCAATTGCTCTGCTACCCGGTGACCGACGCTTCGCAGCGCCGTGAATCGATGGACCTGCTCGGCGAAGGCTACCTGCTGGAGAGCGAAACGCTGGAATGGTTCTACCAGCACTACGCCCGCAGCATCGAGGATCGTAGCGACTGGCGTTTCTCGCCACTGCTGAGCCCCGACCTCAACGGCGCAGCCCCGGCCTACGTGGCGCTGGCCGGTTTCGATCCGCTGGTCGATGAAGGCCGTGCCTACGCCGAACGCTTGGCCAGCACCGGAGGGTTGCTTGAATGCCGCGAGTTCAGTGGCCACGTGCATGACTTCCTGCGCATGCGCATGGTCACCGAAGAAGTGGAGGCGATCTATCAGGAACTGGTAAGCGTGCTGCGAACCGTGATGTATCCCGAAACGGTCTGATCCGCCCTGGCCTGATGTGCGCTTCATTCCACATCAGGCCTTCAATCCCGTCCCTGCTCGCGAACAGGCCGACCGTGATACCCGGTTTCAGGCGCTTGTTTGTTCCGGTTTGAAACCTTGTTTGCCATTGGTGCAGTTCGAATGTAACCCGTCCTCCTTCCGCATGCTTTGACTTGCCGTTATACCTTCATCCATAAAAAAAGCGCCCCGGTCAGACCGGGGCGCTTTTTTGCATTGCAGCGGTTAAATCAGAACGTGTACTTGAAGCCGGTCATGATGTTGCGCGGTGCGCCGTACATGCCGTGGTCGCCGGCGTAGCTGAGGTATTCGCGGTCGAATACGTTGTTCAGGTTGACCGAGGCGCTGAGGTTTTTGCTGATGTCGTAGCGTGCCAGCAGGTTGGTGACGGCGTAGCTGCCTTGCTGGAAGGTATGCAGGTCGGCACCGGTCTTGCTCTGCCAGTTCACACCGCCGCCAACCGTGACTTTGTCCAGAATGCCCGGCAGGCGATAGCTGGTGAAGGTCTTGAGGCTGTGACGGGGCAGGGTGGTGACGATGCGCTGGTCATCGGCATCGGTGCTGACGGCATAGGCGTAACCGGCAGACGCTTGCCAGCCTTCGGCCAGTTCGCCATCGAGGGTGAATTCAGCACCTTTGGTGGTGGTGCCTTGTTCGGACTTGTAGGTATTGCCGCCCGGGGTGTCGATCCAGATCGCCAGGTTGTCCTGCTCGATCTTGAACAGCGCGAAGCTGGAGTTCAGCTTGCCATCGAAGTGGCTGCCCTTGACGCCGACTTCGTAGCCGGTGCCTTCCATCGGGTCCAGAGGCTTGTTGTTGATGTCGCGAACCCAGGACGATTGCGGGTTGAAGATCTTGGTGTAGCTGGCATACAGCGACCAGGTGTCGTTGACGTCGTAGACCACACCCGCGTACGGAATGTAGACACCGGTTTCCGATTCTTTGGTCTTGGTTTCTGCTGCGCCGTACGGCTTGTCTTCGATGTCGCGATGCCAGTCGACCACGCGGCTGCCGAGCAGGATGCTCAGGTCATCGGTGGCGTGCAGGCGGGTAGCCAGGTAAGCGGCGTATTGCGTTTCATCGACGGTGGATTTGCCGGTGACGTTGAATTCGGGTTTAACCGAGTCGCCGTTCCAGTTCAACAGGTTGTCGATGGCGCCGGCAGGGGAGCCGGAGTAGTCGTATTTCCAGCCACCGTAGCTCGGCACGTTTTCGTAGTAATTGGACAGGGTCACACCGGCGATCAGCTCATGCTCGCGACCCAGCAAGCCGAACGGACCGGTCAGGTAGGCGTCGATGTTGTTCTGGCGCGGGGTACCGGAGAAGCGCACCGGCAGTTGGGTCGTGCCGCTGCCGTCGGGGTTCAGGCCACCGTTGACGTAGTTGAAGACTTCGTCGAATTTGTTCTCGGAGTGAGTCAGTTCGACCTTGCCGCTCCAGCCATTGCCGAACTGTTGTTCGATCGAGGTGAAGAAGCTGGTTTGTTCGTGGTCGTTATAAGACCAGGTCTGTGCCGAGTTCAGGGAGCGCTTGAGGTTGGTGCGCGAGCCGTCGGTGAAGCGGGTCGGCAGGCCCGAGCGCATTGGCGAGTCGACGTCGGTGCGCTGGTAGCTGAAACCCATGGTCAGCAAGGTGTCTTCGCTCAGGTCGAATTCAGTGATGCCATACATCAGCTGCGAATCCTGCTTGTAGCGGTCAACCCAGGACTGTTCGGTCTTGAAGTCGCCGACCAGGCGGCCACGGATGTTGCCGGTTTCGGTCAACGGCCCGGAGACATCGAAACCGGTGCCGTAGCGGTCCCAGTTGCCGACTTCAGCGGTGACGCTGGCCTGTGCTTCGGCAGTCGGGCGCTTGCGGATCAGGTTGATGGTGGCCGAGGGGCTGCCCAGGCCGCTGATCAGGCCGGTGGCGCCACGCACCACTTCCACACGGTCATACATCGCCATGCTCTGGGTGTAGTTGTCCATGCGTTTGACGGTCGGCACGCCGTCGATTTCGAAGTTCTGGATCTCGAATCCACGGGAGAAGTAACCGTCGGACTCTGCACCCTGGCCGTCACGCAGCACGATGACGCCCGGTGTGGCGTCGAGGGTATCGCTGAGGTTGGTCAGGCGCTGGTCGTCGAGGCGCTGACGGGTCATGACGGTCAGTGACTGCGGGGTTTCCTTGGGTGTCAGGTTCAGACGCGTCGAACTGCTGGACGAGTACGTGGTGTACAGCCCGGTACCTTCAGTGGTCGACCCCGGCGCCTTGCCGGAAATCGATACCGCGCCCAGCTCCAGTGCGTTTCCCGCACCTGCACCGGTGGCCGGCATCAGCGAAACGGAGTTGCCGGTCAGTTGATAGGTCATGCCGCTCCCCAGCAGCATGTTGTCCAGCGCCTGTTTCGGCTCCAGGTGTCCGGATACCGCGCTCGACTGCAGGCCAGCCAGGGTTTCCGGGCTGTAGAGAATCTGCAGATTGGCCTGTTGCCCAAGTTGTTGCAGTGCTTTGGAGAGCGATTGCGCAGGGATGTTGACGTCGACAGGCGTCGCTTGAGCCTGGGTGCTGGCCAACAGCATCAGCGTCAGCAGAGCACCTGACAGCATTGCGCCGCGCGGATGGCGGCGGGAAACGGCCTCAGCCAGAGGGGTACGGGACAACGTTAAGGCTTGCATTTGCTCGGGATGCTCCTGAAGTGCGAGTGCAGTTTTATTAGTTAATGATAATTAGACGCAACACTGCGTAAAAACCGGAAAAAATCCCGCGAACCGCGACAAACTCTGCTATCGCGCGAAGGCGGGATCAGCTCATCCCTGAGCGGTTGGCGTGTCAGGCCGGGTTGAGTGCGGTTTTGACTTTGCCGGCATCCATGCGCACCAGTTGGTCGGCGACATCGAAGTAACGGTCATCGTGGGAGATCACGATGATGGTCTTGCCCAGGCGTTTGAGGTCGGGCAGCAGCTCGGTGTAGAAGATCCGGCGGAAGGTCGGATCCTGATCGGCAGCCCATTCGTCGAACACCAGCACCGGGCGCTCCTCCAGCCAGGCATTGACCAGCGCCAGACGCTTGCGCTGGCCGGTAGACAGATCGGTGGTGGTGAAGCTGCCATCCTGCACGCTGACCTTGTGGGCGATTTCCAGGCGTTGCAGGTATTTGTTGGCGTCGTCGGGAATGTGCGTATCGCCCTGCACCACGTCATCGAACAGGTAGTAGTCGGCAAAGACCGTGGTGAACAACTGGCGGTAATCGTCGCGGGTGAGGGCGGTCACGCATTCGCCGTTGAGGCGGATTTCTCCTTGCTGTGGCGGATACAGGCCCAGCAGCAGTTTGATCAGGGTGGTCTTGCCGCAGCCGTTTTCGCCGACGATGAATACGATGTCGCCTTGTTCGATCTTCAGGTTCACCGGCCCCAGCGTGAACGGGTTGGCCTCGCCTACAGCAGGGAAGGCGTAGCGCACGTCCTTGAGTTCCAGGCTCTGCACCGGTTCGGCTTTCTGGCCCTGATCGCTGAGCAGCAGATGCGGCTCGGGCGAGGAGAACTGCGCCGACAGTTCAGCGATGCGGCGGAAGGCGATCTGCGCGCGGCTGACCACCGGCAAGGTGCCGACCAGGTGTTCCAGCGGACCTTTCATGTACAGCAGCACCAGGACGAAACCGCTCATCACGGTTTTATCAGCGCTGGGCCAGAACGATTGCAGGGCCAGCGCCAGACCGATGACCACAAAGAACAGCATCGAGCCAAAGCTTTTGGCAATCACGAACGTGTTGATCGACTTGATCTGGGTCTTGCAGATGAAGTCGGCAGTGCCCTTGATGCCGCTGTTGAACATGCGCTGGCGGCGCGGGCGGTGAATGCGCAGTTCCTTGGCGCCTTCGGCAATCGCGTTGTAGTGCTTTTGCAGTTCGTCTTCAGCGTCACGGGCGGCGAAGAAACCCTTGATTCCGCGACCCTGGGCGAAGTACTGGATGCCCGTGCCGATCAGGATCGCCACCACCATGATCAGGAACATTGGCCACGACAGCATCGCCAGGTACCCCATGCAACCGAGGGTGACGGTCAGCGAGATGGCCAGTGGCGCGAAGGCGAAGGCGAAGTCGCTGATGGTGTCGACGTCGTGGGTCAGCACCGGAATCAGACGATGGCTGCGATAGCGTTCGATCTGTTCGATCGGTGCCGACAGCACCTTTTCGCCCAGTTGTTTGCGCAGTGTGGCAATGATGTGCTGGCCGACATAGTTGGTGCCGATGTCCGAGCAGATCGAGCTGAGCAGCGCCAGCACACACAGGCCTCCGAACAGCGCGACCACGCCCTGGGTCAGACCGGATTCGGAGTGCAGCGCGTTATTGATGGTGGCCAGCAGGACCGTGACACTCAGGCCACCGACCATACCCAGAATGACCGACAGTGCGACGACGAGCCGAAAAGGTTTGAGTAGGGTGAACAATTCATGAATTGCACCGCGCGTAGGCTGGGTCATGACAGGACAGTTCCTTGGGTCGTAAAGGCAGATACCCTGTAGAACGTCTGATCCGGTGCTTAATTTAGACGGTCGCCGACTGGCGGCGACCGGGGGGAGAGGAGAAACGTTACTGCGGATTACAACTCACGCACGACACGGAAACCGATCCAGTCGCCGCGGGTCTTCGGATCGATGTCGTTGCGGTTGCCCGAACGGGAGAAGACCGGCGCTTCACCCCAATCATTGCCGCGAATGCGCAGGGTGTCGCAGTTGGGCTCCAGCCACGCACTGCCATCGGTTGGCGCACCGTTGTAGTCCGGGTGATAGCAGTCTTCGACCCACTCATAGACATTGCCGTGCATGTCGTACAGGCCAAAGGCGTTGGCCGGGTAGCTGCCCACCGGCGAGCTGAAACTGTAACCGTCCGCCGGGCCGTAAGTATTGGCGTGTTTGGCGATGCTATAGCCCTTGCCCTCGTCGAACGGGAAGGGGAAGGGGCCTTTGGATCCTGCCCGGGCTCCGTATTCGCGCTGGGCTTCGCTGAGCATGCTGTACTTCTGTCCGGTCTTTTTCGACAGCCAGGCGACGTAGTTCTTGATGTCCTGGAAGTCCATGCACACCGCTGGCTGACGCGGGGTTTGCGGATAGCGCGGCTTGCTTGCGATGCACTCGCGACCGGGCCGCGTGTCGCCGTTGGCGATCACCGCACCGCTTTCGCGAATGTAGCTGTCCCACTCACCCGCGGTGATCTGGAAGCGGCTCATGGCGAAGGGTTTGGCGAAGGTCACTTCATGCATCGGGCCTTCGTCGGGTTCGCGGCCAACTTCATCCTCCGGCGTGCCCATGGTGAAGGTGCCGGCCGGTAGCACGACCATTTCCGGGCAGTCTTTGCAGTCCTTGAATACTTTGCCTGCGGCGGGCGGCGTCGCGGCCTGCGCGGCGCTCGGCAGCAGACCGGTCATGAGGGCGGCGAGGGCCAGTGCCTTGAGCGCGCTGGCGCCGAGGGCAGGGGTCAGCAGATCACGTTTCATGAGTCATCTCGTTTAAAGGAAAGCGGGGCGTCACAGCTGTTTGTCGAGTACGGCCATGAAACGCTCGATGTCGTTTTCGCTGTTCAGCAGGCCGGGTGCGATGCGGATTACCGGGCCGGCGTCACGCTCCACCGCGTCACACACCACGCGGTTTTGCATGAGGCGGGCGGCGACCTGATCGCAGTCGCGATCCTTGATCCGGAAGAAGGTAAAACCAGCGGACAAATCGGCGCTGCGTGGTGTCACCAGTTCAATCGAGCGGTGTTCCAGCAAGCGGTTCTTGGCGTAGGTGTTGAGTTCGTGAATGCGCGTTTGCACTTCGCGCTTGCCCAGCGACAAATGCAGCTTGAAAGCTTCGTCCAGCGCCCAGCGGTGTTCGAAACTGTGATACCCGCCGGGGGTCATGATGGTCGAGAACGTGGTGGCTTCGGAGAAGGTCGGGATGGTCGGGGTGACGTCCTTGAGTTCGCTGGAGCGTGCGCAAATGATTCCGGTGCCACGGGGGCCGAACATCCACTTGTGGGTGCCGGCGATAAAGAAGTCGCAGTGCATGTCGGGGAAGTCGAGGTCATCGACACCGAAACCGTGCACGCCGTCGACGACGTACAGGATGCGATCCTTTTCCGCGCGCTGGCGATTGTGCCGGTCCACCAGTTTGCCGATCTCGCCGATCGGCAGTTTCACGCCGCTGCCCGATTGCACCCAGGTCATGCCCAGTACGCGGGTTTCGGGGCGAATGCCCTGGTCGATACGGGTCAGTATTTCGTCGACGGACGCCTTTGCGCTGCTGTCGAACAACTTCAGTTTGCGCACCTTTACGCCATCTTTCTGTTGGCGATAACCCAGCGTGTAGTGAGTCGAGTAATGCTCGTGTTCGGTGGTGAGAATTTCCTGGTCGGCGCGCACATGGATGCCGCCATAGATCAGCGCCAGACCTTCGGTGGTGCTGCCGGTGAGGGCGATCTGCTCGGGCTTGGCCTTGAGGTAGCGACCGGCCCATTCGCGCACGGCTTGCTCGCGCTTTTCGGTTTCACCCAGATCCCAATCCATCGCTCGTCCGGGATTGCGGTCGAGGGTCACTCGATAGCGTTCGATGGCTTCACGCACCGGGCGCGGATGCGAGGTCACGAGGAAGTTGGCGAAATGCAGGTAATCCGGGTCCTGATCGAACAATTGGCGCAATTGGGCCCATTTGTTCCCGGCGAGCGGTTGTGGATTGGCGGCGCGGGCCGGCAGGTTGACGGCAGCGCCCAGGGGCAGGCCGGCGGCAAGGATGCCGGCCTGCTTGAGGAAAGAACGACGGTTGGTCATGAGTTCTGATCGCTTGTTCGAAGAGGTGTCAGCGGTTGACGACAGGTTTGGAGGACTTTTGTACCTGTTCCCAGACCCGCAGGAAGTTGCCGCCCCACAATTTGGCAATGTCGGCCTCGCTGTAACCACGGGAGATCAACTCGGCGGTAACGTTGCGCGCTTCGCTGACGTCCTTCCAGCCGTCCAGGCCGCCGCCATCGTTGAAGTCGGAACTGATGCCGACATGGTCGATGCCGATTTTCTTCACGGCGTAATCAATGGCGTCGCCGAAGTCCTTGAGGTTTGCCTTCGGTTCTTCGTCGACAATTGAATAGAGCTGGCCGGCGTACTCGCCAAAGCGTTGTTCCGGCCATACGGTAATGATCGGGTCGCCAGGCATCAGCGCCATTTCCAGGTTTTGCAGCGGTTGCAGATCAAACCGGGCGCGCAGTGCGTTGAGCTTGTCCTGGGTCGCCTGGCTCAACGGGCGCAGGTAAGTCGGGAAGCCGACGATCTGCACGACACCGCCGCTGTTCTTGATCAGTTGCATTTCCTGGTCGCTGATATTGCGCGGGATATCAACCAGTGCCCGTGGTGCCGAATGGGAGGCCACGATCGGTGCGCGACTCAGTTGCGCAACCTGTTCCAGTGCCTTGGTCGACATCTGCGATACATCGATGATTACGCCCAGATCGTTGAGGCGATGCACGGCCTGTTTGCCAATGTCCGACAGACCGCCAAGTGCATCGCGGGTGTCATTGAAAAACGGCAGTGGTCGCGAAGAATCGGCCCAGTCGTTGTTGCCCACGTAACTGAAACCGAACATGCGCATGCCGCGTGCGGCCCACTTGTCCAGGGCGTTGAGGTCGTTGCCGAGTGGATAGGCGTTGAGCATGCTCATGAAAATCGCAAACTTGCCTTCGCCATGCAGACGGCGGAAATCATCCGGGGTGTAGGCGATGGCGACCTGATTGGGGAAATCGCGCACCAGGGTGCTGATGATCTTGTAGCGGGTTTCCTGTTCGAAGCGTGCTTCTTCGACAAACCCGGTAGTCGGACGGTGCGGCGCGTTGGCGCCGTTCCAGATTTCCGGCCAGCCGAAGATCGTCAGGGCCGCACCGGACAAGCGCCCGCGGGCGGTTTTCACCAGATCGAACTGGCCGCTGCCATCCTTGTCGGCTTCGTTGCCGGCTGTGCCGAAATCCAGCGGCACGGTGATGTGGCTATCGAAAGAAATGATGCGATCCTGCAACTCACTGGCTTGCTGCATGACTTTGACCGGGTAACCGGGATTGTCCTTGAACCAGTGCTCCCAGATCGCAAAGCCCGCGGCAGCACTGATCGCCAGGGCTAGCGGCAGGCCGATGTAAAGAGCCTTTTTCGAACGTGGTTTTGTCATTGCCATCTCAGTCAGGTTCGCCGTCGAGGTGCGGGCACAATGGCCTTCGCTATCTGGGTGAAACGACTGGGCTGCCGGGTAATTTAGGTCCGGTGAAAAGAACGCAGCCCGATGCAGGAACTGCCGAAGGCCGCGATCTTTTCAGGACGCCATAAATTTACCTCTGCAACAAACGTTCTAGCTTGGATAAAGCCTGCTTCATGGCTGACACAGGTAGGGCAATGAAGATTTCTCGACGATGGTTCATGGCGGGCCTGGCACTGACCGGCGCCGCTGTGCCTGCAGCGTATTTTGGGCATCGTGAATGGACGAAGCCGGATCCGACGATCACCCCGGGTGAGGCGTCGTTCGATGTCGCGGATGTTGCCGGGCAACGCCTGGCGGATGCGCTGCGCGGTGTCTGGCAGATTCGCTTCGAGGGTCATGATGCCGGTATTGCGGGTTTGCCCCGAGACGGTCTGGAAGTGTTTCTCGATGTTGCCCACAAGGGCCGCGGCGTTATCGGCTTTCTCGACACGGCCGAGCGCCTGCGCTCGTCACAGGCGCCGCGCTATCGGATTCTCGCGGACCTCGCCGATGTCAAAGCCTCGCAGTTGAGTTGGCGTCTGGTCAGCACCTCGGCGGCCGACGGTGCGCCGGACTACGAATTCAGCATGGCGCTGGATGAAGTCTGGGGCGGTTTCGGAAACGCCGGCAGCGGCAGCCTCAGCGGGCGCGTCCTCAATCTTGATCGCCCCTTGATGCTGCCGG
This sequence comes from Pseudomonas sp. UV AK001, assembly GCF_046097675.1. NCBI lineage: Bacteria > Pseudomonadati > Pseudomonadota > Gammaproteobacteria > Pseudomonadales > Pseudomonadaceae > Pseudomonas > Pseudomonas sp. UV AK001. The sequence continues at coordinate 158,903 of NZ_JBJUVZ010000008.1, forward strand.
CGCAGGACAATCGTTTTATTGCCGTCAAACGTGTGTTCCCCGAAGCTCGCGAGCGCACAGGGTTGAACCCGACATTGCTGGCCTGGCTGATTTCCCCCGAGCATCGCTTGTTCCACCAGCTCTGGCATGCCAGTCGCGACAAATGGCATACCTTGAGCGAGGAAAAGCGTGGCGCCCTGCGCGGTATCGGCTGGCAGCCTGGCCCGCGTGACAAGGAGCGCGACGCCCGTGGCCCGCGCAAGGACCGCAATGGCTCGGGGATCGATTTCTTCTTCATGCACCGCCACATGCTGGGCACGGCGCGTTCAATGCAGGATCTGCCGTCGTGGCAGCATTTTCCGTTGCCGCAGCCGGAATTGATCCGTGATCGCCGGGGCTTTGCCGATTATTTCGACAACCACGACGGTACTTCTCTGCCGCCGACCTGGCTGGCCGAGGACGATGACGAATACTCGCAATGGGTCAGCGACATCAAGACGGCCGAGACGTATCACAGTAATTTCCTGGTATGGGAATCGCGCTACCGTGATCCGAGCTACCTGGCCAAACTGACCTTGGGGCAGTTCGGTTCGGAGGTTGAACTGGGGCTGCACGACTGGCTGCACATGCGCTGGGCTTCCGTGCCACGGGATCCCTCGAACGGGCACCCGGTGCCGTTTGCGCGTGATCCGGCCGATTTTTCCGCGCGTTGGTATGCCGCTGAAAACGACTTCCTCGGCGATCCGTTCTCTTCACATGTGAGCCCGGTGTTCTGGGCGTTCCATGGCTGGATCGATGATCGTCTGGAAGACTGGTTCCGCGCGCACGAACGCTTCCACCCGGGCGAAGTCAGTCGCTTGCAGGTCAATGGTGTGCCGTGGTTTGCACCGGGACGCTGGGTGGAGGTCGCCGACCCGTGGCTCGGGCCTATTACCCACGGCTGCAGCACAATACCGGGCCTGCAGCCAGGCAAATCGGTGGAGATGGACCCGGAAACCATGAAGCTGGCGCTGCGCATCACCTTCAGCGATGACGAGAAGGTGCTGTCGTCGTTGTTCCGCAAGGTGCCGCAGCGTCCCTGGTATGCGCGTCATCTGAAGCCCAAACAGACGCCGGTCTGAGACGGTCTTAAAGGCAATCGCCAACAGGCCGGTTCCCACACATTCAGTTGTACTGATGAATGCTGTGAGAGCCGGCCTGTTGGCGATTGCACTTGCTGGTCAGCGCGATGCCAGTGTCTGCCAGCCGCCGCCCAACGCTTTGTACAACGCAATGCTTGCCTGCAATCGTGACAATCTCAACTGCACATTCAGGTCCTGGGCGGCATAGAGCGTGCGTTGGGTTTCCAGTACCGTCAGCAAGTCCTCTGCGCCGGCCTGGTAGCGACTCTGGGCAATGTCGAATGCCGTTTGCGCTTGCCGCAGTTCCTCGCTTTGCCATTGCCGTTGCTCGTCGAGGCCGCGAATGCCGTTCAAGGCTTTTTCGACGTCGGCGAAGCCGTTGATGATTGCGCCGCGATAGTTCTGCAGCAGTTCATCCTGGCGTGCAGTGGCCTTGTCGCGCTCTGCGCCGAGGCGACCATTATTGAAGATTGGCCCGATCAATCCGGCAGTCAGGTTGTAGAACGGGCTGCGCAGAACGTCGCGGAACCGGTCGGCCCCCGAGCCGATATCGGCACTCAGAGTGACCTTGGGCAACATGGCGGCGCGAGCAACTTTGACGTCGGCTTCGGCAGCGGCCAACTGCGCTTCGGCGCGGGCGATGTCCGGGCGTCGGTTGAGCAGGTCGCTTGGCACGCCAGTGACGATTCCCGGCCATTGCAGTTGATCGAACGACTCTCGGTTCAGCGCAAGTTCCTGAACGGGGCGACCTAGCAGGACCGCGAGGCTGATCGAGGCGTCCCGGGCTTGTTGCTGAACCAGCGGCAATTGTCGTTGCTGGGCCGCTACCAGGCTTTTCTGCTGAGCCAGTTCCAGGGCGGTGGCCGAGCCAGAATCAAAACGCGTTTGCACCAGTTTCAAAACGCTTTGTGCGTTGGCCAGATTGAGTCCGGCAATACGGCTCTGCTCGCGCAACGACAAGGTTTGCGCATAGGTGTCGGCGACACTGCCGAACAAGGTCAGCTCCACTGTGGCACGGTCGAACTCACTGGCCTGCAAGGCAAATTGCGCACTGTCGCGCGACGCCTGTTTGCCACCCCAAAAGTCGATTTCGTAACTGGCATTCAGATTGGCGTCGAAGTAATCCACGGCCTTGTTACTACTGTCGGCGTCCAGTTGGCTGTAGCCATTGCCGCGTAACAGTTTCTGCCGATTGGCATTGAGCGTGGCCTGCACTTCCGGCAATTGAGAGCCGCCGGCGATCACGGTACCGGCCTGGGCCTGGCGTACCCGAGCCATGGCGGCTGCAAGGTCGAAACTGCCCATGCGGGCCTGTTCGATCAGCCGATCAAGCTCCTGGCTGCCGAACTGTTTCCACCATTGCGGATCAATGCGGTCCACGCTGGCGCCGTGGGGCGATTGCCAAGTGGCGGGCGGTTGCAACCCGCTGTCGGGACGCTGGACGGGACTGCCGCAGGCGCTGAGCAACAGGCACACGGTCAACAAACTGAGGCGCGGTTTCATAGATCGATCATTCACTGGTAAGGGCCGTGACCGGGTCGAGCCGGGCAGCTTTGCGGGCCGGCATGAAGCCGAAGACAACGCCGGTGACAAGGGCGCAGCCAAAAGCGCCGAGCACCGCCAGCAACGAGAAGGCGACGGCAACGTCGCTGAGGATCAGCACGCCACCGACGATCAGCGCCAGGGCAATCCCGGCGATCCCGCCGACCACCGAGAGCATCACCGCTTCGGTGAGGAACTGGCGCAGGATGTCGCGCTGGCGAGCGCCGGTGGCCATGCGAATACCGATCTCGCGGGTGCGTTCGCGCACGGTCATGAGCATGATGTTCATCACGCCGATACCGCCGACCAGCAGAGAAATCGCCGCAATCGAGCCAAGCATCAGTGACAGGGTGTTTTGAGTGCGCGCTTCGGCCTGGATCATGGCGGCGTTGTTGGTCAGTTCGAAATCCTTTTTGCCGTTGTGCAGGCGCAGCATCATGCGCTCGATTTCCCGTTCGGTTTCCTTGACCTTGCGTGCATCGGCGGCGGCGATGGCGACGTACTCCGGGTTGTACGTGCCAAACAGGCGCGTGCTGGCGGCGGAGTAGGGAATGGCGATGCGGTCGTCGCTGTCGGAGTCGCCGGAGCTGGAGCCTTTTTCCGCGAGAACCCCGACCACTTGAAAGGGCACGTTTTCAATCAGGATGTACTGTCCGACGGGGTTGGCGACGTCCTTGAGCAACTTGCTTCTGACTTTGTGGCCGATGACGGCTACCGCAGCGCCACTGGCTTCGTCGGCAGCGGTGAAGTAAGTGCCTTCAACCACTGGCCAATTGAAGATTTTCGGGAAATTGGTGTCGTTGCCGCCCACGTAGCTGTGGTGATCGAGGTTGCCGAAACGCACCACGGCTTCGGCGCCGTTGACGGGCATGATCTGTTTGATCAGCGGCAGGGTGGCGAGCACGGCGAGGTCGTCGAGGGTGATGATGCCCTGCGGTGCGCGTGGGTGCGGGGGGACGCCACCCAGGTAAATGATGTTCGAACCGAAAGCGCCCATCTGCGCCATGACCTGACGCTTGCTGCCTTCGCCGACCGCCAGCATCACCACCACCGAAGCTACGCCGATGATGATCCCGAGCAGGGTCAGCGCGGTGCGGAAGCGGTTGATCCACATCACCCGCCACGCGGCGTGCAGGGCGTCCACCAGTTCACCTTTCCAGGCACCGGAGGCTTGCGCGCCTTCGCTCAGGCGCTTGCGCAGATCGACGGCTTGCAGGGCGCCGGGGTTGGCCGTGGTCTGGGCGTCGGGGTTGTCTTGGGCGCTGTCACTGATGATCAGGCCGTCGCGGATTTCGATGATGCGCTTGGCCCGTGCCGCCACTTCGCGGTCATGGGTGATCAGGATCACTACGTGACCCTGGCTCGCCAGCTCGTCGAGCAGCGCCATGACTTCCTTGCCGCTGTGGCTGTCGAGGGCGCCGGTGGGTTCGTCGGCCAGAATGATGTGGCCGCCGTTCATCAGCGCCCGGGCGATCGATACCCGTTGCTGCTGGCCGCCGGACAACTGGTGCGGACGGTTGCCGGTGCGTGAAGCCAGGCCGAGGCGGTCGAGCAGGGCGGCGGCGCGGGCGTGGCGTTCGGCGGCGGGAGTGCCGGCGTAGATCGCCGGCATCTCGACGTTTTCCTGGGCCGAGCCCGACGGAATCAGATGATAACCCTGGAACACGAAACCGAAGGCTTCGCGGCGCAGCCAGGCCAGTTCGTCGGTATCCAGACCGGCGACGTTTTCTCCGGCGAAGCGGTATTCGCCGGAGGTCGGCCGGTCGAGGCAGCCAAGGATGTTCATAAGCGTCGATTTACCGGAGCCGGAGGCGCCGACAATCGCCACGAATTCGCCGGCGTGGATCGACAGGTCGATCCCGCGCAGCACATGAACTTCGGGTGCGTCACCGCCACCGTAGGATTTGCGGATGTCCTGCAGGTCGATCAGAGGCGTTTGCATTTAACCCCCGCTGCCGTCAGCCGGGCCGATCAGCAGGTGATCACCTTCACTCAGGCCCTCGAGAATCTGCACCTTGAGCCGGTCGCTGATGCCGGTGTGCACCTCGCGGGACTGGATCCTGCCATTGGCAGCGACCACCTGCGCAGTCTGCAGATTGGCTTTGTCACTGCCTTGCAGTGCGGCGACCGGTGCGGTGAGGACGTCTTTTGCCTGGCTGGCAACGAAGAACAACTGAGTGGTCATCTCCGCCATCAAAGCATTGTCGGCGTTATCGACATCCAGCAGCACGGTGTAAAGCACCACGCGGGCGCTGCCGCTTTTGCTGGTACTGGCGGGGCTGCCGCCGCCCTGGCTGGTCTGGTCCAGCGGCTTGGGCGGCACCGGCAGGATTTGCCGCACGGTGCTGCTCCAGCGTCGCTGGCCGCCACTGAGGGTGGTGAAATAGGCGGTCATGCCGGGTTTGACGTGGCCGATATCGGCTTCGGAAACTTCGGCCCACACCGTCATCGGCGACAGCTTGGCGATGCGCAGGATCAGTGGTGTCTGCTGTTGCGCGTTGAGGGTCTGGCCTTCACGGGCGTCAAGGGCGACCACGGTGCCGGCCATCGGCGCGTAGATGCGGGTGTAGCCGAGTTCGGCCTGATCGCTGCGCAGACTGGCTTCGGCCTGGCGGATCTGTGCCTGGAACATGTCGATGCGCGCCTGGGTGGCTTTCAGTTCGGCGCGGGCGGTCTGCACGTCTTCTTCACGGGTCGCGCCGCCGGCGGCCAGATTCTGCTGACGCTGGTATTTCTGCTGCGCCAGTTCGTGTTGAGCCTTTTGCTCCTGCAGTTGGGCCTTAAGGTTTTCGATGGAAAAACGTCCGGCGTCGAGTTTGGCTTTCTGGGTCGAAGGGTCGATCTCTACCAGCAACTGACCCTCCTTGACCATGTCGCCGACTTCCACATGGATCTTCTGGATCTGCCCCGACGCCTGGGCGCCGACGTCCACATAGCGCCGTGGTTGCAGGGTGCCGAGCGCGGTGACGCTGCTTTCGATATCGCCACGGGTCACTTGCACCGTGGCGAATCTGTCCCGCCCGGGAGGCAGGATCTGCCAGGCGGCGTAGGCGACAACAGGGATCAGACAAAGGACTACGAGCAGGGCGCGTCGGGCGGGGCGGGGACGTTTCATGCAGGGTTCCGGCCAGTGGAAATCGGCCCGTCGTTCAGCCGGGTGCGCAGGATCAGGCATCGTTGAACGCTGCCGCAGGGCGCGGCAGACACGGGGAGCTGTCCTGTTAACGATAAAAGCGGAAGGGAATTTAAGCGGTGACACAGGTTGTTACAGCAATCCCGAGGTATAGCCGAACACTATTTGTCGGGCAACGACAAACACCACTTTAAATCTATATGAGAATTACTATAAATTACGCGCCTCAAGTTGCCACCATCTTGCTACTGCCTCGCACGGCTCAGCAGAACGGTGTGCTCAAGGACAGAACCCGCACTCAGGCGCCCGGGAGTCATGTTGGAAAACTACTATCGCGAGCTGGTGTGTTTCCTGAACGCCAGGCTCGGCAACCGACAGGTGGCCGAAGATGTGGTGCATGACGCCTATGTGCGGGTACTGGAGCGCTCCAGCGATACGCCGATCGAACAGCCCCGGGCCTTTCTTTATCGCACCGCGCTGAATCTGGTGATCGACGACCATCGGCGCAACGCCCTGCGTCAGGTCGAATCCCTGGAAGTGCTCGACAACGAAGAGCGCTATTTCACTCCGTCACCCCACAGCACCCTCGACCATGGCCAGCGCCTGGACATGTTGCAGCGTGCACTGGCCGAGCTTGCGCCGCTGTGTCGTGACAGTTTTCTGCTGCGCAAGATCGAAGGGATGTCGCATCCCGAGATCGCAGAACGCCTCGGCATTTCCAGGGCGCTGGTGGAAAAGCACATCGTCAACGCCATGAAGCATTGCCGCCTGCGCATCAAGCAATGGGATGCCCATTGAGCCGTCGTCGTTAAATTTTATTTCACTGTCCTCGTTCCTACTCAACAGACGACCTGCTGTCCTGCTCAGGGCCGGCCGGTCACCCAAGCTCTTCCTCCGCGCTGTTCGGGGGTTCATCCAGAGGACACTGGAAATGACACAGGCAATTGCATCGCCCATCGTTCACGACCTGATCGGCGTCGGTTTCGGCCCTTCGAACCTGGCGCTGGCCATCGCTCTGCAGGAGCGAGCCCCGACCCTGGGCGAGCTGGATGTGCTGTTTCTCGACAAGCAACCGACCTACAGCTGGCACGGCAACACCCTCTCGACCCAGAGCGAGCTGCAGATTTCCTTCCTCAAGGATCTGGTGACCCTGCGCAACCCGACCAGCCCGTATTCGTTCGTCAATTACCTCAAGCACCACGGTCGTCTGGTGGACTTCATCAACCTAGGCACCTTCTACCCGTGCCGCATGGAGTACAACGACTACCTGCGCTGGGTCGCCGCGCAGTTCACCGAACAGAGCCGTTATGGCGAAGAGGTGCTGACCATCGAGCCGGTGCTGCACAACCATCAGGTCGAAGCGCTGCGGGTCATTTCCCGTGGTGCGGACGGCCAGCAATTTGTCCGTACCGCGCGTTCTGTAGTGGTCAGCGCCGGTGGCACGCCGCGCATTCCTGAGGCGTTCAAGGGACTCAAGGGCGATGCCCGGGTGTTCCACCACTCGCAATACCTGGCCGAGATGGCCAAACAACCTTGCGTCAACAATCAGCCGATGAGCATCGCGATCATCGGCGGCGGTCAGAGTGCGGCGGAAGCCTTCATCGATCTGAACGATTCGTTCCCGTCGGTGCAGGTCGACATGATCCTGCGCGGTTCGGCGCTGAAACCGGCGGACGACAGCCCGTTCGTCAACGAAGTGTTCTCGCCGGAATTCACCGACCTGATCTTCCAGCAGAAGAGCAGCGAGCGTGAACGTCTGGTCAACGAATACCACAACACCAACTACTCGGTGGTCGATATCGACCTGATCGAGCGCATCTACGGCATCTTCTACCGCCAGAAAGTCTCGGGCGTGGCACGCCATGCGTTCCGCACTCTGACCACCGTCGAGAAAGCCACCGCTACCGAGCGCGGCATCGAACTGGCGGTGCGCAACAACGCCACCGGCGAAGTCACCGTGCGTGTCTACGACGCCGTGGTGCTGGCCACCGGTTACGAGCGTCAGATGCACCGCAAACTGCTGGCGCCGCTGGAAGAGTACCTGGGCGACTTCGAGGTTGACCGCAACTACAAACTGATCACCGACGAGCGCTGCAAGGCCGGTCTGTACATGCAGGGCTTCTGCCAGGCCAGCCATGGTTTGAGCGATACGCTGTTGTCGATCCTGCCGATCCGCGCGGACGAAATCGCCGGCTCGCTGTATGAGCATGGCAAGAACCGTGGGCACAGCCGTTCGGTGATGGATTTGTTGCTGGCAACTGCCAGCTGATGACTTCCTGACGACTCCCGCGCCGGGCGCGGGAGTCGTTTCGAGGCCAATCCTGAACCCTTCCTGAATGACCTCCACATCCCCCAACCTCATTCCTTTTACGGGTTTACTCTCCAGGCATCGGGGCGTAAGCTTCGCGCGTTTTCATCAATAGCGGAGACCCACAGTGGGTACTTGTTCGAGTGACAGTTGTCGGCCGGTCCTTGTAACCGGCAGATTCTCGGCAAGATAACGCGCATTCCTTTGTGCCGTTGTCTCGCCGAACAGCGAGCAGCGGCATCCCGATCATGGTCAGCTGAGACCATGTCCCGACGTCCTTCTCATCGACGCTGAAAAGAGCGTGGTTTCGACTTCATTGTCGCAATCGCAGCCCTATCGACACGCCTGTCTTTTTTGACTGGCGCGCCAACCCTTGCCGTGCCGAATTTTCGGTGCAAGAGGGCTGGACGTACCTGCTTGACGGTTTCCCGGCTGACCATAGGGGCAACAGCCATGAAACTTACGCTCAAGGAATTTTTCGCAGGCTTCCTGCGGACCCGTCACATCGCCCGGCACTTCCGTCGTCTGGCTGTGCTGGAAAGTCTTCGCGACACCACGGTCAGCCGTGAAGTGCCGCCCACCCTGGCCAATACGTTGGTGGACGCCGCCCATTGCGACAGCGGCGTGCTGCTGTCGAACCTCGGCACCCACACTGACGGCCTCACCGATTTCGAAGTCGATGTGCTGCGTGCACAGCATGGCCTCAACGAAGTCGAGCACGAGCAACCGCTGCCGTGGTGGACCCACCTGTGGCACTGCTACAAAAACCCGTTCAACCTGCTGCTGACCCTGTTGGCGGTGATCTCGTGGCTGACCGATGACCTGAAAGCCGCCACGGTGATCTTCTCCATGGTGGTGCTCTCGACCCTGCTGCGCTTCTGGCAGGAAAGCAAATCCAACCAGGCGGCCGATGCGCTCAAGGCGATGGTCAGCAACACCGCCACGGTGCTGCGCCGGGATGCGCCGCGCACTGAACTGCCGATCAAGCAACTGGTGCCGGGGGATCTGATCGTGCTCTCGGCCGGCGACATGATTCCCGCCGATTGCCGGGTGCTCAGCGCCAAGGATCTGTTCGTCAGCCAGGCGGCGATGACCGGCGAATCGATGCCGGTGGAGAAATTCCCCCGCCAGGCGGATCGCGACACGCGCAACCCGCTGGAGCTGGACAACATCCTGTTCATGGGCACCAACGTAGTGTCCGGGACAGCGGTGGCGGTGATTCTCACCACCGGCAACAGCACCTATTTCGGTGCACTGGCGCTGCGGGTCGGGGCAACCGATCGGGCGGTGACTTCGTTCCAGCAAGGGGTGAACAAAGTCAGCTGGCTGTTGATCCGTTTCATGTTCGTCATGGCGCCGCTGGTGTTGTTCATCAACGGTTTCACTAAGGGCGACTGGACCGAAGCGCTGCTGTTCGCACTGTCGATCGCCGTGGGCCTGACCCCGGAAATGCTGCCGATGATCGTCACCTCGACCCTGGCCAAGGGCGCGGTGTTCCTGTCGCGCAAGAAGGTCATCGTCAAACGCCTGGATGCGATCCAGAACTTCGGCGCCATGGACGTGCTGTGCACCGACAAGACCGGCACGTTGACCCAGGACAAGATCTTCCTGGCGCGTAACGTCGACGTCTGGGGCGAGGACTCCGACGACGTGCTGGAAATGGCCTATCTGAACAGCTACTACCAGACCGGCCTGAAAAACCTGCTCGACGTGGCGGTACTGGAACACGTGGAAGTCCACCGTGAACTGAAGGTCGGCACGGCGTTTCGCAAGGTCGACGAGATCCCGTTCGATTTCAATCGCCGGCGCATGTCGGTGGTGGTCGAAGGGCACGGCCAACCGCATCAGCTGATCTGCAAGGGCGCGGTAGAAGAAGTGTTGTCGGTGTGCACCCGGGTTCGTCACGGTGAAGTCGACGAAGCCTTGAGCGATGAATTGCTGGCGAGAATTCGTCAGGTAACAGCAGCATTCCACGCTGAAGGCTTGCGCGTGGTAGCGGTGGCGGCACGGTCGATGCCGGAAGGGCGCGACACTTACAGCCTGGGCGACGAGCAGGAACTGACGCTGATCGGTTACGTGGCATTCCTCGATCCACCGAAGGAAAGCACCGCGCCGGCGCTCAAGGCCCTGGCCGAACACGGCGTGGCGGTAAAAGTGCTGACCGGCGACAACGAACTTGTGACTGCCAAGATCTGCCGCGAAGTAGGCCTGGCACAGCAAGGCCTGTTGATGGGCAACGACATCGAGCGCATGAGTGACGCGGAGCTGGCCAAGGCAGTGGAGACCACCAACGTGTTCGCCAAGCTGACGCCGACCCACAAGGAGCGCATCGTGCGCATCCTCAAGGGCAACGGTCATGTGGTCGGGTTCATGGGCGACGGCATCAACGACGCGCCGGCGCTGCGCACCGCAGACATCGGTATTTCCGTGGACAGCGCGGTGGACATCGCCAAGGAAGCGGCCGACATCATCCTGCTGGAAAAGAGCCTGATGGTGCTGGAAGAGGGCGTGCTGGAAGGGCGCCGGACCTTCGCCAACATGCTCAAGTACATCAAGATGACCGCCAGCTCGAACTTCGGCAATGTGTTCTCGGTATTGGTGGCCAGTGCGTTCATTCCGTTCCTGCCGATGCTGCCGATGCACCTGCTGGTGCAGAACCTGCTGTATGACATTTCGCAGATCGCGATCCCGTTCGACAACGTCGACGACGAAATGCTGAAACAGCCGCAACGCTGGCAGCCGGGGGACGTCGGGCGCTTCATGCTGTTCTTCGGCCCGATCAGTTCGATCTTTGACATCACAACGTTCGCCTTGATGTGGTACGTGTTCGATGCCAACACCTCGGATCACCAGACCCTGTTTCAGTCCGGCTGGTTTGTGGTGGGATTGCTGACCCAGACGCTGATCGTGCACATGATCCGCACGCCGAAGATTCCGTTCCTGCAGAGCCGCGCGGCCATGCCGCTGCTGGTGATGACCGGAATCATCATGGCCGTGGGCATTTTCCTGCCGATGGGGCCGCTGGCGCACTACTTCAAACTGCAGGCGCTGCCGTCGATGTACTTCGTGTTCCTGCCGGTGATCCTGCTGGCGTACATGGCACTGACTCAGGCCGTGAAAGGCTTCTACATCCGCCGTTTCGGCTGGCAGTAACAGGAATGATTCCCCCCTTGTGGGAGCAAGGGGGGCGGTTTCAAGGAGTTCAACATGCAAGCCATCAACAACATCAACCTCGATTCGCTGCTCGATACCCTGGTCAGCCTCAGCGCGGCGTTCATTCTCGGCGGCCTGATCGGCTTCGAACGTCAGTACCGGCAGCGTACGGCGGGCTTGCGCACCAACGTGCTGGTGGCGGTCGGCGCGGCGATTTTCGTCGACATGGCCAACCGGCTCGGCGGAGCCGAAGGCGCGGTGCGGGTGGTCGCCTACGTGGTGTCCGGGATCGGCTTTCTCGGCGCCGGTGTGATCATGCGCGAAGAGGGCAACGTGCGCGGGCTCAATACCGCCGCCACACTCTGGACCTCGGCGGCGGTCGGCGCCTGTGCTGGTGCCGACCTGTTGGCCGAAGCCGTGCTCGGCACCTTGTTCGTGCTCGCTGCAAATACCTTGCTGCGGCCGATCGTCAACAACATCAACCGCCAGCCGCTGGATGTGGTTTCGGCGGAAGTCACCAACATCGTTTACGTCATCGCCCGACGCTCGCAGCAGACCGCGGTGTTCGCCTTGCTTGAGGCCGAGCTCGAACGCAGCAACTACCCGGCCAGTGACGTCGATGTTCACGCTTTCGGTGCCGATGAAATCGAGATCGAAGCCACGCTCGCAACGACATCGGTGGACGGCGATGAACTGGACGCACTGGTCAAGCGGATTTCAACGTCGAACCTGGTGGTGCAGGCGTTCTGGAGCCCGAGTACCACGGAGTAACCTGGCGAACGCCCATCGTCCGGCAATGGCATGGGTGGCCGTCAATCCGGATGAGTGACGGTTATTTTCGGAATAGTCCTACAGAGCATGCCTCGATGCTTGGGTAGTCTTGCCGCCACTTGAAGCGACTGGCGGGACTTCCACGATGGCCGACAAAACCTTGCGTATTTTGATCGCCGACACCCGGCACTTTCACCGGATGAAGATCGAGCGGATGTTCAATGCCCTCGATTACTACCGCATTGCACCGGTGCAGAATTTCACCGAACTGCTGTCACTGATCGATTACGGCTGCGAGCCGTTCGATGTATTGGTGACCGATTCTCAACTGGCAGGTGGAATGCCGGATCTGCACGGATTCCTGTTCGATCTGGCGCAGGTCCGGCATTCACTGGTCTACGGCGAAGCGCTGAACTCATCGGAGGTTCCCGGATATTTTCGGCCAAAGATCACCACCTGCAACGCCGCGCTGCCCTCAATGAGCGCCATCACACAGTTGATGGCGTCGGTCGAGGGTGCCCGTGAGCGCTCATCGCATGTTTGCCCGGCAAAATCCCTTGCGTGATGGCACGCCAAATCACAGATCGGCCGATGGCGCAACTGTCAGGTCTGACAGGTGTTTCGCCAGGTGTTCCGTGTAACAGTCGTAGCGCAGCTACCAGTCGTCCCGTTCATGCAGGATCGGTGGCGTCATCGTCATGTATTCGCCCGGGAGTGATCATGGATTCAGCATTGATCGTCGACGATCACCCGGTGGTCGTCGGTGCCGTCAGAATGGTTCTGGAGTCACTGGGCTATAAACCGATTCATGTCGCTTCGAGTGGCGTCGACGTCGTGCCGATGATCCGTGCCCACGCGCCGACGTTGATCGTGCTCGATTTGAAGCTCAAGGGCATGGGCGGTCTTGAAGTGCTGGACCGGATCAACGCCCTCGGGATGATCTGCAAAATCGTGATTTTTTCATCGGCCGACCCGAACAGCTACCTGGTGCGTTGCCGACGTGCAGGTGCAATGGCTTTTGTGGCCAAGTCTGCCGAGTTGCAGCAGTTGCAGAGCGCGATCAAGGCTGTCCGTTCGGGATACAGCTATTTCCAGGAATTGCCTGAAGTCAACGCAGGGCAATCCAATGTGCACGGTGACGAGCGACAGCAGATCGAAGGATTGTCCAATCGCGAGTTACACATTCTCGTGCAATTGGCGCATGGCAAGCCCAACAAGGACATCGCCCAGGAGATGAACCTGAGCCACAAAACCATCAGTACCTACAAGACTCGCCTGATGCTCAAGCTCGGGGTCAGCTCACTGGTGGTGTTGCGCGAGTTCGCCAGACGCAACCATCTGCTCTGAGAGGCTGCCCGATGATGAGGCCGCTGCGATGCATACTTCTGATGATTTTCCTTTTGGCAACAGCGGTGCAGGCATCCGGGGCTGCGCAAAAGCTGGAAATCATCTCTCGCACCCGGCTGGAGGGCGTGCAGGTTCGTCTCGACGAGCAGGATCGCCAGTGGATCCGGGAACACCCGGTATTGCGCATCGGCGCCTCCGGGCCGGACTATCCTCCCTTTGAATTGACCCGCAACAAGCATGAACTCGAAGGCCTCACGGCCGAATACGCAGACGCGATCGCACAGGTGCTGAATGTCCGGATCGAGGTCTGGTGCTACCCCGACCGCGAAACCGCCATGGCCGCGCTCAAGTCCGGCGACCTGGACTTGCTGGGCACCTCGAACAATTATGAAATTGCCGATCCGGAGCTGATGCTGTCTCGCGCCTACGCCGAGGATCAGCCGATGTGGGTGACCCGGCTCGACGAACCGTTGCCCGATGATCTGGCAGGCAAGCGCATCGCCATGGTGGATGACTACCTGCCGGCTTCGACTATCCAGAAGGCTTACCCGCAAGCCACTTTGCAGCGTTATCGCTCGATTCTCGATGCCCTCGGCGCCGTGGCATTCGGGCGGGATGATCTGTACCTTGGCGATTTCATCAGTGCCAGCTATCTGATCAACATAAACTTCCACAACGACCTGCAACTGGCCGGCCCTTCGGGCCTCGACGCCAACCCCTTCGCCTTTGCCCTGACTCGCAGCAATACCCGTTTGAAGAGTCTGGTCGACAAGGCCTTGCTGGCCATTCCCATGGAGCAGCGCCTGGCCATGGAACTGCGCTGGAGTGCCGGGCGTGCGGACATGTCGGGACAAGCACGGGTGAGGCTCAGCAGCAGTGAGCAGGCGTGGCTCGACCGGCATCCTAGCGTACGTGTCGGTGCGATAGAGGATTTTGCCCCACTGACGTTCTTTGATGCCGAGGGAAAAGTGCAGGGGCTTGCGGCGCAGTTGTTGAGCCTGATCAGTCAGCGCAGCGGCCTGAAGTTCGAGATCGTTCGGGGGCAGTCACTGGACCGACAGATCGAACAATTGAAGGCCGGGGAACTTGATCTGCTGCCCGTGGTGACACCCAGCAGCGAGCGTGAACTCGAAATGCGTTTTTCCCGAGCCTATCTGAACAATCCGTTCGTGCTGGTCAGCGGGGTATCGGCGTCGAGTGTGAGAACCCTGGATGACATGGCCGGCAAACGGCTGGCGATCTATCGCGGTCACCCGTTGCGCGATTATCTGCTGGAGCGATTACCACAGCTCAGACTGGTTGAAGTACCAAGCCCGGCAGCCGGGATGGAAGCGATTGTCAGCGGGCAGGCCGATGCCACACTGAGCTCGTTGATGGTGGCGCGCTATCTGATTTCCCGTCAGTACCGGGGGCGAACCCGGATAGTCGGTACGGTAGGGGATCAACCTGCCCGGATTGCATTGGCCACCGCACCGGATGCAGTGGTGCTGCATTCGATTCTGAACAAGGCCTTGTTGAGCATTGCCCCCAAGGAGGTCGATGAGCTGGTCGAGCGCTGGGGCCGTGACGCGGTTGCCGATGACAGTTACTGGCAGCGCCATCGACGGGAGATCCTGCTTGGATTCGCCGGTGCGTCCGGGCTGTTGCTGCTGGCGCTGGGCTGGATCGCCTTTCAGCGTCGGCAGATTCGCCAGCGCCAGCAATGGCTGCTTCAACTGCAGGAAGCCAAGGACGCGGCGGATGAAGCCAACCGGGCCAAGAGCACCTTTCTGGCAGTCATGAGTCACGAAATCCGTACGCCGATGAATGCCCTGCTGGGCATGCTGGAACTGGCGCTCAAACATGCCGATGAAGGCGTGACCGACCGTGGGGCCATCCAGGTGGCGTCCACGGCGGGGCAGCAACTGCTGGCATTGATCGGCGATATTCTCGATATCGCACGCATCGAATCCGGTCATCTGTCGCTGACTCCCGAACGCGTCAATCTGCGTGAGTCGGTGTTATCGGCGTGTCGAATTTTCGAAGGACTGGCGCGCCAGAAGCAGTTGTCGTGGCATGTCGAACTGGATGAGCGCAGCAATGTCGAGGTGATGCTCGACGCCCTGCGTTTCAAGCAGGTGCTCTCGAACCTGTTGAGCAACGCGATCAAATTCACTGAGGCCGGCGCCGTGAGCCTGCGATTGCGAGTGTTCGCCGAGGCGGACGGGCTGCTGGAAGTCGGAATTGTCATTGAGGACAGCGGCCGGGGTATCAGCGCCGAAGATCAGCAACGCTTGTTCAGCCCGTTTGTGCAGGTCGGCAATCAGCCGTTGTCGGCCCGCAGCGGTTCCGGTCTGGGACTGGTGATCAGCCGCAGCCTGTGTCGGATGATGGGCGGCGACCTGTGGATGACCAGTGAACCCGGACGAGGTACGCAAGTCATGCTGCGCCTGGAACTGCCCGTGCTGGAGTCGCCCGCTCAGGAGGACGTTGCGGCGCCGAAGGTGACGGCGGCAAGGCCGCTGGACGTTCTGGTGGTGGACGACCATCCGGTGAATCGTCTGTTGCTGTGTCGGCAGTTGGGCGAGCTCGGGCATCGCTTTGTCGACATCGATAGTGGTGAACAGGCGCTGGATCTGTGGCACGGTCAAACTTTCGATGCACTGATCACCGACATCAACTTGCCCGGGCTCAACGGTTATGACCTGGCGCGAGCGATTCGCGAAGAAGAGACGGCGGCGAGCAGGACGCCTTGTCTGATTCTGGGGTATACCGCCAATGCACAGATGGAGGAGAAACAGCGATGCCTCGCAGCCGGAATGGACGACTGTCTGTTCAAACCGGTTTTGCTGCGGGAACTGAACCTGGCGCTGATGACCGCAGAACCCGACGAAGTAAAGGTCGCAGGAGCGGAGGAGCAGGTATTGCCCGGTTTCGATCTGAGTTCGCTGTTGCAATTGGCGGGTGCGGACAACCCGCTTATCGGACAGTTGCGTGAGGAGGTATTGAGCAGTCTGCGCAGCGATCTGGAACGTCTGGAAGAATCAGGGCGGGAAGGTGATCGTGCAGGTCTGAAGGATCTTGCGCATCACATTACAGGCGGGGCGCATGTGATTGGTGCCGAGCGCGTGGTTTCGGCATGCCGGGTACTTGAACAGGCGTGCAGGGACGAAGAGCCTGAGGACGCATTGAACGTTGCAATCGAATTGCTGCGCGTGGCCATGCACGACCTCGCGCAGCAACTTCAGGCTTGAGCGGTCAGTCCAACTATGGTGCGATGCCTTGGGGGCTGGTCAGACGATGGCCGCGCTCCAGTGTGGAAATCAGCGCCATATCGGCATCGCTCAAAGTCAGCGCGGTGGCGCCGAGGTTGCTTTGCAGGTTGGCGCGCTTGGTCGACGATGGAATCACCGCGTAACCCGATTGCATCGCCCATGCCAGAGTGACTTGCGCCGGTGTGGCTTGCAGACGCTCGGCAATCTGCACCACCAGCGGATCCTTCAGCACTTCGCCATAGGCCAGGGTCATGTAGGAAGTGATCTGGATGCCCTGACTCTGGGAAAATTCCACAACCTTGCGGTTTTGCAGGTACGGGTGCAATTCGATCTGGTTGGTGGCGATGTTGTCTGCGCCAACCGCTGCGATGGCTTGTTTCATCAAGTCGATGGTGAAGTTGGACACACCGATCTGCCGGGTCAGGCCCAGGCGTTTGGCTTCCAGCAGGGCGCCCATGAACTCTTCCACCGGCACCTGATCTTCCGGCGACGGCCAGTGGATCAGCGTCAGGTCGAGGTAGTCGGTCTGCAGTTTTTGCAGGCTTTCCTTGAGGCTCTCGATCAGACGGTCTTTGGCGAAGTTGGCGATCCAGATCTTGCTGGTGATGAACAATTCGTCGCGAGGGGTGCCGCTGGCGGCGATGGCCTGGCCGACCTCGGCTTCGTTCTCGTAGATTTGCGCGGTGTCGATGACCCGGTAACCGAGCTCGAGGGCGGTGCTCACCGAATCGATGACTACCTGACCTTGCAGGCGAAACGTACCAAGACCGAAAGCGGGAACAGACATGCAGGACTCCAGGGTTGCAGTGGGAATGGACGGGAGTATCCGCTGCTGCTTCCTTGAGAAAAACCGCTGTCGGGGCAAAGTACTGTTGACTGAAAGTCACGAATCGCTGCGATGGGGTATCGTTCCATCAGTGGAACGATGAGGACGGTTTTGGCTGACTAGTGCTAAATACGTGGCGAATTTATGATCAGTCCATGATCAACCTCAATTCGGAGCCCACCATGAAAAACCTCATCGATATCTACACCAGCCCTCGCGGCCACTGGGTCGGCGATGGGTTTCCGGTTCGCACACTGTTTTCCTACGACAACCTGGGCAGGCACATCAGCCCGTTCCTGCTGCTCGATCACGCAGGTCCTGCGCATTTCACCCCGACCAGTGAACGACGTGGCGTGGGTCAACACCCGCACCGTGGTTTCGAAACCGTGACTATCGTTTATGACGGCGAAGTGGAGCACCGCGATTCCACGGGCAGCGGTGGCAAGATCGGGCCCGGCGACGTGCAGTGGATGACGGCTGCTTCCGGAATCCTGCACGAGGAGTTTCATTCCGCAGATTTCGCCGGAACGGGTGGCAACCTGGAAATGGTGCAGTTGTGGGTCAACCTGCCGGCCAAAGACAAAATGGCTGAACCGGGTTACCAGACGATTCTCGACAGCGATATCCCAAACGTCGTACTCCGGGACGGTGCCGGCAACCTGCGACTGATCGCGGGTGAGTTCGACGGTCACAAGGGGCCATCCCGGACCTTCACGCCCATCGATGTCTGGGATCTGCGCCTCAATGCCGGCAAGTTGCTGACGCTGGAGCTGCACGAAGGCCGCAACACTGCGCTGGTGGTGCTGCGTGGCTCGGTCCGGATCAACGGCGAGGAGTCGGCGGGCGTTGGGCAACTGGCGTTGTTTGAGCGTGAGGGTGACCGCCTGACGCTTGAGGCCAGCGAGGACGCGATGGTGTTGCTGCTCAGTGGCGAGCCGATCGATGAACCGATCGTCGGTCACGGTCCGTTCGTGATGAATACCGAGCAGGAAATTCATCAGGCATTCGTTGATTTCCAGTCTGGCCGGTTTGGACGGATGCCCGCGTAGATCGACATTGTGGGAGCCAGTTTGCTGGCTCCCACAGCTTTTTTTGAGACGGCATTCAATCGCCCTTATCCCGCCAAATCAATTGCTCCTACACTAAGCCCAATCTGTGCGATCTTCTCGCGATTGACCTCTGTCGGAGTTGTTTGATGCTGTCACTGCTGACTGAACATCCGTTGTTCTGCGCGTTGATCCTGATCCTGCTCGACCTGGGCCTGTGGCGCCTGATCAGTTCCCATGGCAGCGAATGGAAGCTGCTGGTGCGGGTGCTGATTTTCAGCCTGTTCAGCGTGCTGCTGTTCAACGAAGGTCTCAATCCGATGGAGCCGGCGCCCTGGGCCGACAACGTGCCGCTGCATCTGGCGGCGACCGGGTTGCAGATCGGTTGGTGGCTGTTTGGAGCGCGCACGCTGACGGTGTTGATCGGCGCGGTGATGATGCAGCGAGTCGGCCACACCGGACGACTGTTGCAGGATCTGCTCGGCGCGGTGATTTTCCTGATTGCCATCATTGCGGCGCTGGCCTATGTGCTGGACCTGCCCGTCAAGGGCGTGCTGGCCACGTCCGGAGCACTGGCGATCATCGTCGGTCTGGCGTTGCAGAGCACCCTGAGCGATGTGTTTTCCGGGATCGTCCTGAACACCACCAAGCCCTATCAACTCGATGACTGGATTTCCATCGACGGCACGGAAGGGCGGGTCACCGACATCGATTGGCGCGCCACGCGCCTGCAAACCTCCCAGGGCAGCATGGCGGTGATTCCCAACTCGCTGGCGGCCAAGGCGAAGATCATCAACTTCAGCCGCCCGAGCAACATGTTCGGTGTTGCCGTCAGTGTGCAGGTCAGTCCCCATGCGCGGCCGAACTCGGTGATCGACGCCCTGGAGCGGGCGATGCAGGGCTGTCGCCCGTTGCTGGACAACCCGGCGCCGAGCGTCGCGCTGAAGAGTTCCAGCAGTGCCGGTGCGGAATATGAAATCAGTGGTTTCGTGGCGTCGATGAGCGAGAAGCGTGCGGTGCGCAATCAGTTGTTTGATCTGGCTTTTCGGCATCTGCAAGCGTCCGGAGTCAATCTGCTGTCGAGTGATGAACCCGCTGCGCCGGCCCATCTCTCACGGCCACGGGCGCTGCTCGACAGTTCGCCGATCTTCTCCACCCTGCGTCAGGAAGAAAAGGAAACCTTCAGCCAGAACATGGCCCTGCAAACCTTCCGCGCCGGCGAGATCATTCTGGCGGGCGGTGAGGTCAGTGACCATCTGTTCATCATCGAGTCCGGCGTGGTTTCGGTGACGTTGAACCGGCACGGCGTACCGTTCGAATCAGGACGAATGGGGCCGGGAGAAGTGATCGGCGAGGCCGGGATCCTTTCCGATACCTCGTTGCCGGCCGACTTTTCCGCCAAGACGTTCTGCGCCCTGTACCGCATCGAGAAGTCGTATCTCAAGCCTTGCCTGGATGCCCGTCATGACATCAATGATGCAATGAAGGCGCTGCTCGATTTCCGCCTGCTCAAGGCGCAGGCGCTGACTCAGGAAACGCCGGTAGCCGTGCCGAAAAGAGGCTTCCTGCAATGGCTGCGCCATCGCGCCTGAGCCGGATCAGCGGCGTTCGTATCCGGCGAGTTTCTGTTCGAGGTTCTGGCGCACCTGCGGCCATTCGTCATCGATGATGCTGAAGCGCACGGAGTTGCGCTTGCGGCCGTCGGGCATGATCCGCTCGTGTCGCACGATGCCTTCCTGCTGTGCACCCAGGCGCAGGATCGCATTGCGTGACTTCTGATTGTTTTCATCGGTGGTGAACTGCACGCGCACGCAATCGAGCACTTCGAAGGCGTGGCGCAGCATCAGGTATTTGGCTTCGGTGTTGACGAAGGTTTTCTGGAAGCGCGCCGAGATCCAGCTGCTGCCGATCTCCAGTTTGCGATTGAGCGGATCTATCTTCCAGAAACGGGTCGAGCCGATCACCTCGCCGGTCTCCTTCAACACAATTGCAAACGGCATGACCGTGCCGGCCTCGCGCCCGTCGAGGGCCTTTTTCAGATAGCTGTCGACAGTGCTCGCCGACGGCACCACGGTGACGGTGAGATTCCACAGCTCGCCGTCTGCGGCGGCGTGGAGCAGGGCGTCGGCATCGGAATATTGCAGGGGGCGCAGGACGATGCCCTGGCCTTGCAGTGTGATGTGCATCGGGTGTGGCTCTCGGTAGTTCGGGCGAGGGCTTATTACGCCGCATCGGGCAGCGTCGTTGCAACCGCCGGTTCAGGCCCCAAGGCCGATTGGTGAAATCAATTGTCGATTCAATGCCCGGATCCCGTATACATGGCGACCATCGGCGGAACGATCCGCGTCTCCATGCATAAGGACCGAGCAATGAGCGAGCCACGCCTGACGAATCTGAAACAATATCTGCAACGGTTGGGGTTCGACACGCCGCCGGCACCGACCCTTGAGACCCTGCGTCTGCTGCAGTTGCGTCATACCGGCGCCTTTCCCTTCGAGAATCTGTCGACGCTCAGCGGCGAACCTGTACTGATCGATCTGCCGTCAATCCAGCGCAAGGTTCTGGAGGATGCCCGTGGCGGTTACTGCTACGAACTCAACAATCTGTTTCTGGCCTTGTTGCTGGAGCTGGGGTTCGATGCGCGGGGCATCAGCGGGCGTGTGGTCATGAATCAGACCGAAGGCAGCTGGACGGCGCGCACTCATCGCTTGAGCCTGGTGACCCTCGACGGCGTGCGCTACATCACCGATGTCGGTTTTGGCGGCATGGTGCCGACCGCGCCGCTGATGCTGGATACCGAAGCCGAGCAATCCACGCCGCACGAGCCGTATCGCATCGAATTGCAAGCCGATGGCTACATGCTGCGGGCCAGGGTCGCCGGCGAATGGCGGCCGATGTACCTGTTCGACCTGCAACGCCAGGAAGACATCGATTACACCCTTGGCAACTGGTACGTCTCGACCCATCCGGATTCACCGTTCGCCCAGCGCCTGATGGTCGCGCGTACGGGCGACGGCTGGCGTCGCACGTTGAACAACGGCAGTTTTGCGATCCACCGCATCGGTGCCGAGAGCGAGCGGCGCGAAGTGACGGATGTCGATGAGCTCATCGAACTGCTGGAACGGGAGTTCGGCCTGCGCTTGCCGCACCACCCTGGTGCGCGTCTGGCACTGGCGCGCTTGATTCAGCCGGCCTGAAACCTACGGTTTGGCATCCGGCTCCAGCACCCGCCGGATTTCGTTCACGGCCGCCGACAGTTTTTTCTCAAGGCTCTTGAGGTCGGTGGCGGTGATGCCTTTCTTGAATTGACCGATGGAATGCTCGAGTTCATCGGCATCGCCACGGCTGTTAAGCAGTGCGTGGCGCAGAGTGTTGTTGATCACCGTTTGGTAACCAAATCCTTCGTCTTCGGCGACCTTGCGTGCAGCCTCGATGACCGCGTCGTCGAGCATGATGGTGATGCGGGTCTTGCCCTTGTTGGAGGTGATGGCGCCGCGTTTACCTTGGCTGAAATCGTACTCATCCTTCATTGATCAAGTCTCCGGAAAGTATTGGCGTCGCTCGCTGGGTGTTGCGCTGCGCGCGGAAATGATTCGAACAATATTCGGCTCCCGATAGCTGTAAACAACGACCAGCAAACGTCCCTTGGCGTCTGTGCCGAGTGTGATCCAGCGTTGTTCGTCATGGTCGTTGTCTTCAATGGTCAGTGCTCGTTCGTCGTAGAAGACCGGTTCGGCCTCGGCGAGGCTGATCCCTCTGTGCTTGAGTTTGTTGGCAGCATTCTTGCTTTTATCGAACTGAATCTTGAATGACTTCATTATGCATACTTTATATGTATAAAAAAGAGCGCGGCCGCACCGTCGGTCGCCATGAACACTTCAGCCTAGGTCGATAAAACGTGGGGTCAGTTAACGATGTGTTGCCGGATTTGTGGGGGATGGAAGCAGCGGGATAGAAGGTTGGGTGGCTACCTATCCATAATGTGACCGATAAGTTGTATACAACTCTATGGACATTTGTCACGAGTATTGAATACAGTGTGCGCATAACAAAAACCAGGGAACCCCCCACCATGAAAACGCCCCATGTTTCACACCAACGGCCCGAGGACGAAAACCTCGGGGTCGGCGCGAATATGGCTTACGGCCTGCAACATGTTCTGACCATGTATGGCGGTATCGTCGCGGTGCCGCTGATCATCGGTCAGGCTGCCGGATTGTCGCCGGCGGACATTGGTCTGTTGATTGCTGCTTCATTGTTTGCGGGGGGGCTGGCCACGTTGCTGCAAACCCTGGGTCTACCGTTTTTCGGATGTCAGTTGCCGCTGGTGCAGGGCGTGTCGTTCTCCGGTGTTGCCACGATGGTGGCGATTGTCAGCAGTGGCGGGGAGGGTGGCTTTCAATCGGTGCTCGGGGCGGTGATTGCCGCGTCGTTGATCGGTTTGCTGATCACGCCGGTGTTCTCGCGCATCACCAAGTTCTTTCCACCGCTGGTTACCGGCATCGTGATCACCACCATCGGCCTGACGCTGATGCCGGTGGCCGCACGCTGGGCCATGGGTGGCAACAGTCATGCTCCGGACTTCGGCAGCATGCAGAACATCGGTCTGGCGGCGGTCACGCTGGTGCTGGTGCTGCTGCTGAGCAAGGTCGGCAGCTCCACCATCTCGCGTCTGTCGATCCTGTTGGCCATGGTGATCGGCACGGTGCTGGCGGTGTTCCTTGGCATGGCGGATTTCTCCGGTGTCACCCAGGGCCCGATGTTTGGTTTCCCGACACCGTTCCATTTCGGCATGCCGACCTTCCACTTTGCTGCGATTCTGTCGATGTGCATCGTGGTCATGGTGACCCTGGTGGAAACTTCGGCGGACATCCTGGCGGTCGGTGAAATCATCGGTACCAAGGTCGACTCCAAGCGCCTGGGTAATGGTTTGCGGGCGGACATGCTGTCGAGCATGTTTGCGCCGATCTTCGGCTCGTTCACCCAGAGCGCCTTTGCCCAGAACGTCGGGCTGGTGGCGGTGACCGGAATCAAGAGCCGTTATGTGGTGGCGACCGGCGGTATCTTCCTGGTGATTCTCGGCCTGCTGCCGTTCATGGGCCGGGTCATCGCAGCAGTGCCGACTTCGGTACTCGGCGGCGCTGGCATCGTGCTGTTCGGCACCGTGGCGGCGAGCGGCATCCGCACGCTGTCCAAGGTCGATTACCGCAACAACGTCAACCTGATCATCGTTGCGACCTCAATTGGTTTCGGCATGATCCCGATTGCCGCGCCGAACTTCTACGATCACTTCCCGAGCTGGTTCGCGACCATTTTCCATTCGGGCATCAGTTCGTCGGCGATCATGGCGATCCTGCTGAATCTGGCGTTCAACCACTTCACGGCGGGCAACTCGGATCAGCAGTCGGTGTTCGCGGCGGCAGAAGAGCGGACCCTGCGTTATCGGGATCTGGCGGCGCTGCGCGAGGGCGACTACTTCAGCGACGGTAAGCTGCATGACTGTGATGGCAATGAAGTGCCGGTGATCGATCCGGATTCGGATCACGGACATGGCGCACCGAAGGTGCATGCCAAGAGCAGCGAGCACGTCTGACTGCTGTTTCTGAAAAAGAAAAGGGCCGATCAGTTGAGAAACTGATCGGCCCTTTTTATGGCACGCATTTTTTCAACGCCCACAAAAAAGCCCCTGAATCTTTCGATTCAGGGGCTCTGTATTTGGCTCCACAACCTGGACTCGAACCAGGGACCCAGTGATTAACAGTCACTTGCTCTACCAACTGAGCTATTGCGGAATTGGTGCGTATGTTACTGATTTAAAAAGACTAGTCAAGCTTTGCCGGATATTTTTTTGCTGAACGGTTTTCAGCCGCCGAATGTGAAGGTGCCCATCAGCAGTTTGGCGTACAACGCCGTGGCCGCCAGTTGCACCAGCCAAAGGGCCAGGCCACCGAGAAACACGCCGGCCGCCACTTGCAGTACCAGGCTCTTTTCGCGTTTGCCCGAGGTGCGGGGCGGATAGTAGTCCAGCTCATCGCGGTCGGCTCGCAGGTCATCGTTTTTCATGTCGGCTCTCTGAAATATCGTTTGTGTGCAGTCTAGAGGGTGTCGCGGCTTTTCTTCAGACAAATAAAAACGGGAAGCCCGAAAGCTTCCCGTTTTCAGTGCTGCGCCGGATCAGATGACCTGAACGATCGCGTCCGTCACGACTTCGATGTTGCTCTGGTTCAGCGCGGCGACGCAGATGCGGCCGGTGTCCAGGGCGTAGATGCCGAACTCGTTGCGCAGGCGGTGAACCTGCTCGGTGGTCAGGCCGGAGTAGGAGAACATGCCACGCTGACGACCGACGAAGCTGAAGTCACGCTGTGGAGCTTTCTTCGCCAGCAGAGCAACCATCTGCTCGCGCATGCCGCGAATGCGCAGGCGCATTTCAGCCAGTTCGGCCTCCCACTGGGCGCGCAGTTCCGGGCTGTTCAACACAGCGGCGACAACGCTTGCACCGTGAGTCGGCGGGTTGGAGTAGTTGGTGCGGATCACGCGCTTGACCTGCGACAGAACGCGGGCGCTTTCTTCTTTCGATTCGCTGACGATCGACAGCGCACCAACGCGCTCGCCGTACAGCGAGAACGACTTGGAGAACGAGCTCGACACAAAGAAGGTCAGGCCGGACTCGGCGAACAGACGCACGGCAGCGGCGTCTTCGGCGATGCCGTCACCGAAACCCTGGTAAGCCATGTCGAGGAACGGCACGTGACCTTTGGCCTTGACCGCTTCCAACACGTTGTTCCAGTCCGCCGGACTCAGGTCGACGCCGGTCGGGTTGTGGCAGCAAGCGTGCAGCACGATGATCGAGCCGTTCGGCAGGGCGTTGAGGTCTTCCAGCAGGCCGGCACGGTTCACGTCGTGGGTGGCAGCGTCGTAGTAGCGGTAGTTCTGCACCGGGAAACCGGCGGTTTCGAACAGCGCGCGGTGGTTTTCCCAGCTCGGGTCGCTGATCGCCACAACGGCGTTCGGCAGCAGTTGCTTGAGGAAGTCGGCACCGATTTTCAATGCGCCGGTCCCGCCGACGGCCTGAGTGGTGACCACGCGGCCAGCGGCCAGCAATGGCGAATCATTGCCGAACAGCAGCTTTTGCACGGCCTGGTCGTAAGCAGCGATGCCGTCGATCGGCAGGTAGCCACGGGAGGCGTGCTGAGCGGCGCGAATGGTTTCGGCTTCGATAACGGCGCGCAGGAGTGGAATTCGCCCCTCTTCGTTGCAGTACACACCCACCCCGAGGTTGACCTTATTGGTCCGGGTATCGGCGTTGAATGCTTCGTTGAGGCCCAGGATTGGATCGCGGGGTGCCATTTCGACAGCGGAGAACAGGCTCATTTTTGCGGCAGCTCTAATGGAGAGTGGAGGGACGTGTGGCGCTCCAGCCGAATGCACTAGAGCGGTGCACAAACGGGGAGCTAGTATAGAGGCCATCATCGATCAATGGCGACAGGCGAATCGGGTTTTCAGGTAAGTTTTTCCGATTATTTCTCGACCGTTAGTCGAATGGACTTGTCGGAGACTTTACCGGATGTAGGACGTTTGCCTTGAAAGGCGAGGCAATCGGCTCCACATTCAGCACAATCTTCGTTTTTCCTTGCGCGACATCGGTCGTTTGCGGTCTTTCTCGCGGGGCTCCGGTTGATCCGCAGCTTCGCGATTCCAGAGGTGTTTATGTCTGAATTCCAGCTCGTCACCCGATTCGACCCTGCCGGCGATCAGCCTGAAGCCATTCGCCAGATGGTCGAGGGCATTGAAGCCGGGTTGGCGCACCAGACCCTGCTCGGTGTGACCGGTTCGGGCAAGACCTTCAGCATCGCCAACGTGATTGCCCAGGTGCAACGTCCGACCCTGGTGCTGGCGCCGAACAAGACCCTGGCCGCGCAGTTGTACGGCGAGTTCAAGTCGTTCTTCCCGAACAACGCCGTCGAATACTTCGTTTCCTACTACGACTACTACCAGCCCGAAGCCTATGTGCCGTCGTCCGACACCTTCATCGAGAAGGATGCGTCGATCAACGACCACATCGAGCAGATGCGCCTGTCGGCAACCAAGGCATTGCTTGAGCGCAAGGACGCAATCATCGTCACCACGGTGTCGTGCATCTACGGTCTGGGCAGCCCGGAAACCTATTTGAAAATGGTGTTGCATGTCGATCGCGGCGACAAGCTCGATCAGCGTGCGCTGGTGCGGCGCCTGGCCGACCTGCAATACACCCGCAACGACATGGATTTCGCCCGTGCGACGTTCCGGGTGCGCGGCGACGTGATCGACATCTATCCGGCCGAATCCGACCTCGAAGCGATCCGCATCGAGTTGTTCGATGATGAAGTGGAGAGCATTTCCGCGTTCGACCCGCTGACCGGCGAAGTCATCCGCAAGCTTCCACGCTTTACCTTCTACCCGAAAAGCCACTATGTGACGCCCCGGGAAACCCTGCTCGACGCCATCGAGGGGATCAAGGTCGAGCTGCAGGAGCGTCTGGAATACCTGCGCAACAACAACAAACTGGTCGAAGCCCAGCGTCTGGAGCAACGGACCCGTTTCGACCTGGAGATGATTCTCGAGCTCGGCTATTGCAACGGCATCGAAAACTACTCGCGTTACCTGTCCGGACGCCCGGCCGGCGCGGCTCCGCCAACCCTCTACGATTACCTGCCGGCCGATGCGTTGCTGGTGATCGACGAGTCCCACGTCAGCGTGCCGCAGGTCGGCGCGATGTATAAGGGCGACCGTTCGCGTAAAGAAACGTTGGTGGAATACGGCTTCCGTCTGCCATCGGCGCTGGACAACCGGCCAATGCGCTTCGACGAGTGGGAAGGGGTGAGCCCGCAGACGATTTTCGTCTCCGCTACGCCCGGCAACTACGAAGCCGAACACGCCGGACGAGTGATCGAACAGGTTGTGCGTCCGACCGGTCTGGTCGACCCGCAGGTGGAAGTGCGCCCGGCGCTGACCCAGGTCGACGATCTGCTCTCGGAAATCACCAAGCGCGTGGCGTTGGAGGAGCGGGTGCTGGTCACCACGCTGACCAAGCGCATGGCCGAGGACCTGACCGATTACCTGGCCGATCACGGCGTGCGTGTGCGGTATCTGCACTCGGACATCGACACTGTCGAACGGGTGGAAATCATCCGCGACCTGCGCCTCGGCACGTTCGATGTATTGGTGGGGATCAACCTGCTGCGTGAAGGTCTGGACATGCCGGAGGTGTCGCTGGTGGCGATTCTCGATGCGGACAAGGAAGGCTTTCTGCGTTCCGAGCGCTCATTGATCCAGACCATTGGCCGTGCGGCACGTAACCTCAATGGCCGGGCGATTCTCTACGCGGATCGCATCACCGGCTCGATGGAGCGCGCCATCGGCGAAACCGAGCGTCGTCGCGACAAGCAGATCGCCTTTAACCTGGCCAACGGCATCACACCGAAGGGCGTGTTCAAGGACGTCGCCGACATCATGGAAGGCGCCACCGTGCCCGGCTCGCGCAGCAAGAAGCGCAAAGGCATGGCCAAGGCTGCCGAAGAGAACGCCAAGTACGAAGCCGAATTGCGTTCGCCGAGCGAGATCACCAAGCGTATTCGCCAACTGGAAGAGAAGATGTACCAGTTGGCCCGCGACCTGGAATTCGAAGCGGCGGCACAGATGCGCGACGAGATTGCCAAAATGCGCGAGCGACTTTTGGCAGTCTGATCCGAGTCAGTGTGCCTCGCCGGCCTTCAGGCCGGCGGGCAGCTTCTTGGTCAGCAAAATCGCCAGCATACTGATCCCCAGCGCAATCCCGACAAAATGAAAGGCATCGTTGTAGGCCATGATCAGCGCCTGCTGATGGACGATTTCACTCAATTTCCCCAGCGCTGCTGCGTCACTGCCAAAACGATCGGTCATCGACGCCAGGCGTTCGGCCACCTGCGGATTGGTCGGCACCACTGCTTCACGCAGGTAATCGAAATAGGTCTTGGTGCGAGCATCCAGCAACGTCGCGAGCAAGGCGATGCCGATGGCACCGCCGAGGTTGCGCAGGATGTTGAACAGGCTCGACGCCGACCCCGCGTCCTGCGGCAGGATATAAGCCGTGGCGATCAGCGAAATGGTCACCATGATCAGCGGCTGGCCGAGGGCACGGATGATCTGGATCTGGTTGAACTGCGGCCCGGCAAAGTCCGGGTTGAGCACGCCGGATGAGAAACTCGCCAGACCGAACAGGCCGAACCCCAAGGTACACAGCCATTTGGGCGACACGAACTTCATCAGCTTCGGTACCAGCGGAATCAGGAACAGCTGCGGCACGCCCATCCACATGATCACTTCGCCGATCTGCAGGGCGTTGTAGTTCTGGATCTGCGCCAAATACAGCGGCAGCAGATAGATCGAGCCGTACAGCCCGACGCCCATGCCCAGGCTGGAAATGCTCGACAGACCAAAGTTGCGATTGCGCAGGATACCGAGGTTGATCAGCGGGTTGGGCTTGGAGATCTGCACGATCACGAAGGTGATCAGGCTCAGCAGGGCGATGCTGCCCAGTGTCACGATCAGGCTCGATTCCAGCCAGTCTTTGCGATGACCTTCTTCAAGAAACACCTGCAGGCAACCGAGACCGATGCCCAGCGTGAGAATGCCGGTGTAGTCGGTGCTTTTCAGCAGTTCCCAATGGGCTTCTTTCTTCTCCAGGCCGTACATCAGCCCGGTGATCATGATCAGCCCCGGCGGAATGTTGATGTAGAAGATGTATTCCCAGCCCCAGTTTTCCGTGAGCCAGCCGCCGAGGGTCGGTCCGATGGACGGGGCGAAAGTGGCGGTCATGGCAAACATCGCCATGCCTTTGGCGCGGTGATGTTCGGGGAGTTTGATCAGGGTCAGGGTGAAGGCCAGCGGAATCAGCGCGCCGCCGGTGAAGCCTTGCATGGCGCGAAAAACGATCATGCTGTCGAGGCTCCAGGCCATCGAGCACAGCAAGGACGAAATCAGAAACCCCAGCGACACCCATACCGCCAGCCGTCGCGCCGAAAGCAGCTGCACCAGCCACGCGGTCAGCGGGATCATGATGATTTCCGCCACCAGGTACGAGGTGGAAATCCATGAACCTTCTTCCAGAGTCGCCGACAGGGCGCCTTGAATGTCCTTGAGCGACGAGTTGGTGATCTGGATGTCGAGCACCGCCATGAAGGCGCCGAGCATGACACTCATCACCGCGATCCAGTCCCGCCGGGTCGGTTCGCCGACCGGGCGGATCAGTTGATCACCGGCCATTGTCTGGGGCGTCTTTGATATTCACGGTGGCGGTGACCGACATGCCCGGACGGATCTTGCCGTGCAGCGGGTTATCGGCTCTGAAAGTCAGTTTGACCGGAATCCGCTGTACGACCTTGGTGAAGTTGCCGGTGGCATTGTCCGGCGGCAACAGGCTGAACTGCGCGCCAGAAGCCGCGAACAGGCTGTCGACCCGGGCTTCGATCGGCGTATCGCCATAAGCGTCGAAGACCAGCTCGGCCTTCTGGCCCGGCTGCATGTGGCCGATCTGGGTTTCCTTGAAGTTGGCCTGCACCCAGATGTCTTCGTCCGGAACGATCGACAGCAGGTACGCGCCGGCCTGAACAATCTGGCCATTGCGGGCGGCGCGCTGGCCGACGAGGCCGCTGATCGGCGCGTGGATTTCGCTGCGGGTCAGATTCAGTTCGGCCTGGGCGAGGTCGGCGCGGGCGTTGGCGATCTGCGCATCGAGGCGCTTGATCTCGGCGGTCAGCGCGTTGACCTGTTGGCGCTGGCTCTGGGCATCGGCCTGGGCCTTGGCCACTTGCGAGCGGGCGATGTGGGCGTCGGCGGAGAGGGTAGTGACCCGTTCCTCGGAGACGTAGCCGGGTTTGCGCAGGGTTTCTGCCCGCGACAAATCCACCTGCGAGCGGCCGAGGGTGGCTTGCGTGGTTGCCACTTGTGCGTCGCTGGCGGCAATCAGACTGGCTTGCTGGGTCAGTTTGCTCTGGGCTTGCAGACGCTCGGCCTCACGGGTGGCGAGAGCGGCGTTGGCGCGATCGACGGCGAGGCGGAAGTCATCGTCTTCGAGACGGATCAGCAACTGGCCTTTTTCCACGTGTTGGTTGTCCTGCACCAGGACTTCGTCGATACGCGCGCTCAACTGGCTCGACACGCGGGTGATTTCACCCTGGACATAGGCGTTGTCGGTGCTTTCATAAAAGCGCCCCTTGAAAAACCAATGAGCGAAAAAGCCCCCGGCAATCAGCAGGACGAGCAGCAGGAAAATGAACAGGCGACGCTTGAGTTGGGCAGGCATGGGCAAACTGTAGTCGAGGAATTGTAAGGAAAGTTATCAGCAGGCGAATCTGGCATACAGCCGATGAACGGTAAATGCCGTCTGCTGATATTCAGCCATTCACCACGGCCTACGGGCGTTACGGACGCAAAATTGGCTTAAATGCCCTGCCCGCTGGAGCGGGGCGGGTGTCGCCTGTTACCATTCGCCGCTTGATTGTTCTTTGCTTTTCATTCTTTTCGAGACATGCCATGACCACCGTCCGCACTCGCATCGCGCCATCGCCTACCGGGGATCCCCATGTAGGTACCGCTTACATCGCATTGTTCAACTACTGCTTTGCCAAGCAGCACGGCGGTGAGTTCATCCTGCGCATTGAAGACACCGATCAACTGCGTTCGACCCGCGAGTCCGAACAGCAGATCTTCGACGCTCTGCGCTGGCTCGGCATCGACTGGAGCGAAGGCCCGGACGTCGGCGGCCCGCACGGTCCTTATCGCCAGAGCGAACGCGGCGACATCTATCAGAAGTACTGCCAGCAACTGGTCGACATGGGCCACGCTTTCCCGTGCTTCTGCACTGCGGAAGAGCTGGACCAGATGCGCGCCGAGCAAATGGCGCGGGGCGAAACCCCGCGCTACGACGGCCGTGCGCTGTTGCTGTCCAAGGAAGAAGTCGCGCGCCGCCTGGCTGCCGGCGAGCCGCATGTGATCCGCATGAAAGTGCCGACCGAAGGCGTCTGCGTGGTGCCGGACATGCTGCGTGGCGATGTCGAGATCCCGTGGGATCGCATGGACATGCAAGTGCTGATGAAGACCGACGGCCTGCCGACGTACTTCCTGGCCAACGTGGTCGACGATCACCTGATGGGTATCACTCACGTTCTGCGTGGCGAAGAATGGCTGCCGTCGGCGCCGAAGCTGATCCTGCTCTACGAATACTTCGGTTGGGAACAGCCGGAGCTGTGCTACATGCCGCTGCTGCGTAACCCGGACAAGAGCAAGCTGTCCAAGCGCAAGAACCCGACGTCGGTGACGTTCTACGAGCGCATGGGCTTCATGCCTGAGGCAATGCTCAATTACCTGGGCCGCATGGGCTGGTCGATGCCGGACGAGCGCGAGAAGTTCTCGCTGCAGGAAATGGTCGACAACTTCGACCTCAAGCGCGTGTCGCTGGGCGGGCCGATTTTCGACATCGAGAAGCTGTCGTGGCTCAACGGCCAGTGGCTGCGTGACCTGCCGGTGGAAGAGTTTGCCGCTCGCGTACAGAAGTGGGCGTTCAACTCCGAATACATGATGAAGATCGCGCCGCACGTCCAGGGCCGCGTCGAAACCTTCAGCCAGGTTGCACCACTGGCCGGGTTCTTCTTCGCAGGTGGCGTCAATCCGGACGCCAAGCTGTTCGAATCGAAAAAGCTCTCGGGTGATCAGGTTCGTCAACTGATGCAGTTGATACTGTGGAAACTGGAAAGCCTGCGTCAGTGGGAGAAGGACAGCATCACCGCGACGATTCAGGCGGTGGTCGAATCTCTCGAGCTGAAGCTGCGTGATGCGATGCCGTTGATGTTTGCTGCGATCACCGGTCAGGCGAGCTCGGTATCGGTGCTTGATGCGATGGAAATCCTCGGGCCGGATCTGACCCGTTTCCGTCTGCGCCAGGCGATTGACCTGCTGGGCGGCGTGTCGAAGAAAGAAAACAAAGAGTGGGAAAAGCTGTTGGGCGCTATCGCCTGATTGCGTTTGACTCTGCAGGGCGCGCCGCAGGCCAGGATCTTTTGATCCCGTCCTTCGGCGTTTTCCCCCGAATTTACGGGGGGAGGGCGGTAAGTGATTGTTATGCCGACAAAAAATTTTGAAATTTTTCAAAAATAAGTTTGACAGGCTTTCGATACGCCCTTAAGATTCGCCCCGTCCTCAACGATGACATCAACGATGAGGGGCTATAGCTCAGCTGGGAGAGCGCTTGCATGGCATGCAAGAGGTCGACGGTTCGATCCCGTCTAGCTCCACCAATTTACACTTCGAAGCCTGGCCACACCGGCTTCGAAGCGATCAGCACTCAGCGTTGATCAGTTGTATAGAAGGGTTTGCGTCCCCTTCGTCTAGTGGCCTAGGACACCGCCCTTTCACGGCGGTAACAGGGGTTCGAGTCCCCTAGGGGACGCCAGTTTTACAGAAGCGATGTTACAAGTAGTCGCTCCGCCGCGAGGCGAAAAATCCGGGGCTATAGCT
Source organism: Pseudomonas sp. UV AK001 (assembly GCF_046097675.1). Classification (NCBI taxonomy): domain Bacteria; kingdom Pseudomonadati; phylum Pseudomonadota; class Gammaproteobacteria; order Pseudomonadales; family Pseudomonadaceae; genus Pseudomonas; species Pseudomonas sp. UV AK001. Next base: position 191,912 of record NZ_JBJUVZ010000008.1, read on the forward strand.
CAGCTGGGAGAGCGCCTGCATGGCATGCAGGAGGTCAGCGGTTCGATCCCGCTTAGCTCCACCAATTTACAGTTCAAGGTCTGGCCACACAGGCCTTGAATCGATCAGATCTCAGCACTGATCAGTTGTATAGAAGGTTTGTGTCCCCTTCGTCTAGTGGCCTAGGACACCGCCCTTTCACGGCGGTAACAGGGGTTCGAGTCCCCTAGGGGACGCCACGATTACCCGCCTTGCGGGATTTATAAGGGTCATTCAATTATTGAATGGCCCTTTTGTTTGTCTGGCGTTTGGCCAAATCTCCTTTTTCCTTAAACTGTGCTTCAGACCAGCGGTCATATTTTCGACTTGCAGAATATTATTATGAGAATAATATTCTAATCGTAATATTCGGAGGCAACGATGAACGACAAAAAAGCTCAAACCCGCGAACGCATCCTCAAGGCTGCCAGCGCCGCTCTGATCCAGCGTGGCCCGGCCGAGCCGAGCGTGGGTGAAGTGATGGGCGCCGCCGGCCTGACTGTCGGTGGCTTCTATGCGCACTTCGAAAGCAAGGACGCAATGATGCTTGAGGCGTTCAAGCAGTTGCTGGGTCGCCGCCGGGACCTGATTGCCGACATGGACTCCGAATTGACCGGCGAAGAGCGTCGTGCCCTGGTGGCTGCGTTCTATCTGTCGCGCAAACACCGTGATTCCAGTGACTCGGCCTGCCCGATTCCGGCTTCCATCGGCGAGCTTGGGCGGTTGCCGGAAGAATTTCGCATAGCGCTGAACGAGCATCTGGAACTGATGATCGCGCAGTTGGCCTCAAGCCCTGAAGACATCGATAAAGCGTTGGCCGACGTGGCCCTGATGGTAGGTGGTCTGGCGCTCTCAAGGGCGTTGGGGCCTGGTGATTTATCCGATCGATTGCTGCGCGCTGCCAAATCGGCGGTGCGTTGACCTGAAGGCAGCGAGCCTGAGGAGAGAGCGATGAGCACGTTGAAGTGGGTTCGCGGCGTTAATGGCACCTTGGGCTGGTTTGCACCGAAACTGGTGGCAAGCAAAATGCGGCTGGCATTCATGACGCCCCGCGCAAACTCGCCACGGGATTGGGAATTGCCGCTGCTGGCGAAATCCGAGCGGATCACTTTGCGTTTCGGCCTCTCGGCACTGCGTTGGGGGCAAGGTCCGACGGTTCTGCTGATGCACGGTTGGGAAGGGCGGCCGACCCAGTTTGCCGCGCTGATCACCGCGCTGGTTGAATCCGGTTACACCGTGGTCGCTCTCGACGGTCCGGCCCACGGGCGATCACCGGGACGCGAAGCCAACGTCGTATTGTTCGCCCGCGCGATGCTCGAAGCCGCCGCTGAATTGCCTCCGCTGCAAGCCGTGATCGGCCACTCCATGGGCGGCGCCAGCGCCATGCTCGCCGTGCAACTGGGCCTGCGCACCGAAACCCTGGTCAGCATTGCCGCACCGGCCCGAATTCTGGGTGTATTGCGTGGATTCGCCCGCTACGTCGGCATGCCGCCCAGAGCTCGTTCTGCCTTCATCCGCCAGGTTGAACAGGACGTCGGCATGCGCGCCGCAACCCTCGATGTCGCTCACTATCAACTGGATATGCCAGGCCTGATCGTGCATGCCGAAGACGACACTTTCGTCTCGGTCAAGGAGTCCCAACTGATCCACGAATCCTGGTTCGACAGCCGACTGCTGCGCCTGGAGGCCGGCGGTCACCAGCGCGTGCTGGCCGACCCTCGGGTGATTGATGGCGTGTTATCACTGCTCGCCGGTCGCAGCCTTCAGGCGCGGCAATCGGCCTAGTCATCCGTTACACTGCCCCGGTTGAATCATTTGACCGGGAGTAGGGCATGGGCTGGGATCGGGCAACGCCGTTTACTATTGATCTGCAAGTGGGCGCCGAGGACATCGACGGGCTGGGGCACGCGAACAACGCGGTTTATGTGTCCTGGCTCGAACGCTGCGCCTGGCGTCACTCGCAGCGGCTGGGCCTGGACCTGGTCGAGTACCGGCGTCTGGATCGGGCGATGGCGGTGGTGCGGCACGAAATCGATTATCTGGCGGCCGCCTACGAAGGTGATGAACTGCAACTGGCGACCTGGATTGTCGATTGGGATCAGCGCCTGAAAATGACCCGTCACTTCCAGCTGATTCGCCCCAGCGACAACACCACGCTGCTGCGCGCCCAGACCACCTTCGTCTGCATCGAACTGTCCACCGGCAAGCCGAAGCGTATGCCCGCCGAGTTCATCGAAGGCTACGGCCCGGCCATCCAGACAGCGGCCATGGGTTTAACCCGCGAAACCCAGTAAACTGCCGCACGTTTTTCCTTGAGTGTGTGTTTCCCATGCAAATTGCTCTGGCGCCGATGGAAGGGTTGGTCGACGATATCCTGCGCGATGTCCTGACCCGTGTCGGCGGTATTGACTGGTGCGTGACCGAGTTCATCCGCGTCAACGACCAGTTGCTGACCCCGGCCTATTTCCACAAGTTCGGCCCTGAACTGCTCAACGGTGCTCGCACCGCTTCCGGCGTGCCGCTGCGCGTGCAATTGCTGGGCTCCGATCCGGTGTGCCTGGCGGAAAACGCTGCGCTGGCCTGCGAATTGGGTTCCGAAGTGATCGATCTGAACTTCGGCTGCCCGGCGAAAACCGTCAACAAATCCCGTGGCGGTGCGGTGCTGCTCAAGGAGCCGGAGCTGCTCAACCAGATCGTCGAGCATGTGCGGCGTGCAGTGCCGGCGCACATTCCGGTCACCGCCAAGATGCGCCTCGGCTTCGACAGCCCCGACGGCTCGCTGGTCTGTGCCACGGCACTGGCCGAGGGCGGTGCCGAGCATATCGTGGTTCACGCCCGCACCAAGATGGACGGCTACAAGCCCCCAGCCCATTGGGAGTGGATTCCGCGGGTGCAGGACGTGGTCAAGGTGCCGGTATTTGCCAACGGTGACATCTGGAGCGTCGACGACTGGCGCCGCTGCCGGGAAATCAGCGGTGTCGAAGACATCATGCTCGGTCGCGGCCTGGTTTCGCGCCCCGACCTGGCCAAACAGATCGCTGCCGCCCGTGCCGGCGAAGAAGTCGTCGAGATGACCTGGTCCGAGCTGCTGCCACTGATCCAGGACTTCTGGCTGCAAGCCAAAGCGCAGATGACTGCGCGCCAATCGCCGGGCCGCCTGAAGCAATGGCTCGCGATGCTGACCCGAAATTATCCCGAGGCCAATGAGCTGTTTACCGTGCTGCGGCGAGAAACCGAGCCGGACCAGGTCTCGCGTTTGCTGGGTTTGCCGGTCGCCGAAGCGGCCTGAAAAAATCTTCAATTAATCTCTTGAAAACAAAACGCAGGTCCCTATCTAAGGGTTACGCGATGCCGAATTCGGGTCGCGGAGACAAAAAACCTTGCTGATTGTTTTCAGGAGATTTGAATCATGAGTACTGCATTTTCCCTTGCTCCACTGTTCCGTTCCTCGGTAGGTTTCGATCGTTTCAACGACCTGTTCGAAACCGCCCTGCGCAACGAGCCAGGCAGCAGCTATCCTCCTTACAACGTCGAAAAACACGGTGACGATCAATATCGCATCGTCGTGGCGGCGGCCGGTTTCCAGGAAGAAGACCTGGAACTGCAAGTCGAGAAGGGCGTGCTGACCATCAGTGGTGGCAAGCGTGACGCGAACGAAGGCGTCACTTTTCTGCACCAGGGCATCGCCCAGCGTGCATTCAAGCTGTCCTTCCGCCTGGCCGATCACATCGAGATCAAGGCCGCCGGCCTGAGCAACGGCCTGCTGAGCATCGATCTGTTGCGCGTGATCCCGGAAGAAGCGAAAGCCAAACGCATCCCGATCAACGGGACGCAGAAGCCGGCTCTGCAATAAGCCAGGCCGACTGACAAGAAGGGCGCCGAAAGGCGCCCTTTTTTGTACCCGTCATTCAAGCAAACCTTTCAACACCTCCAGCGCCACCGGCCGACTATGCAGATACCCCTGATACAAATGGCAGCCCAGCCCCTGCAGAAACGCCAACTGTTCCGGAGTCTCCACACCCTCGGCGATCACCTCCAGTTCAAGGCTGCGAGCCATGGCGACGATGGCGCGGATGATCTCGGCGTCGTTGGGGTCGCTGGTGGCGTCGCGGATGAAGGACTGATCGATCTTCAAGGTGTCCACCGGCAGGCGCTTGAGGTAAGTCAGCGATGAATAACCGGTGCCGAAATCGTCCATGGCGAAGCTCACACCGAGCTTTTTCAGGCGGCGCATTTTGCTGATGGTGTCTTCCAGGTTCTGGATCACGATGCCTTCGGTGATTTCCAGCTTCAGCAGCGAGCAGGGCAGGCCATGGCTGGTCATGCTGTGTTCGATGCGTTCGACGAAATCGTTCTGGCGGAACTGCCGGGGACTGATGTTCACGCACAGGCTGAATGCCAGCGGATCGATCAGGCCGTCGGCGATCAATTGCTTGAAGGCATCGCAGGCCTCATCGAGGATCCAGGTGCCGACCTCAAGGATCAGCCCGCTGTCTTCCAGGACCTTGATGAATTCGGTCGGCGATTGCGCGCCGAGTTCCGGGTGATTCCAGCGCACCAGCGCTTCGGCGCCGATGATGCGGTTGTCCCGCGCGTCCACTTGCGGCTGGAAATGTACGTTGAATTCGCCACGGGACAGCGCCAGTCGCAAATCGGTCTCCATGCGCAGCCGTTCGCTGGCGGCTTTCTGCATGGTGTTGTGATACATCTGTGTGGTGTTGCGCCCGGAGTCCTTGGCCCGGTACAGCGCGATATCCGCGCGCTTGAGCAAGTCGGTCGGGGTCGAGCCGTGATCGGGAATCAGCGCCACGCCGATGCTCGGCGTCACTTGCAGGCGCTGCCCGTCGAGGAACATCGGCTCCGAAAGCAATTCGCGGATGGTGTCGGCCAACTCCCGCACCTGAACGCTGACCTCGTTGCGCGTACCTTCCAGGCCGCTGAGCAACACCACAAATTCATCGCCACCAAGCCGCGCCACGGTGTCTTCCATGCGCACACTGGCTTCGAGGCGTGCGGTGATGATTTTCAGCACCGTGTCACCGACCGGATGGCCGAGCGAATCGTTGATATGTTTGAAGTGGTCCAGATCGAGAAAAAGCAACGCGCCGCGCAAGTTGTGGCGTTTGAGCAGGGCGATCTGCTGGCTCAGGCGATCCATCAGCAATGCGCGGTTGGGCAGATTGGTCAGCGGGTCGTGATAGGCCAGATGGCGGATCTGCGCCTCAGCGTTCTTCAGCAGGCTGACGTCCCGGGCGGTCATCAGCAGGCAGGCGATTTCGTTGAGGGTGATCGGCTCGACCGAGACTTCCACCGTCAGCAATTCCCCGCGCTTGTTGCGCCCGAGCATTTCCTGATGATGCACGCGGCCCTTGATCTGTAGCTCGGCGAGCAACCCCGAGCGCTGTTTTTCCTCGGCCCAGATGCCGACCTGATACACGGTTTTGCCCACCACTTCATCGGCACGGTAGCCGGTCAGGCGACAGAAACCGTCGTTGACCTCCAGATAACGCCCGGTGTCGCGTTCGGTGATGGTGATCGCGTCGGGGCTCGAGTGAAATGCCTTGGCGAACTTCTCTTCACTGGCCTTGAGCGCTGCTTCCGAGCGCTGTTGCTGGGTGATGTCACGCAGCGTGGTGACGATGCACGGCTGGTTGCCGACGCTGATCTGGCGACTGGAAATCACACAGGTCAGCGATTGGCCGTCCTTGTGCTGGACGATGATCGCGACATTGCTCAGGCCCTGTTCGCGGATCACTCGTTCGATGCGTTGCAGGCTTTTCGCCGAGGCGTCCCACAGGCCGATTTCTTCAGCGGTATGCCCGATGACATCGGTGGCGCTCCAGCCGAAAGTCTGGGTGAAGCTGGAGTTGATCTCGATGAACTCCCCGGTTTCCTGGCGGGTCACGCAGATCGGGTCGGGGCTGACCTGGAACAGGGTGGCGAATTTCTCTTCGGACGCCACGAGGCGCTGCTCGCGTTCGACCTGATCGGTGATGTCGAGCAGGGTACCGGCCATGCGCAGCGGCGCGCCGTTTTCGTCGCGATAGAGGCGGGCGCGGCTTTCCAGGTAGCGCGAGCTGCCGTCCGGCAGTTGCACGCGATACGTCAGCTGATAATTACCTGCCGGGCCCTCGCGCAGACTGCGGTAGGCGTCGCGCATGCTGTCGCGCTCTTCGCCGGGTACACCTTCGAAGAACTCGTCGAACGATTCGTGGAACGGAATCGGCTCCAGCCCGTGCAACTGCGCGGCTCGGGCCGAGCCGTAAAGCATGCCGCTGGGAATGTGCCAGTCCCAGGTGCCGAGTTGTGCCGAATCCAGCGCCAGATCAAGGCGTTCCTGGCTGTCCTTGAGCGCATGTTCAGCCGCTTTGCGTTCGGTGGTGTCGAGAAAAGTGCTCAACAGATAAGGCTGGCCTTCGAGTTCGACCTTTTGTGCGCTGAGAATCCCGTCGTGAACCTGACCGTTACTGGCGCGGAACTGCACTTCCATGCTGATCAGTTCGCCCTTGGCCTTGGTCTTCTTGACCAGCTCCGCCCGTTGTTCGGGATGCACCCACAGGCCCAGCTCCAGGGTGGTGCGGCCGATGGCGCTCTGCACCGGCCAGCCGAACAGACTTTCGAAATACTGGTTGGCCTCGCTGATCAGGCCGTCTTCCTGGCGAGTCAGCAACACCATGTTCGGGCACAGATGAAACAGTGTGGCGAAACGTTTCTCCGAGCTGCTGAGGGCCTGTTCCCGTTGACGCTGGTGGGTGATTTCACGGATCACCCCGATCATTCGGGGGCGACCATGCTTGTCCGGCAGCAGGCTGCCATTGATTTCCAGCCAGTGCAGGCTGCCGTCGGGCCAGCGAATGCGGTGATGCATCGCCTGTTCCAGCGGCGCGCCCGCAATCACCGCGTGGAAGGCGCGAATGGTTTTCGCCCGGTCTTCCGGCGGCAACAGGTCGAGGTATTCCAGGTCTTCGGGCAACGGCTGCCGTGGATCGAAGCCGAACAGGGCCTGGGTGCCCCGGGACCAACTGATCTGCCCGCGCTCGATGTCCCAATACCAGGCGCCGAGGCGGGCGCCGTTGAGCGCCGCGAGCAATTGCGGCGCGCTCTCCCAGCTCTGTTCGGAACGCCGTGGATCAATGGCCTGAATACGCGGCATCGGCGGAATACGGTCAACAGATTTCGGCATTGTTAAGGGGCCTTGAGCTGATTTGGGCGTTAGGCACAGGGACGGCAGCTCTATAGGAGTAGCACAAGTCAGCCGAGAGTCCCTGGCAGATCGATTTGCGCGTCCAGCAGGGCCATAAACGCCCGTGCAGCATTCGACAGCGTCCGTTCGGTGTGCAGGATATAGCCTAGCTGGCGACTGAGCTGTATGCCCGGCAAAGGTATGCGCGCCACCTGTTCATCGAGCATGGTGCGCGGCAAAACGCTCCAGGCCAGGCCGATCGACACCATCATCTTGATGGTTTCCAGATAGTTAGTGCTCATGGCGATATTCGGCGTCAGGCCCTGAGCCTCGAACAGACGTTGGACAATATGGTGGGTAAAGGTGTTGCCGCCGGGGAAAACCGCCGGATGGCCGGCAATGTCCGCCAATGTGACAGCGCCGTTGCTGATCAATGTGTGTTCCGGGGCGACCACGAAATCCAGCGGGTCAGCCCAGACCGGCGTGGCCTTGACCAGCGTATGCGGCTCCGGCGCCAGGGTGATGACCGCCAGTTCAGCGCGGCCATGGAGAATTTCCTCGTAGGCCACTTCCGAATCGAGGAACTGAATATCCAGTGCCACCTGTGGGTAGCGGCGGGTGTACTCCCTCAACAGGGGCGGCAAACGGTGCAGGCCGATGTGGTGACTGGTGGCCAGGGTCAGGCGGCCGGTGACTTCGCCGGTGAGGTTGGTCAGGGCGCGGCGGGTGTCATCGAGCACGTTGAGAATCTGATAGGCCCGTGGCAGCAAAGCCCGGCCGGCCTCGGTCAGGCCCACTTCACGGCCCAGCCGGTCGAACAGCCGCACATTCAATTGCTGCTCCAGCCCGGCGATGCGTTTGCTGATCGCCGGTTGCGTCAGATGCAGGCGTTCACCGGCGCCGGAGAAGCTTCCGGACTCGGCAATCGCGATAAAAGCATTGAGGTTGGCCAGATCCATGTTCGTATTCCAGTTGGTTATCCAAAGCATAAAAAATATGAATTTGAGTTATTCAATCTAACCCCATAGGATCGGCCTCACAAGCCAAAGGGTTATTGATAAGCCCAGGGCATAGAAACAAGCTGATGAGGAAACGTCTGATGGCCGGCAAAACGCTCTACGACAAGCTCTGGGATTCGCATTTGGTCAAGCAGCGCGACGATGGTTCGGCGCTGATCTATATCGATCGTCACATCATCCACGAAGTGACCTCGCCGCAAGCCTTCGAAGGCCTGCGTCTGGCCGGGCGCAAGCCATGGCGCATCGATGCCAACATCGCGACCCCGGACCACAACGTACCGACCACCCCGGAGCGCAAGGGTGGTATCAGCGCCATTGCCGACCAGGTCTCGCGTTTGCAGGTTCAGACCCTCGACGACAACTGCGATGAATACGGCATCGTCGAATTCAAGATGAACGACGTGCGCCAGGGCATCGTCCACGTGATCAGCCCGGAGCAGGGCGCGACCTTGCCGGGCATGACCGTCGTTTGTGGCGACTCGCACACTTCGACCCACGGCGCGTTCGGCGCCTTGGCTCACGGTATCGGCACTTCCGAGGTTGAGCACGTGCTCGCCACCCAGTGCCTGGTCGCCAAGAAAATGAAGAACATGTTGGTGCGCGTCGAAGGCCAATTGCCGTTCGGCGTGACCGCCAAGGACATCGTTCTCGCCGTGATCGGCAAGATCGGCACCGCCGGCGGTAACGGTCATGCCATCGAATTTGCCGGTAGCGCGATTCGCGATCTGTCCATCGAAGGCCGCATGACCATCTGCAACATGTCCATCGAAGCCGGCGCCCGTGTGGGCCTGGTGGCGGCGGACCAGAAGACTGTGGATTACGTCAAGGGTCGCCCGTTCGCACCGAAAGGCGCCGAGTGGGATCTGGCGGTCGAATCCTGGAAAGACCTTGTGTCTGACGCCGACGCGCATTTCGACACCGTGGTCGAACTCGACGCTGCGCAGATCAAGCCGCAAGTCAGCTGGGGTACTTCCCCGGAAATGGTGTTGGCCGTTGATCAGAACGTGCCGGACCCGGCCAAAGAGATGGATCTGGTCAAGCGCGACTCGATCGTCCGCGCCTTGAAATACATGGGTCTGACCGCCAATCAGGCGATCACCGACATTCAGCTCGACCGCGTATTCATCGGTTCCTGCACCAACTCGCGCATCGAAGATCTGCGCGCTGCGGCGGTGATCGCCAAGGGTCGCAAGGTCGCATCGACCATCAAGCAGGCCATCGTGGTGCCGGGCTCGGGTCTGGTGAAGGCGCAGGCCGAGGCCGAAGGTCTGGACAAGATCTTCCTCGAAGCCGGTTTCGAATGGCGCGAGCCGGGTTGCTCGATGTGCCTGGCGATGAACCCGGACCGTTTGGAGTCCGGCGAGCATTGCGCCTCGACGTCCAACCGTAACTTCGAAGGCCGTCAGGGCGCCGGTGGTCGTACCCACCTCGTCAGCCCGGCCATGGCCGCTGCGGCGGCGGTGAACGGTCGTTTCATCGACGTTCGTGAATTGATCTAAGGAGCGCAGCATGAAAGCTTTTACCCAGCACACTGGTCTTGTCGCGCCTCTGGATCGTGCCAACGTCGACACCGACCAGATCATCCCGAAGCAGTTTCTGAAGTCGATCAAGCGCACCGGTTTCGGCCCGAACCTGTTCGATGAGTGGCGTTACCTGGATGTCGGCCAGCCGTATCAGGACAACTCCAAGCGCCCGCTGAACAAGGAATTTGTGCTCAACGCCGAGCGTTATCAAGGCGCCAGCGTGTTGCTGGCCCGCGAAAACTTCGGTTGCGGCTCCAGCCGTGAGCACGCGCCGTGGGCGCTGGAAGAATACGGTTTCCGCAGCATCATTGCGCCGAGCTATGCCGACATCTTCTTCAACAACAGCTTCAAGAACGGCTTGCTGCCGATCATCTTGAGCGATGCCGAAGTCGACGAACTGTTCAAACAGGTCGAGGCCGCGCCGGGCTATCAGTTGCAGATCGACCTGCACGAGCAGACCGTGACCAGCCCGAACGGCAAGGTCTATCGCTTCGAGATCGACGCGTTCCGCAAACACTGCCTGCTCAACGGTCTGGACGACATCGGCCTGACCTTGCAGGACGGCGATGCGATTGCGGCGTTTGAAGCCAAACATCGTGCGAGCCAGCCGTGGTTGTTCCGCGACGCCTGAATTTGAAAGGTTGAAACCCCAACAAAGGAAGTCCCCATGACCAGCACCGCCCAGCACAGTCAGGTTGTACAGAAGCAATTCGGTGAACAGGCCGCCGCCTACCTGAGCAGCGCCGTTCACGCTCAAGGCACTGAATTTGCGCTGCTGCAGGCTGAGCTGGCGGGGCAGGGCGAGGCTCGGGTGCTGGATCTGGGGTGCGGCGCCGGGCACGTGAGTTTTCACGTCGCTCCGTTGGTGAAGGAAGTGGTGGCCTACGACCTGTCGCAGCAGATGCTCGATGTGGTGGCGGCCGCTGCGGTTGATCGTGGTTTGAGCAACGTTTCCACGGTCAATGGTGCCGCCGAGCGCCTGCCGTTTGCCGACGGTGAGTTCGACTTCGTGTTCAGCCGTTATTCGGCGCACCATTGGAGCGACCTCGGCGTGGCCCTGCGCGAAGTGCGTCGGGTGCTGAAACCGGGTGGCGTCGCGGCATTCATTGATGTGGTGTCGCCGGGCAGTCCGCTGTTCGACACCTACCTGCAGAGCGTTGAAGTGCTGCGCGACACCAGTCATGTGCGCGATTATTCTGCCGGTGAGTGGCTGCGTCAGGTCAGCGAGGCCGGACTGCACACCCGCAGCACCACGCGTCAGCGCCTGCGTCTGGAGTACAACAGCTGGGTCGAGCGCATGCGCACGCCCGAGGTGATGCGCGCCGCGATCCGCCAGTTGCAGCAATCGATGGGCAATGAAGTGCGCGAATATTTTGAGATTGAGGCCGATGGTTCGTTCAGTACAGATGTACTGGTGCTCTGGGCCGAGAAATAAATTTAGAACGACAAGTATTTTTCCGGGCGCGCCAGTCGCTGGCGCACCGACTGAAGACACGAGGAAAGCATGAGCAAGCAGATTCTGATTCTCCCAGGCGACGGTATTGGTCCGGAAATCATGGCCGAAGCGGTCAAGGTGCTGGAGCTGGCCAACGACAAATACAACCTGGGCTTCGAGCTGAGCCATGACGTGATCGGTGGCGCCGCCATCGACAAGCACGGCGTGCCGTTGGCCGATGAAACCCTCGAGCGTGCCCGCGCCGCTGACGCCGTGCTGCTGGGCGCCGTGGGTGGCCCGAAATGGGACGCCATCGAGCGTGACATCCGCCCTGAGCGCGGCCTGCTGAAAATCCGTGCGCAACTGGGCCTGTTCGGCAACCTGCGTCCGGCGATCCTGTACCCGCAACTGGCCGACGCTTCGAGCCTGAAGCCGGAAATCGTTTCCGGCCTGGACATCCTGATCGTCCGCGAGCTGACCGGTGGCATCTATTTCGGCGCGCCGCGTGGCACCCGCACCCTGGAAAACGGCGAGCGTCAGTCCTACGACACGCTGCCGTACAGCGAAAGCGAAATCCGCCGCATCGCCCGTGTCGGTTTCGACATGGCCATGGTCCGTGGCAAGAAGCTGTGCTCGGTGGACAAGGCCAACGTGCTGGCGTCCAGCCAGCTGTGGCGTGAAGTGGTCGAGCAGGTGGCCAAGGATTACCCTGAGGTCGAACTGAGCCACATGTACGTCGACAACGCCGCCATGCAACTGGTGCGCGCACCGAAGCAGTTCGACGTGATCGTCACCGACAACATGTTCGGCGACATCCTGTCCGACGAAGCATCGATGCTCACCGGCTCCATCGGCATGCTGCCGTCGGCTTCGCTGGATGCCAACAACAAGGGCATGTACGAGCCTTGCCACGGTTCGGCGCCGGACATCGCGGGCAAAGGCATCGCCAACCCGCTGGCGACCATTCTGTCGGTGTCGATGATGCTGCGTTACAGCTTCAATCTGCACGAAGCGGCGGATGCCATCGAGAAAGCGGTCAGCGTGGTGCTGGATCAAGGCCTGCGCACCGGCGACATCTTTTCGACCGGTTGCACTAAAGTCGGTACGCAGGAAATGGGTGACGCAGTAGTCGCCGCGCTGCGGAATCTGTAATCTCTCGGGCCCGCTGCGAAATTCAATACAAAGCAGCGGCCCACTTTTCAAGAAGGTGTAGTTGCGATGAAACGTGTAGGTCTGATCGGTTGGCGCGGCATGGTCGGTTCCGTGCTCATGCAGCGGATGCTGGAAGAGCAGGATTTCGATCTTATCGAGCCGGTGTTTTTCACCACTTCCAATGTCGGTGGCCAAGGCCCGTCCGTGGGCAAGGACATTGCTCCGCTCAAGGACGCTTACAGCATTGAAGAGCTGAAGACCCTCGACGTGATCCTGACCTGCCAGGGCGGCGACTACACCAGCGAAGTGTTCCCGAAGCTGCGCGAAGCCGGCTGGCAGGGTTACTGGATCGACGCGGCCTCGAGTCTGCGGATGAACGACGACGCCGTCATCATCCTCGACCCGGTCAACCGCAAGGTCATCGACCAGCAGCTCGATGCGGGCACCAAGAACTACATCGGCGGCAACTGCACCGTCAGCCTGATGCTGATGGGCCTGGGCGGTCTGTTCGAGGCCGGTCTGGTCGAGTGGATGAGCGCCATGACCTATCAGGCGGCCTCCGGTGCCGGCGCGCAGAACATGCGTGAACTGATCAAGCAGATGGGCGCGACCCACGCCGCTGTCGCCGATCAACTGGCCGACCCGGCCAGCGCGATCCTCGACATCGATCGTCGTGTGGCCGAAGCCATGCGCAGCGACGCTTACCCGACCGAAAACTTCGGTGTACCGCTGGCCGGCAGCCTGATCCCGTGGATCGACAAGGAACTGCCGAACGGCCAGAGCCGCGAAGAGTGGAAGGCCCAGGCCGAGACCAACAAGATCCTCGGCCGCTTCAAGAGCCCGATCCCGGTCGACGGCATCTGCGTGCGCATCGGCGCCATGCGTTGCCACAGCCAGGCGCTGACCATCAAGCTGAACAAAGACGTGCCGATCGCCGACATCGAAGGGCTGATCAGCCAGCACAACCCTTGGGTCAAGCTGGTGCCGAACAACCGTGAAATCAGCATGCAGGAGCTGAGCCCGACGAAAGTCACCGGCACCCTGAACGTACCGGTCGGTCGTCTGCGCAAGCTGAACATGGGTTCGCAGTTCGTTGGCGCATTCACCGTCGGCGACCAGTTGCTGTGGGGCGCGGCCGAACCGCTGCGTCGCATGCTGCGGATCCTGCTGGAGCGTTGATCGCTTGAAGCCATGAAAGAACCCGTGCCTTGCAAGAGGCGCGGGTTTTTTTTGCCTGTCTGGCAGCCACCCGGTAAAGTGCCGCTCCCCCCGTTCCACCAGAGGTCGCACCATGAGCCAGGCCATTGATATTGCCGTGATCGGCGCCACCGGTATTGTCGGCGAAACCCTTGTGCAGATTCTCGAGGAGCGCGACTTCCCGGTCGGCAACCTGCATCTGCTGGCCAGCAGCGAATCCGCCGGCAGCTCGGTGCTGTTTCGCAACAAGAACGTGCGTGTGCGCGAAGTCGACGAGTTCGATTTCAGCAAGGTCAAACTGGCGTTTTTTGCCGCCGGCCCGGCGATCACTTTGAGTTATGCCGCTCGCGCCAATGCGGCGGGTTGCTCGCTGGTCGATCTGTCCGGCGCCTTGCCGGCGGATCAGGCACCGCAAGTGGTGCCTGAGGCCAATGCCGATTTGCTGGCCGGTTTGAAAGTGCCGTTCCAGGTCAGCAGCCCGAGCCCGTCGGCCACTACGCTGGCCGTGGTGCTGGCGCCGTTGCTCGATCTGGTCGATCTGCAATATGTGCATGTCACCGCCAATCTGGCCGTTTCCGCCCAGGGCCGAGAAGCGGTTGCCGAGCTGGCCCGTCAGACGACGGAGCTGCTGAACATGCGTCCGCTGGAGCCGACATTCTTCGATCGGCAGATGGCGTTCAACCTGTTGGCTCAAGTCGGCACGCCGGACGCGCACGGCCACACCCTGCTGGAAAAACGTCTGGTGCGCGAGCTGCGCCAGGTACTGGCCAAACCTTCATTAAAGATTTCCGCAACTTGCGTTCAAGCCCCGGTGTTTTTTGGCGATAGCTTTAGCGTGACCTTGCAGTCAACGAATGCGGTCGACCTGGAAAAGGTCAATGCCGCGCTTGAAGATGCCGAGGGGATCGAGCTGGTCGAGGCCGGCGATTATCCGACCGCGGTCGGTGACGCGGTGGGGCAGGACGTGGTCTATGTCGGGCGGGTGCGCGCCGGTGTCGACGAGCCGTCGGAACTTAATCTGTGGCTGACGTCAGATAACGTACGCAAAGGCGCGGCGCTCAACGCGGTGCAAGTGGCCGAGTTGTTGATAAAAGACCTGCTGTAAAAGATACTTGGCAACAATTTGTCGACTGATTCTAGCCGGGCGCTATGCTTGGCCAGACCGCTTGATGACGTAATACCCTCCGGGACTTTCCGGGGCATCAAAGAAATGATCGCGCGCGGCATGCTGTCGTCGTCGCGCGCAATGCCTTACGGCAGCGACAATCAACATCTTCTCGCTGGCCGAGGAACGTTCAAACAAAGGAAGAGGCTATGGTTCAAGTTCGCAAACTGGTGTTAGCAATAGCGGCCGCCTCGGCGCTGTCCTCCGGTATGGCGCATGCCCTCGGGCTCGGGGAGCTGACCCTGAAGTCGACCCTGAACCAGCCGCTGGTGGCGGAAATCGAGCTGCTCGATGTCAAGGATCTCACGGCTGCCGAAGTGGTGCCGAGCCTGGCCTCGCCCGAAGATTTCGCCAAGGCCGGCGTTGATCGCCAGGCCTTCCTCAATGATCTGACCTTCACTCCGGTGCTCAACGCCAGCGGCAAAAGCGTGCTGCGCGTTACCTCGAGCAAGCCGCTGTCGGAACCGATGGTGAAATTCCTCGTGCAGGTGATGTGGCCGAACGGTCGCCTGCTGCGCGATTACAGCGTATTGCTGGATCCGTCCAAGTTCTCGCCGCAGACCGCTGATGCCGCCGCTCAGCCAGCGCCGGCACAAACCATTACCGCGCCGACCACGGGTGCAACGCATCCGAGCCACACCACCACGCCGCGCGACACCCTGTGGGAAATCGCAGCCAAGGCGCGCACTGGCGGTTCGATCCAGCAGACCATGCTGGCGATTCAGGCTCTGAACCCTGACGCATTCATCGACGGCAACATCAACCGCCTGAAAACCGGCCAGGTGCTGCGTCTGCCGGATCAGGTGCAAAGCACTGCGCTGCCGCAGTCGAAGGCGATTGCCGAAGTGGCTGCGCAAAACGAGGCCTGGCGTCAGGGTCGTCGTTATGTAGCCAAGCCGGGCACCGGTCAGCAGCAACTGGATGCCACCAAGCGTGGCCGCGCCAATGTCGGCGCTGGGCAGAATGCCAAGGACAACCTGAGCCTCGTTTCCGCCGAAAGCGGCAAGGCTCGCGGCAAGGGGCCGGCCGGTGACGCCAAGGCTCTGAGCAACAAACTGGCGGTGACTCAGGAAAGCCTCGACACCACCCGTCGTGACAATGCAGAGCTGAAAAGCCGCATGGCTGATCTGCAAAGCCAGCTGGACAAGCTGCAACGCCTGATCGAACTGAAGAACAATCAACTGGCGAAAATGCAGGCTGAAGGCCCGGGCACTGCCCCGGCGCCGGCAGCTGACGCGGCTGCGCCAGCCGTTGCGCCGGTTCCGGCCATTACTGCGGAACTGGCTGCGACTCCACCGGCGACGCCGGCCGAGGCTGCACCTGCCGCACCTGCCGCACCTGCGCCTGAAGCCGCCGCTCCGGCACCGGTTGAGCCAGTGGTCGAGCCGAAGCCTGCTGCTGACGAAGACAAGACTTTCAACGAGCTGCTGACCAACCCGATCCTGCTGGGTCTGGTCGGTGGTGGTGCGGTGGTGTTCCTGCTTCTGCTATTGCTGCTGGCCCGCCGTCGCAAGGCGCAGCAGGAAGCCGAAAAGCACCTGCGCATGGCCCGCGCCCTGGAAGAGCAGTCGTTCTCGCCAGAGCTCGATCTGCCGGAAGACAGCTTCGAAGGCCTGGAGGTGCCGGCGGCAAGCGTCAAGCTCACGCCAGCACCGGCTCCGACCCCAACTCCGGCACCTGCCCCTGTGGTGGCTCCGGTGGTGATGGCCGAGCCGATCGCCGCGCCGCTGGTGGCACCGGCAGCCGAGCGCTCCGATGACGTGCTGGACAAGGCACAGTCGCACATCGATGGCGGTCGTCTGAATCAGGCTGCGGCGTTGCTGGAGGAGGGCGTCAGCCTGGAGCCGCAGCGCAGTGACCTGCGTCTGAAACTGATGGAAGTCTACGGTCGCCAGGGTGATCGTGATGCCTTCGTCGGTCAGGAGCGCCAACTGGTTGCCAATGGCGACAACTTCGCCAAGGTCGAAGAGCTGAAAAAACGCTTCCCGGCCATGGCGGTCGTTGCGGCTGCCGGTCTGGCGGCAGCGGCCATTGCGGCCGAGCTGGACGAGGATTACGTCAAGGACTTGCTGCTTGATGAGCCAGAAGCGCCAGCCGCCAAGGTGGACGACGATCTGGACAGCGCTTTTGACCTGAGCCTGGATGATCTCGACAACATCAAACCGGTGGAGCCTGTCGCTCCCGTGGCTGCTGTCGAACCTGAAGCGCCGGTCGAGCTGGACGAATTCCCGGCCGATGACGACCTGAGCTTCGAGTCGGTGCTGCAGCAGCAGACCGAAATCAAGGAAAACCTCGACGACCTGTCTGACTTCGATCTGGACCTGGATCTCGGTGCCGATCCTGCGCCTGTGCCGGTTGAGCTGGCTGACGACGATTTCCTGCTGGATCTCGACGAGAGCGTGAAGGATCTGCCGCCGGTCGAGCCGCCAGTGGTGGCTGAAGCCCCTCTGGATGATCTGGAGCTGCCAGCCGATTTCGATCTGTCTCTGGCCGACGAGATGGATGCGACCCCGGCCGAACCGGATGCCTTCGCCGCCGAGCTGGACGACGTCAATGCCGAGCTGGATCGCCTGTCGGGCAGCATCAACGAGCCGAGCTTCACCGAAGCCGACGCAGCGTTGGGCGGCGATCTGAACGACGAGGACTTCGACTTCCTCGCCGGTACCGACGAAGCCGCCACCAAGCTCGATCTGGCCCAGGCCTACATCGACATGGGCGACAACGATGGTGCACGCGACATCCTCAACGAAGTGCTCAGCGAGGGTGATGACAAGCAGAAGAGCGAAGCGAAGGAAATGCTTTCGCACCTGGCCTGAGTCAGCGTTCGGCAGTAAACAAAACGGCAGCCCATCGAGGCTGCCGTTTTTGTTTGGGTCTGGTATCCCCGGTGCGCCGCCTTATAATGCCCGCCTTTGTAGATCAGCAGGCTGTACCGACTTGGCAAACATAGATAATCCGGCCGCCGAAATGGCCCCTGAAGGCTTTTTTCGCGTCGCCCTGGGCGTTGAGTACAAGGGTTCGCGCTACAGTGGCTGGCAGCGCCAGTCCACGGGTGTGCTCACCGTGCAGGAAACCCTGGAAAAAGCCTTGTCGAAGGTCGCCAATTCGCCGATCTCGTTGCAATGCGCCGGGCGCACCGATGCCGGCGTGCATGCCTGCGGGCAGGTCGTACATTTCGACACCCAGGTCGACCGCTCGCTGAAAGCCTGGGTCATGGGCGCCAACATCAATCTGCCCCATGACATCAGTGTCAGTTGGGCGAAGGTCATGCCTGCGCACTTCCATGCGAGGTTCAAGGCCATTGCCCGGCGCTATCGTTACGTGATCTACAACGATCAGATCCGTCCGGCGCATCTCAATGAAGAAATCACCTGGAATCACCGTCCGCTGGACGTGGAGCGCATGGCCGAGGCCGCGCAGTACCTCATTGGTACCCATGATTTCAGTGCCTTCCGTGCCGGTCAGTGTCAGGCCAAGTCACCGATCAAGCAGATGCATCATCTGCGCGTGACCCGTCACGGCAAAATGATCGTGCTGGACATCCGCGCCAACGCCTTCCTGCACCACATGGTGCGCAATATCGCCGGGGTGCTGATGACGATCGGTGCCGGCGAGCGGCCGCCGGAGTGGATGAAAGAAGTGCTGGAAAGCCGCGAGCGGCGTTCCGGCGGGGTCACGGCGCATCCGTTCGGGCTGTATCTGGTGCAGGTCGAGTACCACGACGAGTTCCCGTTGCCCGAGCGTTTCATCGGGCCACATTTCCTTACGGGTTTCTCGGAACTTGACGGCTGACGCCCTCGAATGCATTTGTTACCATCCGGGACTTTCCCGGATTTGCCTTGAGGTTTTTATCGACATGTCGGCCGTTCGCAGCAAGATTTGCGGGATTACCCGCATGGAAGATGCGTTGGCAGCCGTCGAGGCCGGGGCCGATGCCATCGGGTTCGTGTTCTACGCTAAAAGCCCACGTGCGGTGACGGTGCAGCAGGCGCGGGCGATCATCGCCGCGTTGCCGCCGTTCGTGACCACCGTCGGGCTGTTCGTCAATGCCAGCCGCTGCGAGCTCGGGGAAATCCTCGATGCCGTGCCGCTGGATCTGCTGCAATTTCATGGTGATGAAACCGCTGCCGAGTGCGAAGGCTGGCACCGGCCATATATCAAGGCCCTGCGGGTCAAGGCGGGCGATGACATCGCCGCCGCCTGCAATGCCTACCCGAGCGCCAGTGGTGTGCTGCTCGATACCTACGTTGAAGGCGTGCCTGGTGGAACCGGTGAGGCGTTCGACTGGTCATTGATTCCGCAGGGTTTGAGCAAGCCGCTGATTCTGGCCGGCGGCCTGACCCCGGAGAACGTCGCTGACGCCATTGCCCGGGTGCGGCCATATGCCGTGGACGTCAGTGGTGGGGTAGAGGCGAGCAAGGGCATCAAGGATCACGCAAAGATTCGGGCGTTCATCAACGCCGTACGTTGATGTGACGGCTGGCAGACTGCCGCCGTCCACAGCTCTGTAGAAAAGAGGCTGAGGGTCTTTTCGGGTTGTACGCAGGTCAGTTCCGCTGACCCGGCAATCCATCGATCATCGCCACACATGAATTTAGCTGAAGGGCATACGCGGGGCCGCGAACCAGAGCGTTCGGGCCGCCGGTACTGGAGAAAGAAAGCATGAGCAACTGGTTGGTAGACAAGCTGATCCCTTCGATCATGCGTTCCGAGGTCAAGAAGAGCTCGGTCCCTGAAGGTCTGTGGCACAAATGCCCGTCCTGCGAGGCTGTGCTGTATCGTCCGGAGCTGGAAAAGACCCTGGACGTTTGCCCTAAGTGCAACCACCACATGCGTATTGGCGCACGTGCGCGCATCGACATCTTCCTGGATGCCGAAGGTCGTGTTGAACTGGGCGCCGACCTGGAGCCGGTTGACCGTCTGAAATTCCGCGACGGCAAGAAGTATAAGGATCGCCTGGTGGCTGCCCAGAAGCAGACCGGCGAGAAAGACGCACTGGTTTCCATGAGCGGCACCCTGCTGGGCATGCCTGTCGTGGTTTCGGCGTTCGAATTCAGCTTCATGGGCGGCTCCATGGGCGCCATCGTCGGTGAGCGCTTTGTGCGCGCCGCCAACTACGCCCTGGAAAACCGTTGCCCGATGGTCTGCTTCTCCGCCTCCGGTGGCGCGCGGATGCAGGAAGCCCTGATCTCGCTGATGCAGATGGCCAAAACCTCGGCTGTGCTGGCACGTCTGCGTGAAGAAGGCATTCCGTTCATCTCCGTGCTGACCGATCCGGTCTATGGCGGCGTTTCCGCCAGTCTGGCAATGCTCGGCGACGTCATCGTCGGCGAGCCGAAAGCCCTGATCGGCTTCGCCGGTCCGCGCGTGATCGAGCAGACCGTTCGTGAAAAACTGCCGGAAGGCTTCCAGCGCAGCGAGTTCCTGCTGGAACACGGCGCAATCGACCTGATCATCGACCGTCGCGAGCTGCGTCCACGCCTGGGCAACCTGCTGGCGCAACTGACCGGCAAGCCAACCCCGACCTTCGTTGCTGCGCCGATCGAGCCGATCGTCGTTCCGCCGGTGCCTGCCAACGTATGACCGAGCGCACCCTTGGCGAGTGGCTCGCCTACCTTGAGCAGTTGCATCCCTCGGCCATCGACATGGGGCTGGAGCGTTCGCAACAGGTAGCGTCCCGCATGGGGCTGGGCCAGCCGGCGCCTCGGGTGATTACGGTCACCGGCACCAACGGCAAGGGTTCGACCTGCGCTTTCGTGGCTTCGCTGCTGCGGGCGCAGGGCCTGAGCGTTGGTGTCTACAATTCCCCGCACCTGCTGCGTTACAACGAGCGGGTGCAGCTCAATGGCGTCGAAGCCACTGATGCGCAGCTGTGCGAAGCCTTCGCGGCAGTCGAGGCCGGGCGTGGCGAGACTTCCCTGACTTACTTCGAAATGGGCACCCTGGCGGCGTTCTGGCTGTTTCAGCAGGCCGGGCTCGATGCGGTGGTGCTGGAAGTCGGTCTCGGCGGGCGTCTGGACACGGTCAACGTGGTCGATGCCGACATCGCGCTGGTCACCAGCATTGGTGTCGATCATGCCGATTACCTGGGCAACACCCGCGAATCCGTGGCTTTCGAGAAGGCCGGGATTTTCCGTCAGGGCAAACCTGCGCTGTGCGGCGATCTGAATCCTCCACAACCGTTGCTGGACAAGGCGCGTGAGCTTGCTTGCCCGTTCTTCCTGCGTGGGCGGGATTTCGATCTCGGCATCACTGATCAATTCTGGCAGTGGCGTGGCACTGATGCTGATGGTCAAGTTGTAGAGCTGCGGGATTTGCCGCTGCTCGATCTGCCGATGGAAAACGCTGCGCTGGCGTTGCAGGCTTATCTGCTGCTGGGTCTGCCTTGGGATGCTCAACAGATTGTTGCGGCCTTGCAGGCGACTCGCGTGGTCGGTCGTCTGGATCGTCGCTCCTTCGAATGGAACGGCAAGCGCCTGAACCTGTTGCTGGATGTCGGGCATAACCCGCACGCGGCGGAGTATCTGGCCCGGCGTCTGGCGGCTCGCCCGTCGGTCGGCAAGCGCCTGGCGGTGTTCGGCCTGTTGGCGGACAAGGACCTGGACGGTGTGGTCGGTGAGCTGAATGCCAGCGTCCAGCATTGGGCGGTGGCGCCACTGGATTCGCCGCGAGCGCGTCCGGTGGCTGAATTGAATGTTGCATTGCAGAACCTTGGTGCGTCGGTCACGTCTTATGACAGCGTGGCGGCCGCCCTGGAAGGGCAGTGCGCAGTGGCCACCAGCGACGACGAGATCTTGCTGTTCGGATCATTTTATTGTGTCGCCGAGGCCCTTGAATGGCTGGCCCGGCGCTCCACGGAGGAAGCGGCAAATGGCTTTGCTGGATAAAGCGTACAAGCAGCGCATGGTCGGTGCCCTGGTGCTGGTGGCGCTGGCGGTGATTTTCCTGCCGATGCTGTTTTCCCGTCAGGACGAGCAGCGTCAGGTGACCGTCGATGCTCCGGCTTCTCCGCAGGCGCCTGCCGTGGCGCAGATCCAGATGGAGACGGTAGCGGTGCCTGAGCCACAGGTTCTGCCTCAGGAGCCAGTGCCGAGCGATTACGAAGTCGCCGAGCAAGCGGCGCCAGCGGCACCGATTGCGCCTGCGGCTCCAGCTCCAGCCCCGGCCCCGGCCCCGGTCGCCAAACCGGTTGCGGTTGCTCCGGCACCTGCACCCGTGACCAAGCCTGCTGCAGCCCCGGCCCAGCCGATCGCTGCACTGTCTGCCAAGCCGGATACCACCCAGAGCCGGGTCGATGCCAATAGCCTGTCGGTGAGCTGGTCGGTGCAACTGGCCAGTCTGTCGAGCCGCGCCAGCGCCGAAAGCCTGCAGAAAACCCTGCGCAGTCAGGGCTACAACGCTTACATCCGCTCCGCCGATGGCAAGAATCGGGTGTTCGTCGGTCCGCTGATCGAGCGCGCCGAAGCCGATCGTTTGCGCGATCTGTTGAGCCGCCAGCAGAACCTCAAGGGGTTTGTGGTGCGCTTCCAGCCCGAGCGTGGCTGAAAACTATCATCTCGATTGAAATGCACTGACAATCGCAGCTTACCGACAGCCATGCGCTCTGCTAAAATGCGCCGCCTTATCCGTCTGTAGGCTGCACTGTGCCATTTACCTGGGTTGACTGGGCGATCGTTGCAATCATCGCCATCTCCGCTTTGATCAGTTTGAGCCGCGGCTTCGTCAAGGAAGCACTATCGCTGGTGACCTGGATCATCGCAGGAGCGGTTGCCTGGATGTTCGGTGGCTCACTGTCCGAGTACCTCGCCGGATACATTCAAACACCGTCGGCTCGTGTCATCACGGGCTGTGCCATCATGTTTGTCGCCACACTGATCGTGGGCGCAATGATCAATTATCTTATCGGCGAGTTGGTTCGCGTCACCGGGTTGTCCGGGACCGATCGATTCCTCGGCATGGCCTTCGGCGCTGCGCGTGGCGTGTTGCTGGTGGTCGTGTCGGTCGGGCTGTTGAGCCTGGGGCCGGTACAGCAGGACGGGTGGTGGAAAGAATCACAGCTCGTGCCAAAGTTTCTATTGGTCGCCGACTGGTCCAAGAACCTGATTCTCGGGTGGAGCAGTCAGTGGCTTGCCAGCGGAATCAGCGTACCCGCTGATATTCCGTTCAAGGAGCAACTCTTGCCGTCGGCCAAAACGCCTCAGTGAGTGTTGTTCAGTTCAGATCCATTAAGTAGGGGTTGCGTCGCATGTGTGGCATCGTCGGTATCGTCGGTAAGTCGAACGTCAATCAGGCGCTGTATGACGCGCTAACCGTGCTCCAGCACCGCGGCCAGGACGCTGCCGGTATCGTGACCAGCCATGATGGCCGGTTGTTCTTGCGCAAGGACAATGGCCTGGTGCGTGACGTGTTCCAGCAGCGTCACATGCAGCGCCTGGTCGGCCACATGGGTATCGGTCACGTCCGCTACCCGACTGCCGGCAGCTCGACCTCGGCCGAGGCCCAGCCGTTCTACGTCAACTCGCCGTACGGCATCACCCTGGCGCACAACGGCAACCTGACCAACGTTGAGCAGTTGGCCAAAGAGATCTACGAATCCGATCTGCGTCACGTCAACACCAGTTCCGACTCGGAAGTGCTGCTCAACGTGTTCGCCCACGAGCTGGCCCAGCGCGGCAAGCTGCAGCCGACCGAAGAAGACGTGTTTGCCGCCGTGACCGACGTGCACAACCGTTGTGTCGGCGGTTACGCGGTCGTGGCGATGGTGACCGGTTACGGCATCGTCGGCTTCCGTGACCCGCACGGCATCCGTCCGATCGTGTTTGGCCAGCGTCACACCGACGAAGGCGTCGAGTACATGATCGCGTCCGAAAGCGTTTCGCTGGACGTGCTCGGCTTCACCCTGATTCGCGACCTGGCGCCGGGCGAAGCGGTTTACATCACTGAAGACGGCAAGCTGCACACCCGTCAGTGTGCGACCAACCCGTCCCTGACCCCGTGCATCTTCGAACACGTCTACCTGGCGCGTCCGGATTCGATCATCGACGGCGTGTCGGTCTACAAGGCCCGTCTGCGCATGGGCGAGAAGCTGGCCGAGAAGATCCTGCGCGAGCGTCCGGAACACGACATCGACGTGGTCATCCCGATTCCGGACACCAGCCGCACTGCC
This sequence comes from Pseudomonas sp. UV AK001, assembly GCF_046097675.1. Taxonomy (NCBI): domain Bacteria; kingdom Pseudomonadati; phylum Pseudomonadota; class Gammaproteobacteria; order Pseudomonadales; family Pseudomonadaceae; genus Pseudomonas; species Pseudomonas sp. UV AK001. The sequence goes on from NZ_JBJUVZ010000008.1 coordinate 215,770, forward strand.
GCGCTGGAACTGGCGAACCACCTGGGTGTGAAATTCCGCGAAGGCTTCGTCAAGAACCGTTACATCGGCCGTACCTTCATCATGCCCGGCCAGGCCGCGCGCAAGAAATCGGTACGCCAGAAGCTCAACGCCATCGAGCTGGAATTCCGCGGCAAGAATGTGATGCTGGTGGACGACTCGATCGTTCGCGGCACCACCTGCAAGCAGATAATCCAGATGGCCCGCGAAGCCGGCGCGAAAAACGTCTACTTCTGCTCGGCGGCTCCGGCCGTGCGCTTCCCGAACGTGTACGGCATCGACATGCCAAGCGCTCACGAACTGATCGCGCACAATCGTTCGACTCAGGATGTCGCTGACCTGATCGGCGCTGACTGGCTGATCTATCAGGACCTGCCTGACTTGATCGAAGCGGTCGGTGGCGGCAAGATCAAGATCGAAAACTTCGATTGCGCGGTGTTCGACGGCAAGTACGTCACCGGCGACGTCGACGAGGCCTACCTGAACAAGATCGAACAGGCACGCAACGATGCCTCGAAGGTCAAGACCCAGGCGGTCAGTGCGATCATCGATCTGTACAACAACTGAGTTTCAACCGGCCCTTAGGGGCCGGTTTTGTATCTGGCAAAAGACTTTTATTTATCGAGAACAGGGCAAGGAGTGACAGCATGAGTCAGGAATGGGATGCCGGTCGGCTGGACAGCGACCTCGAAGGCGTAGCGTTCGATACCCTGGCCGTACGTGCCGGTCAGCACCGTACGCCGGAAGGCGAACACGGTGATCCGATGTTCTTCACTTCCAGCTACGTGTTCCGTACCGCCGCCGACGCCGCTGCACGGTTTGCCGGGGAAGTGCCGGGCAACGTTTACTCGCGTTACACCAACCCGACCGTTCGCTCGTTCGAAGAGCGCATTGCCGCGCTGGAAGGCGCCGAGCAAGCCGTAGCCACGGCGACGGGCATGGCCGCGATCATGGCGGTGGTGATGAGCCTGTGCAGTGCCGGCGACCATGTGCTGGTGTCGCGCAGCGTGTTCGGTTCGACCATCAGTCTGTTCGAGAAGTACTTCAAGCGCTTCGGCGTGGAAGTCGACTACGTGCCGCTGGCCGATCTGTCGGCCTGGGATGCGGCGATCAAGTCCAACACCAAGTTGCTGTTCGTCGAGTCGCCGTCCAATCCGCTGGCTGAGCTGGTGGATATCACCGCGCTGTCGGAAATCGCGCACGCCAAGGGTGCGATGCTGGTGGTCGACAACTGCTTCTGCACGCCTGCGCTGCAGCAACCGCTGAAGCTCGGTGCCGACATCGTTGTGCACTCGGCCACCAAGTTCATCGATGGCCAGGGTCGTTGCATGGGCGGCGTGGTGGCCGGTCGTGGCGAGCAGATGAAAGAAATCGTCGGCTTTCTGCGCACTGCCGGCCCGACACTGAGCCCGTTCAACGCCTGGATCTTCCTCAAGGGCCTGGAAACCCTGAATCTGCGGATGAAGGCGCACTGTGCCAACGCCCAGCAATTGGCTGAGTGGCTGGAGCAGCAGGATGGCATCGAGAAAGTGCATTACGCCGGTCTGAAGAGCCATCCGCAGCACGAGCTGGCCCAGCGTCAGCAGAAGGGCTTTGGTGCGGTCGTCAGCTTCGAGGTGAAGGGCGGCAAAGAGGGCGCCTGGCGCTTTATCGATGCGACCCGTTTGATTTCGATCACCGCCAACCTGGGTGACAGCAAAACCACCATCACTCACCCGAGCACCACGTCCCACGGCCGTCTGGCACCGCAGGAGCGTGAAGCGGCGGGGATTCGTGACAGCCTGATCCGCATCGCGGTCGGCCTGGAAGACGTCGCTGACCTGCAAGCCGACCTGGCGCGCGGTCTGGCGGCGTTGTGATCGAGTTGTCCACGCCAAATACGGGCACCCATGGCCGCGTTGCGCTGGTCACGGGTGCCGCTCGCGGCATCGGTCTGGGGATCGCAGCGTGGCTGATCAGCGAAGGCTGGCAAGTGGTGCTGACGGACCTGGATCGGGCGCGAGGCTCGAAAGTGGCGAAGGTGCTGGGTGAAAACGCCTGGTTCATCGCCATGGACGTGGCGGATGAAAGCCAGGTGGCGCTCGGCGTCGCGGAAGTGCTGGGGCAGTTCGGTCGTCTGGATGCGTTGGTGTGTAACGCGGCGGTGGCCGATCCGCACAACATCACCCTGGAAAGCCTGGATCTGGCCTACTGGAGCCGGGTGCTGGCGGTGAATCTCAGCGGGCCGATGCTGCTGGCCAAGCATTGTGCGCCGTATCTGCGGGCGCACAATGGGGCGATCGTCAATCTGGCCTCGACCCGGGCAGCGCAGTCAGAGCCTGATACCGAAGCCTATGCGGCGAGCAAGGGCGGCTTGCTGGCGTTGACTCATGCGCTGGCAATCAGCCTCGGGCCGGAGATTCGTGTCAACGCGGTCAGCCCGGGCTGGATCGACGCGCGGGATCCCTCTGCACGGCGTGCCGAACCGCTGACCGATACCGATCATGCCCAGCATCCGGCGGGCAGGGTAGGGACGGTCGAGGATGTGGCGGCGATGGTGGCGTGGCTGCTGTCGAAGAATGCCGGGTTTGTGACGGGGCAGGAATTCGTGGTCGACGGCGGTATGACCAAGAAGATGATCTACTCGGAATGACATGTTTTTGTCTTTTTGAGAAAAACTTCAATCCTGCTATTGACTTAGGTTCGCTACCTGCGTAAATTTCGCGACCTCGGAGATGCAAACGGGTGATTAGCTCAGCTGGGAGAGCGTCTGCCTTACAAGCAGAATGTCGGCGGTTCGATCCCGTCATCACCCACCACTCCCGAGATACTTGCGAAAGCAAGAGGTAGGCTGAAAGTGCCTCCACCGACGCGCAGCGGTAGTTCAGTCGGTTAGAATACCGGCCTGTCACGCCGGGGGTCGCGGGTTCGAGTCCCGTCCGCTGCGCCATATTCAACGAGTCAGACACTGTCTGGTTCGCGATTGAAAAGCACCGAAGCTTTCAGTCAAACGAGTTACTTGAGCGCAAGCTCAAAGCGATACGCAGCGGTAGTTCAGTCGGTTAGAATACCGGCCTGTCACGCCGGGGGTCGCGGGTTCGAGTCCCGTCCGCTGCGCCATATCTGTTTCAAGGACCACTGAACGCCTTGAAACACCGAAAGCAACCGTTGGTTGATTCGGAATCGATAGCAAAGACCCTGGTCGAAAGACCGGGGTTTTTTGTGTCTGAAATTTGACCTTTCCAAAGTTCCTCCTCCAGTTGTCTCGCGACGATTGCACGTTGTCCTCGCGGCAATATCTTCTGCGTCATTGGGTCGCTGCGATGCAATGCCACATTGATTTTTGATTCTTTAGTCAGATTTTTGTAACTGGTTGTTTGCTGCGAGCGCAGAAACCTTTAAAGTTAACCTTTCGGTCAGCTTTGCACTGTCATCACGCCCTTTGTTTAGCCAAAAAGGGCTTCTGCAAGACTCGAGATTCCCAGTAGATAACCAGAAGGGCGGATCCATAACCGCCCAGAGGATGATCCATGTCCAACCGTGAAATATCCCGGCGCTCGTTCCTTCAGGGCGGGCTGGTGGCGGGTGTGAGCGTTACGCTCACACCGCTCAGCAGTCAGGCGCTGGCTGCCTTGATGGAAAACAGCGTGACCGTGCCGTCCGAGCAGTGGCTCGGCAATAACGGCAAGGCGCGCCAGCGTAACGATGCCTTGTCCAAGGTCTGCGGCAGTAAAGTGTTTGCCCGCGACATCCGTTCCAAGGACATGCCGGGCTGGCCCCAGCAGCAAGGCCATGCCATGTTGCTGAAAACCATCAAGGCCGACCGCATCTACGACGGCTACGACCTGTCGTGGCTCGGCGCCGATCTGCAGCCTGACCGCATCGTCACCGCGGCCGACCTGGACAAAGACGGCATCGTATTCCCGGAAGAACACGCCCCGGATCCATTGCTGCCGGAAGGCAAGGTGCCGATGTTCATCGGCCACCCGGTCGCCATCCTGATCTGGAACGATTTCGAGAGTTTCCGTCAGGCCAAGAACAAACTCAAATTCAATGACAAAGCGATTCGTTACGGTGCAAAAGTGCCGTTCTACGAAGGCGATCCCTATGGCAGTTTCCGCTACGTGCGCGTCGGTGGCCCGACGTCGGCGGACGAAGACGAATTCGCCAGCCTCAAGGACTCGATCCTGTTCCCGATGCTGAAGAATCGGCGCCCGGTGTGGAATTCCCAGCCGAACCTGCACGGCAACCTGACCGAGCGCGGTCTGTTCTACGCCGACCGCATGAAGAAAGAGATCGACACGCCGCCGGACAACTGGCTGGTGTTCGACGAGCGCTACAAGACTCCGTCGATCGAACCGGCTGCGATGGAGCCGGACAACGGCAACGGCTGGTACGACCCGGCCACCAAGACCCTGCATTTCGTCGTCGCCACCCAGTGCCCGCTGGAGGCTGCAACCGAGACCGCGAAGATGATCTCGCCGTCGCGCTTCGGTCTGGCCAACCTGAACATGCACCCGGGTTACACCGTCGGTTACGGTTCCAAGGATCACAACATTTTCGTCTACTACGCGGCCCTGGCAGCGTTGTACGGCGCAGGTGTGCCGATTCGCCTGGCCAACGACCGCTACGAGCAGTTCCAGAGCGGCATCAAGCGTCACCCGTTCGACATCCGCTACCAGTTGGCAGTGGACAAGACCGATCACAGCTTCAAGATTTTCCGTGCCGAAATGAGTGTCGACGGTGGCGGTCGGATCAACTACAGCCCGTCGGTGGCTGCGGTGGGTGCAACGGCGGCTCAGTCGATTTACTACATGCCGCAGAACGACCTGCAAGTTACCGCTTACCACTCCCGTGGCGTTGAAGCCGGTTCGATGCGCGGCTACGGCACGCTGCAGAGCATGGCTTCCACCGAAATGATGGTCGATGAAATCGCCGACCGCCTCGGTGTCGATGCCATCGATCTGCGCCGCAAGAACGCGCTGCGTTCGGGGATGAAAAACACCCAGGGCGCGATCCCGGCCGGTGCACTGCGCCTGCACGAGATTCTCGACAAGGCTTCGCTGCACGAAGTCTGGAAGAACCGCGACGCGATCAAGAAACAACGTGAAGCGGCGGATCCGGACAACTGGTACGGCGTCGGTTTCGCCATTTGCCAGAAAGACTTCGGCACCGGTTCCGAAGCGCCGATGGCCAGCATCGAATTCACCGCTGAAGGGCGCATTTCCCTGCGTCACATCGGTATCGAGATCGGCACCGGCATGTCCACTTCGCAAGCCCTGGTGGTCGCCGATTTCCTCGGCAGCCCGGCGCACGACGTGAAGACCGGCGAAACCGAATGGAAGGAAATGCAGCTGGTCACCGCCGGCAACCCTTACATCATGAGCCAGGCCGAGCAGGACAACTTCCTGCGCAACCCGCGCTGGGTTGGCAAGCTGGCGTCGGCCTCGTCGGCGACCAACTCCGCCTACTACTTCAGCCACGCCACCCGTGAAGCGGCGCGCGTACTGTTCAACCACGGTCTGTGGCCGGCAGCGCTGGAGATCTGGCGTCAGGGCCCGTACGGCGGCCAGGCCAACCCTTACGTCGTACGTCGCGAAGATGCGCATTGGGTCGACGGCAAACTGACTGCCAACGGCATGCAGCCGCTGAGTTTCGAAGAACTGGCCAAGCGTGCTCACGAGCGCGGTCTGGTCACGGCTGCCACGGTTCACGGCTTCAACCGCTGGAGCTGGGCAGAAGCCGAATACAGCATCGACGGCGTGCGTGAGCGTCTGCCGCTGGACGGGTTGGCCGTGAAGTACGGTGACGGCGCACCGAAAGCCAAGAAAGCGCAGATGACCAGCGACGGTTTCCACCTGCTGGACCGGCAGAACATCGCCTATCCGGTGGTTCAGCTGAACAACGCTGCCGTGACCTATTACAGCCCGGTCGCAACGCTGGTCGAGTTGAAGGTCAACAAAGGTTCGGCAGAAGTCGAAGTGCTCAACCATCACTCGTGGCTGGAATGCGGCCGGGTGCTGGTCGAAGAACTGGTTCGTGGCCAGCTCGAAGGCGGGATCGCCATGGGCATCGGTCACGCCTTGATGGAAGAGATGCCGCTGTACGAAGGCGGGCCGGGGGAGGGTGACTGGAACTTCAACCGTTATCGCCTGCCGATGGCGCGCCATGTGGCGGTGTGGAAGCAGACGTCGGAAATCCTGCCGCCGCTGTCGCCTAGCGATCCGTCCAAAGGCATCGCCGAAGTGGTAATGATCCCGGTGGTCGGTGCCATCGGCAACGCCGTGGCCCACGCCATCGGCAAACGTGTCCGCGATCTTCCAATCACTGCTGCGCGCATCAAGGAGGCCCTCAATGGCTAACCGTCCGCTTCAACTGACCCTCAACGGTCAATCCGTCGGCCCGGTGGACATCCCTGATGACCTGCCGATGATCGATTACCTGCACGAATACAAGAACCTCACCGGTTCGCGCCTGGGCTGCGGCCAGGGCATCTGCCACGCCTGTGTGGTGATCGTCGACAACCCGGACGGCACCAGCGAAGAAGTGCGCACCTGCATCACCGGCGCGCATTACTTCGAGGGCAAGAAAGTCCGCACCATCGAAGGTCATGCCAAGCGTGACGAGCAAGGTCAGGTCACCGAGCTGAACCCGATCCAGCAGCGTTTCGTCGACGAATTTGCCTTCCAGTGCAGCTACTGCGCACCGGGCTTCGTCAACGCCGCCACCGTGCTGGTGGAAAAGCTGCAACGCCAGCCGATCGTCAAAAGCAAACTGGAACAAGTCATCGAGGACAGCCTCGGCCATCACATCTGCCGTTGCACCGGGTATGTGCGTTACTACAACGCCACCCGCAACGTGCTGACCGATCTCGGCCTGGTCAAGGAGGGTTAAGTATGAAGCGTTTATTGACCCGCCTGACCCTGGCGGTCGGGTTTGCCGTGCCTGTTCTGGCGGCTCATGCGGATGATCAGGTCAAGCGCGGCGAATACCTCGCCCGCGCCGCCGACTGCATGGCTTGCCACACAGCGCCGGGCGGCGCACCGTTTGCCGGTGGCCTGCCGATCGTGTCGCCGTTCGGCACAATCTACGGCACCAACATCACCCCAAGCAAAGAGCACGGCATCGGCCTGTACAGCGATGACGAATTCTTCGCTGCGCTGACTGAAGGCAAGCGGCGTGACGGCGCCAATCTGTACCCCGCGATGCCGTACACCTCTTATCACTTGATGCCGCGTGCGGATTCGGATGCGATTCATGCGTATCTGAAAACCATCGAGCCGATCGAGCGCGCCGCGCCGGTGACGAGCCTGAGCTTTCCGTTCAACGTGCGTCCGGGTCTGATCGGCTGGAACATGATGTACGGCAAAGCCTTGAAGCTGGAGCCGGCCGAAGGCAAAAGTGACGCCTGGAAGCGCGGCCAGTACATGGTCGAAGTGCTGGGTCACTGCGGCGAATGCCACACGCCACGCGGCTTGCCGGGCGCGATGCAGCTGGACAAGCGCCTGACCGGAGGCATCCTCAACGGCTATCTGGCGCCGAGCCTGCTGGCGACGGACCTGGCGGCCCGCGGCTGGAATCAGCAGGACCTGGGCACGTTCCTCAAGCACGGCATGAGTGCCCAGGGCACGATGTTCAACGAGATGTTCCCGGTGTTCCACAACAGCACCCAGGGCCTGAGTGACCCGGATCTGGCAGCGATGGCAACCTTCCTGCTCGGCGACAAGCCGCCGGCAGCGAAAGAGCTGACCGACGCTCCAGTGGAGAAACTCAGTGCCAGTGCCCAGCGCGGCCGTCAGGAATACTTGAACGTCTGCGCCGGCTGTCATGCGGCCGGTGGCGAGGGCAAGCCGCACATCGCGGTAGCCATGCGCGGCAATACCACGCTGCGCCTGGAGGATCCGCGCAATCTGGTTCGAGTGATCGAGGACGGTATCGGCGAACAGAAATTCGCCGGATTCGAACACATGCAGCCGATGCCCGGTTTTGCCGACAAGCTCAGTGCCGAACAACTGACCGATCTGCTGAACTACCTGCGTCAGGGTTGGGGCGGTCAATCTGCTGAACTGGCGGTGGGCGATGTGCAGAAGCTTCAGGCTGACGCGCCGTCCATCGAGCACAAGGCGCACTGATCATGCAGCATCTCGATCTGCAGGTTGTGCGTCGGGCGCTGGAATGGTCGACGGCGGGGCAGCGCATCTGGCTTTGCACCGTGCTGACGACCTACGGCTCGGCGCCTCGCGCGCCGGGTTCGCTGTTGGCGGTGAACGATGACGGGCAGTGGATCGGGTCGCTGTCCGGTGGTTGTGTCGAGGAAGATTTTCTCGAACGCGTCGCCGAAGGTGCATTTCTCGATGCAATCAACGTCGTGCGTTATGGCGAAGGTGACGATCCGCGCTCGCGGGTCAGCCTGCCGTGCGGCGGCATTCTCGATGTGCTGGTAGAGAAATTTGACGCCGACTGCGATGTGCAGGCGCATCTGCGTGAACTCGAATCGGCATTGCTTGGGCAGCGCCGCTTGATTCGCGAGGTCGATCTGGCCACGGGCGCGCGCAGCCTGTTTGCGGATCGTGAGCAGGGTGCGCGGATCGAGCGTGAAATCGATCGCGTGCGGATTCGCATTGGTGCCGCCCAGCGTTTGCTGCTGGCCGGCTATTCCAGTGTGGCTCAGGCCTGTGCAGAGTTCGCGGTCGGTCTCGGCTTCGAAGTGATTCTCTGCGATCCGCGTGATGAAGTGCTGGTAGGCGTGGTGCTCAATGGCGTGGAAGTTCGCCGGCAACTGCCATCGGTGTTCATCGCCGAGGGTGGCTGTCACCGTGATACGGCGGTGGTGGCGTTGACCCACGATCCGCGTATCGACGATCTGGCGATGATGGAGGCTGTTCGCACCGAGGCGTTCTACATCGGCGTGATGGGTTCGCTGCAGACATCACAGAAGCGCTTCGAGCGTTTGCGACGGATTGGTGGTCTGGGGGAGGGCGAACTGGCGCGGATTCATGCGCCGATCGGCCTTAATCTTGGCAGCAAGACGCCGTCGGAAATTGCTTTGGCAGTGCTCGCGGATATCCTGCGGATTCGCAGCGGGATTGCGCGGGATCAGCTTTGATCCATGCAGAATGTAAAAAGGGCCGCTTTTCAGCGGCCCTTTTTTTGCGCGTCAGAAACCGAGCTTGTCGCGCAGTCCGTAATACCACGCGCCCAGCGCAGCAAACGGCGTGCGCAGCAGTTGCCCGCCGGGGAACGGGTAGTGCGGCAGGTCGGCAAACGCATCGAAACGCTCGGCCTGGCCACGCAGCGCCTCGGCCAGTACCTTGCCGGCGAGGTGCGTGTAGGTCACGCCGTGGCCGCTGCAGCCCTGGGAATAATAGATATTGTCGCCCAGGCGTCCGACCTGAGGCAGGCGCGACAAGGTCAGCAGGAAATTGCCGGTCCAGGCGTAGTCGATCTTCACGTCCTTGAGCTGCGGGAAAGCCTTGAGCATTTTCGGGCGGATGATCGCTTCGATATTGGCTGGGTCCCGCGCGCCGTAAACCACGCCGCCGCCGAAGATCAGGCGTTTGTCGCCAGTGAGGCGATAGTAGTCGAGCAGGTAGTTGCAGTCTTCAACGCAGTAGTCCTGCGGCAGCAGGGATTTCGCCAGCTCATCGCCCAGTGGCTCGGTGGTGATGACCTGTGTGCCGCATGGCATCGATTTGGCCGCCAGCTCTGGCACCAAATTGCCGAGGTAGGCGTTGCCGGCGACGATGATGAATTTTGCTCGGACTTTGCCCTGTGGTGTATGCACGACCGGGTTGGCGCCGCGTTCGATGCGCACGGCAGGTGACTGCTCATAGATGGTGCCGCCCAAGGATTCCACGGCAGCAGCTTCGCCGAGCGCCAGGTTAAGCGGGTGGATGTGGCCGCCGCTCATGTCGAGCATGCCGCCGACGTATTGATCGCAGGCAACCACTTCGCGGATGCGGTGCTGATCGAGCAGTTCAAGCTGGGTGTGTCCGAAGCGCTCCCAAAGGCGTTTCTGCGATTCCAGGTGGCCCATCTGCTTGGCAGTGATGGCGGCGAATACACCGCCGTCTTTCAAATCGCACTGAATGTCGTACTTGCTGACGCGCTCGCGAATGATCCGGCCGCCCTCGAACGCCATCTGCCCGAGCAACTGAGCTTGCTTGGGGCCAACGCTGCGCTCGATCACGTCGATATCACGGCTGTAGCTGTTGACGATCTGCCCGCCATTGCGCCCCGAAGCGCCGAAGCCGACCTTGGCGGCTTCCAGCACGGTCACGCGAAAACCGTTCTCCAGCAGGAACAGGGCCGAGGACAGTCCCGTATAACCAGCGCCGATCACACAGACATCCGTCTCCACGTCATCCTGCAGGGCAGGGCGTGGTGGTACGGCGTTGGCCGACGCAGCGTAATAAGACTCTGGGTAAGGGGTGTTCGCCATCCTGCAGCCTCTGTTTAATATATTTTACGAGTGCGACGATCCTACCCGAGTTGAAAAACCTCCGCCAGCCACCGGGAAATCTTCTTGCGGAGGGCTGAAATTAAATATTTTGCATATTCATAGGGTTAGGTGAAAAAAAGGTGTTGACACCCCTTCGGAATTCCGTAGAATGCCGCCTCACAGCAGGCACGTAGCTCAGTTGGTTAGAGCACCACCTTGACATGGTGGGGGTCGTTGGTTCGAGTCCAATCGCGCCTACCAAATAAAATCCGCTCTGCTGGGCGGTCTAGAGGGGTCACCGGAAACGGTGACCCCTTTTTGCTTTCTGCGATTTGCAAAACTTTTGCAAAACCCCCACCTCGGAGCGCCAATTCGGCGCCCACCTCGACGTACTCAATCGTCTTATCGCCGTGTCCCTCCTGGTAGTGCTTCGTCATCTTCTCGTCCGCGTGGCCCAGCAGCGCCTGGATGTATTCCTGCGGGAAACCCTGCTTCTCGTACAGCCATGCACCCTAAGCGCGGATCCCGTGAAAAGTGGGGCGCTCACCGGCCGGCACACAGTCGTAGGCGTGCGCCGTATCCCGGGCCTGGCTGAATTCCTTGGTCAGGTAGTCCGGTGTCACCGACGTCCAGTGATCCTTCGCGTCGATCTGCTCGCGGTGCCCATAGTGATCTTCAGGTGAATCGGGTTGTCGTACCCCTGAGTCTTGCCCGAAGACACGGTCAGTGTGTTCTTCTCCATGTCGACGGCAGACTTCAGCCAGGTCACGATATCCTCGCGGCGCAGTTGAGCTCAGCCAGGCCCTCGGCTACGGCGAAGGCGAAGATCTGCACCCATAACCGGCGGTGCTTCGTGCAGGCGTTGTTGCTGAACTAGTCCAGATACTCGGCCATGGTCAGCACGTCCATCTGACCAATCAGGCACTCGCCAAGATCCTGCCGGTACCGCTCGAGCTTGAACTTGATCTCTTCCAGGGGGGGGATGACGCTCGGGGCGGCAGAAGGTGGTTATTCGTTTTTGGTTGGGAACCACTCGGTGTCGTATTCGTGCTGAGTGACCCGTTCGATTTTGATGCTTGGCAATTGGCGCTTGAATGTTTCGGTGCCATAAGGCTTGGCAACGTATTCCGGCGCCTCTGTCATGAATGGTTCTTTGAAGATGCGGAGCAGGTGATTGGCGGCTTTCTCAAAGTCCTCCTCGCGGTAACTGCCCACGCGACTGCTGCCATTGCACGCGCGCCAGATCGTACGTCTCGGCAACGCCTCGGCCGCTTTGATCTTTTCGGCCATCTGGTCGCGGGCGTAGCGCATCTGGTCCAGTATGAGCGTGGTGGCCCATGCGTCAGTGCCAATGCTCTGCTTATGTCCATGCAGTATCAGCACGACCCTATCGATGTTCGCCATCACCCGATGGTGTAACAGACACACAGCAATTGCTGTTCAATCAATTGGGATTCTTCGTGACATCGAGGTCACGATTCAACAAACCATTTGCACATGGTTCAACGCCTCCGGCACGACCACGCTGCTCGTGAATGTGACGCAACATTCCTTCTAAAGAGCGATCAAAATGGCAGAACTGAACATGCAGTTTGAAGACGAGCGAGAAGTAAGAGTTATTTCTTACTTCGGGTCTTCGCAGGATTCGCGATACTGGCCGAATATGGGATTGATGGAGCCGAACGATACTCGAAGGACGACTTGCTATGATGTGTACCCGGTTTGGGTGCAAGAAGCACTGCCACCTCCAAAAGTCAATTAATTGACCGCTGACCAGAATTTTCCGAAAAGTGGCTTTTTTGTCCGGAGAAGAGTGATGACTACAGAACAGAACCTGATTGGTCTGATGTTTCTCGCCGGCTGCGCATCGCGAGAAGTTTCCGTGCCGATGGCAGAGACTTTTCCGGTTTTGTCTTGTTGTACGTGGTTTGTCCAAGTTTTCCTGGATAGGATTCGTGGCGGATTGAAATCCTAATTTTCGAAAGTTGGCTGTGTTTAAGAAATGCTTATTTGGAGTTCTTTAAAATATAGCTACACCATACTTCAGGCAGTTTATTGCATATAAAAGCCCGCAGGGTGCGGGCTTTTATATTCGCAGGATTTAATCGTGTTGTCGCCGGACTTCAAGGCCTTTTTGAGGCGCTTTATCTGTCATCGGCGTGAGTGGTAAATCTGCATGTTTGTTTTCGTGAGTATTTACCAAAGGATCGCGGCGGAATTTTTTCTTGAGTGAAAGTGCAGGGCTTTCAATCAAGTACCAAGACGCCACGCAGATAGGCAGGCTGATCAACAGCAACCGCCAGAACATGTCGAATCCAAGCGGGATTGTGTCAATGAAAAAGGCTCTGACGATGCAGTGAGTGAGATAAAGTGAGTAGCTCAGATCCATCGCAACTCTTGGAAGGCGTGGACCGGCGATGCAGAAAACCAGCATGGCTGCGAAGCACAGCAAGTCCCATCCAGCTCGGTATGGATCGGCAACGCGCTCGTATGGCAAAGTAAAAACAAATGCAAGCATGACAACGAAGAATACTGTCGCAATGATCGGGTGTATTCGTCGGATAAGGCCTTGAAACTTCCATGCAACGTTTCCTAGGAAAAATGCTGCACCGAGCAAAATAGCTGGCCGCAATATCCCGGGGGGGAAAGCGAAGAGCATAGCTGTCAAACCAAAAACAATGGCGAGCACTATTGCCGTACGGTTGGATCTATACAGTCCGAATGCAAAAATAATCGCCGTCACGGCATAGAAGAACTCTTCGTATATAAGGCTCCACACGACAGCGTTGATAGGAATGTCGCCTGCTGGGAATAACCAGTATTTAATGGTTTTAATTGACTCTGCGTGGCCAAAAATTATCCATATCGCAACGAAAGAAACCAAGAGTGTTGGCAAAACACGAAGAGCGCGATTAATGAAGAACTGCTTGATTGGGTTTCTCTCAATGCTCCCCATTACTACGAAGCCGGTAATTGCTAAAAAACCTGGGACAGGATTAATGAAAACGGTTGGAAATAAGCCACTATGGATAGCAACAACCTGCACCGCCAAAAGCAATCTCATCCAATCAAAATTATTATAATGTTTCAAGGTGATCTCCATTTTTTCCGGATTAGACATCTTATTGGATGTCCCTTTCAACCCGCCCGTGTGGATTTTTTTGTGCCAGGAGATACCTATGTCACTTACTGAGCTGCAGTTGGTACAGATCCTACCGAACGCCGGCGCCAAAGCCGGCGTTTTTGTACCTGCCCTCAACACTGCGATGCAGCGCTTCCAGATTGTGGGGGGCGAAGTGTGTTGCCGCATTCATTACCCGGACCGGCCATGAATCGGGCCAGTTGCGTGGGTTCGTGAGTTCTGGGGGGGGACCGATGCCCAGCGAGGCTATGAGGGCCGCAAAGACCTGGGCAATACCGTGCCGGGTGACGGCCGGAAGTTTTGCGGCCGTGGCCTGATCCAGATCACCGGTCGTTCGAGCTATGCCGATTGCGACGAAGCGCTGGGCCTGGACTTGATCAATCAGCCTGTGCTGCTGGAGCAGCCACAGCGCGGGCCTGGTGGTGGGCTACGCACGACCTGAACACGCTGGCCGACGCCTGGCGGTTTCAGGACTGGCGGTACGGCAAGCAGTTGGCAGAGAAGCTGCGGCTGCACACGCGCCGTGGATCATGCAGTCGTACGCATCCGACTTGACCCAGCGCATACTCAATGAATTGTCGCCATCACCGATGAAGGTGATCGGGGACTGATTGCTTTGCAGGCGTGCCAAGCTTACGTGAAGGCACTGGCCCCCGCGCGCTAAATGCTTGTCTTCGTCTGAGGCATCGGCCCCTCAAGCATGCCGCTTCCTTCTTATGCGTATTCGCCGACGTCCGCAGGCTGGACATCTCTCGGCGGAGCAATGCTGTCTCTGCCGCTTTTTCTCGCAGCGTCGCCATTTCCCCGTCCCGCTCTTCGCGGAGCTGCCGGTTCAATTCCTCGAACTCATTTTCGTAGAGTCTGAGCTGCTGGCGGCAGGTTTCGAGCGGCGTAGGGCGGTCGAGCCAGTCGTCGGTTTGTTCTATATAGAGGGGATCCACGGGCATGCTTTACTGTGTTCTGTCTGGATGTACAGTGATAGAGGCGTTTCCCGTTGGCGAGGTTGAGGCGACAAGCTGTAGGAATTTGGATTGGTGTTCAGTCGCTAGAGGAGATGGCAGCCGCCGAAAATGCATTGCGAGGGCTGTCCAGGCAGGGGAGTGCTGGGTTGTCTGCGAGAGGAACGATCCTGTTGCTCCTATCGGCTACGGTTGCCTGGATCGAAGTTTTTTTGGGGAATGGCTTATTCCTCTTGTGGTCGTCTCCAGTGAAATCAGGCGTTCCGGTGCAGGCCGGCAAATCGTGAGCTATTTGGAGTGCTACTCCTCGGCAGAAAAGATCTTTACCTCGACCAACGTGTCCAACTTGCCAATGCGACAGCTTCTCTCGGGTCTTGGTTATCAACACAGCGGAATGGTGGAGAATCTGGATCCGGGCGATCCTGAGCTCGTTTTCGTGAAGTTCTTGAGTTAAGCGCGTGCCGCCGTTCGTCGCCGAAAGCCTTGGCGTCCATTGAAAAAGTGTGGATATTTAAGGGGTTACATTTTTTTTTAACTGGCCGGTTATCAAAAATACGTTGTTACATACTGAGGAAATCAGTAATATTCGCCCCGCGTTCACCACCACGGTTTATGCATTTTTAAATCCCAAGCTTCCATCAGCTGCTTGGGATTTTTTTTGCCTGCGATTTACCTCTCCTCACGCATTCGCCCCGTCGACGTTCTCAGCCAGCGCTGCCTTTCAGGTGGGCATCGGGCAAGTCCATATTTTTTCGACTACTACTGTCTGGCCGATTGTCATCTCAGTCTGAGGGGAGTTCATCAATGCTGGTTCATTGGTTTCTAGCTGCGGTTCACTTGCTGGCCTTCGCCCTGGGTTTCTGGGCCGTGCTGACACGCGGAACGGCTTTCGGACGCCTGGCGGCCGGAGCGGATGAGGTTCGGCGGGTTTTGCTCGCTGACAATCTATGGGGTGTATCTGCGCTGGTGCTGCTGGTCACGGGTGGCATGCGAGCTTTTGGCGGTTACGAAAAGGGCACCGATTACTATCTGCATCAGCCGCTGTTCCATTTGAAGATGACGCTGTTTGTGCTGATTCTGCTGCTGGAGCTTGCGCCGATGATTACATTGATCAAGTGGCGTATTGGTCTGGTGCGGGGAAATCCTCTCCAGACAGGGCGAGCAAAGATGTTTGCACGAATCAGTCATGTTGAGGCGTTGTTGCTGGTTCTGATGGTGATAGCGGCCACCGGGATGGCGCGTGGGGTGGCGTTCGGCTAGGCAGGCGCAATTCCCGGCTTTGATTCGGAAACGTCCGACAGCCAGCCATTGAAATGATGGTTAGTATCGGTGGCGAGGAAGGGGGAGGGAGTTGCAGCAGGAGGAAAATAGCCTGCGCCGTCACCAATGAGGTGGGGGATGGCAATACGGCGCTCGGATCTTTAGCCAGTCATTACGCGAGGGTGAACAGACTGGCTACTGACTGCGAAAGGGCTCAGGGGGTTTGTGGCTTGTCCGGTGCGGTCAGGCCAGCCTGGATGCGCTGGTAAATCTCTTCGCGGTGTACGGCAACGTTCTTTGGAGCGTTGATGCCGATGCGGACCTGTTGGCCGCTTACGCCGAGGATGGTGATCGTAATGTCATCACCAATGTTTATGCTTTCACCGACTTTGCGGGTGAGTATCAGCATGGTCTTCTCCTTGATTGCTTTGTAGGGCACCTGATTCAGACAGTGCAGAGGTCGGTGGTACGTATAGATTAGTGCGAAGTCTCACGGTTTGGGTGCCTCTTTCTGACGCGCAGATGTGGCATTAATTCCCAGCGCGTAACTATACAGGTGCGGCAATCATCAATCTCGTAGTTTTGTGCCCATTTTGCTGGGCTCTGAAAGTATTCACGAATGTTAAGATTCCCCTTTCGAGAATTCAGAGGGAAGCGTTGTGCGCAAATTGGTCTGGTTGGTCGCAGCACTGGCATTGGCGGGATGTGGTGAAGGCAAGAGCGTGGATGCGCAAAAATCAAAATCGGTAGCGGTGGCAACGCCGGCAGCCGTGTCCGGACCGCAGTGGGATCTGGAGGTGCGTGGCGAAACACCTCAAGCCGTCAGTGATCTGAGCGGCTGGTTGATCGAGCATGCGTTTATCGCCAATGTCATCAAGGATGCCAGCGGAAAGACCCGGATCCTGCTGGGGCCATTCAACTCCAAAGCCGAAGCCGAAGCGAAACAGGCCGATGTGAATGCGGCACTGGTCAAGGCGAAAAAACAGAACATCGAGACGCTGGTGGTCGAGCGCACCGCAGCAAAGTAAACATTCCTTTCAGCGGAGCTGACTAAAGGGTATCCGGCGTGATTCGTTTTTAAAGGCGTCACCGAAGATTCTCAGAAGGAGCTCCGCATGGCCTCCGCCAGTCCCTACAAGTTGTTCGACGTTGTTTTACGTCATAAGCATCAGCTCAGTCCGCACCTCATGCGGATTACCTTTGCCAGCCCGGCTGTTTCCGATATGGCAACCTGGGCGCCTGATCAGCGCGTCAAACTGTTTTTTCCGGCCGCGGACGGTTCGCCAGCCCGGCTGTCTCAGGGTGAGGGTTGGTACGCTCGTTTCCGCTCAATGCTGGCGGATCGGCGCCCGGCGATGCGTACCTACACCATTCGCCACTTGCGTGCCGATCGGGGAGAGGTCGACATCGATTTTGTACTGCATGGCGAAACCGGGCCGGCTTCTCGCTGGGCTCTTCGAGCGCAGCCGGGCGAGTCGATGCAGATTCTGGCGCCCGATAGCCGGTTTTCGGCCGAGGACGCGGGTGGCTTTGAATGGAAGCCGCCGCAAACACTGCAGCAACTCTTGTTGGTCGCCGACTCAACGGCATTGCCCGCCGCGATGGGGATACTCGATGAGCTGGCCGCACTGGTAGAGCCACCCCGGATCCACGCGTTCTTTGAGGTCGACAGTGCGCAGGACATGCTCGCAGTCCCGGACTGGCCCGGCCTGTCGGTACAGTGGTTGATTCGAGAGCAAGCGGGAGCGGCGGTTGCCGGGACCTTGATGGTGGAGGCAGTGCGAAAGGCTGCGCTACCTGTCGACGCATCGACGATCAATCAAGCGGTAGAACTGGCTGACGTCGATATCGATCAGGAGATCCTCTGGGAAATCACCGAAACCGCTACTGACGGTTTTTATGGCTGGATCGCCGGTGAGTCGGCTGCGGTCATGAATTTGCGCAGATACCTGATCAAAGAGCGCGGCATTCCTCGCGAATCACTCAGTCTGATGGGCTACTGGCGTTACAACAAGCCCGGCAGCTGACCACAAAAAAGGCCTCGAGCTTGATGCGCGAGGCCTGTTCTTTTGCGCGGTCGATCAGCCGCAGGCTTTCATGTTCACCGGCCCGACAAATTCATTGCCGCGCCCCATCACGCAAGCCACGCTCTGATTGCGCTGACGCTCCCAGTCTTGTACCGGGTACGTCTTGTCCCACGCTTCATACAGTTGGCGATCCTGCTTCGACAGGCGCAAGCCGTATTGCTTGCTCATGTAGAAATAGGTGCGGGCGATCATGCCGCGAATGGAAGGGCGGGGCATGACCTTCTTCGCCTTGAAGTCGACCTGGGTCAGGCAGGAGCCATATTGACCCTTTTCGACCGGTAGCCAGCCATAGCTGAAGTTGCTGCGATCACCGTTGACCTCGCCGATGCTCGGTACCAGGTTGTGCAGGTCGGCTTCGGCTTTCTGGTAGCTCGGGTCATAACGCGTGCAATTCTTGCGTCCGCCTTCCTGCCAGCACTGGCGCTGATGACCGAACTCCCAGGCCGGGACAATGTGTTCCCACTCAATGCGGGCGGCGCGCTTGGCATTTTTACGCGGTACATAACCGCAAGCGGCGAGGTCGACCTTGTTGCCTGTGTATTTGCACCCGCAATAAAACTCGGTGGACTGTGGGGCGTACAGCTTCCAGGCGACCTTCTTGGCCTCGGTGAATGTGCGGGGCGCGCCAGCCTGGGCACCCAGGGAAATGAACAGTAAAAGCAAAGCAAAAAAACGGACAATCATTGAGTCAATCTTCCTTCGGTACAACCCAGAAAATCTGCACGCCACCATCGTCTCGATAGGCGAGGGTGACGTTGTCGTTCTCGTCGATCTCTTCCAGCAGGCGCTCCCATTCATCGATCGGTTCATCCGGAAGACGGAAGATCAGAGCGGCTTTGGCTTTTTGTGCGGTGGGGGAGTTGATGATCTTTTGAACACGCATGCCCATGCGTTCGTAGGCATCGGGAGCATCAGAGGAAGTGGCCACGAGGTTATCCTTATTAAGCTGTACGTGCATACAGTATTTAACTGTAGGCATTTTCGCAACTGCTTAAAAATCAAGAAAATCCTCTGACAGCGGTTTTCCGGTTTTGATGTGGCTCATCCGAATTTTTTGTGCAGGAAAGAAGCAGGGGCGGTGTAGGTAATTGCACCACCCGCCAGGACGGCGAGTGGTGAGACGGGTGCCCGGCCGAGATCTGGCCGGGCGAGGATGAATCAGTACTCCCAGAACATCCGTTGCAGCTCTTTGCTGTCGTTGGTTTTGGTCAGGGCGACCATCGCCAGGATGCGAGCCTTTTGCGGGTTCAGGTCATGAGCCACGACCCAGTCGTACTTGTCGTCAGGCTGTTCGGCGTTGCGCAGAACGAAGCCACCGGCATTGACGTGGGAGGAGCGAATGATCTGGACGCCATCCTTGCGCAGGGCTTGCAGGGCCGGGACGACACGGGAAGACACCGAACCATTGCCGGTACCGGCGTGAATGATGGCTTTGGCGCCGGATTGGGCCAGGGCCTTGTAGGCGGTGTCGCCGACATTACTGTAGGAATAGGCGATTTCTACGTCAGGAAGGCTCTTGATGTTCTTGATATCAAATTCCGAATCCATGGTGTGGCGCTTGGCTGGCAAGCGGAACCAGTAGGATTTGCCTTCGACCACCATGCCCAGCGGGCCCCATGGGCTCTTGAACGCTTCGGTCTTGATGTTGATCATTTTGCTGACATCGCGGCCGGACTGGATTTCATCATTCATGGTCACCAGCACACCTTTGCCGTGGGCCTCTTTGCTGCTGGCGACGGCGACGGCGTTGTACAGGTTGAGCATGCCGTCCGCCGACATGGCAGTACCTGGGCGCATCGAGCCGACAACGATGATCGGCTTGTCGGTTTTTTCCACCAGGTTCAGGAAGTAAGCGGTTTCTTCCAGGGTGTCGGTGCCGTGGGTGATGACGATGCCATCGACGTCTTTGCTGTCGGCCAGCTCGGAGACGCGGCGACCCAGTTGCAGCAGGTTTTCATTGGTGATGCTTTCCGACGCGATCTGCATGACTTGCTCGCCACGTACATTCGCCAGTTTGCTCAGCTCGGGAATGCCGGCGATCAATTGCTCGATACCGACCTTGGCGGCCTGATAGGTAGCGCTGTTGGCCGCACTGGCGCCGGCGCCGGCAATGGTGCCGCCCGTAGCGAGCACCACCACGTTGGCCAGTTTGGCCTGGGTTTCGACTTCTTTTGCCTGAAGGGCGGAAGGTAGTAGCAGCATTAGGGCCAAAGCGCCCGGAACCAATGTCTTGAAAGCAGATTTCATTATTTTTCTCTCTAGTAGTGAGACGGTGCTGATGCAGGTTCATCTAGATGCGCCCCGGGCTGATCTGAATGCCAGGGGTGCAGGTAGGGAGCAGGATCTGTACCAGCCGTACTTTGCTCTAGGGAAATGTTTAACCTTATGATTTATATCAATAATTTTTTGATTGGCGAAAATCGCCTATCCGGTATTCCGAACGGTGGCCTCTTTCGTGTTCGGCTCTCCGAAAGGGACTACTGCTGTTGTCGAACGAATCAAATTGCAGGTTTTGGATTCTCTGCTAAAGAAAGCTTCCCGCAGGCCGATGGGTGTTGAAGGAAACTGGAATTGAGGGAGTTCACATGTCACTGACGATCGGTTTTTCCAACCCCGGTGCCGTCACCATCGGCGGCAAAACCGCAGCTACGATCAATGCGATGAGTGATGCGCAAGCGGACGCTTCTACCGAAGCGCTGGGCGCAGAAAAACCAGAGAGCAATCAGGTCAGGACCGGCGGTCCCGCGCAAGAAGACAGCAAGACTGAAGGGGGTGGCGATAACCTGAGTGTCACCGTCAAGATGCTGCTGAAGCGGATGCAGGAATTACAGAAGCAATTGCAGGAGCAGCAGCAACGACTGGCTGCGGCACAAGCAGCGAGCTATCCGACTCCGGAAGCGAAGTCGCAGGCGGTGATGGCCGTTCAGGGCGAGATCGCCGAAACCAGCGGCGCGCTGCTGGAAGTCTCGGCCGCGTTGGTCAAGGAAATGTCGAAGGGTTCTTCCGCCGGTAACGTGGTCAACACTACGGCTTGAGCACTCAAGGGGCGAACCTGCGGATTCGCCCTACAATCAATACCGATTTCTGATTGTTGACAAATGTGGGCAGGATTCGCATAGTTCGGTCTACGCAAACGTTTGCGCGGCTTTCCCGAGACCCTGTTGTCTGGAAAATGCCGACGAAGCTTACGCCAGCGCAAGCGTTGCTCACAATAATCATAAGATCGGAGTGAACCCATGAAGCTGCCATTCGCTGGACGTCTTCTCGCTGTCGCCATGCTGGCTGCCGCATCCGCCGCACTGCCTGTCTCTTCGGCTTTCGCCGAGTCCCCCGAAAAACCCAAGGTCGCGCTGGTCATGAAGTCTTTGGCCAACGAATTCTTCCTCACCATGGAAGACGGCGCCAAGGCTTACCAGAAAGAACATTCCGCCGATTTCGACTTGATTTCCAACGGGATCAAGGACGAAACCGACACAGCAGGCCAGACCCGCATCGTCGAGCAGATGATTCTGGCGAAGGTCAATGCACTGGTCATTGCGCCTTCTGACTCCAAGGCCATGGTGCCGGTGATCAAAAAAGCCGTCGACGCCGGCATCACTGTGATCAACATCGACAACCAGCTCGATCCCGCCGTCATCAAAAGCAAGAATATCTCCGTACCTTTCGTAGGCCCGGACAACCGCAAGGGCGCACGTCTGGTGGGCGAGTACCTGGCCAAGCAACTGAAGGCCGGTGACGAAGTCGGCATTATCGAAGGCGTTTCCACAACGACCAACGCCCAGCAGCGTACCGCTGGCTTCAAGGATGCGATGGAAGCCGCGCAGATCAAAGTGGTTTCCCTGCAGTCCGGCGATTGGGAAATCGACAAGGGCAACAAGGTAGCCGCTTCGATTCTCAGCGAATACCCGGACGTCAAGGCGTTGCTGGCCGGTAACGACAGCATGGCGGTCGGCGCTGTTTCCGCTGTGCGTGCGGCCGGCAAGGCCGGGCAGGTACAGGTTGTCGGTTACGACAACATCAATGCGATCAAGCCGATGCTGCAGGATGGCCGCGTACTCGCAACGGCTGATCAGTTCGCAGCCAAACAGGCCGTGTTCGGTATCGAGACCGCGCTGAAAATCATCAAGGGCGAAAAAGTCGACAGTGGCGCCAACGGCGTCATCGAAACCCCGGTCGAGCTGGTCACCAAGAAGTAGTCCTTCGGCGACACAACGGCGCTCGTCCGTCCGGGCGAGCGCATGGAGAGTTTTTTATGTCAGTTTCCGCCCCGAACGCTGTCCTCTCGGTCAGCGGTATCGGTAAGACCTATGCGCAGCCGGTGCTCACCGGCATCGACTTGACGCTGATGCGCGGTGAAGTGCTGGCACTGACCGGCGAGAATGGTGCCGGTAAAAGTACCCTGTCGAAAATTATCGGTGGTCTGGTGACCCCGACCACCGGGCAGATGCAGTTCCAGGGCAAGGAGTACCGCCCTGGCAGCCGTACCCAGGCCGAAGAGCTTGGCGTGCGCATGGTCATGCAAGAACTCAATCTGTTGCCGACCCTTTCGGTGGCGGAAAACCTGTTTCTCGACAACCTGCCAAGCAACGGTGGCTGGATCAGTCGCAAACAGCTGCGCAAGGCTGCCATCGAAGCCATGGCCCAGGTCGGACTGGATGCCATCGATCCCGACACGCTGGTTGGCGAGCTGGGTATCGGTCACCAGCAAATGGTCGAGATCGCGCGTAACCTGATCGGCGATTGCCATGTGTTGATTCTCGACGAGCCGACCGCGATGCTCACCGCTCGCGAAGTCGAAATGCTCTTCGAGCAGATCACCCGGCTGCAGGCGCGCGGCGTTGCGATCATTTATATCTCCCACCGTCTCGAAGAGCTGGCCCGAGTCGCACAGCGCATTGCCGTGCTGCGTGACGGCAATCTTGTTTGCGTCGAACCGATGGCCAACTACAACAGCGAGCAACTCGTCACCCTGATGGTCGGCCGCGAGCTGGGCGAACACATGGACATGGGCCCGCGAAATATCGGAGCTCCTGCGTTGACGGTGAAAGGCCTCACTCGTTCCGACAAAGTGCGGGATGTGTCCTTTGAAGTGCGTGCCGGTGAGATTTTTGGCATTTCCGGGTTGATCGGGGCAGGGCGCACGGAACTGCTGCGCCTGATCTTCGGCGCCGATCTCGCCGACAGCGGCAGCGTTGCCCTCGGTTCGCCGGCGCAAGTGGTGAGTATCCGCTCGCCGGTCGATGCTGTGCGCAATGGCATCGCCCTGATCACTGAAGACCGAAAGGGTGAGGGCCTGCTGCTGAGCCAGTCGATCAGCGCCAACATTGCTCTGGGCAATATGCCGGAGATCTCCAGCGGTGGTTTCGTCAACAATGGTGATGAAATCTCCCTGGCCAAGCGGCAGATCGATGCCATGCGCATCCGCAGTTCGAGCCCGACTCAGCTGGTGTCCGAATTGTCCGGCGGCAACCAGCAGAAGGTGGTGATCGGCCGCTGGCTGGAGCGCGACTGTTCGGTGTTGCTGTTCGATGAGCCCACTCGTGGTATCGACGTCGGTGCCAAGTTCGACATTTATAACCTGCTCGGTGAGCTGACCCGGCAGGGCAAGGCGCTGGTGGTGGTCTCCAGCGACCTGCGCGAGCTGATGCTGATCTGCGACCGCATCGGGGTGCTGTCGGCGGGGCGTCTGATCGACACGTTCGAGCGTGACAGCTGGACCCAGGATGACTTGCTTGCCGCCGCGTTCGCCGGCTACCAAAAACGTGATGCGTTGCTCAACGAAGCAGCGCCTAGGGATCTCCCATGAAAACTGCATCTTCTGCCGGTAAACGTAGTGGCAACTTCTACGGTCTGGGCACTTACCTGGGCCTGGCCGGTGCCCTGCTGGCGATGGTTGCGCTGTTCTCGGTCATGAGCAGCCACTTCCTGTCGTACAACACTTTCAGCACCCTGGCCAACCAGATCCCCGACCTGATGGTGTTGGCGGTCGGCATGACCTTCGTGCTGATCATTGGCGGGATCGACCTGTCGGTGGGCTCGGTGCTGGCGCTTGCGGCGTCGACCGTCAGCGTGGCGATCCTGGGCTGGGGCTGGAGTGTCCTGCCGGCTGCGCTGCTTGGCATGGCAGTGGCGGCACTGGCCGGTACGGTGACTGGCTCGATCACGGTTGCGTGGCGAATTCCGTCGTTCATCGTTTCGCTTGGTGTGCTGGAAATGGCCAGGGGCCTGGCCTATCAAATGACGGGTTCGCGCACAGCCTACATTGGTGACTCGTTCGCCTGGCTGTCGAACCCGATCGCTTTTGGTATTTCGCCGTCGTTCATTATCGCCTTGCTGGTGATCTTCGTTGCTCAGGCTGTGTTGACCCGGACCGTGTTCGGTCGCTACCTGATCGGCATCGGTACCAACGAGGAAGCAGTGCGGCTGGCGGGAATCAATCCCAAGCCCTATAAGATTCTTGTGTTCAGTCTGATGGGGCTGCTGGCCGGTATTGCGGCGCTGTTCCAGATTTCCCGCCTGGAAGCGGCCGACCCGAATGCCGGTTCAGGCCTTGAGCTGCAAGTGATCGCTGCGGTGGTTATCGGCGGCACCAGCCTGATGGGCGGTCGTGGTTCGGTCATCAGTACATTCTTCGGGGTCTTGATCATCTCCGTCCTGGCGGCCGGTCTGGCGCAGATCGGCGCAACGGAGCCGACCAAGCGCATCATCACCGGCGCAGTGATCGTCATCGCGGTAGTGCTCGATACGTATCGCAGCCAACGCGCAAGCCGGCGGGGCTGAGACATGGCGACAATCAAGGATGTGGCGGCGCTTGCGGGAATTTCCTACACGACCGTCTCCCATGTTGTGAACAACACCCGGCCGGTGAGCCAGGAAGTGCGGCTGAAAGTCGAGGCGGCAATCAAGAGCCTCGACTACGTGCCGAGTGCCGTTGCCCGATCGCTGAAGGCCAAGACCACTGCCACCATCGGCTTGCTGGTGCCCAACAGTCTTAACCCGTACTTTGCCGAACTGGCCCGGGGGATCGAGGATTACTGTGAGCGCAATGGCTACTGCGTAATCCTCTGCAACTCCGACGACAATCCGGAAAAGCAGCGCAGCTACCTTCGGGTGCTGCTGGAGAAACGCATCGATGGCTTGATCGTCGCCTCCGCTGGCGGTGACAGTGGTCTGGTGCAAGGTCTGGCCGGAGTCAAGACGCCGATGGTGATCGTTGACCGGGGGCTGGAAGGTGTGGATGCCGATCTTGTGCGCATCGACCATGAATATGGCGCCTATCTGGCAACGAGGCACCTGATCGAACTCGGCCATCGCGATATCGCCACGATTGGCGGTCCGGCGAGCACCAGTGTTGCGCAAATGCGTCAGGCAGGATTTTGCCGCGCCTTGAAAGAGGCAGGTATTGAAGTACCGCCATCGCGGATGCTGGAAAGCGATTTCACCAGTACTGGCGGTTACAACGCGGCTGCGGTTTTGCTGGAGGGAAATCCCCCCAGTGCAATCTTTGCCGGCAACGACATGATCGGCATCGGTGTGCTGCGCGCCGCCGCCGAGCGCAATGTGCGCGTACCTGCGCAGTTGTCGGTGATCGGTTTCGACGATATCCAGATGAGCCGTTACGTGTACCCGGCGCTGACCACTGTGGGGCAGTCGATCCTGCAGTTGGGCGAGATGGCGGCGGAAGTGTTGCTGCGAAGAATTGCTACCCCGGATCTGGATACGGATCAGCGGATCGTGACCCCGAGTATTGTCTTGCGAGAGTCGACTGCGCCGCTGGCTGGCGTGTTTACCGAATATCGCTGAAACCGAATTGATGAGTAGTGATGTATGCCTGCAAATGTAGTGGTAATAGGCAGTCTGAACATGGACCTGGTCACCCGGGCACCTCGTTTGCCCCGGGGGGGCGAGACACTGATCGGTCATTCGTTTGCCACCGTATCCGGTGGCAAGGGTGCCAATCAGGCGGTGGCCGCCGCCCGGTTGGGCGCGCAAGTGTCGATGGTCGGTTGTGTCGGCAATGATGACTATGGCGTGCAATTGCGCGAGGCATTGCTGGCAGAGCAGATCGATTGTCAGGCGGTCAGCGTGGTCGAGGACTCCAGTGGCGTAGCGCTGATTGTGGTCGATGACAACAGTCAGAACGCTATCGTCATCGTTGCCGGAGCCAACGGTTCGATGACGCCTGCGGTGATCGACCGGTTCGACGCGGTATTGCAGGCGGCGGATGTGATCATTTGTCAGTTGGAAATTCCCGATGCCACTGTCGGCCATGCGCTCAAACGCGGTCGTGAACTGGGCAAGACGGTCATCCTGAATCCGGCCCCGGCCAGCCGTCCATTGCCTGCGGACTGGTTTGCTTCCATCGACTACCTGATTCCCAATGAAAGCGAAGCCGCAGCCCTCAGCGGTTTGCCGGTGGACTCGCTGGAAAGCGCTGAAAAAGCGGCTGCACGACTGATTTCCATGGGCGCTGGCAACGTGATCGTCACGCTGGGTGCTCAGGGTGCATTGTTCGCCAACGGCTCGGGTTACCAGCATTTCCCTGCGCCCAAAGTGAAAGCGGTCGATACCACGGCTGCCGGGGATACCTTCGTCGGCGGTTTCGCGGCAGCGCTGGCCGCCGGCAAAACCGAAGTCGAGGCCATTCGTTTTGGTCAGATAGCCGCGGCGCTGTCTGTTACTCGTGCGGGTGCCCAGCCGTCCATTCCCACATCATCCGACGTACAGGCGTTCAAATCCGCATGAAAAAGACTCCATTGCTCAACATCGCGCTGTCTCGGCTGATTGCCTCTCTTGGTCATGGCGACATCGTCGTGATCGGTGATGCCGGCTTGCCTGTGCCACCGGGTGTCGAGTTGATCGACCTCGCGCTGACCCACGGTGTTCCGGATTTTGTCAGCACCCTGAAGATCGTGCTCAGCGAAATGCAGGTGGAAAGTCATGTGCTCGCCCAGGAAATCTTCGACAAGCAACCCACTGCGCTGGCTTCGCTGGATGCATTGAATGAGGAAGGTGCACTGGGGCGACGCGATCTGCTCAGTCATGAGCAATTCAAGGCTCTCAGCCGACAGGCGCGAGCGATTGTTCGTACAGGCGAATGTCAGCCGTACTGCAACATCGTGCTGGTGGCCGGGGTAACGTTTTAACGGGGCTCAGTCCCTTTTCTGATTTCAAATGCACAAGGAATGCGCCATGCACCGCTATGCTCAAAAAATTCACCAACTGATCCGGAGCCTGCTGCTTTTGTCCGTGATAACCGCGACCGGCGCCCAGGCGGCGGAAAAGATCGATCTGATCATCGATACCGATCCGGGTGCCGATGATGTGGTGGCCCTGTTGTTTGCTCTGGCATCGCCGGAGGAACTGAGCATTCGCGCGCTGACCACCGTGGCTGGCAACGTGCGTCTCGACAAGACATCACGCAATGCGCGACTGGCCCGCGAGTGGGCCGGGCGTGAAGAGGTACCGGTCTACGCCGGCGCGCCAAAACCGTTGATGCGCACTCCGATCTACGCCGAGAACATCCATGGCAAGGAAGGCCTGTCGGGTGTCACCGTGCATGAGCCGAAAAAAGGCCTGGCTGAAGGCAATGCGGTCAACTATCTGATCGACACTCTGAAAAAAGCCAAGCCGCACAGCATCACCATTGCCATGCTTGGGCCGCAAACCAACCTGGCACTGGCGCTGATCCAGGAGCCGGAGATCGTTCAGGGCATCAAGGAAGTGGTCATCATGGGTGGCGCGCACTTCAACGGCGGCAACATCACACCAGTGGCCGAATTCAACCTGTACGCCGATCCGCAAGCGGCTGAAGTCGTGCTCAAGAGCGGCGTGAAACTGACTTACCTGCCGCTGGATGTAACCCACAAGATTCTCACCAGCGATGCACGCCTGAAGCAGATCGCGGCGCTGAACAACAATGCGAGCAAGATTGTCGGCGACATCCTCAACGAGTACATCAAGGGCGATATGGAGCACTACGGCATTCCGGGTGGTCCGGTGCATGACGCCACGGTCGTGGCTTACCTGCTCAAACCAGAACTGTTCACCGGCCGTTCGGTGAACGTGGTGGTTGATAGCCGTGAAGGTCCGACCTTCGGGCAGACCATCGTCGACTGGTATGACGGCCTGAAAGCCCCGAAAAATGCCTTCTGGGTGGAAAACGGTGATGCTCAGGGCTTCTTCGATCTGTTGACCGAACGCCTGAAGCGTCTGAAGTAAGCAACAGGCCCGCAGGTGCCAGCCTGCGGGCCTTTTTTATTCTTTCTCGATGTCCGATGTGCCTTTGAAGTCATCCGGATACTTCTCGAACAGCTGGGCAATAAATGATTGCGCGGCTTGTGTTCCCAGCGTCTTGACCAGCAGGTCGATGCTGATCAATGCCAGTTCCTCCGGGCTGCCCGGACTGTAAGAACTATGGCCTTGTGGCCAGTGGGCCTTGATGTCGGCTGAGATGCTTACGGTCGTCATGATGGGCTCGGAAGGTTACGGGGCTGGAATCTTGAGTTAACCACTTTGTCCGATGTTTGGCACTGCGACTTAGGCATGAGCGCAGGGCTATGCGACACTTGGTCGTCTTCGAGTTAACCAAGGGCCTGAGTAGTGCAAATCGATTTGAATTCCCCCGGCGGCCTGACGCTGGACGCCGTGCGTCTGATGCTGGCTTCGGCCAGTGACGATGAGCACACCCAGTTGCGCGTGACCAAGGGCGGCATTGCGTATATCTCTTCGGGGGTCACGGGTGGCCAGGCTATCGAAGGCTTGTCGTTTCGCCTGGAGACCTGGGCCAAGGGTTCGGGTTATGTGGGCAACGTTGCGGCCAGCGACGAGGTCTGGGTAATGCAGATCTTCAATGCGCTCAAGGACAACTGGCCGAATCCGCCCTTTGACTATATCGATGTCTACTGAGCACTGGTCATATTCAGTGACGATTGTGTGAAGAAGTATCAGGCGTTGCTGAGGCAAACTCGCCGTTTTTCTGATCGTGGGGCAGGGGAGTGGCGCAGGTCATGAAACCAAACGCTGTATTGGCGGTCGCACAATGTTCGCTCAACTATTGAAAAAAGGAGGCTTCATGCCTTGGAAGCTCGCGTCACTGGGTACTCTGATGGCAGTTGCCATGCTGGCTGGCTGCACTACCACGTCCAGCGAGTCGCAGAAGGATCCTGTGGCGACCGAAACCGGTCACAGTCGTTGCGAGGCAACCGCTGCAGAGTTCGCCGTCGGCAAAAAGGCTTCGCCGGAATTGCTGGAGCAGGCGCGCAAAAAGGCCGGCGCGCAGAATGCCCGGTTCCTCAAGCCTGACGACATGATCACCCTTGAGTACCGGTCTGATCGACTGAACCTCAATACCGACAACAATCTGGTGGTTACTCGGGCCAGCTGTGGCTGAGTTGTACAGACTTTTGTCACGCGCATAAAAAACCCCGTCACATGGACGGGGTTTTTTTAGTGCGCCGGGAAATTACTCTGGGCGAACTTGTGCAGCTTGCATACCCTTTTGGCCTTTCTCAGCCACGAAGGAAACGGTCTGGCCTTCTTTCAGGCTTTTGAAACCGTCGGATTCGATAGCTTTGAAGTGTACGAACAGGTCGTCACCGCCACCTTGAGGAGTGATGAAGCCGAAGCCTTTTTCATCGTTGAACCATTTAACGGTGCCGGTTTGGCGATTAGACATGGTGTATCTCCAAGAAACATATATTTTCAGTAGTACTGTGCTGCTCAGGCCAACTGGGCACACCGGGGTATCATAGTCGAAATGTTCGCTTTGGTAGCCCCCCGGACGTGCTGTTTGCTTTCATATTGCAGACGCTTCGACAGTTTGAATGTCTGTAACCCCCGGTTTCAGAGGCTTTCAGCCAATTGGGCGGGGTGTAAAAAAAGCTATAAAACCTGCATAAAATATCGGATTCGGGGGCATTCTGGCCGTTTTTTGCTCGCCGAATGCCCGTAAATCCGTTTTTCAGGGATTATTTCTGCACTCGGCAAACCGAGATTTCCTTCAGTGCGCGCTGACCCAGCTCACCGCTCGGCGGGGTGTTCTTGTCCATCAGCTGAGAGATTTCCTGTGTGGTGAATTTCTTCTCCAGGACATCAGCGCCACAGGTGCAGTGTTGTTTGGCTACGGTCGGGTTGACGCTTTGGCTGGCCGCTTTTGTGCAGTCGTTCATGTATTGCTCTTTGACGCCTTTCGGCCAGGCAGCCTGCGCGCTCAGCGGCAACAGCAGAACTAAAGGGACAACTGCGGCAAATAAGGTGTTCAGACGCATGCGAAGATGCTCCTTGTGGGTCGATGTCTTGTTATCTGATGGCTGAGTGGCCGATCAAGTTCATCACTCTGGCATAAAACTGACGATTTGCCTGCCGGTAAAACCAGAGTGCGTGTGTGACCGTTCATCTGTGCTAGCATGGCCGACTCGGGCGTTCGCAGGCTCCGGATGACCTTCAGTCCCGGCAGCGGCGACGTGCGAATACTCTGATTTGAATCCCAGTCACTCTGGTTCGGTTTTCCGGTTGGCCGCAAGGCTCCTGCCGCTGTAAGGCAGGCGTTCGTCATTGAATGGCCTGGATCGGATCTTGTACTGGCTCATCCCAACCCACGTGACCTTTGGTAGGGGTCACCACTAGGAGAGGAGGCGCCATGCCAACTATTACTCTTCCCGACGGCAGTCAACGTTCATTCGATCACCCGGTTTCCGTAGCCGAGGTCGCAGCATCCATCGGTGCAGGCCTGGCCAAGGCCACCCTGGCCGGCAAGGTGAACGGCAAGCTGGTCGACGCCAGCGACATCATCGACAGCGACGCAACGCTGCAAATCATCACGCCAAAGGATGAAGAGGGGCTGGAAATCATTCGCCACTCTTGCGCCCACCTGGTTGGCCACGCGGTCAAGCAGTTGTACCCGACGGCCAAAATGGTCATCGGTCCGGTCATTGACGAAGGCTTCTATTACGACATCGCCTTCGAGCGTCCTTTCACTCCGGACGACATGGCCGCCATCGAACAGCGCATGCAACAGCTGATCGATACCGAATACGACGTCATCAAGAAAGTCACTCCGCGCGCCGAAGTGATCGAAGTGTTCAAGGCCCGTGGCGAAGACTACAAACTGCGCCTGGTCGAGGACATGCCGAACGAGCAGGCCATGGGCCTGTACTATCACGAAGAATATGTCGACATGTGCCGCGGTCCGCACGTGCCGAACACTCGCTTCCTGAAATCCTTCAAGTTGACCAAGCTGTCCGGTGCCTACTGGCGCGGTGATGCCAAGAACGAGCAATTGCAGCGCGTTTACGGCACCGCATGGGCTGACAAGAAGCAGTTGGCAGCGTACATCCAGCGAATCGAAGAAGCTGAAAAGCGCGATCACCGCAAGATCGGCAAGCGTCTGGGCCTGTTCCACACCCAGGAAGAAGCGCCGGGCATGGTGTTCTGGCATCCGAATGGCTGGACTCTGTACCAGGTACTCGAGCAGTACATGCGCAAGGTGCAGCGTGACAACGGCTATCTCGAGATCAAGACGCCGCAAGTCGTTGACCGTAGCCTGTGGGAAAAGTCCGGGCACTGGGCCAACTACGCCGACAACATGTTCACCACCGAGTCGGAAAGCCGCGACTACGCGATCAAGCCGATGAACTGCCCTTGCCACGTGCAAGTGTTCAATCAGGGCCTGAAGAGCTACCGCGAACTGCCGATGCGTCTGGCCGAGTTCGGTGCCTGCCACCGTAACGAGCCGTCGGGTGCGCTGCACGGCATCATGCGCGTGCGTGCATTCACTCAGGACGACGCCCACATTTTCTGCACCGAAGAGCAGATGCAGGCCGAATCCGCTGCGTTCATCAAGTTGACCATGGATGTTTACCGCGACTTCGGCTTCACCGACGTCGAAATGAAACTGTCCACTCGTCCGGAAAAGCGCGTTGGTTCCGACGAGCTGTGGGATCGCGCCGAAGCAGCCTTGGCCGCGGCCCTTGATAGCGCGGGCCTTCCGTACGACCTGCAGCCGGGTGAGGGCGCTTTCTATGGTCCGAAGATTGAATTCTCGCTGAAAGATTGCCTCGGTCGCGTGTGGCAATGTGGTACTTTGCAGCTCGATTTCAACCTGCCAGTGCGTCTCGGTGCCGAATACGTCTCCGAAGACAACAGCCGCAAGCATCCGGTCATGTTGCACCGTGCGATCCTCGGTTCGTTCGAGCGTTTCGTCGGGATTCTGATCGAGCACTACGAAGGTGCATTCCCTGCGTGGCTGGCGCCAACCCAGGCAGTGATCATGAATATCACTGATAAACAGGCAGATTTTGTTGCTCAGGTCGAAAAAACTCTCAACGAAAGCGGGTTTCGTGCCAAGTCTGACTTGAGAAATGAAAAGATCGGCTTTAAAATCCGCGAGCATACTTTGCTCAAGGTTCCATATCTCTTGGTTATTGGGGATAAGGAAGTCGAGATGCAGACTGTCGCTGTGCGTACTCGTGAAGGTGCTGACCTGGGCTCGATGCCCGTCGCCCAGTTCGCTGAGTTTCTCGCGCAAGCGGTTTCCCGGCGTGGTCGCCCAGATTCGGAGTAATTATTATTAAGCGTGAAATGAGACAAGATAAACGAACTGCACCGAAAGCCCCGATCAACGAGAATATCTCGGCACGCGAGGTTCGGTTAATTGGCGCTGACGGCGAGCAGATTGGCATCGTCTCGATTGATGAAGCGCTTCGTATCGCTGAAGAAGCAAAGCTTGATCTGGTAGAAATCTCTGCAGACGCAGTCCCACCGGTTTGCCGTGTGATGGACTACGGCAAGTCGATCTTCGAAAAGAAGAAGCAGATTGCTGCGGCGAAGAAGAACCAGAAGCAGATTCAGGTAAAAGAAATCAAGTTTCGTCCAGGGACGGAGGAAGGGGATTACCAGGTAAAACTGCGCAACCTGGTACGTTTCCTGAGTGACGGGGACAGGGCCAAGGTATCCTTGCGATTCCGCGGCCGTGAGATGGCCCACCAGGAGCTGGGGATGGAACTCCTCAAGCGGGTTGAGCAAGACCTGCTTGAGTACGGTTCGGTCGAACAGCATCCTAAGATGGAAGGACGCCAGCTGATCATGGTCATCGCCCCGAAAAAGAAGAAGTAATCAACAGGGCACGGCAGGCCTTCTGATTATGTTTATCAACTGAATGCGGAGTATCCGAACATGCCAAAGATGAAAACCAAAAGTGGTGCTGCTAAGCGGTTTCTGAAAACTGCTAACGGTATCAAGCACAAGCACGCTTTCAAGAGCCACATCCTGACCAAAATGTCGACCAAGCGTAAGCGTCAACTGCGCGGTAGCAGCTTGCTGCATCCGTCTGACGTGGCAAAAGTCGAGCGCATGCTGCGCCTTCGTTAATTTTTGGATCAAGAATAGAGGAAGTAACTCATGGCTCGTGTAAAGCGTGGCGTCATTGCCCGTAAACGTCACAAAAAAATTCTGAAACTTGCTAAAGGCTACTACGGCGCTCGCTCGCGCGTATTCCGTGTTGCCAAGCAAGCGGTAATCAAGGCAGGCCAATACGCCTACCGTGACCGTCGTCAGAAAAAACGTCAGTTCCGCGCTCTGTGGATCGCTCGTATCAACGCTGGTGCTCGTGTTAACGGTCTGTCTTACAGCCGTTTCATCGCTGGCCTGAAAAAAGCGTCCATCGAGATCGACCGTAAGGTTCTGGCTGATCTGGCAGTGAACGAAAAAGCGGTGTTTGCCGCGATTGTCGAGAAAGCTAAAGCCACCTTGGCTTAAGTACCCCCGACAGTCACCCGTCCTCACCTCTGTGGGGGCAGGTGGTAAACGTCATAAATAGGGGAAGAGCCTTCAAGCTCTTCCCCTATTTTGTATCTGGAGTCTGTACATGGAAAACCTGGATGCGCTGGTCTCTCAAGCACTAGAGGCTGTGCAAAGCGCTGAAGATATCAATGCCCTGGAGCAAATCCGGGTTCAATACCTTGGCAAAAAGGGTGAATTGACTCAGGTGATGAAGACCCTGGGGAATTTGCCAGCAGAGGAGCGTCCGCAGGTCGGCGCCCTGATCAACGTTGCCAAGGAACGTGTCACAGGCGTTCTCAATGCGCGCATGGCTCTGTTTGAAGAGGCCGAACTGGCTGCCAAACTGTCCGCCGAATCCATTGACGTAACCCTGCCGGGTCGTGGTCAGACCTCCGGTGGTCTGCATCCGGTAACCCGGACTCTGGAACGTATCGAACAGTTCTTCACCCACATCGGCTACGGCATTGCCGAAGGCCCTGAGGTTGAAGACGATTATCACAACTTCGAGGCGCTCAACATCCCAGGCCATCACCCGGCCCGGTCGATGCACGACACCTTCTATTTCAATGCGAACATGCTGTTGCGCACCCATACCTCACCGGTACAGGTCCGCACCATGGAATCGCAGCAGCCGCCGATCCGCATCGTCTGCCCAGGCCGTGTGTATCGCAGCGACTCCGATATCACTCACTCGCCGATGTTCCACCAGGTCGAAGGCCTGCTGGTCGATCGCGATATTAATTTCGCCGACCTGAAAGGGACTATCGAAGAGTTCCTGCGGGTGTTCTTCGAAAAAGAACTGGCGGTACGTTTCCGTCCTTCCTACTTCCCGTTCACCGAGCCATCCGCTGAAGTCGACATGGAATGTGTGATGTGCAGCGGCAAAGGCTGCCGCGTCTGCAAGCAGACCGGCTGGCTGGAAGTGATGGGCTGCGGCATGGTTCACCCGAATGTGCTGCGCATGTCCGGGATCGACCCGGAAGAGTTCTCGGGCTTTGCCTTCGGCATGGGCGTCGAGCGTCTGGCCATGCTGCGTTACGGCGTGAACGACTTGCGTCTGTTCTTCGACAACGACTTGCGGTTCCTCGCGCAATTTCGCTAGTCGTAACGAATTCTTAGGAGAGCAGGATGAAATTCAGTGAACAATGGCTGCGTGGCTGGGTCAGCCCGCAGGTAAATCGCGACGAGCTGGTTGCCCGCCTGTCGATGGCCGGTCTTGAGGTCGATAGCGTTACGCCGGCCGCCGGTGCATTCAGTGGTGTAGTGGTGGGTGAGGTTCTGAGTACCGAACAACACCCTGACGCCGACAAGTTGCGTGTGTGCCAGGTGAGCAATGGTGCGGAAACCTTCCAGGTCGTGTGCGGTGCGCCAAACGTGCGTCCGGGCCTGAAGATTCCGTTCGCCATGATCGGTGCCGAGCTGCCGGGCGACTTCAAGATCAAGAAGGCCAAGCTGCGTGGCGTCGAGTCCAACGGCATGCTGTGCTCGCAATCCGAGCTGCAGGTCGGTGAAGGCAATGACGGTCTGATGGAGCTGCCGGCCGATGCGCCGGTGGGCGAAGATTTCCGCGTTTATCTGGATCTGGAAGACGCCAGCATCGAGGTCGACCTGACCCCGAACCGCGGTGACTGCCTGTCCCTGGCCGGTCTGGCTCGTGAAGTGGGTGCGTTGTACGACGCTCCGGTCACTCGTCCGGTGGTGATGACTGTTCCGGCGGTGCACGACGAAGTGCGCTCGGTTGAAGTGCTGGCGCCTGCTGCTTGCCCGCGTTACCTGGGTCGTGTCATCCGCAACGTTGACCTGTCCAAGCCTACGCCGCTGTGGATGGTAGAGCGTCTGCGTCGTGCCGAAGTGCGCAGCATCGACGCCGCCGTCGACATCACCAACTACGTGATGCTCGAACTGGGTCAGCCGCTGCACGCTTTCGACCTCGCGGAAATCAATGGCGGCATCCGTGTGCGCATGGCGGAGGAGGGCGAGAAGCTCGTTCTGCTCGACGGTCAGGAAGTCAGCCTGCGTAGCGATACGCTGGTGATCGCCGACCACGCCCGCGCTCTGGCGATTGCCGGCGTGATGGGGGGCGAGAACAGCGGCGTGTCCGCGACCACTCGCGACGTATTCCTTGAAAGTGCGTTCTTCGACCAGATCGCGGTGGCGGGCAAGGCTCGTTCCTACGGTCTGCATACCGACGCTTCGCACCGCTACGAGCGTGGCGTGGACTGGCAACTGGCCCGTGAAGCCATGGAGCGCGCCACTGGCCTGCTGCTGGAAATCACCGGTGGCGAAGCCGGCCCGATCATCGAAACCGTCAGCGAGCAGCACTTGCCGTCGATCGCGCCGATCACTCTGCGTGCTCAGCGCATCACCCAGATGCTGGGTATGGAAATGGATTCTGCCGAAGTCGAGCGTCTGCTCAACGCTTTGGGTCTGAAGGTTTCCGCCGACGGCGCAGGACAATGGCGCGTAGAAGTACCGAGCCATCGCTTCGATATCAGCCTGGAAGTCGACCTGATCGAAGAGTTGGCACGTCTGTATGGTTACAACCGCCTGCCGGTCCGTTACCCGCAAGCTCGTCTGGCGCCGCAAGCCAAGGCTGAAGCGCGCAGCGATCTGCCGGAGCTGCGTCGTCTGTTGGTCGCTCGTGGTTATCAGGAAGCGATCACCTATAGCTTCATCGATCCAAAGCAATTCGAACTGTTCAATCCGGGTGTCGAGCCGCTGCTGCTGGCGAACCCGATCTCCAATGACATGGCCGCCATGCGTTCTTCGCTGTGGCCGGGTCTGGTCAAGGCGCTGCAGCACAACCTGAATCGTCAGCAGGATCGCGTCCGTCTGTTCGAGAGCGGTCTGCGCTTCGTCGGTCAGTTGGAAGGCCTGAAGCAAGAGCCGATGCTGGCCGGTGTCGTCTGCGGTAGCCGTCTGCCGGAAGGCTGGGCGCAAGGTCGCGATACCGTGGACTTCTTCGACGTCAAGGCTGACGTGGAAGCGGTGCTGGGTTTTGCCGGTGCGCTGGATTCGTTCACTTTCACTCCGGGCAAACACCCGGCGCTGCACCCGGGTCAAACCGCGCGCATCGAGCGTGAAGGGCGTGAAGTCGGCTTTATCGGCGCGATTCACCCTGAACTGTCGAAATCCTTGGGGCTCGACCGTCCGGTCTTCGTCTTCGAGCTGGTTCTGGCTGAAGTAGCGTTGGGTAAAATGCCGAAATTCCACGAGTTGTCGCGCTTTCCTGAAGTGCGTCGTGACCTGGCACTGATTGCGCACAAAGACGTTGCAGCCTCGGCTGTACTGGACGTAATCCGTGAAAATGCAGGCGAATGGCTGACAGACCTCAGGCTATTTGACGTGTATCAGGGTAAAGGTATTGATCCTGATAGAAAAAGCCTTGCAGTCGGCTTGACCTGGCAGCATCCATCGCGCACTCTTAATGACGATGAGGTGAATTCGACGACGCAAAATATCCTCACCTCGCTCGAACAAAGGTTGAACGCCACGTTAAGGAAGTGACGTATGGGGGCTTTGACGAAAGCTGAGATGGCGGAACGTCTGTATGAAGAGCTGGGCCTGAACAAGCGGGAAGCCAAGGAATTGGTCGAACTGTTTTTCGAGGAAATCAGGCACGCTCTTGAAGACAACGAGCAGGTTAAATTGTCGGGTTTCGGCAATTTCGACCTTCGGGACAAACGCCAGCGGCCTGGCCGCAACCCGAAAACGGGGGAAGAAATCCCGATCACGGCTCGCCGTGTGGTCACCTTTCGTCCAGGGCAGAAGTTGAAGGCCCGAGTTGAGGCTTATGCTGGAACCAAGTCATAACGACGAACTACCCGTCATCCCGGGCAAACGCTACTTCACCATTGGTGAAGTCAGCGAGCTGTGTGCGGTAAAGCCGCACGTGCTGCGCTACTGGGAGCAGGAGTTTCCTCAGCTCAACCCCGTCAAACGCCGCGGAAACCGCCGGTATTATCAGCGCCAGGACGTGCTGATGATCCGGCAGATCCGCGCGCTCCTTTACGATCAAGGGTTCACCATCGGCGGTGCGCGCCTGCGCCTGTCCGGTGATGAAGCCAAAGACGATACAACCCAATACAAGCAAATGATCCGCCAGATGATCGCCGAGCTCGAAGATGTTCTGGTGGTTCTCAAGAAATAATTTCCTGCTTTTAAATACTTCCAGTTTTCAAAAGCTTGCGATATATTCTTGAGCGTTCTTCGAGATGGAGAACGAGTTTCAAACCTAGTCGGGGCGTAGCGCAGTCCGGTAGCGCACTAGCATGGGGTGCTAGGGGTCGAGTGTTCGAATCACTCCGTCCCGACCATATAATTCAATGACTTAGCCCAACTTTAACGAGTTGGGCTTTTTCATGCGCGGTGATTTTTTCAGGGGCATTCAACTTTGGCTGGTTTGTGCTGTCGGCCGGTCTGTGATCTTAATGGAGCGTCGCAGCCCTGCGGCTTTGTCCAATCCTGATCCTGTCGAGCGCTCGATTTAGTGCATCCAGGGCGTCAAGAAGTGCCTTGGCTTCGGACTCGCGTCCATCGCCCCAAAGACGTTCCGCCATGTTGTTCAGGGTCTGGATCGAGCGCTCTATCTCGGCAGCGGTTGCTGCCGTTTTACTTTGCGGCTGATTCTTTGGCATCGGTCACCTGGCTCCATTCAATTCCAAACCGTCCCAGATACTTTCTCAATCGGTCCGCATCATTGGGTTGTGCCTTCGCCTGGCGCGATACGCCGAACAAGCGTCTGCCGGCATCCGACAAGCTATCTGACTCTCTACACACTGCCAGTACGGCCTTCAATTGCAGTCGGTCAAACAGGTCCATGCCTTCGGCGTCTCCCGGCAAATCGTCCGTCATTCCTCCCGGTTGCTTCAGTCCCCAGGCATAACGAAGTCGATCAATTTCTTCCTGCACCTGCGCTTCATCGATTCGTCCACTGTCGGCCAGTGTTGCCATGCGTGTGATCGAGGCTGACAGTTCGCGAAAATTACCCAGCCATGCCGCTTCGCGTGAGCTGGCAAAGGCCAGATAGCGCCTGCGCGCTTCGAGATTGAAGCGTACCAGTTGGCCCTGTTCGCGCGCGTGGCGTTCAAGTTCGAAGTCGATGTTCGGTTCGATGTCCTCGCGCCGTCCCGCCAGGCCTGGCAGGTGGAACGTCCAGAGGTTGATTCGTGCGTAGAGATCCTCCCGAAACAAGCCTTCAGCGACACGGCTGCGCAGATCGCGGTGGGTGCCGGCGATAATCAGAAAATCGCTGTCGACTTCCTTGTCCGAACCGAGCGGGAAGAAACGCTTCTCCTCAATGGCCTTTAGCAGCATGGCTTGTTCGTCTGCGCCCAGTTCGCCGATTTCATCGAGAAACAACATGCCACCGTCGGCGGCTCGCAACAGTCCGTCGCGGGCATTTTGCGCGCCGGTGAAGGCGCCTTTGACGTGGCCGAACAGCGCGGACATCGCACCGTCGCCACGCAGGGTGGCGCAGTTCACTTCAACGAAGCGCCCCTGCATTTGATGGCGGCCGCGCTTGAGCTCATAGATCCGCCGGGCGAGGAAGGATTTGCCGGCCCCGGTCGGGCCGATCAGCAGCATTGGCGCTTTCGAGCGCACAGCGACGCGTTCAATCTGTTCGATGGAGCGGTTGAACGCGGCGTTGCGTGTGGCGATGCCGGATTTAAGAAACTCCAGGCCTTCCAGGCGCTTGTTGGTAAAGCGAGTGGCAATGCGATCATAGCGCGACAAATCCAGATCGATCAGTGCGTGAGTGCCGGTGGCCGGCTCATCTTCGCTCTTGCGGCGGGCGGGGGAGGTCTGGATCAGTCGTGCCGGCAGATAGCGCGCCTCGGTCAGCAGGAACCAGCAGATCTGCGCAACGTGGGTGCCGGTGGTGATGTGGACCAGATAGTCCTCGCGCTCGGTATCGAAGGTGTATTCGGTGGTGAAGTCGTGCAGCGCGCCGTAGACCTCCTCGAAATCCCACGGGTTGCTCAGCGTCATCGGGTGCAGGCAGACCTCGGTTTCAGGCGATACCTGGCGAATGTCTTGGCGAATCCGCTCGGCAAGGCTGACGTCCCGGGCGTCTGTGCCGTGAATCAATTCCAGTCGATGGATCAGCACATCCGGCTGCTGGCACAGGCCCACGCTCGGGCGCCAGTGGTTCCAGCGATTGGCACCTTTGCCCACGCGATCGAGGGTTGCTCCGATGAAGCCGATGGCAATGGTGCGCTTGTTTTGCATGGCTATCTCAAAAGATAAATGACGATATCCAATGATAGTGTTCGGCGAATCAGTTTGTCGTGCTTAACGTACAGAGAATGCGTCAAGTAATAAAAAATACATATAAATCAAATAGTTGAAATATTTATGAGGTGTCTTTTTAAAAGCTGGCACGGCGGCTGCAATATCTCTCGCAACGAACAGGACAACACAGCGAGACGCCAAGATGGCCAATTCCAACCTCTTCAACACACAATCGAACAACCTGCCGGCGTGCGACACCTGGAATGCTTCTGGAGCGGCCGCCTATGCCTATACGCCCAAGCATCAACTGGCCCAATTGGCAGTGACCGGTTGTCTGAACCAGACCTTTTACGCAACGGCGGAAAACCAGCTGGATCAGGTGTTGAAGCTGGTGGCTGAACTGGACAGCCGCTTTGTGGCCAACGCTGCAATATACGCCCGCCAAAAAGGCCATATGAAAGACATGCCGGCCTTGTTGCTGGCGGCGCTGACCGCTCAGCGTTCGGTATTGGTACCGGAGGTGTTCGGAGAGATCGTGGACAGTGGCAAGATGCTGCGCAATTTCGTTCAGATCCTGCGCAGTGGTGCCACCGGGCGCAAATCCCTCGGCTCGCAGCCCAAGCGACTGGTTCAGGACTGGCTGAACCGCGTGACCGAGCGGCAACTGCTGCAAGCGTCGATCGGTAATCAGCCCTCGTTGGCGGATGTGGTGAAAATGGTTCACCCCAAACCGTCCGAAGCCTGGCGCGAAGCATTCTTCGCCTGGCTGATCGGCAAACCGGTGGACGTACAAAAGCTGCCGGAACTGACCCGCGATCTGCTGGCGTTTCGCAGCGGTGCAAGTGATCGAGTACCCGAGGTGCCTTTTCAATTGCTCGGCAACGAAACCCTGAGCAAGGAGCAATGGGCCGCTCAAGCGCAAAACATGGGCTGGCAGGGGCTTCGCATCAACCTCAACACCCTGGCGCGCCATGGTGCCTTTGAAGTGCGGGGTTGCACCGAGTACGTGGCCGGACGGTTGGCGGATCCCGAAGCAGTCGCCAAGGCGCGGGTGTATCCGTACCAGTTGCTGACGGCGTACCGAATGGTCGGTGAGGACGTTCCGGCACCGATACGTGAGGCGCTGCAAGATGCACTTGAGTTGTCGTTGGCCAATGTGCCGAAGCTTGAAGGCGCGGTGGTGGTCTGCCCGGACGTCTCCGGGTCGATGGGCAGCCCGCTGACCGGTTACCGACAGGGTGCGACCACAGCCGTTCGCTGCATCGATGTGGCGGCGTTGATCGCGGCAGCGGTGTTGCGCAAACAGCCGGCAGCGCGAGTGATGCCGTTCGAGGTCGACGTGGTGGATATCACGCTCAACCCGCGGGACAGTGTAATCAGCAATGCCGAAAAGCTTGCGGGCATATTCGGTGGCGGAACCTGCTGCTCGGCGCCGCTGAAGAAGCTGGCGGACAACAGGGCCAAGGTCGACACGCTGATCATGGTGTCGGACAACGAGTCCTGGATCGATGCGCGACGTCGAGGAGCGAGCGAAACGATGCTGCAATGGGAGCGGATAAAGCGGATCAACCCGCAGGCACGCCTGATCTGCATCGACCTGCAGCCGGGTTGGGCGACACCGGCGGCGGATCGCGGCGACATCCTGAATGTCGGCGGTTTCAGTGACGCGGTGTTTGACGTGATCGAGCAATTCACCGCCGGTCGATACGGCCCGCAGCACTGGGTTGAAGCAATCGAACGTATGGAATGAAGCTGAATAATTGATTTGTCACGGGCACTGAATGCCGGTGGGACTACATCCAAGGCGTCTCATCAAACCCTTGTCAGTGCGCGTGACGGCACGAATGCCGATGGCTGTACATCTGAGGCCGGCTAACCCCGGTGCGCGGCGACGCGCAACAGTCATCAACCTTTGTCGTGCCACCTTTTTCGAATTTGCCCGGCGAATGCCGGTGGAACTACAGGACAGCGTGGGCACGGGTTCGAATCCCGTCGGCCGAAGGGTCGTAGCTCAGCGGTAGAGCGCGCTGCATGTTTCACCCGACCTTGTCGCCGAAGGCTGTGTAACAGCGCCGAATCATCGGCCAGACAATAAAGAATCGAGATGATGAAACAACACACGTACCAACTGCTGGAAGTTGCCAACGGCAAGCCGATCAAGCTCTGGACCGAAGGTGTCCCGGTGGAAAACGAAGCTCGCGAGCAGCTGATGAACACGGCAAAGATGCCGTTCATCTTCAAGCATCTCGCCGTGATGCCGGATGTCCACCTGGGCAAGGGCTCGACCATCGGCAGCGTGATTCCTACCGTGGGTGCGATCATTCCGGCGGCGGTCGGAGTCGATATCGGTTGCGGCATGATTGCCGCGCGGACTTCTCTGACCGCTTCCGATCTGCCGGACAACCTGCACGGCCTTCGCAGTGCGATCGAACAGGCGGTGCCCCATGGCCGCAGTTCAACCCGGTCGCGGCGTGACAAAGGTGCCTGGGACGAGATTCCGGTGCAGGCCGATCAGGCGTGGGCGGCGCTGCATCCACGGTTCAAGGCAATCACCGACAAATACCCGAAACTGGCCAACACCAACAACCGCGGACACTTGGGAACACTGGGCAGCGGCAACCATTTCATCGAAGTGTGCCTGGATGAAGCCAACCGGGTCTGGTTCATGCTGCACAGCGGCTCGCGCGGTGTCGGCAACGCCATCGGCAATCTGTTCATCCAGATGGCTCAGGCGGATATGCGTCAGCACATCGCCAACCTGCCGGACCGTGACCTGGCGTATTTCGAAGAAGGCAGCCAGCACTTTGATGATTACGTGGAAGCGGTGGGCTGGGCCCAGGACTTCGCCAGGCAGAACCGCGCGTTGATGATGCAGGCCGTGATTCAGGCCACGCGGCAGATTATCCGCAAGCCGTTCGAGGTAGCGCTGGAGGCGGTGAACTGCCATCACAACTACGTGCAGAAAGAGCGGCATTTCGGCGAAGACATTCTGGTCACCCGCAAAGGTGCGGTATCGGCGAAGAAGGGTGAGTTGGGGATCATTCCCGGCTCGATGGGCGCCAAGAGCTTCATTGTTCGCGGCTTGGGCAACGAGGAGTCGTTCTGCTCCTGCAGCCACGGTGCCGGCCGGACCATGAGTCGTACCCGAGCGAAAAATACCTTCACGATTGAGGATCAGATTCGTGCCACTGCGCACGTTGAATGCCGCAAGGATGCTGCGGTGATCGATGAAATTCCGATGGCCTACAAGGACATCGACAAAGTCATGCACGCCCAG
Source organism: Pseudomonas sp. UV AK001 (assembly GCF_046097675.1). NCBI lineage: Bacteria > Pseudomonadati > Pseudomonadota > Gammaproteobacteria > Pseudomonadales > Pseudomonadaceae > Pseudomonas > Pseudomonas sp. UV AK001. The sequence continues at coordinate 258,947 of NZ_JBJUVZ010000008.1, forward strand.
CGCGAGCTGGTGGAAGTGCTGCACACCTTGCGTCAGGTGGTGTGCGTCAAGGGATAGCGCGTGCTACGGCACGCTGGAACAAGGATTGAAGGACATGAAATTCGAAGAACGTCACCCGCTGTGCAGCGCCATGCGCGCCCGGGTGCTGGAAGAGCTGGCGCGCATAGAGCGCGAGCGTAATGTCACGGTGTTGTATGCCTGCGAGTCGGGCAGTCGGGCCTGGGGATTTGCCTCGACCGACAGCGATTACGACGTGCGCTTCGTTTATGTGGAGAAACCCGAGTGGTTCGTCCAGGTCGATACACCACGGGACGTGATCGAGCGGCCGCTGGATGATGAACTCGACGTGAGTGGCTGGGAGCTGCGCAAAACCCTCGGGCTGTTGCGAAAGTCCAATCCGACCTTGTTGGAGTGGCTCGACTCGCCGCTGGTGTACCGCAGCGAAACTGCAGCAGTCTCTCAACTTCGGGCGCTCGCCGAGGCGTTCTACAGCCCGCCGGCCGCGCGCAATCACTACCTGTCGATGGCGAAGAAGAACTTCCGTGGCTATTTGCAGGGCGACAGCGTGAGGTTCAAGAAATACTTCTACGTATTGCGACCGCTGCTGGCCGTGCGCTGGATCGATCAAGGCCGTGGCCGGCCACCGATGACGTTCGCAGACCTGCTGAGCACTGTCGATGACCGGGCGTTGCTCGAAGAGGTTGACGAGCTGCTGGCGCTCAAACGCAATGCCGATGAGAGCGCCTATGGTGCTCGTCGCCCGGCACTACATCGATTCATCGCGGCTGAACTTGAGCGCGAAGTACCGACATTGGCCAGAACCCGGGAGGACTCAAGTCAGCTCGATCAATACCTCAGAGAAACCGTCGGGTTGTACGCATAAGGAAGAAAATGAAACAGGACGTGATTGAACTGGACGGCGCCATCGGCGGTGGACAGGTGTTGCGCAGTGCCTTGAGCCTGTCGATGGTGACGGGAAGGGCATTTCGCATCGAACGGATTCGTGCCAAACGCAGTCGTCCGGGTTTGTTACGCCAGCACCTGACCGCCGTGATGGCGGCGGCACAGGTCTGCGGTGCAAGGACTCAAGGCGCAGAGTTGGGTTCGCAGGCTTTGAGCTTCGAGCCCGGGCCGATTCGCGGCGGCGAATACCGCTTTGCCATCGGTACCGCCGGCAGTTGCACACTGGTGTTGCAGACGTTGCTGCCCGCGTTGTTGCGGGCGCCGCAAGCCAGTCGGGTATGGATCAGCGGTGGCACCCATAACCCGTTGGCGCCACCGACCGATTTCCTCACCCGCAGCTGGTTGCCGTTGATGCGACGCATGGGCGCCGAGGTTGATCTGAAGCTGCTGCGCCATGGATTCGTTCCTGCAGGTGGCGGCGAAATCGAGGCCACGGTGCAGCCGTCGAAACTGTCAGCGTTGCACGTGTGTGATCGCGGCTCGGCGCTTCCGCAAAAGGCGTTTGCGCTGACGGCAGGGCTCGCATCGGACATCGCCACACGTGAGCTTGAGCGTGTGGCCCGGCGTTTGGATGTGCGGCCAGCAGCGATGAATGCCATCAGTCTTGATCCGGATTGCGGGCCGGGTAACGTGTTGTTGCTGGAGTACGCGTTTGAGCACGTCACGGAAGTATTCAGCGCATTTGGCCAGGCTTCACTGCGCGCAGAGGCCGTTGCGGACGTTGCGATCAATCAAGCAGACGCTTGGCTGCGCAGTGGCGCAGCAGTGGCCGAGCATCTGGCCGATCAACTGTTGTTGCCGATGGCGCTGGCCGGATCGGGCTCGTTTACGACCCCCGGGATGACCGAGCATTTGCACAGCAACATCGCCGTGATCGAACGCTTTTTGCCAGTCTCCATCGCATGTCGCGAAGAAGGCGCCGATCAATTGAGGATCGAAGTCAGCCCCCGGGACCAATAGGCGGCAAACTGCTGGCCCCCGAATCTCTCCGGCACCGGCAAACTCGCCTTTTTTCAAAAGGTTAGGCTGGCCCTATGCGGACGACTGTCATCACCGTTGCAACGCTTTCCCTGGCTCTTTTCGCGCTGGGGGCCCAGGGGAGGGAACTGAGCAAGAGCCATCGTTTTGCTTGTACCTGGGGTTCGGATATCGCAGCCGGCGCGCAGCAATCGAAGCTGTCGGGGATTTCCCTTTATGGCGCCCGCAAGCGCTTGCAGGTGCGCAAGTTTCAGCAGCCGTGGATGCGTATGACCGCGATGGGCATCACGGAACAAACCTATAACAGTACCTCGCGTCTCAAGCCCGCAGCCGTCAAGCAGACCTATTACGAACAGTGCGTGAGACATGAACTGGCTCAGCGATAAACAAAAAGCCCGACCTGAAGAGGTCGGGCTTTTTCATGTCTGGTGCAATCGCAATATCACTTCTCGCTTTCGCAATTGACCATCCACGATACGCCAAAACGATCCACCAGCATGCCGAAACGCGCAGCCCAGAAAGTGGCCTCCAGGGGCATGTCCACCCGACCGTCCTTGGCCAGGGCATTGAAGACTCTTTCAGCTTCGGCGACGGTGTCGACGTTCAGGGAAACAGAGCAACCGCTCATGCCTTGGGTCGGGCGGTCGGGCGTGGTGTCCGAAGCCATGATCATCTGGTCACCCACCTTCAGGCAGGTATGAATGATCAGGTTGTGGTGCTCTTTCGGCACGTGCTCGGCGGCAGGCGTTTCGCCGAACGTCATCATCGCCTCGAGCTTGCCTTGAAGGCATTGTTCGTAAAACGTGAAGGCGGCGCGGCAGTCGCCGTTGAAGATCAGGTACGGGTTGATTTTCATGGTGATGCTCCCGAACAGGCAGTGAAACGCAGCGCGGCCGGGTGTGCCGAGGCTGCGTCATGGATTGACTCCATCCAGCAAAGCCTTGGATCGAAGGAATGCCAGTCAGTGTGGCAATTATTTACGTCGGGATGACCAATGGTCTCTGTCTTCAGGAGTCGCGCGCGCCTTGCAACAACGTTGCGCCTGCGACGCGTGCGGCAGGTTTGGTTTGCATCAAGGCATCTATCGCCTTGCGATAGTTTTGTCCGCCCAATGCCATGCTGTTGTTGTGCGTCCCGCCGGGCACCAACAGCAATCGCTTGGGTTGGCTGGCGGCCGCGAACAGTTGCTCGCTGAAGCGTGACGGCACAAACGCATCGGCCAGACCGTGCACCACCAGCAACGGCATATGGATGTCGGCAATCTTGTCGATGGAGTCGAACTTCTGCGACAGCAACCAACGAACGGGCAGGGACGTGTTAGCCACCGCCGCAGCGACGTCGGCCAATGACGTGAAGGTGGACTCGATCACCAGTCCCCGTACCGGCAGCGGCGTATGGTTTCTGGCGGCGTCCCGGCCCAGTTCGGCGGCGAGGTCAATGGCGACGGCACCACCGAGGGAATGACCATAAATCAGGCGTTTGCCGGGGTCGGGTTGAAGTTGCTGGAAGCGTTCCCAGGCTACCCGTGCATCTTCATAAACGGTGCTTTCTGACGGCAAGTCACCATGACTTTGGCCAAAGCCACGGTAGTCGATGGCCAGTACCGAATAACCCGCCGCGCGCAGCTGTTCGATGCGGAACAGTTGTCCGGTCAGGTTCCAGCGCACGCCATGCAGGTAGAGGATGGCCGGGGCATTGGCCCGTTCCGCCGGCCACCACCAGGCATGAATGTTCTGCCCGGCCTTGAAGCTTTTGGGCTTCAGATCCAGTTCCTGAACGCTGCCGGGCAAACCGTGATACCAGCCGGCTGTGCCCGGTTCGATGCGAAACAGCAGCTTGCGTTCGGTGTGCTCCAGTACGGCGCAACTCGTCGGCAGGCCGATGATCAGGGCGGCCATGCAAGCGAACGCCAGTCGACGGCGTCGGAGTCGGGTCATGAAGGCAAGGAACATGGACGGTTTCACCACAGCACGGACAAAGAAGGCTTTTTACCAGATGCCTTGATTCCCGCGTGACAATTTCGACCGTCGCCCGCCAGCAATCTTTACAAAACGATGCTGTGACTCATGCCACGTTGAGCACAATCTTGCCGATGTGATCGCCTGCCTCCATGTGCGCGTGGGCCTGGGCCGCGTCGGTGAGCGGGTAAATCTTGTCGATGATCGGCAGGCAACGCCCGGCGGCCAATACCGGCCAGACGTGCTCGCGCAGTTGATCGGCGATGGCAGCCTTTTCCGTAGAAGTGCGTGCGCGCAACAAGGAACCGGTGACCACGGCCCGTTTGCCGAGAATGGTCAGCAGATCGACATCGTTGGCACGGGCGCCGCCGAGAAAGCCGAGCATCACCACGCGGCCATCCATTGCCAGTGCGTTGAGGTTGGCGTTCAGATACGAGCCGCCCATGATGTCGAGGACGACATTGACGCCCTGGCCGTTGGTTTTCTCGGCGATCACGGCAGCGAAATCCTGTTCGCGATAGTTGATCGGCTCACCGCCCAACTCACGGATAGCCTCACATTTGTCGGCGCTGCCGGCGGTGGCGAAGGCTTCGATGCCGAACTCGCGGCACAGCATCAGTGCGGTAGTTCCGATGCCGCTGGTGCCACCGTGAATCAACACACGCTGGCCACGGCTGGCGCCACCGAGACCGAACAGGTTGGCCCATACCGTGAAAAAGGTTTCGGGGATCGCTGCGGCCTTGACCCAATCCATTCCGTCGGGGATCGGCAAGGCCTGACCCGCCGGAACCGTGCAGTATTCGGCATAACCGCCACCATTGGTCAGCGCGCAGACCCTGTCGCCCACGGCAAAAGTGCTGACACCAGCACCCAGCGCCACGACTTCTCCAGCCACTTCCAGACCGGGAATCGGGTTCATGCCGGGTCTCATCGGATACTTGCCGGCGCGTTGCAAGGCATCCGGCCGATTGATGCCGGCAGCGTGCACGCGGATCAGCAGCTCGCCCTGCGCGACGACCGGCAGCGGCACACGCCGAGGTTGCAGGACGTCGGGAGCACCAGGTTCGGTAATTTCGATTCGAGTCATTTCGGTGGGCAAGGTCATGTCGGTTCCTGTCGTGCGTTGGGGCGTTTGGCCCCGTGAAAGGTTCATGACGTCCAGCATATCGGCTATCTTGGCTGCATAAATGCAGCGATTTTGCTTGCTGGTGATGCGATTCTGCATCGTGAGAGGACAGCATGAACTGGGATGATGCACGGGTGTTTCTGGCGGTCTGCCGCGAGTCGACATTACGCGGTGCCGCGCGAGTATTGAGGGTAGACCAGGCCACGGTCGGACGGCGTATTGCGGCACTGGAAAAGTCGCTGAATGCCACGTTGTTCCTGCGGACTTCCGAGGGATATGCACTGACTGCAATGGGCGAAGCCGCCCTCAAGGCGGTCGAGAAAATGGAGCATTCGGCGCTGGAGCTGGAGCGACAGATCCAGGGCCTGGATGATCGCCTGACCGGAAACGTGAGGGTCAGCACCACCGATTCGCTGGCCATCGACTTCCTGATCCCGGCCATCTCGCGCTTGCATGGGCAACACCCTGACGTGCGTGTGCAACTGGACGCCTCCACGCAGATGCTCAACCTCGCCAAGCGCGAGGCTGACATTGCCGTACGCAACGCCCGACCGGAAAACCCTGATCTGATCGCCCGACGCCTGGCACGCTGGCCGGTGGGGTTGTTTGCATCCCGGGCCTATGTGGATGCCCATGGCGTGCCTGCGCCGGGCACTGCATTCGAGGGCCACGATCTGGTGGTGTACCAACCGTACCTGCAAGGCAACAAGGAGATCACCCTGGCAGGCGAGCCGGTGAATCGCGGGCGAATTGTCGCAAGTCTGAACTCCAGCCTGTTGATACGACGCTCGATTGCGGCCGGTCTCGGTGTAGGAGAAATCCCGGTTTACATGGGAGAGCGCGACAGCCTCGTCAGGCTCTGGCCGGATCGCACGCGCCTGCTCCCCTACGAGGTGTGGCTGGTGACCCATGCGGATTTGCGCCATACGGCGCGGGTGAGGGCGGTGATCGAGCAGATTGTCGAGGCGTTTGCGCTGGAAAATGAATAGCTCATTCGGGCCGTATAGGACGGCTACATAACCCGGCGACATTGCCTACATCCGCGCCAGAATCAGCTGTCTTGTGAGTTTTTTGCCCGGGTTCTATCGTTTATCAAACCTTGGGCGGTCTGGCAAAACGTACCGAGGTGATCAATCAGGGATGTATTGATAAACGTCAGAGGTGCGGAGTTGATTGCAAGGGAATTCAGCCAATTTCAAACAGGTGACATGGTCGGCCATACGGGCAGTGCGGAGTCTATGAACTACATAACGCGAGACGAATTCAGCGCCAGAATCGAGATCATCGAGACCAGAATCGACGCGCGGATCGAGTCGATGTCCGCGAAAATCGATGGTTTTCTCATCGAGCAGGCCGAGCGAGACAGGGCACGACTGGAGCAGGAGTGCATTCAGGAAAATGTGCGGCTGGAGCGAGAGAAGGCTCGACAAGAGGATTGGCGGAAGGACGAGAAGGCTCGACAAGAGGATTGGCGGAAGGACGAGAAAGCTCGACAAGAGGAATGGCTGAAGGAAGAGAAGGTTCGGCAAGAAGATTGGCTGAAGCGAGAGGAGGCTCAGGAAGAAGTGCGTCTGGCCAGGGAGCGGCATCTGGAGGAGATTCGGCAGGAGAGGGAAAAAGCGCGACTGGAAAGAGAGGAAGAATCCAGAAAGGCCTGGCAGGAGCGCGAAAAGTCACAGGAGAAACTCCGTCTGGAACAAGAAAAGGCTCACCTTGAGCGTGATGCACGTTATGCGTCCATGGCGGCCCGCTCGGATCGGGCTATGGAGCGATTGGACGAGTCAATGAGAATGGTCTCGACAATCAAGGCGAACTACTGGGCGGCGACGACCGTTCATTTTCTGGGGATGGTTGCCATTCTTGTAGGCTCCTACTACGCGAATCAGTCAAATGTGCTTGTGACGATGCAGACCACCCTGGCAATGGTCCAGTCAGTGAAGGAGGCTGGAAATCCCGTACCGGCGGTTTCGACGACCTTGTCCGCAGAATGAAAAACGACCTTCAACGAAGGCCGTTTTTGTGCCCGATGAAAACCGGACTGCCTCATGGCATTTCCGGCAACTCCTGTGGCCGCAGATCAAACACCAGTACTTCGGCATCCTGGCCATTACTCAGGGTCAGCGCCTGTTCTTCACGAACCCGAACACCGTCGCCTTCCTTCAACTGCACGCCGTTCAGTTCAATGCTGCCGCGAGCAACATGCACATAGGCGTAGCGGTTTGCAGGCAGCTTGAGCGTGGCGCTTTCCTGACCATCGAACAGCCCGGCATACACCCGCGCATCCTGGCGTACTTTCAGTGAACCGTCGGTGCCATCCGGCGAGATGATCAATTGCAGGCGACCGCGTTTTTTCTGTTCGCTGAAGTGCTCCTGTTGATAGCGCGGTTTCGCGCCGCTCACGTCCGGCACAATCCAGATCTGCAGGAAGTGCACAGGCTTGGTCGCCGAATGGTTGAACTCGCTGTGGGCCACGCCACTGCCGGCGCTCATCAGTTGCACGTCACCGGGGCGGATGACCGAACCGGTGCCAAGGGTGTCCTTGTGTTCCAGCGCACCTTCGAGCACATAGGAGAAAATCTCCATGTCACGGTGCGGGTGCTGGCCAAAGCCTTTGCCAGCGGCGACGCGGTCATCGTTGATCACCAGCAGGTCGGAGAAACCCTGCTCGCGCGGGTCGCGGTAACTGGCGAAAGAAAAGGTGTGGAACGACTTCAACCAGCCATGATTGGCCAGACCACGGTCGGAAGCTTTGCGAAGGGTCAGCATGATGAAATCTCCTTTCAGGACGTTGATTCGTCCGAGTGAGGAGAAGATTACTGGTTACTCTGATGTGCAATAAGTAGGTGAAAATTGAAATACTGTCCCCTCATGGTTGACAGTAGTGTGCGTCAGTTCACGCATTCTTTTTCAACGTTTGCGCTGTACTTGGCCATAATGCGGCAACTTATAACCGTTCATTGATTTCAGTGATGTCTGCTCATGAAAACCGTGGCAATGGTGTTGTTTCCCGAGTTTCTACTGCTCGATATGGCCGGGCCGCTGGAAGTGTTTTCGGTTGCCAACCGATACCTGAAGCCGGACGACCATTATCAACTGACGCTCCTGGGGACTGAACGCGGGCCGCTGCGTGCTTCCAACGGCGTGCTGGTGCATACCGACCGGCATATCGACGAAGCCGGTGATCGCTATGACCTGCTGCTGGTGCCGGGCGGCCCCGGGGCCTACAACGAAAAATGTCCGCCGCTGCTGGCCTGGCTGCAAGGCGCGGTGGGTCGTGCCGAGCGCTACGGCTCGATTTGCACGGGGGCTTTTGTGCTGGGTTACGCCGGATTGCTCGACGGCTACCGCGTCACTACCCACTGGAATTACACAGAGCGTCTGATCAAAGGCTTTCCGAAGGCGGATGTCGCCACCGACCAGATCTTTGTCGAAGACCGCAACCTGATCACCTCTGGCGGTGTCACTGCCGGCATCGATCTGGCACTGGCAGTGGTAGCCCGCGATCATGGCAAGAAGCTCGCTCAGGACGTGGCCAAAGTGCTGCTGGTGGTGATGAAACGTCAGGGCGGACAGGCGCAATTCAGTCCGTTGATGGCGGCGGTTTCGCCCCAGGAAACCCCCATCACCCGGGTACAGAATCACGTTCTGGAACACCTTGAAGAAAGCTTCACCATCGAACGCATGGCAGGACTTGCGAACATGAGCGCTCGCCATTTCGCCCGGGTGTTCGCCCGGGAGGTCAACATGACGCCCATGGAATTCCTGCAAAGTGCGCGCATCGACTGCGCGCGCAATCTGCTGGAGACCAGCGATCTGCCGTTGAAGACCGTGGCCTACAAAAGCGGCTTCGGCAGCGTGCGGCATATGCGTTTTCTGTTCGGCGAAAAGCTCGGGCTGACCCCGGCCCAGTACCGCGAACAGTTCAGCTAGAGCGTTTTTGTCCGTTACGGGCATGCGGATGTCCGTGCCGGGCCCCGTGTGGTGGTTGTACCGTCATCGAGGCCTGCCAAGATAACGGACATGAACAGCCTCGACGAATTGAGCTCGGCGTCGGTCCTGCGTTTCGGACCGTACGCGTTCCACTTGCGCCAACGGCTGATCCTCGACGGGGATCGGCAACTGCGCATGGGCGGTCGTGCGCTGGACATTCTGCAAGTGCTGGTCGAGCGGGCCGGGCGGGTGGTCAGCAAAGAGCAATTGATCGCGCTGGTGTGGCCGAACTCGGTGGTCGAAGAGATCAATCTGCGGGTGCACATCGCGGCGTTGCGTCGGGCCCTCGGCGATGGCGAGAGCGGGCAGCGCTACATCGTCAACGTGCCGCAATGCGGGTACAGCTTCGTTGCGCCGGTGCAGGGTGACAGCGTCGCGCAAGTGGTGTTCGAAAGCCTGCAAGTGCCACAGCATAATCTGCCCGCACGGCTGACCCCTGTTACGGGTCGTGATTCACTGGTCGGCGGCCTGGTGCGGCAACTGCCGCTGTCCCGACTGATAACGGTGACGGGGCCTGCCGGTGTCGGCAAAAGCACCGTGGCACTGCGCGCAGCCGAACTGCTGCTGCAACATTTTCGTGACGGCGTGTGGCAGGTGGACCTGTCGCTGATCGACGAAGACATCCCGCTTCTCGATCATCTGCTGAAAACCCTCGACATCGATTTTCCCACACTGGCAGCGCGCCACGCGTTGCTGGTGCTGGACAACTGCGAGCACCTGCACGAAGCCTGCCGGAGCCTGCTGCAAACACTGCTCGATGCCGCGCCCCGTCTGTCGATCCTGGCCACCAGCCGCGAGCCGTTGCGTCTCGGTCTGGAAGTCCTGCAGCCAATGCCGCCCCTGACCGTTCCCAAGGCCTCGGCGCTCAACAGCGTCGACGAGGCCATGGGTTATTCGGCGGTGCAGCTGTTTGTCAGTCGTGCCCGTGCGCGTCAGCACGGTTTCCATTTGCGGGAGCAGGATCTGGAAACCGTGCGCGATATCTGTCGACGGCTCGACGGCCTGCCGCTGGCGATCGAACTGGCAGCGGCGCAGATCGATGCACTGGCGTTGGTCGGCATGCAGGCGCAACTGGATCATGGTCTGCAAGTCCTGAGTCACGGCCGCCGGACCGCTGTGCCACGCCATCAGTCGATGTGTGCCGCGCTGGACTGGAGCTATCAGCGCTTGAGCGAGCACGAACAACGCGTGCTGCAACGCTTGTCGGTGTTCAAAATGGCATTCACCCTCGACGCCGCCATTGGCGTGATCAGTTGCGCGCAACTGCCACCTTCGATGCTGGTGGCAGTGATTGAACAGCTGGCGGCCAAGTCGTTGCTGACGGTGGATCGATCCAGCGGAACACTGCGCTTTCGAATGCTCAACACCACACGCCGCTATGCCCGCGAACGGCTGGAGCAGGGTGGCGAACTGAATGATGTCGAGCGTCGGCACGCGCGTTACCTGGGCCGTACACGGCCAGCCTCAAGCGGCAGACTGACCGCGCAACTCGTCGAGCAGTAAACGCACTTTGCGCAAGTCCGGGGTAGCGTAGCCTTCGGTGAAGCGCTGGTAGATCGGAGTGAGCAATTCAAACGCCTCACCATAGCGCGACTGGCGTTGCCATAACCGGGCCAGCGACGTCGCACTGCGCAGTTCCCAGGCCAGAGCACCTTGCGTCCGGGCAATCTGAAGGGACTGCTGCAAGGCGCTTTCGGCCGAATGATGACAGGGCGATTCAGCGGCCAGCAATCGCTCGGCCCGTGCCCGCAAAATCTCCGCCGTGCTCCAGCCGGCCGCGCCGTTCTGTGCCCGTTCCAGCAAGGCATCATCAATGAAACCCGGATCCAGCGTGACCATGATTTCCCTGACCAGACCGCTATCGGCAGGCGGGATGGCGGGGGCTCTATCGGCGTCGATCACCTGCGCATAGTGCCGCGCCCATGTGTAAAACAGCAGCACCGAATGCTTCTGCGCCTGTTCCAGCAACAGTTGCAGCAGTGCGCGGGCGTTCTGCACGTCGCCGTTGTAATGGGCGATCAGGCACGAGGCGAGGGCCAGGGTGTAGCAGATCGACGTGCCATGGTTGATCTGCACCGCGATGTCCAGTGCCTGCCGCGCCGTACGCCAGGCCTGCTCGGGAAAACCTTGCAGCCACAACACTCGGGCGAGGACGGTCAACGAGGCGACGCTCTGATCGTATTGCACGCCGAAACCGTGGGTGAAACGGTTGAGGTGGCCACTATGGGCCATGCGCTGGATCACCTGTTCGGCGTGGATCCGCGCCTGATGCTGGTCGCCGGCGTAATGCAACGCCAGCACCCGCAAGCGGTGGGTACTCAAGGACAACTGCGCATCGCCATGCAGGCCGAGGCTTTCGAATTGTTCGCTTTGCTCCAGCGCCATCCGGTAATGGCCGCAACTGAGGTTGACCGCCATGTGTCCCGACACGGCGCGCAATTGGCCGGCCATGTCGTCGTGTTGTTGCGCCAGCCGTCGGGCGCTGACGAAGGCTTCGATGGTTTCCGGTGTACCGCCCCAGGTGTGATAGCAGGCGCTGCCGAGGGCCAGTTTCAAGGCGATTTCCAGCCGTGGGCAAGACTCTACGGAGGACTCCAGCAACTCAAGTGCCCGGCGCACATGCACGCCGTACTCCTTGAGCAGGGACAACTCCTGCCACAACGGCGCCGACGTCGCCGTCAGCCGCACGCCGAGATGACGTGAGCCTTCATCGTTCAGTGTCCACTCCAGCGCCGCCCGCAGATCTTCGAGGCCTCGGGCGTAGCGCTCGATCCAGACGGCGGTCGGCGTGTTCTCCCAATCGGCCTGGGCCTGATGCATCAGCGCCAGACAGCGTTCGGCATGACGCTCGCGGGTTTCGCCGAGTTCGGTGGCCTGATCGAGTTTTTCCAGGGCATAGCGGCGAGTGGTATCGAGCAGGCGATAGAACACCTCCTCATCGCCGACCTCGACGTTGAGCAGCGACTTGGCGACCAGTTGCGTGATCGAGGCGAACACTTCGCCCGGCTCGATATGCTGGCCAACGATGACTGCCGCCGCAGATTCCAGCGTGAACGCACCACGAAACACACCCAGTCGGCGCAGGCCGGTCTGTTCGCAGCCGTTGAGCAGGTTGAAGCTCCAGTCCAGCGTGGCCCGCAGGGTTTCATGTCGACCGAGATGAGTCTGATTGCCGGTCGGCAAGCGCCCCTGAAGCTGACTCAGCAAACCGTCCAGACCAAGGCTCGCCACCTGCGCGGCGGCCAGTTCCAGCGCCAGCGGAATACCATCCAGCCGCCGACAGATTTCGATGATCAAGGGCAGGTCGGCATTGTCCGGCTCGAAATGCTCGTGTGCGGCCATCGCCCGTTCGACGAACAGTTGCAGCGCGGAAAACCCCATCGCCTGATCACGATCGAGCACCGCAATCGGCGGCGGGCAGTCGAGGGATTCCAGACGCTGCACGTATTCGCCTTCGGCACGCAGGCTTTCGCGGCTGGTGGCCAGAATGTGTACCTGCGGCGCGCCGCGCAGAATGCTTTCGCCGAGTAGCGCCACGGCGTCGATCAAGTGCTCGCAATTGTCGATCACCAGCAGCAGCTGCCGTTCGCGCAAGCTGTTGATCAGACAGGCCATCGGTTCATTGTCGTGCAGTGACAGATCCAGCAGGGCGGCGAGGTGCGAACAGATCGAGCCCGGATCGTTGAGCGGTGCCAGATCCAGCAGACGAATACCGTCGCGATAGCGGCCGATCAACTGTTCGGCGACGCGCAGGGCTACGGTGGTCTTGCCGATGCCGCCGGGGCCGACCAAGGTGATGCAGCGTTGGCGCGGCAGTTGCGTCATCAGGCTGTCGACCACCGTCTGGCGCCCGATCATCCGCGTGCGGCGCAACGGCAGGTTATGTCGGCCCAGGTTGGCGGCGGCGGGGCGTTGCTCGATGGATTGCAGCAGGACCGGCGCGACGAAACTGTATCCGCGCTGCGCCACCGTGACGATGTAGCGTTGCCCGGCCTGACCGTCGCCGAGGGCCTTGCGCAGCGCCGCCATGTGCACCCGCAGATTGATGTCTTCTACCACGCTGTCCGGCCAGACCCCGGCGATCAATTGCTGCTTGCTCACGACCTCGCCGGCGTTGGCCAGCAGGATGAGCAGAATGTCCATGGCACGCCGACCCAGGCGCAAAGGCTGGTCGCCTTCAAGCACCAGCCGCTGGCCGGGGTGGATCCGATAGGGGCCGAAACCGATGGCCTGATTCGGGGAAAGACTCAACCGCTCACTCCTGCGATGTTTTTGTAATCCTGCGCTGTCGTGGTGAAGAACCTGTGACGGGCAGGGCGGATAGAGACTTGAGGGTCACGCAAGCTGTCTAATCCGCGGTATCTGAGCATATTCCTCAGGATTTGATGCCAGCGCAACGGGCGTGAAGTCCTGCCGTTTGGACATCGGTCGGCATCCAATGCCATTACCACTGTATTTAAAGGCTGAAACCTGCACCGGTTCACCCGACAGCCGGGAAAAATTAACAACGATTAACTCGTCCGCGCCCGCGTCAGAGCCAAAACTCCAAGGCAATGGAGTGCATACGTCCGGAGGACGCTGCGATGAGCAAGGTAGTGGTGGTCTATCACAGTGGCTACGGGCACACCCGCGTCATGGCCCAGGCTGTGGCCCAGGGTGTGGAACGCCACGTGGGCAGCACCTGCCTGTTGCTGGCGGTGGAAGACGTGGAAACCCGCTGGGATGACCTGCACCGCGCCGACGCCATCATCTTCGGCGCGCCGACCTACATGGGCAGCGCTTCGGCGGCGTTCAAGCAATTCATGGAGGCCACGGCCTCGTTCTACCTTGCCCGGCCGTGGCGCGACAAACTCGCGGCGGGTTTCACCAACTCCGGCAGCCTGTGTGGCGACAAACTCAATACCCTGCTGCAACTGGCGGTGTTCGCCGCCCAGCATTCGATGATCTGGGTCGGGCTCGATCTGTTGCCGGCGCGTGCACGCCAAGGTGTTTTCGACGGCCAGTTGAATCGCCTCGGCAGCTCCCTCGGCGCCATGTCCCAATCTTGCGTCGAGCAACCGCCCGAACAGGCCCCTCCGCTGGAAGACCAGTTGACCGCCGCGCACCTGGGGGAGCGGGTAGCGCGACTGGCTCAGCGCATGGCTCGGGGCTGAAACCGCCTCAGCGGTTTTTCATGACCTGACACCGCCACGCAAACGGATTGATCCCTTCGCTGCGGGTGAAAATGTGACAGAAGTGCGCCTGATCGCAGAAGCCGCATTCCAGGCTGATCTGCGTGAGGCTGTGGTTGGTGTGCTGGATCAACAGCTTGGCCCGGGCGATCCGCTGGGCGCGAATCCAGTCTTGCGGCGAGTACCCGGTGCTGCACTTGAACGCCCGGGAAAAGTGACTGCGAGAGAGTGAGCAGGCGCTCGCCAGTTCGGTCACTTCAAGGCTGTCACCGAGGCGTTCGAGGATGAGTTGTTTCACCAGCCGCTCGCGCTGCGGGCTGAGGCCGCCGGTGCTGGTTTTGCGGGGTTCGCTGGCAGGGGCGAGGGCGACGGTTTGCTGTGAGTGAGCCATGGCCAATGTCCGTGTCGAGGGGGGAAGGCACGGTCAGCGCTTTCCCTCAGGTCAATAAAACAACGCTGCGCAGAGGGATTCATTGTTTGGCGAGGGGCGAAGGCTGACGAGTTAAACGTTGTTAATTCCGCCGCCAAAGCTGATTTCGAAAGGTCGCCGATCAAGTAAAGTGCGTAGCACTTGCGCCTGGCCCAAAAGGAAAACACGCCCATGAACCGAAACGATCTGCGCCGCGTCGACATGAACCTGCTGGTGATTTTCGAAGCCCTGATGTTCGAAAAGAACCTGACCCGCGTCGCCGAAAAACTGTTCATGGGCCAACCGGCGGTGAGCGCGGCACTGGGCCGCCTGCGCGATCTGTTCGACGATCCATTGCTGCTGCGCAACGGTCGCGGCATGGAGCCGACGGCACGGGCGCTGGCGATTCTTCAGGAACTGCAACCGGCGATGGACGTGATTTCCGGCGCGGTCAGCCGGGCCAAGGAATTCGATCCGGCTACCAGTTGTGACGTGTTCCGCATCGGCCTGTCGGATGACGCCGAGTTCGGTCTGTTTCCACCGCTATTGCGCCAGTTGCAGGAAGAGGCACCGGGGATCGTGGTGGTGGTGCGCCGAGCCAACTATCTATTGATGCCGACATTGCTGGCGTCGGGGGAAATCTCCGTCGGCGTGAGTTACACCACCGATCTGCCGGCCAACGCCAAGCGCAAGAAACTGCGCGACATTCCCTGCAAGGTCCTGCGCGGCGATGACCGCCCGGGTCCGTTGACCCTCGACGAATACTGCGAGCGGCCCCACGCGATGGTGTCGTTCTCGGGTGATCTGAGCGGCAACATCGATGTGGACCTGGCCAAGGTCGGCCGCAGCCGCCGGGTGGTGCTCGGGGTGCCGCAGTTCAGTGGCTTGCGCGCGCTGCTGGCGGGCACCGAGATGATCGCCACCGTGCCGGATTACGCCGCGTGTGCGTTGGTCGAAGGCTGTGCGTTGCGGGCTGAAGATCCACCGTTCCCGATTGATGCGGCACAACTGTCGATGGCGTGGAGCGGGGTGCATGACAACGATCCGGCAGAGAAATGGCTGCGCTCGCGGATCAGTCAGTTCATGTCGGTGTCGCTGGATATTCCAGTGGTGTAAGGGCGCCGCTCGTCTAAAACCGTGTTTACCCTGTTAGTTCTGACAGTGGCGCGTGTTCGCCTTCCCGTGTTTCATGGGCCAATGCCGAGTCGGCCAGCCCTTGAGGGAAGTGAATATGGACACGCGGATTCCTGCGCTCACCCGTGACGATCTGCCGCCACTGGAAATCAAAGAAAGTATCAACGGCGTCCTGGTGCCTGCAGCCGCTCGGTACAGCCTGATGGTAATAATCGACTTCCCTTGGTTGCCAGGAGACTCAATAACTATCACGTGGGCCGGAACTTCAGGTTCCGGTTCCTATACGTCGCCGCGCATACCGATCAGTGGATTTAAACCCCCTTTTACGACCCACATTGACAACATACTGGTGGCTTTCAATCTCGGGCAGACCGTCAGAGTCTTTTACACGCTTTACCGTGTCACTGAACTGCCCGTGGAATCACAACTTTTGCCGCTTTACATACCGCCCATTAATCCACTTGATCTGCCCCGGCCGGTGATCAAAGAGGCAAGCGACGAAGGTGAGGGCACTCACCTGGATGTGGGCGATCTGACTCAGGTTACTTTGCGTATCCGGTCATGGCTGCTGAGCAGACGCGAGCAGTTTTTCTGGCTCCTGCTCACAGGTGTGAAGGCCGACGGTAGTGTCTGGGAGGCCTGGTATTGGCAACCACCGGAGAATGTCGTCGGCAATCGATTCAGTCTGGGATATTACGAAGAAAGGGTCCCTGCTGCACCACTGCAAGGTCTGAAAAACGGCAGCGTGCTGACGATGAGATTCTGGGCCGGGCTGCAGAACAGTCCGGATTTATCCAAGGCCCAGGCATTTGCACATCGTAACTACATCGTCCTGACGGACCCCGTGAGCGCACCAGGGATCGAACGGATCACTGATCCGCTCGATCGGGAGATCGCCCAAGGTGGCGACACGCCTTTCACCAGCGCCACATTGCACGGCACCGCGACAGAAGAGGTCAGCGTGTTTGATGGGCAAGCGCCTCTGGGCAGGGCGCCGGCCATTGCGGGCGAATGGCAATTTCCGGTTACCGGATTGACCCAGGGCCGCCACGTCTTTACAGGTCAATACGCCGGTGGCGGCGTATCCAATACTTGGGCGATCAACGTTCTGGAAAACCGCGAAGTACGGATCAAGGAATCAACCGGCAACACCAATTTGAATCCGGCTGCTGCGACTGCAGCGCTGACATTTGTCCTCGATTATCCGAGCCAGCCTGCCGATCAGGTCAGCGTAAGCTGGACCGCGGCGCCGGGTACGCCAGCGGCGGGTTCGTATACCTCGCCGCCGGTTGCTGTGGGTGCCACGCCCAGAGAAATATCGGCGCCTGTCTCTCTGGTGGCCTTCAGCATCGGCAAAACCGTTGAAGCCACCGCCTCCTACATACGCGGCGGTGCACCCGCGGTGCAATTACAGCCCTTGGCGCTATCCGTGCTGCCGATCCCGAGCGACTTGCTCATATCCCCAGTGATCGACGAGGCCAAAGGCACCCTCGAACTGGATAAAAGAGACATCGTGGCCGGAGCGAATCTGACGTTTGGCGGCTGGATACACATGGCGAGAGCTCAACGGCTGGAACTCACCCTGATGGGCTTCACGGCCAATGGTGCCGAGAACAATCGAAGTATCTGGACACCTGATCGCAATTCGGTTCATCAGGCCTGGGTCACGAATCTGGGCTACACCTTCAGACTCCCGGCCGACTATCTGCTGTCGCTCGGGGTCGGGACATTGTTGAGCATCATGTTCTCAGTGAGAACAGACCAAGTGGTGAACTCGACGGCAGTCACGGTTTTCGAGCCGCGTCGGTACACCATCGTGGATACGCGGTGACCGGAGGAGGGAATAAGGTCTTCGGCTTTGGACGGGTGGGACGCGGAGCGTCCCGGGCTGCATTCCTACGCAGAGCGTGGGAACGATCTAAGCGGGAACAATCGTTCAAGAGTAAAGAGAGCACACCCATCCAATTTCCCCCCGACCAATCGTTGCACCATGGCCTGCAATGATTGATCAAGGGTGGACCCATGAGCGCTGTACAACGCAATGACCAGGCGCAAAACCTCGGCCTGCTGTTCCTGCGGGTCTCCGGCGGGTTGTTTCTGCTGTTCGTCCACGGCTTGCCCAAGCTGCTGGATTTCACTGCACAGCTGCGGCTGATTGAAGACCCGTTCCACCTCGGTGCCCACCTCACGTTGATTCTGGCGATTTTCGCCGAAGTCCTCTGTCCGCTGCTGATCGTCGCCGGGTTACTGGTGAGATTGGCGTGCTTGCCTATTCTGTTTGTGCTGCTGGTGGCGCTGCTGCTCGTGCATCCGCAATGGAGTGTGGCCGAAGGGCAGTTCGGCTGGTTGCTGTTGATCCTCTTCACCACTGTTCTGATCGCCGGGCCCGGACGGCTGGCGCTCAATGCCCGTTTGCCCGGAGTGCTTCGCTATGCCTGATACCCCGTCCCTGAGAAAACCGGGAACCGAAGAAACCGTGACGCTGATCGTCAAGCACCGGGTCAAGGCCGGTTTCGAGCAGCCCTACGAAGCCTGGCTGCGCAACATTGTCAGCGTGGCGGGGCGTGAAGAAGGGCACCTGGGCGTGGACGTGATGCGCAGCAAACAGGGCGGCCTCGCGCTGTTCACCTGCGTGCTGCGTTATTGCTCGACCGAAGCGATGCAGCGCTGGCTCGATTCGCCGCAGCGTCAGAAGCTGATCGAAGAAGCGGCGCCGATGCTCGCCGACGGCGACCAGACCGAGGTCAATGCGGCCAACGAATTCTGGTTCACCCCGCTGGTCGACGCCGCCACGCCGCCGCCACGCTGGAAGCAGGCGGTGGTCTCACTTTTCGTGATCCTGCCACACACCTTGCTGGTGCCGTTGATCTGGGGGCCGTTGCTCAAACTCAACGGGTTTCTCTCCAACTATGTGGTCGCCACGTTCCTGATCACGCTGACCATCGTGGTGTCGGTGGTCTACGTGTGCATGCCGGCCGCGACTCGTCTGTTCGCACCATGGCTGGCGGCCAGTCAGTCCCATGAACACCTGGAATCCAATGCCAACCCGCCGCGCTGAGCCGGCGGGTATGGGCTTCGTTTCACTTATCTCGAAGGAACTGCGATGAACGCCGATCTGATTCTGTTCAATGGCCAATTTCATACGGTAGACCGCGAAAAACCGCTCGCCAGTGCCGTGGCGATCAAGGACGGACGCTTTGTCGTCGTCGGCAACGATACGCAGGCCATGGCCCTGCGCGGTGCCGGTACCCAGGTGGTCGATCTCAAGGGCCGCTGCGTGATTCCCGGCCTCAACGACTCGCACCTGCACCTGATCCGTGGCGGCCTGAACTACAACCTCGAACTGCGCTGGGAAGGTGTGCCGTCCCTGGCCGATGCGCTGCGCATGCTCAAGGATCAGGCCGACCGCACGCCGACCCCGCAATGGGTGCGCGTGGTGGGTGGCTGGAACGAATTCCAGTTCGCCGAAAAACGCATGCCGACCCTCGAAGAAATCAACCAGGCAGCGCCGGACACCCCGGTGTTCATCCTGCACCTGTATGACCGTGCGTTGCTCAACCGCGCTGCGTTGCGCGTTGCCGGTTACACCCGCGACACGCCGAACCCGCCGGGTGGCGAAATCGTGCGCGATGCCAACGGCAATCCGACCGGCATGCTGGTGGCGCGGCCGAACGCAATGATTCTGTACTCGACGCTGGCCAAGGGGCCGAAGCTGCCGCTGGAATATCAGGTCAACTCGACCCGTCAGTTCATGCGCGAGCTCAATCGCCTCGGTTTGACCAGCGCCATCGATGCCGGCGGTGGTTTCCAGAACTACCCGGACGATTATCAGGTGATCGAACAACTGGCCAAAGACGACCAGTTGACCGTGCGCATCGCCTACAACCTGTTCACCCAGAAGCCCAAAGAAGAACTGACCGATTTCCAGAACTGGACCGGCAGCGTCAAGTTACATCAGGGCGATGACTTCCTGCGCCACAACGGCGCCGGGGAAATGCTGGTGTTCTCGGCGGCGGACTTCGAAGACTTCCTCGAACCGCGCCCGGACCTGCCGCAAACCATGGAGCAGGAACTGGAGCCGGTGGTGCGCCACCTGGTCGAGCAGCGCTGGCCGTTCCGTCTGCACGCCACCTATAACGAATCGATCAGCCGCATGCTCGACGTGTTCGAGAAGGTCAACCGCGACATTCCGTTCAACGGTTTGCCATGGTTCTTCGACCACGCGGAAACCATCACCCCGCAGAACATCGAGCGAGTGAAAGCGCTGGGCGGCGGTATTGCGATCCAGGATCGCATGGCGTTCCAGGGCGAATACTTCGTCGACCGCTACGGCAAACAGGCCGCCGAAGCCACCCCACCGATCAAACGCATGCTCGCCGAAGGCGTGCCGGTCGGCGCGGGCACCGATGCCACGCGGGTATCGAGCTACAACCCTTGGACTTCGCTGTACTGGATGGTCAGCGGTCGCACTGTTGGCGGTCTGGCGCTGTACGAAGAGGGTTTGCCACGCACCACCGCGCTGGAACTGTTCACCCACGGCAGCGCCTGGTTCTCGTCCGAGCAGGGCAAGAAGGGCCAGATCAAGGTCGGACAACTGGCGGATCTGGCAGCGCTGAGCGCGGACTTCTTCCATGTCGAAGAAGAAGCGATCAAGTGGATCGAGTCGGTACTGACCGTGGTCGGCGGCAAGATCGTTTATTCCGCCGGCGACTTCGAAGACCTCGGCCCGCGTGCCTTGCCGGTACTGCCGGACTGGTCGCCGGTGGTCAAGGTCCCTGGCCACTGGCGCCCGAATTCGCCATTGCAGGCCCAGGTGCACCAGTGCAGCGGCCCGTGCGCGGTGCATACCCACAGCCATGAAAAAGCCCGGATGTCGAATGCGCCGGTCAGCGACTTCGCCGGTTTCTGGGGCGCGTTCGGTTGTTCCTGTTTCGCTTTCTGATCCCGTAAACGGCGCCGGTCTTCGTGGCCGGCGCTTGCCGTATCACCCATCCCCGAGGAGTTTCACATGAGCAACGTTCCTTACAAACGCCTGAACAAAGACGACGCCGTGGTGCTGCTGGTCGACCACCAGACCGGTCTGATCTCGCTGGTGCAGGATTTCTCGCCGAACGAGTTCAAGAACAACGTGCTGGCCCTGGGCGACATCGCCAAGTTCTTCAAGCTGCCAACCATCCTCACCACCAGCTTCGACAGCGGCCCGAACGGCCCGATCGTGCCTGAGCTGAAAGCGCAGTTCCCGGACGCGCCGTTCATTGCCCGCCCTGGCCAGATCAATGCCTGGGACAACGAAGACTTCGTCAAGGCGATCAAGGCCACCGGCCGCAAGCAACTGATCATCGCCGGTGTGGTGACTGACGTGTGCGTGGCGTTCCCGACCCTGTCGGCTATCGCTGAAGGTTTTGAAGTGTTCGTGGTGACTGACGCTTCCGGCACCTTCAACACCACCGTGCAGCAAGCTGCCTGGGCGCGTATGTCGGCGGCCGGTGCGCACCTGCTGAACTGGTTCGCTGTGGCGTGCGAGCTGCAGGTTGACTGGCGCAACGACATGGAAGGCCTGGCGAATCTGCTGTCGGAACGCCTGCCGAACTATCGCAACCTGATCCACAGCTACACCAAGTTCACTGCCAAGTAATTGGTAGAAGAAAAATGCCCGCTGAAGAGCGGGCATTTTTTTGTCTGCCGAAAAGGGCTCAACGCTTTTGCAACCACCCCAGAAACCCGCCCTTACGAACCGGCACAGGCTTGGCCGTCAACGCCAGCCGACTGTTCTGCTGCCGTACCGCCTGCAATTTGTTCAACGCCTGGCCGACTTCGCTGCGCTGTTCCATGCACTGGCGGGTGAGGTTCTTGTCGAGGCGATAAATGATCGAAGACGTCAGCGCCGTGAACGTCGCCTGCGACGGTGTATCCGCCAGAATGCTCTGCTCGCCCATGACTTCGCTCGGGCCCATGCGCCCGGCCTCGGTGAAGCCATTGCCGTCCGGCACGCTGGCGCTGACCACGCCGGTGGCGATCACGAACAGGCTGTCGGGGACTTCCTCCAGACCGAGCACCACCTGCCCGGCGCTGTACTGCTGCGCGACCATCGATTCAGCGAGGCGATCGCGTTCTTCATGGCTCAGCGAGCGGAAGATTTTCACTTCATCGAGCAAGGCACGGGCGCGGGTCGAAGGCTCTATCACGCCGTCCGGATGCCGCGAAATGCCGGCCGCTTCGAGATGGCGGTGGGCGAGGTCGAACAGTTGATTGCGCACTTCGCCTTTCTTGCCCAGTTCAGCGATGAAGCCGCTGGCCACGTATTCCGTCATTTCTTCGCCGGCCTCTTTCAGCAGCGCTTTCGGCGCAGGCGACAGCAGCAGACTGCTGCTGCCTTGCAAGGTGCGGTCGAGGGCGTCGAGCACCCGGCGCGGGCGAATGTGGTTCGGCACCTTGATGCTGATCGACACGCCGTGCAGGTTGTTCGGGCGGCTGAGGTTGACGATCTTGGCCTTGGCTGCCACCGAGTTCGGCACCACGGCCAGGGTCCCGGCGCTGGTCAGCAGGTGCGTGGCGCGCCAGTCGATGTCGAGCACCTTGCCTTCGACGCCGTCGATCACCACGAAATCGTCCACCTGATACGGCTTGGTGGTGTTGAGCACGATGCCCGAGAACACGTCGGCCAAGGTGCTTTGCAGCGCCAGACCGACGACGATGGCGAATACCCCGGAGGTGGCGAGCAGGCCTTTGACCGGCAGCTCCAGCACGTAACCGGCCGCCGCGACGATGGCCGCCAGAAACACCAGCGCACCGATCACGTCCTGCAACAACCGGCCGCTGTGGCCGATGCGCCGCATCAGAATCAGACCGATCACTTCGGTCAGCGCCCGCGCAGCGTACAGCCACCAGAAAATCCCCAGCGCCGTCGCCCCCAGTTGCGCTACCTGATCATCGGCGAACAACGGCGCCTGCAACGGGCTGACGCCGGCATTGATGATCAGCGCGCTGAAGGCCAGGAACAGCACCAGCCGCACACCGACCCGTTGTGCGCGATGCTTGAACGGGACGAGATGCCAGAGCAGGGCGTCG
This sequence comes from Pseudomonas sp. UV AK001, assembly GCF_046097675.1. Taxonomy (NCBI): domain Bacteria; kingdom Pseudomonadati; phylum Pseudomonadota; class Gammaproteobacteria; order Pseudomonadales; family Pseudomonadaceae; genus Pseudomonas; species Pseudomonas sp. UV AK001. The sequence goes on from NZ_JBJUVZ010000008.1 coordinate 281,744, forward strand.
AGCACCAGCAGCAGGGCACTCCAGGACAGCAGGTGGGCAGAAAAAAGGCTCATGGGATGCACTCCGGCGGGCACAAAAGAAAACGCCACACCCGAAGGTGTGGCGAGGGGTTGCACTCAGTTCAGATGGGTCTTCAGTTCTGCCGCGGCCTGGCGCACGGCGGCCTTCACTTCTGGAATCCCGTTCAGCGGGTTGAGCAGGCCGAAGTCGTGAATCATCCCGTTGTAGCGCACCGAGGTCACCGGTACACCGGCGTCGTCGAGGTGGCGGGCGTAGCCTTCGCCTTCGTCGCGCAGCACGTCGAACTCGGCCGTCTGCACCAGTGCGGCGGGCAGGCCCTTGAGCTGTTCGGCGCTGGCGTTGAGTGGCGAGGCGTGGATCTGCGCACGCTCGGCCGGGTTGGTGGTGTAGTTGTCCCAGAACCACTGCATCATGCCCTTGGTCAGGAAGTGGCCCTCGGCGAACTGCTGGTAAGAGCCGTTATCGAACCCTGCATTGGTCACCGGCCACATCAGCAACTGGAAGCGCAGGGCCGGAGTTTTCTGTTCCTTGGCCATCAGCGCCACGACCGCTGCCATGTTGCCGCCGACGCTGTTGCCGGCCACCGCAAGACGCTTGCCGTCTACACCGATGTCCTTGCCGTGTTCCGCCACCCACTTCGTCGCGGCGTAAGCCTGATTGATCGCGGTCGGGTACTGCGCTTCCGGCGACGGCGTGTAGTCGACGTACACCGCGACCGCGCCAGAACCCACCACCAGATCACGAATCAGGCGTTGGTGCGTCGGGAAGTCGCCCAGTACCCAGCCGCCACCGTGGAAGAACATGAACACCGGCAACTCGCCCTTGACCTTGGCCGGGCGCACCACTTTCAGGTTGATCGTCTGGCCATCGACCTTGATCGCCTTGTCGCTGACTTCAACACCGGACAGATCAACCTTCACCGAAGCCTGGGCGCCGGTCAGCACCGCACGGGCGTCTTTCGGGCTCAATTGCTCCAGCGGTTTGCCACCGCCGGCAGCGAGGGCATCGAGGAAGGCCTGGGTGTTGTGTTCGACGCCAGTGCCTTCGGCGGCGAAGGCGTTGCCGATGGACAGGGCGAGGAGGGAAGCGGCGAGGGTTTTCTTGATGTTCATGTGCAATTCCTTTTAAGTCGTTTGAGTTTTTGTAGGCCTTGGTATCGGGCTGCTGTGGCGCTGGGCTTCAGGCCTCAGCAACACCGTGAGCACAGATTAATGAGGTGCCGGAAAGTGAAAAAGCGGCTATAAAGCGTTTAACTGTCAACCAGAGAGTGACAATGAACCCGTTCGAAGACATGCGTATTTTTTGCCAGGTGATGGACTCCGGCAGCTTCACGGCGGCGGCCGATCAGTTGGGCCTGTCCAAGCAGTTCGTCAGCCGTCGATTGATGCAACTGGAGGAGCGCCTCGGCGTGCGCTTGCTCAACCGTTCGACCCGGCGCCTGGACGTGACACCGCTGGGCCAGAGCTATTACGAATCGGCGCTGCGGCTGTTAAGCGAAGTCGAACAGGTGGAGCAGGGCATCGCCGGGCAGACCGCCGAGCCGCGCGGGACGATTCGCGTGAGCGCGCCGCTGTCGTTTGCGGTGGCGCATCTGGGCTGTCTGCTGCCGCTGTTCCTGCAGCGTTATCGCGAGGTGACGGTGGAGGTCGATCTGAGTGACCGGCCGGTGGACTTGCTCGGCGAAGGCTATGACCTGGCGCTGCGCATCGGCGTACTGGAAGACTCGACCCTGATCGCCCGACGCATCGCGGCCATCGAGCGGGTGTACTGCGCCAGTCCGGCGTATCTGGCCGAGCGTGGCACACCGGTCAAACCGGAAGATCTGCTCAGCCATGACTGCCTGCCTTACGGTCACGGGCGTTCGGTGCAGTGGCGGTTCAATGCAGGGCAGGGCAAGCCGCAACTGGTGAATGTCACCGGGCGGATGCGGGTCAACAACGGTGAGTTGCTGCGGGATGCGGCGGTGGCGGGGATGGGGATTACTTACCTGCCGACATTCATTGTCGGCGCGGCATTGAAGGACGGACGGCTGGTGCCGGTGCTGGATGATTTGCGTCCGGAGCCGCTGGTTCTGTCGGCGGTGTACCCGCAGCATCGCCAGGCATCGCGGCCGGTGCAGGCGTTGATCGAGTTTTTGCGTGAGCGGCTGGATAAGACACAAGCGATTTTGTAGTCGCTGAAAAACAGTGTGGGAGCGAGCTTGCTCGCGAAAGCTTTCTGTCTGCCAGCGAAGAGGTTGTGCGTACTGGCGCCTTCGCGAGCAAGCTCGCTCCCACAGGTGTTGCGTTTCAAGGTGATTTAGTTGGCGCGCTTGTCATCGCCTGGCTCGCCGCCAACATGTACGCCACGGTTATCACCGATTTCGCCAGCGCGGTGTACGCCATGATCGTCACCGACTTCACCTGCACGATGGACTCCGTGGTCATCACCGACCTCGCCGGCACGATGGACTCCATGGTCATCGCCGATTTCTCCGGCCCGATGGACGCCATGATCGTCGCCAGCTTCGGCGTGGGTGCCGTTGCGTCCTGATGAGGCGCTGTCGCCGGAGTGGCCCGAACCATGGTCGCTGCCGCTGTGGCCACTGTTTCCACCGCCGCCGCTGCCACTGTTGCCACCACTGCCGCCATGGCCACCGCCATTGCCGCTTCCGCCACCGCCACTTCCACCGTTGCCGCCGCCCCCTCCGCCACTACCGCCCCCTCCATTGCCACCGCCACCACCGCCACTACCTCCGCCGCCGCCCCCACCGCTTCCTCCACCTCCACTGCCACCTTCCTTGGCCTGAACGCTGGACACCCCGGACAGGTTGTCCGGGATCAATACGGTAGACGCCGACAGGACTGCGCCGATGGCCATTGCGAGCATGAGCTTTTGAATGTGCATATCGTTCTCCGTCTTTGTTGTCTTGGTTGGGAACGTGGATGTGCCTTGTTTGCGTGTGATCCGACCCGTTCCCCAGGTCAGTGGATACTCGATGCGAGTTCGAAGATCGGGATGTACATCAGGATCACGATGACGCCGATCAACAGGCCGATGAAAGTCATGAGCAGCGGTTCGAACAGCCGCACGAACCACTCGATCCAGCGGCTGATTTCCTCGTCGTAGAAGTCGGCGCTGCGTTCCATCATTTGCCCGAGATTGCCGGACTGCTCGCCGGCGCGCAGCAGGCGCAGGGACACGGGCGTCACCAGCCGATTGAGCTCCAGCGCGGTGGACAATGACTGTCCTTCGCGCACCCGTTCGCAGGCCTGGTCGAGCCGGGCCCGGGACGCCACGGTGAGCAGGCCGCGCACCATGCCCATGGCGGTCACCAGCGGAATCCCGCCCTGCAGCAGAATCCCCAGTGATCGGTAAAACCGCGCCAGCTCATACATGAAAATCCGCTGGTGCACGGCCGGCAGTTTTTCCACCAGCCGGTCCAGCCCACGGCGGAACGCCGGTTGTTTCTGCAACACGGCGAGGGCGGTGATGATCGCCGCCAGAATCCCGAAAAACTCACCCTGATGGGCGTGCAAAAACATCCCGCTGCTCATCAGCATCTGCGACAGCCACGGCAGGTTCGAACCCAGCCCTTCGAACACCAGACTGAAGCGCGGCACCACGTAACCCATCAGAAACAGCACCACGCCGCCACCGACCACCAGCAACAGCAACGGGTAGATCGAGGCGCTGACGATCTTCTGCCGCACCTCGTCCATGCGCTGGCGATAGCTGACATAACGCCCCAGCGCATCGCCGACCGCGCCGGTTTTCTCGCTGGACTGTACCAGCGCCACGTACAGCGGCGGGAAAACCGCCGACAACTGGGCCAGTGCCTGGGAGAACGACTTGCCCTCGTACAGCAGCCGTACCAGTTCGCTCAGGGTTTTGCGGGCAGCGGGGGCGGTTTCCTTTTCCGCCAGACTTTCCAGTGCATCGATCAGCGGCAGGCCGGCGTTGAGCAACGTGGTCAGTTCCTGGCTGAACAGCACCAGGTTGAAGGTCTCACGCTGGCTCAGGCGCAACGAACGCCAGTGCCGCTCGGCGTGCAGGCTGACCACGCGCAGGCCCTGATCCTCGGCGATGCGCCGCGCTTCGCTGTGTCCGGGTGCCTCGATGTTCAGCGACACCACGCCGGCCTTGCCCACTGCCTTCAAATGAAAACGCATGCCCGGTGCTCCGCTCATTGCCAGTTGGTGATTTCGGCGTTTTCGCCTTCGCCGCCGGGCTGGCCGTCCTTGCCCATCGACAGCAGGTCGTACTCGGCGTTTTCGCCGGGGTAGCGGTAGGTGTAGTTGCGGCCCCACGGGTCCTGCGGGAGTTTTTTCTGCAAGTACGGGCCGGTCCATTTCGCTTCATCGCTCGGTGCGGTCACCAGTGCCTGCAAGCCTTGTTCGGTGGACGGGTAGTGGCCGACTTCCAGCCGATACAGGTCCAGCGCCTTGCTCAGGCCTTCGATCTGCGCCTTGGCGACTTTCACTTCGGAGCGCCCCAGCTGGGCGAAGTATTTGGGCGCGACGATCCCGGCCAACAGGCCGAGCACCACCAGCACCACGAGCAATTCGAGCAGGGTGAAACCCCGTTGGGCGCGCGGACGAACATGCAGCTTCATGATGACCTCCGGTGAGTGGCAGCCGAGTCGCCCCAGGGGCTATGCAATTGCCATGCTCAGCCCCCGATAAATCCCGCGTGTGGGCTGAAGTCCTTGAAATACGGGCCTTTCGAGAGTCGGCACAGTGCTTGCGTACGGCTGAATCACGACAGGTCAGTGGGGCATTTCCCCCAATTTTTCGGGCCTGTCAGGGGAGGCCCAATGCTCAATCCAATCTGCGCAGGACTGCTTGGCTGCATGCTGCTGACCGGCATCGCCGAAGCCGATGTGTTTGTCTCCGTGGACGCCAAGGGCAGCTACGTGCTGTCCAACGTTCACCGCCCCGGACGCACCTACGAACGGGTGATTCACGAGGCGCAAATGCCCGTGGTCAGCCTCGATCAGCAACCGCAGTTGATCGCCAATCAGCCTTACGCCGAGCTGGTGTCGGCTGCCGCTGCAGCCAATCACTTGCCCGAAGCGCTGTTGCACGCGGTGATCAACGCCGAGTCGAACTACAACCCCGGCGCGACATCGTCCAAAGGGGCCGGCGGGCTGATGCAACTGATGCCCGACACCGCCCGGGAGCTGGGGGTGACCGACGTCTACGACCCCCGCGCCAACATCCAGGGCGGGGCCCGGTATCTCAAGCGCCTGATGACCCTGTTCGACAACGACATCGCCCTGGCCGTGGCGGCCTATAACGCCGGCCCCGACGCGGTGCTCAGCCGTGGCCGGGTGATCCCGCCGTTCGCCGAAACCCAGCGTTATGTACCCAGCGTCCTGCGCCAGTACTGGCGTTTGCAGGGGCTGGCGGCAGACGCGCCGTTGTAAACCTTCAACCCGGTTTTCCCCACTTTCGGGGCAAATCCGCCGGGTCGGAAAAACGGGGAATCGGGTGGGGAATATCCCCCGGACTCTCAAATGATTTCTGTAACTGATTGAACAGAAACATGATTTTTTGTGGCATGCGGATTGCTCCAGCGGGTTTGTCGAGAATCATTCCCTGTGAACACTCACTACGAGGTTTCCGATCATGGTTGGCATTCACCACGCACCGTCCCTGTTGAACTGGCTGCTGTTGCTGGCCTCGATGCTCAGCGTCGAACTGGCCAGCGCCGCCGTGCGCTGCGAACGCAATCTGGTGGCTAACGTCGTGGCCTTCGATCAGCCGCTGATGTTCAACCGCCTCGGCGCGCAGAACGTCAACGGCATGATGTTTGCCCTGCGTCGCGACGTGGTCGATGACCACGACCGGTCACTGGCCCAGGGCGGTTCGGCGGTACCGGGCAAAGTGTCGCTGCGCCCGGACAAGCGTCCACGGCCACTGGTGCTGCGCGTGGCGGCGGGGGATTGCCTGACCATCAATCTGCAGAATCTTCTGGCGTATCAGGCCAACCCCAATCATCACGCCGAGCCCGAGGGCGAAGCGGAAAACGCCAACGTCGGCGAAGCTTTCAAGGCCGACGAGCAAGTCGCCGACCGGCATGTCGGCTTCCAGGTCAACGGCCTGCAAGCGGTGAACAGCATCGACGACATCGCCTCGTTCACCGGACGCAACGCCAACAGTCTGGTCGCCCCCGGCGCCAGCCGTTCCTATCTGTTGTATGCCGAGCGCGAAGGGGCGTTCGATGTCAGCAGCCGTGGCGCGACGTTCGGCGGGGAGGGCGCGGCCGGCAACAATGCCAATGGCCTGTTTGCCCAGGTGGTGGTCGTGCCCAAGGGCGGCCGCACTTACCGCAACACCCTCACCGAAGAAGAAATGCGCCTGGCCAGCACTGGCCGTACCCCCGCCGGACACCCCATCGTCGATTACCAGGCCCGCTATCCGCAGCGCGAGCCGTGGCTGCGCGAAGGCAAGGCCGGCTCGCCGATCATCAGCATGGTCGACGGCAGTGAAATCATCTCCAGCGAAAGCGATGCCATTGTCATGGGCAGCAACCCGGACGGCAGCTTTCCGTCGATCACCTATCCGCTGGAATCGGTGGGCAAACGCAACCCGGCACTGCCCAACCGGCTCGAACCGTTCCGCGATTTTGCCGCGCAGTTCCAGGACGAAACTGCCGTCACCCAGGCGTTCCCGGCGTACTTCGCCGACCCGGTGATGGGTCATGTGCTGGAGCCGACCCGCGACTCGTTCATGATCAACTACGGCGCTGGCGGCATGGGCGCCGAAGTGATTGCCAATCGTCTGGGCGTGGGGCCGATGCACGATTGCCTGTCCTGCGCCTACGAAGAATTCTTCCTCAGCTCGCACACTGTCGGTGACGTGGCGATGCTGGTGGATGTGCCGGCCAACACCGGGCTTGAGAACATCGCCCCGGGCCAGACGCCACGTGCCGATCAGGTCGGCGTGAAAGCGACGATGGCGCTGTATCCGTCGGAGCCGTCGAACGTCGCCCACAGCTACATCGGTGACTTCGTCAAATTTCGCAACACCCACAACGGTTACGAACACCACATCTTCCACTTGCACGGCCACCAGTGGCTGTTCAACCCCAACGACGACAACTCCGATTACGTCGACGCCCAAGGCATCGGGCCGGGCGCCGGTTACACCTATGAAATCGCCAACGGCGGCTCGGGCAACCGCAACCGGGTGGCCGGTGATGCGATCTACCACTGCCACTTTTATCCGCATTTCGCCCAGGGCATGTGGGCCATGTGGCGGGTGCACGATGTGTTTGAAGAGGGCACCCGACTTGAGGTTTCCGAGCAAGGTGCCGACGGTTTCCACAGCGAACCCTATGCACTGCGCAGCGGCAAACCTGCTGCCGGCGCCCGGGCCTTGCCGGATGGCGAAATCATTGCCGGCACGCCCATTCCGGCGGTGGTGCCGCTGCCAGGCAAAGCCATGGCGCCGATGCCCGGCAAAGTTGTTGTCGTGCCGAAAATCGGCGAAACGATGGTCGCCGGCCACGATGACGACGATGAGGAAGAAGAGGGCGACGACGATCACCATGGCGGCAACGCTGGCGGTCAGGCTGTGGGTTCGCTGGCTCTGGTTGATCGCAGCGAAGCCAACCGCAACGCCGATGGCAGCCTGAAAAACCCCGGCTATCCGTTCTGGATCGGCGGCATGGAGAGTTCGGTCGGGCAACGTCCGCCGACCCCGCCGCTGGACATGCTCGACGCCGCCACCGCGCAGTCGCTCAAAGCCAGCGGCAAGGCACTGTGGGCCAACCTTGACCCGACGCAATCCGGCGGTTGGGACGGCGGCTTGCCACGCCATGCCCTGGACGGAAAGTCTGCTGGCGGCGAAGCGCTCACCGTGACCACGTCGCTGGATTTCTCCAAGGCAGTCACTCGCGCCAAACCGATCTACCTGCCGGAAGAAGGCACCGAAGTCGAACAGGCAGCGATGGCCTTCCACGCGAAAAAGGATCACCCAAGCTTCGCCTTGCTGCCCGGCAATCAAGTGGTGGCCAAGGCCTTCCGCACCAATGGTGCCTTGCCGATTGCTGGCGCGCCGTACTACGAACCGTGCATGGACGACCGTCAGAAACGTTTGACCAGCAGCGCCGGCAGCGGTGAATTCAACAGCGGCGAGCGCGTTGATGGCATGTCCTTCGTCGGCGCCTCGGCCTTCACCGCCGACCGGCCACGGGTCTACAAAGCGGCCAACATCCAGTTCGATGCGGTGTACAACAAGGTCGGTTATCACTTCCCTCAAGCGCGCATCCTCGCACTGTGGGAAGACGCCTGGCCGGTGATCACCAAGCAGCGTCCGCCGGAGCCGCTGGTGATGCGCATGAACACCTTCGATTGCGTGCAATACCAGCAAACCAACCTGGTGCCGGCCGTCTACGAGATGGACGACTATCAGGTGCGCACCCCGACCGACGTGATCGGCCAGCATATTCACCTGCCGAAGTGGGACCTGACGGCGGCCGACGGTTCCTCCAACGGCTGGAACTACGAGGACGGCGTGCTTTCCCCCGGCGCCGTGCAGGAGCGCGTGCACGCGATCCGCGAGTTCAACCAGTGCGCCGGTACCGACCCGCGCGACGGCACCCCGGCCTGCCCGAAAGCCAAGGCGCATCCGTTTTTCGGCCAATACGGTCGCAGCGACTGGCTGGGCGCGCGCACGGCGATGCAGCGCTGGTTCGTCGACCCGGTGATCAACAGCAAAGGCGTGGATCGCGGCCTCGGCACGATCTTCACTCACGACCACCTCGGCCCATCGACACACCAACAGATCGGCCTCTACGCCACCGTGCTGGCTGAACCCGCCGGTTCCACCTGGTTCCACGCCGAAACCGGCGAGCCTTTGTACAGCGGCGCGCGGCAGGACGGCGGGCCGACGTCGTGGCAAGCGGTGATCAACACCGGCGACCTCGACGGCGACGGTTTGAACGACAGCTTCCGCGAGTTCTTCCTGGAGTACAGCGACTTCCAGCACGCCTATGAAGCCGGGGTGTATGTGGGCGCCGGCCCGAACGGCATCCCGAATGCGCAGGCGTTCCCGGCCACGGCCGACAGTTTCCGCTTTGCGATCAACCCGCCGGTGCGCAACAACGCCGGCAACCTGCTCGAAGCGGTGGTCGAGGCGCGTGGCGGGATCAAACCGGGCTGCCCGAGCCGGCCGTGCCCGCAGGCGATTTCCGTGGATGACCCGGGCATGTTCGTCGTCAATTACCGCAACGAACCGCTGGGCCTGCGGGTGTTCGACCCGAACAAGGTCGGTCCGGACGGCAAGCGCGGCATGCAAGCCGACGGCCTCGGCGGTGACCTGGCGTACGCCATGCAGAGCCGCACCGACCGGGCAATCCCGGCGCTGAACCTGGCACCGAACCAGATCAGTTCGGCCACCGGGCCTACCGGCGGCACCACGCAGTTTCCGCCGCACATCAACAAGGGCGGCGCCGAGCCGGGCGACCCGTTTACGCCGATGCTGCGCACCTACACCGGCGACAACGTACGGTTGCGGGTGCATGCCGGCGGCCACGAGGAAGAGCACAACGTCACCCTGCACGGCGTGAAGTGGCTGCAGAGCGGCTCCGGGTTCGGCAACAGCTCCAACTCCGGCTGGCGCGCTTCGCAGATGGTCGGGATCTCCGAGCAGATGGGCTTCATTGCGCCGGTGTCGATGCTGTCGAGTTCGGCCGCGACCACCGGGGATTATCTGTACTCGATGGACGCCTCGATCGAAGGCTACTGGAACGGCATCTGGGGCGTGATGCGCAACTACACCGCGCAACGCAACGACCTGTTCGCGCTGCCGAACAACCCGAAACCCACCGGCATGCGCAACACCGTGGCGTTCGAAGGCAGTTGCCCACGGATCAGCGCCAACCCCAACGGCATCGGTACCCGGCCCACCGTGCAGCGCAATTATGAAATCGTCGCGGCGCTGGCCAACGACATCCTGCGCAACCCGCTGGGGTTGGCCATCGGCGATCCGGCGGGGCTCGGCCAGCACGTTGGCGGGCCGTTGAATCCGGCGGGCGGCACGCTGGTGTTCAACTCGCGGCCGGTGAGCATTCCGCAGGTGACAGTGACCGATCCTGAAGATGGGGAGACCATCACCATCGGCGGTCAGAGCGGGCCGATCCATGACCCGACCGCGATCCTTTATGTGCGCAAGGCGGATCTCGATCCGGCCACCGGCAAGCTCAAACCCGGCATTCCGGTAGAGCCGCTGGTGCTGCGCGCCGCTGCCGGTGACTGCATCAACATCACCCTGGAAAACCGCCTGCCAAGCGTGATGCCCGACCTGGCGCAGACCGCGATCCTGCAAGGCCTGGTCAAACGTGATCGCAACGGTGGCGACGGTTCGACCACCTTCAACAACAACCTGCTGCGGCCGTCCAGCAATGTCGGACTGCACGCACAATTGCTGGCCTATGACATCACCAAATCCGATGGTGTGAACGTCGGCGCTAACCCGATCCAGACCGTGCCGCCGCGTGTTGGCAGCACCGGTGCGTATCCGACTCGTACCTATCAGTACTACGCCGGGCACCTGGAGCGCGAAGGCAAACCGATCACGCAATTGGGGCGCAGCGTCGACAACATCAACGCCACGGCGGTGGAGTTCGGCGGACTCAACTTCACCCCGGCGGACGTGATCAAACAACCGCAAAAAGGCCTGGGCGGGGCGATGAGCATCCTGCCGGTGGGTGCCACCTGGGTCGACGACGTACGCAAGGTCAGCGCCACGGTGACGGCGGCGGGGCAGACGGCCTATCGCGACTTTGCGATGGTCTGGCAGCGCGCGCTGAACCTGCGCTGGGCCAATGGCCGGCCGGTGGAAGGCATCGCCTCCGAAGGCATGGGCGTGCCGAACGATCCGAAGGACAACGCCGGCATGGCCATCAACTACAAGGCCGAACCCATGTGGTACCGCTTCGGCCTGGCGCCGGACGCACCGTTCGGCCGCGCCGACGGCCATGGCTATGGCGACGTGCCCAACGCACACATGGCCTACAGCAATGCGCTGGTCGGCGGCGATCCGCAGACTCCGGTGTTCTACGCCAGACCGGGTCAACCGTTCCGCACCCACATCCTGATGCCGACCGGCGGCAGCCGTGGTTCGACCTTTCAGCTCGACGGACATCTGTGGTCGGTCAACCCGTTCCAGTCGGAGAAGAGCGACGTCGGTGGCTACCCGATGAACACCCCCGGCGTGGGTTCGGTGAAGTTCGGCTACAACCCGATGTCGATGTACATCGGCGCCCGCGAGAGCGTGCTGCCGGCCGCGCACTTCAGCTTCATGTTACCGAGCGCCGGCGGGGCCAACGCGATAGCGGGGGACTACCTGTTCCGCGACAACGCCTCGTTCGGCAACACGGCTGGGTTGTGGGGATTGTTGCGGGTGACCAATGAGGCCGAGCCGGCACCGCCCGCTCAGTAACCGGACGGGGTTGTATTGGCAGGGGAGAGCGACATGAACAGGATCATCAACATCATCGGCGTAGGTCTGCTGACCATCGCAGGTGCGCTGCTCACGCTCGGCGAGCTTGCCCTGGCGCAGACGCTGACCCGCGACGGCGTGTCCATCACGTTCAACCTGCAACCGCTGGCCCGCGACGGCAAATTGCGTGAAGGCGAGTTCGCCGACGTGCAGTTCCGGGTCACCGATGGCGCCTCCGGCCAGCCGCTGTCCGGGGTGGCGCCGGGGGCGTGGATCGATCCGGAAACCGTTGCCGCCGACCAGGCCCAGGGCCGCGACAAAAGCTGCAAATCCCGGGTCGGGACGTTCCTCAAATCCAACATCGGTGCGCGGCCATTGCTCGATCTCAACAGCTATTTTTTGCTGGTGATGAACCGTGATGCCAGCGTTTCGGTGGTTGATCCTTCGGTGTCGGTCGGCGGCATCACCAGTACCCTGGCGCGGATCGAACTCAAGCAACCGCCGATGGACTGGGTCACGCCCAGGGACAATAAACGGGTGTTCGTGTCGATGCCGGCAGCAGGCGCAGTGGCGGTGATCGACAGCGAACAATTCAAGGTCCTCGACTCGGTGGACGCCGGCAGCCAACCGGTACGGGTCGCGCTGCAACCGGACGAGCGCCTGCTGTGGGTCGGCAACAACACGGCGAAGACCGAAGAATCCGGTGTCACCGTGATCGATGCCCAAAGCCTCAAGCCACTGAAGCATCTGGCGACTGGTCGCGGCCACCATGAAATCGCTTTCAGCAAGGACAACCGCTTCGCCTTCGTCAGCAACCGCGACGACGGCACGTTGAGTGTCATCGACATCGCCAGCCTGAGCCTGCTGCAACAGATCAAAACCGGTTCCAGCCCGTTGTCGGTGGCGTACTCGCCGCTGTCCGGCGCGGTGTACGTGGCTGACGGCAAGGACGGCACCGTCACGGTGATCGACGCCAACAGCCGCGCCGTGCGACGGGTGATCAAGTTGCAACAGGGCCTCGGCCCGATGGGCTTCAGCGCCGATGGTCGCTTCGGCGTGGTGCTGAATACGGTAGAGAATCGCGCCACGGTCATCGATGCGGCCAATGATTCAGCGATCCATGAGCTGGACGTCTCGGCCGAACCCTGGCAAGTGGTGTTCACCAAGGCCTACGCCTACGTGCGCGGGCTGGCGTCGCCGAAGGTCACGATGATCAATCTGGCGTCGCTCGGCGAAGGGCGTCAGCCGATCAGCCAGGGTTTCGAGGCCGGGCCGCAGCCGCCACGGCTGGCCGGGGATCTGCCGCTGGCGTCGAGCCTCGCCGTGTCGCGGGACGACAACGCGGTGTTCGTGGTCAACCCGGTGGACAACACCACCTATTTCTACGCCGAAGGCATGAACGCGCCGATGTCCGGTTACCCCAATCGCGGGCAGGTGGCGCGTGCGGCCATGGTGGTCGACCGCAGCCTGCGCGAAGTGTCGCCAGGACTGTACAGCGCCCGGGTGAAACTGCCGGCGGCCGGGCGTTTCGACGTGGCGTTCCTGCTCAATCAACCGAACATCATTCATTGCTTCAGCGCCCAGGTGGAGTCCGACGGCGCGACTGAAAAACACGTCGGCCCGCCGACAGTCGAGTTCCTGCCGGGCAAGACCGCCGTGGCGCTCAACGACCCGTACGTGGTGCGGTTCCGCATCGTCGAGGGCAAACAGAAGGCGCAGCGCACGGGCGTGAAAGACGTGCAGTTGCGCTACTTCCTCGCACCCACATCCCGGCCCCGTGAAGTGCCAGCGCTGGAAGGCGCCGACGGTGTGTACGAAGCCCCGGTGACCCTCGACCGCAGCGGCGCCTGGTACCTGCATGTGCGCGCGGCATCGCTGGGCGCCGGTTTCGACGACAAGACATTTGCCAGTGTCCGGGTACTGCCCGGCCAGACTCAGTGACGAGGACAACGCCATGAACCGATTTACATCATCCGGCCTGCTGACTCTGTGTCTGTTGGCCGCCGGCATTCATCAGGCCTGGGCCCATTCGGCGGACGAACACTCTGGGCACAAAGCGCCGGCCGCCAGCACCCAGGAACACACCCAGGTCAAATTCGCCGACGTGCCGCTGCTCGACCAGAACGGCAAGACCGTGCATCTGGAGCAGGATCTGGTGCACAACAAAATCGTCGTCATGAGCTTCATCTACACCAGCTGCACCACGGTCTGCCCGGTGGTCTCGTCGATCATGGGCAAGGTGCAGAAACAGTTGGGTTCGCGGGTCGGCGGCGAAGTGCAACTGGTGTCGATCAGCATCGACCCGCAGCGCGACGACCCGAAACGCCTGCAGGATTACGCCCGCTCTTTCCAGCGCGGGCCGGGCTGGAGTTGGCTGACCGGTTCACCTCAGTCGATCAACGCCACCCTCAAGGGCCTCGGCAGTTTCAGCGGTGACTTCAAGAATCATCAGCCGCTGATCCTCGTCGGTGACGGCAACAGCCGCCACTGGATGCGCTACTACGGCTTCACCGACCCGGCGCTGTTGGCCAAGGAAGTGGAAAAACTCAGCGGCCTGCGCACCCACGCCAGACACACCGCAATTGCCATGGAGCAACAGCCATGAGAATGCTCGACTGGATCTCCCTGACAATCTGTTTCCTGATTCTCGGCAACGTGGCGTTCGCCCACGAAGGTCATGCGCCCGAGGCCCCGGTAACGGTTGCCACTGCGCCGGCCAAAGGCACCCACGATGCAAAGACCTGGTTCACCGACACGCCGTTGCTGGATCAGCACGGCAACACTCAGCGCTTCTACAGCGATGCCTTGCAAAATCGCGTGGTGTTGCTCAACGTCATTTTCACCAGTTGCAACGATGCCTGTCCGCTGATCACCCGCAAGCTCAAGGAAGTCCGCGAGCTGCTGGGCGACAAGGCTGACGGCGTCACTTTCATTTCCCTTACCAGTGATCCGCTGCGCGACACGCCGGCGGTGCTCAAGGCTTACACCTTGAAGCAGGGCGCCGATGACCCTCACTGGCTTTTCCTTACCGGCGACAAGGCGCAGATGGATCTGGTGCTTGGTCGCATCGGCCAGATCGTGCCGACGCCGGAGCAGCATTCGACCCAGTTGATCGTCGGCGATGTCGCCAACAAACGCTGGAGCAAGATCCGCCCCGACGCCCCGGCCGCCGCCATTGCCCAGCGCTTGCAGTTGCTGACAATGCCCGTGGCCGGCCGCTGAGTCCGCGCCATGAGCCTGCGCCGCGTCCTCGCCCTGATCCTGCTCGCTGGCGCCAGCCTCGGCGCGGCCGCATTGCCGCTGACCGATGAAGAAAGTGCCGGCAAGCGCCTGTATCGCGAAGGCCTGTCGGCCAGCGGCGAGGCGATCATGGCGCGGGTCGGTGCAGCGGACGTGTTGCTGCCGGCCACGAGTCTGCCGTGCGCCAACTGTCACGGCGCCGACGGCCTTGGCCGGCCTGAAGGCGGGGTACGGCCGCCGGAGCTGAACTGGTCACGGCTGACCAGCATCCACGGTCAGCAGCGGGTCAACGGGCGCAGCTACCCGGCGTACACCGACAGCAGCCTGGCGCGGGTGATTCAGGAGGGGCGTGACCCCGGCAACAATCGGCTCGACCCGAGCATGCCGCGCTTTCTGCTGTCGATGAAGGATCAGCGCAACCTCACCGCTTATCTCAAACGCCTGGCCGATGATCGCGATCCGGGGCTCGATGACCAGTCCTTGCACCTGGGCACTTTGCTGCCCAGTCAGGGGCCGCTGGCCGAGGAGGGCGCCACCGTCGCGGCGGTGCTCAACGGCAGCGTGGCGCGGATCAATCAGGCCGGGGGCATTCATGGCCGGCAACTGCGTCTGACCGTGATCGATCCCGGCCCGGATCGCGCCAGCGCCGAGCAGGCCCTGCAACGGCTGATCGACGAGGAAAAGGTCTTTGCGCTGATCGCTCCGCTGGCCCCGGCGCTGGACAACGAACTGGCGCCGCGCCTGGAACAGGCCGGTCTGCCGCTGATCGGGCCCTTGTCCTTGATGGGGTCGGTGCAGGCCAGTGCGCAGATCTTTGAACCGCTGCCGGGATTGCGTGAGCAGTTGATCGCCCTGGCCGACTACGCCGCCGCCAGCCTGAAAGTGCTGCAAGGGCCGACCTTGATCACGTATCCCGACGATCCGGCCCAGATGCAAGCGGCGCAAACGTTGAGGCAATACTTGCAGGATCACGGCTGGCAAAAGGTCCGGCTACAGGCCTACGATCCGGCGGCGGACAGCTTGCCGCTGGGCTCGCGTTCGGTGTTCTACCTGGGCAGCGGCAGCGGTTTCAGTCGGTTGGCGGCTGGGCTGCAGCAGGCCGGGCAGGTGCCGTATCTGTTCGCGACGTCGGGGCAGGTGGCGGGTGATTTGATGCAAGTGCCCGAGGGCTTTTCCCGGCGCGTCTTCCTGGCCTATCCCTTCGTACCCAGCGACTGGACCCAGGCCGGGCGCATGGCCCTGACCCTGCTGCGCGAACATCAGGGCCTCGGCGCGCAGCACGCGGTGCTGCAAGTCGGCGCCTACGCCTCGATGCTGCTGTTCAGCGAAGCCATGAAGCAGGCCGGGCGCGACGCCAGCCGCGAAAAAATGGTGACAGCCCTCGAAGGCCTGCACGACTTCGACACCGGCCTGACCCCGCGCCTCAGCTTCGGCCCCGGACGACGTTCGGGCCTGAGCGGGGCGCACGTGGTCACCGTCGATTTGCCCGATCAGCGCTTCTACCTGGTCGCGCCCTACAAACCGATTCTCGCGAGCCCCTGAACGGAGGCCTTGATCATGAAGCTCAAAAGCGTGTTGTGGCTGCTGGCGTGCTGGTTGCCGATGACGTTCGCCAATCCGGAAACGGTGGCGGCGCGGGTCAACGGCGAGGTGATTTCCGGGTTTCGCCTGGAGCGGTTTTTCGCCGAGTACCTGGAAGACCGGGGCCGCGCCGTCGCGAGCATTCGCAGTCCCAAGGCCTATAAACAACTGCGTCAAGCGGCGCTGGACACGCTGATCGACAAGGAACTGCTGTGGCAGGAGGCGCAAAAACGTGGCCTGAAGATTGACGATCAGGCAGTGCAGCAACAGGTCGAGCAGATTCGCGTGGCCATCGGTGGTCGCGACAATTTCCTGCGGCGTTTGCAGGATGCGGGGTTCGATGAAGCTTCGTTCACCGAGTACACCCGCCGTGAGCTGGCGGCGCAGCAGATGTTTGCCGCGTTGATCCGCGCCAATACCTTGCAGGCACGGCACCTGCTGGTTCGGGTGGCGCCGGACGCCGATGCCGCCACAGACGCGGCGGCGCGTCTACGCTTGATGCAGATGCGCGCCTCCGTGGTCGAGGGCGCAACGTTCGCCAGCGATGCCGTGCGCTCGCCATTCGGCTGGCATTTGATTTATTTGCCGAACCACTTGGAGGCAGCCGATGTCCCAGAGGTGCAGGGGCTTGCAACAGTCCGGGTACAGCGTGCCCGACAGCAACAGGCCCTGGCTCGTCGCCAGGTGCTCGCGCAATTGCGGGCGCAGAACAGGATCGAACGAATTGACGACGATTGAAGGTTCCCCCCCAATAGTGGGGAATGGCTTCGATGCCCATTCAGGTGCTTCCCCGTTTCTGGGGAACGGGGGACCGGGACGAGCGGGCATTGTCATCAAATTCAAGGACATGAAGACCAAAATTTACCGGCACTCGGCCTGGCATGAAGTGTGCGTTACCTCTTGTGAGGCGCACTCCAGCAGGTTCGGGCAGTTGATGTGAATAGGCCGGATTTGTAGCTGCAAGGAGTTCACCTTGGTTAACAAAGTACTGGTTGTCGAAGACGAACTGCTGCTTGCACAGAACCTTCAGGATTACCTGTCGGCGCAAGGGCTGGACGTCCGGATTGCACATGACGGCGCAGACGGAATCGGCCAGGCCGAGACCTTCGCTCCCGACGTGCTGGTGTTCGATTACCGCTTGCCCGATATGGAAGGGTTCGAGGTGCTCGACGCGGTCCGCCAGAACAGGGCGTGTCATTTCGTGCTGATAACGGGTCACCCGACCGCTGAAGTCTGTGAGCGGGCGCGGCAACTGGGGGTCAGTCACATCCTGTTCAAACCGTTTCCTTTGGCGGAACTGGCCCGAGCTGTCTGCGACCTTCTGGGGATCCAGCGCGAAGCGAAACCCGGTGCGAGCCAATCCGAAGGCTTCGTCGAACGACGCCAGAGCAGGACCGAGAGCTTCCCGTTGCAGTTGTACGATGGCAGTTGGGTGCTGGCGGACCGCCGACGAAACCGGTCGGAGGCCATGGCACCGGACGACGATCAAATGCTCACCGGGGAGTAATGGCGCGATAGACGTTCCGGCACTCGCCGAACCCGCCTCCCGCGCCGTCAGGGCCTCACGCCCCGGGTGTTGGAGAGCAAGCCATGGAACGTCTGTCCGTTGTCGTCGATGCGTTGCAGCCTGCGTGTGCTCCGACACGCTTTTCCAGTGAACAACTGGCCCAGGCCCGGGCGCGGGCCGGCACTTGCGGGGAACGGGTGCTCGACGCCCTCAATGTCCTTTGCGAACTGGCGCCGATGCCGTTCATTGCCAGTCTCGGCGCCACCCTGCATTACCCGGTGCTCGACACCGACACGCTGTTTCAAGCGACCCCGGTGTTCGACCGGGTCACCCTCGCACAATGCCTCAAACGTGAATTCATCCTGCTGCGGCATCACGACGAAGTCATCGGCGTGTTCGCCGACCCCTTTGACACCGCACGTCTGGCCTGGATCGACGAATGCCTGCACGGCGCGCCGCTGTATCTGGTGCACGCCGACGACCTCAAGGCCTATCTGGCCCGCCATGAAGAAAGCTTCCACGCCGTCGAATCGCTCAACGCCCAGGCCGATGCCGGCAGTGAGGTCGATACCCTGCAAAGCCTGTCGCTGACCAGCATCAGCGAAGACTCAAGCGTAGTGGTGAAACTGGTCAACTCGACCCTCTACGACGCGCTGAAAATGCACGCCAGCGACATCCACCTCGGCACCACCAGCAACGGCCTGGTGATCAAGTACCGGATCGACGGCGTGCTCAACAACATTAGCAAGATCCAGGGCAGCGAGTTCGCCGAACAGGTGATTTCCCGGGTCAAGGTCATGGCCGAGCTGGACATCGGCGAAAAACGCGTGCCCCAGGACGGTCGCTTCAAGATCGGCATCAGCGGCCGGCAGATCGACTTTCGGGTGTCGATCATGCCGAGCATCTTCGGCGAAGACGCGGTGCTGCGGGTGCTCGACAAACAGGACCTGGCCGACAAGGTCTGCGGTGTGCAGCTGCAGGCGCTGGGCTTTGAAGACGAAACCCTGCGCCAGCTGCGGCGTCTGGCCGCCGAACCCTACGGCATGGTGCTGGTGACCGGTCCCACCGGCAGCGGCAAGACCACCACGCTGTACGCGATGATCACCGAGATCAACCACGGCGTGGACAAGATCATCACCATCGAAGACCCGGTGGAATATCAGTTGCCGGGCGTATTGCAAATTCCGGTCAACGAGAAAAAGGGCCTGACCTTCGCCCGAGGTCTGCGTTCGATCCTGCGTCACGACCCGGACAAAATCATGGTCGGCGAGATCCGCGACCCGGACACCGCGCAGATTGCCGTGCAATCGGCGCTCACCGGGCACCTCGTCTTCACCACCATTCACGCCAACAACGTGTTCGACGTGATTGGCCGCTTCACCCAAATGGAAATCGACCCCTACAGCCTGGTCTCGGCGCTCAACGCAATTCTTGCCCAGCGCCTGATCCGTCTGGTGTGCAGCCAATGCAGCGCACCGGCCACACCGAGCGATGAAGAACTGCGCACTTCCGGCCTCGACCCGCACAAGGTCGGCCATTACCACTTCGTCCACGGCAAAGGCTGCGGTCACTGCCGGGGCAGCGGCTATCGCGGACGCACGGCGATTGCCGAACTGCTGCACCTGGATGACGAACTGCGGCAGATGATCGTCGAGCGCCAACCCATCACCCGGATCAAGGCCCTGGCCTGTTCCCGTGGTTTGCGTCTGTTGCGCGAATCGGCGCTGGAGCTGGTGGAGCACGGTCGGACCACGCTGGAGGAGATCAATCGTGTCACTTTTATCGCGTGATCAATTTGTCGCCGTGCTCGGCGCCAGCGGTGTCGGCCTCGGCCAGCGCCGGGGCAGCGAAACCCTGTGGCTGGGCAGCGTCGGCTACATCGACGAAGGCTTCCACAGCTACACAGTGGCGCTGGACACCCTCGACCGCCTGCTCGGCGAACACGCCCGCGCAGGTTCGGAACTCAGCGTGGTGATCTCCGGGCACTTCAGCCGTTTCTGCCTGGTGCCGTGGAGCGAGCAGATCAGCAGCCCTGAAGAACTGCGCGGCTTCGCCCAGCTGTGTTTCGAAGACCTGTTCGGCGCACCGACCCAACCCTGGAGTCTGGTGTTGTCCGCCGAGCCGGCCGGTCACGACCGGATCGCCAGTGCCTTGCCGCAGGACTTGCTGGAACGCCTGCGCACACTGGTCGGCGGTCGCAACCTGCGTCTGCGTTCGGTGCAGCCGTACCTGATGAGCGCCTTCAACCGTTTCGACAAAAGCCTCGATGCCGGCGACTTCCTGTTCGTGGTCGCCGAGCCGCAACGCAGCGTGTTGCTATTGGCAAGGGAAGGGCGCTGGGCATCGGTGCGCTCGGTGGGCGGCAGCGACAGTGACGCGGCGCTGACGGCGCTGATCGGTCGCGAACGGCAACTGCAAGCCTCCACCAGCGAACGCGCCTTCAACGTTTATCTGCACGCCCCGGCGCGCCTCGATGCGCAACCGGATGTAGCGGGGGTGCACCTGCGCACCCTTGAAGACGACTCGATGACCGTGCGTGACGCCTTGTACGTCATGTCCCGGGCGGTGGCCTGAGATGCGCGCCCTGAACCTCGACTTCCAGCCCCGTCCGCGTTCCGGCCCGTTGGGCTGGAGCCTGCTCGGCGGCGGTGTGTTCCTTGCGCTGGTGTGCTTCGGCGTGCAGCAGCACCTCGGCGATCAGGCCGAACAGCAGCAAGGTCACTTGCAGCACACCCAGCGCCAGCTCACCGGCGACAGCGGTGCCAAGACCAGCCTGAGCCCGGCGGAAACCCGCGAGCAGGCGCAAAACCTCGCGGAAATGCGCAAGGTCTCGCAGCAACTGCGCCGCCCCTGGGAACGCCTGTTCGCCATGCTCGAAGCCATGCCACGCGATGACATCGCCTTGCTGACCCTGACCCCGGATGCGCGCAAGGGGCAGGTGCGGATCAGCGCCGAAGCGCGGGATCTGCAAGCGATGCTGGATTTCCACAAGCGCCTGGAGGCCAGCGACGAGCTGTCCGACGTGTCGCTGCTGAGCCACGAAATCGTCGTCAAATCACCGGAGCAACCGGTGCAGTTCAACCTGTCGGCAACCTGGGAGATGGGCGATGCGAATCCCTAGACTGATCGTCCACGAATACCTGCAAGGCCTCGGCGTTCCAGGTTTGGCCGGGTCGGCGCTGCTGCTGATCAGCGTCGCCTGGGCGCTTGGTGGTTTGCTGCCGGGCTGGCAATCGCTGCAACAGCTCAGCCAGCAGACCCAGGAGGCCACCGAATACCTGGCCAAGGTCGAAGACGGCAGCATTGCCCCGCCGGTGGTGCCACAGCGTCAGCTCGATGATTTTCGCAACAAGCTGCCGGCCCAGCCGCAAGCCACCGTCGCCATTGACCGCATCTACGCCCTGGCCGCGCAGGAACACATCACCCTGGCGCGCGGCGAATATGCCCTCGGCGTCGATCCCAAGACTCATCTGGCGCGCTACCAGATCCTGTTGCCGGTGCGCGGCAGCTACCCGCAACTGCGCCGTTTCCTGCACGCCTTGCTCGGCCAGTTGCCGGCAGTGGTGGTGGAAGACGTCGAGTTCCAGCGCAAGAAGATCGCCGACACCGACCTTAACGGCCGGATCCGTATGACCCTTTACCTGTCGAGGTCGTGATGAACACCAAGCGCGTAACAGGG
Organism: Pseudomonas sp. UV AK001; assembly: GCF_046097675.1. Taxonomy (NCBI): domain Bacteria; kingdom Pseudomonadati; phylum Pseudomonadota; class Gammaproteobacteria; order Pseudomonadales; family Pseudomonadaceae; genus Pseudomonas; species Pseudomonas sp. UV AK001. Next base: position 303,201 of record NZ_JBJUVZ010000008.1, read on the forward strand.
TGGGTGGCGTTCTTCGGCGTGGCGGCGGCGCTGGCCTGGTTGCCCGAGTATTTTTCGCCGAGCGACGACGCGGCCGCCACTGACATCGCCGTCTCGACCCCGGCCAAAGCCACCGCCCGGGGTGCTTTGCCGGCCAGCAGAGCCAAGGCGAGTGCGGCGCCGATCAAGGACCTGAGCCCGGCCGGCGACCTGTTTGCCGCCAAGTCCTGGAAGGCCGCGCCGACCCTGGCCAGCGTCACCGAACAACCCGTCAACCCGACCCCGGTGGTGCAAGCCCCGAGCCTGCCACCGGTGCCGTTCCAGTTCGTCGGCCGCCTGCATGACCGCAGCGACCTGCAAGTGTTTTTGCAGGACGGCGAAAAAATCTACGTCGTGCGCAACGGGGATGTGATCGACGACACCTGGAAGATCGCGGCGATTTCCGACGCGGAACTGAGCCTGGTCTACCTGCCACTGCATTTGTCGCAGACCTTGTCTGTGGGGAGTACGCAATGAACCGTTCCCGTTTGCTGATGAGCCTCGGCCTGGTTGCCGGGCTGGCCGCGTGCAGCTCCGCGCAGGTCGCCAACAAAGAGGCCGCCGACCTGATCGAACAGGGTCAGTACGAGGCGGGCCTGGCCCGGATCGAAGAAGGCTTGCGGGAAAATCCACGGGATACCGAGCTGCATCTGGCGCTCAATCAGGGCCGTGCCAAGGCCATCACGGCCTTGCTGACGGCAGCGGACACCGACCGTTCGCGGCGGGATTTTGCCTCGGCGCGCATTGCCTACGCACGGGTGCTGACCATCGAACCGAACAACCGCCGCGCCCAGGATGCACTGCGTCAGATCGACTACCTGCGCAGCATGGACGAGAAGCTTGAACTGGCCCGAGGCGACCTGCGCCGGGGCGACATCTACGGCGCCGACCGTCAGGTCAAGCAGATCCTCGAACTCGACCCGACCAACGAAGGCGCCGCCGAGTTGCAAGCCAACATCCGTCTGGTGCAGAGCCGCAATGTGGTCCAGTACCCGCAACTGCGCACCCGGCTCGATCGTCCGGTGACCCTGGAGTTTCGTGACGCCAACCTCAAGACCATTTTCGAAGTGCTGTCCCAGGTCGCCGGGTTGAATTTCATCTTCGACAAAGACCTGCGCCCGGACATGAAAGCCACGATCTTCGTGCGCGACGTGCGTATCGAAGACGCAGTGGCCTTGCTGCTGCAACAGAACCAGTTGCACCAGAAAGTGGTGAACGAAAACACCTTGCTGATCTACCCGGACTCGCCGCAGAAGCTCAAGGATTATCAAGAGCTGGTGATGCGCACCTTCTACCTGACCAGCATCGACGCCAATACCGCGCTGAACATGATCAAGACCATGCTCAAGACCCGCGACGTGTTCGTCGACGAACGCCTGAATACCCTGACCATGCGCGACACCGAAGACGCGATTCGCATGGCGGAAAAACTCCTGCAATCCCAGGACCAGTCCAACCCCGAAGTGGTGCTGGAAGTGGAAGTGATGGAGGTCGCCCGCCAGCGCATTCTCGACCTCGGGCTGCAGTGGCCGAACACCTTCGGCGTGCTCAACAGCAACGGTCAACCGGCGTCAGTGCTCGATCAACTGAAGGGCATCAACTCCAGCCGTATCTCCATTTCGCCGGCACCCCAGGCCAAGATCAACGCCGCCGACAAGGACATCAACACCCTGGCCAGTCCGGTGATCCGCGTCAGCAACCGTGAACAGGCGCGCATCCACATCGGTCAGCGCGTGCCGATCATCAGTGCCACTTCGGTGCCGTCGACCCAAGGCCCGGTGATCACTGAAAGCGTGACCTATCTCGATGTCGGTCTGAAGCTGGAAGTGCAGCCGACCGTGCACCTGAACAACGAAGTGGCGATCAAGGTCGCGCTGGAAGTCAGCAACGCCACGTCGCTGGAGCCGACCCGCCAGGGCACCATTCCGGTCCAGGTCGACACCCGCAACGCCCAGACCACGTTGCGCCTGCACGATGGTGAAACCCAGATCCTCGCCGGGCTGGTGCGCAACGACCATGGCAGCACCGGCAACAAGATTCCTGGCCTGGGTGACATTCCCGGTCTGGGCCGCTTGTTCGGCAGCAACCGCGACGACGTCAGCAAGTCGGAACTGGTGCTGTCGATCACCCCACGGATCGTGCGCAACCTGCCGTACCAGAGCCCGTCGGACATGGAGTTCCCCACCGGCACCGAAACCAGCATGCACATCCAGGCGCCGGATCGTTCGCAGAACTACGCGATGCCAACCCCGGCTGCGCAGCCTCGCGCCATCGGCGATGCCGCCGTGGCAACCACCCGTGTCACAGTCGAGAAACCTTGATCATGAACGCCTCCCAGCGCGGTTTTACCTTGATCGAAGTCGTGGTGACGCTGGCCCTGATCGGCCTGCTGGCCGGCATGGCCGCGCCGCTGACCGAGACCCTGGTACGGCGTGGCAAGGAGCAGGAACTGCGCACCGCGCTGTATCAGATTCGCGATGGCATCGATGCCTACAAGCGGGCCTTCGATGCCGGCTACATCGAGAAGTCACTGAACAGCAGCGGCTACCCGCCGAATCTCAAAGTGCTGGTCGAAGGCGTGCGCGACGTGCGCAGTGCCAAGGGTGCCAAGTTCTATTTTCTGCGCCGGATACCCCGTGATCCGCTGGTGCCGGCCAAACGTGACGACAACGGCGGTTGGGGCCTGCGGGCCTACGACAGTTCGGCCCAGAACCCGCGCGATGGCGAGGACGTGTTCGACGTCTACTCCCACGCCAAGGGCCGTGGCCTCAATGGCATCGCTTACCGCGAGTGGTGACTCTCATGCGCCGGCAAAAGGGTTTTACCTTGCTCGAACTGATGGTGGTGATGGCGATCATCGCGACCCTGATGACCATCGCACTGCCGCGCTACTTCAACAGCCTGGAAGCGTCGAAGGAAACCACCCTGCGCCAGAGCCTGTCGGCGATGCGCGAGGCACTGGATCACTACTACGGCGACACCGGACGCTATCCCGACTCCATCGAACAACTGGTGGAGCTGCGCTACCTGCGCAACGCGCCGCTGGACCCGATCACCGAGCGCAAAGACCAGTGGGTGCTGATCGCGCCGCCGGACGGCGTGGCGGGCGGCGTGGCCGACATCAAGAGCGGTGCTACCGGGAGGGCGCGTGATGGCAGCCAGTATTCCGAGTGGTAAGCGCGCGAAGCAGGGCGGGTTCACCTACCTGGGCGTGCTGTTCCTGATCGTGATCATGGGCATGGGGCTGGCCAGTGCCGGCGAGTTGTGGTCGACGGTTTCGCGGCGTGATCGCGAGAAGCAACTGCTGTGGGTCGGCACCCAGTACGCCCAGGCGCTGCGCAGCTACTACCGCAGTTCGCCGGGGCTGGCGCAGTACCCGAAAGACCTGGCTGACCTGCTGCAGGACGAACGTTTTCCTGAGCCACGGCATCACCTGCGCCAGCTCTATCCCGACCCAATTGGCGGCGGCGAATGGGCGTTGCAACGGGGTTTCGATGGACGCATCACTGGCATCAACAGCCCGTCCACCGAGGTGCCGTTGAAGCAGGCGGACTTCCCGTCGCAATGGTCGGATTTCGAAGGCATGCAGCGTTATTCGGACTGGCAGTTCGTCGCCGAAAAAGCCTTTCTCGATGGCACCGGCCCTGGCAATGGAACCCCGGTCAAAGGCCAGTCGGCCCTGCCGCAGGCGTTGCAGCCATGAGCCGCCAGTGGTGGTGCGCGTTGCTCCTCACTGTTGTGGCGTGCTGCGCGTGCGCCGCCGAGGAAGACGAAATGATGGGCTTCATCGTCGACGACACGATCTCGCACATCGGCCACGACTTTTACTACTCGTTCAGCGAACGCCTGCGCGACACCAGCCCGATGGATTTCAACCTGGTGGTGCGCGAGCGCCCCGACGCGCGCTGGGGCAGCCTGGTGACCGTGGAATATCAGCAACGCCTGGTGTATCGGCGCTTCCTGCCGCCGAACACCGTGGAACTGAAGGACGAGGCCTACGAGGCCGCCGACTCGGTTCGACTGGAGGTCGTCCGGCGCAAGCTGGAAGCCTTGTTGCAGGACACCACCGACCTTGAGAAGGACGAACTATGAACACGACAACGTTCTCACGGCACCGCGGATTGTGGATCCCGGGGTTGTTGATCGGGCTCGCCGGCGCTGCCGCCGTCCAGGCCACCGAACTGGTGTACACGCCGGTCAACCCGTCGTTCGGCGGCAACCCGCTCAACGGCACCTGGCTGCTCAACAACGCCCAGGCGCAAAACGATTTCGACGATCCCGATTTGAAGAAGCGTTCGACAGTGGCCGGCACTTCGGCGCTCGAACGCTTCACCAGCCAATTGCAGTCGCGGCTGCTGGGGCAACTACTGGACAACATCTCCACCGGCAACACGGGGAGCCTGTCCACTGACTCTTTCATCGTCAACGTCATCGACGACTCCGGGGCACTGAGCATTCAAGTGACCGACCGAGCGAGCGGTGAGGTTTCGGAAATTCAGGTGAACGGCCTCAACCCATGACGGGATGACGGTTCCGGGGAGTGCAGGACATGAAAAGAATAATAGCGCTAGGGCTGATGTTGGCGGCATTGCAAGGGTGTGGTCTGCGCGAGCCGATGCCGGCCGAGCAGGACACCGACACTCCGACCCTGACCCCCAGGGCCTCGACCTACTACGACTTGCTGAAAATGCCGCGACCCAAGGGCCGGCTGATGGCGGTGGTGTATGGCTTCCGTGACCAGACCGGGCAGTACAAACCGACGCCGGCCAGTTCGTTTTCCACCAGCGTCACCCAGGGCGCGGCGTCGATGTTGATGGACGCCTTGCAGGCCAGCGGCTGGTTTGTGGTGCTGGAGCGGGAAGGGCTGCAGAACCTGCTGACCGAACGCAAGATCATTCGTGCGTCGCAGAAGAAGCCGAATACGCCGGTGAACATCCAGGCCGAGCTGCCGCCGTTGCAGGCGGCGAACATGATGCTTGAGGGCGGAATCATCGCTTACGACACCAACGTGCGCAGCGGCGGGGAAGGGGCGCGGTATCTGGGGATCGATCTGTCCCGGGAGTACCGGGTGGATCAGGTGACCGTGAATTTGCGCGCGGTGGATGTTCGTAGCGGGCAGGTGTTGGCGAATGTGATGACCAGCAAGACGATTTACTCGGTGGCGCGCAGTGCCGGGGTGTTCAAGTTTATCGAGTTCAAGAAGTTGCTTGAGGCTGAGGCGGGGTACACGACTAACGAGCCGGCTCAGTTGTGTGTGTTGTCGGCGATCGAGGCGGCGGTGGGGCATTTGCTGGCGCAGGGGATTGAGCGGCGGTTGTGGCAGGTTGCGGGGGATAATTCTTCGCCTGCGGGGGATGAGACTTTGAATCGGTATCTCACCCAGAACAAAGTTGATCCTGAGGCTGAGTGAACGTGGCGGCCTTAGGGCCGACCAGGTTCTCTGGGTGGTTTGGGTGAATATCCGTTTCTTCGGGTGTTGCGGCTGGCGGTTTCGCCCTTACGGCGAGTCCCTTTTGCAAACGCCCAAAAGGAACCAAAACGCTTGGCCCCGGCGTTCGGCCCCTCGCTGGGGCTCGGGGTTCCTTCGCTCCGGGATTCATCCGGGGGCATCGCCTCCGGTTTGCTTCGCTGCACCTCCTCTCGATGTGTTCGACTTCGTCGAACGGTCGCTGCGCTCCCACCCCGGATGAATCCCTCCACTCAGCCTGCCGAAGGGGCCGGCACGTCAAAAGCTTTACTCGAGCTAACGCTCATCGTGTTGAGTGGGGCGGCTTCGCCGCGGGTTGTAGTGGTAGTTGTTGATGTTGTTCCTGTCGCTCTTGTTGTTGTTGGTGGTGGTGGTGGTGGTTTGAGCAGACGTATGTGTTTTTAAAACCTGAGTGCAACTCGGTATTTCACGTCGGCGTACCTCTCCCAAACAACTCGGTCAGTCCCCTCTCCCTCCGGGAGAGGGCTAGGGTGAGGGCGCTCTTGATCTTCCGCTTGCATTGATCGTCCCCATGCTCCGCGTGGAAATGCAGCCGGTACGCTCCGCGTCTCAGTCTTGAATGTTTAAAAGTTGTGTCTGTTTTAATGATCCTTCCCACAAGGTTTTCAGGTTGTCCGTCGGAAGCGCGGGCTCTAGCCTGTTTCGGTCGCTGCCAATTCAGCGATCGGGATTGGAAACCCCGACAAGAACCGAGCGCACTAGCGCTTTTCATAACGTATGCTTGCGCACCTTAAAAAGTGTGCACTCCGTTATGGCGGCTGTGCGCGGGAGACCTTCGGGTCAACCGGGTTCTCCGTTCCCCGGGTTTCCAGCCTGCGTACAGCTGCCACCCATTCGTTCGGAAACCGAATGGGCCAGCTTCATTTCAGGATCGGAGATTCACCATGAAAAAACCAACACCCAACCCACCCGAAAACCCAGCCAGCCTCGAAACCGACCCAGCCTCCCCATACACCTCCATCAACTCGAAAAAACTCCACGAAGCCGCCGAACGCGCCCTCGATCATTACCTCTGCCCCGGCGCCCACATCATGGGCAGCGTCAACGAACCCGCCCCGATGTACCTCGCCAACCCGGCCTACAACACCGAATCCCTGCTCGCCAACGCAAGCGAATCCTTGGGCTCCGCCAGCGAAATGCTCAGCAACTTCGCCGCCGCCCTTGACCCCGCCCACCGCAAGACCGCGCTGGGTATTGCGCAGATCCTCATGTTGAGTGAGCTGGCCGTAAATCAAGCCTTGGATCACGTCGAGCTGAAGGGCTGATCCAGCACATCCCCAATAAAAAACGCGACCCAGCAACGGGTCGCGTTTTTCACATTCAAACTGGAGCCGCCATGGATCCCCTGATCTCCACAATCGTTTCAGACTTCGAAAGCGAAGAGCAGGCCGCCAGCTACGACCGGTGGTTGATTGCCAAAATACAGGCTTCAATCGATGACCCACGACCCAGCATTCCGAATGCGCAGGTGATGGCTGAAATGTCGGCCCTGATGGAGGACAAACGAAGAAAGCATGAGGCGGAGTGAGTGCTTTGCGTTGGCAATGTGAAAAGTAGAAAAGCGCAATGCCGATTTTGGCTACTCTACTGCTTCCTGACGACTAACTATTTTTGAGGAGCGCATGGACCTTTCACCACCACTGGTAATCGACAGCGCTACCTATGCAGAATTCTTGGGCCTGTGGGAAATGGGCTCCTTTGATAATCAGCGATTGGGACAAGCCTTCTACAACCATTTTCGCCTCCATCGGTTAACTGATCAGGCTTTGTTGCATGGGCTTTACGAGGCAGACGGCAAGAAGGCTCGAGCCGCTATAAGTCGCATATTTAATCTCAATTCTCATCAGCCCTTTTGCGCATTGATTCCATTAAGGCATGTATCTCGGCCATCACCTGGTCATGCGGGATGTTCGGACGCGGATCATCGAGAGAGGCCTGTACTTCGGCCCTAAACCAACGATCATAACTAGCAGACTGTTCCTCAGGATCAAGATCCGAAACAACCGGGCACAGTGGGTCGATCATGGAACCTCCGGGTATCGCTGTCGTCGCTGTCTGGATGAATTGCATGTGGGCCAAGCTCCATGGGGATCAAGTTGTCCCGGCAAATCCTAGAGCCTGCACTTCCGAGGGCCAACCGCCAGAATTCGTCAGAAAACTCCCCGAATTTCTGAAAACGTTCCGTTTTCCGTAGGACGCCACTCAAGCGTCAGCGTAAAAAAACCGCGACCCCAACAGATCGCGGTTTTCCAACACCCAACCCTTACTGCTGCAAAACCGTCGCCTGGTTAGCCGACCCGAACTGCTGAATATTCGCGGTCTGTGTCATCCCGCTCTGATCCACGTTCGCAATGTTCCCGGTGCCGCCCTGGGTCACGTACGCCACGTTCAGGGTGTCAGCCTGTTTCACGGTGATCATGTTGTCGCTGCCATACAGCTGCGCGGTGTAGGCCTGGTTGCCGGTGCCCGACTGGTCGAATTCGGTGCTGTTGCCCGTGCCGTTCGAGGTGCCCTGGGCCAGGTTGGTGGTGCCGCGTTGATCGGAGATCAGGATGTTGTCGCTGCCGTTCTGGTCGAAGTACAGCTCGTTGTAGGAATCAGCCTGACTGACCGTGGTCTTGTTGCCGGTCCCGGTCTGGTGGGTGGTCATGACGTGGCCGACGCCGTCCTGGGTGAAGCTGGCGATGTTCCCGTTGCCGGCCTGATTGACGGTGGCGCGCTGGTTGCTGCCGAACTGGCCGCCGTGTTGCGGGCCTTTCCAGTTGCTGGCGTAGACCTTGTTGTCGTTGCCCACGGAGGTGGCGTTGAGTGTGTGGCCGTCGCCGCTCTGGTAGGTGTAGTGCACGTTGCCGTTGCCGACTTGATACAGCGCCAGCGTCGAGTTGACCGATTCGAACTGGTCGGCATAGATGGCGTTGGTGTTGCCGACCTGGGTGACGGCGGCGGTGTTGTTTTCGCCGTAGCTCTGGTCGACCACGGTTTCGTTGCTGTCGCCGTACTGGTTGACGGTGGCCTGGCTGGCCAGTTGCGAGTCTTGCCAGATCTCGGTGCCGTTGAGGTTACCGAACTGGTTGATGGTGATGTTGCCGCCGGTGCCGTTGCGCTGGTCGCCGTAGGCGTAGTTGTTTTCGCCGGCCTGGTTGATGCCGATCTGCCCGCCGTTATGGGTGACCTGTTCGGCGGTGCCGTAGTTGGCGGTGCCGTATTGGGTGATCACCGAGCTGTTGCCGCTGCCTTCATACAGTTGCTCGATGTTGGCTTCGTTGCTGTCGCCGAACTGGAAGGTCTTGCCTTCGCTGCCGTTTTGCGAGTCCTGGTAGACGAATGAGAAGTTGCCGGTGCCTTGCTGCTGTTGCAGGGCGGTGTTGGGGGCGCCGAAGCCCAGTGACTGGCTGGCGTGGGTGGTGTTGAAGGCGCCGGTCTGTTGCTGGGTGATGGTGCCGTTGTCTTCGTAAAGTTGTTCGGCATAGGCGGCGTTGTAGTCGCCGACCGCGTCCTGGGTGATGACGCTGCTGGCGGTGTCTTGCACGGCGGCGGCGTCGTTGCCCTGGCCCAGTTGGGTCTGGGTGGCGCTGCTGAACGGGGCCTGGGTCTGCTTTACATCGGCGATGTTGGCAGTGCCGAGCTGGCTCTGGTTGGACAGGCTGTCGTCGGCCATGGCCTGGGCACTGATCATGACCAGGATGGCGGCGGTGAGGGGCGTCAGTTTGAACATGATGAACTCTCCGATGATTGCAGTGCTTAGCGGTATTGCTTGACCGATACGCTCATGCCGTTGCCCGACTGGGTCACGGCGCTTTGCAGCCCCGTGCCGGCCTGCTCGATGCTGGCGTCGTTGTTGTTGCCGTTTTGCGAAATCTGCGCGCGGTTGTGGCTGCCGTTCTGGGTGATGGATGCGGCGTTGCCGGAACCGTTTTGCGTGATCAACGCCATCAGGTCGCTGCCTTGTTGCAGGATGTACGCCTCTTGATTGCTGCCCGACTGCACGATCCGCCCGAGCAGCGACTGACCGTTCTGCGAGAGCAGGGCGAGGTTGGCCTGGCCGTTCTGGTCGATCAGGGCTTGCTGGCCCACCGGGGGCGGCAGTTCACCTAGATCGGCGCTGTTGGGCGCCAGGTCGTCGTTGTCCATCAGATCGTCGGCGTGCACGCCCGCACTGCCGCACAAGGCGAGCAGGCAAAGCAGGGCGGCGGTCGACTTGTTCATGGCGAAAATCCTGTCGGGCATTAACCGTTGAACGTTGCCCCACCTGCCCGAAAGCAGGTGGGGCGTGGGCTCAGAGGGTGGTCACCGAGATGGTGCGCACGGTGCCTTGGGACGAACGGATGGTGGCGGTCGGGTTGGCCGAAGGCACCACGTTGGTGTTGTTGAGCGTCAGCCGCCAGCGTCCGGTCACCGGCACCGTCGTCGTGCCGAGGGTGACCAGCCCGGTCGGGGTGGTGACCTGCACGGTGATGGTGTTGCCGGTGGTCACCGAGGAGGTGCCGGCGAAGTCCCAGTTGAAGCGGTTGCCGGAGCGGGCCTGCACGGTCGAGGTGGTGATCGTGAAGGTTTCCGCCGCTGGTCGTGGTGACACTTGCACGGTGACCGTGGCCGGCGTCGACAGGGCGCCGAAGCTGTCCCGGGCGATGTAGGTGAAGGTCGTGGTGAAAGCGGTGGTCACGGTGGCCGGTGGGGTGTAGGTGATCACCGTGCCGTCCGTGCTGACGGTGCCGCGTCCTGCCGGCGGTTGGGTCAGACTGGCGACGCCCAGCGGCACGTTGCCTTCCGGATCGGTGTCGTTGGCCAGCACGTTGATCGGGATCGCGACACCCAATGTGGCGACGCTGTCGGCGACGGCGGTCGGTGGCCGGTTCGGTGCGACGCTGATGGTCACCGTGGCCGGGTTCACCGAGGCCAGGCCTTTGCTGTCCTGGGCCTTGTAGGTGAAGGTCGTGGTCAGCGGTGCGTTGACCACGGCCGGCGGGGTGTAGACCACCGAGGTGGTGCCGTTCAGGGCGACGGTGCCTTGGCCAGCCGCCGGTTGGGTCAGCGCGGTGATGGTCAGGGGCACGTTGCCGTCCGGGTCGTTGTCGTTGGTCAGGACGTTGAGGGTGATCGGCACGCCGAAGCTGGTGCTGCCGGTGTCGGCGACGGACAGCGGGGCCTGGTTTTCTCCAGTGTCCGGGGCATTGCCGACGACCACTACCGGCTCGGTGTCGCTGCCGCCGGCGGCGGATTTGACCGTGACGGTGGCGGGTGGCTGGGTCAGGTCGGCGACGGTGATTTTTTGCAGGGTGCCGGTCTTCGACAGGCGTCCGTAGCCCTGGGCGACCATGTCCGGCACGGCGACTTCATCGGTTGACGTGGCTTCGATCAACAGGCTGTGATTGGCCCAGCTGTAGCGGGCGGTCTGGATTTTCACCACGTCGGTGAGCTTGCTCGACGCGGCGGTCGGACGCGTCGTACCGGCGGGGTTGGTGGCGGTCACGACCACCACTGATGGCAGGGTTCCGTTGCCCAGGCGCTGGCCGAAAAACAAGCCGTTGTTGTCGCTCAGCAGGCTGGTCTGGCAAGGCGTCGGCGGTGGGCCGGGCAGCAGCGCCAGGCTTTCACGAAAGCACAGCGTCGAGCTGTTGTCGGCCTTGGCGAACACTTCGGCACGCACACCGGCCGACGTGCGGCGGTAGGTGGCACGGTCGATTTCCACGTGGGTCTGCTGGCGGTTGTCGAGGACCTTGCCGGCGACGGTGAACAGGTTGGTCTGAATCGTGCCGGCAGCCGAGGGGCCGACGATCCGCACGAAGTTGGTGTTGAACGGACTGCCGGTCACCGCTTCGGTGAGGTTCGGGTCACCGACGAAGGTTTCGATATTGCCAGTGTCCGGGTTCACTTCGGTGTACGGGCCGTTGATGCTGCGCAGGAACGGTCCGATGGCGCCGTTTAGCGCGCCGCTGAAGTTGCCCGGCGCACCGATGCCGACGTCCTTGGTGATGTTGATCGCGCGCCGGCCTGGCGTGGTGACGGTGACAGTTTCCACACCATACGGGTGAGTGATGGTGTAGGTGCCGGCAACGGGCACGTTCACCCGGATACGGATCCGCGCGAAGCTTTGCTGATCACCGTCCACCGGGTTTCCCGAGGCGAAGGCCGCTTCGATCCCGGCGACGTAAGCGTCCATCCCAAAACCTGCACCGTTGTTGGGGATATTGGTTTCAGCCAGGAACCAGAAAGCTTCCGGTGGCCAGTTGTCGGGGAAAACCATCGGCAGCGTATCGTCGAAAATCCCCGGTTCCGGCAGCAGGGTGCACATGTACGCCGGCGGTGTGGCGGCCGGCACTCGCGAACTGGCGGCGCGGGACTGGCAGAGCTCCATCGACAGCAGGTTGTTGTCCTGGTACCACATCGGGAATTTCCCGGTGGCGAAGGTGTAGGGGCCGGGATCGACGGCGGCCAGTTGCGCGAACGCACTGCCGGTCAGCGAGATTGTCAGCCCGAGCGCGTTGAGCGCGAAGCGTGGCCACTTGTTCATGATGCCTCCTGATGCGGATCTGGGCATGTGAGCGTTCATTGCACGATGACCACTTCTTCGGTATCGCTGCCGCCGTTGGACGACGTCACCCGGACCCTGGACGGTGGAATCGGCGAGATCCCGGTGGCCAGGGTTTTCACTGCGCCGTCACCGCCAAGCGCACCGATGGCGGCGCCGGTGCCGGAGGTGGCGGTGAGCACCGGTGGCGAGGTTTCGTCACTGGTCGAGGCCACCACGGTCAGTTGCCCGGAACTCAGGCTGTACTCGGCGCGCTGGATCACCACCAGGTCGGTCAGGGCCATGGGCAGGGTGGTCGGTGAACTGGTGGCGATGGCCAGGTGGTTGTCGGCGGTCACTTGCAAGGTGGCCGGCAGGGTCGGGTTGACCTGCGATTGCGCGTACCAGCTGCCAGTGCTGTCGGCCTCCTTGAGGTTGAGCACCGGCGTGCTGCTGGTGACCGCGACGGTGGCCGGGGCCGGCGGGGCTTTGACGAACACGTCCTGTTGGGCGACCGGGGCGCTGTCGCCGGGTTTGCGCGAGTAGGTACTGCGCTCGGTGATCAGCGGCGTCGGCCGCACCACCGTCGACAACTTGCCGGAGACCGCAAACACCGTCGTGCGCAGATCGATTCCGCCGGGACCTTCGATGCGCAGGAAGTTGGTGTTGAACGGGCTGCCGGTCACGGCCTCTTCAAGGTTGGGGTCGCCGACGAACTGTTCGGCGCCGCCGCTCACCGGATTGGTTTCGGTGTAGGGCCCGTTGACGCTGCGCAGGAACGGCCCGACGTCACCCTTGAGCGCGCCGTCGTAGGTTTTCGGGCTGCCGATGCCGATGTCGCGGGTCATGTTGATCGCGCGACGACCGGGGGTGTCCACGTTGAACACTTCGACGCCGTACGGGTGAGTGATCACGTAGGTGCCGGCGGTGGGCACATCGACCCGGATGCGGATGCGCGCGAAGCTGATCTGGTCGCCTTCCACCGGATCGCCACCACTGAACGCCGCTTCGACGGCCGAGCCGTAGGACAGGTTGATGCCCCGGGCCACATCGACAACGGTGCCGTCGGCGGTGAACCAGAACGCTTCGTCGGGAAAGTTGTTCGGGAAGACGATCGGCTGGGTGTCGTCGAACACGCCGGGCGCAGGGATCAGCGAGCACATGTACGAAGGGGCGCCGGGCGTACTTGGCACGCGCGAGCTGAGCGCTTTGGACAGGCACAGATCCAGCGTACGACCGTGGGTGTCCTGATACCAACTGGCAAATCCGCCGGTCGCCGGGGCATAGGGGCCGGCATCGACGGCGAACAGAGCGGCCTGGGCAATGCCCTGGGCCAGGGCGCTCACGACCAGGACGGTCGCGGTTTTGGACAGTAAAGGGTGCATGAGTTAATCCCTCTATCGAAGTGCCTGCCCCTTGGGGGTGGGTCAGTTGCAGAGGGGCTTTACAACTTCCATACCAACGGCCGGGCAACGGGCGGGAGAGGCCCATGGCGCAAGGCTTGGCGAGTGAGGATGGGGATTTTTTGCAACGCAGGCAGCGGGCGACAGTCCCCAGGATTGGGGATTGTGGGGGAGCCGCTCACTGTATGACTCATCACCAGGAGTTTTTTCCTGCGGTGGCCTCCGTATTCCGTCGGGTGCCGTGGCAGGTACTAAGTTATTGTGATTAACTTTGATTCAATTTGTATCGTAGCCACGCAAAAACAATCATCGAGGCTAGCCTGAGCATAAGTTGCCGTCACGTGAGCAACCTATGCCTTCAACTTTCAGGAGTTAACTCCACATGGCTACAACAATGAAAACCCGATCTGTGACTGCACATGTCCCTGTGCAACTGGCTGAAAAGGTTGATCTGATGGCTGAGCGTTTGGAGCGTTCGCGCAACTGGATTGTGAAACAAGCCCTCAGCGCCTGGATTGATCAAGAAGAGGAACGCAGCCGGCTGACGCTTGAGGCGCTTGCCGATGTTGACGCTGGCCGGGTCATTGACCATCAGGCCGTACAGGCATGGGCCGACAGTTTGAGTACCGATTCGCCTCTTGCGGTACCCCGCTGATGGAGTTGAAGTGGACCAGCAAAGGTCTCTCCGATCTCACAAGGCTTTACGAATTTTTATCGGCGGTGAATCAACCGGCCGCCGCGCGAACGATTCAACAACTCACCGCTGCGCCAATGATGCTGATGGGCAATCCTCGCCTGGGTGAACGCCTGGAAGAGTTCGAGCCGCGCGATGTGCGCAGGATTCTGGTTGGGCACTACGAGATGCGGTACGAAATAGTAGGATCGAGCATCTACTTATTGCGCCTGTGGCACACCCGGGAGGATCGATAGCATCGTTCGCTACGCAGCGTCGTAAGTAGTTAATCCATTCAGCACACTCCCGACTCCGTTGAGCGGCGACACCGGGGCCGTTCACCCCCCCCCGCATCCGGGCAATCACCCAACCGTGGGCTATAACCCTATAGGGACGTATCGGGAAGTCGCCGCCATGAACATGCAGTCAAAATCGCTACCGGTCGAGGAGAGCAGTCTGCGGCTGGGCTCGCGCAAGCAGCCGTTCAATCTGCTGCGCTGGTTTTCGTTGATCAGCATGGCGGTGATCGGCACGGTAGCCGTGGCGCTCGGCACGGTGTCCACGCGTTTCGTGATCGAGGAAAGCGTGCAGCGCGATGCCTTGCTCACGGCGCAGTTCATTCAGGCCATCGCTTCGGCTGAGGTGCGCCACGTTTCGATTCCCAATATCCGCACCATGGGCGACTTGCTGGACCCGCGCCAGGACCGGGACTTTCCCGACGTCGACCCGGCGGCCCGAGCCAGCGCCCGGGGCGAATTCCTCGATCACATCGAGCATCTGCCGGACGTGATCCTCGCCAACGTCTATGCACCGGATCGCCTGGTGATCTGGTCGACCAATCCTGCACTGGTCAACACCCGCATCCATGCCGATGAAGACCTTGATCGTGCATTCAGCGAGAAGATTCCGGTATCTGCCAGTTATCACAACGTCGACAAGGGCCGTGAAGAGCAGAAATTCGTGGTGCCTCCGGATTACATCTTCATCGAGAACTACATTCCGCTGTTCGACGCCGATGGCAAGAACGTCACCGCGATGGTCGAGATCTACAAGGAACCCAAGGACCTGATCGCCCGCATGGAGCGTGGCTTGACCCTGATATGGCTGGCCACCGCGCTGGGCGGCGGGCTGATTTATCTGGGGCTGTACTGGATCGTGCGGCGGGCGGCGATCCTGTTGGCGGTCCAACAAAAGCAACTGATCGCCAACGAAACCTTCGTTGCGCTGGGCGAGATGTCCTCGGCGGTGGCGCACAGTTTGCGCAACCCGTTGGCGACCATCCGTTCCAGCGCCGAACTGGCCCTGGAGTTCGACGCGGGGCCGGCGCAGAAGAACATCAAGGACATCATCGGCCAGGTCGATCGCATGTCGAAATGGGTGCGCGAATTGCTGCAGTCGCTGCGACCGCTCAACGACGAACCGGAACCGGTGAATCTGGTGGCGGCGCTGCACGAGAGTCTGGTGGCGTTCGAACAGCAGATCGCCAAAAACGCGGTACACGTGGTGTTTCATCCGCAACAAACGCCGATGGTGCTGAGCCAACCGGTGCAACTGACGCAAATCCTCAACAGCCTGCTGGCCAACGCACTGGAGGCCATGGACAAGGGCGGCACGCTGACCATTACGCTCGAACCCACAAACAACGGCGGCGTGAGCGTCATGCTCAGTGACACCGGCAAAGGCATGAACGAAGAACAGCGCAGCATGGCGTTCCGGCCGTTCTTCACCACCAAGCAGGGCGGCCTCGGCGTAGGGCTGGTGCTGGTCAAACGGATCATGGAACGCTTCGGCGGCGGCGTGACCCTGGACAGCCGTGAAGGCGAGGGCACCACCGTTCGTCTGGCGTTTCAGCTCATCCAGTAAATGGGGTGAACTTTCCCCCAGGAGCGGGTGTCAGGCCCCGGTCACCGGGGAGTGGGGAATCCAACAGCGCCTGTAACAGCTTGTTTCATCGGGGATTAATACGTTGGCGAGCTAATTGCAAAACACCATCACCCCTTCCTTAGATGAGGCGGCTGGTGATGGACAGAACAACGCGTGACCCCAAAAAGCTGTTTCTGCTGACGCCGTTGAGCGTCTTTCTGATGTTGGCTCTGGGCAACATGGCCGGAGTCCGAGCGAGCCCGATCGACGACGAAAACCAGCCGGAAGCCTCCGACCCGTCAGCGTATTACGACGAGCCGGCGGATGAACCGGCGGCCCTCAACGCCATCCTGACCATGCCCGAGGCCAACGAAGATTCCTTCGATCTGCCCGACGGGGTGAAAGGCACGCGCAACACCACGCGTTCGGAAAACATCCTGCCGCCGACCGTGCAGACCAGTTTCAATTACCCCACCAACGGCAAGCCGAGCCCGCTGTTTGGCGCTCAGCCGTTTACCCAGCAAATCGTCCTGTTCGAAGAGTTCGGCCCGGAAAAGCTCGACCCGACCACTCCGGCCGCGCCGTTGGGTTTTCCGCCTGCGGCCATCGGCCCGGCGCCGGCCCAGGACCCGAACAGTGTCGCCCGCAGCGCGCCACCCGGTACTGCGCTGGACGCCTTTTTGCGTCAACCGGGGCTGACACCGTTCCCGAGCCAGTTCTCCAACGTCGTCGACCGCAACCCGTGGCAGTCGCAGATCGAGCTGTTCCTCAACCGTCACATCGGCTCGTCCGCCGAAGGCCGGCCACCGGGAAAAGGCTGGGCCCACCAGCGCTGGAACGAGTTCTACCCGCAAGTCGCCTACAAGACCGTGCAGACCGGTGCGCGTCTGAACGGCGGCCTGCGTGACAGTCGGCAGATGCACGGTTATGCCGTCGGCGAATTCGGCCCCGGCGGTCTGTACCACAACGTTGCCGGCGTGCCGGCGACGGATGGCACGGCCAAAGGTGTCGATGCACGTTTCCACCCGGCGATGCCGGTGCAGAACCACAACTCGGTGTGGACCTTCGACGGCACGCTGCCGCCGAAACTGCTGATGGTGCGCTACGGCCAACCGGTGATGATGCGTCACTACAACGGCTTGCCGATCGATCCGTCGGCCAACCGAGGCTTCGGTCTGCACACCATCACCACCCACGAACACAACGGCCACGCACCGGCGGAAAGCGACGGCTATGCCAACGCGTTTTTCTTCCCCGGCCAGTACTACGACTATCGCTGGCCGATCCAGCTCGCCGGTTACGACAGCATCAACACCAAGGCTGAAGATCCGCGCGCGGCGTTCCCGTGTGCACCGGGGGAAACCCTGTGGGTCAATGACCTGCAGCCTGCGAAGAAGACCTGCGACCACGGCACCATCAAGATCCGTGGCGACTGGCGCGAAACCATGAGCACCCACTGGTTCCACGACCACATGCTCGATTTCACCGCGCAGAACGTCTACAAGGGCAACGCGGCGATGATGAACTACTACAGCGCGCTGGATCGCGGCAACGAATCGGTGAACGACGGGGTCAACCTGCGTTTCCCCAGCGGCAGCGCCTTGCCGTGGGGTAACCGCGACTATGACGTCAACCTGGTGTTCGCCGACAAGGCCTGGGATCAGGAAGGCCAGTTGTGGTTCAACCCGTTCAACACCGATGGCTTCATCGGCGATCAGGTGCTGGTCAACTGGCAATGGAAACCGACCCTCGACGTGCGCGCCCGCAGTTATCGGTTCCGCATCCTCAACGGTTCGGTGTCGCGCTACTTCAAATTGGCCCTGGTACGGGAAATCAAAGGCACCGGCGGCGAATTCCAGGGGCCGAAGAACTCCGGCGTTTCCTACAGCCGCGTGCCGTTCCACATGATCGCCAACGACGGCAACATCATGGAGCACAGCGTGCCGTTCGATGGCTCGATGGATCTGGATGCCGACGGTGACAAACAGAACCACAACGCGATCCTGCCGACCCAGGGCATCGCCGAGCGGTTCGACATCATCGTCAATTTCTCGAAAAACGGCATCAAGCCCGGCGACAAGCTGTTCTTCGTCAACCTTCAGGCCCAGGACGACGGCAAAGGCCCGAAAGAGACGATCTCGCTGTCCGACGTGCTCTCCGAGAAGTACCTGGCGGTGATCAAGCAGACCAGCAAAGGTCCGCAGTGGGACAAGGGCGATCCGGCGGTGGGCAAGGTCTTGCAGCTCAACGTCAAGCCTTTCACCGGCCAGGACCTGGCCATGGACCCGGCAGCCTACGAACCGGCCAAACCGGGCAAGGCTGAAGGCATGGTGATGATCCCGCTGAAGATCCACCGCGATAACGCTGCCGACAAGGCGCTGCTGGCCAACGCCCGTCACCGCACCTTCACCTTCGGCCGCAGCGACGGCACCGATGAAGCACCGTGGACGGTCAAGACCGATGGCGGCTTCGGCTTCCACATGGACCCACGCCGGTTGAACGCCTCGACCAAACTGGCCAGCGGCCCGACCGATGCAGGCACTGCCGGTTTCGGCACCCTGGAAGTGTGGAACATCAAGCTCGGCGGCAAGGGCTGGAGCCATCCGGTGCACGTGCACTTCGAGGAAGGGATCATCCTCAGCCGTGGCGGCAAGGCCCCGCCCGAGTGGGAAAAATGGGCGCGCAAGGACGTCTATCGCATCGGCTCCGAAGCCGACGGGCTGGACAGCGTGGAAATGGCGATCAACTTCCGCGAGTTTGCCGGGACCTACATGGAGCACTGCCACAACACCCAGCACGAAGACAACTCGATGCTGCTGCGTTGGGACCTCGAGAAACCCGGGCAACTGCAGTTGATGCCGACTCCGCTGCCGAGCTGGGATGGCGTGCGCTACGTCAACTCCGCCGCGCTGCCGACCTTCCGCACTGGCGATGGCTTCGGCCCGCAAGTGACTGTGAAGAAATGAGCAGGGAGGGAGCCGACATGACCCGACCAACGCCGCGCTCCCGCGCCCTGGGCATGCACTTGATTCTGGTGCTGGTTACCTGCCTGCTCGGCAGTCAGGTGCTCATCGCCCACCAAGCAATGCCCGAAGGCGCCAGCGAATCCGCCACCCCGTGGGGTGGCGACTATTTCCCCAACACCCTGCTGACCGATCAGGACGGCAAGCAGGTGCGCTTTTTCGATGACCTGATCAAAGACAAAGTGGTGGTGATCAACTTCATCTTCACTTCCTGCAGCGACTCCTGCCCACTGGAAACCGCACGCCTGCGCCAGGTGCAGAAACTGTTGGGGGACCGGGTCGGGCAGGACATCTTTTTCTACTCGATCAGCATCGACCCTTTAAGCGACACCCCCGAAGTGCTCAAGGCCTATGCGCAACGCTTCAAGGTCGGCCCCGGCTGGAAATTCCTCACCGGCGAATTTGAAGACGTCACCGACCTGCGCAAGAAACTCGGGCTGTTCATCGAAGGCGTCGACAATGGCCGCACCAAGGATCACAACCTGAGCCTGATCGTCGGCAACCAGAGCACCGGGCGCTGGATGAAGGCCTCGCCGTTCGAGAACCCGTGGATCCTTGCCGATCAACTGGCCAACACCCTGCAGAACTGGAAGCAGCCGAGCATCGAGCAAAGTTATGCCAATGCGCCGGAAATCCGCCCGCCGAGCAATGGTGAAGAACTGTTCCGCACTCGGTGCGCCTCCTGCCACAGCCTCGGCCCGCAGGACGGTGAAGGCATCGGCATGCGCAACATCGGCCCGGACCTGATCGGTGTGACCCGTCAGCGTGACCCGGCCTGGCTCAACCGCTGGATCCGCGAGCCGGATCGGGTACTGGCAGAAAAAGACCCGATTGCGCTGCAACTGTTCGAACAATACGAGCGAATTGCGATGCCCAACCTGCGCCTCGACGAACAGTCGGCGCAGTCGATCATCGACTTTCTGCGCGATGAAACCGAGCGCCAGCACCCGACCACGCAGCCCTTGGCTGACGGGGCGTTGACGCCAACCCGTGCGGCCGCGAGCAGCGAAACGGTGAGCCGCATGCGCTAGCGACCAAATAGCGACTTTGAGTCCTGTATTGCGGTGATAGCCACCTACACTCACTCGTGAGGTGGCTGTAACCGGTTCGATACAAAAAACGCCAGGGCACCCCCATGCAACGACTGGAAGAACAACAAACACCGGCGCCGAACGTCGCGGCGGCCGCCATCAAGGGTTGGGGCGCGCAGTTCAATCTGCTGCGCTGGTTCTCGCTGGCGAGTTTTTTCATCATTGCCGCCGTGGCGCTGGGGCTGGGTTATATCTCCACGCGCTTCGTGGTCACTGAAAGCGTGGAGCGCGATGCGCTGCTCACCGCGCAATTCGTCCAGGCCATCGGCGATGCGGAAATGCGCCATGCCGGCATCACACCGCTGCGCACCATGGGTGAAATGCTCGACCCGCGTCAGGACGAAAACTTTCCCGATGTCGATCCGCTGGCCCATGGCGCGGCCCGGGCCGAGTTTCTCGATCACGTCGAACACTTGCCGGATGTGCTGCTGGCGACGGTCTACGCCCTGGATCGCACGGTGATCTGGTCGACCAACCCGGAACTCATTGGCGTCAAGTTCGAGGACGATGACGAGCTGGATGAGTCGTTCGAAATGAAAGTGCCGGTGTCCTCCAGCTATCACAAGATCGACGACGAGAAACCCGAGCAGAAACTCTCCCGCGAGCCCAAATACCTGTTCATCGAGAACTACATCCCGATGTTCAACGCCGACAAAAGCAAAGTCATCGCCATGGTCGAGATCTACAAGGAGCCGGCGGATCTGGTGGATCGCATCGACCGTGGATTTGCCTCGATCTGGGCGGCGACGATTCTCGGCGGGGCGGCGATTTACCTGGGCCTGTTCTGGATCGTGCGGCGTGCCTCGACCCTGCTGCACAGCCAACAGCAACAACTGATCAGCAACGAAACCTTCGTGGCGCTGGGGGAGATGTCCTCGGCGGTGGCCCACAGCCTGCGCAATCCGCTGGCAACTATTCGCTCCAGTGCCGAACTGGCTCAGGAAGTGGCCAGCCAGAGCGCCCAGCGCAACATCGGCGACATCATCAGTCAGGTGGACCGCATGTCGCGCTGGGTCCGGGAGTTGCTGGTTTCGCTGCGGCCGATGAGTGACGACGGCGAGGCGTTGCAGCTGCGCGCCGCCGTGGAAGATTCCCTCGGCGCGTTCGAGGCGCTGATCCGGCGCAACGGCGTCGAGGTGCGACTCAACCTGCAGGACTGCCCGCCGGTGGTCAGCCACAAGGTGCTGCTGACGCAGATTCTCAATAGCCTGTTTGCCAACGCCCTGGAGGCCATGCCCAAGGGCGGCGTGCTGAGTGTCGACATTGATGCACCCCACGCCGGTCAGGTCTGCATGACGGTGGGGGACACCGGCAAAGGCATGAACGCGCAACAGCAACAACTGGTGTTCAAACCGTTTTTCACCACCAAGCAGGGCGGCCTCGGGGTTGGCCTGGCACTGGTCAAAAGAATCATGGAGCGTTTTCAGGGGGCGGTCGTGCTGACCAGCCGCGAGCAGGAAGGAACCCGCGTCAGTCTCAACTTTAAAGTGGCATCGGGAGGGGAATATGGAACACAGCATTCTGCTGGTCGAGGATGACGAACTGTTGGCCGACAATATTCAGACCTACCTGGAGCGCAAAGACTTCGAGGTGACGGTCTGCCATTCCGCCGAAGACGCGCTGGGGCAACTGGAAAGCTTCATGCCGGACATCGTGCTGACCGACAACTCGCTGCCGGGCATGAGCGGTCACGATCTGATCCAGAAGCTGCGCATCAGCGCGCCGGATCTGAAAGTGATCATGATGACCGGTTACGGCAATGTCGAAGACGCGGTGGTCGCGATGAAGGAGGGCGCCTTTCATTACGTCACCAAACCGGTCGCGCTGCCGGAACTCAAACTGCTGCTGGACAAGGCCCTGGCCACCGAACGGATGGAACGTACGCTGTCGTTCTATCAGGAACGCGAGGCGCAAAAGTCCGGGGTGCAGGCGCTGATCGGCGAATCGGCGCCGATGCAGCATCTGAAAAACACCATCGGCCAGTTGCTCGAAGCCGAGCGGCGCATGACCGGCGGCGACCTGCCGCCGGTGCTGGTGGAAGGCGAGACCGGCACCGGCAAGGAACTGGTGGCCCGTGCGCTGCATTTCGATGGCGTACGCAGCAAAGGCCCGTTCATTGAATTCAACTGCGCGTCGATCCCCGCCAACCTGGTGGAATCGGAGCTGTTCGGTCATGAGAAAGGCGCATTCACCGATGCCAAGGATCGCCGCGTCGGGCTGGTGGAAGCGGCGGACGGCGGCACGCTGTTCCTCGATGAAATCGGCGAGATGGACCTGGTGCTGCAGGCCAAACTGCTCAAGCTGTTGGAGGACCGCACCATTCGCCGGGTCGGCTCGGTGAAGGAGCGCAAGGTCAATCTGCGGGTGATCAGCGCCACCAACTGCAACCTCGAACAAATGGTCCAGCAGGGCAAGTTTCGCCGCGATCTGTTCTTTCGCCTGCGGATCATCTCGATCAAGGTGCCGCGCCTGTATGCCCGGGGCGACGACGCGCTGCTGCTGGCCCGGCATTTTCTCGCCAGCCACGGCAAGCGCTACGGCAAGCCGAACCTGCATTTCAGCCAGCAGGCCGAAGAATTGCTGCTCAATTACACCTGGCCGGGCAACGTGCGCGAACTGCGCAACATGCTCGAACAGACGGTGCTGCTGGCGCCGAGCGACACCATCGCCGCGCATCAGTTGAACGTGTGCATGAGCCTGGTGGACGAACCGTCGCTGCATCAGCATCACGAGGTGCCGCACTTCGAACCGCGCCCGGCGAGCAACACCGAGTCGATGAACCTGCCGGAAGTCGAGCGCGACATGGTGCGCAAGATGCTCGACAAGACCGACTGGAATGTCACCAAGTCCGCCCGCTTGCTGGGCCTGAGCCGCGACATGCTGCGCTATCGCATCGAGAAGCTTGGCCTGGCGCGACCGGACAAGCGTCAGTGGTAAACCGCGCTGGTTCGTGGATTCGGCGGGCTCAGGCACTCCAGCAGGCATGTCGGGTCCAGCACTTCGTCATTGACGTAGATGCCGCGCTCGGCATCGTAGGTGCGGATAAACACCCGCACCGTCGCATCGGCCACGGTCGGCAGCTGTGAGTCATGGAACACGTGGCGATCCGGGATGACGATGAAATCCTGTGGCGGCGTGTCATCGAACGCTCGCGGCGGCTGCGCATACAGCGAAGGCGGAGCAGGGTGGGCGAAGGGCTGGTCGGCCCCGTAATAATTGAAGTTGCTGTCGAGGGCTTGTGCCTGAGCGGCGGCGAGTAGACAGACGCAAAACAGCAGCCGATTGAACGTTTGCATGGCGGCACCTGTGGAAGCGGTTTTCCCCAAGGCTATTAACTATAGCCGCCCGTTGGCTTACAAGTTCGCAACAACCTGGATCATCGCGCTCAACTAGACTCGGGCCGCTCAATCAAGAGCATCGTGCGGAGTGCGCCATGGAAGTGCCAAACAACAAGAACGCCATCGAAAGCAATCGTCAGGCGTGGAACGATTCGGCCCGTCACCATCAGGAATCGCCCGAGTGGCAGGCCTTGCTGAGCGAGGTCACCCGGACCGGTTTTTCCTGCCTCGACGAAACCCTGAGCGGGTTGCTGGAACAGGTCGGCGTCGATGGAAAAGACGTCGTGCAGCTGTGCTGCAACAACGGCCGCGAGAGCCTCTCGCTGTTCGCGCTGGGTGCGCGAAGTGTTGTCGGGGTCGATCAGTCGGCGGCATTTCTTGAACAGGCCCGTGTGCTGAACAGCCGTTCGCCGCAACAGGCCGAATTCATCGAAGCCGATATTCATCACTTGCCCGAATCACTGCGCAATCGCTTCGACGTGGCGCTGATCACCATCGGCGTCCTCAACTGGATGCCCGACATCGGTGAATTCTTCCGCCACGTCGCCTCGACCCTGAAACCGGGCGGGCAACTGGTGATCTACGAGACCCACCCGTTCCTGGAAATGGTCGATCCCGACGCCGAAGATCCGTTTCGCCTGGCGACCTCGTACTTTCGCCAAGAGCCGTTCGTGCAGCAGGAACCGATCGTCTACGTCGGCAAGATCGAGCAACAGGTCGCACCGTCGTACTGGTTCGTGCACAACCTCGGCGCCATCTTCACCGCCGCCCTCGACGCCGGGCTCGCCATCGCGCACTTCACGGAATACCCGCATTCGAACCGGGAAGAGGCGTATGACCAGTATTTGAACCGCGAGGCGCAGATGCCGATGTGTTTTACGTGGGTGGGGGTGAAGGGCGAGTAGCGCAACTCTCAGGTAATTGAATGATTCAGCACATGCCCTGGTTGCGCACAGAGATCGATGCCAAGTGCATGAATAACTCTGAGCACAGTGTCAAAGCGGGGCTTGGCTCCCGGCGCGAAAGCTTTGTACAAGCTTTCGCGACCCATTCCCGAGTCCTTGGCTATTTGAGTCATGCCACGTGCCTTGACTACATAGCCGATTGCACGAAGAAACTCCTCGTTGTCACCGTCGGCCAGCACTTGGGAAAGGTATTCGCTGATGGCTTCATCGCTGTCCAGCAATGCTGCCATATCAAAAGTTGTCAAAGTCTGGCTCATGGTTAAACCTCCTTTGCCATTTTTTTTGCACGTCTGATGTCCGCACTTTGTGATGATTTGTCCCCACCGGCCAGCAGGACAATGACAACACCACTACGCATCGTAAAGTAGACCCGATACCCGGCACCGACATCAACGCGCATTTCCGATACACCGTCACCTACCGGTTTGATGTCGCCTAGATTACCTGCTGACGCACGATCAATGCGACGGGCAATAGCAACCTTGGCTCGCACATCACGAATCGAGGTGTGCCATGCCATGAAAACTGCTGTTTGTTGTATGAAGTAGTTCATAGCTCGACTGTATCCACTTGGATACGAATCGAGCAGTCAGTCAGTTCGTTTATCAGACTTGGATGTATCGTCAGAGTCTGTAGGCAAGCAGGAACTGGTTTTGTAGGAGCTTACGCTGGCGTAGCTCCTACAGATCGCAGGAAAAAGCTGTCAAGCCTGCGCAGCCGCCGTCACCACCGGCCGCCCCGGTTTACGCAGCGGTTCCAGTCGCGAGCCTTCATAGCGCGTCTCGCGGAAGAACCGCCATTTTCCAAACAGTCCATAGACGTGGGTGACGCGACCCTGTTCGTGATAGCCCATGCGGATGTGCAGCTTCAGCGCCGGGATGTTGTGGGTTTCGCAGACGTCCACCACCTTGTGGCAACCCTGGGCGGCCATGGCTTGCCAGAGGGTGACTTGTACGTCCACCGAGAGGCTGCTGCCGAAGTAGGCGCGGGTCATTTCGCCGCCGAATTCGAAGAACTCGCCGGGCTGGACCGGGAAGTTGCAGCCGTAGTAGTGACGGTCGTGATAGTCCCGGGTGCTGCCCCAGATGAAGGCCACGGCGTGGCCGTCGGCGTCCAGGTACATGTGCCCGGTGTGGCCTTCGCTGGCGAGTTCGGCCATGGTCTGCACACGGTCACCGAAATGCTTGCCGAACGCGCCGGCATTCTGTGGCGTGATGTCGACTTTGCGCAGGCCTTCGTAAGGGCGCAGCTTGTGCGGCGGCACCGGGCTGATCAGGTCGCGCTCCATCCACAGCAGTTCCCAATGGAAGAACACGTAGCGTTTCCACAAGGTGGAAAACGTGCGGCCCAGGCCTTTTTGCTTGATGCGTTCGCGCAGCTTTTCGATGACGCTCATGATGCCCTCCGTGGCCGAAGCCCGGGTGTTTTTGTAGTTGGCTTTTGTGGGTATAGATCAAGCTGGCAAGTACATTTCAAAGTGCCATCTTCGAAAGTGTTGCCAGTTGTGTAACTCAGTCGAGTGCCGCGGCACCGCGTAGAAAATCCTTGTTCAAGTCGGCGTAGGAAACCCGTGGAACCCCCGGGAGCCGCCGCTCTAGCACGCGACTCAGGGACTCTCCGGGTTCGAGATAGGCATCACCGAAATCGGCCCCGAGCTGATTCGGGTGGGCAACGATTTCCAGCACACCGTCGGTCGGCGCAGGCTCGTTGCGCAGGTCCACCGGGGTGCAGACATAGTCCGCCGTCGCACCGGCCAGCCCTTGCAGACGACGGTTGAGCAAACCCTTGAACAGGCGCTTCGGCAGACTGAGGTTCTGTCCCAGGTTGCGCGCCAGTCGCACCGGTACGCCCTGGTGAGCGGCGAAGCGCGCGACGATCTCGCCGATCGGCCAGATGTTGTGCACGTGCTGATGTGAATCGATGTGGCTCGGGCGCACGCCATGATCGACACAACGCTGCCACTGCGCCTGCAATTCTTCCTGCACCGCTTCACGATCTTCACGACCCAGCCACAGGCTGTGCCGCGCCAGGCTCAGATCGAACACCCCGTGGCTGTCGCAGAAGGTGGGGCGGGCGAGAATCCCCTGGCTCAATGGCCGGCCATACGTCACGTTGAAGTGCAGGCCGACCCGACCTTCCAGCAAGTGATGGCGGGCCATCGCGCAGGCCGCTTCGAAGGCCGGCATGTTGGCCATGGCCGTGGCGGAACTGATGACCCCGGCCTGGAACGCACTGAAGATCACTGCGTTTTCGTTCGGGCTCAGGCCGAAATCGTCAGCGTTGACTATGACTTGGCGAGGCATGTTCGCCCTCCGTGGTGGGGTGGGTTGCCGGTTTCGCGAGGACCGCCGGTTTTGTCGTTGCCTGCCGTGCGCGCCACTGCTGCAGTTTCGGTTTTAGCCGCTGCCAGAGGCGCAATCCCAACCCCAGCAAAACACCGCTCGGCCGCCAGGAATAGAAACTCCAGCGCCAGTGCTCCAGTTGTCCGGTCATGCGTTCGTGCAGTTGGTGGCTGGAGTTTTCCAGGCTGACCCGCGAGGCATCGATCCAGCGCCAATGGTCATCCAGCCCCCAGCGAATCCATTCCTCCAGCAACACCCGGCCGCTGCCCAGATCCGCGTACTGCGGCAGGAAGGCGAGGTTGTAATCGTAGAGCCGGCCCTGTTCGAGCAGGCCGAGCCGGTAGCTGATGCAGCGACCGTCCAGCTCCAGCGTGACCACCCGCACCAAACCCTGGGCGGCGAGGGCAGTGAAAGCGTTTTCGATGCAGCGGCGGCTGCGTTCGGTGGCGAAGATGCCGACGCCTTCGTCGCCTTTCCAGCTCACCGCTTCGACTTCGCGGATGGCTTGCAACAGCGGGCCCATGGTCAGGGCATCGGGCGTGATTCGTCGCACCGTCGCGCCACAGGCGGCAATTCGTTTGCGCGCGCGGCGCAGCTTGTAGCGCGGGTCGCCGGAGACTTCCTGATGATCGGCCTCGCTGATCAGGTGCACCGGCACCCGACAGCTCAAGCGTCGTTCGGCGTTGGAGCTGCGGGCCATCCATTGCGTGAGGACACTTTCCTCGCCCGCAGGCTCCGACAGTTCGTTGAGTTGCAGCAAGGCGTGGGGCATGCGCTGGCGAATCAGCAGCAGCGCCTGGCGCATATCGTCGGCCGTCAGCACAGACAGCAGTGCCAGACGATCCGCCAGCGGATAACCCAGGTGATGCACCACGGCAAACGGTATCCCGCCAAAGCGTTCACGGCCGGCCACCAGCGGCAGGCACAGGCGCAATTCGTCCGCTTCCCAGCCCAGCAGAATGTGCAGATGCTCGTTCGCGTCGAGTGTCTGCTCTGCCGCGATCAGCCAGCCGAGGCTGTTGAACGGCGTGTGATCCGTCACCCGCAGGCGCAGCGCTTCATAAGCCGCTGCCGGGAAGTCAGGGGCGCACAACGAGGTGCGCCATTCGAATCGCGCCATAGGCTCAGGTCGCCGTTGCTGTGACAGAGGGACGGGAAGGTTTGCGCAACGCATCCAGACGCGAACCGCTGTAGCGGGTTTCGCGGTAGAAGCGCCAGCGGGCGAACAGGGTGTACACGTTCATGATCCGGCCCTGTTCGGTGTAGCCCATGCGCAGGTGCAGCTTGAGCGCCGGGATGTTGTGGAATTCACAGACGTCCACGACCTTGTCGCAGCCCTGGGCGGCCATGGCTTTCCACAGTTCCAGTTGCAGGTCCACCGACAGTTCGGTGCCCCAATAGGAACGGGTCAGCTCACCGCCGAACTCGAAGAACTCGCCGGGCTTCACCGGGAACATGCAGCCGTAATAGTGGCGGTCGAAATAGTCCCGGGCGCTGCCCCAGATGAAGGCCACCGCATCGCCGTGATCGTCGAGGTGCATGTGCCCGGTGTGGCCTTCGTTGGCCAGTTCGGCCATGGTGCCGACGCGGTCACCGAAGTAGCGGGCGAAGGCGCTGGCGTTGTCCGGGGTGATCTTCACCACCCGCAGCGGCGGATACGGTTTGAGGCTGTGGGGCGGCACCGGGCTGACGAGGTCGCGCTCCATCCACAACAGTTCCTGATGGGAAAAGACGTAGTGCTTCCACACCTTGGCCAGCGTCGCACGCAGGCCTTTTTGTTTGATGTGTTCGCTGATTTTTGTCACAACGTTCATGGTCGTTACTCCTGATGACGTGGCATCGCGCGGCAAGTGGCCTGCGCGGCAGGACATCAACGGGCGGTTCATCACGTGCGCCAGCTCAGGGAAAACAGGGTCTGCCCCGGCAGCTCGAAGCGCACGCGCCCGTCCTGGCAACGGAAGGGCGCGTCGCGGCTGCGGTTGTCGGCGCCGAAGTAGCGCAGGGCGCCGTTGTTCAACGGGCACTTGGCGCCCGCCAGATCGACACGCTGCAACCGCGTGCCCTTGTTCACACCCAGCAAGCCGCGCTGATCGTCGCCGGCCATCGCCAGCACATCGACTTCGAAGGCATCGTTTTCCAGCCACAGCACCTTGTGCAGCCAGTGTTGCTGGATGAACTGCTGGGCCAGGCCCACGGGTTTGAGTTCGAAGTGTTGTTCATCCGCCGAGACGCGCAACATGCCTTTCGGATATTCCGGCTCATCGGCGGCCTGGAACCAGTTGAGCATCGTCAGCAAGCCGTCCTGGGAGGCGTTGATCACCACCGAGGCCCACCACAACGAGGTGTAATGGGTTTCCTGATCGTAGGGGCTCAGGCTTGAGCCGCTGGAGAGATTGGTCTGATCCAGCAGCAAGGCCTTGCGGGGTTGGCCCTTGGCATCGAGGCCCACCAGATCGGCGGCGCGGCGCACGCTGTCGCGGTACACGCGGGTGGCGAGCAGGTCGCGGATCATCCATTCGTGCCAGGCCAGTGCATCGACCTGATCGGCGGATTCACCGAGCAGTCGCCGGGCCCAGTCGATGCCGCGCTTGTTCGCGGCGTTGTCGGCGAACGGGCCGTTCACCAGCCGCGAACTGGCCGGCATCGCAATGCGCACGCCGGCCCGGGCATTGGCCGGATCGCTGCGCACCTGGCGGGCCATGCTGGTGAAGATCGAGCGGTATTGCTCGTAACTCGAATAGTTGAGGTTGGGCTCGTCGGCAAAGCCGATATAGTGCGTGCCTTTGCCGCCAAGCCGCCGGGTGCTCGCGAGCCAGGCGTCGAGGCCGCCGTTGCTTTGCACGTCGGCACGCAAGTCGGCTTGACGCTGGCTGCCGGCAAGCAAAGTGATGTCCTGACGAATGCCGAAACGGTCCTGATAGACCTGGCGAAACGCATCTTCGAATTGCGGCTTCTTCGCCGTCACATCGACGAAGCTGTAGTAACTGGCGGCCGTCGGTTTCAGCGCATCGAGGGCGGCATGGCTGGCGGGTGGCGGCATGACGTAGGGCAGGGCGATGCCCAGATCCGGCGTGCGGCCGAGGACTTTGTCATGCAGGGTCAGGCGGGTCTGGCCGTCGTCTTCGCGCAGCGGTTTGAGCTGCTGCGGGTTCTGCGCGAACAGATTGGCCGTGCCATCGAGCCAGAACGCCGCTTTGCCACTGCCTTGCAGACGCAGGCGCCAGACTTGTTCGCGATCGCTGACCGGCAGCGTGACCTGATCGAATTGCCAATAGGCGCGATAGGGTTTGAGCGCCAGTGACAGCTGTTGGCCGTCGCCGACCCGCTGTGCTTGCAAGGCGCTGACGCCACCGTGGAACTTGCCTGCGAGCACCGCGTGTTCACCCGGCGCAATCCTGAAATACAGCTCATCGCCGTCCCGGGTTTCCGCGCTGAAATGCACCTTGGCCGGGGCGAACAATGCGACGGTGTTTTCGTCGTGCTCGACCCGGTAATTGCGAAAGCTGTAGCCGGGGATTTCCAGCTGATAACTCGCGGCCCCCGGTGCCAACGGCCAGCTCTGGCTGCCACGGGTTTCGCTGGCCTTGATGAAGCGCTCGCCCTGCAGTTTGCCCTGGCCGTCGAGCAGGTACAGGTGTTCTTCATTAGCGTCCGCCTGCCACGCCGGCGCCCAGCGCACGGTCACTGAGTCGGGGCGATCCGCTTGCAGGTACAGGCTGCCGTCGCGAATGTCGCCCCAGCGCATCGACGCCGCAAAGGCGTCCAGCGACAGGCCGAGACCGAGCAGCAGGGCCAGACTTTTCATGCGGCTTTCCTGCGTTGCAACATCAGCCACATCGGTGCGATGTCGCCGGGCAGGATGATCAGGGTTTGCCAGAACGCCACGCCGCTCAACCGGCAATACAACACCAGCATCGCCACGGTCACCGCCAGATAGGCAATCGACGACGCCGCTGCGGCGCCGACAATCCCGTAAGCCGGGATCAGCACCACGTTCAGTGCCAGGTTGAGCAGGGCGCCAAGGCCCATCAGCAGCGATACGGTGCCGGGGCGATTCTTGCCCAGCAGGTCGAGCCGAAGAATGCTCGCGTAACACAGGCCCAGCAGACCCGGCAGTAACGCCAGCAGCGCCGGATACGCCGGTTGATAGGCGGCGCCAAACAGGGTGACGATCAGCCATTCGCCGATCACGGCCATGGTCAGGCAGGCGCCGAGCATCACCGTGGCGGTCAGGCGCAGGGCCAGCGGGGTGACCTTGTCCATGCCTTCGTCCTGTTGCAGCAGGCGTTTCATCAGCGGCGTGGTCACCGCTTCCGGGACGATCAACAACAGTTCGGCGGCGGCGCTGGCCATGGCGTAATGACCCAGCGCGGTACTGCCGAGCAGGGCGCCGATGAACAGGTAATCGGAGCGCAGGATGACTTGCTGGAACAACAGATCCGGATGGCTGCGGGCGCTGTAGCGCAGCAGTTCGTTCTGACTGGCGCGGTCCCATTGCAGCTGCAACGGCTGCGCGCGCTTGAGCCAGACCCAACCCGCCAGCACCACCAGACTTATCCCGGCCAGCCAACTGATCAGCGCCGCTTCCAGTGCCGCTTCTTTCCACATCCAGAACAGCGCGAGAAACAGCAGCAGCGGCGCCAGGGATTCCACCAGACGCAAGGCATTGAACGCGACCACGCCGCCGGACGCATTGTGCAACGTCAGCAGGCCGCTCTTGAGCACGGTCAACGGCACCGCCAGCAGCAACAGCCACGCCAGCAGGCCCAGTTGCACGGTCACGTCCAGTTCACTGCCGAACTCGCGCACCAGCGCCACCACCAGCAAGGTCAACAACCCCGCCAGCAAGCAACCGAACACCAGCACCTGAGCCAGCAGCAAACCCATCGGCCGTTGTTTGGCAGCCTGGTAACCGACGGCGGAATTCAAGCCGCCGCTGGTGGCCGCGTTGATCAGGTCGGGCAGGGTGCTGAGCAGGGCAAACAAGCCGCGCTCGCTGGGGCCGAGGATCCGCGCCAGCAACACGTTCCTCAGCAGGCGCAGGGCGATCATCGCCAGTTTGGTGCCCATGCTCAGCGCCAGGTGCTTGAGGTAACTGCTTCGACTCATGGTCGCGCCCCGCGAAAGATCCGCCACGACAGCAACTCGGGGTTGCGCGCCGTGCGTTGACTGACGCCGAAGCGCGGCAGGTTCAGCGGATCTCCGGCGCCGCGATAGATGCCGGTGCCGGTGCCGAGGGCGAACGGATAATCGTGGCTGGCAATCTGTTCGCGGACTCGCGCGTCGTTGTCGCCGTTGGGGTAGCAGTACACCGGCAATGGCCGGTTGCAGCCGTTGTTCAGGGCGTCGCGGCTGCGGCTGATTTCTTCGCCCAGACGCACGTCGTCGAGTTGGGTCAGGATCGCGTGGCTGGCACCGTGAGGACCGAAACGCACCAGCCCCGAAGCCTCCATCGCCCGCACCTGATGCCAGTCCAGCGCCTGGGGCAGTGACTCGGGCGGGCATTCGTTGGTCAGGCGTTCGAGGATCGAAGGGTCGGTGTTCTTCAAGCCTTGCAGATAGTGCAGCAACGTCAGGCTGCGACGATCCACGTCGATGTCGTCCATCAGCACCGGCAATGGATGGTGGAGCGCCTGCAGGCAGTCGATCAGGTGCATGCGCGGTTTTTCACCGTGGCTGCCCCACAGGGTTTCACCGATGCTTTCCCACCAGAAGCGCTGGCGGCTGCCGATGAAGTCCGTGGAGAGGAAAATGCTCGCCGGCACCTGATGCTTCTGCAGCAGCGGGAAGGCGTTGGCCGCGTTGTCGCGCCAGCCGTCATCGAAGGTCAGCGCCACTTGCGGGCGCTCGCGGCGCAGGGCGTTGGGCTGGAGGATTTCCATCAGCGGCACGCAATCGAAGTGCCTGCGCAGCCACACCAGCAAATGCTCGAAGGCTTTCGGGCCGACGCACAGTTCGTTGCGATGCGGCAGGTCGGCGGCGCGGTCGTTGGACAGCACCCGGTGCAACATCAGGATCACCCCGGCGCCGTGCAACTGGTTTCGTCCCACGGGCGAGTTGAGATAGAGCCAGCCACTGGTGCGTTTTATCAGTTGTTTGATCGCCATGGCTTGAGCCCTCTCAACGGTTTTGGTCAGGGTTCCACTGGGCGTAACGCTGGCCGCGCAGGAACTGCCACAGGCCGATGCTCATGCCCGCCAATGTCACCAGCAGGAATGCCGCAAGGCGGAACGGTTTGGGTAAGCGGTGTTGCGAATCCAGCAGACCGGCAATCGCGATGGCGTAGCCGATCAGTTGCGCGATCAGACTCAGGCGATAAAAACCGTGGTCGTCCCACAGCCAGAAATTGCTCAGCAGCAACGGCAGCAACAGGATCGGTGCCAGCCGCCGGATCAATTTGTGGCTGATCAATGCAATCGAATACAGCCCGTGCTTGAGCGGATTAAGCAGCTCGCTGCGCTGGGCCAGGCTTTGCAGGCCGCCAACGGTGACACGCTGACGGCGGCGGAATTGTTTGTCCGCTTCATCGACGCCGTGGTCGATCACTTGCGCTTCAGGCACGTAGACGATGCGTTTGAATTTCACCGGGGCGCAGGTGCTGATGAAGAAGTCGTCGTTGACCTCCGCCGGCACGTCCTCGAACAACTCACGGCGCAGGGCGAGCAGGGCGCCGTCGGCGGAGACCATGCAACCGGTGCGGTTCTCGACCCGGCGCAGCCAGCCTTCGTAGTGTCGGTACAGGCTATCGCCGACACTCAAACCGCCGCCGGTGACCGGGATCACCATGTGCCCGGCGCAGGCGCCGACCTGCGGATCGCTCAGGGGCGCGAGCAGGTAGCCGAGGGTTTCCCGCGACCATTGGTTGTCGGCATCGGTGAACACCAGAATGTCGCCCGTGGCCAGGGCCACGCCGGCATTGAGTGTCGCCGCCTTGCCCTGGCGCGGCAGGTCGAGCACGGTGATTCGTGAATCGACCACTTTGTGCGCGCAAGCCACCGTGTCGTCGCTGGAGCCGTCGCTGGCCAGAATGATTTGCAGGGTGGCCGGCTGATAGTCCTGGGACAGCAGCGAACGCAGCTTGTGTTCGATATGCCGCGCCTCGTTGTGCGCGGCGATCACGATGCTGATGTTCAGCGGCGGCGCCGGGCTGTGACGCCACGCCGGGAACAGCGGCGCCAGCAGTGTCAGCAACAGCGGGTAGCCGACGTAGGCGTACACCGGCAGCAACAGGCACATCCAGAAAATGAACTCAGCCACGGGCAGGCCTCCTGGCATTCCAATGACACAGACTGAGAATGAACGCCGCGCCGGCCAGGTGCAGGCGCACCCAATGCAGGCCCCACAGTTGCAGGGTCAGGCCGATATCGTGCTGGCGGCGACTCTGACGGATGCTGAGCACCAGCGCCGGGATCGTGGTCATGATCACCATGACCGCGGCGTGATGGGGAAAGCCGTTGAGCAACGCGGAAATCGCCAGCAGGTCCAGCAGCCACGCCGCCAGCGACAACAGTGGAAAACGCAACAGACGCAGGCTGAAACCATGGGTGCGCAGCAGTTGCAGATGACTGCCCTGGCGCCACATTTCCTTGCCCATCCATTCGCGCCAGTTCATTTCGTAGCCCCAGTGCAGGGCCACGGATTCGTTGACCGACAGCAGTCGCGCGCCCTGTTCGCTCTGGCGCAGGGTGAATTCCTTGTCTTCGCCGGTGCGCAGGGACTCGTTGAACCCGCCGACCTTGTCGAACCAGCGCCGATGCATCAGCAGGTTGGAGCTGGGCAACCAGTCCACGGCATGGGCGGTGTGGCTGGTCGGGCGCAGGGTGCGGCGTTGCCAGGCCACGGCGTACCACGGTGCAGAGGCGGGGGTGTGCAGATCCAGTCCGAACACATCGGCGTGGCCCTCGGCTTCGAGGGCGAACAGCCCGGTGAGCCAGTCTTCGGGCATTTCGATGTCGGCATCGATGAACGCCAGCCAGTCACCGGTGGCGACGGCGGTGCCGCGATTGCGCAGGGCGCCGATCAACACACCCGGCACCACCAGCACTTGCGCGCCGAACTGGCGGGCGATCTGCGGGCCCTCGTCGCTGGAGCCGTTATCGACCACGATCAGTTCGCACTCGACGTTGGCCGCATGGGCGGCTTTCTGCGCCGCCAGCAGCGTGCGGCCGATGTGGCGGCCCTCGTTGTACATCGGGATGACAACACTGATCCGGCTCATGTCCTTGTCTCCACCAACGGTGCTTGCTCGGCCTTCAGGCGCAGGACGCTGGTGAGCGCGAGCATGATCCACACGTACTTCTGGTTCGGTGCACTGAGGAACATCAGAAACAGGGTCAGCGACAGGAAACCCACCCCCAGGTGGGTCATCATGTCGGCCTGCTCCCAGTCGCGGCGCTGCATCCAGGCGCGGCGTGCGCGGATCAGGTTGTACAGGCCCAGGGCGAGCATGCCGACGAATAGCAGCCCGGCAGGAATTCCCAGTTCGCTGAAAATTTCCAGGTAGGTGTTGTGCGCCCGGCGGTACAGGTCACCGATCTTGCGGTTGGCAGAAAACGCCTTGGCGTACCCGGTGGTGGCGTAATGCAGGGGAAAGGTGCCGGGGCCGGAACCGAGCAGCGGGTTCTCGCGGATCATCTGGCTGCCGACCACGATGTACGAAGCGCGACGGCCAAGGGACTCGTCATCGTGGCCCCGGGCGCCGGCACTGAGCACGCTCAGCGACTGGATACGCGCCAGATAGCCGGCGGGCATCGCATAAATCGCCAGCGGAATCACAATCGCCGCGCCGAGCATGGCGAAGCCCAGGTGCCGTGGGCGGATGCGTGTCAGTTGCGCGCGGTAGTGCCAGCAACCGATCACCAGACTCAGCGCCAGCACCACCAGCCCGGAGCGCGATTCGGTCTTGGTCATGCCGCCGAGCAGCAGCAGGCAGCAACCGCCCCAGAACAGACGGTGCAACAGGTTCGGGCTGCGAATGATCAGCAGCAGGCCCAGCGGTACGGCGAAGGCGATCAGCATGGCGAAGGCGTTCGGGTCTTCGAGCAGACCGGCAGCGCGGCCCTGATCCTGGAATTTGGTCGAAAACATCGCCATCGCACAGGTGGCGCTGACGGCCAGTGTCACCAGGCGGGCGAACAGGTCGAGGTTCAACTCGCGACCGATCAGCAAGGTGATGACGAACAGGATCAGACCGACGCTGAGTTCGCGCAGATGACCGAGGGACATGCCCATGTCATCGGTGTTGAGCAGGCTCAGAAAGTACAGAACCATGAACCAGATCAGGTAACGCCAGATATTGCTGCGCAGGCGTTCCGCCGGGATCTGATGCATCGCCAGTTGCAGCATCAGGATCACTGCCAGTGACGCGCCGATCAGCTTGCTGCCCGACAGCGAGCTGTCCTTGAAGAAGCCCTCGAACGGCACCAGCGCGGCAATGCCGAGCAGGCCCCAGGTCGGCTTGCGATAGAGCACGGCGAACCCCACCAGACCGAGCACCGCGCCCGGCGCAAGATAGGGCCATGGGCTGGCCAGCAAGGCGATGCAGACCAGACCCAGCAAGCTGACGATCGAGAGCGGGAAAATCATGCGCGTGCCTCCCGTGCCGTGCGGATGTACAGCTGCGACCAGCGTTCGGCCAGGGCCTTGAGGTCGTAGCGGTCCTGTTGCGTGCGTTTTGCGTTGTCCCGCAGCCTGCGCGCCAGCCCGCTGTCGCTCAGCAGGGTGTCGAGCTGACGGCCCAGTGCGGTACTGTCGGTCGGCGCGGCGAGCAGGCCGTTGTGCCGGTGTTCCAGCACATCGGGAATCCCGCCGACCGCAAAGGCCACCACCGGCACGCCGGTCTGCATGGCCTCCAGCAAAATCATCGGTGTGCCTTCGGTGCGCGAGCTGATCACCAGCGCGTCGAGTCGCTGCCACCAGTGGCGCATGTCGTTCTGATAACCCGGCAGGCGAATGCGCTGCTGCAACCCGGCGGCGTCGATTCGTACCTGCAAGGCCTCGCGTTCCGGGCCGTCACCGAGCATCACTGCGTCGAGCTGCGGGTGTTGATGACACAGCGGGATAAGGGCATCGAGGAACAGATCCGGGCCTTTCTCGCTGCTCAGCCGGCCGACATAACCGGCGAGCCAGCGCGGATTTTCGGTTTGCAGCGTTTGCTGGGCGACCGCTGCCGGCAGGCCGTTGGGGATCACTTGCAGCTTCTCCGCCCGCACGCTGGCCTGGCGGTGCAGCACCGCGATGCTTTCGGCCACGCACACCACCCGGTCTACCGAGGCCGTGCGGCACAGTTGCAGGCTGAGCCAGGTGTAGAACTTCTGCTTGCGGCTGCGCGGGGTGAAACCGTGTTGCGTGATCACCAGCGGCAGACGCAACAGCGAAGCACCCATCCAGCCGAACAACAGGCCCTTGAAATTATGGGTGTTGATCAACGGACGCTCCGCCCGGCGCTGACGCAAATGCCCGAGCAGTGCGCCGAGCCCGGCGCAACCTTGCGCATCCACACCCGCCTCGCGAAAGCGCTCGATCAGCTGCGCTGGCGCATCGAGAAACAGCACCTGATGCTGCCCCGGTGTCGCCAGGCAGTGATCCAGCAACATCCGCTCGGCCCCATAGAAGCCACCGCTGCTGAGCAAATGAATGATCGGCAGCGCGGCATTCGGGGAGGACGGCGTGTTCAATTGCGCACCCAGTGCACGAAGCTTGGCACGGTCCAGTTCTTGTGCGGATTGCCCGGCTGGGTGCTCTGATCGTTGATCACCAGCAGCACCGGTACGCCCAGCTCGTGGCTGATTTGCGCCGGGTGTTTGAAGCGATGATCGAAGAACTCACGCACGTAGACCAGGGCAATCGCCAGCAGCAGACCGGT
The DNA here is from genome assembly GCF_046097675.1 of Pseudomonas sp. UV AK001. NCBI lineage: Bacteria > Pseudomonadati > Pseudomonadota > Gammaproteobacteria > Pseudomonadales > Pseudomonadaceae > Pseudomonas > Pseudomonas sp. UV AK001. Next base: position 340,777 of record NZ_JBJUVZ010000008.1, read on the forward strand.
GAACAGACCGAACGGAATGATCAGCAGCGGTTTGGGGAACGCCGCTTCGGTCGGCTCGAATGGCGGGCTCAGGACCCGGGCGTTCGACAGGTCGTCGTTCAGCGCGCGGGTGGTGCTGCTTTCGGCGAAGCGTTGGGCGTAGGTCGAGAACGCGGCATGCAGGGCGTCGATTTCGGTGTCCATCTGCCGCAGTTTGCTTTGGGTCTGCTGCAAGTCATGGATGCGCGCCTTGAACTCGGCGATGCGCGCCGTCTTCTGATCGATCACCTGTTGCACCACCGCCAGATCGTTGGTGCGTTCCTGAATGCGGTTGCTCACCACTTTGAGGAACTGCTGGCGGGTGCGGGCGATCTGTTCGCGGGTCAGCAGCATCGGCTCGCTGCCGGGCTGGAACACTGCCAGATCGTTCATGTAACGGCTGACCTGGGTGGTCAGTTGTTCGCCCAGCTGTTTGATCTCCCGGTCTTCGAACGCCACGTTGTCGACGGTGGTGGTGAAGGTGTAGGGGAAGGTGTAGTCATTGAGCTTGTTGTTGCTGGCGGCGGCCAGGCTGGTTTTCAGGTATTCCAGCCAGCGCTGACTTTGCAGCAGACGATCCTGATACAGGTTCAGCGCCTGCTCTTCAGTGTTTATCGCATTCAGGCGGAAGGTGATTTCTTCCTTCGGATCCGCCGCGCCGACACGTTCCAGCAAGGCCTGGCGGTTGGCTTCCAGACCGTCGAGGCGCACTTGATACAGGTGCTTCTTGGTCTCGTAGAAGGACTGCGGCAGGTCGATCGATTGCAGCGCCTGACGGCTGACCAGATAGTTCTGCAGCAGGGCGGCGACGAAGGTCGTGCCTTGATGCGGATCCGGGAAGCTGTAGACGATCGAGATCACGTTGGAGCCGGGCAGGGTCTCGATCTTCAGGCTGTCGATGGCCTGTTGCGTCAACCCGTCGAGCACGGTGTCACGCACCGGATCGGTTTCCAGCCCCAGCAGATTGCGCAGCGGGTTGATCAGGTACTGACGCAGCGGCGAGGTGATGTAGCGCCGGAATGGATCGCCGATCAGTTTTGCGAACATCCCGGGCGGCGGGGTGTATTCACCCTTGTCCCGCAGTTCGCTGATGGTCTGGCGGATCAGCGCCGGCGAACGCAGGATGTTGCTCTCGGTTTCCATGTCCGCCAGTGACGGCGGGATGAACGTGGCGTTGTCCACGGTCAGCGACGTGGTGGCGTCGCCCTGGGAGAGTTTTTTCGACTGCACGATCACCTGGGCGGTGATATCGAAGCTCTGTTTGAGCACCATCGGCAGCACCAGCGCGATCACTGCAAAGATCAGGAAGACACGCTTCACCAGCCGCTTGTTGGCGAAGAAGATCCTGAAGAACTCATGCAGGTAGTTTTCCTTTGGATTCATGTCAGGTCACCCGAGAGTCAGTTGTTGTTGCTGCCCTTGTTGTCGACGCGGTAGCCGAAGCTGAACCCCACGCCCTGGAACAGCACCACGTCGGCCAGTTGCCGTGCCAGATCACCGGCACTCGCCAGTTTGGTCTTCGGCACGTAGAGCATGTCGTCCGGTTGCAGGTAGGCGATTTGCGAGGCGTCGCCGGCCAGCGCTTTCTCGACGTCGTAGCGCACGGCCTGCACCTGATTGCCGTTGCGCCGCATGATCATCACCGAGTCCAGACGCGCCTTGACGTTGGTGCCTCGGGCCAACGTCAGTGCTTCGAGCACAGAAACCGGGCGGCGGATCGGATAGGAACCCGGCTGGCCGACTTCACCCAGCACGTAGATCTCGTTGCCGGCGGTGGACTTGAGCAGCACGTCCACGGTCATCCTTCCCGGCAGTTGCGCATAGCGTTTGTTGAGGAAGGTTTCCAGTTGATTGACGGTCATGCCTTGCAGCGGCACGGCACCGATTTCCGGGAAGCTCGCGTAACCGTCAGTGCCCACGGTGATCTCGCGGCTCATGCCGGTGGCCGGGTGGTTGAGGGCGCTTTTCAGGTTCTGCTCGTTGGTCAGCGGACTGATGATCTGCACCGTCAGCTGATTGCGATTGGGCTGGAACAACTGTTTGCGCTGATAGGCGCGCTGGATTTCATCCCGGGCCTCATCGCTGGTCAGCCCAGCGATCTTCACCGAAGTGTTGGCACCCGGCAGATTGATGGTGCCGTCCGGCAACACCAGTTGGTTGCCGTTGAGCTGGCTGGCCGCGGTGAAGTTCAGACCGATCTGGTCACCCGACTGCACGCGATAAGCGTCCGAGCCGCTGGTGCTGATGTGGAATATCACGTCCAGCACATCCTGCGGGCGCAGGGTCTGCTCGACCTTCGGCATGTCGGTGGCCTGGGCATTGGCCGGGGTGGCGGTGAGGATATTCACCGGCATGGTCTGGGTTTCGGAGTTGCTGGAGCAACCTGCAAGCGGCAGCATCAGCAGAACCAGTATCTTGGCGTTCATTGCGTCATCCCTCGCGTTGCTTACAGGTTTTTGTACAGCCATTTGGGCATGTAGTACTTGCGCCGGTTGAACACGCTACCGACCACTTTCGCCCCGGCCTGGGTCAGCCGTTGCACCGCGGCCTGGGCGACTTCCCAGCGGGTGTCCTCGGCACGGACCACGAACACCACGCCGTCGGCCTGGGTGCTGAGCACCAGGGTGTCGGCGGCGGAGTACACGGCATCGCCGTCGATCACCACGAAGCGGTACTGGCTGCCCAACTGGTCGAGCAACGGGCTCAGGCGCTCGGCGGTGAGCATGTCCATGGTGCGGATCGGCCGACCGTTGGGCAGTACGTGGAAGGGCAGGCTCGACACCTGCACCACGCAGTCCTGCAACAGCGGCGGGTTGTCCGGGTTGAACAGCAGGTCGCGCAGACCGCGCTCCTTGCCCAGGTTCAGTTGCTGGGTGAGGTTGTTCGCCGACTGGCTGGCATCGACGTACAGCACCAGTCCGCTGCTCATCTGTGCCAGTTGACTGGCCATGGCCAGGGCGCTGGTGGTGGTGCCGGCGCCGGGGTTGGCGGCGGTCAGGAACAGGATCCGCAGATCCAGGTCCAGCACGGTCGACGTCAGGTTCGACTCGCTGGGGCTGGCAATGCTCAGGCTTTTGTTGGTTGAACCGTCCATTAGCTTGCTCCGTGGCCGCTGAATACTTTGAAAGGGGTTTTCAACAGGATCTTCAAATCAAGCAACAGGCTCTGCTCGGCGATGTAGCTGAGGTCCAACTCAACGCGCTGGTCGAAGTCGATATTGCTGCGCCCGGAGATCTGCCACAGGCCGGTCATGCCGGGGTAGATCGCCAGACGGGCGAGGTGCTTGTCCTTGTAGCGGTAGGCGTTGAACGAGGTCGGGCGAGGCCCGACCAGGCGCATGTCGCCGGTCACCACATTGATCAGGTTGGGTAGTTCGTCGAGGCTGGTGCGCCGCAGGAAACCGCCGATCCGGGTGATGCGCGGGTCCTGGTCGATCTTGAAGTCGATGGCGTCGGCACCGTGTTTGTTTAGGTGGCGCAGCGACTCTTTCAGTTCTTCGGCGTTGGCGACCATGGTGCGAAATTTGTACATGCCGAACTTGCGGCCGCGATAGCCGGTGCGTTTCTGCACGAACATCACCGGGCCTTTGCTGGTGAACTTGATGGCGAGTGCCAGACCGATCAGCAGCGGCGAAATCATCACCAGAATGACCAGCGCACCGAAGCAGGCCAGTACCCGGTTGGTGCGCGACAGCTGCCAGGGGCGGCCACCCTCGCGTCCGGTCACCCAGCCTTGCCCCTGGCGGTGGATGGCCGCGTCGAGGCGCATTCGATGTTCCGGATCCATGCGTTTGTCACGAACCAGATGTTGGATCGGTACACCTTTCTCATGTCCAGTCATGGAGTCCTCCGCTGGTGTTCAGCCGCGAACGGCGCGTGGGCGACAGGCAGTCGGGTAGTAATCGCGATACCAGGCGATGAAACGCCCGAGGCCTTCATCCAGCTCTATCCGGGGCTGGAATCCGGTGGCCTGGGCCAGATCGTTGGTGTCGGCACAGGTGTTGAGCACGTCGCCCGGTTGCAGGGGCAGCAGCTCGACTATGGCTTTCTGACCGAGGTGTTTTTCCATCAGGGCCAGGTAGGTTTTCAGCTCCACCGGATGGTGGCCGCCGATGTTGAACAGGCACCACGGCGCCATGCTGCTGCCCGCGTCGGGGTGCTCGCGGTCCCATTCCGGATGGGTATGCGGCGGGTGCGTCGTCAGGCGGGCGATGCTTTCGACGATGTCGTCGATGTAGGTGAAATCGCGCTGGTGCAGGCCGTAATTGAACAGCTTCAGCGGCAGGCCTTCTGTGATGGCCCGGGCGAACTGGATCGGCGACATGTCCGGCCGGCCCCAGGGGCCGTACACCGTGAAAAAGCGCAGTCCGGTGCAAGGAATGCCGAACAGATAGCTGTAGCTGTGAGCCATCAGCTCATTGGCTTTTTTGGTCGCGGCGTACAGCGACAACGGGTGATTGACGTCGTCATGCACCGTGTACGGTGTGTGCTGGTTGGCGCCGTATACCGAACTCGACGAGGCATAGATCAGATGCTCGACCGGGTGGTGCCGGCAGCTTTCCAGAATGTTCAGGAAACCACTCAGATTGCTGTTCAGATACGCCTGTGGATTTTCCAGCGAATAACGCACCCCGGCCTGCGCCGCCAGGTGGATCACCACTTGCGGGCACTCGCGGACAAACAGCGCATCGACGGCGGCGGCGTCGGCCAGATCGACTCTGGCAATCTGGAAATCGCCGACCTGGCCGCGTACCCAGCGCACGCGGTCATGCTTGAGCTGCGGGTCGTAATAGGCGTTGAAATTGTCCAGGCCGATGACCTGATGCCCGTCGCGCATCAATCGCAACACGCAATGAGCGCCAATGAACCCGGCCGCACCGGTGACGAGGATTTTCATGACCGCAACCCGTCAGGCGCGATATGGCGCAGACCGATGCCGCTGTAGTGCAGGCCGGCGGCCGCCACTTGTTCCGGGTTGTAGAGGTTGCGCCCGTCGATGATCACCTTCGAGCGCAGCTTGTCGGCCAGCAGTTCGAAGTCCACCACGCGGAAGTTCTTCCACTCGGTGCAGATCACCAGCGCATCGGCGTCTTCCAGGGTGTCGTCGCGGGTGGCGCACAGGTGCAGGTCATCGCGGTAACCGTAAATGCGCCGGCACTCGGACATGGCTTCGGGATCGTAGGCCTGCACGCTGGCGCCTTCGGCCCACAGGGCATCCATCAGATAACGGCTGGGGGCTTCGCGCATGTCATCGGTGTTCGGTTTGAACGCCAGGCCCCAGACGGCAATGGACTTGCCGGCCAGGCCTTGGGGGAACTGCGCCTTCAATTTGCTGAACAGGATGTGCCGCTGCGTATCGTTGACATCGGTGACGCTACGCAGCAGTTTCAGCGGCATGCCATTGTGTTCGGCGGTGTGCAGCAGGGCGCGCAGATCCTTGGGAAAGCACGAGCCACCGAAGCCGCAGCCGGGGTAGATGAAGTGATAGCCGATGCGCGGGTCGGAGCCGATGCCCTTGCGCACGGCTTCGATGTCGGCGCCCAGCAGTTCGGTGAGGTTGGCCAGTTCGTTCATGAAGCTGATGCGGGTGGCGAGCATCGCGTTGGCCGCGTACTTGGTCAGCTCGGCGCTGCGGTTGTCCATGAACATCAGTTTTTCGTGGTTGCGGCAGAACGGCGCGTAGAGTTCGCTCAACTGTTCCCGGGCCTCGGGGTCCAGGGTGCCGACGATGATCCGGTCCGGGCGCATGCAGTCGGCGAGGGCGCTGCCCTCCTTGAGGAATTCCGGGTTGGACACGATCCGCACGTTCAGGCCGCTTTTGCCGCGTCGGCGCAATTCGTTGTTGGCGGTGTCGAGTACCTGATCCGCCGTGCCGACCGGCACGGTGGACTTGATGATCAGGGTGCGATCGGCCTCCATGAAACTTGCGATCTGCCGTGCCACGTTGAGCACGTGGCTGAGGTCGGCGGAACCGTCTTCGTCGGCCGGGGTGCCCACGGCGATGAAGATCAGTTCGGCGTGTTCAACGGCATCGCTGGCCTGGGTGGTGAACAGCAAACGCCCGGCCTTGATGTTTTCTTCCAAAGTTGCCGACAGACCCGGTTCACTGATAGGCGGAACTGCCTGTTGCAGTTGTTTAATCTTGTTTGGATCTATATCGACACACAGTACTCGATGTCCGACATCGGCAAGTGCCGCAGCTTGTATCAGGCCAACATAGCCCGTACCAAATACGCTCACGTCCATATTGGCGTGCCTCGTAAGACGGTGGAGGAAGATCGAATTGGAACTGTCAAAAGGGGTATAGCGCAGGGTGGGGAAAGCGTGTCAGCAAAATGACATGTTGCATGTGTATAACACCCCCGTTTTTGGGGGCTATTAGCCATCAAGTACTTGCTGCATCTGGATTTGTCCCGTCCTTGACATGTTTTTCACAATTCAAAGAAAACGATAAACGGTCGTAGGCCGCAAAATTCAAGGGCTGTAGAGACTTGGGTGTGTCAGTAATGAGTCAATGTTTTTTTGACGCTTTTGGCAAAAGTCCGACAATTCTTGCGCTTTGATAGCGCGGTGCTAGTGTCAGAAATTGACCGACAATTCATTGACCGTGCCCCGTCGGCAGCGCCCCGGAACCGCCATGTTTCGATATTTGAAAGAACTGCTTTTAGTTATTTATCTATTGCTTTATTCCGATTATTACCTTGAACGTTTAAACGCCATGGGTATCGGTCCGGCAGTACTGCTTTTTGGCGCGATGTTTTTGGCGCTGACTTTCGCATTACTACTAACGGCGTATATAAGGCAGACTTTCATTCGGCACTTGTTCGCATTGGCGATGTTTATTTCGGCGGTGTTCTTTGATGTCTATACACGGGTCACTGCCGATTACCTGACGTACAGCAGTTTTGTCTCGCTGGTGTATTCCGGCGGTTTCATCCAGGAAGCGGCGTACCAGTACCGGGACGCGATCGCTCACGGGGTGCTCAACGGACTTTTGCTGTTGATCGGCATCGGCCTGCGGCCGCGTCATTCGATTCCGGTTCCCAATGCGCTGCGAGTTGCGGCGCCGGTGCTGGGGGTGCTGCTGCTCAGCGCCGTGCTGTTCGTGCGGGCCGGAGAGGGCGCGCGCGGATTGCCGATCATGTACACGCCTTTGGCCTACCTCAATCTGTTTGGCTACGAGGCGCTGCACAATACCGTCGGCCCCCGTGAGCCGGTGACCCTGGCGCGCAACGGCCCGGCAGTGAGCCACGACATCGTGCTGATCATCGACGAAAGCATTTCCGGCAATTATCTGGATATCAACGCGCCGTTCGGCGTGCACAGCAACCTCAAACAGGCGCATCCGGGTGTCGAGATCTTCAATTACGGCTATGCGGCGTCCATCGCCAATTGCAGCGCCGACACCAACGTCACCCTGCGTTACGGCGGCACCCGCGCCGATTACATGCGCATCAACAGCACGCTGCCGTCGATCTGGCAGTACGCGAAAAAGGCCGGCCTGCGCACCGTGTACATCGACGCCCAGCGCACCGGCGGCAACCTGCAGAACCTGATGACCGACACCGAGAAAAAGGACATCGACGAATTCGTGCAATTCGACCAGACCAGCGTCCGCGACCGCGACATGGCCGCCGCTGCCAAGCTGATCGAGCTGCTCAACGACGACAAGCCCGAGCTGGTGGTGATCAACAAGGTCGGCGCGCATTTCCCGGTGCACGACAAATACCCGGACGCCTTCATGGCCTACCGCCCGACCTTGCCGCGCGGCCAGTTCACCGAAATCGCCGACACCGGCAAGCGCGACGGCTTCAACGGCCAGCCGGATGACTGGGTGCTGTACCGCAACGCCTACAAGAACACCGTGCTGTGGAATGTCGGCGAATTTTTCTCTCGGGTGTTTGCCCAGGCCAACCTGAACAATGCGCTGCTGATCTACACCTCGGACCACGGACAGGACCTGCACGAGCGTGGCAACCCAGGGCTCAACACCCATTGCGGCGGAGACCCGGTGGAAGAAGAAGGACTGGTGCCGCTGGTGGTGATCCAGGGCGATCAGTTGCACACCCTCGACTGGTCGGCCCAACTGGCGGCGAACAAGGATCGCTCCAGTCACTACAACATCTTCCCGACCCTGCTGCAGTTAATGGGCTATGACCTGCCGGGGATCGAGTCGGTCTACGGCAAACCGCTGAGCGTGCCGACGACGGACGACTTCACCTTCAACTACCGCTTCAATGCGCGGCTGGGGGCCAAGCCCGAGTGGAAGCACATCGACCTGAACAGCATCGTCACGCCGGGGGAGGCGCCGACCAGTGTTGCGGTGGGGCAGTAACCCATCGCGATCCGCTATCCTTGCCCCACACGCAACGATCGGATGGCGGCATGCTGCAGGTTCAAAACGTCTTCAAGAGCTACCTCACCCCGCAAGGCCCGTTGCCTGTGCTGCAAGGCATCGACCTGATGCTCAAGCCCGGCAGCAGTCTGGCGCTGATGGGCGAGTCGGGCAGCGGTAAAAGCACGCTGCTGCACCTGATCGCCGGGCTGGATAAAGTCGACAGCGGCAGCATCCGCAGCGGCGAACATCGACTCGACGAAATGAGCGAAGCGCAACTGGCCAACTGGCGCCGCACGGAAATCGGTCTGGTGTTCCAGCAGTACAACCTGATCGGCAGCCTGCGCATCGAAGACAACCTGGCGTTTCAAGCGCGATTGGCCGGGCGTCATGACCCGCGCTGGCAGAATCATCTGGTGCAGCGTCTGGGGTTGGGCGATCTGCTCAAGCGTTATCCCGAACAACTCTCTGGCGGCCAGCAGCAGCGGGTTGCGCTCGGCAGGGCGCTGGCGTCGCGGCCCAAATTGTTGCTGGCCGACGAACCCACCGGCAGCCTCGACGAAGCGACCAGCGACGAGGTGCTGCGCCTGTTGCTGGAATTGCTCGACGACACGCCGACCACGTTGCTGATGGTCACCCACAGTCAGCGTGTGGCCGCGCGACTGGCGGAGCGGGTGGTGTTGTCCAGCGGTCGTCTGACGTGAGGGTTTTCCGACAAACGCTGATCGCCTTGCTCAGTCACTGGCGGCGACACCCGGTGCAGTTTTTCAGCGTGCTCACCGGGTTATGGCTGGCCACCAGCCTGTTGACCGGTGTCGAAGCGCTCAACAGTCAGGCGCGGGACAGTTACGCCCGCGCCAGCCAGATGATCGGCGGCGAACCCCAGGCCAGCCTGAGCACGCCGAATGGCGCGACGTTTTCCCAGCAGTGGTTTGTCGATCTGCGCCGTCAGGGCTGGCCGGTATCGCCGGTGTTGCAGGGCCGTTTGATCCTCAAGGGCCATGAATCCCAGCGCCTGCAATTGATGGGCATCGAGCCGGTGTCGCTGCCGGCCGACAGCGCGGTAGCGGGGCAGGCGATGCCGATCGAGCGCATCGTCGAATTCTTCAGCCCGCCGGGCAGCACCTGGATTTCCCCCGACACCTTGCAAGCGTTGAATCTGACCGAGGGCGCGACACCGCAAACCGAAACCGGTCAGACGTTGCCGCCGCTGCGAGCGCAAAAGGACATGGCGCCCGGCGTGCTGCTGGTGGACATCGGTGTCGCTCAACGTGTGCTCGAACAACCCGATCAACTGTCGCGGCTGCTGTTGCCCAAGGATTTTCACGCCGACGTGCCGGCGGCGTTCAAAGGCCAGTTGCAGCTCAAGAGCAGCGGCGAAGAAAACAATCTGGCGCGGCTGACCGAGAGTTTTCACCTCAACCTCGATGCGCTTGGGTTTCTTTCGTTTGTCGTCGGCCTGTTCATCGTGCATGCCGCCATTGGTCTGGCACTGGAACAGCGTCGCGGACTGCTGCGCACGTTGCGCGCCTGCGGTGTCAGCGCGCGAATGCTGATCGCTAGCCTGATCGTCGAACTCGGTGCGCTGGCGCTGATCGGCGGACTGTTCGGTGTTGTCAGCGGCTACTGGCTGGCCAGTGTGCTGCTGCCGGATGTCGCTGCCAGCCTGCGCGGGTTGTACGGCGCGGAAGTGGCGGGGCAGTTGCGCCTGAGTCCCTGGTGGTGGTTCAGCGGTATCGGCCTGAGCCTGCTCGGTGCGTTGCTGGCCGGGGCAAACAGTCTGCTGAGGGCGGCGCGGCTGCCGTTGCTGGCGGTGGCCGATCCGCAGGCCTGGCACGAACAACATGCGCGCTGGTTGCGCCGGCAGGGCTGGGTGGCAGGGGTGTTTGCGGCGATTGCGTTGATCGCGTTGGTGTTGGGTGACAGTCTGGCCAGCGGATTTGTGTTGATGGCCGGGTTGTTGCTCGGCGCGGCGCTGGCACTACCGGTGGTGCTCAGTGCGCTGTTGAACGGTTTGCTCGGGCGCAGCCGTTCGGTGCTGGGGCAGTGGTTTCTCGCCGACTGCCGACAGCAACTGCCGGCACTGAGTCTGGCGTTAATGGCATTGCTGCTGGCGATGGCGGCCAACATCGGCGCCGGCAGCATGACCGCCGGTTTCCGTCAGACTTTCAATGACTGGCTGGAACAACGTCTTACTGCCGAGCTGTATCTGAACCCGAGCAATCCGGCCCAGGCCCGCGAGCTGTACAGCTGGCTCAAGCAACAGTCGAGTGTCACGGCGATCCTGCCCAACTGGCAGGTTTCGGTGACGCTGCAAGGCTGGCCGACGGAGGTGTTCGGCATCATCGACCATCCGCACTATCGCCAGCACTGGCCGCTGCTCGAAGCCCGGGGCAACGACCCGTGGGCGTTGCTGGCCACGGACGACGCAGTGATGCTCAGCGAGCAACTCGCGCGCCGGCTCAAAGTGCGGCCGGGGGATCATCTGACGATTCCAACGCCGGGCCTGTCGTGGTCGCCGCGCATCGTCGGGATCTACGCCGACTACGGCAATCCCAAGGGGCATGTGCTGGTCAACAGCAATCATCTGCTGCGCAGTTGGCCGCAGTTGACGCCGAATCGCTTCAACCTGCGGATCGAGCCGGCAAAGATTCCGGCATTGCTCAGCGCCTTGCAGGCACGCTTCCAGCTCGACGACAGCCGCATCGTCGATCAGGCGCGGCTCAAGGGTTGGTCGGTGCAAGTCTTTGAGCGAACCTTCGCCGCGACGGCCGCGCTCAACAGCCTGACGCTGGCCGTCGCCGGGGTGGCGTTGTTCATCAGTCTGCTGACCCAGAGCCAGAGTCGCCTCGGCCAACTGGCGCCGCTGTGGGCCCTGGGCGTGACGCGGCGGCAACTGATGCTGCTCAATCTCGGTCAGACCTGGCTGCTGGCGGTGCTGACGCTGGTGCTGGCGTTGCCGTTGGGCATCGGGCTGGCGTGGTGTCTGGATGCGGTGATCAACGTTCAGGCTTTTGGCTGGAGTCTGCCGTTGCGGGTGTTTCCGTGGCAGTTGCTGCAGTTGACCGGGTTGGCGCTGCTGGCGACCTTGCTGGCCTCGGCGTGGCCGCTGTATTCGCTGTACCGCACGCAACCGGCGGACTTGTTGAGGACGTTTGCCCATGAGGACTAGCTTCGTCGTGGTGTTTCTGGCGCTGATGCTCAGCGGCTGCGACAACCCGGCGCCGGAACAGAAGGGCTTCGCCGGAATGGGCGCTCAGGCACAGGCCTTCACGCCGGTGGTGCCGGGGCGGGTGTTCAGCTTTCCGGCGGATCATGGCGCCCATGACGGTTTTCGTATCGAGTGGTGGTACGTGACCGCCAACCTCAAGGATACTCAGGGCAATGATTTCGGCGTGCAGTGGACGTTGTTCCGTAGCGCGTTGAATGCTTCGCCGGAGCAACCGGGGTGGGCCAATCAAACGATCTGGCTTGGTCATGCGGCGGTGACCTCGGCCAATGTCCATCACGCCGCCGAGCGGTATGCCCGTGGCGGCGTCGGGCAGGCGGGGGTGAGTGCGGTGCCTTTCGAGGCGTGGATCGACGACTGGCGCTTTGTCAGTCAGGCGAGCGATCCGCTGGGCGATATGCAGCTCAGCGCAAAGGACAAAAACTTCAGCTATCAACTACGCCTGACGTCCAGCCGTCCGCTGGTGCTGCAAGGTGATCACGGCTTCAGTCAGAAGTCCGAACAGGGCCAGGCGTCGTATTACTACAGCCAGCCGTTTTTTCAGGCCAGCGGCACCCTGCAAATCGACGGCAAGACCTACACCGTCAACGGCCCGGCCTGGCTCGACCGGGAATGGAGCAGCCAGCCCCTGACCGCCAACCAGACCGGTTGGGACTGGTTCTCCCTGCACCTTGATGACGGCGCACACGTCATGCTCTACCGCATGCGCCAGAAGGAGGGCGCGCCGTACCTCACCGGTACCTGGATTGACGCCGATGGCCAGACAGAAACGCTGCACTCTGACCAGATCAAACTGACGCCGCAGGACACTGCGAAGGTTGCGGGTCGTTCGATGCCGGTGCGCTGGTCGATCGGGATTCCGGAAAAGAACCTGCAGATCACCCTCGATGCAATCAATCCCGACGCCTGGATGGGGCTGCGCATTCCCTACTGGGAAGGCCCGGTGCGGTTGAGCGGCAGTCAGGGCGGGCGAGGGTATCTGGAGATGACCGGGTACTGATTCACCCTGTGCCAAGAGCGACGGCGGATCAGCGTCTGTGCTCCTTGGCACGCACGGCGCCGAATGCGCCGTGTGCTGCCATCCATCACAGGGAACGTACCGCTTATGAAGCTTCAATCACTGTCGCACGCCATTGCACTCGCCACTGTCCTGTCTGCCTCCACGGCGTTCGCGGCCGATATTCCTTTGTCGGCGACTGTCGAGAAGGATCAGGTCACCACCAAAGTGCTGGCGGTTGATCCGGCCAATCATCAGGTTGTCCTTGAAGGCGAAGAAGGTCGCCAAGTGCATGTCCAGCTCAGCGACAAGGCGAAAAACCTCGCCAACCTCAAGGTTGGCGACAAGGTCGACATTCAAGTCACCCGTTCCGTGGCGGCCTTCCTGGACACCGACGTGGATAAAGGTCTGCCTGGCTCCACCGAGCGTACCGGCGAGCTGCGCAACGCCGTGGGCAGCAGCAACCCTGGCGGCGAGGCATTCCGCCAGATTCAGGTGCAACTGAAAATCACCAAAATTGATTTGAAGAAAAACCAGGTGACCCTGGAAAACCCTTCGGGCCAGTCGAAAACCCTCAATGTCGAAAAGCCTGAAATCCAAGCCAAACTCAAAGATCTGAAAATCGGGCAGAGTGTCGTGGTCACTTACACCGATGTATTAAAAGTGACCAGTGAACATGAAAGCTGAGTATTAACTCTACAGCGTGACTGTTCTTGTACAAGTAGTTGTATGAGAACAGTCATATAAAATGATCGGATCCGATAAATCTGAAAGTTTCTCGGGAAATATCGGTGATCAATATCCGTTAACGTTTTAGTACATAAATTTCATCCTCAATTAGCACGACATATCCGCCAACTTCCATTAAAATCCTTCCCGTTCGCCCAGTGTCAGGGCTCTTTACCGGTGCATGGATTGCCAGGCCATTACACTGGGCGGACACCTCCTCCGGAGAGAGGACTAAAGAATTCGGATAAAAAAAGGGCGACTGTGAAGTCGCCCTTTTTATTGTGTTCAGGATTTCGCCGGCCGCATGCCTTGCTGCATCTGAATACGCTTGAGTGTTTGCTGATACATGGTGGTGCGGCGGTGGTTTTTCCCGTAGCCACCGGCAGCCGCCACAGTGCCGGCCTGGATGTGATCCAGGTAGCGGAAGATCGTCCGCGGCGAAAGGAATCTGATGCCGTAGCCAAGGCTGCTTAATCGATCCTGCAGCGTGTATCCCGGGACCCGGTCATCCAGCGAAAAATGCAGGCCATGGGCCTTGATCAACCGTGCATTCCACAAAGTGCAGAAGCTTTTCAGGTGGGTCTCCCGGTAAGGTTTTGGTTCCCGGGAGCGCAGGCCAAACTGCAGTTTCGCCCGCCGGAAATAGTGTTTGAAATAACGCGAAGACAAGCGCCAGGTGTCTCTTAAAACACCCCGGTCCAGCTGTTCGACACAACCGACGGCTGCTGTATCCAAAGATTGCATGCACTCTTTCATCATCATTGAAAAGACAGTGCTGTCGAATACGAAAGTATCGGTGTGCAGTAAAAAGAGGTAATCGGTTTCAACCTTTGCAAGTGCCAGATCGAGTGCCTTGCCGTGAGCAATATGCCCGGCTTCTTTGCAAGGGGAAGGGCGCTCGATCAAGTTGATCCAGTCCAGAGAGCGCAAGTAAGCCAGGCTTTCGTCGGCAGAATCGTTGTCCACCACCCACACCGGAATCTGCTGTTCCTTGACGTATTCCTGAAGAAACTCCAGGCACATCCGGGTTATTTCCGGCGTCTTGTAATTGACCAATACAAGACTGAAGGCGGGCAGTTGTTTCGAGGTGGAATCGATCGCACTCATGGTCTGGGCTCACTTCAAGTTGAAGGGTTCTGCTGACGGAAATCAGCACACAGAACCGCTGCTTCGTGGCCCGGATGGTAGGGACGCAACCTTAGTTCAAACTTAATTTCGAAACGCTCGGCGTCGGCCGACTTGTAACGGCTTGCGACGCCTGCGCGAGCAGCGCACACGGCGATATTCCACGGTAAGATGCGCCGCCCTTTTCAGATCAAGGAAGACAACGGCCCGCGCCGTTCGCCACGGATGAAACCACTTTCCCTCTACCACCCGGCCCTCTACTGGCTGCGCGTGTGGCAAAAAAGACTGTTCCGCCACATCGCCTGGCACTGCTCGAGCAAACGCTACGCACGGCCTGCCGCGACGCCTGAGCGCTTGCCGTATCGCTACCTCAAACACACCTCAAAACTGATCCGCAAACTCGGCGACTCCGATCTGGCGCTGCAACACAACAAGGTCATCAACCTCAAACTCGCCGTCGCCGCCATCGACGGCGTCACCATCGCCCCCGGCGAGTATTTCTCCTTCTGCCGCCTCGTTGGCCGCCCGACCCGCAAACGCGGCTACGTCGAAGGCATGGAACTGTCCTTCGGCCAGGCCCGCACCGGCATCGGCGGCGGCATCTGCCAACTCAGCAACCTCATCCACTGGATGGCCATTCACTCACCCCTGGTCGTCATCGAACGCGCCAACCACAGCTTCGACCCCTTCCCGGACGACGGCCGCGTCCTGCCATTCGGCTCCGGCGCGGCGATCTTCTACAACTACATCGACCTGGTACTGCACAACCCGACGGATCGCAGCTTTCAGCTGAAGTTGAAGGTGGGGGAGACGCAACTGGAGGGAGAGTTGCTTTGTGATCGGGAGCGGGAGTTTCGGTATCACGTGTTTGAGTTAGGGCATCGGTTTGTGCGGGAGGGGGAGCAGGTGTTTCGGGAGAATGAGATTTGGCGGGAGGTGAGGGAGAAGGGGCAGGTGGGGGCGTTGGTGGAGAGGGAGAGGTTGTATGGGAATCGGGTGGTGGTTAAGTATGAGGTGGGGGAAGGGATAATTCAGGGCCAACAGGGATAATCGTTGTTGAGGTCATATGGCTTGATTATCGATATTTAATCGGCTTATCCATACATATATAAAAGGTCCACGATCAGTTCTAGTTCTTGTTGTGTGTACTGAGCGTTATTCGAGCTTCGAATATCCTCAAACACACCTCTGATCGGGACCTGTCGGGAATGATCTTGAATAAGATCGATCAGGTGATCGAAATCAGGTTGTTTTTTGCTGAGGTGTTTTTCGATCAACCCCTTCAGTGACGCTCGGGCCTGTAGGTCGGTTAACATTGTTGCTTGTCCTAATAATAAAAAAAGGTGGGGGGAGGACCGGTTTAAGGTTTGTGTTTTACGAAAATTAATCTGGTTTCTTTATTTGTTGGCTAGCAACAAGGGGCGATTGAAGTCGCCCCTTGTTGTTCATCAGACTTCCTGTTTCCAGGCGGAAAGGGTGATCACGGTTCCCTCTTCTTTTCGATTGTTGATCTCGATTTTGTAGGTCCCGCCACCGATATACCCCTCAACAAGTGCTTTTCTCTCGGTGCCGCTGATCTCGGCATCTTTGGCATGTTGTTTGTAAAATTCCAGCACGTTTGCGTACTCGGTGTAGGTCCGCAGAATGACCTCGAACTCATGTCGTGGCCGGCCGGCCATTTCATCCCAGTCGCCATCCATAGGGGCGCCGACCATGCCGGGCGTTGTGAATTCTCCGTGTGCTCCAGCACCGATCAAATAAGCTTGCTCGGGAAGCAACGGAAGCATGAATTTCGGAAAGTCGGAAGGAAGCTGTGAAGCGCTCCACGCCGCCTTTTTCGGATCTGTGGGAACGTATTCGACAGTCGCAATCTTCTGCACATTAGCGCGTGTTTCAGGATTGTCGCTCTCGGCAAGGATGGCTTGCATGGGCGGCAGTTGTTTACTCCAGGTAACAAGAGACGCAGCATCATCTTTGTTCGCGCCTTTCGGCTGGAAGATAGTCAGCACAGTGTCCGTTAGGTCATTACAGCTCAACGACTCTTCTCGGGACTTTACTGTGCAGTGTCCGTTTACCAACCCGACGGCTACCAATTGGCCCTTTTCATCCAGCAACAAGGCAGCCCGTTCGATACCGTTATTACGGTCATTCATGGCTGTAATCATCTTTTTCCCGGCGGGTACCCCTTCTTCAAAAGTCGAAACTTCTGAATCGAGGGATTCAAGCACCTGCTGCACGATCATGGTGTTGTCGTTTGTGTAGCTACCGGTCGCATAGCCAAAAAAAGCAACCAGCGAAGTTCGAATTGCCGGATCCTGATTCAGTGTTGGAGGAGTGGGCGCTGCGGGATCATTTGTCAGCAACAACGCAACGGTGCCGTCGGGACGTTTTTCTGAGTGCAGTGACAGGGCGGTTGCGTTCAGGGACAGAGTCAAGGCGAGGATGAGAGTTAGTGAGCGTGTTAGGTGTGGCAAGAGACAGTCCTTTGTGTGGGGTGTAAATCAGATTGAGAGGTTGGTTTTGTGTGAGATAAAACGGATTTTCTTTTCAGGATGAAAAGAGGTGAAAGGGGACAGGTCCAAGGTTTATTTTTTCAACGAAAAATAGATCCGAAAAATAAGTCTGTCCCTTTTGACTGGTCCCCTTTGACTGGACTGGTTCCCCTTTGGATTGTTTACCAGAGATCAATTCGGCCGTATTTGAACTCGATTAGGTCGCCAGTATTTATGCCGCCGGGTAAGTAGTCATCGATTAATAGTTTTATTCCACCCACGGCCACAAGATGCTCTGATGCATTTATTACTCTGGCAATTACTTTTCGAGATAGCCCAGGTTTCTCTGTGTTCCAGATCCCTACTGCCGACTCGGTTTCACAGATCATTGCATCTTTTAACGAGAAAACATGCAGTGGCTCATTTATGGTTTCTCCAATATTCGCACTGCATCGCTGAGAAAAGGCAATGCAGGTAAAGTTTCCGTCACTGATCTCAACTTCCGCCTCAGCCGAGTCTTTGGATATCCAACTGATGTCCTTTATTAACATGTCTATTGCTCTGTCTTTAATCCGTAAGGAGACTTCCATCCGACCTGATGGTCAGCACCGATCGTGTCTGTTTTTACCGACTTCGGTTGTGCTTTCCACCCTAAACTCGGAGCTTTATTTTCAAAGAATGAAATGGGTTTGAGGTGCATTGTAGTAATTTCTCCAGTAGCCCTATCGACACCAACGAGCAAACCTTTTGCACTTCCAATCCCTCCAGGGATTGCGACGTAATCGTTTAACTCAGGTGTAAACGTCCCGTTTCGAATAACGGAGTTGGCGTCAGCTACAAGGAGAAAAGGAGACAGATTTATTTTCTTATTGTCTTTGACGAAAAAATAAATTTGTCCCCTTTGGTTACAAAAAAGCGGACCCTTTCCACATTGCCTCAAGTGGAGTAATTTGAGCTGCCGAGTAACTCTGTCCTGCGCTACTTAATTCAGATTCAGGAATCGACTAAAGATTCTCAATATCTATGTTGCAATCATTGTTTTTCAGTCTTTGAATCTCTTGCTCAAAAGAATACTTGGATGAGTTTTCGTTTTTTTTGTCATACACCTTTCTCAAGTATCGGAACAGGTTTCCAATATTGTTTTTTGTCTTGTCGTCAAGGCTTGCGATCAGGTCGTAACCTTCCGCCGATAGAAAATGTATTTTATTTTTCAGGATGTAATATGCGGTTATGTTTGAGAGCAGGCTCGCCGCATCTTCATAGTTCTCTTTTAAGTATTTCGCATAGTCTTCAAATATCTTCGTCAAAAGACTTTGCGCAGCTTTTTGCGTTTTCAATACACTGCACATTTCCTGCCAGTTACTGATATGTAGATGGTCGCCCCAGTCGGAACCTCTAGCGAAATAAATCCCTTCGCCTTTGAAAAATTCGGAAATTTCATGTTGTTCCAAGGCGGTTTCAAATGAAGTTTTCATTGAAGCTTTTCCCAATCGTCAAAATTTTTCAGCAGCGTTCCAATGTCACTGTTGTGAGTGACATTCTCAGAGCCGATCAGAGCGGCTTCTTTTGTACCGCTTTTCGTTGCACCACCAGGAACCCATTCGTTAGGGTAGGCACCATTTTCCTTACCATTTGGCATTTCATATTTAAAACGAGGGTCATCCGGCTTTATTTTAACAATATAGATGCCTTCACCTTCGAGAGTCTTCGCACCAAGGTTCAGCTCTTTATTTAAAACTCTCCAGTCGTTACCTGCAGCTCTGTATTTGGCAACGACTTCTTCCATCTCAGAAGATAGGCCCACAAATTTCCGTTGAGGAAAGGTTGGGTAGCTGGAGCCGGTGATCCAACTTTCGATTACCACGAAGGATCCTCCCTCTTTTGCGAAGAGCTCTCGATGAGCATTAATGTAGTTCTCAGGAAGATAGTCACCAGGATTCGGTGGCCGATCAGCCTTATTCATATCAATTATTTCATCGAACTTTTCCTGACTCATCGGCAAATGGTCAGGCTTGGTGGCGTTGGCTGAGTTCGTCGGTAGCTTGCAATCAGGGCCAGGACAGGTCGTACTCAGTCCCAGTGGATCGACCCAACCCGTAGGGTTCGGTACGTATTGGTAGTTATTCAACCCACCCGCAAGCTTGATCGGATCCGGCGTCAGATACCGCGCTGTGTTCGGATTGTAGTAGCGGTGCCGGTTGTAATGTAACCCCGTCTCGGCGTCGAAGTACTGACCCTGAAAGCGCAGCGGGTTGTCGATTTCGCTGACATCCAGTGCCGCAAGGTTGCCATAGGCACGGTATTTAGCCGACCACATGATCTCGCCGCTGTAGTCGGTGAGTTCCTGCGGTGTGCCGAGGTGGTCGAGTTGATAGTAGAACGGCGTGGCCTTTAGAGGACCCTCGCCGTCGAGCATCGCCAAGGGGCGGAAGCTGCCGGGTTCGTAGATGTAAGTGCGATAGCGGTTGTCGGCGCTTTCGGCGATCAGACGTTCGCCTTGCCACAGGAATTCGGTGGTATGGCTGTCGACGGTCTTTTCGATGCGGCGGCCGAAGGCATCGTATTTGTACGACGCCGTACTGCCTCCCGGCAGGCTTACGCCGATCAGACGATGTTGGCAGTCATACCGGTATTCAGTGACGAGTTTCTGGTTAGCGCCGCGCCGCTCGCGGATCAGGTTGCCGTAGGCGTCGTAGTCGTAGTGGCGGTCGCCCTGCATCAGCAGGCGGTTGCCTTTGACGTTGGCCAGGTTGGCAACAGGCATGTCGGTCTGACCGAGCAGGTTACCCGCCGGGTCATGGGCGAAGCTTTCGGGTGTTGCGCCACGTACGTTGATCAGGCGATCCAGCGGATCGTAATGGTAGCTGCGATTGCCTTTACGGCTGTCGTCGATGCCGGCGAGGTTGCCGTTGGCATCATAGTTGTAGCGACGCTGGAAAAGGTTTTTGTCGCGTTGACTGACGCTGTGCGCTTGCAGGCGACCTTGCTCATCGTATTGGTATTGGCTGAGCAGCAAACCTTGCTGGCGTTGCTGTTCACGACCGGCGCTGAACTGGTGGGAAGTCAGACGTGTGCCGTTGAGGTCGATGCTGCTCAGATGCCCACCGGGTTGGTGGCGATAATCGAGTGTGCTGCCATCCGGCAGGCGGCAGTGATTGAGCTGTCCGACGCTGTCGTATTCGTAACGCGTGGTGCCCCAGCCCTGATGCTCGGTGATCAGCCGATCCTGCACATCATATTCATAAGCAAGCGGCCAATGACCATCGTCCACGTTGACCAGACGGCCAAGTGCGTCGTAGCTGTAGTGAATTTCCTCGCCGTCGGGCAGGGTCTTCACCAGCAGTCGGCCAGCGGCATCGCGCTGGTACTCGGTGACCAGTTCGTTGCCGTCGTCACCGAATTCGGTTTTCTTCAGCAGCTTGCCGTTGAGGTCATACTCGTAGGCAGTGCGGCGTCCGTCGAAACCGGTTTCCTGCTGAATCAGCCCGTTCGAGTAGTAATCCAGCTGATAGTGTTCGCCGCGTTCGTTTTCGATGTCGGTGAGCAGCAGGCGTGCGTTGTCATAGCGATAACGCAGTTGACTGCCGTCCGGGTTGATTCGACGGCTGACCAGGTGCAGGTTATCGGCATACTCGTAACGGGTTATGCGGCCCAGTTCGTCGCGTTCAGCCGTGACGCGACCGTACGGGTTGTAGGTAAACGCGCGGGTGGCACCACCGGGCAGGGTGATCTGTGCCAGACGGTTTGCAGCATCCCACTGGTAGTGGGTGATTGCACCGGTTTCAGCCTGACGTGTGATCTGCCGACCGAGCGCGTCGTAGCGATATTTGCGTTGACCGCCGTCGGGCAGGCGCTCCTCCAGCAACTGGCCGAGGTTATTCCAGCCCAGTTGATGACGGCTGCCATCAGGGTGTCTGATTTCCAGCAAGCGTCCCTGACGATCGTAGCTGTAGTGCGTCGAGTTTCCATCTGGATCAATTTGTTCGGTGATATCGCCCTGGTCGTTGCGCCAGTAGATCCATTTGGCCGGACCACGGTTAACCACACGGACGTAGCCGTGGTAGTACTCGTAGGAGGTCGGCATGTCTTCCGGCGGGATGACCGCGACCAGGCGACCGGCCTCGTTGTATTGGTATTCAGTGACCGCACCCAGTGGATCCTTTTCGGCGATCAACCGGCCTTGATCGTCGTAAGCTTTCAGGTGTTCCGCGCCATCCGGATCGACCTTGGCGACGAGTCGAGCCTTGTCGTCGTGGGTGTAGACCTCTTCACTGCCATCGGCGTTGGTAACAGTGACACTACCTTTGTCATCCCAGGCGTAGTGCGCGTCCATCTGCGAAAAGCTGGCCCAGTGATGGATGCAACGCGCTGACTTGCCTTCCTTTTCCCATTCCCAGTAGAAGCTGGCGCCACCGGCGAGTTGCCGCTCGAGAATGACGTTCTGTTCGTTGTAGGTGTAACGCTCGGATTCACCGGCAGCGTTCGTGGCTTTGATCAGGCGTTGTTGAGCATCGTATGTGTAGGTGACCAGCGTCTGGACGGTGCTCCATGCATCTTCCAGATTGTCTGCCGGGACGAATTGCTGATAGTCGATGGAGACAATGTGTTTGCGGTCGTACCGAACCAGAAGTGCTCGACCGGCCCCGTTATCCACGCGCTTGATTCGACCGTGGATGTCACGGGTTATGTGCAGGCGATTGTCGTAGTTGTCGCTGATGGCGATCAGCGTCGCGCCTTTGGTGTTGAAGCGGAAGTGATAGAACTGCGGACGTTCGCCAGCCTGTGTGAGGATAAGTTCGGAAGGGTCGTTGCCGATGAAGATCGCGGCTTCCGAAAGGCTGTTGGTGATTGCCGGACGCTGCTCGCTCGGCATAGGAAAAGTCGTGACACGGTTTTCGTGGTCGGTCCATACGACTTCATCGCCATTGATCTCCACCCGTTGGGCGAGGGCATGGCTCCAGCCAAAGCCGAGGCCGCAATCCATTTCCGCCGCACTGGTGCGATAGAGACGCGTCCAGGTGAATGGCAGCAAACCGCCGAGTTCGCCGTCGGTAATAGTCAACAGTTCTTCACCCGTCACCATTGAAACCGGGCAGCCATTGGTGCAGGTTTTCTTGGCACAGGTAGCGCTTTTGTCGTCAGGTGTCTTGGACTGATCAGGAGCGTCGTCGATCTTTTCCTTTGGCTGAAGCGAGGTTTGTTTCTGCTTTTTGTCCCGTGGAAATGAGGAGGCGTCCTTGACCTCTTGTTTCGGTGTATCTGAAGTTTTCGGCAGCGGGCCTTTGGCTGGTTGCTCCGCTACCTGGCTTTTCGGTGCGGCCTGCGGTGGCTGGGGTTTAGGCTTGGGCGCTTCAGTGGCGGCTTCATCTATCTTCAACGCTGCGGTTTTTGCGGGCTTCATCGGCACATTTTTAGCGCTGGCGATGATTGGCTTCGACACTTCCGCGTGAGCGGGCAGGGCGTGTTTGTTGCTGAGCGTCATCAGAGTGGAGGCAAGATCTTCCAGGTATTTGACTGCTTCTCCCGATTTGACGGTGGACAGGACTTTTGTCCCTGCTCTTACAGCCAGTCCGGCACCCCCTGTCAGGCAGATGCCTACCAGTACGTTGATCAGAAACTCCGAAGCAATCGCCATCATAACGTCGACGATGACCTGCGGCGGAAGCATGCCGACCCACGCCACAATCGCCGAAACATAGATGTACATCAGCGGCTCGTCGCTGAGGATCAGCAACCCTGAGGCGATGGACTCTTTCGACGCGGCATAGAGCTTGTCGATTTCGATGTCCGACAGATACTTTTTGAGTTTTGCGTAGTTTTTTCGCGGATTAGCGAGCAGCTCGAACAGGCTTTTGATGTCGTCCCATAGGCGAAGAAGAGCTTTCTCAAAACCATCCAGTGCCCGTTTAAGCAAAATGACCGAACGCCCGGCACGATCTGCCGCCGAGTAGCTCGCCCATTGCGGCTGAAACTTGCTCGACCATTCGCTTTGCAGCCAACCTTCAAGCTTGCCGATAACACCTTGATAGGAGTCATAGAGCGCTTTGACATCGCTCTGCGAGACATTCGGAAAGAATGTGATGCGATAGGTCTGACCCTTCTTGCAGCCTTCAACCACCTTGATGCCGCTTGGGCCGATCATGGTTTCGATGACCGGTCCCGTAACGTCGTCGTAGAAGGTTCCTTTGGTCACTGGCTCCAGTTTTACTGGAGTGTTGCCGATAGGGACGAATCGCGCTGACTCGAACATATGGATCAGCGTGAAATCACCTACCAACGGGCAAGTCGCATAGGTTTCCACGGCACCGGTTTTGGTCTTGCGTTTCGTGACGCTGACTTCATTGCCGACCTTGAAGGTCTGGTCGACATCCAGTGCCCAGCCTGTCCAGAAACCGTCAGCCCATTCCTTGTAATCGCTCAGGCAGTTTTTGAAGTCTTTGAGAATCAGGCTCACGTCAGGCGTTTTGGCGTCCAGCACACGCAGGACCAATGTACCAATCGGGGTATTCATGACGTGACTTCCTTTGTCAGCTCAGCAGCAAGACGCTCTGCCATTTCTTCTGTATTTGGATTTTGGCGTACGAAGCGCTCAACCTTTCTACGCAGGTTGGCTACGGGAAACTCGAAGAACAGCTCCGGACAATCCTCTGATAGCCACTGCATCAGGTTCTCGACGACTGTGGTGTGATCCTTTTTCGCGAGGAGATCCAACAGCGTTTGAGGCACTTCCCACCAAGGCCACTCTTTCGCAGGCGGCACTGCCCTTCGGCCCACTTCAACGCTTTTGCCATTGATCAAATATCGCTCGAATACCGGTAAAACTTCGCCGGTAGCAGGGCCAAGGGCCTCTATGATCGGGTAGATATGCCGACCATCCCAAAATCGAAAAAATACTTCCGTGGCATCTGGCATACGTACTTGGGTGAGGCCACGTAAATGCTCCATTACCAGGTCTGGATCGCAGGTAGACACGGCGAGCCACCCCCAATCCAATGCGTCGGTTTCAGCGATCCACGACAAAAATCCAGCGTTCGGGGTGATTTCTGCGAGGTACGGCATCACCGGTTTCCAATCGGCGTACGGTGTTCCGCTCCAGATAGGTAGAAGTTGCGGAGCCGTATCATGCTGATAAAAGGGCTTGAGTGGCTCTGCATCACTGGCAGCACTGACGATCAGATACAGGCGTTCGTCTTTTTGCAACGGCTGTTGTGCCAGCCAATCCTTGGGTGTCAGTCGATTAGATGGCACAGGCACCTGCCTTACACTTCTCACACTCTTCACAGAACGGCGCATTACGCTTGAGGGTATTGATCTGCGCCGGCGTCAGCACAGCCCCCGCCTTATCGGCATCCGCCTGTTTCAGCACGCCCGGCATCAACGGCGCCGCACCCGTCCCGCTTCCCGGCCCACCGCCGGAGTTGATGTTGATCGCCGGCCCGCTCATGGTCACGCCGCCGCCATCGATCTTGATGAAGCTGCCGCCACCGACCAGCGTCAGTTCGGCCCCGGCTTCCAGCACCACCTTCATCCCGCTGCTCAGGTGAATTTCCTGCCCCGCGTCGATGAATTGCCCGGTGCCGATCTTGATGTGCTGGTTCACGCCCACGGTCAGGTGGTCGTTGGCGCGGGCTTCGACTTTGCGGTCTGCGTAGACGGTGTGGTGTTCTTCGGCCTTGAATTCCGTGTAGCTGTTCTTTTCCACGACGTCGTGGCGTTCG
>NZ_JBJUVZ010000009.1:0-286190 GCF_046097675.1 Pseudomonas sp. UV AK001
GGACGCTGCGGAGAACCTCTGACGACTCATACGCATACGTCTTTACTTGTACATACAAGCATATGCAATCGAGCGGCCAACTTGTTGGAGGGTTGATCAATAAAAATGCGGAGACGGCTGGAGGACGCCTGAATCAAGGGTCGTGGCGTGTATGAATTTTTTCGCGGGGTGGGTTTGAACAAGCGGAAGGCGAGTTCATGTGCGTGGTTTTGCGCCACGCTGGGGCGTTCGGTAACAAGTTGGTGCGCGTTCGGGAACGCAGGGATGAAAAAAACCGCCGCTCTCAACAGCCCCTACAGGCACTGTTCAAAGCGGCGGTTTTTCAAGAGTCGGATCAGCGTGCAGTCAGTTCGATCACACAGCAGCCCGCATTGACGGCAATTTCCACCAGACCGGTGTTGCCGTCCAGTTGCAGGCAATCATGCCGGCCAAGTTGCGCAGCACTGTCACCGACCTGCACTTGCAGCAACTCGCTGACACTGAAAACGAGAACGGTGCCGGCGGAGCTGAAAAACCGTTGCTCGCCATCCAGCCACTGCAAACGAGCGCTGTAACGCTGCGGCGCATAGATCAGGTTGAAATCGCGGATCGCCCCGCCGAGCAAGGTGCAGGAGACCTGGCTTTCGCCGCTGAAGGCAAACGGGTCGAGGGGTAACAGCGGCCGGGTGTCGTCACCGTCGACACACAGGGTCATACCGTCGCCCTGCAACACCGTGATCACTCGTTGATAACCGATAAACGTCGAGAAGCCACCGGATTCGGCGATATCGGCAATCGACAGGCGCCAACCGAAACCGTCGAGGCCGGCACCGGCGTCACGGGTGATTTCCTCGGTGCTGCCGCCGCCGTTTTTCCACGGCATGCGCGGGTAACCTTCGGCGCGTAAAACCTTCACTTCACTGCTCATTTATGAAACCGACCTTCCAGACGATGACGGGAACCGGGGTGGATCAGGCGCGCGGCGGTCACCGGCTGGCGGCCCGACCAGGTGCGACGGCGGATCAGCAGGCAAGGCTCGCCTTTTTCGATCTGCAGCAATTTGCACTCGGACGGTTCGGCGAGGATCGCTTCGACCACATGCTCGCCTTCGGTCAGCGGCGCGACCTGGTTGAGATAGGCGTAAGGCGTTTGCAGGGTGAAGTCCTGCTTGAGGTATTCCGGGGCGACCAGCGCGTTGACGAAACGGTCTTCGATCTGCACCGGAATGTCGTTCTCGTAATGCACGATCAGCGAGTGGAACACCTTCTGCCCTTCGCGCATATCCAGCGCCAGCGCGCGTTCGGAACCGGCGGCCTCTTCCTCCAGGGTGATCACCTGGCAGGTGTGGCGATGGCCACGGGAGGCGATTTCGTCGGCGATGTTGTGCACCTCGAACAGCGCGGACTGGCTCTTCGGTTCTGCGACAAAAGTGCCGACGCCTTGCATGCGCACCAGCAGACCGTCGGCGGTCATTTCCCGCAGCGCGCGGTTGATGGTCATGCGGCTGAAGCCCAGCTGGCTGACCAGCTCGCTTTCCGACGGCACGCGGTAATGCGGCGGCCAGTTACCACTGTCGATCTGCTGGGTAATCATCTGTTTGACGCGGGCGTACAAGGGCGCCGGACTGTCGCCCATGTTCGCGGCCAACGGAGAAACTGGAGGCGGAGTCGGCACGATGGATCCCTGTTCATTGGATAAGGTTGCTAGCTTGCCGGAGTTTACCGGGCAGGCAAACGTCTGTATATGTATATACAAATAACACACGATGGGGTGCTGAACCATGTCCGCCTTCTTTGCCGAACGCGCGCTGCTGCCTAACGGATGGGCCAACAATGTACGTCTCGAGGTCAGCGCCGATGGCGTGTTGACCCGAATCCAGGCCGATTCCACCGCAGAAGGCGCCGAACGGCTGAGCGGTCCGCTGCTGCCGGGCATGCCGAATCTGCACTCTCACGCGTTCCAGCGAGCGATGGCCGGGCTGGCGGAAGTGGCCGGCAATCCCAACGACAGTTTCTGGACCTGGCGCGATCTGATGTACCGGCTCGTCGGAAAAATCAGCCCGGACCAGCTCGGCGTGATTGCCCGTCAGCTGTACATCGAAATGCTCAAGGCCGGTTACACCTCGGTCGCCGAATTCCATTACGTCCACCACGATCACAACGGTCAGCCGTACGCCGATCCGGCGGAACTGGCGTTGCGCATCAGTCAGGCCGCCAGCTCCGCCGGCATCGGCCTGACACTGTTACCGGTGCTTTACAGCCACAGCGGTTTCGGCGGCCAGACGCCGAACGAAGGTCAGCGCCGATTCATCAACAGCACCGAAAACTACCTGAAACTGCAATCGCGCCTGCAACCGTTGCTGGCGCAGCAGAAGGCCCAGTCGCTGGGATTGTGTTTCCACTCGTTGCGCGCGGTCACCCCGCAGCAGATCAGCGAAGTGCTGGCGGCCAGCGACAAGCAATGCCCGGTGCACATCCACATCGCCGAACAGCAGAAGGAAGTCGATGACTGCCTGAGCTGGAGCGGTCGCCGTCCGCTGCAATGGCTGTACGAAAACACCGAAGTCGATCAGCGCTGGTGCCTGGTCCACGCGACCCACGCCAATCCGGAAGAAGTCACGCTGATGGCCAAGAGTCGCGCCATTGCCGGTCTGTGCCTGACCACCGAGGCCAACCTGGGCGACGGGATTTTCCCGGCGGTGGATTTCCTCGCTCAGGGCGGACGCATGGGCATCGGTTCCGACAGCCATGTGTCGTTGAGCGTGGTGGAAGAATTGCGTTGGCTGGAATACGGCCAGCGTCTGCGCGATCAGCGGCGCAACCGCTTGTATGGTGCGGATCAGCCGATGGTTGGCCGCACGTTGTATGACGCCGCACTGGACGGCGGCGCTCAGGCGCTGGGCCAGCCGATCGGCGCGCTGGAGGTCGGCAAGCGCGCCGACTGGATTGTGCTCGATGGCAACGATCCGTACCTGGCCACCGCCAGCGGTGACGGAATCCTCAATCGCTGGCTGTTTGCCGGTGGTGACCGTCAGGTACGCGACGTGCTGGTCAACGGTCAGTGGGTCGTACGTGATGGCCGGCATGCCGGAGAGGAAGATAGCAATCGCGCCTTCACCCAGGTGCTGCGAGAGCTTTTGGGCTGACACAAAAAAACCTGTGGAGGGCAACCTCCACAGGTTTTTTGTTGCGCGTCAGTTGGACGTCTTGGCCATCTGCTGATCCGACGCGCGCCAGATCAAGCGCGTGGTGTCATAACCCTGCTGACGCGCCTTGCTCAGCAGTTCTTCGCGCACCACACCATTGACGGTCGGCGTGCGGGACAACAGCCACAGGTAACGACGGCTCGGATCGCCAACGATGGCGGTCTTGTAGTCGTCACTGACGTACAGCACCCAGTATTGACCCTTCGCCGATCCCGGAATCAAGCGCGAGAACCAGGTATCGAACTCGACCCACAATTTGTCGGTCTTGCCCGGCACCTGTGGATAAGCCGTGCCCTTGACCTCTTCCCATTGCCAGTCCTTGGTCAGGCAACGGTTGAACACGCCCAGGTTGCCGTCCGATTCGAGCGTGTAACGGGCTTCGGATTGTGCGCAATTGCGCTGGAAATACATCGGCAGTCGCGCCAGCTCGTACCAGGTGCCCTGGTAACGCTTGAGGTTGACGCTGTGGACTGTCTTGGGCGCCAGCGGATCTTCACCGGTGGTGGCGCAGCCGGCCAGTACCAGGCCGGCAAAAAGGACAAGCAATAACCGCTTCATTGTTTTTCTCCCGTGGGCGCGTAGCCCCGGTTTACTTCAGGCCTTGGCCGGAAAACATCAACACTTTGTCACCGGCGTACTGCACGCTGATAAAGCTGTTCTTGTCGCCCCAGGTGCAACTGGACATGCCGAGCGCGCCCGAGCAATCAGTGGGCTTGCCGAGCAGCGTCTCCACTTCGGCCTTGGCCATGCCGGCCGAGAGCTTCGAGTAGTTTTCCTGATTGACCTTGCTGCATGCGGCCAACAGCACGCAAAACGACAGAAGGGCGATAGATCGCAGCGACATGGTGTAACTCCTGGAACGGAAGGGGGATGGCCTGGCGCCAACCAGAAGCTTAGAAGAGAAAATCCCTGTCTGGTTCCCTCGGCAGGTGGCTATTTATTGGCCCGCTCGTCCGGCATTCATCGGTAAATCAGACACTTTGTAGGGCTATTGAGCATTTCGTCGCCTTTAACAAAAGCGTCCTCATCTTTGTCGCGCGGCGGTCGAAATAAGAGCAGCGCAAAGCCCGAGAGTGTGGCAAATTGCCGCCCTTTCTTGACCAGCCCCTTCGCGGTAGCTCACTTAATGACCAGAAACATGAAATTCAGCCACAAGATCTTGTTGGCTGCCGCCCTCGTGGTGGCCGTAGCGTTCGCCTGTTTCATTTTGTTCAACGACTATCGACAACGCGAAGCCCTGCAAAGCAGCACCGAAGCGTCAATGCAGGAACTGGGCAGCCTGACCACCAGCAACATCCAGACCTGGCTGGAAAGCCGCATCCAGCTGCTGCAATCGATGTCGCAGCAGGTTGTCGCCGACGGCAGCGCCCCGGCCAGCCTGAAACGCATCATCGACCTGCCCGCCTACACCGGCAATTTCCAACTCAGCTACTTTGGCGGCGCCGACGGCGTGATGTTCTCGGTCCCGGCCGGCAACCGCGCACCGGACTACGACCCGCGCGCCCGTGGCTGGTACAAGGCCGCGAACAGCGCCCAGCAGACCATCGTCACTGAACCGTACATCGCCGCTTCGTCCGGCAAACTGGTGATCACCGTCGCCACCCCGGTGCAGCGCCAGGGCCAGATGATCGGTGTGGCCGGCGCCGACATCGACCTCACCAGCGTCAGCGCGATCATCAACTCGCTGAACTTCGGCGGCCACGGCCACGCGTTCATCGTCAGTGCAGACGGCAAAATCCTGATCCACCCGGACAGCAAACTGGTGCTCAAGACCCTGGCCGAGGCCTACCCAAGCGGTGCGCCGAAAGTCAGCCCGGGCCTGAAGGAAGTCGAGTTCGACGGCAAGACCCAGCTGATCTCCTTCACCCGCGTCAACGGCGTGCCGTCGGCCGACTGGTACGTGGGTCTGGTGCTGGACAAGGACACTGCGTTCTCGATGCTCAGCGAGTTCCGCACCTCGGCGCTGATCGCCATGGTCATCGCCGTAGTGATCATCATCGCCCTGCTCGGCATGTTGATCCGCGTGCTGATGCAACCGCTGCTGACCATGGGCCGCGCCATGCATGACATCGCCGAAGGCGAAGGCGACCTGACCAAGCGTCTGGTGATCCATGGCCACGACGAGTTCGGCGCGCTGGGTTTGTCGTTCAACCGCTTTGTAGAACGTATTCATACGTCGATCCGCGAAGTATCTTCGGCCACCGGGCAGGTCAACGAAGTCGCCCTGCGCGTGGTCGCAGCGTCCAACTCGTCGATGTTCAACTCCGACCAGCAGGCTTCGCGCACCAACAGCGTGGCCGCCGCGATCAACCAGCTCGGCGCCGCCGCCCAGGAAATCGCCCAGAACGCCGCCCTCGCCTCGCAACACTCCAGCGACGCGCGCAGCCTGGCGGTCGACGGCCAGCAGGTTGTGGATAAAACCATCCACGCAATGCAGCAGCTGTCGGCGAAGATCAGCGACTCCTGCGGCAACATCGAAACCCTGAACAGCAACACCGTGAACATCGGGCAGATTCTGGAAGTGATCACCAGCATCTCCCAGCAGACCAACCTGCTGGCGCTCAACGCCGCCATCGAAGCCGCCCGTGCCGGTGAGGCCGGTCGTGGTTTCGCCGTGGTGGCCGACGAAGTGCGCAACCTGGCGCACCGCACCCAGGATTCGGCGCAGCAAGTGCAGAGCATGATCGAAGAACTGCAGGTCGGCGCACGTCAGGCCGTCGGCATCATGACCGAAAGCCAGCGCGAGAGCGAAAGCAGCGTCGGCATCGCCAATCAGGCCGGCGAGCGTCTGGAAAGCGTGACCCAGCGCATCGGCGAGATCGACGGTATGAACCAGTCGGTGGCGACCGCGACCGAAGAGCAGACGGCGGTGGTCGAGTCGATCAACGTCGATATCAACGAGATCAACACGCTGAACCAGGAAGGTGTGGAGAACCTGCAGGCGACGTTGCGCGCTTGTGCGGATCTGGAGCAGCAGGCGGCGCGGTTGAAGCAGTTGGTGGGTAGCTTTCGGATCTAAGGCGCTCTCACTGATCTCTTCGCGGACCTTTCTGCGAAGAGGTCAGTCGTCTAGATGCTGATTCAGAACCGCGACCCCGGCTGCGAAAGAAACTCCAACTCCTGCGCCGTAGACTCCCGCCCCAACACCGCATTGCGATGCGGAAACCGCCCGAACCGCGCAATCACCCGCTGATGCCGCTCGGCATAATCCAGGTTGTCGGCAAACACTTCGCGCTCCGCCTCCGGCTGTTCAGCCACCAATTCGATGAATCGTGAGACCGCTTCGTTCTGCACCGCGAGGTTTTCGCAGTGTTCGAAGACGAGGTAGATGAAGAGGCGCTGGATCGGCTTCAACTGCCGGTCGAAATCCGCCGCGATGCCTTGGGCAACCAGTTTCTGCGCCCGCAGATCGCCGGAAAAGGCCTTGGGCGTGTCGCGAAAGATCATTCGCGGAAGCTGATCGAGCAGCAGCACTACCGCCAGCCAACCTTCGGGACGTTGCGTCCACTCGGTCAATTCGCCGGCGAGGGCCTGATCGACAAAGACCCCGAAACGCTCACGCGCTTCGAGGTCCTGACTGTCTTTCTT
Organism: Pseudomonas sp. UV AK001; assembly: GCF_046097675.1. Classification (NCBI taxonomy): domain Bacteria; kingdom Pseudomonadati; phylum Pseudomonadota; class Gammaproteobacteria; order Pseudomonadales; family Pseudomonadaceae; genus Pseudomonas; species Pseudomonas sp. UV AK001. The sequence continues at coordinate 6,773 of NZ_JBJUVZ010000009.1, forward strand.
GCCAAACCACAACCTGCCCTGTTGCGCCGTCACTTCAGTCGCTGACTCGGCATGTCCGAACCACCAATCGAGCAACGGCTGCCAGGGCGCGGTCATGGTTTATTCCTTGTGATAGGCCGTAGCACGGGCGACTTCTTCTTTCGAGCCGAGGAACACCGCTACGCGCTGGTGCAGGCCTTCAGGCTGGATGTCGAGGATGCGCTGGTGACCGTCGGTGGAAGCGCCGCCTGCCTGTTCCACCAGGAACGACATCGGGTTGGCTTCGTACATCAGGCGCAGTTTGCCTGGCTTGGACGGCTCGCGGCTGTCGCGCGGGTACATGAACAGACCGCCACGGGTCAGGATGCGGTGCACGTCGGCAACCATCGCCGCGACCCAACGCATGTTGTAGTTCTTCTTCAGCGGGCCTTCTTCACCGGCCAGCAGTTCCGAAACGTAGCGCTGGACCGGGGCTTCCCAGTGACGCTGGTTGGACATGTTGATCGCAAATTCCTGGGTGCTTTCAGGAATGGTGATGTCTTCGTGGGTCAGGACGAAGCTGCCCATTTCGCGGTCCAGGGTGAAACCCTTCACGCCGTTACCCAGGGTCAGGATCAGCATGGTCTGCGGACCGTAGATCGCGTAACCGGCTGCAACCTGCTGGGTGCCTGGCTGCAGGAAGGCCTTTTCATTCAGGGCTTCGTTCTGGCTCAGGTATTCGTTCGGGCAGCGCAGTACCGAGAAGATGGTGCCGACCGGCGCGTTGATGTCGATGTTCGACGAACCGTCCAGCGGGTCGAATACCAGCAGGTAGGCGCCTTTCGGGTATTTGCCCGGGATCTGGTAGGCGTTGTCCATTTCTTCGGACGCCATGCCGGCCAGGTGACCGCCCCACTCGTTGGCTTCGAGCAGGATTTCGTTCGACAGCACGTCGAGTTTCTTCTGCACTTCGCCTTGCACGTTTTCCGTGCCCATGCTGCCCAGAACACCGCCGAGGGCGCCTTTGGACACGGCGTGGCTGATCTCTTTGCAGGCACGCGCCACCACTTCGATCAGGAAGCGCAGATCGGCAGGAGTGTTGTTGCTGCGGGTCTGCTCAATCAAATAGCGACTCAGGGTAACGCGGGACATGGACGGCTCCGGTGGAATGGGGGGCTGAAAACCCGCGCAGTTTACAGGGAGTCTGAAACCGTAGCGAGCAATGACGCCCGCTAACGTGCGTCGGGTGCAATTCCTGCTATCAGACGTGATCGAACCGGGAGAGTTCAGGCACGGGATTCAGCGTAGTTGGAAACCCGACGGGTGTGGAGGCCACACCCGTCATATTCAGGACTTCGCCAGCGGCTTGCGCAGCAGACTGAAGGCCATCGCGGCCAGAAACAGCACACTCAACAGTAATACCGCCCACAATCCGATTTTCTTCCAGTTGGTCTCGGCGACAGCTGCTGTCGTCGCCGTCGTTGTCTGCGTCGCGACTGCATCGCCCTGCACCGTGGCCTTGCCCAGCGTGGCCAGTTTCTCCGGCTTGAAATCGGGGATCAGTGTGGTCAGCGGCAGGTTGGCCGTTTTCACCGTCGGATTGCCCAGCGCCAGGCTGTAAGGCCCGTCACCCCGGGCGAGGAAGATCACCTGGGTGGCGCGCACCGCGTACTTGAGGCTCGGCGCCTGTTCGCCGAGGCCGCCGCCGCGTTCGTCGACCGTCAGTTTCAACTGCTGGACGGTCTGCCCGTAAAGCTGCAATTCGTTCTGCACCACGTCCTGGCCGTTCTGGGTCAGGCGATAGAGCAGACCGCTGCTCAACGGCTGCCACGGCAGACTGGATTCGCGACGCCCCGAGAGCGTCACCGGTGCCAGGCTGTTGGGTTGTTTCAACTCGACCTGGACCCGCTCGACATTCAGCCCCATCGGCAACTGCCAAGTGTATTCACCGGCCTTGGTGCTGCTGCCGGCCAGCGCTGGCGACCAGACCAGCGGCAACGGCAGGTTTTGCGGGTCGCTGCTTTTCAGTTGCGCCGAAGTCAGGGTTGGTGCTGCATTGGGCGAATCCCACAACAACCGCAGATAGCGCGCCGATTGCCCCGGCAACGCGACTTCATGCTGTTCGATACGCTCATCGGAAAAAGTCAGGCGCGCGACCTGGCCTTCACCCCACGGTTGCCAGTGCTGCAAGTCGTCGCTGGCCTCGATGCTGAAACGCTGGAAACCGTCGCGCTCGCTGGTCCAGTCGAGGATCAGTTGCTGCAACGGTGCCTTGATTGCACTGGCATCGAGCAGCCAGCCGCGCAGCACTTCCTCGCCCGCCTCCAGTTGGCTGGAGGGTTGCACTTCCACCAGCGTGCCGGTGGTGGTCGACTGGACGCGCACGCTCGGTGCGCGTTCGGTGGCATCCGCCGAGTTGTACAGCGGAAACCATTTCACTGCGTTCACGCGACCGTCATCGCGGGTCTGTGCCGATTCCCGGGCCAACGCGTAGGCCTGCGGTTCGCCGGCGGCGTTGAACACCCGCAGATCGCTGAGGTCGGTCTGACGGGCCTGCAACTGCACGTTCAGCGGCAGTTCGAGGCGATACCACGGGCCTGCGCCGCTGACCGACAACGGCACCTGCGCGGCGAAGTCCGCCGGTTTTTCCTGGGCGCCGGCCGTCATGGCCACGCCCAGCAACAGCCACCCGAGATTAAGCTTGCGACTCAAGACGACACTCCTTCGGTTTCCAGCGCCGGCTTGTCCGCCGCCGGTGCAGCTTCGACGCGTTTGGGCGGCAGTGGCGCGAAGTAACCCACCACCAGCAGCAACACGCCGACGCCGATAAACGAGACGATCCGCGCCAGCCCGCCACGGTTGCTCAATTCGACAAAAATCAGTTTGGCCACCACCAGCGCAATCAGCGCCGCGCCGATCAGCCACACTTCGCGGCGATGGCGCAGGTGCCCGCCGATCATCAGCCCGAGCGCCATCAGCGTCCAGACGATGGACAATCCGGCCTGCACCAGCATCGATTCAAGCAACAGGTCCAGCTCGAACGGGATCCCGGCCCAATGGTGCGCGGCGCGGGTCACCATCGCGGTACAGAAGGCGAACAGCGAAACACCGGCGATCAGTTGCGAGGCGTGAGCGGCGTAATCCTTGCGGATCGACAGCTCGGTGACCGCGCTGCGCGACCAGACATAAACGCTGAACAACGCGATCAGCAGGCCCAGCTCCAGCGGGTTGATCAGCGGCACGTATGGCAGCGGTTCGGCGTTGCCGTCGCTCACCCCGTTGGCCAGCCAGAACCAGATCAACATCAACACCGCCAGCGGCGCTGCCGCGTACAAACGGTACTCGCGAGAGAACGCTGCCACCGGCCACGTCCAGGTGCGCGGCGCAGCCATCAGCAACAGATACACGCTCGGCAGGATCGCCCAGCCCAGCCAACGCCAGGCGTTGTATTGCTCGGACAACAGCAGCAGGCCGTAGCGCAGCTCCAGCGCCAGCACGCCGATCAGCAGCCAGCAACCGAGCACATGCGCGGTGCTCAAGGCCCGCGCCGGCAACATCGGCGCCAGACGCCGCAGGCTGAAGAAATGCACCGCGATCACTGCCGCCCACGCCAGCCAGCCGAAGTTGGCCGCCGGGTGATAACGCGAGTGCCACGCAGCGAGCAACACCAGTCCGGCCGCCGGAATCAGCAAGGTGCAAAGCAACCCGAGCGACGGCCATTTCAGGCGCAATGCCAACACCGTCCACAACGCGACACTCAACGCGGCGACCAGCAGCAGCAACGTCGCCTGCAGATTCAGCGGCGCAAACCGCAGCACCTCGCTGACCCACGCCAGCGCCCACCAACCGGCGCCCCACACCAGCAATACTTCGGACAGGCGCTGCAGACTCAGCACATCGAACGCCGAAGCATGATTGCCCAGTTGCAGGCGCCACGCACCGATCATCGCCGCCAGCCCCAGCACCAGTGGCGTCCAGAATCCGCCATGGGCCAGCGGTCGCAGACCCTCGCTGGACAGCGGCCCGAGCAGTTCGGGACCGGCCAGCAAGAACGCCGCGCCGCCGATCAACTGCAGCAACAGACCGAAGACAAAACTCACGCGCTGCTTGAGGTACAGGCTGAGCCAGATGATCAGCAAACCACTGGCCGCCCACACCGCGCTCGCGGTCTGCCACGGCAGCACGAACAACACCGCCAGATTGATCAGCACCAACCCCGCCAGCAGCACCACCGACAAACCGCGCAGCAGCCGCACATCGCTGCGCACCATCTCGTCGCGGGCCGCCAGCAACATGCCGGCGATCAATGCCAGACCGATCAGCGAGGCGCTGAGCAGACCGCTCCAGCCAGCGCTGAACACGGCCGCCGAATCCTCGCCCGCCCCTTGCAGGCGCAACAGGAACAACGCCCCGCCCAGCAGTTGCACGGCAAATGCGCAGAACAGGAACGTGCGCGATTGCAGGCGCAAGCCGACGAACAAGGTCACCAGACCAGCCAATGCCCAACTGATGGCCGTGGCCTGGGTGAAGAAAAACAGCGGCGCCAACAGATAGAGAAGAGTCAGACCGAGACTCGCCAAAACCGGCAGGCCTTGGCGCTCCCACGCCGAGGTGTGTTCCGCCGGGGTTTTGCGCAATTGATAGAAACTGAACAACAGCGCAATGCCCAGCATCAACGCGCCCAGCGGTGCACCGTCGAGCAGGCTGCTTTCACCGACACGCAACTGGCTGAGAAACGCCAGCGCCGAGCCCAGTTGCAGCAGCAACGCGAAGGCCCTGGCCAACGGCCGGTGTTGACGCAGGCCGAGCCAGAAAATCCCCGCGCCCTCCACCGCCCAGGCCGCAGAGGTCCAGCGCGCATCCAGCCCCAGCGGAATCGCCAGGCTGGCGAAAATCACCCCGATCGCCAGGCAAGTTTCGCCCAGCAGCAGCGCTCGGCCGCCCATCAGCACCCGGGCGAGGGCCATGTAAATCATGCCCAGTGCCAGTGCACTGAACGCGGCGGCAAATTCCAGATGCTGCACCAACGCGAATTGCAGACCGAAACCCACCAGCGGCGGACCGAACAGCATGGTGCCGTCGACGTAATCACCCTTGCGCGCCGACCACTGCAGCAGCGCCTCGCGATCGCCTTCCGCCGGGGCGTCCGGCATGTCCAGCAGCTTGCGCCGGGCGAACAGCAGGCCGATGGCCAGATACATCAGGAAGAACAGAATCAGGAACGGCTCGGTGCTCCACAGCAGTTCCGGCGCATACGAACGCACACCCCAGGCGAAACCGATGCCGAAGGTGCCGGCGAAACCGATCAGGTTGAGCAGGCGCCAGGCCTTGAACCACGCAATGGCCAGGATGCCGGCGTTGAGCAACGCGAAATAGCTGAACAGCGCGACATGGTTGCCGGCGCCGGTGGAGGTCAGGATCGGCGCGGCAAACCCGCCAAGCGCAGCAACGCAAGCCAGGGCCAGGGAATCCTGGGTGATGGCCAGAATGGCCGAGAACACCGTCACCGCCACCAGCAATCCCAGCGCGGCGGACGGATCGAGCAGCGGATGCAGGCGCATCGCCGCAAACACCGTCAGGTACAACACTGCGATCCCGGTGCCCTGCAGCATCAAGGCGTAGCTCGTGTTGCGATGGCGTAACCACCAGCCCAGCGCCAGCAATCCCAGCGCCGCTGCCGCGAGACCGGCGTAACGCATTTCGATCGGCACCACCATGCCTTCGGTGGCGTAGCGCAGCAGGAAGGCCAGACCGAAGAACAACAGCACCACGCCGACCCGCAGCACGGTGTTGCCACCGAACAGCCAGTTGCGCGCCGCACTGATGCCGCGCTCGATGAGGTTCGGGCCACGGGGTTCGGCGGGCTGTCGGGGTTCCGGGGTTTCAGGGGTAACGGCGTCGAGACGCCAGGCATCGGCCGGTAGCGGCTGACTGGCTTCACTGGCGACGGCGGAGAGAGGTTCGAGTTCGGGCGGCAACTCCCAGACCAGTTCAGGGGCCGCAGCCTCTTCGGCGACCTCGTCGGGCTCGACCAAAGGCTCGGGGACCGGTTCCACGCCTGGCGCCGGCACCGCATGCGAGGGCGATCCCTCCAGCAGATACAAACGCTGCGCGACGCCTTGCAACGCCACCTTCGTCTGTTCAAGTTGCCGCTGTTGCTCCGCCACTTGCGAGCCGAGCCGCATGATGCGGATCGTCTGCCCGATCGCCAGGCCCAGCAAGGCGCCCAATAGCGCAGAACTGAACGATTCGTCGAGCAGCCAACCGAGCAGCAGCCCGATCAACATGAACATCCATTGCATGGTCGATATCCCTGAGCAGCCCCGGAACGGGGCGAAACCAGGGCTCAGTATATCGGCCCGGCCCAACAAGCGTGGGGCCGGGCGCACATTTGTCGCTAAAAGTTACTCCAGCGCCTTCCAGATATCCGTGGCGTACTCGCGAATCGTCCGGTCCGACGAGAACCAGCCCATCCGCGCGGTGTTCAGCACCGCCGAACGCCACCAGTTGTTGGAATCGTGCCAGAGCGCATCGACGCGCATCTGCGCTTCCCAGTACGAATCGAAGTCGGCGCAGACCAGAAAGCGGTCGTAGTCCACCAGCGAATCGATCAGACCGGTGTATCGCGACGTGTCGTCCGGCGAAAACACGCCGCTGCGGATCGACTGCAACACGTCATTGAGGCGATGGGACGCCGCAATGTCCGGCACCGCACTGAACTCGTGGTTCTGCTTGCGTGCTTCGACCTGCTGAGCGCTCAAGCCGAAGATGAACATGTGCTCGGCGCCGATGCGCTCGCACATTTCCACGTTGGCACCGTCGAGGGTGCCGATGGTCAGCGCGCCGTTGAGGCCGAACTTCATGTTGCTGGTGCCCGACGCCTCGAAACCGGCGGTGGAAATCTGCTCCGACAAATCCGCCGCCGGGATGATGCTCTCCGCCAGACTGACGTTGTAGTTGGGCAGGAACACCACCTTCAGCAGGCCGCGTACGGTCGGGTCGTTGTTCACCACCCGGGCAATATCGTTGGTCAGTTTGATGATCAGCTTGGCCTGGTGATAACTGGCCGCCGCCTTGCCGGCGAAGATCTTCACTCGCGGCACCCAGTCGGTTTCCGGCTGGGCACGAATCGCCTGATACAGCGCCACGGTGTGCATCAGGTTGAGCAACTGACGCTTGTACTCATGGATCCTTTTGACCTGCACGTCGAACATCGCCGCCGGGTTCACAGCGATTCCCAGACGCTCGTGGATCAGGTAGGCCAGCGCTTTTTTGCTGTGCAGCCGTTGTTCGGCGAAGGCCTTGCGGAAGGCCGCTTTTTCGGCGAACGGTTCAAGATCCAGCAAACGCTCTTCGGGGTTGTCGAGCACATCCGGGCCGAGGGCATCGACCAGCATCGAGGTCAGTTCGGAGTTGGCCTGGTACAACCAGCGGCGGAAGGTGATGCCGTTGGTCTTGTTGTTGATCCGCTCCGGATAGAGCTTGTGCAGTTCGGCAAACACGGTCTTGCGCATCAACTGCGTGTGCAGGCCCGATACGCCGTTGACGCTGTGGGAGCCGAGGAACGCAAGATTGCCCATGCGCACCCGGCGGCCGTTGTCTTCTTCGATCAGCGACACCGCGCGCAGCACGTCGAAATCGTGGATGCCCTTGGCCCGCAGCGAGTCGATGTGCTGGGCGTTGATCAGATAGATGATCTGCATGTGCCGCGGCAGCATGCGCTCCATCAGGCCCACCGGCCAGGTTTCCAGTGCTTCGGGCAGCAGCGTGTGGTTGGTGTACGAAAGAGTGTCGACGGTGACTTGCCACGCCGCATCCCAGGCCACGTCGTAGACGTCCACCAGGAGACGCATCAGTTCGGCGACGGCGATCGAAGGATGCGTGTCGTTGAGCTGGATTGCCGCGTGATCGCCGAGGGTCAGCACCGAGGTGTGCATGTTGCGATGGCGGCGCAGCAGGTCCTGAAGGGACGCCGCGACGAAGAAGTATTCCTGACGCAGGCGCAACTCCTGCCCGGCTTCGGTGCTGTCCGCCGGATACAGAACGCGGGAGATACTTTCGGCCCGGGCCACTTCGGCCACAGCGCCCAGGTGGTCACCGGCATTGAAGCGCTCCAGGTGCAGATCCTCCATGGCCCGGGCCCGCCACAGGCGCAGCGTGTTGACGCTCGCTCCGCGCCAGCCGACCACCGGAGTGTCGTAGGCAATCGCCCGCACGGTTTCTGCCGGGTGCCAGACCTGTTTGCTCTTGCCGCTGACATCGGTGACGGTCTCGACGCTGCCGCCGAAGCCGATGCTGTAGACGACCTCCGGCCGCTCGAACTCCCACGGGTTGCCGAAATCCAGCCAGTGCTCGGTCTGTTCCTGCTGCCAACCATCGACGATGGCCTGGCGGAACAACCCGTGCTCGTAACGAATGCCGTAGCCGTGACCGGCGATGCCGAGGGTCGACATGCTTTCCATGAAGCACGCCGCCAGCCGTCCGAGGCCACCGTTACCCAGCGCGGCGTCGGGCTCCAGCAGGCGGATGCGTTCCAGATCCACACCCAGTTCGGTCAGCGCCTCACGGGCAACGTCGAGCAGGCCGAGGTTGCTCAGGCTGTCGTACAGCAAACGACCGATGAGAAATTCCAGCGAGAGGTAATACACCCGCTTCTGACCTTTGCGGTAGATCTGCCGGGTGTGGTCCATCCAGTGCTCGACCATGTGGTCCCGGGCCGCCAGGGCGATGGCTTCGAACCAGTCATGGTCAAAGGCGTGATCCGGGTCTTTGCCCACCGCATAGGTGAGTTTGGTCAGGACGGCGTCGCGGAATGCGGCCACCTCTGCTTCGCGAACTAGTGGTTCTTGAGTCATCGATAGGACCTCGAGCGAGCGGGGAATTGTCAGAGCCTAGACGGTCTGACCGACGGTGGGGGCTCTGGTTCGGCAGTTTTTCCTGAGAGTGCGGGATCGTTCGGCAAACCCTTGGCGAATGCCTGAATGAATGCAGGGGCCGTGCCGAATTGTCGGCCCCGGTGATGACAGAAAGAAAAAATCTGGCGAAAGGTTGTTCAAAAATCCACCAGTCCCGGTATGATCGCGCGCCCTGATGCACATGCCTGGTAAACCCCGATGATGAAGCCCAACCTGATCGCCGCAGCCGAGATCGACCGTCTCGATACCTGGGCCAAATATTCGGCCCCGATGTGCGGCTCGTGCGTTTCCAGCTGCTGCACGCTGCCGGTCGAGGTCAAGATCAAGGATCTGGTGCGCATCGGCGTGGTCGACGAGTTCGAACTGGGTGACCCGCCGAAGAACATCGCCAAGCGCCTGCAAAAGGAAGGTCTGGTGGAGCGCTTCAACCAGAAGTCGGGGATCTTCACCCTGCAGCGCATGAGCAACAACGATTGCTACTATCTGGATCGCAAGAGCCGGCTGTGCACCATTTATGACAAGCGCCCGGACACCTGCCGCAACCACCCGAAAATCGGCCCGCGCCCGGGATATTGCGCGTACAAGCCGAAGGAAGTGGAGCGGGTGCAGAGTTCGCGGTCGATCGAGAAGTTCTGATCGGCTCTTGATCGTCCCCACGCTTTGCGTGGGAACGAGATATCAAAAAAGCCCGGACAAACAAAAACGCCCCCGGTCTCTCGACCGGGGGCGTTTTTTTCAAGCCTGGCTAAATCTTATGCCTTGGCTTTCTTGGCAGCGCGGGTACGCTCGCTTTCGTCCAGGATCTTCTTGCGAAGACGGATGGACTTAGGAGTAACTTCGCACAGCTCGTCTTCCTGGATGTATTCCAGAGCCTGTTCCAGGGTGAAGCGAACAGGTGGGACCAGAGCGATGGTTTCGTCTTTACCCGAAGCACGCATGTTGTCGAGCTTCTTGCCTTTGGTTGGGTTCACACCCAGGTCGTTGTCGCGGGAGTTCTGACCAACGATCTGACCGTTGTAGATCTCCTGGCCGTGTTCTACGAACAGCTTGCCACGAGCCTGCAGGGTTTCCAGGGAGTAGGTCAGTGCCTTGCCGGTTTCAACCGAAACCAGAACGCCGTTCTGACGGCCGGACATGTGGCCCGACTTCACTGGAGCGTAACGGTCGAAGATCGAGGTCAGGATGCCTGCACCGTTGGTCAGGGTCAGGAACTGGTTACGGAAACCGATCAGACCGCGAGCAGGGATGTTGTATTCCAGACGAACACGGCCCTTGCCATCCGGCACCATGTTGCTCAGGTCGCCTTTACGCAGACCCATTTCTTCCATGACCTTGCCCTGGGATTCTTCAGGGATGTCGATGGTCACGTTTTCAAACGGTTCCTGCTTCACGCCGTCAACTTCACGGATGATCACTTCAGGACGGCCCAGGGCCAGCTCGAAGCCTTCGCGACGCATGGTTTCGATCAGTACCGACAGGTGCAGCTCACCACGGCCGGAAACCTTGAACTTGTCAGCCGAGTCGCCTTCTTCAACGCGCAGTGCAACGTTGTACAGCAGCTCTTTGTCCAGACGATCCTTGATGTTACGGGAGGTCACGAACTTGCCTTCTTTACCGCAGAATGGCGAGTCGTTTACCTGGAAGGTCATGGAAACGGTTGGCTCGTCAACGGTCAGAGGCTTCATCGCCTCGACGGTGTTGATGTCGCACAGGGTGTCGGAGATGAACAGCTCGTCGAAACCGCTGATGCAGACGATGTCGCCGGCCGCTGCTTCTTCAACGTCAACGCGGTGCAGACCGTGGTGACCCATCAGCTTCAGGATACGACCGTTGCGGCGCTTGCCGTTGGCGTCGATAGCCACAACCGGAGTGTTCGGCTTGACGCGACCACGAGCGATACGGCCAACACCGATAACACCCAGGAAGCTGTTGTAGTCCAGAGCGGAGATCTGCATCTGGAACGGACCGTCACGGTCAACAGCCGGAGCTGGAACGTGGTCGACAACCGCCTGGTACAGCGCGGTCATGTCTTCGCCCATGGCGGTGTGGTCCAGACCGGCGATGCCGTTCAGGGCCGAAGCGTAAACAACCTGGAAGTCCAGTTGTTCTTCGGTGGCGCCCAGGTTGTCGAACAGATCGAAGATCTGGTCCAGAACCCAGTCAGGACGCGCGCCCGGACGGTCAACCTTGTTGATGACCACGATCGGACGCAAGCCGGCTTCGAAAGCCTTCTTGGTCACGAAACGGGTTTGCGGCATAGGGCCGTCTTGAGCGTCGACCAGCAGCAGCACGGAGTCAACCATGGACATAACGCGTTCAACTTCGCCGCCGAAGTCGGCGTGGCCCGGGGTGTCCACGATGTTGATGTGGTAGCCGTTCCAGTTGATGGCGGTGTTTTTCGCCAGAATGGTAATGCCGCGCTCTTTTTCCTGGTCGTTGGAGTCCATCACGCGCTCGTCGTTGAGCTCGTTGCGCTCCAGGGTGCCGGATTGACGCAGGAGTTTGTCTACCAGGGTGGTCTTACCATGGTCAACGTGGGCAATGATGGCGATGTTGCGTAGATTTTCGATCACTTGTGTATCTCGATCAGAGGATTCGGTTTGCTGACAAGTCTTGGCAGCGATTAGCAGTAGTGTCCGGCATGGCCGTTACAGCTTGACGGCGGTGTCGGGGGGCCGGTGACGCAGGCCACAGGCAAACAGCCCCGGGCACTTAGCTCGGTCGATAAACGCGCACATTGGCATGCCCCTCACTGAGCAAATGGTGAGCATGCAGGCGACTCATCACGCCTTTGTCGCAATACAGCAGGTACTGGCGAGTAGGGTCCAGTTCCTTGAAACGTGCGTTCACTGCATAGAACGGCATCGTCTGTACTTCTATGCCCTCGAGTTCCAGCGGCTCATCCTCGGCGGCATCCGGGTGACGGATGTCGATGACGATCTGGCCGGCCAGTGCCTCGCTGACTTCTTCGATTTGCAAATCCTGGCCCAATTCGTCGATCACCCGATCGATTGGCACCAGTCTGGCGTTTGCGAGCGCACGCTCGAGCACCGCCATGTCGAATTCCTGCTCTTCGTGCTCGACCCGGCCACGCTTGGCGGCGGTCTTCGGATTGACCGAAATGACCCCGCAGTACTCCGGCATGTGCCGGGCGAAATCGGCAGTGCCGATCTCGTTGGCCGTGTCGATGATGTCCTGCTTGTGGGCGACGATCAGCGGACGCAGGACCAGTTTGTCGGTCACGCAGTCGATCACCGACAGGTTCGGCAGCGTCTGGCTCGATACCTGGGAGATCGCCTCGCCGGTGACCAGCGCATCAATGTGCAGGCGCTCGGCGATGGCCGAGGAGGCGCGCAACATCATACGCTTCAATACGACGCCCATATGACTGTTATCGACCTTGCCGAGAATTTCGCCCAGGACTTCTTCAAATGGAACACTGATAAATAGCACGCGTTGCGAGCTGCCGTACTTCTTCCAGATGAAATGCGCGACTTCCATCACGCCCAATTCGTGGGCACGACCGCCCAGATTGAAGAAGCAAAAGTGCGCCATCAGGCCGCGACGCATGATCTGGTAGGCCGCAACCGTCGAGTCAAAGCCGCCGGACATCAATACCAGCGTCTGCTCCAGCGCACCGAGCGGGTAGCCGCCGATGCCATTGTGCTGGCTGTGGATGACAAACAACCGTTTGTCGCGAACTTCGATGCGGACTTCGATTTCCGGCGCTTTCAGGTCGATACCGGCAGCACCGCACTCACGGCGCAGCTTGCTGCCGACGTATTTTTCGACGTCCATCGAGCTGAATGCATGCTTGCCTGCACGTTTGCAGCGCACCGAGAAAATCTTCCCGGCCAGTGCATCGCCGTAGTGCTGCTTGCACTTCTCGGTGATGTCGTCGAAGTCGCCCAGCGGGTACTCGTCGATCTGCAGAAAGTGCGCGATGCCCGGCATGCAGGTCAGGCGCTCGCCCATCTCTTTCAGGGCCTTGGGGTCGGTCACGCGGGTTTCCAGCTCGAGATTGTCCCACACGCCGTTCACCACCACGGCCGGGTCCAGGTCGCGGAGCACGGTGCGGATGTTCTTGGCCAGCTGGCGGATGAATTTCGTCCGGACAGGTCGGCTTTTGATGGTGATCTCGGGGAAGACTTTTACGATTAGTTTCATGAAAACAGCGCGCGCTGGGCCAGCCGAAAAAGGGGGGCGCGGATTATAGCGGAAATTGCTCAAGGTTTAACCAGTTAATGTGCAGAAGGTTTTGCATGCACCAAAACGGGTCATTTTCGACTTATGGCGCTACATTAAAGGGCGAGATTTTCAGCCTTTATGCGTTTCGCACCTTAATAAGCGTGAATTTGGGGCAAAAAACCCATGCTGGGGCACTGGCATGCAATTTGCTCCCTTGTGAGGCAGGTTGCCTTGGCAGAGTATTCGCGCCGGCATCACCAACATTTAAGGGCATCCACTACCAGCCCTAAGCCACCCGGAGGACACTATGTCGAAGTCGGTTCAACTCATCAAAGATCATGACGTCAAGTGGATTGATCTGCGCTTCACGGACACCAAAGGCACTCAGCACCACGTGACCATGCCGGCTCGCGATGCGCTGGAAGACGACTTCTTCGAAGTTGGCAAGATGTTCGACGGTTCCTCCATCGCTGGCTGGAAAGGCATCGAAGCCTCCGACATGATCCTGCTGCCGGACGACGAAACTGCCGTTCTGGACCCGTTCACCGAAGAGCCGACCCTGATCCTGGTCTGCGACATCATCGAACCTTCGACCATGCAGGGTTACGATCGCGACCCGCGCGCCATCGCCCACCGCGCCGAGGAATACCTGAAGACCACCGGTATCGGTGACACCGTATTCGCAGGTCCGGAGCCTGAGTTCTTCATCTTCGACGAAGTGAAGTTCAAGTCCGACATCTCCGGCTCGATGTTCAAGATCTACTCCGAGCAAGGCTCGTGGATGTCCGACCAGGACGTGGAAGGCGGCAACAAGGGCCACCGTCCAGGCGTGAAAGGCGGCTACTTCCCGGTTCCGCCGTTCGACCACGACCACGAAATCCGTACCGCCATGTGCAACGCACTGGAAGAAATGGGTCAGACCGTTGAAGTTCACCACCACGAAGTGGCGACTGCCGGTCAAAACGAAATTGGTGTCAAGTTCAACACCCTGGTGAAGAAAGCTGACGAAGTTCAGACTCTGAAATACGTTGTCCACAACGTGGCCGATGCCTATGGCCGCACCGCGACCTTCATGCCGAAGCCTCTGTACGGCGATAACGGTTCGGGTATGCACGTTCACATGTCCATCGCCAAAGATGGCAAGAACACCTTCGCTGGCGAAGGCTATGCCGGCCTGTCCGAAACCGCCCTGTACTTCATCGGCGGCATCATCAAGCACGGTAAGGCCCTGAACGGCTTCACCAACCCGGCCACCAACTCCTACAAGCGTCTGGTGCCAGGTTTCGAAGCTCCGGTGATGCTGGCCTACTCGGCTCGCAACCGTTCCGCCTCGATCCGTATTCCTTACGTCAACAGCCCACGCGGCCGTCGTATCGAAGCACGTTTCCCGGATCCGGCTGCCAACCCGTACCTGGCTTTCGCAGCGCTGCTGATGGCCGGTCTGGACGGTATCCAGAACAAGATCCACCCAGGCGATGCTGCTGACAAAAACCTGTACGACCTGCCGCCTGAAGAGGCGAAAGAGATCCCGCAAGTTTGCGGCAGCCTGAAAGAAGCCCTGGAAGAGCTGGACAAGGGCCGCGCGTTCCTGACCAAGGGCGGCGTGTTCTCCGACGACTTCATCGATGCCTACATCGCGCTGAAATCCGAAGAAGAAATCAAGGTTCGCACCTTCGTACACCCACTGGAATATGAGCTGTACTACAGCTGCTGATCCGGTAGCGCTGCGCTACGCGGCGTGACAAAAGAGAGGCCTCCTTCGGGAGGCCTTTTTTATTGGCCGGATGTTTACCGTCCGAGCCATCTCCGCCCGACTGGCCTATGCTGCAACCCATCGTTTTCGTTTCCGGTCGATTTCATGGGTCGCACCTTTCTCTACATCCTGCTGCTGATCGCCCTGCCCGCCGCCGCGCAGATCTACAAGTACACCGACGCCAACGGCAACACGGTGTACAGCGATCATTCGCCGGACGGCGTGAAGGCGCAGCCGGTGGAGTTGCCGCCGCTCAACAGCGTCCAGCCTCAGGCACCGAGTGCGCCGTCGTCGGACACGGCCAGTCGGGCGCCGGCACGAAATGCCTACGAAGTGCTGGAACTGACCGGCCTGCCCACCGAAGAGGCTCTGCGCGCCAACAACGGTACGTTCACCGTCAGCGTGCTGATCAAGCCGCGCCTGCAACCGCCGCATCAATTGCGTCTGTTGCTGGACGACGCGCCTTACGGCCAGCCGAGCAATGTGCCGATCCTGCAACTGGTGAACGTCGACCGGGGCGAGCATCGGCTGGCGGTTCAGGTGATCGATGGCGAGGCGATCATTCAGCAGAGTCCGGCTGTGGTCTTTACCGTGCAGCGGGTGCACAAGCCATGACTCGCGGATTGATTGCCGTGTGCCTGGCTCTGTTTGCGCTTGGCGCATCCGCCGAGGTGTTCACTTATGTCGATTCGCAGGGCAATCGGGTCTACACCGACCAACCACGCGGCAACGCCAAGCGCGTACCGTTGGCCACCAGCAATCGAATGGCCTCGAACCCGACCGGGGCGGTGCCCATCACCACGGCGAAAAAATCACCGGAGCAACCGCTGTTCCGCTACGACATGCTGCGAGTGCTGGTCCCGGAACCGGACGCGACCATTCGCAGCAGCGCCGGCGAATTGATCGTCAGCATTACCAGCGAACCCGGCCTGCAAAAAGGTCATCGCTATCGCCTGCTGCTGGACGGCCAGCCCACCGGCGAACCCGGCCTGAGCCCGGTGTTCCCGCTGAGCAATATCGATCGCGGCAGCCACAACCTGTCGGTGGAGATTCTCGATGCGCAGGACCGCATCGTCGAGCGCACCGCCAATCAGCCATTCCATATGCAGCGCATTTCCCTGGCACAAAAGCGCCAGGTCAAACCCTGCGCCACCGACGACTACGGCGTTCGCCCGGAATGCCCGCTGAAAGACAAACCCGTCGAACCGAAAAATCCCTTCCTGCGTTTCTTCTAACGCCGTTCAGCTTTGCGCACTATATTGGTGCAACAGTCTGCACCGTACCCACATTGCAACCCATTTTGGTTCGAAAGTACCCGCCAGGGCCGGCTGATCGCCACGCAAACGAGCGTCAAACGCCCGTTTCAGGGGATGAACGCTTCTTTTCGGAGCCTTGGTTTGGTTTTTGCATTTTCCTCGCACCGGCGCTTCGTTTCTCTCGCACGCCTTGCTCCAAAAGAGGTCCTGATGACCATAAGCGACGCACTCCACCGATTGCTGCTCGACAACCTGACCACCGCCACCATCCTGCTCGACGCCGAATTGCGCCTCGAGTACATGAACCCGGCGGCGGAGATGCTGCTGGCCATCAGCGGTCAGCGCAGCCATGGCCAGTTCATCAGCGAGCTGTTCACCGAATCCACCGAAGCGCTCAATTCGTTGCGCCAGGCGGTGGAACAGGCGCACCCGTTCACCAAGCGCGAAGCGATGCTCACCGCCCTCACCGGCCAGACCCTGACCGTCGACTACGCGGTGACACCGATCCTCAGCAGCGGCGCGACCCTGTTGTTGCTGGAGGTTCACCCTCGCGATCGCCTGCTGCGGATCACCAAGGAAGAGGCGCAACTGTCGAAGCAGGAAACCAGCAAGATACTTGTGCGCGGCCTCGCCCACGAGATCAAAAATCCGCTGGGCGGCATTCGTGGCGCCGCGCAATTGCTGGCCCGGGAACTGCCGGAAGACAGCCTGCGTGACTACACCAACGTGATCATCGAAGAGGCCGACCGCCTGCGTAATCTGGTCGACCGCATGCTCGGCTCGAACAAACTGCCGTCGCTGGCGCTGTGCAATGTCCACGAAGTGCTGGAGCGCGTCTGCCAACTGGTCGAGGCCGAAAGCCAGGGCTGCATCACGCTGGTGCGCGATTACGACCCGAGCATTCCGGACGTACTGATCGACCGCGAGCAAATGATTCAGGCGGTTCTGAACATCGTGCGCAACGCGATGCAGGCGATCAGCAGCCAGAACGAGCTGCGCCTGGGCCGCATCAGCCTGCGCACCCGCGCCATGCGCCAGTTCACCATCGGCCATATCCGCCATCGTCTGGTGACCAAGATCGAGATCATCGACAACGGCCCGGGGATCCCGGCGGAACTCCAGGAAACCATTTTCTTTCCCATGGTCAGCGGACGTCCGGACGGTACCGGACTCGGCCTGGCCATCACCCAGAACATCATCAGCCAGCACCAGGGCCTGATCGAGTGTGACAGCCATCCAGGCCACACCACCTTCTCGATCTTTCTGCCACTGGAACAAGGAGCCACATCGACATGAGCCGTAGTGAAACCGTGTGGATCGTCGATGACGACCGTTCTATCCGCTGGGTCCTGGAAAAAGCCCTGCAACAGGAAGGCATGACCACCCAGAGCTTCGACAGTGCCGATGGCGTGATGAGCCGCCTGGCCCGCCAGCAGCCGGACGTGATCATCTCCGACATCCGCATGCCGGGTGCCAGCGGTCTGGATCTTCTGGCGCGGATTCGCGAGCAGCACCCACGACTGCCGGTCATCATCATGACCGCTCACTCCGATCTGGACAGCGCTGTCGCCTCCTATCAGGGCGGCGCCTTCGAATACCTGCCCAAGCCGTTCGACGTCGACGAAGCGGTGTCGCTGGTCAAGCGCGCCAACCAGCACGCCCAGGAGCAGCAAGGCCTCGAAGTGGTGCCGGCCCTGACCCGCACCCCGGAAATCATCGGCGAAGCGCCGGCGATGCAGGAAGTGTTTCGCGCCATCGGGCGCCTGAGCCACTCCAACATCACGGTGTTGATCAACGGCGAATCCGGCACCGGTAAAGAACTTGTGGCCCATGCCCTGCACCGTCACAGCCCGCGCGCGGCATCGCCGTTCATTGCGCTGAACATGGCGGCGATCCCGAAAGACCTGATGGAGTCCGAGCTGTTCGGCCACGAAAAAGGCGCGTTCACCGGCGCAGCCAACTTGCGTCGCGGACGTTTCGAACAGGCCGATGGCGGCACGCTGTTCCTCGATGAAATCGGCGACATGCCGGCAGATACCCAGACCCGACTGTTGCGGGTGCTGGCCGACGGCGAGTTCTATCGCGTCGGCGGGCATGTGCCGGTCAAGGTTGATGTACGGATCATCGCGGCGACTCACCAGAATCTGGAAACCCTGGTTCACGCCGGGAAATTCCGTGAGGACTTGTTCCACCGCCTCAACGTGATCCGCATCCACATCCCGCGCCTGTCGGACCGTCGCGAAGACATCCCGACCCTGGCCAAGCACTTCCTCAGCCGCGCCGCGCAGGAGCTGGCGGTGGAGCCGAAGCTGCTGAAAAGCGAGACCGAGGAATACCTGAAGAACCTGCCATGGCCGGGCAACGTGCGGCAGCTGGAAAACACCTGCCGCTGGATCACGGTGATGGCGTCCGGGCGTGAAGTGCACATCGGCGACCTGCCGCCGGAACTGCTGAGCCTGCCGCAGGACTCGGCGCCTGTGACCAACTGGGAACAGGCACTGCGCCAGTGGGCCGACCAGGCCTTGGCCCGTGGCCAGTCGAGCCTGCTCGACAGCGCGGTGCCGGCGTTCGAGCGGATCATGATCGAGACGGCGTTGAAGCACACTGCCGGGCGTCGCCGTGACGCTGCCGTGCTGCTGGGCTGGGGCCGCAATACCTTGACCCGCAAGATCAAGGAACTCGGCATGAAGGTCGATGGCGGGGATGACGATGAGGGCGATGAAGGCTGAGATTCAGCGCCAGCCTGCACCGCCGCAAGGCACCGTGACCCGTAATCGGGCACGGCCGCGGGCTCGACCTAGTGCCGCAACACGCTGAAAAAACCAGCCGATGAAAAGACGAAGGCCCCGTATTACGGGGCCTTCGTCATGGTGTCGGGCTTTTTTGTTTCAAAACGATAAAAACTGGCACGCCCCCTGCAATAACCCTTTCAGGTGATTCGATTCACCCACCCTTTCGGGGGCCTTGGTACAGGCAGGCCGGGGATTCCCCTCTTTACACCGGGCTCACACCTCAAACGTGATGAACCCACCCTTTTGGGGCCCTTGATACAGGCAGGTCAGGGGTTCCTTCTTTACACCGGCTCAGCACGCCATGCGATGAGCCCGCCCGTTTCGGGAACCTTGGTACAGGCAGGCCGGGGATTCCCTCTTTTATTGCTCCCGGAGACGGATCTCCAGCCGCCAGCGGTCATCGACCGCCTGGCCGGCCCACTCCCCTTGCAGCGGCCGAGCCGCCAGCACCGTCAGCAGCAAACCACCGTCACTCAATCGCGTCCGCCAGTTCACGTCCTTGCCGTTGAGCTTCAACTGGCCCTTTTGTGCCTTGCCCTCGGCCTGAAACAACAGGGCGAGCGTGCCATCGACGATTTCGCCATGCAGCTTCGGCTCATTGTTGAACCAGACCGCCAGACCGCCATCGATCACCTCGACCTGCTGCAGGACGCTCGGGTCAGGCGTGGTCAAACGGCCGATCATCATCCCGACCATCAGGCCGAAAATCGCCAGCGATCCCATGACTCGCGGGAATAGTTTCGAACGCGGGTCGGCTGGCGGCGTAGAATGCGCGTCATCTTTACCTTCGGAGCCGTGCATGTTTCACGTCATCCTTTTTCAACCGGAAATTCCACCGAACACCGGTAACGTTATCAGGCTGTGCGCCAACAGCGGCTGCCACCTGCATTTGATCGAACCGCTGGGCTTCGAGATGGACGACAAGCGCCTGCGTCGCGCCGGTCTCGACTACCACGAGTACGCCACGCTGCAGCGCCACGCCGACCTCGCCAGTTGCCTGGAAAGTCTCGGCCACCCACGGCTGTTCGCCTTCACCACCAAGGGTTCGCGACCGTTTCACGATGCCGCGTTCGTCCCGGGCGACGCCTTCATCTTCGGCCCGGAAAGCCGTGGCCTGCCGCCGGAAGTGCTGGATGCCCTGCCCGCCGAACAGCGTCTGCGCCTGCCGATGCGCGAAGGGTGCCGCAGCCTGAACCTGTCCAACACCGTGGCAGTGGCCGTGTACGAAGCGTGGCGGCAGAACGGCTTCAAGTAACGATCATCGCCCATGAAAAAAGCGCCTGTAACGGCGCTTTTTTCGTTGTTGCATCGACCGCTTACTGAACGGTCGGAGTCTCGCCGGCTTCCTGCATGCGCTGCAGCTCTTGCGCGTACAGGGCGTCGAAGTTCACCGGGGCCAGCATCAGGGCCGGGAACGAACCGCGGGTCACCAGGCTGTCCAGGGTTTCGCGAGCGTACGGGAACAGGATGTTCGGGCAGAACGCACCCAGAGTGTGGCTCATCGAAGCCGCGTCCAGGTTCTTGATCAGGAAGATACCGGCCTGTTGCACTTCAGCGATGAAGGCGACTTCTTCACCGTTTTTCACGGTGACGGACAGGGTCAGCACGACTTCGAAGAAATCGCCTTCCAGCGCTTTCTGACGGGTGTTCAGATCCAGACCGACGGTCGGGTCCCACTGCTGGCGAAAGATCGCCGGGCTTTTCGGAGCTTCGAAGGACAGGTCGCGTACATAGATGCGCTGCAAGGAGAATTGCGGTGCGGTTTCTTCTTCGCTGGCTGCAGTGTTCTGTTGGTCAGTCATCTCAGATCCTTTCTGATCTTGGGTCTTTTGGGTTCTTGGTGAGGTGCAGCAGTTCAGGCCTTGAGCAGCGCGTCGAGCTTGCCGGCGCGCTCCAGGGCGTACAAATCGTCACATCCGCCGACGTGGGTGTCGCCGATCCAGATCTGCGGCACGGACGTGCGTCCGGCTTTCTGGGCCATGGCGGCGCGCACTTGCGGCTTGCCATCGACCTTGATCTCTTCGAAGGCCACACCTTTGTTCGCGAGCAGGTACTTGGCGCGCGAGCAGTAAGGGCAGTAATCGCTGGAGTAGACGATGACTTCGCTCATATCACTTCACCAGCGGCAGGTTGTCGCCTTTCCAGCTGGAGATCCCGCCGGACAGCTTGGCGGCGGTGAAGCCGGATTTCATCAGCTCGCGGGCGTGGGTGCCGGCAGTCTGGCCCAGGGCGTCGACCAGAATGATGGTCTTGGCCTTGTGTTTTTCCAGCTCGCCGATGCGGGCGGCCAGTTTGTCCTGGGGAATGTTCACCGCGCCAACGATGTGACCGGCGGCGTATTCCTTGCTCGGACGGATGTCCACCACCACGCCGGCTTCCTTGTTGACCAGTGCGGTCAGCTCGCCCGTGCTAAGGCTTTTACCGCCGCCCTGCACCGTATGCGCCAGCAGCAAAGCCAGCAGTACGACGAAGATACCGACAAGAATGTAGTGGTTAGTGGCAAATTCAATCAGGTGAGCAACCATCGAAGGAGGTTCCAGGGCGTTAAAATGTCGGCCAGTATACACAGCCACTATGGTCGGCCAAACCCCGTCCGGCGGTGACGCCGCAGGAACTTCGCTTTAAACTCCAACTCCCTTTTCCATCGCCCTCTTCTTTATTAGCCACGAGTGGATTCCATGACTACCACGCCTAAACCTTTGGTCCTGATGATTCTCGACGGCTTCGGTCACAGCGACAGCCCCGAATCCAACGCCGTCTTCGCGGCCAAAAAGCCTGTGCTGGATCGCCTGTGGGCCACCGTGCCGAACGGCCTGATCTCGGGCAGCGGCATGGACGTCGGTCTGCCGGACGGCCAGATGGGCAACTCTGAAGTCGGTCACATGAACCTGGGCGCCGGTCGCGTGGTGTATCAGGACTTCACCCGCGTGACCAAGGCGATCCGCGACGGCGAGTTCTTCGAGAACCCGACCATCTGCGCCGCTGTGGATAAAGCCGTGGCTGCCGGCAAGGCCGTGCATTTCATGGGCCTGCTGTCGGACGGCGGCGTGCACAGCCACCAGGATCACCTGATCGCCATGGCCGAACTGGCCTTCAAGCGCGGCGCCGAAAAAATCTACCTGCACGCCTTCCTCGACGGCCGCGACACGCCGCCGAAAAGCGCCGCTTCGTCGATCGAACTGCTCGACGCGACCTTCCAGGCCCTCGGCAAGGGCCGCATCGCCAGCCTCATCGGCCGCTACTACGCCATGGACCGCGACAACCGTTGGGACCGCGTATCCCAGGCCTACAACCTGATCGTTGATGGCAAGGGCGAATTCAACGCCGCCACCGCCCAGGAAGGTCTGGAAGCCGCTTACGCCCGTGGCGAGAGCGACGAGTTCGTCAAGGCCACCAGCATTGGTGAGCCGGTGACGGTCGAAGACGGCGACGCCGTGGTGTTCATGAACTTCCGCGCCGACCGTGCCCGCGAGCTGAGCCGTGTGTTTGTCGAAGACGGTTTCAGGGAATTCGAGCGTGCACGCCAGCCAAAAGTGCAGTACGTCGGCCTGACCCAGTACGCCGCCAGCATCCCGGCCCCCGCAGCCTTCGCGCCGGGCAGCCTGGAAAACGTGCTCGGCGACTACCTGGCGAAAAACGGCAAGACTCAGTTGCGTATCGCCGAAACCGAGAAATATGCCCACGTGACCTTCTTCTTCTCCGGCGGCCGCGAAGAGCCGTTCCCGGGCGAAGAGCGCATTCTGATCCCGTCGCCGAAAGTCGCCACCTACGACCTGCAACCGGAAATGAGCGCGCCGGAAGTCACCGACCGCATCGTCGAGGCCATCGAGAATCAACGCTACGACGTGATCGTGGTCAACTACGCCAACGGCGACATGGTCGGCCACAGCGGCGTGTTCGAGGCAGCGGTGAAAGCCGTGGAATGCCTGGACACCTGCGTCGGCCGCATCGTCGAAGCCCTGGAAAAGGTTGGCGGCGAAGCCCTGATCACCGCCGACCACGGCAACGTCGAGCAAATGGCCGACGAAGCCACCGGCCAGGCGCACACCGCGCACACCACCGAGCCGGTGCCGTTCATCTATGTCGGTAAACGCGACCTCAAGGTCCGTGAAGGCGGCGTACTGGCAGACGTGGCGCCGACCATGCTCAAACTGCTGGGCCTGGAAAAACCGGCGGAAATGACTGGCACTTCGATTCTGGTCTGATATCAAAAACGCCCTGTAATCAGCCTGAAACGGCTTTTTATGACGAACGCCTCAAAGCAGTTGGCTTTGAGGCGTTTTTTTTGCCGCGTGGGGCGGGCATACTAGGCCGTCCCTTACCCTGGTGCCGCCCGCCCCTATGCTTCGCGTCCTGATCGCCCTCGCTCTGACATGCCTGCTCCAACCGGCCTTCGCTGACGAGCGTGCGCAAACCCAACAGCAGTTGGACGCCACGCGTCAGGACATCGCCGAGCTGAAAAAGCTGCTGGGCAAGCTCCAGGAAGAAAAATCCGGGGTGCAAAAGGAGCTCAAGGGCACCGAAACCGAGATGGGCAAGCTCGAAAAGCAGGTCGATGCCCTGCAAAAAGAGCTGAAGAAGAGCGAATCCGAGCTGCAGCGGCTCGATGCGGAGAAAAAAAAACTCCAGAGCGCGCGCACTGAACAGCAGCGACTGATCGCCATCCAGGCCCGCGCGGCCTACCAGAACGGCCGGCAGGAATACCTCAAACTGCTGCTCAACCAGCAGAATCCCGAGAAATTTGCCCGCACCCTCACCTATTACGACTACCTGAGCCAGGCCCGCCTGGAGCAACTGAAGAACTTCAACGAAACCCTGCGCCAGCTGGCCAATGTCGAAAAAGACATCTCCTCGCAGCAAGCCCAGTTGCTGGTGCAGAAAAGCGACCTCGACACCCAGCGTGACGCCCTCGACAAGGTTCGCAAGGAGCGCCAGCAAGTGTTGGCCAAGCTCAATGACGACGTGAAAGCCCGCGACCAGAAACTGGCCGCCCGCGAGCAGGATCAGGCAGACCTGTCTAAAGTCCTTAAAACCATTGAAGAAACCCTGGCCCGCCAGGCCCGTGAGGCAGAAGAAGCGCGGCAGAAAGCGCTGATCGCCCAGCAGGAAGCCGAAAAAAAGCGTTTACGTGAGGCCCAGGCCCGCGCCGATGCGGACTCGGACACCAGCGACGCCCCACGCCCAAAAGCCAGACCAACCCCTGGCGCGCTGGTTTCCAGCAGCGGCGAGACGTTCGGCGGCCCTTTTGCTGCCACTCGGGGAAAACTTCCATGGCCGGTTGATGGTCGACTGCTGGCACGCTTCGGTGAAACCCGTGGTGACGATGCCCGCACCAAGTGGGACGGCGTGATGATCAGCGCCGCCGCCGGCAGCCAGGTGCATGCCGTGCACGGCGGGCGCGTGGTGTTTGCCGACTGGTTGCGCGGTGCCGGGCTGCTGGTGATCCTCGACCACGGCAACGGTTTTCTGAGCCTTTACGGTCATAACCAGACGCTGCTGAAATCGGCTGGTGACGTGGTAAAAGCCGGTGAGTCCATCTCCACTGTCGGTAACAGTGGCGGGCAGGACACACCAGCGCTGTATTTCGCAATTCGTCAGCAGGGTCACCCGAGTGATCCGGCGCAATGGTGTCACGCGCAAGGATAAGCGCGTCGCCTAATTCAGGAGTTCGTTCGACATGCTGCATTTGTCCCGCCTTACCTCGCTGGCCCTGACGATCGCCCTGGTGATCGGCGCGCCTCTGGCGTTCGCCGCTCAACCGGCCCCGGCTGTCGCTCCGGCAGGCACTGCCGCGACTTCCAAGGCCCCGTTGCCGCTGGAAGAGCTGCGCACCTTTGCCGAGGTCATGGACCGGATCAAGGCCGCCTATGTCGAACCGGTGGACGACAAGACCCTGCTGGAAAACGCCATCAAGGGCATGCTGAGCAACCTCGACCCGCACTCGGCCTACCTCGGCCCGGAAGATTTCACCGAGCTGCAGGAAAGCACCAGCGGTGAGTTCGGCGGCCTGGGCATCGAAGTCGGCTCGGAAGACGGTTTCATCAAGGTCGTGTCGCCTATCGACGATACGCCAGCATCCAAGGCCGGCATCCAGGCCGGTGACTTCATCGTCAAGATCAACGGCGCGCCGACCCGTGGCCAGACCATGACCGAAGCCGTGGACAAGATGCGCGGCAAGATCGGCCAGAAAATCACCCTGACCCTGGTCCGCGACGGTGGTACGCCGTTCGATGTGACCCTGGCACGTGCAGTGATCCAGGTGAAAAGCGTCAAGGCGCAACTGCTGGAATCGGGTTACGGCCTGATCCGCATCACCCAGTTCCAGGTCAAGACCGGCGAAGAAGTCTCCAAGGCCCTGGCCAAGCTGCGCAAGGACAACGGCAAGAAGCTCAACGGCATCATCCTCGACCTGCGCAACAACCCGGGCGGCGTGCTGCAGGCTGCGGTGGAAGTGGTCGACCACTTCATCACCAAGGGCCTGATCGTCTACACCAAAGGCCGGATCGCCAACTCCGAGCTGCGATTCTCCGCTACCGGCAAGGACGAAAGCGAAGCCGTGCCGATGGTCGTGCTGATCAACGGTGGCAGTGCCTCGGCTTCGGAAATCGTCGCCGGCGCCCTGCAAGACCAGAAACGCGCCGTGGTCATGGGCACCACCAGTTTCGGCAAGGGCTCGGTGCAGACCGTGCTGCCGCTGAACAACGACCGCGCGCTGAAGATCACCACCGCGCTGTACTTCACGCCGAACGGCCGCTCGATCCAGGCCCAGGGCATCGTCCCGGACATCGAAGTGCGCAAGGCCAAGATCACCAACGAGGCGGACGGCGACTACTTCAAGGAAGCCGACCTGCAGGGCCACCTGGGCAACGGCAACGGCGGCGCGGACAAACCGACCGGCTCCGGCGGCAAGCCGAAAGCCATGCCGCAGGATGACGATTACCAGCTGGCCCAGGCCCTGAGCCTGCTCAAAGGCCTGAGCATTACGTCCGGCCGTTGAGGATGTCTTTGCGTTTCGTCCTTGTCCTGTTGTGCTGTCTGGCGGGTGCTGTTCACGCAGAGCCTGCCAGACCGACACCGCAAAAAGCCTACCTGACACTGATCATCGACGACCTGGGGCAGAACCTGCCCCGGGATCGCCGCGTGCTGGCCCTGCCCGGGCCGGTCACCACGGCGATCATGCCCGACACCCCGCACGCCACCGAATTCGCCCGCGAAGCCCATCGCGCCGGCAAGATCGTGATCCTGCACATGCCGATGGACCCGGCCACCGGCCCGTTCGCCTGGCATCCCGAACTGCCCATCGAGGAGCTTGAGAAGCGTCTCGACGCCGCGTTCAAAATGGTCCCGTACACCGCCGGCATCAACAACCACATGGGCAGTCGCATGACCGCACAACCGGTGGCCATGGCTTGGTTGATGGGCGAACTGCAACGCCGTCACAAGTTCTTCGTCGACAGCCGCACCAGCGCCCAGACCGTTGCCGCGCAACAGGCGCAGAAGATCGATCTGGCGAGTGTTTCGCGAGATGTGTTTCTCGATGACGAGCGCACCGAAGCGGCGATTTACACCCAACTGCAGACCGCGATCAATCTGGCTCGTAAACAAGGTTCGGCGGTGATGATCGGCCATCCTTATCCACAGACGCTGGCTGTTTTGGAGCGGGAGCTGCCGAAGCTGAAAGCTCAAGGCATCGAGTGGATCGACATCAAGCAGATGATCAGTGTGCGCAGCAATCGCGCCACCGCCGCTCATGGCAAAGACGGTGTCTATCGGTAATGCCGGCCCATACATAATTACCGCCAGCCCCCGCGCCCACTTCCGGATAGTGAAACCTGCAACCGGTAGCGACTCAGTCGAGTCGCCTTTCACTATCAGGACTGACCATGACGATCACTGACAACACCGCCGCCCCCTCGCGGCCAATGGAACCCATCAAACTCGACAACCTGCTGATCAGCTTCACCACAGAGTTTCAGCGAGTGTGGGACACCAAGAGCCTTCGCTCGAGCCCGGCCGGTTTCTGGCGCCCCGCTCCGCCCCCCGATGTATTGCCGGGTTATTTTTCGCTGGGCGATATTGCGATTCCCGGATTTGCCAACATCAACGGTACGAACGTGGCGGCTGTTGTACGGGAGGCGGACTCCCCGAGCATCGACAGCACCAAGGGCAAAGCACTCAGCCGGCCCGACAACTTCGAACTGGTCTGGAAGGACTCAGGCTCGGGTGCCAAAACCTATGTCTCGATCTGGCGCCCGATTCCTCCTGAAGGCTATGTCGCTCTTGGTCTGGTCTGCGCCAGTGACCATGAAAAACCATCGGTCAATTCGGTACGTTGCGTGCGCATGGATCTGGTAACGCCTGCCAACGCCGGCCCATTGATCTGGAGTGACAAAGGCAGCGGAGCAAAACAGAACTTCAGCGCCTGGAGTATCGAACCACCGATCGCGGAAACAGGAGAAATCTGCTTTTTACCCGGCACATTCACGGGCGTGCAGAGCCACTCCAGACCTTCGTCATACCTGGCTTCTTACGCGTTGCGAGTACCGCTCACCGTACAGTCAAACGCGGCACCAGCAGCCCCGTTGCTGTCCGGGTTCGGATCACCCTCCCCCATCGAGCCGGCTACGGTTACTCAGGTCGCCCGGCTTCCGTGGTTCGCCGTCAGAGACGATATGCACCCGCTCGAACAGCTGCGGTCATCGCCGTTCTACCGCCTGGAAAGAGCGGATCGGTACGTGTTGGTCGGTCACGACCATAACGCGGGGGATCAATATCGATCTGTGAAATGGACGGCAGAGCGAGCTCAAAATGCGTCTTTACTGCATGTGTTCGGTCGTCTGACAGCCATCGAATTCGACAAGGCCTGGCCGATCAGGGCACCCGGCGATAACTGGGCGATACGATTTTCGGCCAACCTGAGCAAAACCTTCACTCACACCGAAACATCATCCGGCGGATGGAGCAAGTTTTACCCTCTTGAAGTTGTCGCCCTGGCAGCGAAAAACACGATGGTTGCGGTATATCAATTGCAGAGCGAGTACCGGCTGCTGCGTGCGGACAACACGCCAGTGACATTCGGTGTCGAGTACAGCGATGACGAAAGCCTCTATATAAGCCAGTACCCGTCCGAAAAAGACGCCGTAATCACCTGCCCCTCGCCGATGACATCCGGTCATGAACAGGGCAAAGCCTCTTTCGGGCAGGATAAAATCCCCGTCCTGCCGACGGAACAAGTGATGGTGACTACAGATACCGCCCCATGATCTCGTCCACCACGCCGTCCTTGCGCATTTGATCCAGCGCAGCCTGCAACCTGGCAACGGTTGCATCCGGCACGTCCTTGTTCAGCGCCAGATACAGCTCGGCGCTGTTGAAGCGCAGCACGGTTTTCAACCCGGTCACGCCATCCTGCCGCGCCAGATAACGGCCGGCAGGATCGCCGGTAGCCCACAGATCGATCTGACCACTGACAAGCTTTTTGGCGTTGTCCTGATCACGCAAAACCACTACCGGCTTCAGGCCCTGCTTGGCCAGGGTCTCGGCGATCGCATCGCCCTTGTAAGCGCCGATCTTGTATTTGCGCGCATCGTTCAGGGTTTCGAGGGTGATTTTGCTGTCGGCTTTGGCCAGCATGACCCAGTCATCCGGGCCGATGGGGCCGACCCACTTGAACAGCGTCTCGCGATCCGGCAGGCGTGCCATGACGAAAGCACCGTAACCAGGATTCTCCAGCGCCAGCTTGTAGACCCGCTCCCAGGGGAAGCGCAGAGTCAGGCTGTAAGTGATGCCAGCACGCTTGAACATCTCGCGCACGATGTCCGTGGCGATGCCGTTGATGTTTTCGTCCTGGGCGAAATTCTTGCCGTTCTTCGCCATGTTGTACGGCGGGAAGTTTTCGGTGAGGAGCACCAGATCGGTGTCGGGACTTTCTTCGGCGTGGCCAGTGTTGATCAACAACACGGAGGCACTGGCGAGGGCGAGAAGCAGGCGTTTGATCATGTCGGGCTACCGGAATCCATGGCGTGCCCAAGAGTGCCTCGGGTACGCCATGCTGTCCACTGGCCTGTATGGTTTAACGCATTACGATGCCGCGTTTGGCCATGTAGGCTTTGGCTTCCTGAACCGTGTATTCGCCGAAGTGGAAAATACTCGCCGCCAGCACGGCGCTGGCGTGGCCTTCGAGAATCCCGTCAGCCAGATGCTGCAGATTGCCGACGCCGCCGGAAGCGATCACCGGAATGCCCAGCGCATCGCTGATGGCGCGAGTCACGCCGAGATCGAAGCCGTTTTTCATGCCGTCCTGATCCATGCTGGTCAGGAGGATTTCACCGGCACCCAGGCCTTCCATTTTCTTCGCCCACTCGACCGCGTCGAGGCCGGTCGGCTTGCGGCCGCCGTGGGTGAAGATTTCCCAGCGCGGGGTTTCGCCCAGGCCCGAAACCTTCTTCGCGTCGATGGCGACGACGATGCATTGCGAGCCAAAATGCTGCGCCGCTTCGCCGACAAATTCCGGGTTGAACACGGCAGCGGTGTTGATCGACACCTTGTCCGCACCGGCATTGAGCAGGTTGCGGATGTCCTGCACGGTACGCACGCCACCACCGACGGTCAGCGGGATGAACACCTGGCTGGCCATGCGCTCGACGGTATGCAGCGTGGTGTCGCGGCCATCGACGCTGGCGGTGATGTCGAGAAAGGTAATCTCGTCGGCACCCTGCTCGTCGTAGCGACGGGCGATTTCCACCGGGTCGCCGGCGTCACGGATGTTCTCGAACTTCACACCTTTGACGACCCGGCCGTTGTCCACGTCCAGGCAAGGGATGATGCGTTTGGCCAGCGCCATGGTCAGTCCTCAGCCTTGGTACGAGTCGCAGAAAGCTTGCGCTTCGGCGACGTCGAGGGTGCCTTCGTAGATCGCCCGGCCGGTGATTGCGCCGATGATGCCCGGTGCCTTGGCGTCGAGCAGCGACTTGATGTCACCCAGGTTGTGAATGCCGCCGGAAGCGATCACCGGGATCTTGGTCGCGGCAGCGAGCGCAGCGGTGAACGGTACGTTGCAACCCTGCATCATGCCGTCTTTGGCGATGTCGGTATAAACGATCGAGGACACGCCGTCGGCTTCAAACTGTTTGGCCAGGTCGATGACCTGCACCTGGCTGATTTCAGCCCAGCCATCGGTGGCGACAAAACCGTCTTTGGCGTCGAGGCCGACGATGATTTTGCCCGGGAATGCGCGGCAGGCTTCTGCAACGAACGCCGGCTCTTTCACCGCTTTGGTGCCGATGATCACGTAGCTCACGCCAGCCTTGACGTAGTGCTCGATGGTTTCCAGCGAACGGATGCCGCCGCCGATCTGGATCGGCAGGGTCGGGTAGCGCTTGGCAATCGCGGTCACCACTTCGCCGTTGACCGGCTGGCCTTCGAAAGCGCCGTTCAGGTCGACCAGATGCAGACGGCGGCAACCGCCCTCCACCCACTTGGCAGCCATGCTCACCGGGTCATCGGAGAACACTGTGGAATCTTCCATGCGGCCCTGGCGCAGACGTACGCAGGCACCGTCTTTGAGATCGATAGCGGGAATAATCAGCATCTGGCAAACCTTCAAATTTGAATGTTCAGCTTGGCTCGGAAATCAGTTTTTCTCGAGCGCCCACAGGTCGCTTTCGATGCTTTCAAACCGCTCCTTGAGGTGGGTCTGCACATCGAAAATCGCCCTGTTGTAATAGTGCGGAGCAATTTCGCGGGTAAACAGCTCAAGAATTTCCGCCGCCTCGAACGAACCCAGGTCCAGTTCGAAACGATCCTCCATGAACCGCTGGATCTTGCGGTTGGCCTCGCTCTCCTGCTCAGGCGTGAGGGTCAGGATCGGCGGCTTGGATTTCTTGACAGCCATTTACCAGCGACCGTCCCACGCAGCGAAGTTCTGCAGCAATTGCAGGCCATGGGTGTGGCTCTTCTCCGGGTGGAACTGCACGGCGAAACGCGAACCTTCGGCCAGCGCTGCGGCGAAATCGACGCCGTAATGACCGCTGCCGACCACTTGGCGCGGGTTACCGGCGGCGATGTAGTAGCTGTGCACGAAGTAGAAACGCGCCAGGTCCGGAATGTTGTGCCACAGCGGGTGATCCACCGACTGCTTCACTTCGTTCCAGCCCATGTGCGGGACTTTCAGGTGCTCGCCGTCTTCATGCAGGTCTTTGCCGAAGAACTTCACTGCGCCCGGGAACAGGCCGATGCAGTCCACGCCGTCGTTCTCTTCGCTGGTGTCGAGCAAGGCTTGCATGCCGACGCAGATGCCGAGGAACGGGCGATCCTGGCTGACTTCACGTACCAGCGAGTCGAAACCGAGGCGACGGATCTCCGCCATGCAATCGCGAATCGCACCGACGCCGGGGAAAACCACGCGGTCGGCTTCGCGGATCACGTCCGCATCGCTGGTGATCAGCACCTTGCCGGCGCCAACGTGCTCGAGGGCCTTGGCCACCGAGTGCAGGTTGCCCATGCCGTAATCGATTACCGCAACCGTCTGCATTACAGCACGCCCTTGGTCGAAGGCATCTGGCCGGCCATGCGCTCGTCCAGCTCGACGGCCATGCGCAGCGCGCGGCCGAAAGCCTTGAATACGGTTTCGATCTGGTGGTGGGTATTGGTACCACGCAGGTTGTCGATGTGCAGGCTGACCAGCGCGTGGTTGACGAAGCCCTGGAAGAATTCCTGGAACAGGTCGACGTCGAAACCGCCAACGGTGGCGCGGGTGTACGGCACGTGCATCTGCAGGCCCGGACGGCCGGAGAAATCGATCACCACGCGCGACAGCGCTTCATCGAGCGGCACGTAGGCGTGGCCGTAGCGACGGATGCCTTTCTTGTCGCCGATGGCTTGTGCGAAGGCCTGGCCGAGGGTGATACCGACGTCTTCCACGGTATGGTGGTCGTCGATATGCAGATCGCCCTTGCATTGGATATCCAGGTCGATCAACCCGTGACGGGCGATCTGATCCAGCATGTGCTCAAGAAAAGGAACACCGATATCGAATCGGGCCTTTCCGGTGCCATCAAGGTTGATCGAGGCTTTGATCTGGGTTTCCAGAGTGTCGCGCTCGACAGACGCCTTACGTTCGGCCATCACCAGCTCCGCAAAATCATTGGGCGAAAAAGGCAGCCATTATAGGGGTGCGGGGCCGAAACAGAAACACGAGACGTGATATGGCAGACGGATAGAAGCCCGTGCTGTCGGGGATAGACATGTCCATACAAGCCATTTCGGACAGCCCGAAACAACTGTGGGAGCGAGCTTGCTCGCGAAAGCGGTGGGCCAGCCAACAGTGATGTCGACTGATCTACCCTCTTCGCGAGCAAGCTCGCTCCCACAGGTTTTAGCGCCAGCCCGAAACATCAGGCTGGCAATTTCAGCTACTTAGTGAAACAGAACCGCCGTCTTCTGCAGGGTCACCCACACACCCCACGCCAACGGAATCCCTACCACCAGCCACGCAGCGATTGCCAACGGCTTGCTGCCCGGCGCGGCTTTCCACTCCAGCACAGTGCTGCTGTCAGCACCCTTGTCGTGGCCCAGCGCCTGCTCCGCGGCCAGTTCGGCGTCAGTCATGAAGTACTTGTCCGCCACTGGGCGCACCAGCAGGTTGCACAGGAAACCCAGCACCAGCAGGCCGGCGAGGATGTACAGGGTGATGTCGTAAGCCGCGGCGCGTTCAACGCCAATGCTCAACTGATACTCACGCAGGTAGTTCACCAACACCGGACCCAGCACGCCAGCGGCGGCCCAGGCAGTCAGCAGACGACCGTGGATCGCGCCGACCATTTGCGTGCCGAACAGGTCGGCCAGGTACGCCGGAACGGTCGCAAAACCACCGCCGTACATCGACAGGATGATGCAGAACGCCGCCACGAACAGCGCAACGTTGCCCAGGTGACCGAGGTTCGGGATCAGTGCGTACAGCGCGAAACCCAGCGCGAAGAACACGAAGTAAGTGTTCTTGCGGCCCAGGTAGTCCGAGAACGAGGCCCAGAAGAACCGGCCGCCGATGTTGAACAGGCTCAGCAGGCCGGTGAAACCGGCTGCAATGGCAGCGATGGAAGCCAGTTGACCGGCATCCAGTTGCCCGAACGGCAGATCGTTGCCCAGCAGCTTGCCGCCGAACACTTCCTGCAACAGTGGCGAAGCCATACCGAGGATGCCGATACCGGCCGACACGTTCAGGCACAGCACCAGCCACACCAGACGGAATTGCGGGGTTTTCCACGCCACATTCACGTGAACGTGACGGTGAGTGATCATCGCATTCGAGGCTTTCTTCGCCGGCGCGGTCCAGCCTTCAGGCTTCCAGCCGGTTGGCGGCACGCGGTAAGCCAGCGCACCACCGATCATGAACACGAAGTAGATCGCGGCCATGGCCACGAAGCTCTGCCATACGCCCACGCCAGTCGGCGAAGCGAAATGGCTCATCAGTGCGGTTGCCAGTGGAGCGCCGACCATCGCGCCGCCACCAAAACCCATGATCGCCATGCCGGTGGCCATGCCGCGCTTGTCCGGGAACCACTTGATCAGGGTCGAGACCGGCGAAATGTAGCCCAGGCCCAGACCGATACCGCCGATCACGCCGGAGCCGATCCACATCAGCCAGATCTGGTGGGTATAAATACCCAGCGCGGAAATCAGCAGGCCACCGCACCAGCACAGTGCCGATACGACGCCGGCCTTGCGTGGCCCGGCGTGTTCGAGCCAGCCGCCCCAGATCGCTGCCGAGCAGCCGAGGAAGATGAAGAACAGGGTGTAGATCCAGCCGAGCATGGAGATCGGCCAGTCGCATTGCGACGAGAAGACTTGTGCGATGAAGCCCATGTCCGGCGCGCAAGCCACCGGCGCGGTGATGCCCAATGCCTTGGACAGCGGCAGCCAGAACACGGAAAAACCGTAGGCCATGCCGATGCACAGGTGAATGGCCAGAGCGGCCGGTGGGACCAGCCAGCGGTTGAAACCGGGCTTGGCGATGATGCGTTCCTTGGACAGGAACGCAGGCTGGGCGGCGCTGAGGCCGTCCGCCGTGATGCTCGTGCTCATTGTGTATCCCCCAATTATTAGTATGCGTTCGTCAGCCACTGCTCACCCCCGGCCTTTATGCACGCAGGCATGACCGTGTTGGTGGGTGGAGCTCCTTGAAGCGCGACCAAAAGTCGCAGAGGGACGGACGAACGGGCGAAGGTTACCATCTGCACGTGACAGAAAAACCAAACTGATATCACCTTTTTCGAGTCATCTGATCTCATATCACCGGGGAACCCTCCCGCCGACCGTTGTCGAAGCGCTGCACGCCGCGGTTCAAGAGGCTCCTCAGGACACCGCACCAGCACGGGGTCAGGCAGCGCTATACTCCCCGGCTAAATTACGAATTCGACTAACTACAAGGACTCGCCCATGAAAGCGTTCGGCAAAATCCTGGGTCTGGTACTTCTCGGGCTGTTGCTGATCATTGTGGCGGCGGGCTTCGCCCTGACCCACTTCTTCGATCCCAACGACTACAAAAACGAGATCCGCCAGATAGCCCGCGACAAGGCCCACATCGAGCTGACGCTCAATGGCGATATCGGCTGGAGCCTGTTCCCGTGGCTCGGCCTGGAACTGCACGAGGCCAGCGTCGCCACCCTGATCAAGCCTGACGAACCGTATGCCGATCTGCAGATGCTCGGTCTGTCGGTGCGCGTGCTGCCGCTGCTGCGCCGCGAAGTGCAGATGAGCGATGTGCGTGTCGAAGGCCTGAACCTGCGCCTGAACCGCGACAAGAACGGCCACGGCAACTGGGAAGACATCGGCAAGCTGCCGACTGCCGCTCCTGCGCCGGGCAGCACCCCGCCAGCTGCCGCCGGCGAACCGGTCGCCGAAACGCCTGCCCAGCCGGAAAAACCACCGCAGCCGATCCGCCTCGACATCGACAGCCTGACCGTCAACAACGCCCGGGTTGAATACAATGACGAGCAGACCGGCAAGCAGTTCAGCGCCGAAAGCATCCAGCTGAGCACCGGTGCGGTGCACGATTCGACCAACATTCCGCTGAAAGCCACGGCGTTCCTCAGCACCAATCAGCCCGTGCTGCGCGTGCGCACCGAGCTGAACGGCGAGCTGCGCATCGAGCGCGCCCTGCAACGTTACAAGTTCGAAGACCTGAAGCTGTCCGGCGAACTGACCGGCGACCCGCTGCAAGGCAAAGCCATGACGTTCTCCGCCCAAGGGCAGATGCTGCTGGACAAGGCTGCAAATGTCGCCGAATGGACCGGGATCAAGATCTCCGCCAACCAGTTGCGCGCACTGGGTGAACTGAAGGCCAACGATCTGGACAAGACCCCGCAAATCACCGGCGCGATCTCCATCGCCCAGTTCGACCTGGCGAAGTTCGTCGACAGCATCGGCCAGACCCTGCCGGCCATGGCCGAAGGCAGCCTGAGCAAGGTCGAGCTGGTCAGCCGTGTCGCTGCCACACCGACCAGCCTGGCGCTGGACAACATCAACCTGAAACTCGATGACAGCAGCTTCAGCGGCCGCATCGCCGTCGAAGACTTCGCCAAGCAATCGTTGCGGGCGATCCTCAAGGCCGACACCTTCAACGTCGACCGCTACCTGCCGCCGAAATCGGAAAAAGCCGCCAGCGCCACCCAGGCACGCCAGACGGAAGTCGCCAGCACCGAAGCCGATGCCATGGCCGGCGCCGGCAGCACCCCGCTGCCGGACAAACCGAGCAAAAGCGCCTGGAGCACCGAGCGACTGTTTCCGGTGGAGCGCCTGAGCAGACTGGACGTAAATGCCGACCTGACCTTCGGCCAGTTGACCCTCGACAAGCTGCCGATCCAGAACGCCGCGCTGAAAGCCACCGGCCAGGGCGGCCTGCTGACCCTGGAGAACCTGCGCGGCGAGTTGTACAACGGCGACTTCGAAGCCAAGGGCACCCTCGACGTACGCCCGAATGCACCGCTGTTGAACCTGCAAACCCGGATCAACCGCGTGCCGGTGGAAAAAATCCTCGAGAGCCAGGGCAAGAACCCGCCGGTCAAAGGCCTGGTGAACCTCACCAGCACCGTCACAGGTAGCGGCAACAGCCAGCAGGCGCTGATCGACACCCTCAACGGCAACGCCAGTTTCGTGATCAACAACGGCGTGCTGCTCAACGCCAACCTTGAACAGCAACTGTGCAAAGGCATCGCCACCCTCAACCGCAAATCCCTGAGCGGCGAACCGCGGGGCAAGGACACGCCGTTCCAGGAGCTCAAGGGCAACCTGACCTTCCGCAACGGTGTGGCCAACAACCCGGACCTGAAAGTGCGCATCCCGGGCATGACCGTCAACGGTGACGGCGACATCGACCTGAAAGTGCTGGGCATGGACTATCGCGTCGGCATCATCGTCGAAGGCGACACCAGCGCCATGCCGGATCCGGCCTGCCAGGTCGGCGAGAAATTCGTCGGCATCGAATGGCCGCTGCGCTGCCGTGGCCCGCTGGAACTAGGGGCCAAGGCTTGCCGCGTGGACAACGAACGTCTGGGCCAGGTCGCGACCAAAATGGCCGGCGACAAACTCAGCGAAAAAATCGACGAGAAACTGGGCGACAAAGTCAGCCCGGAACTGAAAAACGCATTGAAGGGGCTGTTCAAGCGATGAGAGCGGAGCAGTTTTCCACGGCGGTGCTGGAATGGTTCGACCGCCACGGCCGCCATGATTTGCCCTGGCAACAGAACATCAACCCGTATCGGGTGTGGGTATCCGAGATCATGTTGCAGCAGACCCAGGTCAGCACTGTGCTCAATTACTTCGACCGCTTCATGGCCGCGTTGCCGACGGTCGAGGCCCTGGCCGAAGCGCCGGAGGACGAAGTGCTGCACCTGTGGACGGGGCTGGGTTACTACACCCGCGCGCGCAATCTGCAGAAGACCGCGAAGATCGTGGTCAGCCAGTACGGCGGCGAGTTTCCCCGGGATGTCGAGAAGCTCACGGACTTGCCGGGCATCGGCCTGTCCACTGCTGGCGCGATTGCCAGCATCAGCATGGGCCTGCGGGCGCCGATCCTCGACGGCAACGTCAAACGGGTGCTGGCGCGCTTTACCGCGCAGGAGGGCTACCCCGGCGAGCCGAAGGTCGCCAAACAGCTGTGGGCCAACGCAGAACGCTTCACGCCACAGGATCGGGTCAACGCTTACACCCAGGCGATGATGGATCTGGGCGCCACGTTGTGCACCCGCAGCAAACCGAGCTGCCTGCTGTGCCCGCTGGAAAAGGGCTGCGAAGCACACATGCTCGGTCTGGAGACGCGTTACCCGATCCCCAAGCCACGCAAAGCCATTCCGCAGAAACGCACGCTGATGCCGCTGCTGGCCAACGAGGATGGCGCGATTCTGCTTTATCGCCGCCCGTCCAGCGGATTGTGGGGCGGTTTGTGGAGCCTGCCGGAACTCGACGACCTCGACGACCTGCCACACCTCGCCGCGCAGCACTCGCTGGAACTGGGCGAGCAGCAGGCGCTGCCGAGCCTCGTCCATACCTTCAGCCATTTCCAGTTGTCCATCGAACCCTGGCTGGTCCAGGTACAGGAAGCCGGCGGTCACGTGGCCGAGGCCGACTGGCTCTGGTATAACCTCGCCACCCCGCCGCGCCTGGGCCTCGCCGCCCCGGTCAAGACCTTGCTCGAACGCGCGGCCGCCGTCTTGAATGCAGGAGAGTCGACATGACCCGCACCGTAATGTGCCGCAAGTACAAAGAACAACTCGAAGGTCTGGAGCGCCCACCGTACCCGGGCGCCAAGGGCCAGGACATCTTCGAACACGTCTCGGCCAAGGCCTGGGCCGACTGGCAGAAACACCAGACCCTGCTGATCAACGAAAAACGCCTGAACATGATGAACGCCGAAGACCGCAAATATCTGCAGGGCGAAATGGACAAGTACTTCTCCGGCGAGGAATACGCCCAGGCCGAAGGCTACGTTCCGCCAGCGGAATAATCAGCGGAAATCGGGGGTCTGATCGTAAGCGACGGAATTAATTTAAGAAATTTTAAAAAAGTCGTTGACGTAAATCCGAAAAACCCTTTTAATGCGCCCCGTTGCCCAGATAGCTCAGTCGGTAGAGCAGGGGATTGAAAATCCCCGTGTCGGCGGTTCGATTCCGTCTCTGGGCACCAAATACCGAAAACCCTGAATCGCAAGATTCAGGGTTTTTTTATGCCTGCGATTTGATGGCGGCTGAATCCGGCCCATCTCGCAGCCCGAAAAAAACCCGCGATCCCTTTCCAGAAATCGCGGGTTTTGTCTTTTCAGCCGGTCAATAAGCCATCGACCAGCTCAACGTATACGTCCGCCCACGGCCCTGATAGTCATACAGGTACGCCGGGCCGTAGGTCGGCGAGTAGAATAGCGTCGCCCGCTGGCCCCATACGGTGCTGTACTGCTTGTCCAGCAGGTTCTGGATGCCGCCGCTAAAGGTACCGAATTCGGTGTCGCGGCTGCCGAGCAGGTCGAAGGTGGTGTAGCCGCTGATCTTGTGGTCGGCGTCGTCCTTGAGGGTGAAGGCGTGATTGCCTTGCAGGCGGGCGCTGGTATGGTCGCCTTTCCAGCCGATGAACGCGGTGGATTTCGACAGCGAGGCGTAGCGGGCGTCGCGCTTGATCCAGCCGCCGTTGGCGCCCTCCTCTTCCGAACGCACCAGGTGCAGGGTGCTGCCCGCTTCCCAGCCGCTCTGGAAGTGCCGGGTCAGTGCACCTTCGAAACCGTAGTCGCGGCTCTTCTGATCGATCACGTCGATGGTCAGGGTGGCGCTGTCGGTGGTGATGACTTTGTCCGACCAGATGTAATACAGCGCCGCCTGTGCGTCCCAGTCGCTGTCGGAGTAGCGCCAGCCGGTTTCCACCTGACGGCTCTTGATGCCGGCCAACGGGTTGTCAGCGACGCTCAGGCCCGGCTTGCCGTAAAACTTGGCGGGGTCCGGCAGATCGAAACCTTCGCCGTAGTTGACCCACAGCTGATGGCCGTTCTTGAAATCGTAAATGGTGCCGAGGTTGTACAGGTTGACCGCGTAATCGTTGCTGCCGCCGGCGATGCCTTTGAAGTTGCCGACATCCACGTCCATCTGCTGACGACGCATGCCGCCGGAGACAGTCAGGTTGTCCGTGGCGTACCAGTCGAGCTGGCCGTAACCGGAGAGGCCGTCGACACGATAGCTCGGGTAACGCGGGGCCTTGCTCAACGTATCCAGATCCAGCCCGCCGCTTTCCGAAGAGACGCGCTGATCGAAGGTGCTCTGCTCGGCATTGAAACGCTCGCGATCCAGGTCCACGCCGTAGGTGAACTTGAAGGATTGCCACTCCTTGGCGAACAGCGCCTTGAGGCTGCTGACCTCGAAGTTCTGTTGCGATGCCGCGAAGTACACGCCTTTTGAACCCACCGGTTTGCCGGTGTTGTAGTAAGGGAACGGGTAGAAGTTGTTGTCTTCCTTGCGATACGACGCTTGCAGGTAGAAGTCCTGCCCCAGCACATCGCTGTGGTGGTAGTTGGCATTGAGCAGCACGCGCTTGGTGCGCGGATCGAGGTCGGTGGAGTAACCGCTGCGCAGTTCGGCGTCTTCCAGGTTCGACGGCTTCTGGTATTTCAGGTTGGGAAAGTAGATGCCGGTGTCGCCGTTGTTGCCCGAGTCGTAATACTGCGCCAGCAGATCGAGGGTCTGCTCGTCGGTGAAGCGCATCGCCAGGCTGCCCATGACGTCGATGGTGCGGTTGTATTGCAGGTCGGTCTGGGTGTTGTCGATGAAGATCTGCTTGCCGGCACCGTCGTAGAACGCCTTGTTCTGCTCGCCGGCAATTCCGAGGCGGCCGCTGATATTGTCGTTGCCGCCGCTGACCGATTGCGCGATGCGCGTGGAGAGATCGTCACTGTTGTTGAAGCCGCTGCTGGCACCGATCTGGGTTTCGAATTGCGCCGGCCCCGGGGTGGCCTTCTTGGTGACGATGTTGATGATGCCGCCGGTGGCGCCGCCGCCGTAAATCGCACTGGCACCGGACAGCACTTCGACGCGCTCGACGTTGAACGGCGAGATGCTGTCGAACTGGCGCGACAACCCGCGCGAGCTGTTCTGGCTGACGCCGTCGATCATCACCAGCACGTTGCGCCCGCGCATGTTCTGGCCGTAGTTGGTACGCCCTTCCGGCGCCAGGTCGAGGCCCGGCACCAGTTTGCCGATGGCCTCCTTGAGGCTGACACCGGTCTGCAGTTGTTCGCGCAACTGGGTCTGATCGACCACCCAGACCGTACCGGGAATCTCACTGATGGCGGTGCTGGTGCGCGAAGCCACGCTGACTTCGATCGGCTTGAGCGTCATGGCGTCCGCCGGTGCCTTTGCACGGCGCAGGATCACCGTCCGCGCGTCGCTGAATTCCCAGCTCATGCCGCTGCCGGCCAGCAGCGTCTGCAACGCCTGGGCGATGCTCATCGAACCGTTCAGCGCATCGGCCTGCACGCCTTCGACGTCGGCGGTGGTGTAAAGCAGGCGCAAGCCGGCCTGATCGGCAAACGCAGTCAGGGATTGATCGAGGGACTGGGAAGGCAACGAGAGCGTCACCTGGCGCTGTTGTGCGCCGGTTTCCTGCGCGGCAGCATCCCTGGTCTGCGCCTGCACCAGGGTAGAACCGAACAGGCCGGCGATGATCGCCTGAGCCAACAGGGTCCGGCTCATGATGTTTCTGCCGTGGTTGCTGCGCGTCTGTGCCGACTGCTTGAACATACCTTTCACGTCTTCCTTCCCAGCCAAAATGAATGCGTCAATGAGAATGAGTTTCTTCTCAGTCCCACTACGACGATTCGGCAGGAAGGAACTTGCAGTCGCGTTATGAAAAAAGTTTCAGATCAGTGCAGCACCGCCAGCCACGGCAGGTAGGTGACCTTCAGCGGATAGCGTTGCTCCAGCGTGCGCAGCGAGCCTTGCGGGTCGTTGAGTTCGAACACACCGCTGACCGGCAGCGCCGCCAGTTCGCGGTCGGAGATCAGGATCCTGCCGTGCTGATAACGCTCCAGCTCGCCAATCACCTCACCCAGCGGGCGCCCGTTGAAGATCAGCTTGCCGCGCTGCCAGGCCGTCAGACTTGCGGCGTCGACTTTTTGCCCGGCGAGCAGTGGCTGGCCGGGTTGATGCTCCAGTCGCTGATTGGCTTGCACCAGCATCGGCTGGTGCTGGC
Organism: Pseudomonas sp. UV AK001; assembly: GCF_046097675.1. Classification (NCBI taxonomy): domain Bacteria; kingdom Pseudomonadati; phylum Pseudomonadota; class Gammaproteobacteria; order Pseudomonadales; family Pseudomonadaceae; genus Pseudomonas; species Pseudomonas sp. UV AK001. Next base: position 47,856 of record NZ_JBJUVZ010000009.1, read on the forward strand.
CGCTGAGCTGAACCTGACCGGTGCTGACCACCAGTGTCACGGCGTCACCATCGCGGCGCACACTGAAGGCTCCGCCACTGGCCTGCACACGCTCATCGCCTATGCGCACAACAAACGGCCGGGGATCCGACGCAGGCTCGAACAGCGCTTCGCCTTCGCGCAGGATCACGGTGCGCTCATCGTTGGAATAGGCCAGCGAAAACGCGCTGGCGCTGTTGAGGATGACCTGGCTGCCATCGGGCAGCGTCACGCGCTGCTGCTGGCCGACACTGGTGTGATAATCGGAACTGAGCGCCGGCCATTGCTGCCAGCCTGTCACTCCGGCAATCGCCAGCACCACCGAGGCGGCCAGGGCCGGCCACCAGTGCCTGCCCCGACGTGCAGCCGGGTGCGTTTTCGGGTGCTGCCTGGCGGTCGAAGTCTGGCCGATCATCGACCACAGCATCTGCGCCTCATCGGCCAGGGTTTGATGAACCGGACTTTCGCCACACCACTGTTGATAGGCGAGCCGATCGGCCGCAGTGGCCTTGCCCGAGTTGAGCAGCACCACCCAGTCGAGTGCGGTGTCTTCAAGGCTTTGCGAAGGGTCGGTCATGGCGGCATCGTGGCTGGAAAGAGAAAGGTCACGCATGGTTGGTCTTCAGCCAGTCGCGACAGTGACGCAGGGCCTGGCCGATGTACTTGGCCACCATGCTTTCGGAGACGCCCAGTTCAACGGCGATTTGCGCCTGGGTCAAGCCTTCGAGGCGATTGAGCAGCAATGCCTGCCGCGCATTGGGTGACAACTGCTGCAGGGCGTCGTCGAGTATCCCCAGGCGCTCCTTGGCCAGAAACGCCGCCTCCGGCGCGGGAGCAGGATCGACGACCTGGGAATATTCCAGATCGTCGCCGAAACTGCCGCTCAAGCGCTGCTCGCGACGCAAGGTATCGATTGCCAGATTGCCCGCCACCCTGAAGATGAAACCACGGTCGTTGAGCACCGCCACCGACTCATCGATGTTCAGCAGCTTCAGATAGGTTTCCTGTGCCACGTCGGCCGCTCGCTGCCGGTCGCTCATGCGTCGGGTGAGGAAATTCAGCAAGTCGTCGTAGTGTTCCTGAAAACTCAGCAGCAGGCGGGGGGCTGGCGGCATCGAGGGGCGAGTCCGGGTTCGTTTGACTGAGCCAATGTGATCCTTTCACGGGCGTTAATGAGAAACAGTATCAGTCATTGAGCGATGAGTTTTCAACGCTGACGGGTTTCAGTCATTGCGGATCCACGATACTTTGGCCGCCCCTTACGGAAGAGGGTCATCACGTCGATGAACCAGAAACGAACCCGCGTCCCCCTGCCCCATCCGCCCCCTTATCGGCAGAGCCGGACTTCGTTCTGGCTGACCCTTCTAGTTGGGGTGTTGATCACGTTCGCCATTGGCGCGTCGATCTACTTGATCATCGACAGCCTGATCAGTGGCTCAATTACGACGACGAACCGCGGCCCGCGCACAACGTTCCTCCGGGATCTGCAACCGCGCAGGTACTGGTTCGAAGTCGTGTGGCAAAGCCTCATTCCCCTAATGCTGGTGAGCGTTGCGCTGTTCGGCTTACGGATCTACCGGCAAGTACGCAAGTGATCGCGAAGGACGGGATTCAGGGCGAATCCCGTCCTGGCCGACGCTATTGGTGCCAGTCCCAATGGAATACCAGATTGCTGGCTGCACCACTGCCGACATTGGCAACGTCCCGGCGCACCTCGCCATTGCGGGTAGCGACCACGGTGTATTTGCCCGGAGGCAACTGTGCATAAACCAGAGGCCCGATCTGGTTCAGGTTCAGAACAGGCTGTCCTGTCGACTTCTGCACCACCAGATCGACGTCCGAGGTGTACAGATTTTGCGCACCGACCGCGAAGGTCATGTGCAAGTTGTAACCAGCGGACTGTTGAATGGCCCGCGACTCGTCCAGCCCAATCCCGCCGGACAGATAATTGATCCCGTTTTGCTGTTGCTGCTGGACTTGCACGCCGGCGCTTTCGACAGGCTCGGCACTCGTGGCCTGCGCCATGAGCGGGAACATCAGAATCGCCACAGCGGCGACGGGCAACATGAGTGAAGTGACGCGTTTCATGATGAGTACTCCCGGGTTCTCGCAGAACCCAATCGTTACTCCTGTTTAGATTTTGTGATGCGGGGCAGGTTTCAGATTGATTGGGAGTTGTCCTGGGTGCGAAAAGGACTACGCGTTGTATTCCCCAATCATTGCCGTACTCGGTCAGATCCCGCAAAACCCCCTCACCCTTCCTTCAGTTGAACCAGACATGGCCGGCATCGCCAAGTCGTAGGTTATTGGCATGCTCTCGCTTCTGTTTCTCCTGAGCCGGAAGACCTGATGAGCCAACTTGAACCTGCTGATACGCAAGATCCGAAACTCGACTCGTTGCTGGGCAACCTCGGTGACTTGATACGTGAAGCGCGAAAGAAAGTATTACGAACGGTCGATACGATTCAGGTCCAGACCTGCTGGCAGATCGGGCGGCATATTGTCGAGTTTGAACAACAAGGGGCCCGGCGGGCCGGGTATGGAAAGTTTTTGCTGGCCACATTGGCGGAAGGGCTGACCACAGACTTTGGAAAAGGCTTTGACGTAACCAACCTTCGCAAAATGCGGCAGTTTTATCAGCTCTTTCCAATTCGAGACGCACTGCGTCTCGAATTGAGCTGGACCCATTACCGCAGGATATTGCAGGTCGAAAGCGAATCAGCCAGGCAGTGGTACATGAACGAATCCGCCTCGCAAAACTGGTCAAGCCGCGCCCTGGATCGGCAGATCAACACGCTCTACTACGAACGTCTGTTGATGAGCCGAGACAGGACCGACCTCTATGCAGAGGCAGCGACCAACATCGCCGCGATGAAAAGCAATCCCCGGGAATTCATCCGCGACCCCGTCCTTCTGGAGTTTCTCGGCCTGCCCTCACCGGGCAAGCTTCAGGAATCCGAACTGGAACAGGCCTTGATCGATCAGCTCCAGGGTTTTCTCCTCGAACTGGGCAAGGGCTTCGCCTTTGTCGGCCGTCAGCAACGCATCAGCGCCGGCGACGATGATTTTTACATCGACCTGGTGTTCTACAACTATCTGCTCAAATGTTTCGTCATCATTGACCTCAAGCGCGGCAAACTCAGTGCCCGGGACGTCGGGCAGATGGACATGTACATCCGCATGTACGACGACCTCAAACGCAGCGAGGGCGACGGACCGACAGTCGGGATCATTCTCTGTGCACAACAGAACGAGTCGGTTGCGCACTACTCGATGCTCAAGGGCAATGAACAACTGTTCGCCAGCAGCTACAAGCTGGTGCTGCCGAGCGAAGATGAATTGCGAGCGGAATTGAATCGTGAACAGCTTCAACTCGAAGAGCGCCTGCGCAATCAACCGAGTGAATAAACACTGACGGATTGTTCACGAGAGCTGCCGAGACTATCGTTGGCAGCTACTTCGCGAAGGTCGAGAGCCATGGGTTTTCAAGAGACGCAGGCACTGGAAAATGCTCGGGACAGGGTCGCCCTCACAAGCGACGTTCAGGACGAACCCTTCCGGGAGCCCGCCGCCGACGGATATGTTCTTGGCGGGTTCACCTGGCGCCACGCCTCACCTGACGCACAGCGCCCGGTGGTCATCATTAACGCTGCCACCTCGGTGCGTTGCCGCCACTATTCGCGTTTTGCCGCTTACCTGTTCGCCCACAATTTCGATGTGATCATCTTCGACTACCGGGGTATTGGTGAGTCGCGACCAACGTCGATGAAACGCTTGCAGGCTTCGTGGACAGATTGGGGAGCACTGGATTTCGAGGCGATGCTCAATCGTGCTCAGCGGGAGTTTCCCGGCCAGCCGATCGATGTGGTCGGGCATAGCTTCGGCGGTTGTGCGGCGGGGCTCGGCGCTTCCGGATCAGCGATCCGACGATTGGTAACCGTTGGCGCCCAGTTTGCCTACTGGCGTGATTACGCCCCGGAACATCGCCGGCGGATGTTCGGCAAGTGGCATCTGCTGATGCCGCTGCTGACGCTGTTCTGCGGTTACTTCCCCGGCAAGCGTCTCGGCTGGCTGGAGGACACGCCCGCTGGTGTTGTGCGCGACTGGAGCACGCCAAGCGCGCGGTATGAACGGCGTCCGAGCGGTCGCGCGATGCTGACAAAAACGGGTCGCTTGCCCTTCAGCAACGTCCGCGCAAACACCCTGGCGATCAGCATCAGCGACGATCCTTACGGAACCATCCCGGCAACCGAACGCCTGCTCGATTACTTCCACAATGCGCAAAAGACCCACCTGCGAATCGAGCCGCAGGACATCGGCGAACAGGAAGTCGGACATTTCGCCTTTTTTCGCAGCGCATACCAAGCCACACTATGGCCCATCGCGCTGACCTGGCTGCAAACCGGCGCACTGGCCCCCGATACACCGGGGCGGCAAGTGCCGCGCAGTTGAGTCCCCTCCAACGCATCACGGAACACACACCATGGCTTCCGCCAACAAGCAGCAAAAACGCGCCGCCCGGGCCAAGACCAAGGCCAAGCAGAACCGCACCAAACGCGCCGAGGCACCGGTCGAGCTGGACCCGAACGACGACCGCATCGATTTCGAGTCGGTGGACCTGACCGAACTGTTCAAGAAAATGATCGACGCCGAGAAGATCAGCCAGCAGGCCATGTGCACCGCGTTCCTCGAGGACCCGCTGCTGGAGCTGGTGTACGAGCAGGAAGGCGAAGAAGGCGCGATGGATTTCATCCTCGCCGCCCTGATCGAGTACCGCCAGTGGTCCACCGAGACCGACGAAGCCGGCGCCCTGGCCTGGATCGAATCGCCTGACTTCCAGAAAGACTATGTGGCCGCGTCCGACGCGATCGCCGCACAAACCCAACAGAAAGACTGAGTTCCCATGGCATCCCTGAACAAGCAACAGAAACGCGCCAAACGCGCCAAGGCCAAAGCCAAGCAGATCCGCATGGTCGGCCGCAAACCTCTGGCCCTGGACGATGACCACGGTCACCTGGCCGAGCCGATCCCGGAATACACCCTGGCGATGTTCAGCAAGATGCGCGACGCCGAAGCCGTCAGCCGCGACGACATGCTGCTGACCCTGCTGCGGGAACTGGCGTTCATCATCGTCGACCATCCTGAACTGCTGGACATGGAAAACGCCGACGACGAAGGCATGGCTGCCACTCACCTGGCCGCCGACATGCTGATCGACTATCGCATGTGGGCCGATGGCATGGATCGCGAGACGGCCCAGGCCTGGCTGAGCGAGCCGCAGTTCATCACAGACTTCGGGAAGGCACTGGACACCTACGGCCAGTCGCTCGAAGCGCAGGAAGAAAAGAGCGAATAAACCTCGCCCGCAAACAAAAACGGCCGCTTGTCATCACTGACAGCGGCCGTTTTGCATTACGCGATACGGATCAGTTCAACACCACCGCACCACGGTTTTCTGCCTTGCGACGACGCGCCACGAGCATGCCGGTCGCGACAACCACCAGGCTCAGCAGGCCGGTCGCGAGGATTTCCACGCGGTGGGCTTCCTGGAACAGCATGATGGTCAAGGCGGCCACGATGAACACGATCACCGCGTAGGTCAGGCCCGGGAACAGCCACATGCTGAAGACGATTTTTTCGCCGCGAGCCATGCGTTGTTTACGCATGCGCAGTTGCGAAATCGCGATCACCAGGTACACCAGCAGCGCGATGGCGCCGGAGCTGGCCAGCAGGAATTCGAACACTGCAGCCGGGGCCACGTAGTTGGCGAACGTGCACAGGAACGCCGCGCCAGTGGACAGCATCACCGCCCAGTAAGGGGTGCCGCTCTTGTTGGTGCGAGTTGCCATGGCAGGAGCATCGCCACGCTTGCCGAGGGAGAACAGCATGCGCGAAGAGGTGTACAGCGCCGAGTTCAGGCAGCTGGTCACAGCTACAAGAACGACGATGTCGACGATCATCTTGGCGTTAGGGATGCCCATGCGTTCCAGCACAGTCTGGTAGGAACCAAGGCTGGCCAGCGCCGGATCGTTCCATGGCACCAGGGCCACGACGATGAAGATCGATACGAGGTAGAACAGACCGATCCGCCAGATCACCGAGTTGGTGGCCTTGGAAATCTGCTTGCCAGGGTTCTTCGATTCCGCGGCCGCGATGGTCACGATCTCGGTACCCATGAAGGAGAACATGGTGGTCAGAATCGCGCCCAATACAGCGCCCAGGCCGTTTGGCAGGAAGCCTTGAGTGTCGAAGATGTGCGAAACGCCGCTCACCTGGCTGTTCGGCAGGAAACCGAAAATGGCCGCCACACCCAGAATGATGAAACCGATGATCGCCACGACTTTGAGCAGGGCGAACCAGAATTCGAACTCACCGTAGTTTTTCACGCTGAACAGGTTGGTCACGGTCAGCAGCATGGTGATGATCAGCGCGAAGGCCCAGATCTCCACGCTCGGGAACCAGGCGTGCAGGATGGTCGCGGCGGCGTTGGCCTCCAGCGGGATCACCAATACCCAGAACCACCAGTAGAGCCAGCCGATGGTGAAACCGGCCCAATGGCCGATGGCGCGGTCGGCGTAAGTCGAGAAGGAGCCGGTGTCCGGCGAGGCAACGGCCATTTCGCCGAGCATGCGCATGACCAGCACAACCAGCATGCCGGCAGCGGCGTAGGCCAGCAGCACGGCCGGGCCGGCGGCGGCGATCGCGTGGCCGGAGCCGACGAACAGACCTGCACCGATCACACCGGCGATCGACAGCATGGTCACATGACGCGGTTTGAGCCCCTGTTCGAGGCCATTGGAGCTTGGGGTACTGCTCATTGAAACTACCTTTGCGAGGAAAGCGATTGCGTCCGGCCCGTCTGGCGTTCCTTCTCGTAAAAAGAATCCAACGGGGCGTTCCAGATTCTGCACGCAATAATTGCGCCAAAATGTTTCAAAGTCTTCTGGCCCGCGGTTTTTAGCGCGACCGGACAGTCATCGCAAGTCCTTGAGAATACTGGCCTTTCGCCAAAGCGTTACCCTGCGACTCACTTTTCAAACGAACGGGCGCACCAGAAACACACTGAAAAAGTGCGGGATGCACAATAAAAGGGCGAATGAGGAACGTTCGGCCGGATAGCGCTTCCAACACCCCGCCAAAGGTGGCAACATCGCGCCTTTTTTTACGCGACACCCACGGGAATCAACGTTCAAACGCCCGTTCGGTTGTTGACGGGGCGACAGTCTGCTGCGCTGATGCGACAACCTGCCACACGCCATCCGTTTACCGCTCGTAGCGCTGTTGGCTGCCATTGAAACGCTATGCTAGCTTGGCCGCCTCGCCAGGGAGGCCACCAACAGCTGGAGCGCAACATATATGAGGAACGCACATGGCTGAGGCCACGCCCGCGCTTGAAATCCGCAACCTGCACAAACGCTACGGACAGCTTGAGGTGCTCAAAGGCATCTCGCTGACCGCCCGCGACGGCGATGTGATCTCGATCCTCGGTTCCTCCGGTTCCGGCAAGTCCACGTTCCTGCGTTGCATCAACCTGTTGGAGAACCCGCACCAGGGCCAGATCCTGGTTGCCGGCGAAGAACTCAAGCTCAAGGCCGCCAAGAATGGCGAGCTGGTTGCCGCCGACGGCAAGCAGATCAATCGCCTGCGCTCCGAGATTGGTTTTGTGTTTCAAAACTTTAATCTGTGGCCGCACATGAGCGTGCTCGACAACATCATCGAAGCCCCGCGCCGCGTGCTCGGCCAGAGCAAGGCCGAAGCCATCGAAGTCGCCGAAGCGCTGCTGGCCAAGGTCGGCATCGCAGACAAGCGCCACGCCTACCCTGCGCAACTGTCGGGCGGTCAGCAACAGCGCGCGGCGATTGCCCGCACGCTGGCGATGCAGCCCAAGGTGATCCTGTTCGACGAGCCCACCTCCGCCCTTGACCCGGAAATGGTCCAGGAAGTACTTAATGTCATCCGCGCATTGGCCGAAGAAGGCCGCACCATGCTGCTCGTGACCCACGAAATGGGGTTCGCCCGTCAGGTGTCCAGTGAAGTGGTGTTCCTCCACCAGGGCCTGGTCGAAGAGCAAGGATCGCCACAGCAGGTGTTCGAAAACCCGCTTTCGGCGCGCTGCAAACAATTCATGTCCAGCAACCGCTAACGGAGCTACCCGCATGCAGAACTACAAAAAGGTCTTCCTGGCCGCCGCCGTCTCCCTGGCGTTCAGCGCCGGCGCCATGGCCGAGACCCTGAAGATGGGCATCGAAGCCGCTTACCCGCCGTTCAACAATAAAGACGCCAGCGGCCAGGTTGTTGGTTTCGACAAAGACATCGGCGACGCCCTGTGCGCCAAGATGAAAGTCGAGTGCAGCGTCGTGACTTCCGACTGGGACGGCATCATCCCGGCCCTGAACGCCAAGAAGTTCGACTTCCTGATTTCCTCGCTGTCGATCACCGACGAGCGCAAGGGCGCAGTGGACTTCACCGACCCGTACTACTCGAACAAGCTGCAGTTCATCGCGCCGAAAAACGTCGACTTCAAAACCGACAAGGACGCGCTCAAGGGCAAGATCATCGGTACGCAACGCGCGACCCTGGCTGGCACCTGGCTTGAAGACACTTACGGTAGCGATATCCAGGTCAAACTGTATGACACCCAGGAAAACGCCTACCTCGACCTGACTTCCGGTCGTGTCGACGCCATCCTAGCCGACAAGTACGCCAACTATGACTGGCTGAAAACCGACGCCGGCAAGAACTACGAGTTCAAGGGCGACCCGGTCGTGGAAAGCGACAAGATCGGCATCGCCGTGCGCAAAGGCGACCCGCTGCGCGAGAAGCTGAACGCCGCATTGAAGGAAATCGTCGCCGACGGTACCTACAAGAAGATCAACGACAAGTACTTCCCGTTCAGCATCTACTGATCCTGACGTGCGGGACCTGCGCCGTGATCCGACGGTGCAGGCTCCCGGCCTTGCCTGCCGCGATTTGAAAAGAAATCCATGATTATCGACCTCTACGGATTCGGCCCGGCGCTCGCCGCCGGCGCGCTGATGACCGTCAAACTGGCACTTACGGCCCTGTGCCTCGGGCTGGTGCTCGGTCTGCTCGGCGCCCTGGCCAAGACTTCCCCGTACAAGCCGCTGCAATGGCTTGGCGGCACTTATTCGACCCTGGTGCGCGGCGTCCCGGAATTGCTCTGGGTGCTGTTGATCTACTTCGGTACGGTCAACGCCATGCGCGCGCTTGGAGAGTTCTTCGGCAATCCCGAACTGGAACTCAGCGCCTTCGCCGCCGGCGTCATCGCGCTGGGCCTGTGCTTCGGCGCTTACGCCACGGAAGTGTTCCGTGGCGCGATCCTCGCCATTCCCAAGGGCCACCGTGAGGCCGGCGTGGCCCTGGGCCTGTCGAAATGGCGGATCTTCACCAGGCTGATCATGCCGCAGATGTGGCGTATCGCCCTGCCCGGTCTGGGTAACCTGTTCATGATTCTGATGAAGGACACCGCGCTGGTGTCGGTCATCGGCCTGGAAGAAATCATGCGTCACGCACAGATCGGCGTGACCGTGTCCAAACAGCCGTTCACCTTTTATATGGTCGCCGCCCTCATGTACCTGTGCCTGACGGTACTGGCGATGACCGGCATGCACTTCCTGGAAAAACGCGCCGCACGCGGCTTCGCGAGGAGCGCTCAATGAACTGGGAAGTCATCATCAAGTGGCTGCCGAAACTGGCGCAGGGCGCGACCCTGACCCTGGAACTGGTGGCCATCGCAGTCATCGCCGGTCTGCTGCTGGCAATCCCGCTGGGCATCGCCCGCTCTTCGAAGCTGTGGTATGTGCGTTCGTTGCCCTACGCCTACATCTTCTTTTTCCGTGGCACGCCGTTGCTGGTTCAACTGTTCCTGGTCTATTACGGCCTGGCGCAGTTCGACGCGGTGCGCAGCAGCGCGCTGTGGCCGTACCTGCGCGATCCGTTCTGGTGCGCGACCGCGACCATGACCCTGCACACCGCCGCCTACATCGCCGAGATCCTGCGCGGCGCGATCCAGGCGATTCCGCCGGGCGAAATCGAAGCGGCGCGGGCGCTGGGTATGTCCCGGCCGAAAGCGCTGTTCTACATCATCTTGCCGCGCGCTGCGCGCATCGGTCTTCCGGCCTACAGCAACGAAGTGATCCTGATGCTCAAGGCCAGCGCCCTGGCCAGCACCGTGACGCTGCTGGAACTGACCGGCATGGCCCGCACAATCATTGCCCGCACTTACCTGCCGGTGGAGATCTTCTTCGCTGCCGGCTTGTTCTACCTGGTGATGGCCTACGTGCTGGTTCGCGGTTTCAAATTGCTGGAACGCTGGCTGCGCGTCGATGCGTGCCAGGGACGCTGATTCTTCTGACGTGCTGACGGGCGAGGCCCTACTCGCCCGTTTCACGGCACTGGATACATTTCTCACAGCACATCAGGCGCTGTGGAAGCCCCGCCCGTTTACTCATCTGCAACTTCCCTGGGAAGCGTCCTGCCCGGAGCTGGCCTCGTGGCTACGCGGGCGCTCGCTGGAAGATGCGGAAAACGCCCACAACAATCCTGCCGAACTCTTGAGTGCGCCGGAGCCGTTTGCTTCATTGGCGGCGTTGTCGCTTGAGCTGAGTGCGCTGGGTGAATTGCCTGCGCATGACCTGGAAGTTGCCGGCCATCGCCTGAATGTCGATGTGCCCGGGCGCAAATGGCAGCAGATTGAGGCCTTCGCCAGCCGCTTGTCGTTTGCCTCACAACCGAAGCACTGGCTGGATTGGTGTTCGGGCAAAGGCCATTTGGGGCGGCGCCTGCTCGGCGCCGGTCAGCAACTCACCTGTCTGGAATATGACCCGACACTGGTCGCGAGCGGTCAGGCACTGAGTCAGCGTCATCACTTGCACGCACTGCATATCGAGCAGGATGTGCTCGCGGCGGACGCGGCTTTATTGCTGAACAGCGAACACACGCCCGTCGCCCTGCACGCTTGCGGCGACTTGCATGTGCGCCTGATGCAACTGGCTTCGGCGACTGGATGCCGACAATTGGCGATCGCACCATGCTGCTACAACCGGATCAGTCGCACTGAATATCAGCCATTGTCCTCCGCAGGTTCGCGATCAGCCCTACAGCTCTCACTGGAAGATCTATCCCTGCCGATGAGCGAAACCGTCACCGCCGGGGCCCGAGTCCGACGTCAGCGTGACACCTCCATGGCCCGCCGACTGGCTTTCGATTTGCTGCAACGGCAAGTACGCAGCGTCGACGAATACTTGCCGACACCTTCCCTGCCGAGCGCATGGCTGGAAAAATCGTTCGCCGATTACTGTCGCGACCTGGCGACGCTGAAAGAGTTATCCACAATCGGCGAGCAGGATTGGCCGGCACTGGAAGCCGCCGGTTGGCAGCGGTTGGCCGAAGTTCGCAACCTGGAATTGCTGCGCGGACTGTTCCGACGCCCGCTGGAGCTTTGGCTGAACCTTGATCGGGCACTTTTCCTCACCGAGCAGGGATACGTCGTACGCCTCGGCACCTTCTGCGAAGCGCCGCTCACACCGCGCAATTTCCTGCTGCTGGCCGAACGCGCTTAAATCTCCACAGCCTGTGGATAACTCTGTTGATGGAATTCTCGTGGATCCAATATCCACGCCTGTTTCAAGCCATTAACAGCCTTGGTCATTTTTTGTTCACACAAATAAAAAACCGGTAAAACAGGGATTTGCGCATCAAATGAGAACCCTTCCACAAAATCCACTCTAAGCCCGCCCTCTTCAAAGCCCGTTGTGCATAAGCCCCCAAGCAAAAGGACATAACCGCCGAATCGCGGACGGGGGGAGAGGACAATTGCACCGGCCTACCACCCTTGCTATACAGGCTCACACCGTGCCGGCAGCGCACGCACGAACAAGAAGAATCTGACCGACAGGGAGTGACCGTGACGTTCATCTCTTACGCACAGAATTTCGAAGACATCCGCCTGTGGCGCGCCCTCAAGTTCTTTGAAAACGGCTTCTACATCGATGTCGGCGCCAATGACCCGATCCACGATTCGGTGACCAAGGCGTTCTACGATCGTGGCTGGAGCGGCATCAACGTCGAGCCGATGCAGAACTTCCACGACGCCCTCCGCCAGCAACGCCCCCGCGACACCACGCTGCAATGCATCGCCAGTGATGAGCCCGGCGAAGTGACCTTCTACGGCATTCCCGGCACCGGCCTGTCCACCGCCGACCCGGTCGTTGCGCAAGAGCGCAAAAACCTTGGCATGGACGTGCAAAGCCTCACCGTCAACGCACGCACACTGACCTCGATCTGCGAAGAACATGCCGGTGAACGGCCGATCCACTTTCTGAAAATCGACGTCGAAGGCCACGAAGAAACCGTACTGCGTGGTATGGACTTCAGCCGCTTCCGACCATGGATCATCCTCATCGAAACCCCATGGGAGCGCGACCACACCTGGGAACACCTGGTGATCGACACCGGCTACACCAACGTCCTGTTCGATGGCCTCAACAGTTTCTTCCTCGCCAACGAACACATCAGCCTCAAACCCGCGTTCGACCTGCCACCGTGCAACCTCGACAACTTCCAGTTGTGCAAAGGCCACAACCTCGCCCACCCGGTAAACCCGGCACTGGAAACCGCCCTGCAACGCGCCGAACAAGCCGAAGCCGAACTGCGCGCCATACAAAACAGCCGCGCCTGGCGCGCTATGCAAAAACTGCGCAACGCCCTGCGCCGAGCGTGATTCGCAGAGGGCGCAAAAATAGTCAGAATTCAGGGGTTTACAGAAGCACCCGAGTCGCTATAATCGTCGCCCACACGCCGGTATAGCTCAGATGGTAGAGCAACTGACTTGTAATCAGTAGGTCCCGGGTTCGATTCCTGGTGCCGGCACCATACAAGACGAAGCCTCTGCAGAAATGCAGGGGCTTTGTTGTTTCCGCACCAAATGAAAAGCCCCCGACAGCAATCGCTGTCGGGGGCTTTTCTCCAATCCTAAGCAGCCTCAACCGAAAGCAAAATTCGCCGCCCGAGTTGCTGCAACGCACGCTCGACATTCTCGATCTTGGAGTGATGAAGGAAATCGACTAACCGATCTACCTGGGGTCGTTGCACCCCCAAGCGACGTGCAAGTTCAGCCTTGCTGACTCCAGACTCCAAAAGTGTATTCCAGAGCCCAACCTTCGCAGCAGTCAGTGCAGGCAGACGCAATACCGCGTCACTTTCCTGCCCTCCCACATCACCTGTCGGAATCAACCGGCGATCATCAACGTAGATCGACAATGCCGTTTCCATAGCATCAATAGCGCCGTCGAGCGCTTCTTCGAGGGTGTCACCTGCGGCGTGCATCTCTGGAATTTCTGCGCAGGACAACCAGACACTGCTCGGCTCCTCGTGGACTTCCAACGCATATTCGAACATCACGTTTCCTCTCATGGGTCCAACTGCATACCGAAATTCGATGTTGCTCTCGCGCATCACTCGCCACTTCGCTAGAGCGACCGTGCAACATATTTGTTACTCATGCAACATAAGTGTTGCATGCGAGCTTATTGGCCTCCCCGCCACCACCTGGCCACGATTGCGCTCTCCCCTCTCCCACGCTACCGTCAAACCCGTCGCTGCCAATTCAGCGACCGGGCCTGATAACCCGCGTAAGATACAGGCGCACCAGCGCCCCAATCCACGTTTGCCGGCGCTTTTTAATGCCTGCAATTCCGTGTAATGGCGGCTGTGCGTGGGAGACTTTCGGGTCTGCCGGGTTCCTGTATCTCCGGTTTATCAGCCTGCGCATAGCTGCCACCCATTCGCCTGATAACGAATTGGCAGCGCTCATTTGATACAGGGAGTTTCACAAATGATTAGCATCGATCCGTCCAAAGTCTGCCCTTTCCACCAACCAGCAAACGGTAGGTGAAGCCATGACCAATTCCCACGATCTGAAAACCCTCGGCCTTACCCATTTCTTCTTCCACTCCAACCACGCCCTCTTCCGCACCAACCCTGGCGTCCCGGTCGTCACGGCTCTCTCCCACGCCTCGCATCTGCTCCACATTTCCAAACTGCTCACGTCAGATACTTCTGCCGCCAACGACCCGGAACTCCACGCCTGCGCTTCGCAATACTTGCAGGAGTTGAGCAAAGCGCTGGTCGATGACGCAGTCAAAGTCCTGAGTCCGGATCCATAAACCGTCGCCCACAAAAAAGCCCTCGCATCTCTGCAAGGGCTTTGTGTTCCCGCATCAATCAGTGCCCGGCGCTCTGCCCACCATCCACATGCAGAATCTCACCAGTCACAAAATTCGCGTTATCCAGATACACCACCGCCTGCGCAATATCGTCGATTTCGCCCATGTGCCCAACCGGATGCAGCGCCCCCAGTGCCGCGTGGGTTTCTTCGCCATGCATCGGCGTTTTGATGATGCCCGGCGACACTGCGTTCACCCGGATTCCGCGTTTGGCGTATTCGATGGCCAATGATTTGGTGGCGGCGTTGAGGCCGCCCTTGGTCAGTGACGCAAGGACCGAGGGTACGCCGTCTACCGCGTGGTCGGTCAGGCTGGTGGTGATGTTGACCACGTGGCCCTTGCTCTGTTTTTCCATTTCGGCGATGGCCAGTTGGGTGATGTAGAAGAAGCCGTTGAGGTTGACCGACAGCACCGCGGCGTAGTCTTCCGGGGTGTAGGCGGTGAACGGTTTGGCGACGAAGATGCCAGCGTTGTTGACAAGGGTGTCGATGCGGCCGAAGCGTGCCATGCCTTCGCTGATGACGCGCTGTGCGGTGGCCGGGTCGCCGATGTCACCAGCGATGGTCAGGATCTGTGGGTCATTCGACGGTTTGATCGAGCGCGAAGTGGCGACGATGTTGTAGCCCAGTTCACGGAAGGCCTTGACCATGCCTTCGCCCAGACCTTGGGAGGCGCCAGTGATAACGACGGTTTTTTTCGAGTGGCTCATGATGAAATCCTCAACAGATTGATGGTGATCGACAAGACAGCGGGCGCGGTCAGGACTGATTCCGCTCCGCCAGTTGCCGGCGGTATTCGGTGGTGGTGATGCCGGCGTAGCCCCAGTTATCGGTGTCGACTTCTTCGATCACGATGTGGGTCAGGTCCGGGCGTTTGTTGAGGACGCGTTCCAGGGTTTCAGTGATTTCGGCGATCACCTGAGCTTTCTGCTCACGGGTAACACCGTCGCGGGTGATGCGTACGCTGACAAATGGCATGACGACAACTCCAGTGACCTGCCTTCGGGATGAGGTCAGGTGTTGGAGCTCAATTTAGGCGTGAGCCAGGAGGGGAAAAAGTAGGGGTGAGGTACTTCATTTGTGAGGTGGTGTAATGAATTGACAAGCCGAAGTTCAGTAACAGAGAATCCCCTCAAGAGCGCGAAACCGGCTGCCATCAGGTGGCGATAGCCGGCGTTAGGAACCCCGTTGATGACCTGAAAATCAGCGTTCGGGTGAGACCTCTTCTCCCCTGCTGAGGGAGCACAATATCGAGCGACCTCAACAAAAAAGCCGACAGTGATGTCGGCTTTTTTGTGCGCGCTATTTGAACAGTTCAGAGTGAGTACCCAAGTCGACGAAGGTGATTAAATCTGGGCGTGTGTTTTCGTAAATCATCAAAAAGTCACCGCCGATGTGACACTCGCGAAATCCAGACCAATCACCGTTCAGTGCATGATCCACATACTCCGCAGGCAACTGTTCGCCCAAAAACAACATGACCATCACCTTACGAACTTCATTCATATCTCGACGCCCGGCACGCTCGTAACGATCCCAGGACTTCTTGAACTCGGACGTTTGTGAAGCCTGCTTAGGCCGTTCAGCGCGTTTTTGCCTTTTCTCCGGTTTCGCCATCGGCAGCCCTCAGCATCTCGTCTATCGAGTCGAAACGCTGGCGAATATCTCGTGCTTCCATCATCGCGCGGGCGGTCTTCTCTGAAGGGACGCGCACCTCAAAGGGCAAGCCTTGGGTCGCAACGACCTGACGGAGAAACAGACGCATGGCATCACTAATACTGAGCCCGCAAGCGTTCAAAACCTCAGTGGCACGCGCCTTCAAATCCTCATCAATGCGGCAACGCACATCGGTGGTTTTCAGTAGTGCACCCATTTCAATTACCTCATTGTGATTTTGTAGCTACATCGGCGCTACCTCTGCATTGTGGTCAGGGGATTCGTTTTGGGTCAATGTGAAGTTGATATACGGGGCCTCACCGTCGTAACTCACTGCCATTTCATCCGCTTTGACAAAGGTCCGCTATCAGCCCAATCGCCAATTTCCCTGAGATGAATCTGCTCACCGTGCAGGCATAACGTGTGAACCCTGTCAGTCGTTTCTCTTGATGAACCCGCCCAAACGCACCCAAACCGTGCACTTTTTTTGACCCCAATCACCCCCGCGTCACCAAAAACCCCGATCCTGTGTCAGCCTCCAGCCATCGGCGGGGACATCAATTCGCTACTAATTGCGCGACAACTATGCTCAGGTACAGGAATATAGCCGGCAAATGGAGCCGTTCAGGCCGTCACGTACACAACAATACCCAGCCCACTTCAGAGGGCATTACCCATGGATAGCAGAACCTTACGCAACCTCATGCGCATCGTGCAGACCGGCTCGTTGTCGGCCGCAGCCGAGCATTCGTGCCTGACAGTGCAGGCCCTGGCCGCGCAGTTGAACAAGGTCGAAGAACAGTTCGGTTTCCGCTTGTTTCGCCGTTCCAACAAGGGCCTGACGCTGACGCCGCAAGGCACCGAGCTGACGCCTTATATGGATCGGGTGCTGATAGCCACGCGGCAGATGGAAGAGAAAGTCGAAGCGTTGAAGGTGCCGGGACAGCGCACGTTGAAAGTGGCGTTGAACACCACGCTGGACCCGGATTTCAACCGGCGACTGATCGGACGCCTGATCGATGTGTTCCCCGACTACCAGATGGAATTCAGCTACGCCGAGTCGATGGAAAACCTCAGCAAGCTGAAGAACGAAGACTTCGACCTCGCGGTGCTGATCGGCCCGCAGCGTCCGGGCTTGCCGAGCATTGTCCTGCCTGATGTGCAGGTGCAGGTGGTCGGCGCGCACTGCGGTCAGGAGAACGATCCGCTGACGTTGCTTGGCAACAAGTTTCAGGTACGTCCTGCAGAAGATTGCCCGTATTCCCACAGCTTTTTGCGTTTTCTCGACGCCGGGCTGGGCAATCACGAGAACAGTCAGCGGACGATTTATTCCTGCAGCGAAACGCTGACCCTGTCGCTCATCACGCAGATGGACGCCGTCGGCATGGTCTCACGCGAGGCCGCGCAGAAGAACGGCCTGACGATTTTCCCCGGGTTCGAGGATTTCCTCGAAGTGCGCCTGGCGGTGAACAATCCGGATCTGTCCGGCCAGGCGTTGAACGACGTGGTCGATCTGCCGCTACATGAACGAGCCGAGCGCAATGTACGCAGCCGTCCCAACCGCCACACTGAGAAAGAGGTTTTTGCTGAAATACGCACATAACAGCGTCGGAATCGCTGCATAGAATTCCGGGCGATCGAGTTGTATGTGCTGATCCTTGATCAACAAGGGTGTCAGGCTGATCGCAGCGACGATCGCCACCGGCAGGTATTCCAGCGCCCGGGCGACGAAGGGCGGCCAGTGCTCGGTGTTGACCTGCAACGGTAGCGCCCGAGGCAGAAAGGTCACGGCCATCATCAGCGCGACCACCAGAATCAGGAACGTTTGGTCAGGCATACACCCACTCCGCAGCCCACAAACGTGGCGATGAAAACGTTGAACGGCGAGCTGCCAACCAGACTCAGCGCACCCATGCAGACCACCGCGGCCAGGGCGGCGATGAGTTTGTTGCGGGTGTTGCACAGCGAGACCAGCACGTAGAGCATCATCGCGGTCAATGCGTAGTCGAGCTGGTATTTGATCAGGTGCGACGCGTACTGCGCGCACAGGGCGCCGAGCAATCCGCCGATCACCCAGGAGGTGTGGCAGAACAGGTTGAAGCCGATCAGATAACGGATGTTCACCGGCGCCCCGGTGCCCAGCTTGACGCTGTGGAAGGCGAACGATTCATCGGTCAGGCCGCCGGCATAGCACCAGCGCTCCATGCGGCTCAGGCCCAGCGCCCGCAGGGCCTTCGCCATGTAGACCGACATCAGCATGTGCCGCGCGTTGATCAGAAACGTGGTCAACACGATGGTGGTCAGCGACGCCCCGCTGCTGATCAGCGCCAGCGCCGCGAACTGCGAAGCCCCGGCATACACGAACAGACACATTGCCACCGGCAGCCACAGCGGCAGCCCGGCGTTGACCGCCATCAGCCCGAACACAAACGATACGGTGAAATAACCGGCCACCACCGGGCTGGCTTCGGCAAACGTGCGCGACGGCTGACGGTCGACCATCAGCGGCGCACTGCCGGATGTTTCATTCATAGATCCCTCTCAAATGTCCGTTCGCCGTGAGGTTCGCAGAAACCCTGGGCAGTCCAGAAGCGCTTGCCCGCGAGGTTAGCATCATCGACGAACAGGAACATCCGCAGCACACCGACCCGTTTCATGTCGGCCGACGCTGCTTCCACCAGTCGCTGGCCGACGCCCTGGCTGCGATAGCGCAGGCTGACCGCCAGATGGTTGATGGTGCCGCGACTGCCGAGCATGCCGCCCAGCACCGCGCCGACGATTTCGCCTTCAACATCGAAGGCGAGATAGGCTGTGGTGGTTTTCTGGATCAGCACACCGCGCAGGCATTTGGCGTCCTGCCATTCGCAGAACGACACTTCGTCGAACTGGCGGAAGAAACGCTCCATGCGCTGCGCGTCCTTGGCCGTCGCGCGCCGCAGCACCACCGGCGTCGAGCATTCGACGCCGTCTATTTGGGTGATCTGATTAGCGAACAATGTCGAAAGCGGTCCCGGGCCGCGAGAAGGAAATCGCCAGAATCTGCCGATACGCCATGGCATGGGAGTGGGTGTTGCGCGCCGGTGTCACGTAGTGGCGCATGTCGCGGTCGAGGAAGTAAGTGGTGTCGAGGATTTCCTGGTAAGTGGTCGACGCCAATTGCTGCTCGTGAATGTCGTACAGACGACTTTCGGCGCCCTCGACATTGTTGCGACCCCAGAAGTGCACACCGCTGAACGGATAACCGTCGCAGTGAATACCTTCCGGCGTGATTTCCAGTTGTTTGCCCGGTTTGATCTCGATGCGGATCTGATGGATCTGGCATTGCCAGATTTCATCGTGCAACTCTTCCGGCAACACGCTTTTGTACACTTCGAAATCGGTGTCAATCAGGCTGCGCATCACCGGCGATTCGATGACTTCGTCCGAGAAGTCCTGGAAGTGTCGCACCACACCGCCCACATAGGCGTTGTTCTCCTTGGACTGCACGTACGCGCGATGTTCCAGTTGCTTCAGTTCGCGCGTCTTGGGGTTGTATTCAAAGTCGCTGTAACGACGGTAACGCATGCCGGCTTCGGCCTGACCGTAGTAACTGTCAGGCTCCATGTTTTCCCAACTTTTGGTCAGTCTGACGAAGTCGGCGAAATGACCGTAGAGATTGAAGTCAGCACCCTGCACGTTGGCGTACTTGTCGCGCCGTAGCGATTCGCCCACTTCTCTGGTTAAAACGATCATTACCAAATTCTCCGCTGCATTGAGCGGCCTAATCTATTAGGTGGAGAATTTGCGTCCATGAGAAAGAATTTCAGGCATTTAAAGCCCTGTTTGAAACGCGATTTGAAACGGCCTGAAAGTGCATTTCAAATGACAAAAACACGGGTTTTTATGCTTTTTTCAGAAAAACCGTCAAAAAAAAACCCCGAACCAGTCGGGGTCTTTTATCGCGTTTCGCGGGTTCAGCCGATCATCAGAAGACGTTGATCGGGTAATCCACGAATACACGCACTTCGTTGCCACCGACGTTGTAGTCGCTGGACTTCTGCGACACGCGCAGGATCGAGCTGCGCACCTTCACGCTCAGGTCTTTGGCCGGGCCGCTTTGCACGACGTACTTGAACTGGTTGAAGATTTCACGCTCGGTGCCACCGGTGCTGGTGTCTGTGGTGATGTTGTCGCCACGCACGTAAGCGAAGTTGTAGCTCAGGCCCGGCACACCGAATGCGCCGAAGTCCAGGCCGTAGCCCAACTGCCAGCTGCGCTCGTCTTCAGCGTTGAAGTCCGACCAGTAGGAGTTGGCCAGGTAGATGGTGTTGCCGCCATCACCCTGACGTGCACCGGCGTTCTGATAGCCGCCGTACGGATAACCCAGGTTGCTGTCGCCGGTGCTGCGCTGGTGAGCCACGGTGAACGAGTGCGGGCCAGTGGCGAAGGTCGCTGCCAGGCTCCAGATCTTGTTGTCCTGGCCGCCGGAGTTTTTGAGTTCGGCGTAAGACTTGTCCAGCTTGGTGCGATAGCCGTTGAAGTCCAGGGTCAGGGACTGATCCTTGTCGATCGGGAACACGTAGTTGGCGTTCACGTACTGCTTCTTCATCACGTCTTCGACGTCGGACGCGTACAGCGCAGCCTTGAACTGTTCGGTGAACTGGTAGCTACCGCCCAATACGTTGATCGACTTCAGACCACCGCTGTCACGGCCTTCAGCGCTTTTGCGCGATTCCGCGGTGAAACGACCGGCATCCAGTTGCAGGCCCTTGATCTCTTTGGAGGTGATCAAGGTACCGGTGTAGCTTTCCGGCAGCAGACGCGAGTTGTCGTAGTTCAGCACCGGCAGGGCCGGCATCTGGTCGCCGTAGGTCAGGGTGGTGCTGGACAGACGGAATTTCACCGCTGCGCCACCCTTGGACAGGTCGTCAGCCGCGTTGCCGCTGTCACCCTGCTTGAAGAAGTCGATACCGCCAGCGCCGCTGCGGCCCTTGCCGCCGTCCAGACGCAGTGCGTACAGACCGAATGCGTCCACACCCACACCGACAGTGCCCTGGGTGAAACCGGACGAGAACGTACCGATGGCCGCCTGGCCCCACTCGGCCTTGTCCTGAATACCGTCTTTGTAGTCACGATTGATGTAGGCATTGCGCAGCAGCACTTTCAGGCTGCTGTCTTCCACAAAACCCTTGGACTCGGCCTGGTCGTTAGCCATGGCCTGAGTGGCGCTCAACATCCCCAATGCGATCAGACTGATCCGCTTGTTCAACATTTTGTTTTCCTTATTACGGGTTGAAACGCGCTGTGTCGAACGGCTGAAACGGCGCTTGATGCACTCTTTTATTCACCCCGAAACAAAAAGGCCCGCTCAAGACAATGTCATGGCGGGCCTGCTCCTGATTTTGAGTCATGGCGGTTAGCCACAGGCGTTGGGCCGAATCGTAGCCGCGCCCTGAACAATGTGTCAATTTCAAGAATCGTCTTTAAATAGGCAAAAATCGTCTAATAAAAGTAAATTTTTCGAAAGCTACGTGCGGGGAAATGCCTGTAGTCAGGGATTTGATGCCGGGTCACACACAACCGTCGAGGCCACAGACCGGCAAGGCTTGCGCGTCGGGTGCCGACGGAATCGAATCGCTCAACCATTGTGCAAACGCCTGCGGTTTGCCGAGCCACGGGCCGATATCGATCAGGGTGAACTGGCCGCCCTGTTCCAGCGCAAAGGTCGGAAAGCCCTGGCCGCCGAGTTTCGCCAACAATGCGCGGCTGTTCTTGATGTGTTGATCGGTGTCAGTCGCTTTCAGGGTTCTGAGGAACGTGTCTGCCTCGTAGCCCATCTCTACCGCGCACTCCACGAGGACGGCCTCATCGGCAATTCGCCGGCCTTCTACATAGTGTGCGGTTTGCAAACGGCCCAGCAGTTCCAGACCACGCCCATCGATGTTTTCTGCTGCCATGACAGCAGCAATCGGCGGAGCGGAATCAAATACCGCCGTGTGATCACGCAACAAGCCTTCGAAATAGGCTTCGCCAAACGGCTGTCCGGTGTACTCGGCAATGCGCCGGTCGTGAGGCATCACGTAATTGCGCAGTTGCGGTGAAACGCTCTGGCGGTTGGCACCGGTCATCATGCCGCCCGCGTGGGCGATCACCGGCAGCACTTGCTGTGCGGCCTGAACCAGCGGTTTGGCGCCGTAGCACCAGCCACACAGAGGGTCGTAAATGTAGTGAAGGATCATCTGAAAACTCCGGGAAATCGATGGCAGCCACGTTAGTCCCTTGGCCGTTGCGGAAAAACGCCGGAATGGCTTTCAGTCTGTTTCGGCAATCGGTCGAATGCAGTCGTTATCCACTCAGATACAAACCAGAAACAAATTGACACAATCAAACTACGGAACTTTTCCAGAATAATTAACGGAAGCAAATGCAAAGCATTACCATTCGCGCGCTCGAATTCTTCCACCCTTTCGGATGCGCTTTTCAATGCCTGCCCCGTTCCGTCTCACGCCCGTCACGCTTGGGCTTTCCGCCTTTTTGTCCTCCGGTTTCGCTTACTCCGCGACTGAGCTTCCCGCTACTTCCATCAGCGCCGAAACGCAGATCGACGACCCGCGCGTAAAAGTCAGCAACACCGCGACCCGCACGTCCACCCCGGTGCGCTACGTGCCGCAGGCGATTGACTCGATCAAGACCGCCCACGTCGCGGATTACGGCATCAATGACATCGAAGACGCCCTGAGCGGGATTCCCAACGTCAGCGGTGGCGGCGACACGCGCTTCGACAGCCTGCGCATCCGTGGTTTCGACGCCAGCAACGACTTCTATCTGGACGGCATCCGCGACGACAGCCAGTACAAGCGCGATCTGCACAACATCGAACGCGTTGAGGTACTCAAAGGCCCGGCCGCTGTGCTGTACGGCCGCGGCAGCCAGGGCGGGATCGTCAACCGTGTGAGCAAGGCACCCGAGTTCGGCCGCCGCTCGACCATCGAGGCCCAGGGCGGCAGCGAAGATCTGCGCAGCCTGTACGCCGACCTCAGCGCCAACCCGAGCGAAAACATCAGCCTGCGTCTGAACATGGGCAACATGGACGAAAACAGCTTCCGCGACGGCGTCAGCGGCAACCGCAAACTGTTCGCGCCATCGATGAGCTGGCAGCTCACGCCTGACCTGAACTGGCTGGTGCAATACGAATACAGCCGCTACAACCGCACACCGGATCGCGGCATTCCCGGGGTCGGTGGACGTCCGGCGGATGTCGGCCGGGACACGACCTACGGCAACGATCACGACTTCATCGACGACAAGACGCAATCCCTGCGTTCCCGACTCAGCTATGAACTCAACGACAACTGGCAACTGCGCCACACCCTCGGTGTGTTCAAGCTCGACAGCGATTTCGACAACACCTACCTCACTGGCTTCGACGCGAAAACCAACAAGGTCACCCGCCAGCACTGGCAACAGGACCTGACCACCCGCAACGTCTACAACAACGTCGAACTGGAAGGCGGATTCGATACCTTCGGCCTCGAACATCGTCTGCTGACCGGGATTGAAACCGGCAGCCAGCGTCGGGACCCGACGCTTTACAACGCGGCAACCGGCCGTGGCACCCAACCGGTGCCGTCGCTGGACCTGTACAACCCCAACCGCGACCTGCGCCACACCGGGCGCATGCAGGTGTCGAGCAGCAGCCACACTGAAGTCGAAAGCCGCGCCATCTACGTTCAGGATCAACTGCGCCTGAACGATCAATGGCAACTGCTGGCCGGCCTGCGCTACGACACTTTCGATATCGAGTCGACCAACAAGCTGCGCAACATTTCCGAAGACCGCGACAGCCACAGCACCAGCCCGCGTTTCGGCGTGGTCTGGACGCCGTTGCAGAATCACTCGTTCTACGCGTCGTGGACCAAGACGTTTTCGCCAGTCGGCGGCGGTCTGATCGGCATCACTCCGGGTGCGGCCGGCAACACCAATGACCTGAGCCCGGAACTGACCAAGCAGAAGGAAATCGGGGTCAAGAGCGACTGGCTCGACGATCGCCTGAGCACCACCCTGGCGATCTACGAGCTGGAGCTCTACAACCGCCGCACCACCGATCCAAACGACCCGACTCTGACCGTACTCAGCGGCCTGCAACGTTCACGCGGGATCGAACTGACCGGCACCGGCAAGATCGTCGGCAACTGGTACGTGCGCGGCGGCGTTGGTGTACAGGACGCGACCATTGAGAAGGACAACAATGGCCTGGAAGGCAAACGTGTCAACAACGTCGCCAAGCACAACGGCAGTCTGTTCCTGACCTGGAAACCCGAGATGGGCTGGTACGGCGAAACCGGCCTGACTCTGGTCGGCCAGCGTTACGCCGACAACGCCAACACCACCGTGTTGCCGGGCTACGGGCGCTGGGACGCGCTGGTCGGCTACCGCCACAAGGACTGGGACCTGCGTGCAGCACTGAACAACATCACCGACCGCGAGTATTACGCTTCGGCCACCAGTGCCTTCCAGATCCAGCCGGGCGCGCCGCGCAGCCTGGTCATGACCGGCACCTACAGCTTCTGATTCGCGCCCATAAAAAAAGCGCTGCCATCCCGGCAGCGCTTTTTACAATCCTTGTTTGTTCTTCTTATCCTTCCATCACATCCCAAAGTGCGTCCAGTTCGGCCTCGCTGAACAGGCCAGCGGGGTAACGCTCGATCATCATCCGGCGCGGATCAGGTTCCCTGATCTGACGCGTTCCATTGGACTTCAACCAGTGCGCGACAATCTGGAGCGACTCACTATTTACAGCCATGGGATGCAACGTCCGCTCGCTGATTACGTTCACTTCGGCGTTCATTTCAGCGCTCTCTCCCCGTTCGTGAGCGGCTACGTTATCCAAGGTTTATGACAGAACTGTTGAAGTTCTCCCCCCTCCCTAGTGCGTCATGAGCGATACAAGAGCTATGCCAACGTAATCAAATTGTCGACCAGCGGACATAAAGAAACCCGCAGTCCTGACGGGCTGCGGGTTTCTCTTCAAGCGTGGGCAACAAATGACTGCCCGGTCGATTTTCCAATCAACTCAAGCTGTTACATCCGCACTCACTCTTTGTGCGGCGCGGGCTGCTGTTGGGTAAGGCAGTGAATGTTGCCGCCCCCCAGTAACAGTTCGCGGCCCGGCACCATCACCACTTCGTGTTGCGGGAACAGCTTCTGCAGAATCTCCCGGGCCGGAGCGTCCATCGGGTCGTCGAAGCTTGGCGCGATGATGCCGCCGTTGACGATCAGGAAGTTCACGTAGGAACCGGCCAGACGCACGCTCGGATTGCGCTCCTGAGTGCCGTCCACCGGGTCCACGCCCGCGCATTCCTCTTCGGTGGCAAACAGCGGCCCCGGGATCGGCATCTTGTGCACCGTGAACGGGCGGCCCTTGGCGTCGGTGCTGCTTTCCAGCACTTTCATCGCGGCCTGGCAGCGCGGGTAGTTCGGATCCTGCGGATCGTCGGTCCACGCCAGCAGCACTTCGCCCGGACGCACGTAGCAGCAGAAGTTATCCACATGGCCGTCGGTTTCGTCGTTGAACAGGCCATCCGGCAGCCAGATGATCTTGTCCACCGACAGGTTGTCGCGCAGCACCGCTTCGATTTCTTCGCGGTTCAGGTGCGGGTTGCGATTGCGGTTGAGCAGGCATTCTTCGGTGGTGATCAGCGTGCCTTCGCCGTCGACATGAATCGAGCCGCCTTCGAGCACGAAGCCTTCGGTGCGGTAGCGCGGGCTGCGCTCGATTTCGAGGATCTTGCCGCCGACCTGGGAATCGCGGTTCCACGGCGAATACAGGCCGCCGTCAAAGCCGCCCCAGGCGTTGAAGTCCCAGTTCACACCGCGCACTTCACCGCTGTTGTTGATCACGAAGGTCGGGCCGCTGTCGCGGACCCAGGCGTCATCGCTGGACATCTCGACCACGCGGATATTCGGTACATCGAGGCGCGCGCGAGCGTTTTCGTACTGGCCGGCGGAGACCGCCACGGTCACCGGTTCGAAACGCGCGATGGCCTTGGCCACAGCAGCGTGTGCGGCCTGCGCCGGCTTGCCGCCCAGACGCCAGTTGTCCGGACGCTCGGGCCAGATCATCCAGGTCTGGGTCTGCGGCGCCCATTCGGCCGGCATGTAGAAGCCATCGGCGCGTGGGGTACTTTTCAAGGTGGTCATGTCGATCAGGACTCCAGGGAACGGTCGAGGTTGTTCAACGCGCCGAACAGGTTTGGACGACGGACGATGGCGACTTTATAAACGATAAATATCGACTTTAAAAGCTAAAAACAAATACCGAGTTTTGTTTTTGCCGATTAATACCGATAGAAATCGGTATTAATCGGATTGCCACAGGCTCAGAGGCCTTCTTCCAGCACCTTCGACAGCATGTCGACAAAGAAATCCACACTCTGGCGCGAGGTGACCATCGGCGGTTTGATCTTGAGGATGTTCAGGTCATCGCCGGTCGGCTGCATGAAGATCCCCAGCTCCCGCAGGCGATCGCACAGCAGCGTGGTTTCTTCGGTTGCCGGCTCCAGGGTCTGCCGATTGCGGATCAGTTCGACCCCCAGATAGAACCCCGAGCCATGCACCGCGCCGACCAGCGGATGTTTATCGATCAACGCCTCCAGCCGCTGTTTGAAGTGACCGCCGACGACCTGGGCGTTTTCCCAGAGCTTTTCTTCTTCCATGACATCGAGCACCGCCATGCCGATCTGGCAACTCACCGGGCTGCCACCGGCGGACGAGAAGAAGTAACCCTCGGCTTCCAGCGCTTCGGCGATTTCCCGGCGGGTGATCACCGCGCCGAGTGGCTGGCCATTGCCCATGCCTTTGGCCATGGTGATGATGTCCGGCACCACGCCTTGTTCTTCGAAGCCCCAGAAGAAGTGGCCCATGCGCCCATAGCCGACCTGCACCTCGTCGGCGATGCACACCCCGCCCCGGGCGCGCACCAGTTCATAGACTTTTTTCAGGTAGCCCGGCGGCAGCGAAATCCCGCCCGCATTACCGTAGACCGGCTCGCAGATGAACCCGGCCAGTTGGCGTTTCTGTTCGTCAATTTTGGCCAGGTTGTGTTCAACGCTGCGCATGTAGTCCGGCGCCGAATCGAGGCCACGGAATTCGCCGCGATAGATGTTCGGCGCAGTCACCGGGTGCACCCAGTCCGGACGGCTGCTCAGGGCCTGCGGGTTATCGGCAATCGACGTCGATACCGCGTCCGCACCGACCGTCCAGCCGTGATAGGCCTCCAGCACACTGAGCATGTCGCGCCCGCCGCTGTAGGCCCAGGCCAGGCGAATCGCCAGATCATTGGCCTCGCTGCCGCTGTTGACCAGGAACACCCGATCCATGCCTTCCGGCGCCAGTTTCAGCAGACGTTCGGAAAACTCCGCAACCGCCGCATAGTTGAACCGCGAGTTGGTGTTAAGCAGCGACCACTGCCGGCTCGCAACCGCCGCCATGCGCGGGTGACCATGCCCGAGCACCGCGACGTTGTTGAGCATGTCGAGGTAGGAGCGGCCCTGCATGTCGATCAGGTGATTGCGCCAGCCGCGTTCGATACGTGGCGGGTCGACGTAATAATGTTTTTGAGTGCGGGCGAAACTGGCGTCACGACGGGCCAGCAGGGTTTTCGCGTCCAGCTCCGGCTCGGCGTCGCAGGCCAGGCCCAGCAGTGCTGCCGGCGATGGGGACAGCGCCTGCCACGCCGGCGCGCGGGTCGGCGTACAGAACAGCGGAGCCTCAAGGCGCACATCGCGAATCAATTGCACGATCAGCGGACCTTCCACCGAACCCAGTACCTGGCCTTTGACCAGCGCCGCGCCGTCATGCAACGACGGCGTCACGCCCCGCAGACGCAGGCTCAGTTGCGGGCCGTCGAGTCGCAGTGCGCCGTCGCTCGACGGGTGCAGCACGCCCGCAAACGGCGCCTCCACCGTCGTACCCTGAGGCACGCGCAACTCGACGTGCAGCGGGAACGTCTCGGGCTCATCGGCGCTGTCAGGCCGGGTGCGGGACAAACGGTATTGCCCGTATCGACTGGCAGCCAGACCATGGATCGCGGCGGCTTCATTCAACAGGCGCTGATCAATACCTGGCTGTTCCCAGTTGCCGGCCTCGAAATGCGCGCTCAATACACCCAGATCAATCAGCGCAAACTCGCGCCCGACCAGACCAGGCAACAACGGCGCGAAGCCTTCGCTGTCGATGGCCGGCAATGCCTGCCCGACCGCCGAGAGAATCGCCGCCTCCATCAATGCCGGCGGCACCGACGTGGCGACCCGGAAGATTTCCCACTCATGAGTAAGGTTGTCGCGGCTGTAGGTATTGCCCGGATCGATGCTGACCTGTTGCTCGCCACTGAGCACCAGCACCGCCGCCCGCGCCACGATCAGCGGCCACAGCGCCAACAGTTCTTCGTGTTGCAGCGGATTGACCGAGTGATAGGCCTGCACCGCCGGCAGGATCACGAACGGATCGCCCCCGGCATGATGCAGCAACGCTGCGCAGGTGACCGACAGATCGGTGATGCGCCAGGTGCGCACCAGATCACCGAAATCGATGACGCCCTGCAACTGCCAGTGCCGTCGGGCATCACGCTGCCAGACCACGTTGTCGTCGGTGATGTCCATATGGATCGCCTGCACCGGCAGCTTTTCCAGCAACGGTTGCAGACGGCGCCCGGCCTGTTTGGCGGCCTCGGCGATCAGTGCGCGCTGGTGCTGATCCTCGATCACCGGCAGCAGATGCTCGATCAAGGCACTGGCGTGGCGTGCATCCCACTGCAAGGTGCGTTCGAGCCCCGGGTGGTCGAACCCGGCCAGGGCCAGGTCCATTTCGCCGCAGAGCCGACCGAATCCGGCGACGACTTCGTGGCCAAGATGATCGAGCGCGGTCAGCGGCTGACCTTCGATGTAGTCGAGCAGCCGCACGTGCACCGCTTCACCGCCGATCTCCAGCGACAACAGATCCTGGCCGTCATTGGCCGGGATGACCCGGGGAACGTGGACATCGCAATGTTCGGCCAGATACTTCAGGCCGGCGTGCTGGGCCTGCAACTCCACCAGTGAATAGTCGCCCCGGCAGATCTTCAGCACGAATCGTCCACGCTCACTGTCCACGCGATAGTTGAGGTCCTGCTGACTGCCCAGTGCCTGCAACGTGCCGTCCAGCCCGTAATGCTGCGACAGAACCTGCAAGGCCTGCTCAGCAGTGACCTGTGGGCCTGGAAGACTGGCGCGGTGAATCAACGTGGCGAACGACATGGAACGACCCCTGAAATTTTATTAGGCGCCTATATCGCCACTGCTTCGGGTGATAAGCAACCCCCCGACCATCCGTCCCCCGTGCCGTGCGCGCCGGGCGTATTTGCAAGTCTGCACTCGCGCCCACCGGCACTTTGCGCAAGAATGTCGGCCATCCACACCAGCCACTGGAAAATTTTCATGAATGTAATCACCACCGACCTGCCCGATGTTCTGATCATCGAACCCAAGGTATTTGGTGACGAGCGCGGTTTCTTTTACGAAAGCTTCAACGCCAAGGCTTTTCAGGACGCGACCGGCCTGGATACACAATTTGTTCAGGACAACCACTCCCGTTCGCAAAAAGGCGTCCTGCGCGGTTTGCACTACCAGCTGGAAAACACCCAGGGCAAGCTGGTCCGCGTCACGGCCGGTGAAGTGCTCGACGTGGCCGTCGATATCCGTCGCAGCTCACCGCACTTCGGCAAATGGGTAGCTGTACGTCTGTCTGCCGACAACCACCGTCAGCTGTGGGTGCCGGAAGGCTTCGCCCATGGTTTCGTGGTGCTGAGCGAGTTCGCCGAATTCCTCTACAAGACCACCAACTATTACACCCCGTCGGCCGAGCGCAGCATTCGCTGGAACGACCCGGATCTGGGTATCGACTGGCAGTTGAACGAAGAGCCGAAACTGTCGGCCAAGGATCAGGTGGGTGCACTGCTCAAGGACGCCGACGTCTTTTCCTGAAGTGCCCCAAGCCTAGGCATAATGCGCCTGTATCCACAGGCGCTCGATGCTCATGACTCCGACCCTACCCCGCCGCCCCCGCTGGCGCAGCCTCGCCCTGCTGGCCCTGTGCCTGGCCCCGCTGCTGTGGCCGCTGCAACATCTGGCCGAGCGCTATTACCGCAGCGAACTGATCGGGCAGAACCGCCAGACGCTCGACCTCTACGTCGCCAACCTGCTGGGCACCCTGCATCGCTACGAAGTGCTGCCACAGATCCTCGGGGACCTGCCGGCCCTGCGGGCGATCATCGGTGCGCCGGACGACGGCGTCACCCAGGGCAACGCCAATCGCCTGCTGAAAAACATCGCCGCCCAGACCGGTGCCGAAGTCATGTACCTGATGGACACCTCCGGCAAGACGCTCGCGGCCTCGAACTGGGACAAGCACGACAGTTTCGTCGGGCGCAATTTCTCGTTCCGGCCTTACTTCAGCGAAGCCATGGCCGGGCGTCTGGGCCGCTTCTTCGGCCTTGGCACCACCTCTGCCAAACGCGGCTACTTCTTTGCGGCGGCCGTGCGCAGCGGCGAGAAAATCATCGGCGTACTGGTGATCAAGGTCGATCTCGACCACACCGAAAGTCTGTGGGGCAAAACCCCGGAACAACTGTTGGTGACCGATCACAATGGCGTGGTCATCCTTACGTCGCGCCCGGAGTGGCGATTCCGTTCGACCCGTCCGCTGAATGACGACGAACGTTCGGCGATCACCGCCATTCAGCCCTATCCGACCCGCTCACCGCGTCCGCTGAATCTCAGCTCGACAGCCTGGCTGACCCAGACGCGTGAGATCGAGGAAACCGGCTGGAGCGTCAGCATTCTGGCGCCGCGTACCCTGATCGATCGCCCGGTACGGACCGTGGTGGCCGTCGGCGGCGCGACCTTGCTGGTGGTGATGCTGTTGCTGGGCCTGATGATGCAGCGCCGCCGCCATTACCTGGAACGGATCGCTTTCGAAGCCAAGGCGCGAAGGGAACTTGAAGGCCGGGTCGCCGAACGCACCAGCGATCTGGAAGGACTCAACCGGCGTCTGAAACAGGAAGTGCTGGAGCGCGAACAGGCCCAACAGGAACTGGTGCGCGCCCAGGACGATCTGGTGCAGGCCGGCAAGCTGTCTGCGCTGGGCACCATGTCGGCGAGCATCAGCCACGAGCTCAATCAACCGCTGGCAGCAATTCGCAGTTACGCGGAAAACGCCGAAGTGCTTCTGGACCATCAGCGCACCGACGACGCTCGCGGCAACCTCAAGCTGATCAGCGAACTGACCGGGCGCATGGCGTCGATCATCGCCCACCTGCGCGCCTTCGCCCGCCGCGATCGTCACGCCCCGGAAAGCGTGGCCCTGCAACCGGCACTGGACGATGCGCTGGCGTTGCTGGCCAAACGTCGCCGGAGCATGGACGTCGAGCTGATCCGCGACCTGCCCGCCGCAACCTTGTGGGTCGAGGCCGGGGAAACCCGCCTGCGCCAGGTCCTCGGCAATCTGTTGGCCAACGCCCTCGATGCCCTGACCGAGAAAGGCCCGCCGCGCAAACTGTGGCTGAGTGCCGAATCCACCGGCGAGGGCGTCAATCTGTACATTCGCGACAACGGCCCGGGTTTCTGCATGGAAGCGCTGGGCCGGGCCAGCGAACCGTTTTACACCACCAAGACCCGTACTCAGGGTCTTGGTCTGGGGTTGGCCATTTGCGAAACCCTGATGCGCGCCTTCGGCGGTGAACTGTCGTTCGCCAACCACAAGCAAGGTGGCGCCTTGATCACCCTGCGGCTGCGCGCCGGCGCGCCCGGGGTCAGCCTGCAACCGTCCGAGGATCGAAGTGCATGACCATCGACAACCGCATTCAGGTGGTGCTGATCGACGACGATCCACACCTGCGTCAGGCCCTCGGCCAGACGCTGGATCTGGCCGGCCTGAAAATCCTTCCGCTGTCCGAAGCCAAGGGGCTGGCCGCCCAACTGGAGCATGACTGGCCAGGGGTGGTAGTCAGCGACATTCGTATGCCCGGCATGGATGGTCTTGAGTTGCTCCATGAACTTCACGCTCAGGATCCCGAGCTGCCCGTGCTGCTGATCACTGGCCATGGCGACGTGCCGTTGGCCGTCCAGGCCATGCGTGCCGGCGCCTACGATTTCCTGGAAAAACCCTTCGCCAGCGACGCCCTGCTCGACAGCGTGCGCCGCGCATTGGCCCTACGCCGTCTGGTGCTGGACAACCGCAGCCTGCGCATGGCCCTGAGTGACCGCAACGAACTGAGTGCCCGACTGGTCGGCCACTCGGCCCCGATGGCACGTCTGCGCGAACAGATCGGTGCACTGGCCGCGACCAAGGCTGACGTTCTGATCCTCGGCGAAACCGGCGCCGGCAAGGAAGTCGTCGCCCGGGCCTTGCACGACCTGTCGAGCCGGCGCAACGGTCCGTTCGTGGCGATCAACGCCGGAGCGCTGGCCGAATCGGTCGTGGAAAGCGAACTGTTCGGCCACGAGCCCGGCGCATTCACCGGCGCGCAAAAACGCCGGATCGGCAAGTTCGAATTCGCCAATGGCGGCACGTTGTTCCTCGATGAAATCGAAAGCATGAGCATGGATGTGCAGGTCAAACTGCTGCGCATGCTGCAGGAGCGAGTCGTCGAAAGGCTGGGCGGCAATCAATTGATCCCGCTGGACATCCGCGTCATCGCCGCGACCAAGGAAGACCTGCGCCAGGCCGCCGATCAAGGGCGGTTCCGGGCGGACTTGTATTACCGCCTCAACGTCGCGCCACTGCGCATCCCGCCACTGCGTGAACGCGGCGAAGACGCGCTGGTGCTGTTCCAGCACTATGCCGATGAAGCCAGCGCTCGCCACGGCCTGCCACCCCATGAACTGCAACCGGCGCAACGGGCATTGCTGCTGCGTCACACATGGCCGGGCAATGTGCGGGAATTGCAGAACGCAGCGGAGCGTTTCGCCCTCGGCCTGGAACTGGCGCTGGATAACACTCAGCCCGACGGCAGCAGCGCGACCATCGAGGTCACCAGCGGTGGCCTCAGTGAACAGGTGGAACATTTCGAGAAGTCCTTGATTGCCGCCGAACTGGCCCGTTCGCACAGCTCGGTGCGCAGTCTCGCCGAAGCCCTGGGTATTCCGCGCAAGACCCTGCACGACAAACTGCGCAAGCACGGTCTGAACTTCGCCGACAGCAGCAACCATGGAGACGAATCCGAATGAAGCACGACAGTCATTATCTGGAATCCGTCCTCCATCACGACATCCCGCTGACCCGGGACATGGGCCTCAAAGTCCTCGACTGGCAGGAACAGCAACTGCGTCTGCACTTGCCGCTGGAGGCCAACGTCAACCACAAGAGCACCATGTTCGGCGGCAGTCTGTATTGCGGCGCGGTGCTGGCTGGCTGGGGCTGGCTGCATCTGCGCTTGAAGGAAGAAGGCATCGACGACGGACACATCGTCATTCAGGAAGGACAGATCAGTTATCCGCTGCCGGTGACCGGCGATGCCATCGCGATTTGCCCGGCGCCGAGTGCGGCTGTGTGGAAGAAATTCCTGGCGATGTATCAGCGTTACGGACGGGCTCGACTGACCCTGCAGACGCGGATCGTCAATGCAGGCAGCGATGAGGATGCAGTGACCTTCAGCGGGCAGTACGTGCTGCACCGCTGAGGTATGGAAATGTGCTCAGGAACGGGCCAGTTCCAGCAGCTTCGAGCGCCACGCCGCTTTTGCCGGCAGCGCCAAAAAGAACTCGTTCAGCAGTGATTCCCGTGCCGGGTAGCAGAACGCTTCACCGTTCAACCCCAACACCTCGCCACCCGCACCTTCCAGCACGCCTTGCGCCGCCGCCGTGTCCCATTGGGATGTCGGCGCCAGTCGCGGATAGCAGTCCGCCGCACCTTCGGCCAGCAGACAGAACTTCAGAGAACTGCCGATGTTGGCCAGTTGCAACTCGCCAAGGCTTGCACTCAAGCCGGCCAGCAACCGCTCCTGCTCCGGGCTGGAATGGCGACGGCTGGCAACCACGGTGAAGGCTTCGCCAGGGCCAGGCACGTCACGCACCTGAATCGCCACCGGCGTGCCGCCCGTATCACCACGCCAGGCACCAAGCCCGGCACCGCCGACGTAGAAGCGTCCGTTGGTGGGCATCGAAACCACCCCGAACACCACGCGGCCATTTTCGATCAGGGCAATGTTGACGGTGAACTCTTCGCTGCCGCTGATGAACTCCTTGGTGCCATCCAGCGGATCCACCAACCACCAGCGCTGCCAGCCGGCACGCACGTCTTGCGGAATGCTGGCGTCCTCTTCGGACAATACCGGGATGCTCGGATCCAGCGCAGTCAGGCCGGCAACGATCACATGGTGCGCAGCGATATCCGCCGCCGTCACCGGTGAATCATCAGACTTGGCGGTCACCGCCACATCAGCGCGCCAGAACGGCAGGATCGCCTCGCCGGCCCGCAGCGCCAGCTCAACCACCGGCGCCATCAACGGATGGGGAAAACTCATAGACATCTCACTCATGACTGGAAAAAACCGCGCTGGGTCAGCAGATCGCGGGCCAGGTACAACGCCGCCAAGGCACGACCTTCGGAAAACTGCGGATTTTGCGCCAATGAAGAGAGATCCCGCAGGTTGATCTTGTCCACCCGCATCGGCTCCGGCTCGTCGCCTTCCAGTCGCTCTTCATACAGATCGCTGGCAAGCACCACCTGGATCTTCTGGCTCATGTAGCCGGGAGACAGCGACAGCTCGGTCAGGTGCTCCAGTTGCCGTGCGCCAAAGCCTGCCTCTTCCTTGAGCTCACGCTCGGCCGCCGCCAGCACATCTTCGCCCGGCTCGATCAACCCTTTGGGCAGGGACAGTTCGTACTCGTCGGTACCGCCGCAGTATTCCTCGACCAGCACCGCGTGTTCGGCATCGAGCATGGCCACGATCATCACTGCGCCGTAACCGGCTCCCTTGCCCACCAGCCGCTCGTAGGTGCGCTCCACGCCGTTGGAAAAGCGCAGT
This sequence comes from Pseudomonas sp. UV AK001, assembly GCF_046097675.1. Taxonomy (NCBI): domain Bacteria; kingdom Pseudomonadati; phylum Pseudomonadota; class Gammaproteobacteria; order Pseudomonadales; family Pseudomonadaceae; genus Pseudomonas; species Pseudomonas sp. UV AK001. Next base: position 82,814 of record NZ_JBJUVZ010000009.1, read on the forward strand.
TTCAGCTCTTCGACGCAGAACAGACGACTGGTGGCGACGATTTCCCGGGCGAGTACGGTTGGTTTCTGGCGCATGCAAAGCTCCTTGGCGTGAACGCGCTACTATAACGCGGCTTTTCCGATTGTTTGCGTCGGATATCTTTCTACCGTTCGAGACGTTGCCATGCCTTCATTACCGTGGTCCGACATCGATACCGTTCTGCTGGACATGGACGGCACGTTGCTGGATCTGCACTTCGACAACCATTTCTGGCTGGAACACTTGCCGCAGCGCTACGCAGAACTGCATGGCGTGAGCCGGGCCATGGCGGAAATGGAATTGCAGCCGTTGTTTGAGCGCCATGCCGGTCAATTGCAGTGGTATTGCCTGGACTTCTGGAGCGTGGAATTGAAGCTGTCGGTGCGCGAACTGAAGCTGGAAACCGCCCATCTGATAGCTCTGCGCCCGGACGCCGACACTTTTCTCGCGGCGATCAACCGCGCCGGCAAACGCGTGGTGATGATCACCAACGCCCATCGCGATTCGCTGTCGCTGAAACTGGAACGGGTTGAGCTGGCGCCGTACTTCGAGCGACTGATCAGCTCCCACGATTACGGATTCCCCAAGGAGAACCCGCAGTTCTGGGATGCCCTGCAGGCCGATATCGGATTCGACCCGGCGCGCAGCCTGTTCATCGACGACACCTTGCCGATCCTGCGCAGTGCACGGGATTTCGGGGTGGCGCATTTGCTGGCAGTAAAGGAGCCGGACAGTCGCAAAGGGCCGAAGGACACGGCGGAGTTTGCGGCGGTCGAGGATTATCGGGATTTGATCAGCGGACTCTGAACCTTGCAGGAGCTGCCGAAACAGCTCCTGCAGGTTTGTTGTTAATCAGGAATACGCAGCGTCTGCCCCGGATAGATCTTGTTCACATCCTTGAGCATTGGCTTGTTGGCTTCGAAGATCTTGTTGTACTGGTTGGCATTGCCGTACACCGCCAGGGAAATCGCGCTGAGGGTATCGCCCTTTTTCACCACCACAAAACGTGCGGCGGCCACCACCGGCCCGGTGACCGTGATCTGGTCATCGACACTGCCCACGCCTTCGATGTTACCGACGGCCAGCAGAATCTTCTCTTTCTCTTCCTGGCTCGCCACTTCGCCGGTGACCGTCACCTTGTCGCCATCAACGGTGGCCTGGACATTCGGGTTACCGAGCCCGACCTTGCTGATGTGTTCCTTCAACTGCTCGCTGGCATTGGCATTGCCGGGGGTCAGCAGATCGATCAGCTTTTCACCGGCCCCTTTAACAAAGCTCAAAAGACTCATAGCGCACACTCCTTGATTTAAGTTCCAGACGCCCAAGCCTAGACCACCCCGAACCCCGCCGGTTCCGGCCCGACCAATGACCCTGCCCCCGTGCAAGCGGTAGAATCGCCCACCCTTGCCAGCGCCCCGGAGCGAAGATGGACATCAAGCAGCTGAAATTCCTCATCGCCCTCGACGAAACCCGCCACTTCGGCCAGGCCGCCGCCCGCTGCCACATCACCCAGCCGACCCTGTCGATGCGCCTGCGCAGCCTCGAAGAAGAACTCGACCTGCCGCTGGTCAATCGTGGGCAGCGCTTCGAAGGTTTTACTGCGCCAGGCGAACGAGTGCTGGCCTGGGCGCGTACGGTGCTGGCGGCTTATGACGGCCTGCAGGCGGAAGCGGCAGCCTGTCGTGGCAACCTGATCGGTACCCTGCGTCTGGGGGTGGTGCCGCTGTCGAGTTTCGATCCGCTGCCGCTGATGCAACGCCTGCACGCGGCACACCCGGAGCTGCGCTTCGAACTGTCGGCGCTGAGTTCCGAGCAGATCCTCGAACAATTGGCGGACAACCGGATCGACATCGGCGTGTCCTATCTGGACCGTCTCGACAACGAACGTTTCGAATCCCTGGCGTTCGACGAAACCCGCATGGGCCTGCTCTACGATCAGCGCTCCTTCAGTTTCGGCGAAGCACCGCTGAGCTGGCAGGCGCTGATCGAACTGCCGCTGGGCATGCTCACCAGCGGCATGCACTTTCGCCAGTCCATCGACCACAACTTCCACAGCCGGGGCCTGACACCGCAGCCGTTGTTGCAGACCGACGCCGTGCATCAATTGTTACAAGCTGTGCACGGCGGATTCTGCTGCGCGATCATGCCGCTGGACGGCGGTCTCGAAAGCCTCACCGATCACCTGCGCTTGCAGCCAATCGAAAACGCCCAGACCCTCGCACGACTGGGCCTGATCATGCGCCGTGGCGCCCCGCGCTCGGCACTTGCCGAGGCCTGTTTCGCGCTGTATCAGAAATCGCCAGCGGCCGCTTGATCGACGGCATCTATCGATAGATCGACACTAGCGATTAGACGCGACAAGTTGCCGCGCCTAGTCTTAACGTTGATCAATCCGTCGGTGATGCCATGAACGCCAAGCGCCCGGCCTGCGCGGCGCCTGCACTCGAAACGCCCGCGCCCGCCGCCAGTCAGACCTACAGCTACAGCGACCTGCCCCTGGCGGAGTCGGCCAGCACCGCGCTGGCCGAGGAAGTCGCGCTGGCGATTGCCTACAACGGCATCAGCCAGGCCGTGATGCTGGTGACACCGACCGACCTCGAAGACTTCATCGTTGGCTTCAGCCTCGGCAGCGGCATTATCGAAGACGCCACCGACATCTACGACCTGCAACTGACCGGTTCGGGCTCGGCGCAGTACGCCCAGGTGACCATCGCCAATCGCGCGTTCTGGAATCTCAAGCAACAGCGTAGGCAACTGGCCGGCACCAGCGGCTGCGGGTTGTGCGGTGTGGAGGCGGTGGAACAGGCGTTGCCCGACCTCAAGGTCTTGCCCGGCGCGCCTTTGCCGCCGGTCGAATGGCTCGACGGTCTGCGCCAGCGCATCGGCGCGTTCCAGCCGCTCGGCCAGCATTGCGGCGCGGTACACGCGGCAGTGTTCATGAATGCCAGCGGTGAATTGCTGCTTGGCCGTGAAGACATCGGCCGGCACAACGCTCTCGACAAACTGATCGGCGGCCTGATCCGGCAAAAGATATCCACAACCGGCGGCCTGGCGATTGTCACCAGCCGTTGCAGTCTCGAATTGATCCAGAAAGTCCTGCGCGCCGGGATCCAGACCCTCGTCAGTCTGTCCGCGCCCACCGGCCTCGCCGTGCAATGGGCCCGTCGCCACAACCTTAATCTCATCCACCTGCCGCAGAAGAACGCGCCGCGGGTGTATAGCCCAGAAATGGAGAAACACCCGTGAGCCAACACCATCAAGCCGACCAGAAACCCGTCCCGCGCTACAAACCCTACAAGGGTGCCGCAGGCGGCTGGGGCGCGCTGATCAGCGTGGCCCAGGCCTGGTTGACCAGCGACAACGCGCTGAAAAACCTGCGCATGATGCTCAAGACCAACCAGAACGGCGGCTTCGACTGCCCGGGCTGCGCCTGGGGCGATTCGCCGGAAAGCGGCATGGTCAAGTTCTGCGAGAACGGCGCCAAAGCAGTGAACTGGGAAGCGACCAAGCGCCGGGTGGACGGCAAGTTCTTCGCCAAACACAGCGTCACCTCGCTGCTGGAGCAGAGCGACTACTGGCTTGAATATCAGGGCCGTCTGACCGAGCCGGTGGTGTATGACGCCGAAACCGATCGCTACAAGCCGATCAGTTGGGACGATGCCTACGCGCTGATCGGCAGGCACCTGCAAGCCCTGCCGAGTCCGGACCAGGCCGAGTTCTACACCTCCGGTCGCGCCAGCAACGAAGCGGCGTATCTGTATCAGCTGTTCGTGCGCGCTTTCGGCACCAACAACTTCCCCGACTGCTCGAACATGTGCCACGAGGCCAGCGGCGTGGCGCTCGCACAAAGCGTCGGCGTCGGCAAAGGCACCGTGACCTTCGACGACTTCGAACACGCCGATGCGATTTTCGTCTGGGGCCAGAACCCGGGGACAAACCATCCGCGCATGCTTGAACCGCTGCGTGAAGCGGTGAAACGCGGCGCTCAGGTGGTGTGCATCAACCCGCTGAAAGAGCGCGGCCTGGAACGTTTCCAGCACCCGCAGCACCCGATCGAAATGCTCACCAACGGCGACAAACCGACCAACACCGCATATTTCCGCCCGGCACTGGGCGGTGACATGGCGGTGCTGCGCGGCATGGCCAAGTTCTTGCTGCAATGGGAGCGGGATGCGCAGAAGGCTGGCGCACCGGCAGTGTTCGATCACGACTTCCTCAATGAACACAGCGTCAACGTGCTGGAATACCTCGGCGTCGTCGATGACACGCCGTGGGAGCAGATCGTCGCGCAGTCCGGCCTGACCCTGGTGGAAATCGAGCAAGCGGCGCGCATGTACGCCAAAGGCAAGAACGTGATCATGTGCTGGGCAATGGGCATCACCCAGCACCGCCACTCGGTACCGACCATCCAGGAAATAGCCAACCTGATGCTGCTGCGCGGCAACATCGGCAAGCCCGGCGCCGGTCTGTGCCCGGTGCGCGGCCACAGTAACGTGCAGGGTGACCGCACCATGGGCATCAACGAGCGCCCGCCGGTGGCGTTCCTCGATTCTCTGGAGCGTCGTTTCCAGTTCAAGGTCCCGCGCCACAACGGGCACAACGTGGTCGAAGCGATTCACGCGATGGCCGAAGGTCGCGCCAAGGTGTTCATCGGTCTGGGCGGCAATTTCGCCCAGGCCACGCCGGACAGCCCGCGCACCTTCCAGGCCCTGCGCAACTGCGACCTGACCGTGCAGATCAGCACCAAGCTCAATCGCAGCCACCTGGCCCACGGCAAGGACGCATTGATCCTGCCGTGCCTGGGCCGTACCGACATCGACATCCAGACCGAAGGCCCGCAAGCCGTCACCGTGGAAGACTCGTTCAGCATGGTGCACGCCTCCAACGGCCAGCTGCAGCCGCTGTCGAACCAGATGCGCTCGGAGCCCTCGATCATCGCCGGCATTGCCGCCGCGACCCTGGGCAGCAAACCGGTGGACTGGAACTGGCTGGTGGCCGACTACCGCCGTATCCGCGAACTGATCGCCGACACCATTCCGGGCTTCAAGGACTTCAACGAGAAGGTCAAGAACCCGGGCGGCTTCTACCTCGGCAACAGCGCCGGCGCGCGCAAGTGGAACACCACGTCGGGCCGGGCCAACTTCAAGCCGAACATGCTGCCCAAGGACCTGATTCATGAGCGCACCCGCGCCACCGGTAAACTGCCGGACCTGATCCTGCAATCGATGCGTTCTCACGATCAGTACAACACCACGATTTATGGTCTCGACGACCGTTATCGCGGCGTGAAGGGACAGCGTGACGTGCTGTTCGCCAACGAGGCGGACATCATCCGCCTGGGCTTCAAACCGGGGCAGAAGGCAGACATCGTGTCGCTGTGGGACGATGGCCGCGAGCGTCGGGTGAAGGGCTTCACGCTGCTGGCGTTCGATATTCCGGCGGGTCAGGCAGCTGCCTACTATCCAGAGGTGAATCCGCTGGTGCCGCTGGAAAGCACCGGGGATGGCAGCCATACGCCGACGTCGAAGTTCATCGCCATTCGTTTGGAAGCGGCAAGCGAGACGGGGTTGATCATGGCCAAGTCGGCCTGATACAAAACTTTTCTGCGCCCACAAAAAAGGCCGCTTTTGCATAAAAGCGGCCTTTGTGAAGTAGCTAAAGACCGGCCAAAATCGGTTAAGTTCCACCCAAAAATCAGTAACTTGCATAATTGTATACAAGTCGTGTTATTCGTCGGATTTCGATTGTCAGCCTTGTTACACAGCCTCAGGATCGCGCCGTCATCCCTTTGAGGCTCCTCTATGAAGTTCTCCCAGATTCTCTTGTTGTCCCTTGGCCTGGTCAGTGGCTTCGCTTCTGCCGGAGGCACCACCGAAGCAGGTGTGGGCGGCGCATTGGGCGGGGTTCTTGGCTCGGTCGTCGGTCAATCTTTGGGCGGCAGCACAGGTTCAACCATTGGCGCGGCCCTGGGCGGCGCGGGTGGTAGCGCGGTTGGCGCCAACAAACACAGCCGTGGCGAAGCCGCCATTGGCGGTGCGCTGGGCGCAGCCGGCGGTAACGTGGTCGGCCGCAGCATGGGCGGCACCACCGGCAGCCTGATCGGCGCCGCAGCAGGTGGCGGCGCCGGTGGCGCGCTGGGTAACTACATGGGCAACGAAAGCAATCGCGAAGACCGTCATTACGATCGCGGCCGTGACGATCGTCGCTACTACCGTGACCGCCACCATGGTCGCGGCCATGCCTACGGCCATCGCAAGCACCACCGCTACTATCGCGACTGAGGCCTGACCTCGTTGCCGGTACAGCCAGATCGCAGCTCCCCCGAGCTGCGATTTTTTTTGCCTGTCAGATGGCCAGGCGTTCCAGCGCTCCGCGCAAACCGGCCGGAATGGCCACTGGCTGATTCGACGCCCGATCAACGAATACATGAACGAAGCGCCCCGCCGCACAGGCTTCATGTTCGCCAGCCTTGAACACCGCCAGCTCGTACTGCACTGAACTGTTGCCCAGTTTGCCGACCCGCAAGCCGACTTCGATCAAGTCTGGGAATGCAATCGAGGCGAAGTAATCGCAGGACGAACTCACCACAAACCCCACCACCTCGCCATCGTGGATATTCAGGCCACCGACCTGAATCAGGTAGGTGTTCACGGCCGTATCGAAAAAGCTGTAGTAGGTGACGTTATTGACGTGACCGTAGGCATCGTTGTCATGCCAGCGCGTGATGATCGGCTGGAAATGCGGGTAATCGGTGCGTTGCGGCATCGGGTTGGACATCAGTGTCGCTTCCTTGAGTGATCGGCCCAGTCTAAAGGTAAAAACCTTTTCCTCGCGCCGCCAGCTCGCCAATCAATGGCGTTGGTCGCCATTGGTCACCCTGTCGGGTCTCCAGCGCCAGCAGCCGCTTGTGAATGCCTGCCAGCCCCTGATCGTCCGCCCAGGCCATCGGCCCGCCCCTCTCTGCCGGGAAGCCATAGCCATTCAGGTAGACCTGATCGATGTCATGGGCCGACTCGGCAATCCCCTCCTGCAGGATTTTCGCGCCCTCATTGACCAACGCCAGAAGGCAACGCTCAAGGATCTCCTCGGATCCGATGTCACGGCGATGAAACCCCAGACCTTCGCTGACGCTCAACACCAGCGCATCCACCTCGGGGTCATGCTCGGCCTGACGACTGCCCGGTTCGTAGTGGTAATAGCCGTTACCGGATTTCTGTCCGAACCGCCCCAGCTCGCACAAGCGGTTATCCACCTGGACCTCCGGCGCATCCTGGCCCTTGCCGGCCAGCTCCCGGGCACGCCACTCCAGATCGATGCCGACGACGTCGTACATGCGAAACGGCCCCATGGCAAAACCGAAGCCCTGCAACGTCGCGTCGATCTGCTGTGGCCAGGCCCCTTCGAGCAGCATCTTGCGCGCCTCGAGCACGTAAGGATGAAGCATGCGGTTGCCGATGAAACCGTGACAGTTGCCCGACACCACACTGACCTTGCCCATGCGTTTGCCCAGCTCGAGAGCCGCTTCCAGCACGGCTGGCGAGGTTCGCGCGCCACGGACGATTTCCAGCAATTTCATGATGTGCGCCGGGCTGAAAAAATGCAGACCCAGCACCTGAGTCGGTCGTCTTGTGGCAGCGGCAATTGCATCGATGTCCAGCGCCGAGGTGTTGCTCGCCAGCAGGGCCTCCGGCTTCAGCAAGCCGTCGAGTTCACGGAAGATCTTCTGCTTGAGCTCGAGATTCTCATACACCGCTTCGATCACCAGATCGACATTGCGGATCGCCACATAATCTGCCGCCGCGCTGACCCGGGCGATTCGCGCATCGGCCTCGGCCTGATCGATCCGTCCCTGACGCACGTTATGCGTATAGGTATCGGCCACCGCCTTCAGCGCCTGCTCGAGCATCTGTGGATTGTTGTCGACCCATTGCACTGAAACGCCGGCGTTGGCCAGGCACATGACAATGCCGCGGCCCATGGTACCGGCGCCGATCACGGCGGCCTGGCGGATTTCGAAGGATGTCTGGCTCATGTTGTTCTCTTGTTGGAGATCCAAAGACAGCCTTCACCATAGTCAGCCACCGGGCATTTTTGAAGTTTATTGCCGTGATGATCGACATTCAGCAGATGGATTCGCCGCTTCAGAGATGCGCCTGAGCCCAGGCCCGCACGTCCGCGTAGGGATACTCCTCAAGCGCCGCATACCCGGCAATCGTCCGCGCCTTGAGCCTGGTGAACAGCGGCACGCTGATCCCGCACAGAAACCGCGTCAGCCGCTCCGCCGAAGGCGCACTGCCGGTCTGTTGCTCGTGCCTGTGGATAAAGTCGCCGCACAACGCCGGGAAACTTTTATCCACAAGCGCCGGTAATTCCGGAGGCGCCGGCAACCGGGCAATCTGCCCGTGACACACCGAGCAATGCCCGCACTGCTCGGGGGCGTTGTGATCGCCGAAGTATTCGGCCAGTCGATAGCCCAGGCATCGCTCGGTGGCGAACAATTCGAGCATCGCGTGAATCCGCGCCACTTCGGTCTGTTCGTGGCGGGAGAAGTAGTCATGCAGCTCGCCACTCAAGACCTGGCTGTCGAAGCTGCTGTGCAGCACGTTGTAGACCTCGGTCATCTGTTTGCTTTCCAGCTCGACCCAGCCCTTCTCCTGGAAGTAATCCAGCGCCTTCACCACGCGGTTGCGCTCAGCGGAATGTTGCGTGTACATCGCCTCGAAATTCACCGTGGCCCAGGTCCGTGCGCGGCTCGAGGTCTGGATGATCGCCGCGACGAAATCCCTGCGCTCGCCCTCGAAACGCTCAAGCAACGCCTCGGGTTCCAGCAGATATTTGAAGCGGTATTCCGCGTAGTACGCGTAGCGCGGGGCAATCAGCCCTCGCAGCTCCAGTTGCACCAGCAACGTCTTCAATGGCAGCGCGCGGATATTGCTCTGATCCGCCAACGGCCCGAGCAAAAACTCCCACTGACCTTCAGGCGCGGCGGCCTGCAACTCGTCCAGCACATGACGAATGCCATCGCGCTCCGGCGTGTCGCCGTAGACGAAGTTTTCCAGCACATTGAGGCTGTCGCGGTTAGCCAGCACCAGGCAGTCGGACGGTTGCCCGTCACGCCCGGCGCGGCCGATTTCCTGGCTGTAGTTTTCAATGGATTTGGGCAGGTCGAAATGCACCACGTTGCGGATGTCGCTCTTGTCGATGCCCATGCCGAACGCGATGGTGGCGACGATGCAATTGGACTGCCCGCCCATGAAGCGCTTCTGGATCGCGTCCCGTTGTTCATGAGGCAGCCCGGCGTGGTAAGCCTCGGCCTGAATGCCATTGCGCCCCAGATGTTCGGCGATGTGTTCGGCGGTTTTCTGCAGAGTGACGTAGACGATGCTCGGCTGGCCTGCCCGCTCGGCCATCCATTGCACCAGCCGTCGCCGCTTGTCCTCACCGCGCACCGGCTCCACCAGCAGGTTGAGGTTGGGCCGATAGAAACCGGTGGTCACTACGTCTTCGGCGGCGATAGCGAATTTCGCCTGCATGTCGGCGATGACTTTCGGCGTTGCCGTGGCGGTCAGCAACAGGGTCTGCGGGATGTTGAACTGGCGCTGGTAGTCCGGCAGCTTGAGGTAGTCGGGCCGGAAGTTGTGGCCCCATTCGGAGATGCAGTGCGCCTCATCCACCACCAGCAACGAGATCGGCACCTGCTGCAAAAAATTGCGGAAGCGCTCGTTTTTCAGGCGCTCGACGGAAATCATCAGGATCTTCAGCTCACCCGAACGGGCGCGGGCCATCACATTATTGGCATCTTCGCGGCTTTGTGCCGAGTCGATGCTCCCCGCCGAAATGCCGTGACGCCGCAAGAACTCGAGCTGGTCCTGCATCAACGCCAGCAACGGCGAGACCACCAGCGTCAGGTGTGGCAGCAGGAGCGCCGGCACCTGGTAGCAAAGAGATTTACCGGAGCCGGTGGGAAAGATCGCCGCCGCCGAGCGTCCGGCCAACACAGCGCTGATTGCCGCTTCCTGACCGGGTCGAAATTGTGGATAACCGAAAACCTGTTCCAGGGTGTTGTGCATTCGCTGTCACTCCGTTGACCGCTGAGATGCCAACAGCCTAGCGGGCGATCGCAGCGAATCGAGAAAAGGTCGGGGGGCAAATCGATACGGGATGATACAGCGTCGGCGGCCACGCCACGGGATCAAACAAATGAAACACTTTGTTCATCGCCGTGTGAATCGACCTGAGGGTAATGTCCGTCACGCTTCGAGCCAGGATGGCCGATGCCCATGGATTTTTATCAAGGAGTGAACATGTCGAACCGTTTGAAACTGCCCCTCGCCCTGATCTTTGCATCCCTGTTACTGAGCGGATGCACGCCCTCTCCCGACAACTTTCCACCGCCCTGGGCTTTCGCCGTGACAACGGGTGAAACCTCTTCGGCCTGACACCCGCAAAAGCAGCTTTATGGCCGCAACACGGCCACCCGCAGTTGCTCATCCAGTACCCGCTCATGCACGTCCAGGCTTTTGCTTGCCCATTGTGCATGGGCAGGGCTGATATCACCGGTGAATGCCGCCGCCAGCTGGCGCAGATCGGCGACGCTGCGCACCCGCGGGCAAAACGCTTGTTCATCACAGTTCTGACTGGCGTTGCGGTAAGTGCTGAGCAAGCGATCCCACAGACCGTCGCGCACTTGCCGGATCGACTTGAGCTGCATCTGCTGCACGCCCAGTCGTTGTTTGAGTTCCTGTTCATCCAGGGCTTCGCTGGCCAGCAGGGCCTTGCCGAAGATCAGCACTTCGGCGCGGGAGGCTGTGTCGATGTTGTCCTGAGTGGTGAGTGAGTCAGGCCAGCCGCTGCGCTCCAGGTTGGCAAGCGCCAACCCGTTGGCCGTATCGGAGGCCACTGCCACGCGACAACCACTGGCCCACAGCAAAATGATCGAGGCCATTCGTAGCCACTGCATACCTAATTCCCTTTAAGCGTGTGTCGGACGCTTGGAAACGCCCTACGGATTCTGGCGCGCACCATACAGAGGTTTAACGGGAATCGCCCGATAAACACGTGGGAAATTTCGCTGATCAGGGTTTGGCTGTGAAAAAGCTTGAAAAACGCGTAGGGCAAATGCCCGAACCCCGGAAAAACCCCTACGAATTCTGTCCATCGTGGCCGTCTTGTCCCGCTCGATGGCGCCCTTCTATAGTGGCCGGCGCGACTTCAAGCACTGTATCGGCCCGCCAAAGCGACTTCGTAAAGGACACACCCGATCATGAACATGTTCAAACCGCTAAACACCCGATTCCGCGCACTCACGACCAGCTATAGCGAAACACCTGTGCTGGTCATTGATACCGAGGCAAACCACCGCGATCTCCTCGACGCCGCCGATCAGCGACTGCGTGCAGCCAACAACCTGCTGGAAACTCTTTACTGCCTGTGTTTCAAACAGGCCGATGTGAAAGACATCCCCAATATCGTCAATGCGCTTTATTTATTGACGCAGGACGGCTGTGACTTGCTGGAAGTTGCCAGGCAACGAATAAACAATTGACGCCACCCGCCAAACTTACAAAGTTCGCAACAACCCTTTTCTTTCATAAGTGCAAAGTTAAGAACTAGCCTGTCTGCTCTTACATCAACCAAGAGCAACAATATGACTACGCTAACTATTTTCTTTTGCGGTACAGGCTCCACAAAGTTTGATAATGCCCACGAAAATTATTGGGATGGCGAACTGGTTTCCACACTCGCCTCCCATCACGCCGGGCGCGAGTTTGCCGAATGGATCGTGGTCGATGGCCCCGGCACCAGCAACCTGCAGGCCGATGAACTGTTCACCAAATCCAAGGACTATGGGCTCAGCGGAACCCTGTTTGGCAAGGGCTGGGAGGAAAACGTCCAGCACGCGATGAACATCATCAAAGGCAAATGCGACTGGCAGCGCGAGCAACTGACCGAAGCGGAATACAACCGCCTCAAAGCTGCCGGCATTCCGATTGAAGATGTAAAGGTCGAGGGTTCCTGGCTATGGCGCAAATATAACTATGGCGAACGCAGCGTCACGCAACAGAAGTTACAGGAGCAGATCATCAAAACCTTCCGCAAGGACGGTGTCATTCCAACAAAGGTCAATCTGGTGGGCTGGAGCCGTGGCGGCATTAGTTGCCATATGCTGGCCAATGCCATGTTCAACGACAGTGTGCTGAAAAACATTCCAGTCAATATCTTTGCCATTGATCCCGTGCCCGGTATCGGTAACTTTCAGGAACACCGGGTAAAGCTCAACTACAACGTGAAAGAGTACGTGGGTTTTTATGCACGAGACGAACGCTCCAAGGGTTTCAGTTGCGTCATCCCGCAAACCGCGACCGGCACCAAGACCAGCATTTTCCCCATGCCCGGGCGTCACGCCACCCTGGTCGGCAATGCTTCGGCCGATGGCGTCAGTGGTCCGAAGGTTGTGGCCGAACCTGGCCTGATCGTCCGTCACTTTGCCGAGGTGTGCCTGAAACGCTGGGGCACCGTGCTCGACAAGAACCTCAACCTTACTGACGCCGACCTTCGAAACCACACCGCCGCCATCGTCAACGCAGCAGCGAAATACAAGTCCATGGAGAAGTGCTCCTACACCTGGTTCACCGAACTGGACCAAGGCGAACGCTATGTGTCGCTGGGCAGCAAGGGCGTCCCGTTCTCGACGGTGAAAGGCACGATCTACACCTCGGCGACCGGGCTGACGACGAGTGTGCTGGATGTTGAGGCGTATCGGGCGATTCGTTGAAAACCGTGATTGATCTGTAGGAACGGCCTGCTCGAATCTGCATCCCGATCCTACACGCAGCGGCGCCTTGTCTTCTATCGGCGCCGTTAGGTCGAAACCTATAGTTGTGACTGTCGCTGCCAATTCAGCGGCTCGGGCTTGGTCACCCGATTGGATCATGCATTCGCGTCCGCTGTATGCTGCCGGTACTCAATTGCCAGCAGCGTTATGGTGGCTGTGTTTGGGACGCTTTCGAGCGTGCCGGGTATGTGCATGATCCTCACCGGTTGACCAACCCGAACACAGTCGCCTCCAGTCGCTTGGTCACGATTTGGTGGCTTCATTCGAAGCAATTGAGGATCTAAAAAATGAAATCATGGAACGAGCTCCACTCCGATCGCTACCGTCCACTCGACTCCAACCTCACCGACACCAAGCCCCTGGTCATCGACACCGATGCCAACCCGCAAGACATCCTCGAATGCGCCGTCCAACGCCTGCGCGCTTCCAGCGACCTGCTGCAAACCCTCTACTGTCTCTGCTTCAAACACGCCGACGTCGAAGACATCCCGCACATCACCCACGCCCTCTACCTGCTGACCAAAGACGGCTGCGACCTGCTGCAAGTCGCCCAGCAGAAAATGCTCAGCTGGAAAGCCCCGGCCTGACGAACTTCGGGCAGGCGTGTTCATGGCTAGAACTGCCTGCCTCTATCCAGAACACTGACGCTGGCATTTCCGGCGCAAAACATTAAGGACCTGAATTTTGCAAACTATTATTGATTGCGTACGATGGGAGCCATTGTTCAGCCAAGGGCTTGCTTTCATGACCACTGAAACCATCGATCACAGCACTCTCACGCGACTGTTTGAGAACGGTTCGATCAGTAGCGCACATATCGTCGCCAAGCCCGGTGGCTGGTCGATTCAAGTTCAGCAAGGAAGCAAAGAGTATTCACTGGCAGCACAGCGCAGTGGTCAGGTGCGGCTGTTCAAGCGGTTCGAAACACTGGTGACCTACCTGCAAGGAGTGGGTATCAATCACTTCGATGTGGATGCCTCCAGTTATGATCCTCTTCAAATAAAAACCTATGCTCGCCCTGATCGCGCCGAAGCGATGAAGCAAGCTCATGAAGCCGCTGCATACGAAGAATGGGTCAAACAACAGGTACAAATCAGCATTGATGACCCAAGGCCCAGCGTCAGCGATGAAGACGCTCGCAGGATATTTGCCGCCAAGCGGGATGCCCTGCGTCAGCGAGTACGTTGATGAGGTTGGTCTGGCGCCAAGAGGCGCTGGATGACCGAGACAACATCATGGAGCGTATCGGACAGGAAAATCCCGTTGCAGCGATTGAGCTCGATGAGGTTTTCGAACTGAAAGGAGAAAGCGCTCGCAAGCACCCTGCCATATACCGAAAAGGTATCGCGGAAGGCACCCGCGAAATCGTCGTCACCCCAAACTACGTCATCATCTACGCAATCAAAGTTGATGTTGTGGAGGTGTTGCGAGTGCTGCATACCAGACGGCAATGGCCATGATGGCTGGAGAAAAAATGCTTAGGAGTTCGCGGCTCCTTAAGTAGCATTATTCTGGCTGTTTAGCGCGGACTCTGCGGGAATAATGGCAGTTGATCTGACAACGAAGTCCAACCAATCACCCACAAAAAAGCCGCCCCTAAGAGGCGGCTTTTTCATTCACCAGAACCAAGTCTTACAACTTAGGCCCGGCAGCCTTGATCGCGTCGCTCACGTCGAACTTCTTGAAGTTCTCGATGAACAGACCGGCCAGTGCTTTGGCAGCTTCGTCGTACGCAGCCTTGTCAGCCCAGGTGTTGCGCGGGTTGAGCAGGTTGGTTTCGACGCCCGGTACGGCCAGTGGCACGTCCAGGTTGATGGTGTCCAGGTGTTCGGTTTCGGCACCGACCAGGGCACCGCTCTGGATCGCTGCGATCACCGCACGGGTGGTCGGGATGTTGAAGCGTTTGCCGACGCCGTAGCCACCGCCGGTCCAGCCGGTGTTGACCAGGTAGACCTTGGAGCCGAAGCCCTTGATGCGCTTGATCAGCAGCTCGGCGTATTCGCCAGCCGGACGCGGGAAGAACGGTGCGCCGAAGCAGGTGGAAAAGGTCGACTTGATACCGCTGCCCGAACCCATTTCAGTCGAGCCCACCAGTGCGGTGTAGCCGGACAGGAAGTGGTAGGCCGCCTGCTCGTTGTTCAGGATCGACACTGGCGGCAGTACGCCGGTCAGGTCGCAAGTCAGGAAGATCACAGCGTTCGGCTCGCCGCCCAGGTTCTTCTCGGAACGTTTGGCAACGTGCTCCAGTGGGTAGGCTGCGCGGCTGTTCTGGGTCAGGCTGACATCGGCGTAGTCGGCGTGCTTGGCATCGTCGATCACGACGTTTTCCAGTACAGCGCCGTGCTTGATGGCTTTCCAGATGACCGGCTCGTTCTTCTCGGACAAGTCGATGCACTTGGCGTAGCAGCCGCCTTCGATGTTGAAGACAACACCTTCGCCCCAGCCGTGTTCGTCGTCACCGATCAGGTAACGGCTTTCGTCGGCCGACAGGGTGGTCTTGCCGGTGCCGGACAGACCGAAGAACAGGGTCACGTCGCCTGCTTCGCCGATGTTGGCAGCGCAGTGCATTGGCAGCACGTCGGAAGCCGGCAGCAGGAAGTTCTGCACCGAGAACATGGCTTTCTTCATTTCACCGGCGTAACGCATGCCGGCGATCAGCACTTTTTTCTGGGCGAAGTTGAGGATCACGCAACCGTCGGAATTGGTGCCGTCACGCTCAGGCACGCACTCGAAGTTGGCGACGTTCAGCACTTGCCACTCTTCACGACCGGCCGGGTTGTACTGGGCCGGGTTGATGAACAGGCAACGACCGAACAGGTTCTGCCAGGCAGTCTGAGTGGTCATCTTCACGGCCAGGTAGTGATCTTCGGCCGCGCCTACATGCACGTGGGAAACGAAATGCTCTTGCGCGTTGTTGAACGCCTCGACACGAGCCCACAGCGCGTCGAACTTGTCGGCCGGGAACTTGCGGTTGATCGGGCCCCAGGCAATCGCGTCCTGGGTGGAAGGCTCTTCAACGATGAAACGGTCGACTGGCGAACGGCCGGTGCGGTGACCGGTGCGAACTACCAGAGCGCCGGTATCGGCAAGCTCGCCTTCACCGCGTTTCAGGGCTTCTTTTACCAGATCATCAACACTCAGATCGGTGTACACGGCGTTATTGGCTTGCGTCATGAGATTCCCCGTCGGCCAGTGGCCGAGTGTGCTCCAAACGTTTTGTAGTAGAAAGTCGTGCACTACTACCGCGAAAAAAGTGGGCCGGATTATGCCAGAAAAGCCCAAAAAGAGTAGGGTCCTCCCGTCGTAACGGCGTTATTCCGTCGTTGAGCAGTGAATTTACCTGCGCTGAACCGTTTTAGTGCCGGGTATCTGACGGCGTCTCGACGCCCGCGCCAGCGAACAATTGAGCGATATCCGCCGCATCGAACAGGTAGCGCTGGTTGCAGAACTGGCAATCGATCTCGACGCTGCCACCCTGTTCGGCCACCAATTGCTGCGCATCTTCCAGACCCAGGCTGACCAGTGCATTGCCCGAACGCTCGCGGGAGCAGCTGCAGTGGAAACGCAGTTTCTGCACATCGAACAGACGAACCTGCTCTTCATGGTAGAGGCGATGCAGAACGGTTTCGTTGTCCAGGCTCAACAGTTCATCAGCAGTCAGGGTGTTGCCCAGCGCGGTAATGTGCTGCCAGCTGGCGGCGCGTTCTTCTTCATCTTTCAGGCGATCGGCCGGCAGTTGCTGCAGCAGCAGGCCACGGGCGCGACGGCCATCGGCGCAGAGCTTGAAGCGGGTGCCGACCTGCTGGGACATGACGAAGTAGTTGGTGAAGCAATCGGACAGGGTTTCGCCGTCGAGGTCGACGATACCCTGATAACGCTGGCCTACGGTCGGGTCGATCGTCAGCGCCAGAACACCATTGGGCATCAGGTCGGCGAGGGTCGCGTCGGGGGCGATCAGGTCCGCCTCGTAACGGGCCAGGCCACGGATTTCACGCTCGCTGGAGCACTCGATCATCAGCAGCGGAATCGGGCCTTCGGAGCGTGCCTGAAGAATCAGCAAGCCATCGAATTTCAGGGTGCCCACCAGCAACGATGCGGCAGCCATGAACTCGCCCAGCAATTGCGCAACCGGCTCCGGATACGGGTGCTTGGCGAGCACTTCGGCGTAGCTGCGTTCCAGCGACACCAGTTCGCCGCGCGTGTCGCTGTCATCGAAGATGAAGCGTTGGGTGTAATCGGTATCGAGGAAATCGGTCATAGGTCTAGGTATCTGAATTTAATGACAAAAAGGTTACAAAGAATGAAAATCCCGCGCTTCTGGCATCCATTTTGATGCCTATGTTCAGCCACGGGAGGCATTTTATGAACAATCCGGGTTTGTTCCAATCAAGGTGGAACCTCGGCCGGCTGGTTCTGTGCAATGCGGTGCCATTGGCACTACTGGCTTTCTGGTTATGGCCTACAGGCCAGATGCTGTGTGTGGTTTTCGACGAGTGGCTGTTCCGCTCACTCAATACTCCGCTGGCCAGCAACCCCATATGGCTCCACATCTGGGCAATTGCAAGTCTGCGCCCGTTCGACGTTGTCGTCGGACTGATTCTGCTGACGCTGCTGATCAAGGGCGACTGGGTGTTCAAGGCGATTGACGTACGTCGCGCGTTCTTCGGATTTTTCTCGATCCTGCTGCTGATGGTGGTGATCCGCGCGCTGTTTTCCAAATTCGCCGACCACATGGGCTGGCAGCACAACAGCCCTTCCATGGTGCTCGAAGGCGCCGTCCATATGAGCGACTATTTCCCGCATCTGGAAAAGACCTTTGAGCTGAAGGATCGCTCGAGCCAGAGTTTCCCCGGTGACCACGCTTCGGTGCTGCTGATCTGGGCGTTGTTCATGGGTGTATTCAGTCGCTCAGCCGGCCAGTTCCTGACGGTCTGGGGCCTGGCGCTGCTGTTCATGCTGCCGCGCCTGGTGGCCGGTGCGCATTGGGGCCAGGACGACTACATCGGTGGACTGCTGCTGGCGGTGTGGGCGTTGGGCTGGGGTTACTACACACCGTTTGCCTATCACGCGGCGAACTTCTGGCTGAAGGTCACGGCGCCGATTTTCGGGCTGCTGGCCAAGTTGCCGGTGGTTTCGCGAATGACCGTCGTGTCCGCACGATAATCGACGACCGCTGAAAAAATCGCAGCCTTTGACGAGTCTTGAGTCAGGACCGGCAGGCTGCGATTTTTTATTCTCCGCCACTGTTCCCACGAAATTTAAACAGATCCCTGCGCTGCTTCTTGCTTGGTTTACCGTCGGTGGTCACGCCCAGCGCGCCGGCCTTGCGCATCGCCGCAGCCGCCTCGCGCTTGGCAATACTGGCTTCGGTTTCCGCATACAGCGTCTGCGCTTCCGGTGCGCCACGACGCACGATCGACAGGGCCTGGACCACTACAGTCTTTTCATCGAAGCCGGTGCGAATCTCGAATTCATCGCCGATGCGTGGCTCTTTGCCAGGCTTGCAGCGCTCTCCCCGACAATGCACCTTGCCGCTTTCAATGGCTGCTTTGGCCAAGGCACGGGTTTTGAAAAAACGCGCAGCCCACAACCATTTATCGAGACGGACCTTGTCGTCCTCTTCGCTTTTTTGTGCCATGGAATTTCCTCATTCTGAAATATTGATGAACTGTACTACCGTTTCTGTCGTGCCATGAATTGTGCTGTCCCGGATTACAATGCGCACATTCCGGGGCGTGCTTGAGATGACGCAAAACCGGGCCGTAGATATCTGTCGCCTTTTAACCACTATTCTGCGTGAATACCGCAAATCCGGCCCCCTGCGGGCTGATCGGTTTTCACCGGTTGAGCATTTTTTTGAAGACATTTGACCATTTGACCGTTGTCGGTCTGCGCGAGTGGGTGGCGCTCCCGGATCTGGGAGTCGCGGGCCTTCGGGCGAAAATCGACACCGGCGCCAGCACCTCCAGCCTGCACGCCACCGACATCGAGCCATTCGAACGGGACGGCGAGAAGTGGGTGCGCTTCACCGCGCACCTGGGCACGGTGGTGCAGTTGCGCCACCGGCGTTGTGAAGCGCCGCTGGTCACCCGCAAGACCATCAAGAGTTCCAACGGCCAGGCCCAGGTGCGCTATGTGATCAGCACCACCCTGGCCCTCGGTGATCGGGTCTGGCCGGTCGAGTTCACCCTCGCCTGCCGCAAGTCCATGCGTTATCGCCTGTTGCTCGGTTCCAAAGCCCTGATCGACGGCCAGCTGGTGGTCAATCCAGGCATCAAGTATGTACAAGACAAGCCGGTGTTCCCGGTATCTACCTCCTCCACAGGTGTTGCATGAAGATCGCTGTGCTGTCGCGGAATCCGCGTCTGTATTCCACCCGCCGTCTGGTCGAAGCCGGAACCGAACGCGGGCATGAAATGGTAGTGATCGACACCTTGCGCGCCTACATGAACATCGCCAGCCACAAACCGCAGATCCACTATCGCGGCAAACCGCTGGAAGGATTCGATGCGGTGATCCCGCGGATCGGCGCATCGGTGACGTTCTATGGCTGCGCGGTGCTGCGCCAGTTCGAAATGATGGGGGTATTTCCGCTCAACGAATCGGTGGCCATCGCCCGTTCCCGGGACAAGCTGCGTTCGCTGCAACTGCTGTCACGCCGGGGCATCGGCCTGCCGGTGACCGGGTTCGCCCACTCGCCGGACGACATTCCCGACCTGATCGACATGGTCAACGGCGCGCCATTGGTGATCAAGGTACTGGAAGGCACCCAGGGCATCGGCGTGGTGCTGTGCGAAACCGCGACGGCGGCGGAGTCGGTGATCGAGGCCTTCATGGGCCTGAAACAGAACATCATGGTGCAGGAATACATCAAGGAGGCCGGCGGCGCGGACATCCGCTGCTTCGTGGTCGGCGACAAGGTGATCGCGGCGATGAAGCGTCAGGCCAAGCCCGGGGAATTCCGCTCCAACCTGCACCGGGGTGGCAGCGCCAGCCTGATCAAGATCACCCCGGAAGAACGCATGACCGCATTGCGCGCCGCCAAGGTCATGGGCCTGGCGGTGGCGGGTGTGGATATCCTGCGTTCGAATCACGGGCCGCTGGTGATGGAAGTGAACTCGTCGCCGGGCCTGGAGGGGATCGAGACCACCACCGGCAAGAATGTGGCGGGGATCATCATCGAGCATCTCGAGAAGAATGGCGGGCCGAACATGACCCGCACCAAGGGTAAGGGATAGAGCGAAGAGCAAGAGCCCCTCACCCTAACCCTCTCCCATAGGGAGAGGGGACTGATTGGGGGATATTGAAGAAGTACGCCGACTTGAACGAGCACAGTTGAATCCATAATCGACCTGATTTTGCAGGTCGATGCATGACGCAAGACTCCTCGGTCGGCCCCCTCTCCCTCCGGGAGAGGGCTGGGCGGGCGGCGTTCCGATGAGGGCGAGCTTTTGATCTACACCGCATCCCGCGGCAGCATCAATCCCAGCGGCAACCGCACCCGCGCCTCCAACCCGCCACCGGAGCGGTTGCGCAGCTCGACATTGCCGCCATGCATCGAAGCAATCCGTTTCACGATCGCCAGCCCCAGCCCGGTGCCCTTTCCGCCCCGCGCCCGATCGCCACGGGTGAACGGGTTGAAGATCGCTTCAAGCTCCGATGGATCAATCCCCGCCCCACGGTCCATCACGCTCAGCACCACATACGGCGCACTGGTGTCGCCAGACACATAGGCCGCGACATCCACACTACCGCCGGCATGGTTCAGTGCGTTGCCGATCAGGTTGTTCAACAGACGTTTCATCGACACCCGACGCAGCGGAAACGGCTGGATCGGCTCCAGGCGCAACCGCACTTTCTCTTCACTCTGGTTGTACGGTGCCGCGACTTCGCGCACCAGATCGCTAAGATCCACTTCTTCCACCGACTCGTCCCGACCATCGCGAATGAACGCGAGGAACTGGTCGAGAATCGCGTCCATGTCTTCAATGTCGCGCACCATATCGTCGGTCAGGTCGGTGCGGTCGCCCATCAGTTCCAGCGACAGTCGCAATCGGGTCAGTGGTGTCCGCAAGTCATGGGAAACCCCGGCGAGCATCAGTTCACGCTCACGCCCGGCTTGTTCGACGTCCTCGGCCATCTGGTTGAAGGCGCGATAAACCTCGGTCATTTCGCTGGGTGTATCGCTGATCGGCAGGCGCACGCTGCGGCCCTGACCGAGTTGCCGCGCGGCATACACCAGACGTTTCAACGGCTGATTAAGCTGACTGACGAAGATCCACGCCGACGCGGTCGAGAGCAGACCGATGGCGAGGAACCAGCCGAGCACGTTCCAGATTTTCTGGCCGCGCAACGGGTGCGGGTACAGCGGCACTTTCAGCCACCCGTCACCCAGGCTCGGCGCGCGCACCCACAACGCCGGCGGCGAATGCATGCGCAGTCGAACCTCGGTGTCGGCCCCCAGTTCCGCCTGCATCTGCCGCTGGTAGATTTCGCTGTACGGCCAGTGCTGTTCGCCTTCCGGCACACCGGCACCGACCACCCGGATCAGGGTCGCGGCATCGGCGATCTTCGCGCGGTTTTCTTCATCGGCGGCCCAATAGGCGCGCAGTGTCAGGGCGACGCCGTGGCTGTATTGACGGTCCACCAGCACGTCCTCGTTCATCAGCAGATAAACCAGGGTCAGTGCCTTGGAAAACAATACGACGATGAGCACCAGCCACAGGGTGCGGGAGAAGAAACTTTGGGGGAACCAGACAGGGGTTTTCATGGATAACCGCTACGCACTTGCAGGAGCGAGCAATGCTCGCATATTGCGGATAACGAGTCTGCGGAGCCGGCACTTTCGACCGTTTCCCGCAGACCCGTTCCTACAAATCACCCGTCACTTGGTGGAGTTGCCATCCGGCACGAACACATAACCCACGCCCCAGACAGTCTGGATGTAGCGAGGCTTGGACGGATCGGGTTCGATCATCCGGCGCAGACGGGAAATCTGCACGTCGATGGAACGCTCCAGGGCATCCCACTCCCGGCCACGGGCCAGGTTCATCAGCTTGTCGCGGGTCAGCGGCTGACGGGCGTTCATCACCAGGGCCTTGAGTACCGCAAACTCACCGGTGGTGAGCATGTGCACTTCGTCGCCGCGCTTGAGTTCGCGGGTGGCCAGGGACAACACGTAGTCGCCGAACGTGACGTTCTCTTCTTCGCTGCCCGGCGCGCCCGGCACCGGTGCGGCCTGACGGCGCAGCACGGCTTTGACACGGGCCATCAGTTCGTCCGGATTGAACGGCTTGGCCAGATAATCGTCGGCGCCCAGTTCCAGGCCCTTGATCCGGCTCAGCTCGTCGCCCTTGGCGGTGAGCATGATGATCGGGATCTGATTGTTCGCGCCACGCAGACGACGGCAAGCGGTCAGGCCGTCTTCGCCCGGCAGCATCAGGTCGAGAACGACCAGGTTGAACACTTCACGGGACAGCAGACGATCCATCTGCTCGGTGTTCGGTACGGCGCGGGCACGGTAGCCCTTGCTGACGAAGAAGCGTTCCAGCAGGCTGCTCAGCCCCGGATCGTCGTCAACAATAAGAATTTTTTCGCCTTCAGCAGTTTGTGCAGTGCTGCTCATTGGATGCTCCTTTTAGCTCGGCGCGCATTATGGCGTAGCTGCCGTTATACGCACCGTGTGCATTGTTAGCAGATTTTTCCTTCACTGCCAGAAAACCGGGGCTTGAGCCTACAGACCGTGTCGCCCCCGAATGACAGAACGCCGGTTATAATGCGCGGCCTTTTGTGCCAGGCAACGTCTGAATCGTTACGGCAGGTGGCCGTCCTTTATTTTCATGGGCGCCGCAGTAATTGTTCGATTTCACGGGTCAATGGAATGCCTTTTGACCCAGGCAGCGGCAAGCGTCAGGCCGCCCCACCAGACTCCGGGCCCTTATTTATGCGCCTGCGAGCCTGCTTTCACAATTTGTCAGGTGGTTTTATGGACAGCATCAACAGCCGCATCGCCGAGGAACTCGGCGTACGCCCGCAACAGGTCGAAGCGGCCGTCGCGCTACTCGATGAAGGCTCTACCGTTCCCTTCATCGCCCGTTACCGGAAAGAAGTGACCGGCAGCCTCGATGACACTCAGCTGCGTCATCTGGAAGAGCGTCTGCGCTACCTGCGAGAACTCGACGAACGGCGCATCAGCATCCTTTCCAGCATCCAGGAGCAGGGCAAACTCACTCCTGAGCTGGAGCGCGAAATCAAACTCGCCGACACCAAGACCCGCCTCGAAGACTTGTACCTGCCGTACAAGCAGAAGCGCCGCACCAAGGGCCAGATCGCCCTGGAAGCCGGCCTCGGCGAACTGGCCGACGGTCTGTTCAACGACCCGAGCCTGGCCCCGGAAGCCGAAGCCGCGCGCTTCGTCGACGCCGAAAAAGGCGTGGCCGACGCCAAGGCAGCGCTGGAAGGCGCCAAGTACATCCTCATGGAGCGCTTCGCCGAAGACGCCAACCTGCTGGATAAACTGCGCAACTATTTGAAGCAGGAAGCCACCCTCAGTGCCCGCGTGATCGCCGGCAAGGAAGAGGAAGGCGCCAAGTTCCGCGACTACTTCGAACACGACGAACCACTGAAAAGCATGCCGTCGCACCGCGCGCTGGCAATTTTCCGTGGCCGCAACGAAGGCATTCTCAGCTCCGCGCTGAAAGTCGGCGAAGAATTGCCGGGCACCCTGCACCCGTGCGAAGGCATGATCGGCCAGCACGTCGGCATCCAGAACCAGAACCGTCCGGCCGACAAATGGCTGGGTGAAGTGGTGCGCTGGACCTGGAAGGTCAAGCTCTACACCCACCTGGAAACCGATCTGCTCGGCGAGCTGCGCGACGGCGCCGAAACCGAGGCGATCAACGTGTTCGCCCACAACCTGCACGACCTGCTGCTGGCCGCCCCGGCCGGCCCGCGCGCCACTCTGGGCCTCGACCCAGGCCTGCGTACCGGTTGCAAGGTCGCGGTGGTCGACTCCACCGGCAAGCTGCTCGATCACGCCACGGTTTACCCGCACGTGCCGCACAACAAGTGGGATCAGACCATCGCCATCCTGGCCGCCCTGTGCGCCAAGCACTCGGTCGATCTGATCGCCATCGGCAACGGCACCGCCAGCCGTGAGACCGACAAACTGGCCATCGAGCTGATCAAAAAATATCCAGCGATGAAAATGACCAAGGTCATGGTCTCCGAAGCCGGCGCATCGGTGTATTCGGCATCGGAACTGGCAGCCAAGGAATTCCCGGATCTCGACGTGTCGATCCGGGGCGCCGTGTCCATCGCCCGCCGTCTGCAGGATCCACTGGCCGAGCTGGTGAAAATCGATCCGAAATCCATCGGTGTCGGCCAGTACCAGCACGACGTGTCGCAGCTGAAACTGGCGCGCGGCCTGGACGCCGTGGTCGAGGACTGCGTGAACGCCGTGGGCGTGGACGTGAACACCGCCTCCGTGGCGCTGCTGGCACGGATCTCCGGCCTCAACGCGACCCTGGCGCAGAACATCGTGACTCACCGTGACGAGCACGGCGCGTTCAAGACCCGCGCCGCGCTGAAGAAAGTCGCGCGTCTGGGCGAGAAAACCTTCGAACAGGCCGCCGGCTTCCTGCGCGTGATGAACGGCGACAACCCGCTGGACTCCTCGGCCGTTCACCCGGAAGCCTATCCGCTGGTGCAGCGCATCGCCGCTGAAACCGACCGTGACATCCGCTCGCTGATCGGCGACGCCTCGTTCCTCAAGCGCCTGGATCCGAAGAAATTCACCGACGAGACCTTCGGTCTGCCCACCGTCACCGACATCCTCCAGGAACTGGAAAAACCCGGCCGCGACCCGCGTCCGGAGTTCAAGACCGCCGAGTTCCAGGAAGGCGTCGAGGACCTGAAGGATCTGCAACTGGGGATGATCCTCGAAGGTGTGGTGACCAACGTGACCGCGTTCGGTGCGTTCGTCGACATCGGTGTGCACCAGGACGGTCTGGTACACATCTCGGCGCTGTCGGAGAAATTCATCAAGGATCCGCGCGAAGCAGTGAAAGCCGGTGACGTGGTGAAAGTGAAGGTCATGGAAGTCGACATCCCGCGCAAACGCGTCGGCCTGTCGATGCGCATGAGCGACACGCCGGGCGAGAAAATCGACGGCGCCCGTGGTTCGCGTCCGGGCTCGGCGCCGCGCCAGTCGCAGGGTTCGGCTCCGCGCAAGGAAAGCACCCCGGCGGCTCCAGCCAATAACGCGATGGCGTCGCTGTTCGCCAACGCCAAGCAGTTGAAGAAGCGCTGATGGAGATTCCGGCCGGGCTCGTCGAGAGCGCGTTTTTCAAGCTGTTGGGCTGCCGCCTGCACAGCCTGGAAACCGGGGTGGCGCAAGTCGCCCTGGTGCTGGAACCGGAACTGCGCAACCGCGGCGGCAAGCTGCACGGCGGCGCGCTGTTCAGTCTGGTCGATATCGCCATGGGGCTGGCCTGTTCCAGCACCCACGGCTTTGACCAGCAGAGCGCGACCATCGAGTGCAAGATCAACTACATCCGCGCCGTCTCCGAGGGCGAGGTAATGTGCACGGCGCGGGTGATCCACCCGGGCCGGCGCACGCTGGTGGTCGAAGCCGACGTGATGCAAGGCGACAAACTGGTCGCAAAAGCGCAAGGCACGTTCGCTGTCCTGTAGCTACTCGTCATCGATTTGAGTTAATTTCGGCGCTGTGATCGCAGCGTCGGAGTTTTCCTCGCCCGCGTCTGCCAGATTCAGGGACTGAAGTTGGCGTTTGCAATGGGGCTTTCATGGCCCGAAAACCAGGCGAAAACGCCAGTTTCAACTTCACCCTTGTAGACCGTCCTGCCCACCCCCATATTGGGGCGACTGACGCGTGAAGGAATCCAAATTGAGCGAACTTCTCAACCGCCGCCTGGCTCTGCTCGGTGAGCGCGCCAACCTCTCTCTGCTCGAACAGTGCCTGCACGGCATCGAACGTGAATGCCTGCGCGTGACCGGCGAGGGTCGACTGGCGCAAACGCCGCACCCCGAAAGCCTGGGTTCCGCGCTGACCAACGAACAGATCACCACCGACTATTCCGAGTCGCTGCTGGAATTCATCACGCCTGCCCTGCCAGACCCGGCCGATACGCTGGCGAGCCTGGACAAGATTCATCGCTTCGCCTACAGCAAGCTCGGCAACGAGTACCTGTGGAGTCCGTCGATGCCGTGCCCGTTGCCGGCCGAGGAAGATATCCCGATCGCCTATTACGGCACCTCCAACATCGGTCAGCTGAAGTACGTCTACCGCAAGGGCCTGGCCCTGCGTTACGGCAAGACCATGCAGTGCATCGCCGGGATTCACTACAACTTCTCCCTGCCGGAAAAACTCTGGCCGCTGCTGAAAGAAGCCGAAGGCTTCGTCGGCACCGACCGGGATTTCCAGTCGTCGTCCTATATCGCGCTGATCCGCAACTTCCGTCGCTACAGCTGGCTGCTGATGTACCTGTTCGGTGCTTCGCCGGCGCTGGACGCGGGGTTCCTGCGCGGCCGTTCGCATCAGCTGGAACAACTGGATCCGGATACGCTGTACCTGCCTTACGCCACCAGCCTGCGCATGAGCGACCTCGGTTACCAGAGCAACGCCCAGGCCGGCCTGACGCCGTGCTACAACGACCTGGCGAGCTACACCGACAGCCTGCGCAAGGCGGTGGCCACGCCATACGCGCCGTACGTTGAAGTCGGCACGCACCAGGATGGCGAGTGGGTGCAACTGAACACCAACATCCTGCAGATCGAAAACGAGTACTACTCGAACATCCGCCCGAAACGCGTGACCTACACCGGCGAGCGGCCGATCCAGGCCTTGATGGCCCGTGGCATCCAGTACGTCGAAGTGCGCTGCCTGGACATCAACCCGTTCCTGCCGATGGGCATCGACCTCACCGAGTCGCGCTTCCTCGACGCGTTCCTGCTGTACTGCGCGCTGAACGACAGCCCGCTGCTGACCAACATCAGCTGCGGCAACGCCACGTCGAACTTCCTCAGCGTGGTCAAGGAAGGTCGCCGTCCGGGCCTGCAATTGCAGCGCGACGGTCAACCGGTCGACATGAAGGAATGGGCGGCGGAGCTGCTGGAAAAAATCGCTCCGCTGGCCGCGCTGCTGGATCAGAGCCACGGCGGCGATGCCCACAGCAAGGCCCTCGATGCGCAACTGGCCAAGGTCAAGGATTCGTCCCTGACGCCATCGGCCCAGGTGCTGGCGGCCATGGCAGAACACAAGGAAAGCTTCGCGCAGTTCTCCCTGCGCCAGAGCCAGGCCCACGCCGAGTTCTTCCGCAGCGAACCGTTGGCGGCTGACGAACAGGCGAAGTTTGAAGAACTGGCGCGCTCGTCACTGGCGCAACAGGCTGAGCTGGAGCAGAACGAGGTGGGCGATTTCGACGTATTTGTCGGGTCGTATCAGGCGAGTATTCTGGCGATCAGCAACTGACACTTCCTTCTCTGATCGTTCCCACGTCGAGGCGTCGAACCGTCCGCGTGGGAACGATCACGCTCTCTCCCTTAGATTTTTCCGCTCATAAGCTAAGTCTAAAAAGTTATTTATTTTTAGTTTCTTAGATCATTTAGTCTCCTTTCACGCCGACGCTCGGTCGCCTGATATGGAGCTCTTCAATGAAACTGAATGTCCCGCTTCGCCTGCTGGCCGTGGCCTCTCTGGCCGCTGCGAGTTTCCTGGCCCAGGCCGCCGACCTCACCGTCGCCTACCAGACCACCGTTGACCCGGCGAAAGTCGCCCAGGCCGACGGCGCCTATGAGAAAGCCACCAAGGCCGACATCAGCTGGCGCAAGTTCGACAACGGCGCGGACGTCATCTCGGCCATCGCTTCCGGCGACGTGCAGATCGGCTACCTCGGTTCCAGCCCGCTGACCGCAGCCGTCACCCGCAAAGTCCCGGTGGAAACCTTCCTCATCGCCACCCAGATCGGTGCCGCCGAAGCGCTGGTCGCCCGCGACGGCTCCGGCATCAAGACGCCGCAGGATCTGGTCGGCAAGAAAATCGCCGTGCCGTTCGTGTCCACCGGTCACTACAGCCTGCTGGCCGCGCTGAAGCACTGGAACATTGATCCTTCGAAAGTCACCGTCCTCAACCTCGCCCCGCCGGCAATTATTGCCGCGTGGAAGCGCGGTGACATCGACGCCACCTACGTCTGGGATCCGGCGCTGGGCGTGGCCAAGGAAAACGGCAAAGTGCTGATCACTTCCGGCGAGCTGGCCAAGTTCGGCGCGCCGACCTTCGACGCCTGGATCGTGCGCAAGGACTTCGCCGAGAAGCATCCGGAAATCGTCACCGCGTTCGCCAAGGTCACCCTCGACGCCTACGCCGACTACCGCAAGGATCCGAAAGCCTGGCTGGCCAATCAGAGCAACGTCGACAAACTGGTGAAACTGTCCGGCGCCAAGGCCAGCGACATCCCATTGTTGCTGCAAGGCAACGTCTACCCGCTGGCGGCGGATCAGGTCAGTGACCTCGGCGCGCCGACCACCAAGGCCATCACCGAC
Source organism: Pseudomonas sp. UV AK001 (assembly GCF_046097675.1). Taxonomy (NCBI): domain Bacteria; kingdom Pseudomonadati; phylum Pseudomonadota; class Gammaproteobacteria; order Pseudomonadales; family Pseudomonadaceae; genus Pseudomonas; species Pseudomonas sp. UV AK001. The sequence goes on from NZ_JBJUVZ010000009.1 coordinate 111,228, forward strand.
ACCGCCGCGTTCCTCAAGGAGCAAGGCAAGGTCGAAGCGGTACTGCCGGACTACACGCCGTACGTCACCCCCAAGTACATCACCAACTGATCGGGAGTTAATCGCGATGGCCTTGCTACAGCTGGAGCGCATCAGCGCACAGTATCCCGGCAGCCCGGAACCGGTGCTGGCGGATATCTCTCTGACTCTGGGGCCTCAGCAGTTGCTGGTCGCCCTCGGCCCGTCCGGCAGTGGCAAGACTTCGCTGTTGAACCTGATTGCCGGTTTCGTCGAACCGAGCGCCGGCCGCATCACCCTCGACAACGTGCCGGTCAAAGGCCCGAGCGCCGAGCGCGGCGTGGTGTTCCAGGACGACGCCCTGCTGCCCTGGCAAGACGTGCTGGCCAACGTCGCCTTCGGCCTTGAACTGGCCGGTGTGGCCAAAGACAAACGCGAACAGATCGCCCGGGAAATGCTCGCGCTGGTCGATCTTTCCGGTTTTGAAAACCGTCGTATCTGGCAACTTTCCGGCGGCCAGAAGCAACGTGTCGGCCTGGCCCGCGCTCTCGCCGCCGACCCGCGTGTGTTGCTGATGGACGAACCCTTCGGCGCCCTCGACGCCTTTACCCGCGAACAGATGCAGGAGCTGTTGCTGCAAGTCTGGCAACGCACCGCCAAACCGGTGTTCCTGATTACCCACGATATTGAAGAAGCGGTGTTCCTCGCTACCGACCTGATTCTGCTGGCACCGAATCCGGGGCAGATCGTCGAGCGCCTGCACCTGGATTTCGGCAAGCGTTACGCCGTCGGCGAATCGGCGCGGGCGATCAAGTCCGATCCGCGCTTCATCGAAACCCGCGAACACGTGCTCGCCAAAGTGTTCTCGCAACGCAGCGCCGTTCAGCGGCAGGAGCGCGCATGAGCAGTTACGACGTTTCCGCCACCGCAGTGAAACCCGCCGCCACGTCGGTGGTGATTCCCGTGCGCCGCAGCCTCAGCACCCGCTGGATCAGCCTGCTGACCCTGTTCGCGTTGCTGGTGATCTGGTGGGCGGTGACCGCCACCGGTCTGATCGAACCGCTGTTCCTGCCGCCACCGTCCGCCGTGCTGCAAAAAGGCTGGTTGCTGGCGACCACGGGCTACATGGATTCGACGTTGTGGCAGCACCTGGGCGCGAGCCTGAGCCGCATCGGCCTGGGCCTCGGTTTTGCGATTCTGACTGCCGTGCCGGTGGGCATTGCCATCGGCGCCAACCGCATCGCCCGTGGCGTGCTCGATCCGCTGATCGAGTTCTACCGGCCGATTCCGCCACTCGCCTATCTGCCGCTGATCGTGATCTGGTGCGGCATCGGCGAGTTGTCGAAAGTGCTGCTGATCTACCTGGCGATTTTCGCTCCGATCGCGATTGCCACCGCGACCGGCGTGCGCACCGTCGACCCGGCCAAATTGCGCGCCGCGCAGTCGCTGGGAGCCACCCGCGCGCAACTGATCCGCCACGTGATTTTGCCAAGCGCCCTGCCGGACATTCTGACCGGTGTGCGCATCGGCCTCGGTGTCGGCTGGTCGACGCTGGTCGCTGCCGAATTGATCGCGGCCACCAGCGGCCTGGGCTTCATGGTGCAGTCGGCCGCGCAGTTCCTGGTCACCGATGTGGTGGTGCTGGGGATTCTGGTCATCGCCCTGATCGCCTTCGCGATGGAGATGGGCCTGCGCGCCCTGCAACGCAAACTGGTGCCGTGGCACGGCCAGGCCCACTGATTTTTCAGCACTGACTACCCCGACAGTTTCGGGGCCCCGGAATTGAAGAGAACCACCATGAGCAGCCTGAACATCACCCCGTTAAGCTCGGCCCTCGGCGCACAGATCAGCGGCGTCGACATCAGCCAGCCGCTGAACCTGGAACAACGCGACGCCATCGAGCAGGCGCTGCTCAAATATCAGGTGCTGTTCTTCCGCAATCAGCCGATCGAGCCGTCGCAACAGGCGCGCTTCGCCCACTATTTCGGCGACCTGCACATTCACCCGATCTACCCGAACGTGCCGGAACAACCGGAAGTGCTGATCCTCGACACCGCCGTCACCGACGTGCGCGACAACGCAATCTGGCACACCGACGTGACCTTCCTGCCGACCCCGGCCATGGGGGCGGTACTCAGCGCCAAGCTGTTGCCGGAGTTCGGTGGCGACACGTTGTGGGCCAGCGGGATTGCCGCGTATGAAGCGCTGTCGGCGCCGATGAAGGCGATGCTTGAAGGGCTGACCGCGACTCACGACTTCACCCGCTCGTTTCCGCTGGAGCGTTACGGCAACACGCCGGAAGCACTGGCGCAGTGGGAAGAGGCACGGCGCAAGAATCCACCGCTGTCGCATCCAGTGATTCGCACTCACCCGGTGAGCGGGCGCCGCTCGCTGTTCGTCAACGAAGGCTTCACGTCGAAGATCAATGAGCTGTCGGAGACCGAGAGTGAAGCGGTGCTGAAGTTCTTGTTCGCCCACGCAACACGGCCGGAATTCACCATTCGCTGGCGTTGGCAGAAGGATGACATCGCGTTCTGGGACAACCGCGTGACGCAGCACTACGCGGTGGATGATTACCGTCCGGCGCGGCGGGTGATGCAGCGGGCTACGGTGTTGGGGGATGGGCCGTTTTTTCGTTGAGCCTTTAACGCCAGAGCAAAATCAAAAGCCCCCTCACCCTAACCCTCTCCCGGAGGGAGAGGGGACTGATTGGGGGGATGCTTTAAAGATTCACCGACCTGATCGTGCTTTGCTGAATCCATAATCGACCGGATTTTTCAGGTCGATGTATGACGCAAGACACCTCGGTCGGCTCCCTCTCCCTCCGGGAGAGGGCTGGGGTGAGGGCTGGGCCGAGCTGACCCACCCTGATCCTGATCACTCCGCCGTCGAAGGCTTCTCCCAAAGATTGATCCCGCCCTCCTGAGCAAACCGATCAATCTCCGCCAGTTCCTCAGCACTGAAGCTCAAATTCTTCAAAGCCCCGACGTTCTCGATAATCTGCTCCGGCCGGCTCGCGCCGATCAGGGCCGAAGTCACTCGCGGATCGCGCAGCGTCCACGCCAATGCCAGTTGCGCCAGGCTCTGCCCGCGACGCTTGGCGATCTCGTTCAGCGCCCGTACATGAGCAATGTTCGCCTCGGACAAGTGCGAAGCCTGCAACGAACCACCGCCCGGACGATTGACCCGCGCATCCGCCGGTACGCCGTTGAGGTATTTGTCGGTCAGCAGTCCCTGCGCCAGCGGCGTGAATGCAATCACGCCGGTGCCGAGTTCGTCGGTGGTGTCGAGCAGGTCCTTTTCCACCCAGCGGTTGAGCAGGTTGTAGGCCGGTTGGTGAATCAACAGCGGCACTTTCCACTCTTTGAGCAACGCGGCGATTTCGCGGGTTTTCACCCCGGAGTACGACGAGATACCGATGTACAACGCCTTGCCCTGCTGCACCGCCGTGGCGAGGGCGCTGGCGGTTTCTTCCAGCGGGGTGTCCGGGTCGAAGCGGTGCGAATAGAAGATATCCACATAATCCAGGCCCAGGCGTTGCAGGCTCTGGTCGAGGCTCGCCAGCACGTATTTGCGCGAACCGCCGCCCTGGCCGTAAGGGCCGGGCCACATGTCCCAGCCGGCCTTGCTGGAGATGATCAGTTCATCGCGGTACTGCTTGAAGTCTTCGCGCAGCAGGCGGCCGAAATTGGTCTCGGCGCTGCCGTAGGGCGGGCCGTAGTTGTTGGCCAGGTCGAAGTGGTTGATGCCCAGGTCGAACGCGGTGCGCAGCAACGCGCGTTGGGTGTCGATCGGCGTGCTGTCGCCGAAGTTGTGCCACAGGCCCAAGGACAGCGCCGGCAATACCAGACCGCTGCGTCCGACGCGGCGGTAAGGGATGGAGTCATAGCGGTTTTCGGCAGCGGTGTAAGTCATCGAATCCTCTCTTGTCGGTCTTGAAATGGGTGTCGATTGCTACGCAAAGCGATTGCCGGGCCGGGCAAGGCCAAGGTTCTGGCGCAAGGTCCGGCCCTCGTATTCGGTTCTGAACAGCCCGCGCCGTTGCAGTTCCGGAACCACGCCATTGGCGAAGTCTTCGAGCCCGCCGGGCAGGTGCGGCACCAGCACGTTGAAGCCGTCCGCCGCGCCCTGCTCGAACCATTCCTGCAAACGGTCGGCAATCTGCGCCGGCGTACCGACGACGCTGTAATGCCCGCGACCGCCAGCGATTCGCCGGCCCAGTTCGGCCAGGGTCAGATGCTCGCGGCCGGCCAGTTCGGTCAGCAGCTTCTGCCGGCTCTGCTGGCCGCTTTCAGTCAGCGGCAATTCCGGCAGCGGCCCGTCCAGCGGGTACTTCGACAGATCGAAGTTACCCAGCATACGCCCAAGCAGAGCGACGCCAACCTCGGGTTCTACCAATTGCTGAAACGTTTCACATTTTTCCTGCGCTTCGGCTTCCGTCTGCCCGACCACGACAAACACGCCGGGCATGATTTTCAGCGAATCGGCACTGCGTCCGTACTTCGGCAAGCGTCCCTTGAGGTCGGCGTAAAACGCCTGGGCGCTGGCCAGCGAGGTCTGCGCGGTGAACACCACTTCGGCCGTCTGCGCCGCCAGTTCCCGCCCGGTTTCCGACGAGCCGGCCTGCACGATCACCGGTTGACCCTGTGGCGAACGCGCGACATTCAGGGGGCCTTTGACCCGAAAGTGCTCGCCGACGTGATTCAGTACATGCAACTTTTCCGGGTCGTAATAGGCACCGCTGGCCTTGTCGCGAATGAAGGCGTCGTCCTGCCAACTGTCCCAAAGCCCGGTCACCACCTGATGAAATTCCCGGGCGCGGCTGTAGCGTTCGGCATGGCCGATGTGTTCCTCGCGGCCAAAATTCTGCGCTTCGGCGGCGTTGTCCGAGGTCACCAGATTCCACCCCGCTCGCCCGCCGGACAGGTGATCGAGCGAAGCGAACTTACGCGCCACGTGGTACGGCTCGTTGTAGCTGGTGGTGGCGGTGGCGATCAGGCCGATGTGCTCGGTCACTGCGCTCAATGCCGAGAGCAAGGTCAGCGGTTCGAAGTGATCCGAACGGGCCATGCGGCTGGCGATGTCCTGGGTCGGTGCGGCGACGCTGTCGGCGACGAACAAGGTGTCGAACTTCGCCGCCTCGGCAACCTGCGCCAGACGTTTGTAGTGGGCGAAATCCAGCCCGGCGTTGGCCGGTACGTCCGGATGACGCCACGCGGCGACGTGGTGCCCGGTGGCCATGAGGAACGCGCCGAGTTTCAGCTGTCTGCTCATCTCAGAAGTCCTTGCGCAGTTGCACGCCGAAGTAGCGCTCGTCGTCGCGTGGCACGGCGCGGTAGATATAGTTGCCACCGCTGGCGAGCAATGGCGAATAGGACTTGTCGGTGAGGTTCTTGCCCAGCAACGCCACGCGCCAGCCATTGGTGTAATCGGCCAGGGCGACGCTGGCGTTCCAGAGGCCGTAGGCGCCCTGTTTGGTGTCGGCGTTCTGGCTGATGTCGTACTGCACTTCGCTCTGCCAGCTGTAGTCGGTGCCGAGTTCGATATCCAGGCCGTTTTCCAGCGGAATGGTGTAGTCGGCCCGCACGTAGCTTTTCCAGTCCGGGCTGAACGGCAGCGGCTTGCCGTTGACGTTGCACGACGCCGCCGCGCCCGCCGGGCAAGCGAACTGGTCGATGCGGGCGCGGGTGTAGGCCAGTGCGCCGGAGAACTTCAGTTGCTGGGTCGCCTGCAGGGCGTAGTCGAGTTCCACGCCCTCGGTGCTGACGCTGCCGGCGTTGATCAGGCGCGTCACCACTTGCCCGGCGACGGTGTCGAAAAAGTTCGCCTGATAGTTGTCGTAGTCGCTGTGGAAAACCGCGAGGTTGGTGGTCAGGCGATTGTTCCAGGCCGAGGCTTTGATTCCCGCCTCCCAGGTGTTGGAGGTTTCCGGTTTCAGCGCTTCGGTATCGCGCGGCTGCATGTTGAAGAACACGTTGTAGGCCGGGCCTTTGTAGCCGCGCGAGTAGGTCAGGTAGGTGGTGACGGTATCGCTCAGGTCGTACTGCAAACCGAGCCGACCGGACCAGCCGTCCTCGTCCACCGAACCGGAACTGCTGGTAGCCGGTTGAATACCGCTGACAGTAGTGGCGGAAGTGGAAACGCGACGGTGATCGTATTCGAGATCGTCGTGGGTGTAGCGCAGGCCGGCGATGCCACGGAAATCCGAGGTGAAATTCAGCGTGCTTTCGCCGAACACCGCGTAACTGTCGCTGGTGGTGCTGTAGTCGGCGACGCCACGGTCAGTCCGCGTGGTGGTGGTCAGCGTGCGCTGATAGGTCTCGTCATCCTTGCCGTGCATGTAGAACAGGCCGCCGACGTATTCGAGGAACCCGCCTTTCGGCGACGCCAGACGCAGCTCCTGCGAGTACTGGTCGAACGCCAGGTCGCCCTTGTCCGCCGTGCCGGGGAATGCGGCCGTCACCGCGCCGAGGCGGTCGCCGTCCTGATACTGGGTGTTGTCCCAGCCACGCCACGCGGTGATCGAGGTCAGGGTGTAATCGCCGAGTTGCCAGTCGAGCTGGCCGGACAGGCCCTTGTTGGTGTCCTCGACGTGGGTGCGGGTGTCAGTGTTGATGTCGCGGTTGTGGCTGGTGGCGCTGACCGGGCTCAGTGCATTGGCGAAGGCCGGGGTCAGCGACTTGGTCACGACACCATTCGGACCGTCATCATGGGACTGCATGTAGTCGGCGATCAGGGTGAAGGTGACGTCGTCGTTCGGGGTGAATTCCAGTTTGCCGCGCACGCCGCGATGGTTGTAACCGTTGACCTCCTGGCCGTTGTGCTTGTTATCCACGTTGCCGTCGTAGCTGCCGAACAAGGTGCTGATCGACCCCTTGAGCGTGTCCGGAATCAGACTTCCACCGATGCCGAAACGGGTGCGGCTTTCGTTGCCGCTGTAGTACGACTGATCGATGTAACCGTGGGTCTCGGCGGTCGGTGCCTTGCTGGTGATGTTCAGCACGCCGGCCGAGGCGTTCTTGCCGAACAGCGTGCCTTGGGGACCGCGCAGAACTTCGACGCGCTCCAGATCCAGCAGATCCAGAGTCGATTGGCCGGGACGGGCGTAGACCACGCCATCGATCACCGTGGCCACCGTCGGCTCGACGCCCGGCGAAGTGGAAATCGTCCCCACGCCACGCACGAACAGCGAGGTGTCCTTGTTGGATGCGCCGGTGCGGAAATTCAGCGAAGGCACTTGCTGGACGATGCTCGCCACGCTGTTGCGGTTGTCGCGTTCCAGCTGCTCGCCGTCGATCACCGACACCGCCACCGGGACCTTCTGCAGCGACTCTTCGCGGCGGGTGGCGGTGACCGTGACGGACTTGAGTGTCGGCTCCTGATCGCTGCTGTCAGCGGCGAACGCGGCGGATAGCGGCAGCGCGGCCAGCCCGGTGAGTAGCCAGCCCGCAGCGCGGATCGATTGCGCCAGTTTGTGTGTCGCCCCAGGAATGTTGTGCATGTTTGCCCGCTCGAAAAGTTGCCCTGAACCGCTGCCGTTCTGCGACGACAGCGCCTGTCTCGGTGTCTTGGGCATTCGCTCGAGCGAGTAGCAGACAATGCGCCTTGTTAGCGCTAACATCGCCAGTATTGGCAAGCCCGGCATAGAGCGTCCAATACTGAAAAATTACTTTTATATGCGTTTTGGTTTTTAAGAAGGATCGAGCCTTGAGCGAAGAAAAGCCCCGCAAACGCCGTGGCGCCGGTCGCGTGACCCTCAGTGCGGTGGCGCGCCAGGCCGGTGTTTCGGCGATCACCGTGTCGCGCTATTTCAACCAGCCGGAACAGGTCTCGCCCGAACGCCGCGAACGGATCGCAGCGGTGGTCGCGGAGCTGGGTTATGTGCCGAATCTGGTGGCCGGAGGGCTCGCTTCGGCGCGGGGGAAAATCGTCGGCATGGTGATCCCGAACATCTCCGGGCCGATCTTCGCCAATACCATTCAGGGCTTCAGCGACACTCTCAGCCGTCACGGCTATCAGCTGCTTCTGGCCTCGAGTTACTTCAGCACCGAGCAGGAAGAAAACGCGGTGCGGGCCTTTCTTGGCTGGTCGCCGGCAGCGCTGGTAGTGACCAGTCACTTCCACAGTGCGGGCACGGAAAAGATGCTCGCCGAGGCGGATATTCCGGTGATCGAAACCTGGGATTACCAGCCGGATCGCGAGCCGATGCAGATCGGTTTTTCGCACTTTGAAGTGGGGGTCAGCGCCGCACGTTATCTGCACGGCAAGGGCTATCGGCGGATTGCGTTTGTGCAGAACAGCGCGCCCGGCGACTTCAGTGCGCTGGAGCGCCGCGACGGTTATGCCGCGACCGTGCGTGAACTCGGTCTGGAACCCTGGGTGTTCGCACCGGACGCCGATCTCACCCCGTTCGAAGCCGGCAAGCAAGCGATGGAAGCACTGATGAACGCCTCGCCGCGCCCGGACGCCATCGTCTTCGCCAACGACAACCTCGCCGCCGGCGGCCTGCTCGCCGGGCAACGCGCCGGCCTCAAGATCCCCGAAGACTGCGCCGTCCTCGGCTTCGGCGACTACCCGTTCGCCGAGATGCTGCTGCCGAGCCTGAGCACCATCAAACCGCCGGCGCTGGAGATCGGCGTACTGGCGGCGACGCGGGTGCTGGAAAGCCTTGGCGTGCTGCCATGCGATGAGGTGCAGCGGTTGAATCTGCTGCAGTGCATGGTGATTGAGCGGGAAAGTACCTGACGAGCACGGCAATAGCTGAGTTGGCTATGCTCTAGGTGATACCGCACATCCTGCAGGGGCGACCATGCACACCGCAATCATCATCTTCTTCGGCCTGATCCTGCTGGCGCTGATGCTCTACATCGGCGAGCGCATCGGCTTCAGTCGTCAGACCATGGCCTACGGTTTCGCGGCGTTGTGGCTGGCGTTGACGGTGATCAATGGTGCGGTCGGCGTAGTGCACGCCGGGCAGCCGCTGGGGTCGGAGATTGCGATTGGCAGCGCTGTGTTTGGCGTGCCGATCGCGGCGATGGTGTTGTTCATGGTGCTGAGCGCCGAGACCTGAACCCGTCCCGGCGCCCTGCTCCGATCAACGGACCAAGTGCAGGAACTGCATGTGGCGTTCGTACTGGTCGAGGATGTCGTTGATGATCTGCTCTTTGGTGTAACCGACCAGATCGTAGTCCTGACTGCCCTCGCTCAGATGCACTTCGGCGCGGTAGTAGCGGCGATTGTTGAGCTGCTTGGAACCCATCCCGCCACGGGCGAACGACGGCGTGAAGTAACCACGCATCTGCACCTGATAGATGAAGGGATGCAGCTCGCCGTGACCGATTTCCAGGCTGACGCTGTCGTGAGCCGGATCGGGTTGCGTAACGACGTTCAGACCCTTCTCGACGAATACCGCCGTTACTTCTTCGATGGCCGGTTTCACCGTGGTGTCCATGAAACGGTACACCTCGTCGCGCGACGGGAAGTGCACGGCCTGGCTCAGGCGCTGGCGCCAGCCGCCCTTGCCACGTCGTGAGCCGGATACCGGGGCCAGCGAATGCAGTTGCGCGATCTGCTTCTGCGATTCCAGATAGAACGCCTTGTGCAGCCCCCACATCATCAGCAGCAGAATCAGCGAGAACGGCAGCGAGGTCAGCACCACCGCTGACTTCAGCGCATCGATGCTGCCGGAGAACAGCAGCGCACTGGTGATCAGCGCGGTCATCGCGCCCCAGAACACCCGCAGCCATTTCGGCCCGTCTTCATCCGGATTGCCGCCCTTGGCCGACAGGGTCGAGAGCACCACGGTGCCGGAGTCGGCGGAGGTGACGAAGAACACGAAGCTGATGAACACCGTCACCGCGATGACAGTCTTGCTCCACGGGTAGGTTTCCAGCAGCAGGTAAAGGGTCATCGACGGGTTGTCGAGGGCCGACATGCCCAGTGCCGACATACCGTGGTTGAGCACCTGATCGATGGCGCTGTTGCCGAAGATCGACATCCACGCCAGGGTGAAACCGAGCGGGATCAATAACACGCCGAAGACGAATTCGCGGATGGTCCGGCCACGGGAAATCCGTGCGATGAACAGGCCCACGAACGGCGACCATGCGATCCACCAGGCCCAGTAAAACACTGTCCAGCCACCGAGCCAGTCGCTCGGTTTGTCGTAGGCGTAGAGGTCGAAACTCTTCGTCGGCAATGCGCCGAGGTAGTCGCCGAGGTTCTGGATCAGGGTGTTGAGCAAATGCTGGGTGGGGCCGGCGAACAGCACGAACAGCAACAGCGCACAGGCCAGCAGCATGTTGATGTCGGACATGACCCGCACGCCCTTATCCACACCGGAGACGGCGACGATGATCGCTGCGCCCATCATCAGCGTGATCAGGCCGACCTGAATCCACTGGGTGTGGGCGATGCCGAACAGGTAGTCCAGACCGGAGTTGAGATGGAGCACGCCGAAGCCCATGTCCGCACCGAGGCCGAACACCGTGGCGATGATGCCGAAGCCGTCCACCGCATAGCCGATGGGCCCGTTGATGCGTTTACCGATCAGCGGATAAAGCGCCGAGCGCAGGGCCAGCGGCAGGTTGTGTCGATAGGCGAAATACGCCAGCGCCATGCCGACGAAGGCGAACACGCCCCAGCCGTGCAGGCCCCAGTGCAGAAACAGGATCTGCATCGCCTGACGCGCCGCTTCCGCCGTTCCGGCCTCGCCTTGTGGCGGCTGGAGCATGTGGGTCAGCGGTTCGGAAACACAGAAGAAAAACAGCGTGATGCTGATCCCGGCGGCGAACAGCATGCCGGCCCAGGACAGGTAACTGAATTCGGGTTCGTCGTGGTCGGCACCGAGTTTGATCTTGCCGTAGCCCGATAACGCGGTGACCACCACGAAGACCAGATACAGGGTCATCGCGAGCATGTAATACCAGCCGACCGTATTGGCCGCCCAGTTTTGCGCTTCAAGGAGCCAGGCACCGGCCTGTTCCGGCATGGCGATAACGGTCAGGCCGAACAGCAGGATCACTGTCGCGGCGAACCAGAACACCGGCGGATTCATGCGTACCAGACCGCTGGCGGGGGTGGACGATGCACTCATGAACGGTGCACCTCAAGGGGTTGGAAAATGGCTGAAATGATCGGACTCAGCAAAGGCAAGCCTCCTGTTGTGAGCGGGCAGCGAGCTACCGGTTTAACTTGAATGAACGTTCAAGTTAAACATGGATAGCACGCTCAGGACTAATCGCAGGGCTCAGCGGTCGCTTTCGTACGCTGGCTCAGGGAGGGGTATGACGCTGTGGCGAGGGTGTTCGTTCCCGCCTTGCGCGGGAACGAACGGACAGGAAAATTACTTCTGCGTCCCGTCATCATGCTGCAGATTGGCCTGGGTCAGGTTGCACCCGGCCGGCACGCTGCGAGTCAGCCACACGTTGCCGCCGATGGTCGAACCCTTGCCGATGGTGATCCGCCCGAGAATCGTCGCGCCGGCGTAAATCACCACGTCGTCCTCGACGATCGGATGGCGTGGATGGCCCTTCTGCAACTGGCCGTCCTCGTCCGCCGGGAAGCGCTTGGCGCCAAGGGTCACCGCCTGATAGATCCTGACGCGCTCGCCGATGATCGCGGTCTCGCCGATCACCACGCCAGTGCCGTGGTCGATGAAGAAACTGCGGCCGATCTGCGCGCCCGGGTGAATATCGATGCCGGTCGCCGAGTGGGCGATTTCCGAACTGATCCGCGCCAGCAGCGGCAGACCTGCGCGATACAAATGGTGCGCGAGACGATGGTGGATCACCGCCAGAATCCCCGGATAGCACAGCAGCACTTCATCGACGCTGCGCGCCGCCGGGTCGCCGTGATACGCGGCCAGCACATCGGTATCGAGCAGGCTGCGCAGGCCTGGCAGCGCCAGCGCGAAATCCTGAATGATCCGGATGGCCTGCGCCTCGACTTCGCTGTCATCCCGGGCGCTGTGGCGGGCGACGTAACGCAGTTCGAGTCGCGCCTGGGCCAGCAACGCATTCAACGCGACATCGAGGGTGTGCCCGACGTAAAAATCTTCGCTCTCTTCACGCAGATCCACCGGCCCCAGACGCATCGGGAACAACGCGCCGCACAGGGCTTCGAGAATCTGCGCCATCGCATCACGGGACGGCAGTTCGCGCCCGCCCTGTTCGCCGCTGGCGCGGCCATTTTGCGTACGCCACTGATCCCGCGCGGTACGCAGCTGGCTGACGATGGTCTGCAATTGCCAATGGCTGGAACGCTCGCTCACGGTAAAGACTCCTCACGGGCGGCCGGACTGTCTGGCCGCGTCAACGGCCACTACTTTACGGCAACGCCCCGGAGGCGAATTAAGAACCGATAGTGCTGGCCTAAGCACATTTGGCTATAAGCGATTGGCGGTTGCCCCGGTAAATCGGCGTGCCTATAGTCCTGTGATCTTCCTCCGCCAGTACGGAACCATGTCCACACAACCGATCAAACAACAGCTGCAACGCTTTAACCGTCTCGACCTGCTCGGCCAACCGACCCCACTGGAAAAACTCGAACGCCTGTCCACCTGGCTCGGCCGCGATGTCTACATCAAGCGCGATGACCTGACGCCGCTGGCCATGGGCGGCAACAAGCTGCGCAAGCTCGAATACCTCGCCGCCGATGCCATCGCCCAAGGCGCGGACACCCTGATCACCGCCGGCGCACTGCAATCGAACCACGTCCGCCAGACTGCTGCGCTGGCCGCAAAACTGGGCCTGGGCTGCGTGGCCCTGCTGGAAAACCCGCTGGGCACCGACGACGCCAACTACACCGGCAACGGCAACCGCTTGCTGCTGGATCTGTTCGACACCAAGGTCGAGCTGGTCGATAACCTCGACAACGCTGACGAACAGCTGGCCGCCCTCGCCGTACGCCTGCGCAGCAACGGCAAGAAGCCGTATCTGGTGCCGATCGGTGGCTCCAACGCCATCGGCGCACTGGGTTACGTACGTGCCGGCCTGGAACTGGCGCAGCAGATCGAGGACACCGGCCTGCAATTTTCCGCCGTGGTGCTCGCCTCGGGCAGCGCCGGCACGCACAGCGGTATAGCCTTGGCCTTGAGCGAAGTGCTGCCGCAACTGCCGGTGATCGGCGTGACGGTATCGCGCAGCGAAGAAGATCAGCGCCCGAAAGTTCAGGGTCTGGCCGAGCGTACTGCCGACTTGTTGGGCGTGGCGTTGCCGGAGAATTTCAAGGTGGAGTTGTGGGACGAATACTTCGGCCCGCGTTACGGCGAGCCGAATGCCGGAACCCTGGCGGCGGTGAAACTGCTGGCCAGCCAGGACGCCGTGCTGCTCGATCCGGTCTACACCGGCAAGGCCATGGCCGGGTTGCTCGACGGCATCGGTCGCGGGCGTTTCGACGACGGCCCGATCATCTTCCTGCACACCGGTGGCGCCCCGGCGTTGTTTGCCTACAAGGATTTTCTGTAGGCCTGAGCGCGTTCCCGCGCCCTGCGTGGGAACGCTAAGCGTCGGCTCGAATCAATATTCATTAAATGCATAACAAATGGAAAATTCATTATTTTCCATTCTAAAAGAACAGTCTTATAGTCTCGCCGCAGGCGAATATCGCGAGAGACGCATAAGCTGCTTTAAGGCAGGATAGCGCTGTCGTCCAATTCCCGGATTCGCCAACTTTCCTTAAGCGTCTTCCATAAGAAAACACAGGGGCTTGTCATGATTCTTTCCGCACTACGTCGAAATCTGCTGGTAGGTTCGCTGGGCCTGGCGCTGAGCGCCGGTCTGATCAGCAGCGCCGTTGCCGGTGAGCAACTGCAACAGATCAAGGACAAAGGCGTTATCAACGTCGGCCTGGAAGGCACTTACCCACCGTTCAGCTTCGTCGATGCCGACGGCAAGCTGTCGGGCTTCGAAGTCGAACTGTCCGAAGCCCTGGCCAAGAAGCTGGGCGTCAAGGCCAAGATCCAGCCAACCAAGTGGGACGGCATCCTCGCCGCGCTGGAATCCAAGCGTCTGGACGTTGTGGTCAACCAGGTGACCATCTCCGACGAGCGCAAGAAGAAGTATGACTTCTCCGAGCCGTACACCATCTCCGGGATTCAGGCGCTGGTGCTGAAGGACAAGGAAGCTGCGCTGAACATCAAGACCGCCGCCGACCTGTCCGGCAAGAAAGTCGGCGTAGGCCTGGGCACCAACTACGAGCAGTGGGTCCGTGCCAATGTGCCGGGTGCCGACGTGCGCACCTACGACGATGATCCGACCAAGTTCGCCGATCTGAACAACGGCCGTACCGACGCGATTCTGATCGACCGTCTGGCCGCCCTCGAGTACGCCAAGAAAGCACCGAAAACCGTAGCGGCCGGTCAGGCGTTCTCCCGTCAGGAATCCGGTATCGCCCTGCGCAAAGGCGAGCCAGAACTGCTGGCGGCCGTGAACAAGGCCCTCGACGAGCTGCGTGCCGACGGGACCCTGGCCAAGATCTCGGAAAAGTACTTCCAAGCTGACGTCACCAAATAATGGAAGCAGCTTTCCAACTCGCACTGGACTCCGCGCCCTTTCTGCTCAAGGGCGCGTACTACACGGTAGTCCTCAGCCTCGGCGGCATGTTCTTCGGCCTGCTGCTGGGCTTTGGCCTGGCGCTGATGCGTCTGTCGCGTTTCAAATCGGTCAGCTGGCTGGCCCGCATCTACGTGTCGTTCTTTCGCGGCACGCCGTTGCTGGTGCAACTGTTCGTGATCTATTACGGCCTGCCGCAACTGGGGCTGGAACTCGACCCGCTGCCGGCAGCCCTGATCGGTTTCTCGCTGAACATGGCCGCCTATGCCTGTGAAATCCTGCGCGCCGCGATCGGCTCGATCGAACGCGGTCAGTGGGAAGCGGCTGCGAGTATCGGCATGACCCGCGCGCAGACCCTGCGCCGGGCCATCCTGCCGCAAGCCATGCGCACGGCGTTGCCGCCGCTGGGCAACAGCTTCATTTCACTGGTCAAGGACACCGCACTGGCCGCCACCATTCAGGTGCCGGAGCTGTTCCGTCAGGCACAATTGATTACCGCCCGGACTTTCGAAGTCTTCACCATGTATCTTGCCGCCGCGCTGATCTACTGGATTCTGGCCACAGTGCTGTCGCACTTCCAGAACAAGCTGGAAGAGCGGGTCAATCGGCACGACCAGGAGTCCTGACCCCATGATTGTCGTGGAAAAACTGACAAAGCAGTTCAAGGGTCAAGTCGTGCTCAACGGCATCGATCTTGAAGTGAAAGAAGGCGAGGTCGTGGCCATCATCGGCCCCAGCGGCTCGGGCAAGACCACGTTCCTGCGCTGCCTGAACTTCCTCGAACAACCCACCAGCGGCCGGATCAAGGTCGGCGATATCGAGATCGATACCGGTCGTCCCTTGAACCAGCAGCAGAATCTGGTGCGCACCCTGCGCCAGCACGTGGGCTTCGTGTTCCAGAACTTCAACCTGTTCCCCCACCGCACCGCTCTGGAGAACGTCATCGAAGGCCCGATCGTGGTCAAGAAGACGCCCCGCGACGCAGCCATTGCCCTGGGCAAGAAGCTGCTGGCCAAGGTCGGCCTGGCGGGCAAGGAAGACGCCTATCCACGGCGCCTGTCCGGCGGCCAGCAACAGCGCGTGGCGATTGCCCGGGCGCTGGCGATGGAGCCGGAGGTGATCCTGTTCGACGAGCCTACATCGGCCCTCGACCCGGAACTGGTAGGCGAAGTACTGGCAACCATTCGCGGTCTGGCCGAAGAAAAACGCACCATGGTTATCGTGACCCACGAAATGGCATTTGCTCGTGACGTGGCCAACCGCGTGGTGTTTTTCGACAAGGGCGTGATCGTCGAACAAGGTGAAGCCAAGGCGCTGTTCGCCAATCCGAAAGAAGAACGCACACGACAGTTTCTCAGCAAGTTTCGCAACAACGGCTGAGAACTTCGCCTGCACCCTCACTCACTTCCATGGATGGAAGTAGTGTTTTGCCAGATATAAAAACCACTCTAAAAATACAAACTATACGACCCTTGAAAAGGCAGTACATATATATGTCCTGCAACAACTCCCTGCGCATAAAATTCGCCGCGACTTGATTCCATCCTTCACCAGAACGCACAGCCAAACACGCTGAAAACCGCGAAAACCTGTAGCCTCTTTCCTTTTCCTGCCTAGTCCGACTGCTAAAACAATGTAGGAACCTTCTGATTAATCCGTAATTCACGGATTAACTAAACCACTCGCTTGACACCTCTTCCGGCGAACTCTTATCTAGTCGTCAACCGGCGCACGCTAGTTCAACAAGACACTTTCAAACTTTTACGCAACTCCTAAGTTTTATTGCCGATTAATTCACGCCATTCGTTCTTTCAGATACGGACTTCGCTGCAAGGCTTCAAGGAGAGAAACCGATGACCTGCATTTCAAACATCCCGCTACTGCCACCACCGACCCTGGAGCAAACCCACGGAGCCGGAATCAACCTCATGGCGGCCGCCAACCTGTCGGTCGAAATCGGACCTTATGACGATATGGACAGCGGCGATCTGATCGAGCTGTTCTGGGATGACTGCTATGTCGCTTCCCGTGTGCTGACTGCCGGCGATCTCGGAAGCACGGTCAGCCTCAGGGTGCCGGAGAGCTTCATCGTCAACGGCTCACCCTGCGTGCACTATCGGGTCATGCAGGTCGGGAGAAGCCCGGCGCTGTCGGCCGGCGCCCGGTTCCAGGTGAAGCTCGACTGCCCGGGCGGGCAATTCGCAACAGGCAGCGCAGAGGAAAACCAGTATTTGCTGCCGGTCAGCCTTCCAGAAGTCATCCGCCGGCGCGGGGTCAACCCGAGTCAGATCAAGCGCGGCATCCCCCTGACCATCGAGCCTTACCTGAACATGGCCGAGGGTGACGAAATCACTCTGCGCTGGGGTGATGCACGAATGGATCTGCCCCCTGTCACGCAAGCCGATGTCGGCCAGGAAATCCAGGTCTGGGTGCCACCGGCAGTCATCGTCGAAGCGGGTGAAGACCTGCGGCTTGACGTGACCTATTGCATCATCGACCGGGTCGGCAACAACTCGCGCTGGGCACCGCCACGCACACTGAAGATTGGCTGCGTGAATCCTTGTCTGAAAGCAACGCCGGGGCGGACTCCCATGGCTGCGGAGCGCAAAGCCAAATGAGCTTTCGATCTTCTATACATATTCCTAAAAGTTAGTTTATTTAAATTTTATACGCGCTTAGGGTATATAAACCGGACCACCGGACATTCTTTCGTTCGCCGCACTTTTGCGGCGTTTTTCATGAGATGTGAGGTAGGTAACATGGTCCGGAACCCAATCACCCCAGTGCAGATCGCCAGGGCATTGCGTGCAGCCAGGGAGTGGCACTGATGTCCAGTCTGGCAGACGCAAACGTCCAGAGTGACCTGGACATCGCCCCGTTGTTGTTGCCCGCGCAAGTGCTGCGCAACGACGCTCAAGCCATCAAGGCTGCCCATGAACTGGCGCAAGTCGCCCGCGTACAGGCCGCCAAACGCGACCGTCAGCGCAAGCTGCCGTGGTCGGAGATCGAACAGTTCACCCGCAGCGGCCTGGGCAGCATCGCCATCCCCCGCGAGTACGGCGGGCCGCAGGTTTCCTTCGTCACCCTGGCCGAGGTATTCGCGATCATTTCCGCGGCCGATCCGGCGCTGGGGCAGATCCCGCAGAACCAGTTCGGCATCATCAATCTGATCCTCGGCAGCGCCACTGAAGAGCAGAAACAGCAGTTGCTGCAGAGCGTGCTCGAAGGCTGGCGCATCGGTAACGCCGGGCCGGAGCGCGGCACCAAGGACACTCTGGAACTGAAAGCGCGCATCACCGCCGACGGCGATGACTACGTGATCAACGGTCAGAAGTTCTATTCCACCGGCGCCCTCTTCGCTCACTGGGTGGCGGTCAAGGCGCTCAACGATGACGGCAGGCAAGTTCTGGCCTTCGTCCGTCGCGGCACGCCGGGATTGCGCATCGTCGATGACTGGTCGGGTTTCGGCCAGCGCACCACCGCCAGCGGCACGATCCTGCTGCACAACGTGCGGGTCGATGCCGGTCTCGTCGTCGATAACTGGAAGATCAACGAAAAGCCCAACACCCAGGGCGCGGTTTCGCAGCTGATTCAAGCGGCCATCGACGCCGGCATCGCCCGTGGCGCCATCGATGACGCCATCGAATTCGTCAAGACCCGCGCCCGGCCGTGGATCGACGCCAATGTCGAGCGCGCCAGCGACGATCTCTACGTGATCGCCGACATCGGCAAACTGAAAATCGAACTGCACGCCGCCGAAGCGCTGCTGCGCAAGGCCGGGCAAGTGCTGGATCAGGTGCACGCCGCGCCGCTCACCGCCGAGTCCGCCGCCCGTGCCTCGATTGCCGTGGCCGAAGCCAAGGTGCTGACCACCGAGATCTCGCTGCTGGCCAGCGAAAAACTTTTCGAACTGGCCGGCAGCCGCGCCACCCTCGCCGAATTCAACCTCGACCGTCACTGGCGCAACGCCCGGGTACACACCCTGCACGACCCGGTGCGCTGGAAGTACCACGCGGTCGGTGCTTATCGCCTAAACGGAAAACTTCCGGCTCGCCATTCCTGGATCTGACGACCAGACATCTGGAGAAAAACCTATGTCCTTTTCCCATCCCGTCGCGGTCATCACCAGCGACGAGCAAGCCCTGATCGTCGCCAGCGACCTGGCCGAAGACTTCCAGCGCGACAGCAACCTGCGCGACCGCGAACGCCGCCTGCCGCTGCCGGAACTCGACGTGTTTTCCCGCTCCGGTCTGTGGGGCATCAGCGTTCCCAAGGCGTACGGTGGCGCCGGCGTGTCCAACGTGACCCTGGCCAAAGTCATCGCCCTGATCGCCCGGGCGGACGGCTCGCTCGGGCAGATTCCACAGAATCATTTCTATGCCCTCGAAGTGCTCCGGGTGAACGGCAGCCACGAGCAGAAACAACGGCTGTACGCCGAAGTCCTCGCCGGCCAGCGTTTCGGCAATGCCCTGGCAGAACTGGGCACCAAGACTGCCCATGACCGTGTCACCCGCCTCCAACGCGACGGCAGCGGTTATCGCATCAACGGTCGCAAGTTCTATGCGACCGGTGCGATTTACGCGCAGCGCATCCCGACTTCGGTGGTCGATGAACACGGCGTGCAGCAACTGGCCTTCGTCCCGCGCGACAGCAAAGGCCTGACCGTGATCGACGACTGGAGCGGCTTCGGCCAGCGCACCACCGGCAGCGGTTCGGTGGTGTTCGAAGACGTGTATGTCGCCGCTGAAGATGTCATCCCGTTCCAGAGCGCCTTCGAACGCCCGACCCCGGTCGGCCCGCTGGCGCAGATCCTTCACGCCGCCATCGACACCGGCATCGCCCGCGCCGCCTACGAAGATGCGCTGCACTTCGTGCGCAGCAAAACCCGGCCATGGATCGATTCGGGCAACGACAAGGCCACCGAAGATCCGCTGACCCTCAAGAGTTTCGGCCACCTGAGCATTCGTCTGCACGCCGCCGAAGCTCTGCTCGAACGCGCCGGCGAATTCCTCGACGCAGCCCAGGCCGAGACCAACGCCGAGACGGTTGCAGCAGCCTCGATTGCCGTCGCCGAAGCACGGGCGATCAGCACCGAAATCTCCCTGGCCGCCGGCAGCACGCTGTTTGAACTGGCCGGCAGCCAGGCCACCCTGATCGAGCACGGCCTCGACCGCCACTGGCGCAACGCCCGGGTACACACCCTGCACGATCCGGTGCGCTGGAAGTATCACGCGGTGGGCAATTACTACCTCAACGATGAAAACCCTCCGCTGCGAGGGACCATCTGATGAGCAAGAAAAAGATCCTGCTCAATGCGTTCAACATGAACTGCATCGGCCACATCAACCACGGGTTGTGGACCCATCCCCGCGACACCTCGACCCGGTACAAGACCATCGAATACTGGACCGAACTGGCGCAACTGCTGGAGCGCGGGCTGTTCGACGGGCTGTTCATCGCCGACATCGTCGGCGTGTACGACGTCTACCAGAACTCGGTGGACGTCACCCTGAAAGAGTCGATCCAGCTGCCGGTCAACGATCCGCTGTTGCTGGTATCGGCCATGTCCGCAGTGACCAAAAATCTCGGATTCGGCCTGACCGCCAACCTCACCTACGAGCCGCCGTATCTGTTCGCCCGGCGCATGTCGACCCTCGATCACCTGAGCCGTGGCCGAGTGGGCTGGAACATCGTCACCGGTTATCTGGACAGCGCCGCCAAGGCCATGGGCCTCAGTGAACAGGTCGAGCACGACCGGCGTTACGACCAGGCTGACGAGTACCTCGAAGTGCTCTACAAACTCTGGGAAGGCAGCTGGGAAAACGGTGCGGTGCTCAACGATCCGCAACAGCGGATCTACGCGCAGCCCGACAAGGTGCACAAGGTCGAACACAAGGGCGAGTTCTATCAGGTCGAGGGTTATCACCTGTGCGAGCCGTCACCGCAGCGCACGCCGGTGCTGTTCCAGGCCGGCAGTTCGGATCGCGGTCTGCTGTTCGCCGGGCGTCATGCCGAGTGTGTGTTCATCAGCGGTCAGAACAAGCCGTCGACCAAGGTGCAGGTGGACAAGGTCCGCGCCAGCGCCGTCGAAGCGGGTCGCAATCCCGAAGACATCAAGGTGTTCATGGGCCTCAATGTGATCGTCGGCGAGACCGAGGAAGCGGCCTGGGCCAAGCACGCCGAATACCTGAGCTATGCCAGCGCCGAAGCGGGCGTGGCGCACTTTTCGGCGTCCACCGGGATCGATTTTTCCCAGTACGAAATCGACGAACCGATCCAGTACGTGAAGAGCAACGCTATCCAGTCCGCCACCAAGAACCTGCAGAACAACGACTGGACCCGGCGCAAGTTGCTCGACCAGCACGCCCTCGGCGGACGCTACATAACCGTGGTCGGCTCACCGCAGCAAGTGGCGGATGAACTGGAATCGTGGATCGCCGAAACCGGCCTCGACGGCTTCAACCTGACCCGCATCGTCACTCCGGAAAGCTATGTGGATTTCATCGATCTGGTGATTCCGGAGCTGCAACGACGCGGCTCATACAAGACCGCGTACGACACCGGCAGCCTGCGGGAAAAACTGTTTCACGGCGAAGCGCATCTGCCGCAGCAACACACCGGCGCCCACTACCGACACTCCTCCTCGCACTGACTGGAAAACCACCATGACCAAGAAACGCCTGTCCCACCCAGTCAAAGCACTGGCCCTGGCCTTCGGCCTGTTCAGCTCGGCGGTGTTCGCCGCCGATGCGCCGTTGAAAATCGGCACCACCGCCGCCTTCGCGGTTCCGCTGGAAGCCGCCGTCGAAGAGGCCTCCAAACAAGGCCTGAAAGTCGAGCTGGTGGAATTCACCGACTGGATCGCGCCGAACGTCAGCCTCGCCGCCGGTGACATTGACGTGAACTACTTCCAGCACATCCCGTTCCTGGAAAACGCCAAGGCTGCTTCCGGCTTCGACCTGGTGCCGTTCGCGCCGGGCATCATCAACAACGTCGGCCTGTACTCGAAGAAATACAAAAGCTTCGACGAACTGCCGGAAGGCGCCAGCGTCGCCATTGCCAACGACCCGATCAACAGCGGTCGCGGTCTGCAACTGCTGGCCAAGGCCGGCCTGATCACCCTGAAACCGGGCGTCGGCTACAAGGCCACCGAAGACGACATCGTCGCCAACCCGAAGAAGATCAAGATCCTGCAGGTCGAAGCCGTGCAACTGGTTCGCGCTTATGACGATGCCGACCTGGTCCAGGGCTACCCGGCCTACATCCGTCTGGCGAAGACGTTCGATGCCGGCTCTGCGCTGCTGTTCGACGGCCTCGACCACAAGGAATACGTGATCCAGTTCGTGATCCAGCCCAAGAGCAAGACCGACCCGCGCCTGATCAAGTTCGTCGACATCTACCAGCATTCGCCGGCCGTTCGCGCCGCGCTGGATAAGGCCCACGGCAAGCTGTACCAGGCCGGCTGGGAAAGCTGAGGATGACGGCAGCCATCCAACGGCGACTGGATCTTCCAGAGCCACCCGCGCTTGCGCAACGCACCGAACTGCATCCCGAGCTGAACCGCGCCCATGTGCGTTTCGTCGGGCTCGGCAAAACCTACGACGGTAAACAAGGCCCGGTCGCAGCCCTGCAAGGCATCGACCTGGCGATTCAGCGCGGTGAGGTGTTCGGCATCATCGGTCGCAGCGGTGCCGGCAAGTCGTCGCTGATCCGCACCATCAACCGCCTCGAGCAACCGACCTCGGGCCGGGTGCTGATCGATCAGGTGGACATTGGCGAGTACGACGAGGATCGCCTCGTCGCCCTGCGCCGGCGGATCGGCATGATCTTTCAGCACTTCAATCTGATGTCGGCAAAAACGGTGTGGCAGAACCTCGAACTGCCGCTGAAAGTCGCCGGTGTCCCGAAGGAGCAACGGGAGAAAAAGGTTCGCGAACTGCTGGAACTGGTGGGCCTGCAGGCCAAGCACAAGGCCTATCCGGCGCAGCTGTCCGGCGGGCAGAAACAGCGCGTCGGCATCGCCCGCGCGCTGGTGCATGACCCGGATATTCTGCTGTGCGACGAAGCCACTTCGGCCCTCGATCCGGAAACCACCCAGTCGATCCTCGGCCTGCTGCGCGAGATCAACAAACGCCTGGGCCTGACCATCGTGCTGATCACTCACGAAATGGCGGTGATCCGGGAAATCTGCGACCGCGTCGTCGTGCTGGAACATGGCCGCATCGTCGAACAGGGCCCGGTCTGGGAAGTGTTCGGCAACCCGCAGCACGAGGTCAGCCAGACCTTGCTCGCACCGTTGCAGCACGCTTTGCCCGAAGAATTGCAAAACCGTTTGCAGGCACAACCGTCGTCGTCCGACGCGTCCGTGGTGCTGCGCTTGCAGTTCACCGGCAACCAGCAGGACGAACCGGATCTGGCCGCACTGTTCGCCGCCCTCGGTGGCCGGGTGAAATTGCTCCAGGGTGGTGTGGAACGGATTCAGGGCCACGCGCTCGGGCAACTGTTGCTGGCGGTGGCAGGCTCGAAGCTGAACGCCGAGGAGTTGCGCCAGCGTGCCAGTCAATGGGCACAACGCACGGAGGTGCTGGGCTATGTGGTTTGATCGCTTGCTGCAGGGTTTCATCGACACGTTCCTGATGGTCGGTGTGTCGTCGCTGATCGCGTTGCTCGCCGGGATTCCGATGGCGGTGATTCTGGTCACCAGCGACAAGGGCGGCATCTACGAAGCGCCGGTGCTGAATCGTGCTCTGGGTGCGTTCGTGAATCTGTTTCGCTCGATTCCGTTTCTGATCCTGATGGTTGCGCTGATTCCGTTCACCCGGCTGATCGTCGGCACCACATACGGTGTGTGGGCGGCCGTTGTGCCGCTGACCATTGCGGCCACACCGTTTTTTGCGCGGATTGCCGAAGTGAGCCTGCGCGAAGTCGACCACGGTTTGATCGAAGCCGCGCAAGCCATGGGCTGCCGGCGCTGGCATATCGTCTGGCACGTGTTGTTGCCCGAAGCGCTGCCGGGCATCGTTGGCGGGTTCACCATTACGCTGGTGACGATGATCAACTCATCGGCCATGGCCGGGGCAATTGGTGCCGGCGGTCTGGGCGACATCGCCTATCGCTACGGCTATCAGCGCTTCGACAGCCAGATCATGCTGACGGTGATTGTGTTGCTGGTGGCGCTGGTGGCGGTCATTCAACTGGGGGGAGATCGCCTGTCCCGGAGCCTGAACAAGCGCTGACGCTACTGGCTTGCAGCCATGCCGGACGGGGACTTCAGCGAGGTCCCTCGACGCCATGAGCCCCCTTCATTTCAAGCAATTTCCTTGGTAAAAATCGGATCTTTCCCACGTGCAAAGTGCCGATTCGCCGGGCCACTTCACATTCCATTGCAGGACGATTCCTAGATGAATCCATGCGCTTGTGCCTGCCATAAGCGGTGGCTAATCTCCGATTATCACTGCCGCGCAGTGATCGGGTTTAGTCGCTCGGATCCGCTGAGCGCACAGCCTCATCTGACGAAGGATGGGGTTTCCACCTGTTTGATGGTGGCTGTGCGCAGGGCACTTTCGGGTGCACCGGTTTCCTGGCGGCCGGCGACTAACCTGCGTGCAGCCGCCGCCCAGATCGTTTAGTCGCGTAATGGTTGGCTCCCACTAACGCCAGGAGTTTACCCATGGAAAAAAGCATTCCCGATCCGCCGCTCAGTCTCGCTTCCAACAAGAGCTTTACCGATGAGCTGCTCAAGGATCGTTCCGCACTCTACCGAACGGTTGATTCGCACCTGGGCAACGGCCCGGCATCGGCACCTGACCCCGTGCGCGTTTACAACATCAGCGAAGATGTAACACTGGAAGACGCCCAGCTGTATGTGGCCGACTTGCTGCGCTGCGCCTCGGTCACGGCGCATCAGTGTGGCGACCACCTCGATGGCGCCGACCGCGCCATGGTGTTCTCGGTCTGGCACCTGCTGGAGATCGCCAAGGCGATGGTGGATCGCTCGATCGATTGCCTGGGCGTGAAACAGCGCTGAGTCTTGCACCTCGCTCCCGACATTTATTTCAGCGTGCACCGGCTACGGTGCGGGAGCGAGCCAGCACATCACCGACGCAGAATCTCCAGTCTGTGCCATCTTCGTTCAGCCCGTTCGACTTTGCTTTGCGGATCGTGAACCATTAAAGCGAGAAAGTGCTTATAGTCAGCCGATCCTCCTGCCAGCCTCGACACGACCATGAAGCAGACCCCTACCGACCTCGACCGCATCACTGCCACGACGCTGGGCAACTACAACGCCGTGGCCGAAAGTTTTCGTGAAGGCACCCGCGATCACGATGTGAGCCAGAACATCGACGCACTGTTACGGCATATCCACAGCGAAAAGCCGTTCGCGATTCTCGATTTCGGTTGCGGGCCGGGACGGGACTTGCAGGCCTTCACGCACCTGGGTCATATCGCCATCGGCCTCGACGGGGCGGAAAAATTCGCGCAGATGGCGCGCCAGGACAGTGGCTGCGAAGTCTGGCAACAAGACTTTCTGAAGCTCGATCTGCCGCCGGAACGCTTTGACGGAATATTTGCCAACGCCGTGCTGTTTCATGTGCCGCTGCAGGAACTGCCGAGGGTTCTGCAGCAGTTGCACGGGACACTGAAACCGGGCGGAGTGTTGTTCAGCTCCAATCCACGCGGGGACAACCGTGAGGGCTGGAACGGGCCGCGTTATGGCTCGTACCACGATCTGGAAGCCTGGCGCGGGTTGCTGACTGCCGCTGGATTCGTGGAACTTGAGCATTACTACCGGCCGGCAGGACTGCCGCGGGAGCAGCAGCCGTGGCTGGCGAGTGTCTGGCGCAAGATCTGACTCCCCTCACCCAAGGGTGAGGGAAGCTTCTGATCTAGTTTTTCTTCGGCTCGCGAATCTTGTACCAGGCCACATACAGCGCCGGCAGGAACAGCAGCGTCAGCAGTGTCGCCACCACAATCCCGCCGATCATCGCGTAGGCCATCGGCCCCCAGAACACTTCCCGGGCGATCGGGATCATGCCCATGCTCGCCGCCGCAGCAGTCAGCAGAATCGGCCGGCGCCGATGCTCGGTCGCTTCCACCACTGCATCCCAGGGCGAGTAGCCCTTGTGCTCGAACTCCTCGATTTGCGTCACGAGGATCACCGAGTTGCGGATGATGATGCCGATCAGCGCCAGAATCCCAAGGATCGCCACGAAGCCCATCGGCGTGCCGGTCGGCACCAGCGCCAGCACCACGCCGATCAGCCCCAGCGGCGCGACACTGGCCACCAGGAACAGCTTCTGCACGCTGTGCAGCTGAATCATCAGGAAGGTCGCCATCAGAAACAGCATCAGCGGCAGTACCTTGGCAATCGGCCCCTGGGCCTTGCCGCTCTCCTCGACCGTACCGCCGGTGGCTACCTTGTAGCCCACCGGCAGTTTGGCGGCGAAGTCATCGATGGTCGGTTTGAGGACTTTCACCAGGTCGGTCGGCTGGATTTCATCGCGCACCGAGGCCTTGATGGTGATGGTCGGCAAACGGTCGCGACGCCACACCAGCGGCTGCTCCAGCTCATAACGCACGGTGGCGAAGGCCAGCAGCGGAATCGATGTGCCGTTGGGCGTGACGATCTGCAGGTTCTGCAGGGTTTCCGGTGTGCCGCGTTCGGAATCCACCGCCCGCCCGACCACGTTGACCAGGTAGATATCGTCGTCGACCTGAGTCAGCGGCGAACCACTGACAATGCTGTTCATCAGGTTGGCCACATCCTCCGACGACAGGCCGAGCTGCCGCGCCTTGTCCTGGGCGATGTCGATGCGCAGGACTTTGCCGGGCTCGTTCCAGTCGTAAATGATCTCGCCGATGTGCGGGCTCTTGTCCAGTTCGGTGGCGAGGTCGATGGCGTGCTTGCGCACCTGATCGATGTCCTTGCCGCTGACCCGGTACTGGATCGGACGCCCCACCGGCGGGCCCATTTCCAGGGCCTGCACGTAACTGCCGATGCCGACGAAGTCCTGGCGCAGGCGATCTCGCAGGCGCTGACTCAAGGCCTCGCGGGCCTTGAAGTCCTTGCTGACGATCACCAGTTGCGCGTAGTACGGGTTCTGCAGTTGCTGGTCCAGCGGCAGGTAGAAACGGATCGCACCCTGACCGATGTAAGTGCTCCAGCGCACGATGTCCGGGTCGCCCTTGAGCGTGGCTTCGAGCTTGTCAACGGCCTTGCGGGTTTCATCGATCGAGGCGTTTTGCGGCAGGTTCAGGTCGACCAGGATTTCCGGGCGGTCGGAAGACGGGAAGAACTGGTTCTGCACGAAACGCATGCAAAACACCGAGAGCACGAAGCACAGCACGGTGATGCCGATGCACCACCAACGGTTGCGCATCGACCACAACAAACCGTGATTGAACGCGCGCCCGATACGCCCCGGTTCGGCTTCGTGGGGCTTCACGTTGGTGCTGAGAATGTGCACGCCGATCACCGGCGCGAAGAACACCGCCACAATCCACGACACGATCATCGCCACCGCGATCACCGCAAACAGTGTGTAGGTGTACTCACCGGCGGAGCTGGCGTTGAGTCCGATGGGGACGAAACCGGCCACGGTCACCAGCGTACCGGTGAGCATCGGGAACGCCGTCGAGGTGTAGGCGAACGTCGCCGCCTGCTCCTTGGTCTCGCCCATTTCCAGGCGCGTGACCATCATCTCCACAGTGATCATCGCGTCGTCCACCAGCAGCCCGAGAGCGATGATCAGTGCTCCGAGGGAAATCCGCTGCATGGTGATGCCGCTGTACTCCATGTACACGAACACCATGGCCAGCACCAACGGGATCGAGCACGCCACCACCAGCCCGGCCCGCACGCCGAGGCTGATGAAGCTCACCACCAGCACGATGACCACCGCTTCGAACAGCGCGCTGGTGAAACCGCCGACGGCTTCTTCCACCACCACTGCCTGATCGGAAACGGTGTGCACGCCAACGCCTACCGGCAAATCGGCGGTGAGTTGATCGATGCGCGCATGCAGCGCCTTGCCGAAGGCCTGAACGTTGCCGCCCTTCTGCATGGCGATTGCCAGACCGATGGCCGGTTTGCCGTCGAAGCGGAATTCCGGGGTCGCCGGGTCGACGTAGCCGCGGCTGATTTCAGCGATGTCGGCCAGACGATA
Source organism: Pseudomonas sp. UV AK001 (assembly GCF_046097675.1). Classification (NCBI taxonomy): domain Bacteria; kingdom Pseudomonadati; phylum Pseudomonadota; class Gammaproteobacteria; order Pseudomonadales; family Pseudomonadaceae; genus Pseudomonas; species Pseudomonas sp. UV AK001. The sequence goes on from NZ_JBJUVZ010000009.1 coordinate 138,943, forward strand.
GAAGCGGTCATTGAGTTTGAGATTGACCTCGGCCAGATCCTTTTCCGAGGCGAACTGCCCGGACGTCCTCACCGAAATCCGCTCGGGCCCGGCCTCGATCACACCCGCCGGGGTCACGGCGTTCTGCGATTGCAGGCTCTGCACCACTTGCCGTTGATCGATGCCCAGCGCCGCCAGTTTGCGGGTGGAGAAGTTCAGATAGATCACTTCATCCTGCTGGCCGACCATCTCGATCTTGCCCAGCCCCGGCACGTTGCGAATCTCGGCGCGCGCCTGTTCCACATAATCGCGCAGTTGCCGCATCGTCAGGCCGTCGGCGGTAAACGCGTAGACCGAGCCGAACACGTCACCAAACTCATCGTTGAATCCCGGCCCCTGAATCCCCTGGGGAAACTGGCCGCGAATGTCGTCGATCTTCTTGCGCACCTGGTACCAGATCTCCGGGATGTCTTTGGCGCTGGTGGTGTCGCGCAGGTACACGTAGACCGTCGACTCACCGGGACGGGTGTAGCTTTTCACGTAGTCGAGGGAGTCGAGTTCCTCAAGTTTTTTCTCGATGCGGTCGGTGACCTGTTTGAGCGTTTCTTCCTGGGTCGCGCCCGGCCATTTGGTCTGGATCACCATGGTCTTGATGGTGAACGACGGGTCTTCCTCGCGCCCCAGATTGAAGTACGAGAACACCCCCATCAGCAGCCCGACGAACATCAGATACCAGACGAACGACTGATGCTTGAGGGCCCATTCGGAGAGATTGAAAGACCCTTTCATTGACTGTCCTCGTCGAGTTTCACGGCTTGTCCGGGTTTGAGGCTGTTGACGCCGGCGCTGACCACACGCTCGCCGGACTTGACCCCGCCGGCCAGCACCACGGTGCTGTCGGTGCGGCTGGTCACGCTGACGTCACGGGGGGCAACGGTTTTGCTTTGCGGGTCGATCACCCAGATCCGGGTTTTGCCGTCGGCCTCCTGCAAGGCTGTCGCGGGCAATTCGATTCGCGGTTTGATCGCCGAACTGAGGGTCACGCTGATCGCCGTACCGAGACGGAAGCCCGGTGGCGTGCTGGCCAGGGTCAAGCGTGCGCGGCGGGTACGGGTGGCGCTTTGCGCCTGAGGTTCGATTTCACGAATGACGGCGGTGGTGTTGATGCTCGGATCGAGTTGTGCGGCCACCAGAAACACCACGTCGCTGGGGATCTGATCGACCAGCGTGTCCGGCAGATCGATCACCGCTTCCTTGATATCCGGTTGCGCCAGCGTCACCACTTGCTGGCCGGCCGTCACCACTTGCCCGGCCTCGGCGTTCCACGCGGTGACCACGGCTTTGTGGTCGGAGCGCAGTTCGGTGTAGCCGAGCTGATCCTTGCTCTGATTGACCGCCGCCCGCGCCTGGTCGAGGGACGCCTGGGTGGTCTTCAGATCGGTGGTAGCGATGTCCAGTTGCGCCTGGGCGCCGACTCCGCGATCAAACAGCGCCTGCTGACGCCGGGCATTGGCCTGGGCGTTGATCAGTTGCGCCTCGACTTTCGCCAGATCACCCTGAGCCGAGCGCAACTGGTTCTGCTGGTCGGACGGGTCGAGAGTGGCGAGCAAGGTGCCCTTCTCCACCTCGGCCCCCACGTCGACGTTACGGCTGGCAATCCGGCCGCCGACGCGGAAACCGGTGTTGCTCTCGTAACGCGCCTGAATGCTGCCGGCGAAACGACCGAGGGTTTCCTCGTTCAGTGCTTCGACCTTGATCGACAACACCGGCCGCACCGGTTCGGGCGGTGGCTCGCTCTTGGAACAGGCAACCAGCAGCAGCCCGACAGACGTCACCCACAAAGACTTCATGGCTGTGCTCCCGGTTGCAGTTCCTTGTAGGTGTTCTCGGCGATCTCGACTTTCATCCCCGGATGCAGCAGCTGCCCACCGGCAACGATGACTTTTTCGCCGCCCTTGAGCCCTTCGCTGATGATCACGTGGCCGGTCAGGTAACGGCCGACAGTGACGTTGTGCAGTTGCGCCTCACCCTTGTCGTCGACCATCCACACCGCCGGTTCGCTGATGTTCTTGGTCAGCGCCGACCAAGGCAGCTCCACCGCCGATTTACCGCTGCCCTTGGCGGTGGCGCTGACCACCGAACCGAGCTGCATGCCCTGAGGCAGGCTGTCGAGGGTGACCTTGACCTGCACCGTGCCGGACTGCGCCGACACCGCCGGGGTGATTTCGCGCACGGTGCCGGTGGTCTTGATGGCGGGGTTGTCGAGCAGGCTGACGACAATCGAACGCTCGGCCGGACGCTCGGCCAGCAGGGATTCGTACACGTTGAACACCGCGTCGCGGTCGCCGTCCCGGGCCAGGCTGAAGATCGGTGCCGTGGCCTGCACCACTTGGCCGACTTCGGCCTGACGCTGGGTGATGATGCCGGGTGCATCGGCGATCAGCGCGGTGTAGCTCAACTGATCCTTGGCGTTGGCCAACTGCGCCTGAGCCGCGCTCAACGCACTCTGGCTGCTGCGCAATGCCGCTTGCGCGGAATCGTATTCGCTCTGGCTGGTGTAGCCCTTGGGCAACAGCTTCTGCTGGCGGACGAACGCGGCAGCGCTCTGTTTGACCCGCGCCTGCTCGGCCAGCACCTGGGCCTGGGCGGAGTCAACGTTGGTCTGCAAATCCTTGGGATCGAGTTTGGCCAGCACTTGTTTGGCCGAGACACGGTCACCGACATCGACCATGCGCTGGATGATCTTGCCGCCGACCCGGAACGACAATTCGGTCTGCACCCTGGCCTGAACGTCGCCGGTGAGGGTCACCGAAGCCGCGAAGTCCGCAGGCTTGACCTCTTGCACGAAGACACGCGGCAGATACTCCTGGGGCGCCTTTTTTTCGCCGCAGGCGGCGAGCAAAGCGAGCAGGCCCAACAGGGCGGCTGTTTTCAATCCGGGACTCGCCATGCAGACTCCTTCCTGTGTACGAACGTGCAAGTGACGATACGACTGTGAGCTTAGAACAGGGTTCAACCTTCGTCCGGGCGATATATGCATTTATGTGCAGCAGGTATCCTGACCCGGATTCCGGAGCACCCAGGAAGGATTTTCATGCTCAAGACCCTCGCGGTGGCCAATTACCGCTCGATCAATAAATTGGTGATTCCGTTGGGTCGGCTGAACCTGATCACCGGCCCCAACGGCAGCGGCAAATCCAACCTCTACCGGGCGCTGCGGCTGCTGGCGGAAACCGCCCAGGGCGGCGTGGTCAATGCATTGGCTCGCGAAGGCGGGCTGGAATCGACGTTCTGGGCCGGGCCGGAAACCATCAGTCGGCGCATGCGCAGCGGTGAAGTACCAATCCAGTCCACCGTGCGCCAGGGCGTGAAGCGTCTGAGGCTGGGTTTTGCCGGGGAGGATTTCAGCTATTCGATTGCGCTGGGCTTGCCCGAACCGAGCCTTTCGTTCTTTTCCCTCGACCCGGAAATCAAAAAGGAATGCATCTGGGCCGGGCCGCTGTATCGCCCGGCCAGTCTGCTGGTGGACCGCAATGGACCGATGATCCGCAGCCGCGACGGCCGCAGCTGGGATGTGCTGGCGCAGCACACGCCGAACTTCGACAGCCTGTTCGATCATGTCGGCAGCCTGCGTACTTCGCCGGAAGTGTTCCAGATGCGTGAATTCATCCGCCGCTGGCGCTTCTACGATCACTTTCGCAGCGACGCCGACGCCCCGGTGCGCCAGCCGCAACTGGGCACACGCACGCCGGTGCTGCATCACGACGGCCGAGATCTGGCGGCGGCGTTGCGCACCATCATCGAAATCGGCGATCCAGAAGCTTTGCAGGCAGCGATCAGCGACGCGTTTCCCGGCGCACGGCTGAACATAGCGCCGCTGGCGGGTGGACGCTTTGCCATCGAGTTTTTCCAGGAAGGGTTGTTGCGACCGTTGTCAGCAGCGGAATTGTCGGATGGCACGTTGCGTTATCTGCTGCTGGTCGCGGCACTGCTGACGCCGCGCCCGCCTTCGCTGATGGTGCTGAACGAACCAGAAACCAGTCTGCATCCGGATCTGTTGCCGGCGCTGGCGCGGTTGATCATTCGCGCATCGCAGGAGTGTCAGGTGTGGGTGGTTTCACATGCGCGGCGATTGATTTCGGCGTTGCAGGAAGATGAGGAGTGCAATTGCATCGTGCTGGAGAAGACCCTCGGCCAGACAGGCGTTGTCGGGCAGAGGGTGCTGGATGAGCCGGCGTGGAGTTGGCCGGATTAGGTGTGTCAGTACTGATCGTTCCCACGCAGAGCGTGGGAACGATCATCTCAGCGTGGAAACGATCGTCTATCAGGGAATTAACCCTGCCACTTCCCACCTTCAACAATCACACTCTCAGGCCGGGTGTCATCACTCAGTTCTTTACGCACATATTGGTCATACAGCTTGAGCAGATATTTCTCCTCCCCAAGCTTGGCCAGCTCGGTATTCACCCAGTCACGCAATTCGATATTGCCCTTCTTCACCGCCGGCGCAATCGGAGCCTCGGCGCCGAGCTTTTCATTCAGCACGCGGTAGCCCGGGTTCTGCTTGGCCCAGCTGAACAACACCAGATTGTCCTGGGCGTAGGCATCGCCACGGCCGTTGGCCAGGGCTTGGAGGGACTCGGAGTTCTTCTCGAACTTCAGCAGTTTCCAGTCCGGGTGGTTCTTGGTCAGCCAAATATCGGCGGTGGTGCCGGTGGTAACGATGGTGGTGCGGGTCGCCAGGTCATCGAGTTTCTTCACGTCGCTGCTCTGCGGCACCAGCGCCTGCACCGCGACCTTGAGGTTAGGGTTGGTGAACTCCACCGCCTCCTTGCGCTCCGGGGTCACGGTCATGTTGGCGAGGATCAGATCGACCTTGTCGCTTTGCAGGAACGGAATGCGGCTCGCCGGCTCCACGGCCACGAACTCGACCTTGTTTTCGTCGCCCAGCAGATCCTTGGCGAATTGCCGGCCGATGTCGGTATCGAAGCCGACATAGCGCCCTGCTTCATTGACGAAACCGAACGGCGGTTTATCGGTGAACACGCCGACAATCAGTTTGTCGCGGGCCTTGATTTTGTCCAGGTAACCCGCCGGCGCAGTGCTTTCGCTGGCGACTTTCGGCTTGGCCGGTTCTTCGGTCTTGTTGCAGCCGGCCAGCAACGCGAGGCTGATCAGCGGTAATGCAAACAGGGCTTTGGCAGTTTTCATGGCAGTTCCGGTTCCTTGGTTTGAGTCGTTGTGGACGAAGTCGTTGAAGGCAGGGCTTCGACGTAGGAGAACTTCTCCAGGAACTGCTGCGCGCGTGCGGTTTGCGGGTTCGTAAAGAAAAGCTCGGGCGGGTTCTGTTCAAGGATGCGCCCGGCATCCATGAACACGATTCGGTCGGCCACCGCGCGGGCGAAGGCCATTTCGTGGGTGACGATCAACAGGGTCATGCCTTCGCGGGCCAGGCCCTGAATCACTTGCAGCACTTCCTTGACCATCTCCGGGTCGAGGGCGGCGGTGACTTCGTCGAAGAGCATGACCCGCGGGTTCATGCACAACGAGCGGACGATGGCGATGCGTTGCTGCTGGCCGCCGGAGAGCTGGCGCGGGAAGGCATCGCGTTTGTCCAGAAGGCCCACACGTTCCAGCAACGCTTCGGCTTGTTGCTGTGCTTCACGGCGTTCGCGCTTCTGCACTTTCAGCGGGCCGAGCAGCAAGTTATCGAGCACGCTCATGTGCGGGAACAGGTGATAACTCTGGAACACCATGCCGATCCGCTGACGCACTTCGCGCCAGTCGGTGGACTTATCCAGCAGTTCGCGTCCGGCGAATTTCAGAGAGCCGCCGTGGGCAACTTCCAGGCCATTCAGGCAACGCAGCAGGGTGCTTTTTCCGCAGCCGCTGGGGCCGAGGATGACGATGACTTCGCCGGACTTCACTTGCAGGTCGATGCCCTTGAGCACCTGCTGTTCACCGAAGAATTTGTTGAAATCCTGAAACTCGATCAATGCGCTCATGCTTGCGTCCAGCGCCGCTCCAGCACGCGCGAGGCGGCCGACAGCGGGTAGCAGATGAAAAAGAAAAACAGAAACAGCGCGCCGTAGATCAGCACCGATTCGTAGGTGCGCTCGATGATCTGCTGGCCGACCTTGATCACATCCACCACGCCGATCAGCACCGCCAGCGAACTGGTCTTGATGATCCGCGTGTAGACGTTGATGGTCGGTGGCGTCATGCGTTTCAGCGCCTGGGGCAACAGCACGTAACCGTAGAGCTGGGCCGCGTTCAGACCGATCGACAGCCCCGCCTCACGCTGCCCGCGCGGCAACGAATGCAACGCACCACGCGCCACTTCGCCGACCTCGCTGGCGCCCCACAACGACAGCACCAGCACCGCGCACCAGAAGCTCGGCAGGCTCAGGCCAAAGAAAATCGGCAGACCGAAAAACAGCAGGTACAACCAGACCAGCACCGGAATCGCCCGGAACAGTTCCAGATAGATCCGCAGCACCGCGTTCAGCCACGTCACGTTGAGCGTGCGCAGCACACCGTAGAGCACGCCGCCGACGGTGCTGATGGCGATGCTCAGGAACGAGATCGACAGGGTTTGCCCGGCGCCTTTGGCCAATTGCGGCAAGGACACCCAGAGCAATTCAAGACCCGAACTGGCCATGCTGGAGCCTCCTTTCCAGACGGCTCAACAGCAGCGACAGCGGCAGGAACAAGAGCACGCAGATCAGCGTCAGTACGGCGAGCATTTCGTAGGTTTTGTAGTAGAGCGCGATGTAGCTCTTGGTGGTGTAGAGAATCTCCGGCACCGCCACGGCCGAGACCACGGTGGTCTCCTTGAGCAGGAAAATGAAATTGGCGAACAGCGAGGGCAGGCTGAGGATCCCCGCTTGCGGCAGGATCACGTAGCGCAGCAACTGGCCATGGGACAGACCGATGGAACGGCCCGATTCAAGCTGCGCCTGGGGCACCGCATCGACACCGGCGCGCAGCACTTCGGTGAGATAGGCACCACCGAGAAACGTCATGGTGATGATCGCAGCGGTGAAACCGGAGACCTTGATCCCCAGTGCCGGCAACGCGAAATAGACGAAGAACAGCTGGATCAGCAGCGGCGTGTTACGCGCCAATTCCACATACAACCCGACCAGTTTTTGCAGGTAAGGCGTGCGGAATACCAGAATCGTCGCGTTCAGCAGCGCTACCAGCAACGAGGTGCCAATGGCGATCAAACCGACCTGCAGCGTCACACCCACGGCTTTGAGAAACGCCGGCAACGTGCTGAGGATAAATGCGTAATCGAAGGTCATGAAACATCCTGACGCCGCTCGGTAAGCGACGGTGGTGCAGTCCATGGACAGCGGGTAGCTGTCCTGCAGGCACCGACTTTAAAGGTATAAAAAGAAGAATTTAAATACCGTTAAAGCATATTGATATCACGCAAAAAACTAATCGACGGGTTTGCCGGGAAGAAGGAGGAAGGCTATTGTCCCCAGCGCTGTAGGACGGATCTTTTTTTCATAAAAGCCCTCCAAGGACGAACAGCTTTTGGCCAGACTCCCCCGGCCGAACCCATAACAAGGAAGAGAACATGGACGTAAAAGTGCCGCAGCGACTGGATCCGCAGGAAATCGTGAAATTGTTGGTGGCGTTGCGCCGGGCGTTGAAGACCGGGATGGCCTGAGCTTAAAGACACCCTCACCCGCACACACAAAAACGCCGATGACCATCACTGGCCATCGGCGTTTTTTCAACCTTGAAGGGGGTTGTTGCTGCGTCGGATCAGAACGCCGGCAATACCGCGCCGTTGTACTTCTTCTCGATGAACGCTTTGACTTCCGGGCTGGTCAGGGCAGCGGCCAGTTTCTTGATGGCGTCGCTGTTCTTGTTGTCTTCACGGGCGACCAGGAAGTTCACGTAAGGCGAATCCGCGCCTTCGATCACCAGAGCGTCCTTGGTCGGGTTCAACTTGGCTTCCAGCGCGTAGTTGGTGTTGATCATGTCCAGATCGACTTCTTTCAGAACACGCGGCAGCAGGGCCGACTCCAGTTCCTTGAACTTGAAGTTGTGCGGGTTCTTGGCGATGTCTTTCGGCGTGGCCAGAGCGTTCTTCGGATCTTTCAGTTCGATCAGGCCGGCCTTCTGCAGCAGGATCAGGGCACGACCGCTGTTGCTGCCTTCGTTCGGAATGGCGATGGTGGCGCCGTCCGGCAGTTCAGCCAGGGTCTTGTACTTGCTCGAGTAACCACCGAACGGTTCAACGTGAACGCCTTGCACGGTCACCAGGTACTTGGCCTTGTCGTCCTTGTATTTGCCCTGGTTGAAGCTGTTCAGGTACGGCAGGGTCTGGAAGTAGTTGGCGTCCAGACGCTTCTCGCCCACCTGCACGTTCGGCTGCACGTAGTCGGTGAAGACCTTGATTTCCAGATCCACGCCTTCTTTGGCGAGGGTCGGCTTGATCAGCTCGAGGATCTCGGCGTGTGGAACCGGGGTCGCGGCGACCACCAGTTTTTCGCCGGCCTGGGCCAGGGAAGCAGTCAGAGCAGCCGCCAATGCGGTAAACAACAGAACCTTTTTCATGCAGTGTCCTTAGTCGAAAATCACGGTCGTCATCGACGACGGCATTAATACGTGTGCCAGCGATGTGCTACTGCTGGCGTGAGTCGGACAATACCGGGATTTTTTATTCCCGGACAATAACGTTTATTCAGCTTCATATTCCATTTTGTTCATGTTGAACAAAATGGTTACAAAGCCTCGCTCAGGCTCAACAGTAATTCTTTCAATGCCTTACGTTCCCCGGCAGTCCCTTTGGCGCTGATGCTCGCCACCTGACGTTCGATCTGAACCAGCGACCCAGGCACCTCGGGCAGGTTCAGGTGCTCCGGCAGGATTTCATCGCCAGTGCTCACCAGCAGCGCAAAGTGAATGACGTTTTCCAGCTCTCGGGTGTTGCCCGGCCAGCTGTGCTGCTCCAGCACCTCCTGCGCCGCTTCGCTGATCAGCGGCACGGGCAGATCCAGGCGCTGGCTGTAGATGCCGAGGAAGTACTCGGCCAGCGACAGAATGTCACCGACCCGCGCGCGCAACGCCGGCAGTTCCAGATGCCCTTCGCTGAGATAGTGATAAAGCCGCTCGTGGAATTTCCCCGCCGCCACCGCTTGCGCCAGATCGATGCTGGTCGCAGCGACCAGTCGCACATCCACCGGACTCGGTTGATGGGCGCCGACCCGGGTGACTTCGTGGTTTTCCAGGGCGGAAAGCAACTTGATCTGGATCGGCAGCGGCAGGTCGCCGATTTCATCCAGGTACAAGGTGCCGCCATTGGCCGAGCCGAACCAGCCGGCGCGACTGCTGGCTGAACCGCTGTAACTGCCGGCGGCGTAGCCGAACAGTTCGGCATCGGCGTAAGTCGGGCTGATCGCGCCGCAGTTGACCGAGACAAACAAGCCGCTGCGATCACTGGCGCGGTGGATGTGGCGGGCGAGCAATTCCTTGCCGGTGCCGGTCTCGCCGCGAATCAGCACCGAGATCGAGCGCGGTGCGAGTCGGGCCATTTCCTCGCGCAACTGGCGCGAGCGTGGATCGACGAACACCAGCGCCTTGGCGCGAATGCTCAGGGGACTTTTTTCCGCATCGGGAAAGGTCAGTAACGGCTGACCGAAGGTTTCGAAACTCATGGCAGACTCCCGCCCCAAATCGCCGGGAGACGGGGGCGCTGAAAAAATAAAAGGGGTCAGGCGCGACGCCGGGCGTGATGTTCCATGCGGTTTTGCAGGCGATACAAATAAGCGAACCCCTGCTCCCAGCGTTGATGCCCGGACTTCACATTGATATGGCCGGCGCCCGCGAGAATTCCCGCCTCGGCGCCCCAGTTGCGCGCCAGTTCCAGCGCGCGCGGCGCACTGACGGCGGCGTCGTTGTCGGAACTGACGACCTGACTCGGGAACGGCAGCAGATCGGTGGGAATCGGTGCAAAGTTGCGCAGTGCCGGCACGCAGGCCGGACGCTCCACATCCGCCGGCGCGACCAGCAGCGCTCCGCGCACCTGACGCAGGTGCTGCAGCGGCGCGGTGGCCGCCCAGTGCGCCACAGTGATGCAACCCAGGCTGTGAGCGATCAGGATCACCGGCGTGCTGTCGGCGGCAATCGCTTCGGCCAGCGCCGCGACCCAGTCTTCACGACGCGGCGTCAGCCAGTCGGCCTGCTCCACCCGCGCGCTGTTCGGCAGGCTGTTCTGCCAGTGGCTTTGCCAATGATCTTCTGGCGATCCTTGCCAGCCCGGCACAATCAGATAGCGGATTGATTCGTTGCGCATGGGGGAGCTCTCCTGCGTCGTGTCTGTTCCTGGTCGAGTATAGGGACGGGATTTATATTCGTTAAGGAATAAGAAGCTATTTATTAAGACCTGAAAAGAATATTAAGTATCCAGCAAAAAAAGGGGCCGCACCCTGCCAAGGAGACGGCCCCGGAAAAACGTGAAACCCTTATCGTGCAGTGATCACCGACAGTTTGGTGATGCCCGCCCGCTCAATCGAAGCCATGGCTCGCGCCACTTCGCCGTAATTCACCCCGTCGTCCGCCTGCAATTGCACACGCACTTCCGGGTCCTTGGCCTTGGCCGACTTGAGGTTGAACTCCAGCAGATCCGGCTGGATTTCGTCCTTGTTGATAAACAGTTTTCCTGCACCGTCGATGCTTACCACCAACGGGTCCTTCTGCTCGACCGGTGCCACCGCTTCGGTCTTCGGCAGGTTGATCGGTATCGCGTTGGTCAGCAGCGGCGCGGTGACGATGAACACCACCAGCAGCACCAGCATCACATCCACCAGCGGCGTCACGTTGATCTCGCTCAGCACCTCGTCGCTGTCTTGCGTGGAGAAGGCCATATCAGGACGCCTCCTTCACTTTTGTTGCGTTGCCCTGGGCCGCAGCCTTGTGCGCGGTCGGGTGAATCAGCACGCGGAACGAACTCTTTTGCGCCAGGCTGTAGAAGTCGTGGGCAAAGTCGTCCAGGTCCGCCGCCGTCAGTTTCAGACGACGCAAAAAGTAGTTGTAAACCAGCACCGCCGGCACCGCGACCGCGATCCCCACACCGGTGGCGACCAGCGCTGCACCGATGGGCCCTGCAACCGTTTCCAGGCTCGCCGAGCCCGCCGCGCTGATGCCTTTCAACGCCTCCATGATTCCCCACACCGTGCCGAACAGGCCAATGAACGGCGAGGTGCTGCCAATACTTGCGACCACCGCCAGACCGGTTTCCAGCGAACGCCGCTCGCGGACGATCTGCTGGCGCAAGGCGCGCTCGAGGCGATCCTGATGGTTGATCGCCTGGCTCAGGTCATTGGCCTGCGGCGCCTCGCCCACCTGAATCGCCGCATAACCGGCCTGTGCCACCCGCGCTGCCGCGCCGGGCTGGGTTTCGCTCAACTCGGCGGCGGAGTCCAGACTCGACGCCGCCCAGAAGCGCTTGTGAAATTTTCGGTCCTGCGCCTTCAACCGGCCGAACTGCACAGCCTTGAGCAACGCCAGGCCCCAGGTGGCGACAGAGAAGACCACCAGCAGCCAGATCACCGCGCTTTCGATGGATTCCAGTGGAGATGCCAGTAACGTCATGATGTGTTCCCTCGTGTAAACATTTCGCGCGAATTTGGTTTCGGTTTAGTGAATCTTGAAATCGATGGGCACGCTGACCCAGCCGTCCTGGGCGACATCACCCTGCTTGGCCGGTACGAAGCTCCAGCGCTTCACGGCGTCCAGCGCCGCGTCGTCGAGCTGTTGCCGGCCACTGCTTTTCTGAATCTGGATCTCGCCCGGTTTGCCGCTGGCCAGTACGTGCACCCGCAGCAACACCGTGCCCTCCCAACCGCGACGCTGGGCCAGCGACGGATATTCCGGCGCCGGGTTCTTCAGGTACGCGGCGTTGGCCGAGGCCGGGGTCACCGGAGCAGGTGCCGGTGGTGCGGGTGGCGCTGGCGCGGCGACCGGAGCGGCCGGTTGTGGCGGAGCCGGTGGTTGCTCGACGGCTTTGGGCGCCGGCTTCGGTACCGGTTTGGCGACCGGTTTCGGCTTGGGAATCGGCTTCGGTTTTGGTGGCGGCTTGGTTGCCAGTTCGTCTTCCACCGGCGGCGGAGGCTCGACCACAGGTGCCGGCGGCGGCGGTACAACCTCTGGCGGAGCCGGGGGTGCCGGGCGCGAAAATTCGATGGTCATCGGTGGAATTTCCGGCGGCACGATCGGCAGCGCCGGTGTCGGATGCTGGTTGATCCAGTAGATCACCGCGCCATGCACCACCAGCGCCAGAACGCCGAGCAGAATCGTTTCGCGGCGGCTCAGAATGCCCTTGGGCGCGCGCTGCAAACGCAGCTGCCCCAACGGCACGCGGTGGGGCCGGCCGAGATCGACCAACTCGCCGCTCGGCGCCTGGCGCCACAGCACCTCCTGTGCACTGGCGGCGGTCTGGACATTGCCCATTGATTTACTCCCTGCGGTCTCTTTGCGTTTTTTCGCGTAGCCGATTCGCCGCTTGTTGTATCCCCCACGGCGTGATCGATGGGTCAATCATTAGGGCTGGAGGCTTATCTCCGAAAGTAATCTTTCATGTTATGAATAGACGCTTATGGAATATAAGAAACGGTCATTTTCGCCAAAGCCACGGCCCGCAAGGCTTCCAGCGATTCGCCAGAATCGACATGCTTTCCCGGCATAAAAAGTATTCATCCAAGGCATCGGGTTATTGATGACCCGGGATTCAGTGACAACTAATTCCAAGGTGATAGTTGACGATTTTTTTCGACAAACAAATAAAAAGGCCGATGCATATTTAATGCATCGGCCTTCGACTTGCAGAATTTCTTATTGCTTCACAAACTCCCCAGCCAGACCCACTACATCACCGTCAAAGTTGGTGCGCGAACCCACTGCACGAACTTTCGAGTAGTTGTGATCCGGCGAGAACAGGGTCCAGGACTGGTAGCCAGTGCCGTCATTCAGAGCCGCGAAAGTAATGATCGTAGGCTGCCCGGTGCTGTTCTGGAAGTGGTAGTGACCGTACGCGATGTCGTAGTTCACGCCGTTCTGGCTGAATTTTCCGCTGAAGGTGCCGTTGGAGTCGTTGCCATCGGTAATCGTCAATTTGGCGCCAGCGTTAGCGTTTACATAGTTGCCATTAATGCTCGACATAACGAGATTCCCTTTATCGTTGGATAAGTGTCTTCCGATGAGAGCAAGTTTCCTCCTGGAAACTCACGACACTCAGGATGGTTGGACATTCATTTATTGTCCACGCGACTTTTCAACGAAATTGCTATATGCACCATTCATGTCGCTCATAACTTATTTCGATTCGGAAGACTCTTAATAACTAACGACTGGCATTGGTTTGCTGCACGCCAATAGCCGGCGCAATCACTGCCGTCTCCGAACGCGGCGTGCCTGCCGGCACCCAGTCATAACTCACAGGCAGAGCCCGATAGACCCAGTTGCTGATAGCGTCGCTGCCCGGTGCCTTGCCCAAATAGGGGCTGACGTATTCCCAGACGTTCTCGCCGCTGGCCGTCACCTGGAAAAACCGTCCGTTCATGCCCTCGTCGATCAGCGTGTTGCCGTTGGGCAAACGCCGTGCGCTGCTGATGAACGAGCTGTAGAACGCCCACCCCGGCTGCTTCGAATTGGCGGCGCTGTACTGCCAGACGATTTCGTTTTTCACCGGGTCGATTTCCAGCACCCGCGAGCCGGAAATCAGCCCCAGCGTGACGTTCGGATAGCCCGCCGAACCCTGATTGTCGAACACCAACAGATTGCCGGCGCCGGGCAGTCCGGCCGGGATGATATGCGCGTCATGCTGGCCAACAAACTGGTCCACCGGACGCGGAGTCTGCTGCGCGGTTTTCGGGTTGGCCAGCGGCAGGTTCGGCCCCAGGCGCCACACCACTTTGCCGCTGTGCTTGTCGATGATCGCGATGAAATTGGCGTTGCGTGAATCGAGCAGCAGGTTGTCCGGATTGAAGCGTTTGTCACCGGCATCGAACCACTTGTTCGGCCCGACCAGGCTGAGGTTGTTGATGTGCAGGTAATCCGGATTTTCACTGGCACGCACCAGCTTCAATTGTTCGGCGGTGAAGCCGAATTCGTTCAAGTGATCCGACGCCAGCCACTGCCATTTCACCTCGCCCGTGGGGCTGACTTCGTAGATCGCATCGTCGATCACCTCGGGCACTTTGAAGCCTTTGACCTTGTGCACCTTGTTCGCCAGCACCACGGTGTTGCCGTTGCTCAGACGACGCTGGTCGTGATGCTGTTGCGCGGCGCCACCGGGCGCCTTGTCGCCCCACTGCCAGACGACTTTGCCGTCCCAGTCCAGCTCACCGATGCTCTGATTGCCGAGGCCGTTGCCGGCGGAACCGAGCTTGCCCGGATCCTTTTCGCTCAGTTGCAACAACACATGACCCCGCTCGCCACCGACCAGTTGCGGGTCGATGATTGCCGACGGGAATCCGGCCTGGGGCCAGTTCTTGACCTCGTTGCCGTTCATGTCGATCAGGTGCGTCTGCTTGTCGGCACCGCTGAAGATCACATATTGGTTGAAGGCCTTGGCCGGGTCGTATCGAGTGACGCCGGTGGGGTAGACGCTGGGCGCGGCGAACGCTCCGGCACTGAGCACTGCGCCGGACAACAACACCGGTAAAGCGGTTTTGATGCGCAACATGATGCAGCTCCTTGAGGGATAGATCAGAAGTCGTAGCGACCGGTGACGCCGAGGGTGCGCGGCGTGCCGAGCAGGCCTTCATAACCGCCGTTGCCGCCGGTCCACAGGGTCGTGTAGTAGGTTTTGTCGAAGGCGTTTTTCAGCCACAGCGAGACGTCCCACTGACCCTGATTGAAATCGCCGCGCAGACCGGTGGACAGGTTGACCACGGCGTAACTCGGGATCTGGCCGTAGTCGGAATCCTCGACCGTGCCCACCGCTTTGGAGCGGAATGCGTAGCTGCCGGTGACGTAAGGTTGCAGCCCGTTGGCCAGATTCCATTCGTATTTGCCGTTGGCGTTGCCGATCCATTTCGAGGCACCGACGACCTGGTGACCGCTGAGGTCGCAAGAGGCCGGAGCCCCCGGTGCCAGGCTGACTTCCGGCGGGCACGGCGCGTCTTTGTACGAGAGGTAACTGACGTCGTTGAACGATCCGTTGAAGTTCAGGGTCAGGCCACGCAGCGGGATCACGGTGCTTTCGAATTCCACACCGCGCGACCGCACTGAGCCGGCGTTGGTCAGATATTGCACACGGTTGACGTCATCGTAGGCGTTGGTCTGGTAGGCGTTGACTTGGGTCCAGAACAGGTTGGCGTTGAGCTGCAAACGGCGATCCCACAGCGTGCTCTTGAAGCCGAGTTCGGCGTTGTTGGCGCGTTCGGTGCCGATCAGCAGCGAGTCGGCGCCAGCGGTCGGAGCGGAACCGACCACGAGGTTGACCCCGCCGGATTTCTCGCCATGGGACAGCGTGGCGTAGCCGAGCAGATCATCGGTGATGCGATAGCTGAGGTTGAGCAATCCGGACGGGCTGGAGCTGTACTGGTTCAGATCGCCGGAATCGTAAGCGCCGGTCCGGCCGCGTCGCGCAGTGGCTGCAGCCCCCGTGACAGCGGCGCCACCGACCGGCGCATCACGATTGACCCAGGCGTTCTTCTCTTCATAGGTGCCGCGCACCCCGGCGGTGAAATCCAGGCGCTCGGTGAGGTGCCAGGTGCCTTGGGCGAACAGGGCGAAACTGTCAGTCTTGATGTGACCATTACCGACGCTTCCGACATTGGCCAATGCGCCCCGTGGCGTGCCGTTCCAGATGTCGGCCTGCGGGCCGTAATAGGCGAAGGATTTGTTGTCCAGATCCGAACCGAAGTAGTACGCGCCTAGCACGTAATCAAAGAACTCCCCCTTGGGCGATGCGAGGCGAAATTCCTGCGAGTACTGTTTGTCCTCGACGGAAACCCCGGCGTTGTAGGTCGCCGCGACATTGAGGCCATCGTCGTTGGCCGGGGTGAAATTCCAGAAGCGATAGGAACTGATCGACGTCAGAGTAAAGTCGCTCGGCAACGTCCAGTTGGCCTCCACCGACGTGCCGCCCTGATGCACCGTGACGTGCTGGTCGTTGTCCAGATTGACCTTGCGATGCGAACCGTTCACCAGCGTCGCGCCAGCGGCGTTGGCCCGCGACTGATAGAGGTTGACGCCGTTGATGGTCGGCCCGGTGTTGTACAGCACGCGGGTGCCGGCGCTGGAATCCTCTTCGTTGTAGTCACCGATCCAACGCAGATTGAAATTCTCGTTGGGCTTGAACAACAGCTGTGCACGGAAGCCGTCGCGGGAGCCGCCGTTCAGGTCATGGCCGTTGAATTCGTTTTTGATGTCGCCGTCGCTGCGGGTGCGATAAGCGGAAATGCGCCCGGCCAGTTGATCGTTGAGCGGCCCGGAAAGCGTGCCCTTGGTCTGGAAATAACCGTCCTCGCCGACCGAGGTCTCGATGCTGCGCTCCGGGGTGAAGCTCGGTGCGCGGGTGCTGATGTTGATCACCCCGGCGGTGGTGTTCTTGCCGAACAACGTCCCCTGCGGCCCGCGCAGGACTTCCAGCTGTTCGATGTCCATCAGGTCGAACACCGCCATCCCCGGACGGCCCAGATACACGTTGTCGATGTACAGGCCGACGCTGCCTTCCAGGCCGTCACTGGCCGGGTTGTTGCCCAGGCCGCGAATCGAAACGCTGGACTGGCGCGCATGCATGTAGGCGACGTTGACGCTGGGCACCAGTTGCTGCAGATCCTGAATCCGATAGACCCGCTGTGTCTCCAGGGTCTGGCCGCTGACCACGCTCATCGGCGTCGGTACATCCTGCGAACTTTCTTCGCGACGGCGGGTGGTGACGGTCACGGTTTCCAGTTGCGAAGTGGCGGTCGCAGTCTTGCCTGCCGGTGCCGAAACAGGGGCTTGGGCTTCGTCGGCGTAACCCTGATTCCAGCTGGCACTCCCCGCCAGCAACAGGGCCAGAGGCAGACGTTTGAGCCGTCGTGGCGGCGGCGGTGAAGCGAGGTTCAACGGACTCATGGAGCTGCTCCTGGTCAAAAAACACGCAGACATCTTTCGTGCCGCATATTCTTTAAAGTTATTTATTTATGTTTTTACAAAGATTTACTGCATAAGAGATTGCCTTTATAAGGAGTCGACCTAATGCATATCCAATGCATTTCCCGGATATTTTTTATGTGAAAAATGCATATCGACTTGCGCCAGCTCAGACACTTCATCGCCCTCGCCGAACAACGCAGCTTCGTCGCGGGCGCGCAGGCAGTGAACCTGTCGCAGTCGGCGTTCAGCCGCAGCATTCAGGCGCTGGAACACAGCGTCGGTTGTCAGTTGGTGGATCGCGGGCGCAAGGAATTGCCGCCGACCAAACAGGGTCAGGTGCTGCTTGAGCACGCGCGGCGGCTGGTCAGCGGTGCGCAGCAAATGGCCAACGAGATCAGTCAGTTCAACGGACTTGAGGCGGGGGAATTGCGCTTCGGTTGCGGCCCGGCACCGGCGGCAGGATTGATCCCGCGAGCGATCGGCAGCTTCATCGGCCGCTACCCGAAAGCGCGGGTGCATTACCAGGTCGATGACTGGCAGAGCCTGAGCAAGCGACTGCTGAGCGAAGAGTTCGAATTCTTCGTCGCCGACACCCGGCACTTCGAGGCGGATCCGGATTATCTGACCCATCGGTTGCGGCCACGCAAATGGCATTTCTGCTGTCGCGCCGGGCATCCGCTGGCCGCTCTTGATCGGGTCACGGCCGAGCAATTGATGAGTTATCCCCTGGCCGTCAGCATTCGTCCGCCGAACCTGCGCAAGGTTATCGTCGACCTCAGTGGCCGGCCGGATTTCATCCCGAACGTGGAGTGCGAGAACAGCGCCAGCCTGCTGGGCGTGGTGTTGCGTTCCGATGCGATTGGCATCGTCGGCGCCTATTCGGATGCGTTGCATCAAGCCAGGGGCGAACTGGTGTGTTTGAAAATCGAGGGACTGGCGGATGATCTGGAGGAGTTGTATACGCGTTATGGAATCGTCAGCCGCGCCGGGTATCGGCTGTCGCCGTTGGCCGAGGCGATGATCGAGCAGATCAAGGCGATTGATGCGGTGGATGAGGAGGTATGTTCGCTGGCGAACCTCGCCGTCTGACCCCATGCGTTTCATGCATGGCAAGCATTCCCCGAATGCACTTGCCGAACACCCTCGCCGAAAGCGAAAAACCTCGCCTGTCTTTCTGACTGGTGAACCCCATGTCCAACCCGCAAAACCCCGTGCGCAACGTGCTGTACATCATGTGCGATCAACTGCGCCGCGATTACCTGTCCTGCTACGGCCACCCGCACCTGCATACCCCGAACATCGATCGCCTGGCCGCCGCCGGCGTGCGCTTCAGCCGCGCCTACACCCAAGGCACGATCTGTGGACCGTCGCGGATGTCGGCCTACACCGGGCGTTATGTCAGCAGCCATCAGGTGGCGTGGAACGCCGTGCCGCTGCCGCTGGAAGAACTGACCATCGGCGATTACCTGCGGCCCCACGGCATTCGTACTGCTCTGGTCGGCAAGACCCACGCCACGGCCAACGTGGATGCCTTGCAGCGGCTGGCGATCAACCCTGCAAGCGCCCAGGCCGAAGTGCTGAACGAAGTCGGCTTCGAGCCGTACTTTCGCCACGACGGCATCTTCCCCGACGACCCGTTGTTCGACGACAAACGCGAATCCGCGCCGTACACCCATTACCTGCGCGAGCAAGGTTTCGAAGGGCGTAACCCCTGGCACGACTGGGCCAACGCCGCTGAAGGCGACAACGGCGAAATCCTCAGCGGCTGGAAAATGCGCCATGCCCATCTGCCGGCGCGAATTCCCGAGCAACATTCAGAGACTGTCTACACTACAAATCGAGCCATCGACTTCATCGGTGCGCAAGGTGAAAAACCGTGGTTTTTACACCTGTCCTATATCAAACCCCACTGGCCCTATATCGTACCAGCTCCGTACCACACCTTGTACAGTACGAAATCGATTCTCGAACCGGTACGTAATGCCGCTCCAAGCGACCATCCCGTCTATCAGGCCTTTTGCCAGCATGAGGAAAGCCTGAATTTCTCCAAAGACCCGGTACGACAGAACGTGATCCCGACGTACATGGACCTGGTCAAACAAGTCGATGATCAGTTGGGGCGGCTGTTCGATTTCCTGCAAAGCAACGGACGCTGGGATGACACGCTGATCGTGTTCACCAGCGATCACGGCGACTTTCTGGGCGATCACTGGCTGGGCGAGAAGGAGTTTTTGCTGGAGCAAGCGGTGGGCGTTCCCTTGATCGTGCGCGACCCGCGTGCGGCGGCGGATGTCACTCGGGGCACGGTGGACGAGCGCCTGGCGGAAACCATCGACGGCGTGCCGACCTTTCTCGAAGCGCTGGGCGTGACGGGCGCCGAACATCGACTTGAAGGTCGCTCGCTGATTCCACTGCTGCACGGCGAAAATCCTGAATGGCGCCGCTACGCAATCAGCGAATACGACTACGCCTTCCAGGCCCCGGCCCGGGAGCGACTGGGCCAGCCGATCGACCGTTGCCGCATGACCATGGTGCGCAGCGAACGCTGGAAATACCTCGCGTACGACGGCTTCCGGCCGCAGCTTTTCGATCTGTTGAATGATCCGCAGGAGCTGCAGGATCTGGGCGCGGACCCGGCGTATGCGGCGGTGCGCGAGGAACATGCGGGGTATCTGTTCGAGTGGGTGCGCGGTTTGAAGCGGCGCACGACCATCAGTCATCAGGAGGTTGATTTGCGTGGGCAGCGGTTTCGTTATGGGGAGCCGGAGACCGAGAAGATGGTGCAGATCGGCGTGTGGTGATTAGAAGCATCGCTGGCAAGCTCGCTCCCACAGGATTTGCGTACACCGCAAACCTGTGGGAGCGAGCTTACTCGCGATGAGGCCCGATCAGACGCCGACGATTTCAGCGCCTTTGATGGTCTGACTACGCTGCCCATTCGCCCCGACCGGCACTTCCCCTTTCAGCGTCACCCGACGCACCACGCGATCCTGTGTGCCGTAATCATCAATCGCATAATGCTGCGTCGAACGGTTATCCCAGATCGCCACATCACCGGCCTTCCAGCGCCAGCGCACGGTGTTTTCCTGACGTATCACATGGCTCTGCAACAGCCCGAACAGATGCGCCGAATCGGCCTGTGAATAACCCTTGATGCGTTTGACGAAGTGCCCCAGCAGCAAGCTTTTTTCGCCGCTGATCGGGTGTACGCGGACCACCGGATGTTCGGTCTCGTAGACGGTCGAGGTAAAGATCTTGCGATAGCGCTCGAGCTTCTCCGCCGACACATCCGGCTTCGCCCCGGCGTAGTCGTATTCATTGCTGTGCACAGCCACCAGTTTGTCTGCCAGTTCCCGCAATTCGGTCGGCAGTTCGTTGTACGCGGTCGCAGTGTTCGCCCACAGGGTGTCGCCACCGAATGCCGGAGCCACCACCGAGCGCAGGATCGACGCTTTCGGGTAGGCATCGACGAAGGTCACGTCGGTGTGCCAGGAGTTGGCGCGCTGCCCTTCGGCGCCGTCCAGTTCCAGCAGGTAACGGGTACCCTCGCGGGACGGCACGGTCGGGTGGGCCACCGGTTCGCCGAGCAGATGCGCGAAGGCTTCCTGACGTTGATCGTCGAGCTGGGTCTGCTCGCGGAAGAACACGACCTTGTACTGGACCAGCGCCTGTTGAATGGCTTCAACCGTCGCGGCATCCAGTTCACCGGACAGGTGCACGCCACGGATTTCGGCGCCGATACGGCCGGCCACGGGATGAATGTCCAGCGCGTGGACAGCGGGTTTTACAGCGAGTGCGGCATTGCTCATGGGTAGACCCTCATCAACTGCTTGCGGTTGGACGGCAGCGAAACAACGCTCTATCTATATTCCATTTACATCTAATAGATATTCACATGCTTCGTTGACGGAATAAGAGCTTGCATTTAAAACCTCAAGCAACCTCGTCGCAAATGCCTTCGAGCTATTTTTAGGATGCCGGAAAAGCATATGGATCTTCGCCAGTTGCGCTACTTCATCGCCCTCAACGAACACCGCAGTTTTGTCCGCGCGGCCGACGCCATGGGCATCACTCAACCGGCGTTCAGCCGCAGTATTCAGGGGCTGGAGCAGGAGTTCGGCTGCGTGCTGGTGGATCGCGGCAACAAGGATCTGCGTCCCACCCCTGAAGGCCAGGTAGTGCTGCAGCACGCCCTCACACTTGTGCAGGGCGCCGCGTTGCTCAGCGCCGAAGTAACGCAGATGACCAAGCTCGACGCCGGCGAACTGCACTTCGGTTGCGGCCCGGCACCGGCGGTGAAACTGGTGCCGGATGCGGTGGCGCAATTCATCAATGCGCACCCGAAAGTGCGCACCTGCTTTCAGGTGGATAACTGGGAAAAGCTCAGCCGCGCCCTGAGCCGCGAGGAGATCGAATTCTTTATCGCCGACATTCGCCATTTCGAGTCCGACCCGAACTTCCAGACCCAGCCGCTGACGCCCAAGCGCGGGGTGTTTTTCTGCCGGCCGGGGCATCCGCTGCTGGCCAAGGAAAGCCTGTCGACCAACGACATGTTCGACTACCCGCTGGCGACCACGCTGATCCCGCCGGGCATTCGCAAACTGCTGGCGAATCTCAGCGGCCGGATCGATTTTTCCCCGACCATCGAGACCGAGCATTTTCCGGCGCTGGTGAAAGTGGTGCTGCAATCCAACGCGATCGGCGTCGGCACTGAAGAGGCGTTTGTCGAGGACATCGCCCAGGGCTCGCTGGCGCTGCTGCACTGGCGCAACCTGCCGCAGAATCTGGAAAGCATGAATGCGCGGTGCGGGATCGTGAGCCGCACGGGATTCCGGCTGTCACCGGCGGCGCGGGCGATGATCGAGACGTTGGTGGCGGTGGATAAACAGGAGATCAGTGTCGCGGTATAACGATCCTTCCCACGCTCAATGTGGGAAGGATCGCGTCATTCAGAGCTTCGCCGCCGCCAGCTCTGGCGCGACCCACTCGTTCACCTTGAACGGCTTGCGGATCAGCTTCTGCTGCGCCGCCAGATCCACCTTGCCCTGCAGGTTTTCAAGGAACAGTGGATCGAGTGTCGACGGGAAGACTTCGCTCAGATTCTGATCCTTCAGATCCTGGGTGAGGATCACCGGCGGATAGCTCGCCAGCCCCGACACAAGCTGCACGTAAGCGTCCTTGTTGCTGTCCTGGGTCAGCCACTCCACCGCCTGTTGCTGCGCCTTGAGCAGCTTCGCCACGGCTTCCGGATGCCCGTCGACAAACTTGCCGGTGCCCACCAGAACTGACTGCACGCTGCCGGCGCCGCCGAGGTCCTTGGTGTTCAGAGGCAACTCGGCCAGGCCCTTGGCTTGCAAGGCGGTCAGCCCGGAGCTGCCCCACGACGCATCGATCTGCTTCGCCGCCAGCGCCGCTACCGCCGCGTTGAAATCGAGGTTGATCACCTTCACGTCCTTCTCGCTCAGGCCCACGCTGGCCAACGCGGCATCGAACGACAACTGGGTCGCGGTGCCCCGGAAGATCGCCACGCGCTTGCCTTTGAGATCCTGCAACGTCTTGATCCCCGAACCCGGCACCACGCCGAGGTATTGCTTAACACCCCGGGCACTGGCACTCAGCAGCCGTGTATCCAGCCCGTTGGACTTGCCGATGATGGCCGCCAGATCCCCCAGATACGCCAGGTCCACCTGACCGTTGGCGAACGCCTCGTTGATCACCGGGCCGGCGCCCTTGAAGAAGCTCCACTGAATCTTGATGCCCTGATCGGCGAAGGCCTTTTCGAAGATCTGTTGATCACGCAGGACGTCCACGATGCCCCCGCCGCTGTGTTGAGTACCCGCGCTCAGATCAGGCACGGCAATCCTGATTTCCTTGAGCTCGTCGGCCTGGGCAGAGAACGCCAGCAGGCCCGCCAGTGCCGGCGCGGCAAACAGACTGATGACACGTTTGAAGGGAAGGTTCATGGGTGCGGCTCCTGATCACGGCGGGCATTGAGGAGCCGAAAGTAGGCGCAATCCGCATCAGCACTTAAATACTTAAAAAGCACATTTTTATAGCCTTTCAAGCTAAGCCAGCAAAGTCGGGACATGCAGAGCTGTATGCATGGAGAGCATCGAAAATATTCTTCGAATGCATTGGATGCGTGCAGGGCTGGAGGCCTTAAATGGCGCTGCTTATCTCCAAAATGATTATTTTTTAATTCACTTATAACTATTAGTTCACCGCTAATTCCGCTGACACGATCCAACCCGACAACGGAGGTCACCCATGGCCCGTGAATCCCTGCTCAGCCTGCCACTGGCCGCACCGCCGCTGAAAAACCGGCGCACCTGGCCAAGCCTGAGCCATCGCGTTTTACCCTGGATATTGCCGCTCGGACTGTTCACCCTGTGGTGGCTGGCGGCGCGCAATCAATGGATGAGCGAACAGATCCTGCCGGCGCCGTCGCTGGTGTGGAACAGCGCCGTCGAGCTGTCCCAGGGCGAGTTGTGGAGTCACTTGTGGATCAGCCTGCAACGGTTGTTCTGGGGCTTGTTGGCGGGCGTTGCCGCTGGCGCGGTACTCGGTGCGGCGCTGGGCTTCAGTCGTCGTCTCGAACGCCTGATCTTCCCGACTTTCGCCGGCCTGGCCCAGGTGCCGACGCTGGCGTGGATTCCGCTGTTCATGGTGTTTTTCGGCATCGGCGAGACGCTGAAACTGGTGGTGCTGGTCAAGGCCATCGTGGTGCCGGTGACCCTGCACACGCTGGTCGGCGTGCGCGATGCGCAGCCCAAATTGCGTGAAGCCGCCGCTGTATTACGTTTGCCGCCGCGCCTGTTGATCCGCCGACTGGTGCTGCCCGCCGCCCTCCCGGCATTCATGGCCGGCGTACGTCTGGCCCTGGCCGCTGGCTGGACTTCGTTGCTCGCCGTGGAGCTGCTGGCCTCCAGCGAAGGCATCGGTTACCTGATGGTCTGGGCGCGTCAGTTGTTCATGCTCGATATCGTGTTCGTGTGCATCGTGGTGATCGGCCTGATCGGCGTGGCAATGGATCGCGGCATCGGTCTGCTGGACAGGAAACTGGTGCACTGGCCGTACCCGGCCACGGCGGAAATTCGTCGCGGGCCGCGTTATGAAGGCTGGCAGCGCGTGCAGCCGTGGCTGTTGCCGTTGGGGCTGTTTGCGCTGTGGCAACTGGCGGTCGATCAGCAGTGGGTGGACGCCAACATTCTGGTCAGCCCGTTGGCCGTGTTGGAAGCCACAAAACACGGCCTGCTCGACGGTACGCTGATCAGCGGCATGGCCCTGAGCCTCGGCCGCACACTCGGCGGCCTGTTGATTGGCGGCGGCCTCGGCCTCGTGCTGGGCTTGCTGCTGGGGCTGTCGCGTACCAGCGAACGCGTGCTCGGCCCGACCCTCGCCGCCCTTCGTCAGATCGCGATTTTTGCCTGGGTTCCGCTGCTCACCGCATGGTTCGGTCTGGGCGAACTGGCCAAGTGGGTGTTCGTCGCTCTCGCCGCTTTCTTTCCATTGTTTGTTGCGACTCAACGCAGCGTCGCCAACCTATCGCCGCAACTCAACGAAGCCGCACAGGTACTGCGCCTTAGCCTCGCTCAACGCCTGCGCCGACTGGTTTTTCCAGGCGCCGCGCCGGGGATTTTCGCCGGCCTTCGACTGAGCCTGATCTACGCCTGGCTCGGCACCATCGGCGCCGAATATTTCATGCCGTCCAACGGCGGCATCGGCAGCCAGATGATCGGCGCCCAACAACTGCTGCGCATGGATCTGATCATGGCCGGGATGCTGCTGGTCGGCCTAACCGGCGCCCTGCTCAACCTCATTGGCCAACGCCTGGAAATCCGCGCCACCCGCTGGAGACACGCATGAACGCACCGATTGTCAGCTTCAACCACGTAGGCAAATCCTTCGACGTCGACGGCTTCGAACTGGAGGCGATCCGCGAATTCAACCTCGACATCGCCGAGGGCGAATTCGTCGCCATCGTCGGCTCCAGCGGCTGCGGCAAGTCCACCCTGCTGCGCTTGCTGGTGGGGCTCGACACGCAATTTCGCGGGCAGATCACGGTCGATGGCAAAGCCGTCAGCGGCATCGGCGGCGAACGCGGCATCGTGTTTCAGGAACACCGTTTGTTCCCGTGGCTGACGGTGGCCGACAACATCGGCCTGGGCCTGGTCAACGAGCCGCTGAGCGCCGCTGAAAAGCAGCAGCGCGTCAACGATTTCATCGAACTGGTGGGCCTGCGCGACTTCACCCGCGCCTATCCGCATCAACTTTCCGGCGGCATGGCCCAGCGCGTGGCGATTGCTCGCGGGCTGGTGGCGAGCCCACGAATCCTGCTGCTCGACGAACCCTTCGGCGCCCTCGACGCGCTGACCCGCCAGCAGATGCAGGACGAACTGCTGGCGATCCGTGAGCGGGCAAAGATCACCATGATTCTGGTAACGCACGATGTCGAGGAAGCGATTTTCCTCGCCGACCGCGTGGTGGTGATGGAACCGCGCCCCGGCCGGATCAAACAGGTGGTGAACATCGCCCTGCCCCATCCGCGCCAGCGCAGCAGTTTCGACTTCCATCAATTGCGCGAAGAACTGCTGCACGAACTGACCAGTGATGACCATTACCAACCGAGCGTGCCAGTACAGATCCGTGATCTGCCGTTGTCGTTCATTGCCTGCTGAACAGGAGCCTGTTGATGCCGCAACGTCCCAACTTTCTGGTGATTCTGGCCGATGACCTCGGCTTCTCCGACATCGGTGCCTTCGGCGGCGAAATCGCCACGCCGAACCTCGATGCCCTGGCCAACAACGGCCTGCGACTGACCGATTTTCACACTGCACCGACCTGCTCGCCGACCCGCTCGATGCTGCTGACCGGCACCGATCACCACATCGCCGGCATCGGCACCATGGCCGAAACCCTGACCCCGGAGCTGATCGGCAAACCGGGTTACGAGGGTTACCTCAACGACCGTGTCGTCGCGTTGCCGGAGTTGCTGCGCGAGGCCGGTTATCAGACCTTGATGAGCGGCAAATGGCATCTGGGCCTGACCGCCGAACTGGCGCCCCACGCCCGTGGCTTCGAGCGTTCGTTCTCGCTGCTGCCCGGCGCGGCGAACCACTACGGATTCGAACCGACCTACGATGAACACACGCCCGGCCTGCTGAAATCCACCCCGGCGCTGTACATCGAGGACGACACTTTCATCGATGAACTGCCCAAGGATTTCTATTCCTCCGACGCCTTCGGCGACAAGCTGTTGCAGTACCTCAAGGAGCGCGACCAGAGCCGGCCGTTCTTCGCCTACCTGCCGTTTTCCGCACCGCACTGGCCGTTGCAGGCGCCCGCCGACATTGTCGAAAAATACCGCGGCCGCTACGACGCGGGGCCGGAAGTGCTGCGCCTCGAGCGACTGGAAAAACTCAAATCGCTGGGGCTTCTCGAACCGGATGTCGAACCGCATCCGCTGATCCAGCTGACCGCGCAATGGGCTGCGCTGAGCGATGAGCAAAAACGGATTTCCGTCCGGGCGATGGAGGTCTACGCTGCGATGGTCGAGCGCATGGACTGGAACATCGGCCGCGTCGTCGACTACCTGCGCCAGCAGGGCCAGCTCGACAACACCTTCATCCTGTTCATGTCCGACAACGGTGCCGAAGGCGCGCTGCTGGAGGCCTTTCCGAAATTCGGCCCGGAGCTGGTGACGTATCTGAGCCAGCATTACGACAACAGCCTCGACAACATCGGCCGCGCCAATTCCTACGTCTGGTACGGGCCGAACTGGGCGCAGGTGGCGACCGCGCCGTCACGCCTGTTCAAGGCCTTCACCACCGAGGGAGGGATTCGCGTTCCGGCGCTGCTGCACTATCCGCAGTTGCCGTTGAAGGGCCAGATCAGCCATGGTTTCGGCACGGTGATGGACATCACGCCGACCATCCTCGATCTGGCCGGCGTGCGCCATCCGGGCAAGCAGTGGCACGGCAAACCGGTGGCGCCGTTGCGCGGTAAATCATGGTTGGGTTTCTTATCGGGCGAAACGGCGCACGTGCATGACGAACACACCGTCACCGGTTGGGAATTGTTCGGACGCCGGGCGATTCGGCAGGGGCAGTGGAAGGCGGTGTGGATCCCCGGACCAGTGGGGCCGGCGACGTGGCAGCTTTATGATTTGGGCAGTGATCCGGGGGAGATTCATGACCTGGCATCGAGTCAACCGCAAAAGCTAGATGCGCTGATCGAGCATTGGCAGCGGTATGTGGAGGAGACCGGGGTGATTCTCAGTGAGTCGCCGTTTCAGCCGGATTGAGGGTGGCTTATGCAGGGCTATCGCCGGTTAGCCGGCGATAGCTTCGGATACCTTCAAGCCTGAGCCGTCTGCACTTCTTTCTGCAGGATTTCTTCCTTGCGAACAAACCGGTTCGCCCGCCCGAACGTCCCGAAATCATTGAACCGAACCCCCATCTCCCGCATCACCTTGTGCGCCACCGGCACCGTCAGCTGGCGAATGTAAAACGGCTCCTTCACCACAAAATGATGAATCCCGTGGCTACTGCCAAAGTTGAAGCAGAACGTCTGCAACGGCCACAGCCACCAAGGGTTCAACACCTGGCATTGCTGAAGCACATTGCCCGGCTCCACATCGCCGTAGTAATGCATGTTCGAGCTGATGAAGTGCAGGCAAAACGTACGCAACACATTCGGACCGATGATCACCACGGCGGCAATATCGATCACTTGCATCACCGACAACGTGGTCGCTGACCATTCGATCGGCGAGCCCATCAGGTAAGCGATGCCGTTGGCCGCATGGAACCCGAGAAACACATACCACGCGCCCCAATGCACCAGCGCCAGCGGCGCGTAGACCTTCAGCGAACGCTTGATGATGCTGAACTTGTGCGCCCAGGTTTTGGCCCGCAGCATGCGGATGAACGCCGACATCACGTTGTCGCCGACCATCAGCAACCGCGCCAAACCCCATGGCTCGCCGTTGGTGATCGCCCGTTCTTCCATGTCGGTTTCAGTGCCAGAGACCTTGTGGTGATTGAGGTGCAGATGACGGCGGATCCACGGGTTGATCGTGCTCGGCCGCGCCAGCCACACCAGGCCCATCATCAGGTTGTGCGGCACGCGCTGTTTGCGGAAATACATACTGTGAATCAGGTCGTGCTCCAGCTCATGGGTCAGCGAGGCGAAAAACGCGTTGAGCAACAGGCACGCCCACCACGCCATATGCCCAGTGATGTAGAGCGCCGCCGAGCCGATCATCCCGGCCAGGGCGAAGGCCAGAACCCCCGCGCCGAGGGCGTCCTGATGCTTGAGAATCGGGTAGCGCTCGCGCAGCTCGACGCCTTTGGCCAGCACCACTTCGCGAATATGCGCTGATCGCTGGGCAGCATTGTGTCGCTGGGGACTTGCAGAAGTACGGTCCATGCTTCCATCCTCTGGTTATTGATGTTCGCATCCTGCCCCGCGCAGGGTCCGGACGCGGTAGCCGAGAACGCCAACCTGTTGACCGGAAGCGCCAATCAGCATGAAGGAACCGACTTCTCTCGCCAGCTGGACCCGTGCCCTGCGCAAGCAACTCGACGCGCTGGGGCTGGACAGCACTGCCCTGTGCCAGCAGGCCGGGCTCGATCCGCAATTGATGGACGACCCGAACGCCCGCTATCCGTTGTCCGCCACCACGCGCCTGTGGGAAATCGCGGTGCAGGTCAGCGGTGATCCGGCGATCGGTTTACGGGTGTCGCGGTTCGTCAGCCCCACGACGTTTCACGCGTTGGGCTATGCGTTGGTGGCCAGCGGCAGCCTGCGGGAAGTGTTCGAACGGATCGTGCGCTATCACCAAGTCGTCAGCGACGCGCTGGAGCTGGAGCTGACGCGCAGCGAAGACCGCTACCGGTTTCGCCTGAAAATCCCGGCCGACAACCCCGCCCCGGCCTTCGAAGCCATCGACGCCTTCGCCGCGATCTACGTGCGTACCTGCCGCAATCGCCTGGGCCGCGACTACGCGCCGCTGGCGGTGTACCTGCGCCGCCCGGAACCCGCCGATGCGCACCAATGGCACAAGGTGTTCCGCTCACCGGTGCATTTTTCCGCCGAGGAAGACCGCATCGAATTCGCCCTCACCGACTTCGACAGCCACCTCGACGACGCCAACCCGGAACTGGCCGAACACAACGAAGCGGTGCTCAAACGCACCCTCGCCCAGCTCAAGCCGCTGACCTGGGAGCGCAAGGTGCGCGACGCCATCGAAGAACAACTGCCCGAAGGCGAACCCAGCGCCGAACGCATCGCCCAGGCCCTGCACCTGAGCCTGCGCAGCCTGCAACGGCATCTGGCGGACGAGGGTTGTCGCTTCGACACCCTGCTGAATGAAAGCCGCGAGAACCTCGCGCTGCTGCACCTGCGCGATCCGCAATGCTCGCTGAGCGAGGTCAGTTATCTGTTGGGGTTTGCTGATACGAGCAGCTTCAGCCGCGCGTTCAAGCGCTGGACGGGGATGACGCCAGGGCAGTTTCGGGATCAGTTGCGCTGAGCGCACATGGGGCATTCAACCCTTGGTCAGACTGCGTTCAATCCCGGACTCCCACTGCTCGATCATTGCCGTACCCACCTCGGCGAATGACTGATGGGTTCGGCAATGCTCAAGCATTTCCTCCATCGCCTTCTGCATGCCATGAACAACTTGCTGCAGTAGTTCATTGCAGCGACCTTCAGTGAGATTGCACGCCGTACGACCGAAGCGGATGAGCGCCTTGTGCTTGGGCCATGCCTTCGACCCGCCCAACAGCAAGGCCAGGCTGTCGTTCCTGATGTAAACCGATGTAGTGATGATGTCGTATGCCGGGGCCAGCCGGATCGAGGCCTGCGCGCCACAATGGTCATACAGCACACCGAAGTTCTTCAGATGCGCATCGCCGTTTTTCAGTCCCGCTGACAGCGCTACGATCTTGAAAAAAGCTTCCAGCGCCTGACTCAACAACGCAGGCGAAACAAAGGCCTTGATCTGTCGCGCAGCGCCTTCGTAAGAACCATCGTATTTGGCTCTGGAAGGCCAGCCGTTGAGTACGCAAAAGTCTTCGAAACCCAGATAGCCATGCTCAAGCAGGTCAAAACGCTCGACCACCAGAAACTTGCCCTGCTCACTCAATTCAAACTTTGGCACTTCAAGTCCGCTAAGCGTTGCGGCGCGCATACAGAAGTACTCGTTGGTCGCCAGCTCGGGAAACTCTTCGGGACGGAAGGCTTTGACCAGATGTGTGGAGCCTCGGTGAATCGGGAAAAGAGCGGCTGTCACACCATCGCGTACCAGCACCTTAGGCTGCACGCCTGAAACACCGGAATACTGGCCATGTTTGTGCAACAGATCGTCAAACAAGCCATGAACGCCGTCATGTATCAAAAGATCGGACAATAACGTTTCGGGCTGATGATCTGTGACCGATTCGCAGGCTACTGCCAGCCGGCCTAGCTGACTTGAACCCACTATTGCCAGTAACGCAAAAGCATCGAAGTTACGAACTGCTTCGCCGAAGCGTCGATTCAATTCATCGCGCAATGCCCCTTCTGGCAAATTCATCTCGAAGATCGGATGAACACCTCGCTCCCAGCCGTAGTTTTCCATTCGAGCTGACATCGTTAGCGAAACAGCATTCTCAGCGTTCACGCCCTCACAGTATCTGAACACGCTCTCCATGCCGGACTGCCCACGAACGAGTGTCCCTACGGAGCTACCGGCGACGGTGATTTCCAAACCTCGAATCAAATCAATCATGAGAATTCACCCTCCTCGGTGCCTCAAGAGGGAAACCAAGCTCAAAAACTGTTCCCTTAACTTCACTACTCACCCGCACCCGCCCCCCATGCAGTTGCATGATCGACTGCACGATCGCCAGTCCCAAGCCGCCGGAATCTCCTGGTTCGGAGCGGGACGGGTCGACGCGGTAAAAGCGGTCGAACAGTTTGCCCAGATGCTTTTCTGCGATGACCGGGCCGAGGTTGTGGACCTGCAGCCAGCACATGCCCGGCTCATCGCGCCGGCGCAGGCTGATGACCGAGCCGGCGTCGGCATGGCGTACGGCGTTGGCCAGCAGGTTACCCAAGGCGCGTTGCAGCAGTTGCTGATCCGCCAGCAACTCTCCGCTGAACGTGTTTTCGAGGCGGATTTCCCGGTCATCGGCCAGGGATTCGAAGTAGTCGCACAACTCATCGCCGATTTCGTGCAACTCCAGCGTGCGCAGATCGAGCGCCCGTTCAGCCTGCTCTGCGCGGGCGAGAAACATCAGGTTTTCGGCCATGCGCTTGAGCCGTTCGAACTCTTCCATGTTCGACGCCAGCACTTCCTGATACTCGGTGCTGCTGCGCGGGTAATTCAGTGCCTGGCCGTTGCTTGCGAGCAAGGTGTGCAGGGGCGTGCGGATTTCGTGGGCAAGGTCGGCGGAAAACTGTGAGAGGCGCTGGAAGCCGTCGTCCAGCCGCACCAGCATCCCGTTCAGCGCGTGGACCGGCTCCAGCAATTCCGCTGGCGTGCCGGCGGTGGGAACGCGTTGGTCGAGGCTGCGCAGGTCGATGCCGCGCAGCGCTTCACTCAGCTTGCGCAGAGGCCGCAAGCCTCGGCGCAACAGCAACAGGCCCAGCGTGAAAGCGAGCATGGCACCCAGGCCGACGGCCAGATACAAGCGCAGGCGATAGCTGCCGAGCATCTGCTCGCGCTCGTTCAAGACCTTGCCGGCGATCACGGTCAATGCTTCGCCGTTCGGCCCTTGGGCCTGACCTGATAACAGGGCCAGCTCGACACCGTCGGGCGCCTTCCAGGTCAGCACATCGCGGCGTTGCGGCGGTTGATCCCGGGGGATGGCCTGCACGGACGGCAGTGCGCGTTGGCGAGGGTTGATCGTGATCACATTCGAGCCGTCAGCGCGTTGTACCAGCAGCAGACTGTCGAGATTGCCGAGCATGTTCTGGTACAGCCGTGGCCGCGCCTGCAAGGCGTCGAGGCTGTCACTGTCGGCGAGCAATGCGCGCACCTGTTCCAGACGACCGAGCAAGGCCATGTCGTCGCGCCAGGCGATTTCCGACGCCAGCGAGCGATACAGGAACACGCCGATCGCGCTGAGCACCAACGCACAGACGGCAGCGAACGCCAGGGCCAGACGCCAGGCGATGGATCTAGCGCGCATCGTCAGGCGCTTCGAGTTGATAGCCGACCCCGCGCACAGTGTGGATCAGTTTGGGCATGTACGGATCATCGACTTTCGAACGCAAGCGGCGCACTGCGACTTCGACCATGTTGGTGTCGCTGTCGAAATTCAGGTTCCACACCTGCGAAGCGATCAGCGTGCGCGACAGCACTTCACCCTGTCGGCTGGCGAGCAAATGCAGGAGGGCGAATTCCTTGTTGGTCAGGGCGATGCGCTGGCCGCCACGGCTGACCCGGCGGCGCAGCACGTCGATTTCCAGATCGACGATGCTATACGACTCGGTCTCACGCATAGGCCCGCGCCGCAACAATGTGCGCACCCGCGCGAGCAATTCGGCGAAGGCGAACGGCTTGAGCAAATAGTCATCGGCCCCCAGTTCGAGGCCGCGCACGCGGTCTTCGATGGCGTCCTTCGCCGTCAGGAACAGCACCGGCGTGGCGCCACGCTGGCGGATCAGCTGGAGCAATTGCCACCCATTGAGGCCCGGCAGCATCACGTCGAGGATGATCAGGTCATATGCCTGCTGCTCGATGAAGTAGCGCCCGTCGAGGCCATTCAGCGCCACATCAACAGCGAAACCCGACTCGCCCAGCCCTTTGGCGAGGAAATTCGCGGTTTTGGCTTCATCTTCTACAACCAGCAAACGCATGGCACACCTCGATTGATCAGAAGCACAGGCTAGGCCCCTTCTGCGGCGTTGCCCATTACAAACTTGTAATCCGGCTGACGAGGTTTCGACGGGAACCGGCGGATAAGGTGGCGGCCTTCGCTTTTGGAGCCTGCCCATGTCCGCTAAATACTTGATCGCCAGCCTGGCAATCGGCCTCGGCACCGCCGCGTTCGCCGCGCCTGAGCTGCCACGTCACGCCGATCTCGATTTGAAAACCGCACGGCTGCTGGCCGACGCGGCGCTGGAAAACTGCACCGGCACGGTGTCGGTGCTCGACCGAGGCGGCAACCTTCTGGTGACCTTGCGCGGCGACGGTATCGGCCCGCATAACACCGCCGCCAGCCAACGCAAGGCCTACACCGCGCTATCGACGAAAACCCCGACCCGGCTGTTCGCCGAGCGTGCCCGAAGCAACCCGGAAACCGCCAACCTCAACACCCTCGATGAGCTGCTGTTGCTCGGCGGCGGCGAGCAGGACGAAAACTGCGCGATCAAGGCTGCCGAAATCGTCGGCCTGTCCATCAACCGTACTTGAACCCAGGAGCATCACCATGACCCCACTGCGCATGACTTTTACCGCGCTTGGCTTGAGCGCCTTTTCGAGCCTGGCGCTGGCCGCCGGCAACCCGCTGAGCGTGCACGTACTCAATCTGGAAAACGGCCTGCCGTCGCCGGGCATCAACGTGACGCTGGAACGCCACATGGGCCAGGACTGGCAGCCGCTGGCGCAGGGCACTACCAATGAACAGGGGCGGATCGCCGAACTGTTCCCGGCGAACAAGCCGTTCGAGGCGGGTGAATATCGGGTGGTGTTCAAGACTGGCGAGTACTTCGAGAAGGCCAAACACGAGACGTTTTTCCCGGAGATTCCGGTGATCTTTAAAGTGAAGCAGACGGATCAGCACTATCACATTCCGTTGCTGCTGAGCCCGTATGGCTTCTCCACTTATCGCGGTTCGTAGAAACAACATCGATCCCACAGGGGAACACGTGTTCTTCAGAGGGTCGCCAGCGCGCGCAATCGCGCGGCGTCGAGGATTTCGATCTCCCCATAACTCAAGCCGATAATCCCCTGCCCCTGCAACTCCTTGAGGATCTGGTTGGTGGTCTGCCGCGACAGCGACAGCATCGACGCCAACTGTTCCTGGGGCAGTTGCAGCACCCGGCGTGGCGGGGCGAGTTCACCGTAGCCTTCGGCGATCATCAGCAAACGATGGGCCAGACGCGCCGGCGCCGACAGCAAACTCAATTGTTCGAGATTGATGAAGGTCAGGCGCAGTTTGTGGCTCATCAACAACGCCAGATGCCGCCAGTAAACGGGATGTTCGTCGAGCAGTTTCAGCAGCGTGGCCTGGGGAATGTGCAACAGGGTGCAAGGCCCGACCGCGTAAGCGTCATGGGTGCGGGGCTGACCATCGAACAGGCAAATTTCGCCGAACCAGTGCGGCGCCTCCACCAGACTGAGCAACGCCTCCTTGCCCTGCTCGCTGACCGCGCCGATGCGTACCGCGCCGTCGAGCACCGCGTACAGCCCGCACGGCGCATCACCGCGCTGGAACAAGCGCTGCCCCGCCGCCAGCCGCCGCTCCCGGGCTGCCGCCAGCAGACTATCCTGAAAGGACGAAGGCAGATGACTGAACCATTGCCCGGTCAGCAGGCGCGCGCGCCAGACCTTATCCATGCATTCTCCTAAAGATTGTCGCCTGCCTGACAGAGCGAACCGTGAACCCGGGGCATGATTCGATCAACCTACAGGAGGAACAACAATGAAAAGCCTCGTCGATCATTTGAGTCAATACGCCGCTTACCACCGTGACCCGCGCAACATCGCCAGCCACTTTATCGGGATTCCGCTGATTGTGGTGGCGGTGGCCGTGCTGTTGTCGCGGCCGGAATGGTCGGTGGGCGGATTGTGGATTTCCCCGGCGGTGATTGCCGCCCTTGCTTCGGCGTGGTTTTACCTGCGACTGGAACTGAAGCTCGGGGTTCTGATGACCGTGTTGATGGGGTTGTCGGTCTGGGCCGGGCATGTTCTGGCGCAGCAGAGCACCATGGTCTGGCTGAGCGCAGGTCTTGCGATGTTTGTGATTGGCTGGGTGATCCAGTTTGTCGGGCACCATTACGAGGGGCGCAAACCGGCGTTCGTCGATGACTTGAGCGGGTTGATCGTCGGGCCGTTGTTTGTGGTGGCCGAACTGGCGTTCATGCTCGGGATGCGGCATGAGCTGAAAGAGCAGATCGAGGCGCGGGCGGGTGTGGTGCGGGTCAATCCAAATCGTGCGGCTGCCTGAACCGCTGCCCGGCTCGCTCGTTCCCACGCTCGGCGTGGGAACGAGCGATGCTTTCAGAGGCTGGCGACTTTCTGCCAGACCTTCGGCTTGAAGAACAACGTCTCTCCCTTGGCCAACCCGGTCAGGCTGTCGTGATCTTTCACCACTTCCGCCTCGATCAGATCAGCCTGGCCTTCAACCTTCAACGTCACCCGCGTGGTTGCGCCCAGCGGCCGGATATCGCGGACTTCAGCGGCATGGTGATCTTCCAGCTCATGCCGCGACAGCGACACTTCGTGCGGGCGGAACAGTACGTGGTTGTCATCCCCCAGATGCAGACGGTTCGAATCGCCGAGGAAGTGATAGACGAAATCGCTGGCCGGGTTTTCGTAGACATCGCCCGGTGAGCCGATCTGCTCGATCACACCCTTGTTCATCACCACGATGCGGTCGGCCACTTCCATCGCCTCTTCCTGGTCGTGGGTCACGAACACCGAGGTCAGGTTGATGTCTTCGTGCAGGCGCGCCAGCCAGCGGCGCAGCTCTTTTCGCACCTTGGCGTCGAGGGCGCCGAACGGTTCGTCGAGCAGCAGCACCTTCGGCTCCACCGCCAGGGCGCGGGCCAGGGCGATACGCTGACGCTGACCGCCGGACAGTTGCTCCGGGTAACGATCCGACAACCAGTCCAGTTGCACCATGTTCAGCAGCTCGTGGACCTTGGTCGCGATCTGGCTTTCAGTCGGGCGCTGATTTTTCGGCTTCATGCGCAGGCCGAACGCGACGTTGTCGAACACCGTCATGTGGCGGAACAAAGCGTAGTGCTGGAACACGAAACCGACGTTGCGATCCCGCACGTCGTGGCCGGACACGTCTTCGCCGTGGAACACGATGTTGCCGTTATCCGGGGTTTCCAGACCGGCAATAATGCGCAGCAAGGTGGTCTTGCCGCAGCCGGACGGGCCGAGCAGCGCCACCAGCTCACCGCTGTGGATGTCCAGGCTGATGTTGTCCAGCGCCTTGAACGCATTGAAATTCTTGCTGACGTTACGCACTTCGATCGACATGAATTATTCCTCCGCGGCGCTGGCGCGCAGGCGGTTGATACGGTTTTCGCTCCACTGCTTGAGCAGCAGGATGAAGAGCGCCAGGATCAGCAACAGGCTCGCCACGGCGAACGCGGCCACGTGGTTGTATTCGTTGTAGAGGATCTCGACGTGCAGCGGCAAGGTGTTGGTCACCCCGCGAATGTGCCCGGAAACCACCGACACCGCACCGAACTCACCCATGGCCCGCGCGGTACACAGCACCACGCCATAGATCAGGCCCCATTTGATGTTGGGGACGGTCACGTGCCAGAACATCTGCCAGCCGTTGGCGCCGAGCAGGCGCGCGGCTTCCTCTTCCTGAGTGCCTTGTTCCTGCATCAGCGGGATCAGCTCACGGGCCACGAACGGCACGGTGACGAAGATCGTCGCCAGCACGATGCCCGGCAGGGCGAAGACGATCTGGATGTCGTGATCCTGCAGCCACGGCCCGAACAGGCCCTGAGCGCCGAACATCAACACATAAACTAAACCTGCGATCACCGGCGATACCGAGAACGGCAGGTCGATCAGCGTCACCAGCATACTCTTGCCACGGAATGAGTATTTGCTCACGCACCACGCGGCACTGACGCCGAACACCAGGTTCAGCGGCACCGAAATCAGCACCGCGATCACGGTGAGTTTCAGGGCCGACAAGGCATCCGGTTCAAAGATCGCGGTGAAGAACGCGCCGAGGCCGTTCTTCAGCCCCTGCGACACCACGATGAACAGCGGCAGCACCAGAAACAGGAAGAAAATCAGCCAGCCGAGGCCGATCAGCACTCTGCGCGAAGTGGCACTGCCACGGCGGGCAGCGTTGGCCGAGGAAGCGGCCGCAATAGACGATTGGGACATGGTTCGCGCCTCCTTATGGGGTTTCGATGCGCCGCTGCAACAAGTTGATCAGCAGCAACAGGACGAAGGAAACCACCAACATCAGCACGCCGATGGAAGTGGCGCCGGTGTAATCGTACTGGTCGAGCTTGACCATGATCAGCAGCGGCAGGATCTCGGTTTTCATCGGCATGTTGCCGGCGATGAAAATCACCGAACCGTACTCGCCGACGCCCCGGGCAAACGCCAGGGCAAAACCGGTCAGCCAGGCCGGTAACAGCGCCGGCAGCAGGATGTGGCGAAACACCTGCAAAGGTTTCGCGCCGAGGCACGCCGCGGCTTCTTCGACTTCACGGGGAATGTCGGCCAGCACCGGCTGCACCGTGCGCACCACGAACGGCAGGGTCACGAAGGTCAGCGCCAGGGTAATCCCGAGCGGGGTGTAGGCAATCTTGAAACCGAGGTCGGCGGCGAACTGCCCGACCAGTCCGGTCGGCGTGTAAAGCGCCGTCAGCGCAATACCGGCCACCGCGGTCGGCAGGGCAAACGGCAGATCGATCATCGCATCGATCACCTTGCGCCCCGGGAACGTGTAGCGCACCAGCACCCAGGCCAGCAACGTGCCGATGATGCCGTTGATGATCGCGGCGCACAGCGCGGTGCCGAAGCTCAGCTTCAGTGCGGCGAGCACGCGGGGCGCGGAGATGATCGTCCAGAACTGATCCCAGGTGAGTTGGGCGGCATGGACGAACATCGCCGCCAGCGGGATTAGCACAATCAGGCTGAGGTACACCAAGGTGTAGCCCAGCGTCAGCCCGAAGCCGGGTATGACGGGGGAGATACGACGCGACATAAAAGTCCTTGGTTAAAAAACGTTCCGCTGAACGCACTAATGTGGGAGCGAGCTTGCTCGCGAAGAGGGAGCATCATTCAACACTTACGTTGTCTGACACACCGCCTTCGCGAGCAAGCTCGCTCCCACATGGGGTGTCCGGCACTAAAGCTC
Source organism: Pseudomonas sp. UV AK001 (assembly GCF_046097675.1). NCBI lineage: Bacteria > Pseudomonadati > Pseudomonadota > Gammaproteobacteria > Pseudomonadales > Pseudomonadaceae > Pseudomonas > Pseudomonas sp. UV AK001. Next base: position 177,096 of record NZ_JBJUVZ010000009.1, read on the forward strand.
GGTTGCAGCTTATTTCAGATTACTGCGCCTGATAGATCTGGTCGAACACGCCACCGTCGTTGAAGAATTTCGGCTGTGCGGTTTTCCAGCCGCCGAAGTCCTTGTCGATGGTCACCAGTTCCAGTTTCGGGAACTGCTGGGCGTACTTGGCGGCCACGTCCTTGTCACGCGGACGGTAGAAGTTCTTCGCCGCGATTTCCTGGCCGGCCGGGCTGTACAGATGTTTGAGGTAGGCTTCGGCGATCTGCTCGTTGCCCTTCTTTTCGGCGTTCTTGTCGACCACGGCCACCGGAGGTTCGGCGAGGATCGACAGCGAAGGCACGACGATGTCGAACTTGTCCTTGCCGCCGTCTTCCTTCAGCGCCAGGAAGGCTTCGTTTTCCCAGGCCAGCAACACGTCACCCTGACCGTTGTTGACGAAGGTGATGGTCGAGCCACGGGCGCCGGTGTCCAGGACCGGAACGTGCTTGAACAGGGTCTGTACGTATTCCTTGGCTTTCGCTTCGTTGCCGCCGTTGGCTTTCAGGCCGTAGGCCCACGCCGCGAGGAAGTTCCAGCGTGCACCGCCGGAGGTTTTCGGGTTCGGCGTGATCACCGAGACGTCGTTCTTGATCAGATCGCCCCAGTCCTTGATGCCTTTCGGGTTGCCCTTGCGCACCAGGAACACGATGGTCGAGGTGTACGGAGTGCTGGCGTCCGGCAGACGCTTCTGCCAGTCGGCCGGCAGGGTCTTGCCGAGTTTGGCGATTTCGTCGATGTCGCCGGCCAGGGCCAGGGTCACGACGTCAGCGCGCAGACCGTCGATCACCGCACGGCCCTGCTTGCCCGAACCGCCGTGGGACTGCTGGATTTTCACGGTGTCGCCGGCATGCTCTGCCTGCCAGTACTTCACGAATTCGGCGTTGTAATCCTGATACAGCTCGCGGGTCGGGTCATACGAAACGTTGAGCAGTTCGTAATCCTTGGCAATCGCAGAACCGGCAAACACAGCGCTGGCCAGGGCGGCCAAAGCGTAACGGCGAATCGACGACATGGTGAAAGCTCCTGGAATTCTTGGTGGTGGCTTTTTCTTATGGATTGCGAAAATCGGGTTGCCTATAAAGATCACCGCCTGCGCCCACTCTTGCATTGATCCCCGGCAAGAGCGGGCGCAGGCTGGAATCTTTTTGATTCAGCCCGGTTTGTTGCCCGGTTGCTGCAGACGGAATTTCTCTTTGCGTTCGATCTGGACCACTTGCGCGTTGTGCACAGTGATTTCCACTGCACCGAAACGCAGGTCGCGCAAGGCGCTCTGGATTTCACGCAGAATGGTGGTTTCGTCCTGACCGTCAACGCTACGCAGGGATGCGCTCATGGTGCTGCTCCTTTGTATGGGATATGCCTGGCAGTGGGCGGCACTGCGTTCGGCGTGGGAGCAATATAAGAGAGGCGCAGATATTCTTAAAAAGACTATTTAAGAATGTTTATATAACTGGAAAACATTATGTGATGCAGCAAGGGTTTGCGGCGGATTTGCCCGCTCGCAAACCCGCTGCGCACGTCCCTCAGCCGATTGCGGGCGCTCTGGCCCAGTCGATCTGCGCTTCAGGCACGGGCCGCCCGAACCAGTAGCCCTGCCCCAGATCGCACGCCTGCTCCAGCAGGAACGCCGCCTGCTCGGCCTGCTCGATGCCTTCGGCATGTACCTGCATACCCATGCTGCGAGCCAGGGCGATGATCACCCGGACAATGGCTGCATCGTCCTCGTCCCACGGCAGGCCTGCGACGAAACCCTGATCGATCTTCAGCTTCTGTACCGGCAGGCGCTTGAGCCGCAGCAGCGACGAATAACCGGTGCCAAAGTCATCGATGGCCAGACGAATCCCCAGCTCGCGCAGACGATGCATCTGCTCCAGCGCGACTTCCGGGTCATCCATGACTGCACTTTCGGTGACTTCCAGCTCCAGATACGCCGGATCGAGGCCGGTGTCGTGCAGCACCTGCGCCACCTGTTGATACAACTCGCGGCGGGCGAACAGTCGCGACGAAACGTTCACCGCGACAAACGACAGCACCACCCCGGCCTGCTGCCATTGGCACATCTGCCGACAGGCCTGCTGCATGACCCAGGCGTCGATTTCCGAGATCATCCCGGTGCGTTCGGCGATCGGGATAAATTCCGCCGGCGACACCAGACCACGCTGCGGATGCTCCCAGCGCACCAGCGCCTCGACGCCGATCAGGCGACTGGTTTTCAGATCGTGCACGGGTTGGTAGTAGACCCGCAGCTCTTGTTGCTCCAGTGCGCGGCGCAGTTCGAAGGCGATTTCGACCCGTTGCTGGGCATGAGCGGTGAGTTCTTCGGTGTACAGCGCGTAGCCGTTGCGGCCGCTGCTCTTGGCCTTGAACAACGCCGCATCGGCGTTGCGCAGCAGTTGTTCGGCGCTCAGGGCATCACTGGGAAACAGGCTGATGCCGAGGCTGGCGTTGATGAAGAGTTCATGGCCGTCGAGGCAGAACGGCTCCTTGAGTGCATCGAGAATCCATTGAGCCAGGGCTGCGGCCTGCGCCGGCTGTGGACAACTTTCCATCAGTACCGCGAACTCGTCGCCGCCCAGCCGCGCCAGGGTGATGCCGGAGCCGAACAGCGCCTGCAAACGCACTGCGACCGACTTGAGCAAACGGTCACCGATGTTGTGGCCGAGACTGTCGTTGATCAGTTTGAAGTGGTCCAGATCGATCATCAGTAGCGCGCAGCCGCGCTTGTGAGTCTGCGCCGATGCCAGCGCCTGTTCGGCGCGGTCGCTGAACAGCAGGCGGTTGGGCAGGTCGGTCAGCGGATCGTGGTGGGCCAGGTGCTTGAGCTCGTGCTCGGAGTCCTTGATCGCGCTGATGTCGGAAAACACCGCGACGTAATGACTGAGCCGACCGTCCTCGTCGCGAATCACCCGGATGGTTTGCCACTGTGGATAAATTTCACCGCTCTTGCGCCGGTTCCAGATTTCGCCGCTCCATTCATCCTTCGCCTGCAGCGTGGCGAACATCGCCTGATAGAAACCCGGAGGATGGTGCCCGGACTTGAACAGGCTGGGCTGCTGGCCAATGACTTCCTCACGCTGGTAACCGGTGATTTCCATGAACGCGCGATTGACGTGCACGATCAGCCCCTGGCGGTCCGTGACCAGCACGCCTTCGCGGGTGCAATCAAACACCGCAGCGGCCTGACGCAGGCGTTCACGATCGGCCTGGCGCTCGCGCAACCGGGCACCGATGCCCAGGCATTCGAACAGGCGCGCCCGGGCAAGAAAGATCAAACCGGCGCTGAACACCACAAAGGCATAGCCGTTGATCAGTTGCCAACGCAGCAACTGGTCAGAGCTATCGAAGAAACTGTTCAATAAATAGCCAATGCCTTGTAGCCAGACAACGGCAAGAACCAGGTAAAGCAGCGCTGCACGCAAGGCATCGCGGTATGTGGCAGACATTCGGCCGTCCATGTCCCTACAAAAATGTCGGGATTATAGGTCAAGAAACATCCAGCCATCTCTTATCTGAAAGGGCGACTGGTTTTATCTGTGTGCTTGGTGATAATGCAACGGCTGTTTTTTCTCTATCGAGGGCCCTATAGCCTATGTGGTACGAAGGTTTTCTTGGCTTGTCGGCCTGGTCACTGGTCGCCGTCACCCTGCTGATGACCCACGTGACGATCGTTGCCGTCACGGTCTACTTGCACCGCTACTCGGCCCATCGCTCCCTGGAGCTGAATGCCGGGCTGAAGCATTTCTTCCGTTTCTGGCTGTGGCTGACCACGGCGCAGAACACCCGCGAGTGGACAGCCATCCACCGCAAACATCACGCCAAATGCGAAACCGAGGATGACCCGCACAGCCCGGTCGTCAAGGGCCTGTCCACCGTCCTGCGCAAAGGTGCCGAGCTGTACCGCGAAGAAGCGCAGAACCCCGAGACCCTGCGCATCTACGGTAAGAACTGCCCGGAAGACTGGATCGAGCGCAACCTCTACAGCCGCTATCGCCTGCTGGGCATCGCAATCATGGCGGTCATCGACCTGATGCTGTTCGGCACCATCGGCATCACCATCTGGGCGATCCAGATGATGTGGATCCCGGTCTGGGCCGCCGGCGTGGTCAACGGTCTCGGCCATGCCATCGGCTACCGCAACTTCGAATGCCGTGATGCCGCGACCAATCTGGTGCCATGGGGCATCCTGATCGGCGGCGAAGAGCTGCACAACAACCATCACACCTACCCCAACTCGGCCAAGCTCTCGGTCAAGAAGTGGGAGTTCGACCTCGGTTGGGCCTGGATTCAGGTCTTCAGTTTCCTGCGCCTGGCCAAGGTGCAGCGCGTTGCGCCGATCGCCCACCGTGTCGAAGGCAAGGGCAGCCTGGACATGGACACCGCCATGGCGATCCTCAACAACCGTTTCCAGATCATGGCCCAGTACCGCAAGCTGGTGATCGGGCCGCTGGTCAAGCAGGAACTGGCCAAGGTCGATCATTCGGTGCGCCATCAGTTCCACCGCGCCAAGCGTCTGCTTTCCCGTGAAACCAGCCTGCTGGAGGATCGCCATCACGCGCGCATCCAGAGCATGCTCGAGCACAGCCAGGCGCTGAAGGTAATCTACGAGAAACGCCTGGCCCTGCAGCAGATCTGGGTCAAGACCAGCGCAAATGGCCACGACATGCTCGCCGCCATCAAGGAATGGGTGCACGAGGCCGAGGCCAGTGGCATCCAGTCCCTGCGCGAATTCGCCGACCAGTTGAAAACCTACTCGCTGCGCCCTGCCGCCGTCTGATGCCGTTGATCGGTGCGCCCGGCTCCCGGGCGCACCCTTCGGAACTTCACCCGCGATCCCCTATCTCAAAGACACTTCGCCACCCCGGCGGGCTGTCCCGTGGCTGTTGTCGACTTCCCGGCACGCCCTTTGAGATCCGTGTCGATGGTCAACAACAATCAAAAAGACTCATCCCTTCCCCAGTGGCCCGAAGCCGCACAAACCCTGATGGCATTGATGCACGCCCAGGGTGAAGTCGCGCGCCTGAGCGAACGCGAACAGTTGTTCAGCTCGCTGCTGGTCAGCGTCAACGCCGTGCTTTGGGCCTTCAACTGGGAAACCCGTCAGGTGCTGTACGTCAGCCCCGCCTATGAACGGATTTTCGGCCGCTCGGCCGCCCTGCTGCTGGCCGACTACAACCAGTGGCGCGACAGCATCTACCCCGACGACCTCGAGTACGCCGAACGCAGCCTCGCCGAAGTGCTGCACAAGGGCGCCGTGGAAGACCGCGAATACCGGATCATCGACGCCGACGGCCAGGTGCGCTGGATCAGCGACAAATGCTTCATCAACCGCCAGGAAGAGCCGGGGCAACCAGTGATCATCGTCGGCATCGCCGAGGACATCACCGAAAAGAAACAGATGGAAACCGAGCTGCAGCGTCTGGCCACCACCGACGTGCTGACCCAGAGCAGCAACCGTCGACACTTCTTCGAATGCGCCAACCGCGAGTTTGAAGAGGCCCGCCTGCAGGGTGCGCCGCTGGCGTTTCTGCTGCTGGACATCGATGACTTCAAGGTGATCAACGACACCTACGGTCACCCGGAAGGCGACAACGTGCTGCAACGAATCGCCGAATGCGGGCGTGCCTCGCTGCGCCGGGGAGACCTGTTCGGACGTATTGGCGGTGAAGAGTTCGCTGCGGTTTTTCCGGGCTGCGCGCCGGATATGGCGATGCAGGTGGCCGAGCGGCTGCAACAGGAAATCCAGCGATTGAGCTTCAGCCACGGTGAACAGACGTTCGGCATCACCGTCAGCCAGGGTCTGACCAGCCTCACCCCGGAAGACGAAAGCCTCGACAGCCTGTTCGCCCGGGCCGATGCCGCGATGTACGAGGCCAAGCGTCAGGGCAAGAACCGGATCATCTCGGCCTGAACACCGCGCTGATGCGGGACAAGCGCTATTTGCGCATTCGCATCAGCTCCGGCAAGCCGATCTTGAGCAGGCGCGCCGTGCGGCTCTTCGCCAGTTCCTCGACGCCCTCGTGCTCGGTCAGACGCGCCATCTGCGCCGCCATGTTCATCACCAGCGCCTCACGGGAATACACCCCGCCACCGAGCTGGTAGACCGAGGCAATCAGCTCGCGCAGCTCCAGTGGCAGGCGCCAGCGGGTGCGCAATGCCGAACCGTAGGCGGCACCGAACTCCGCCAGCGCATCGCCGACTTCTTCCAGTTCATCCAGCTCGCCGCCGGCCTGCTTCCACTCCTGCAGACAACGCAGCAGCGCCAGATCGCCGAGACGATGAAGCATCCCGGCGCAATAGCAGCGCTCCTGATCCAGATCGAGCAGACGCGCCAGGGTGCGGGCGTACTCGGCGGTGTGCAGCGACAGGCCCCAATAGCGCTCGGCGTAGTCGGCCAGACACGGGTCGCTGAGTCGTGCACTGCGCTTGAGCGCCAGGCCAAGAATCAGGTTCATGCTTTGCCCGGTGCCCAGGCGATGGAGCGCCTGCGCCAGAGTCTGCACCGCCGCGCCGTGGTGCTGAGCGGCGCTGTTGGCTGCTGCGATCAACACCGCAGTGATCTGTGGGTCGGTGCGGATTTCCTCTTCCAGCAGCTTCAGATCCAGCCCGTTGGGGTGGAGGCTGCGTTTGACCGCCACTTGTACGTCGGTCATCAGTGGCGCACCGTCGGCCTGCTCGCGACGGCGCTCGAGAAACACCGACAGGGTCATGCCCGGCGCCAGGGCGGGCACTTCGCAAAATACTTCCTGACCGGCATTGAGCAGCAGCCCTTGCAAACGCTCGGTCAGGCTTTCCATGTTCAGGGGTTTGGCCAGATAGGCCGTGGGTGCCAGCGGCAGGGCTTCGCGCACGCTGGCGCTGTCGTTGCGGCTGCTCATCAAAATGAACGGCAGCGGCGGATTGCGTTTGCGCTGGCGGACACTGCGCAACACGTTCAAACCGTCGACGCCAGGCAATTCCCAGTCGACGATCGCCAGGTCATAGGGCACTTCGCCGAGCAGAGACATCGCCTCCTGGCCATCGGCGCACAGATCCAGCCGCGCATCGCAGCGCACGTTAAGCAAAACCTGTTTGAGCAGGTCACGAGACCAGGGGTCGGCCTCGGCAATCAGGACTCGGGGTACAGCGGGTAATTCGACGGCAGTCATGCTCGCCCTCCCTAGCAATGCTTGAACCTTAGCCAATGCTGGCGATTCGATACAGCTCGAATGCGGGGTATGTGTTTCAGCAAGCGTAAAAAAACCCGCCGAAGCGGGTTTTTTGTCGATCCGATCACACAGTGCCCGGCATTACAGCTCCGAGAAGCACTCTTCGATGATCGCCAGACCTTTGTCCAGTTGCTCATCCGGCGAGGTCAGCGGTACCAGGACGCGCAGAACGTTGCCGTAGGTGCCGCAGGACAGCAGGATCAGGCCCTTGTCGCGAGCCTTGGCCACCACCGCTGCCACGGCAGTCGGGTTTGGCTTGTGGCTGTCGCCGTTTTCGAACAGCTCGACCGCGATCATCGCGCCCAGGGCACGGACTTCGCCGATCACCGGGTACTTGGCCTGGATAGCCTTCAGACCGGTGACCAGACGCTCGCCGACAGCCTTGCAGCGATCCAGCAGTTTTTCTTCTTCGAACACTTCCATCACGGCCAGGGCCGCGGCGCAAGCGATCGGGCTACCGGCGTAGGTGCCGCCCAGGCCGCCTGGAGCGATGGCGTCCATGTACTCGGCCTTGCCGCAGACACCGGCCAGCGGGAAGCCGCCAGCGATGGATTTGGCGAAGGTGGTCAGGTCGGCAGCAACGCCCATCTGTTCCATGGCGAAGAAAGTGCCGGTACGGCCAGCGCCGGTCTGCACTTCGTCAGCGATCAGCAGGATGCCGTGCTGGTCGCACAGGGCACGCAGACGCTTCATGAACTCTTTCGGCGCGACGTAGAAACCACCTTCACCCTGTACAGGCTCGATGATGATCGCGGCGATGTCTTTCGGCTCGGCGTCGTTCTTGAAGATGCGCTCGATGGAAGCGATCGAGTCGTCGATGCTCACGCCGTGCAGTTCGTTCGGGTACAGCGCCCGGAAGATGCCGCCTGGCATCAGGCCCATGCCGGCCGAGTAAGGCACGACTTTACCGGTCAGGCCCAGGGTCATCATGGTGCGACCGTGGTAAGCGCCGGTGAAAGCGATCACGCCAGCACGGCCAGTGGCAGCACGGGCGATCTTCACGGCGTTTTCAACCGCTTCGGAACCGGTGGTCACCAGCAGGGTTTTCTTGGCGAAGTCGCCCGGTACGCGAGCGTTGATTTTTTCGCACAGCTCAACGTACGGCTCGTAGGCCAGTACCTGGAAGCAGGTGTGGGTCAGCTTGTTCAGCTGTTCGGTCACGGCGGCGATGATTTTCGGGTGCACGTGGCCGGTGTTCAGCACGGCGATACCGCCGGCGAAGTCGATGAATTCACGACCTTCAACGTCGGTCACGGTCGCGTTCTTCGCGGACTCGGCGAAGATCGGGTGAATCTGGCCAACACCACGTGGAACAGCGGCGGTACGGCGGGCCATCAAGTCAGCGTTAGTCTTGCTCATTACAGTCCTCATTCACCGCTCATCGGGCGGCGTGGTTCAAGGATTAAGCGGGAGGAATCGGCGGTGGCAGCATGCGATGATCGACTGCCACGGCGTTCCCGGCCGCAGAGAAAATTCCGGTTTGAAACGACGCAAAGGAACAGCGCTCTCGTGCCCTTTGCGTTTACAGCGATCTACTACCGAGGCTTAGATGCCCAGGCAGAGGTATTTGATTTCCAGGTAATCTTCGATGCCGTACTTGGAGCCTTCACGGCCCAGGCCCGAAGCCTTGATGCCGCCGAACGGCGCGACTTCGTTGGAGATCAGCCCGGTGTTGACGCCGACCATGCCGTATTCCAGGGCTTCCGCCACACGGAACACACGGCCCAGGTCACGAGCGTAGAAGTACGAAGCTAGACCGAACTCGGTGTCGTTCGACATCGCGATCACTTCGGCTTCGTCTTTGAAGCGGAACAGCGGTGCCAGCGGACCGAAGGTTTCTTCCTTGGCCACTGCAGCATTTTTCGGCACGTTGGTCAGGATGGTCGGCTCGAAGAAGTTGCCTTCCATCTGCTTGCCGCCGGCCAGCACGGTGGCGCCTTTGGCCACGGCGTCAGCGATGTGCTCTTGCACCTTGGCCACGGCTTTCTCATCGATCAGCGGACCGGTGGTGGTGCCGTCTTCCAGACCGTTACCGATCTTCAGCTTGGCGACCGCTGCTTTCAGCTTCTCGGCAAACGCGTCGTAAACCGAGTCCTGAATGTACAGACGGTTGGCGCAGACGCAGGTCTGGCCGTTGTTGCGGTACTTGGAAATGATCGCGCCTTCGACGGCCTTATCCAGGTCCGCGTCGTCGAACACGATGAACGGCGCGTTGCCGCCCAGTTCCAGCGAGACTTTCTTGATGTCCTTGGCGCATTCCGACATCAGCTGACGACCGATTTCGGTCGAGCCGGTGAAGGACAGTTTGCGCACGATCGGGTTGCTGGTCAGCTCGCTGCCGATGTCGCCGGCGCTGCCGGACACCACGCTGAACACACCTTTAGGAATGCCGGCGCGCTGGGCCAGTTCGGCCAGGGCGAAAGCGGAGAACGGGGTTTGCGAAGCAGGCTTGAGCACCATGGTGCAACCGGCGGCCAGCGCAGGACCTGCCTTGCGGGTGATCATCGCCGCCGGGAAGTTCCACGGGGTGATCGCGGCGGTCACGCCGATCGGCTGCTTGATCACGATCAGGCGCTTGTCCGGCTGGTGGCCCGGAATCACGTCACCGTAGATGCGCTTGGCTTCTTCGGCGAACCACTCGATGAACGAAGCGGCGTAAACGATTTCGCCCTTGGCTTCGGCCAGTGGCTTGCCCTGCTCCAGGGTCATCAGGCGAGCCAGGTCTTCCTGGTTCTCGATGATCAGCTCGAACCAGCGACGCAGCTTGCCTGCACGCTCCTTGGCGGTCAGTGCACGCCAGGCCGGCAGCGCTTTGTCAGCGGCTTCAATCGCGCGGCGGGTTTCGGCAGCGCCCATCTTCGGCACGGTGCCAAGGATTTCGCCGGTGGCCGGGTTGTTGACCTTGATCGTCTGACCGTTGTCCGCGTCGACCCAAGCGCCATCGATGAAGGCTTGCTGGCGGAACAACTGGGTGTCTTTAAGCTGCATGTCGGCTTTCCTTAACAGCACCGCGGCCAGCGCGGAGCAAAATTATGATTGTAGAAAGGCGCCTCGCAAGGCTGCCGTCAGGGAAATCATTTACCGGGCTCAAGCACCTGAATAGTGCACGGTTGCAAACACGTGCGGCTCGGCACCCGATCAAAGAGCGTTTGAAATCTCAAACGGATCCTAGGATCAAAGGGGGTAAAGGACAATAGGTCGTTCGAAAAAAAGAACAAAAACGCCGCAATTGCTGAACATTTCGGATCAACGTACAGACGCCCCCGTTCCCTGCCGCCGCCGAACGGCAGGGAATAGAGGGGCGTGACTACTTGTTCTGAAACGATTTGAGCACCGTCAACAGACTGGTCAGGTTGTCAGCAACACCCGTCTGCCCCAGCTTTTCCGTGGCAGCGGCGCCAGCCGTGGTATCGACGCTGTAAATCTGCATCACCCCCTGGTTGGTTGCCGCCTGAGCCAGCGTGTTCTGTTGCTGCTGGGCGCTGACGGCATTCTCGAACAGGATGCCGGTCGAGTGCGCCATGCTTTGATAAACGCTGCCCATCGCCATGGCCGGTGCTTCGGCTACCACCCTGACGTTGGTCTGGGTGACCGCATCGGTAATCTGCTCATTTACTGTTGCCATACTCCGACTCCTTTCAAGGGACAGTGAGTGTTGCAAATATTGCTCAGGCGCCCGCGGACCGCTCGGGATGGCTGGCGCTGAACTGGGCAATGCTCTGGTTGATTCGCTCGAGTGCCTGATTCACCCCGTCGGCGTCCAGCACTCCGCTCGCCGCGGCCACCGCTGCAGCGCCGCCTACCAGCAGATGGGTATTCAAGGCGCCGAGCGCACTTTCGGTAGCCGCGTCGAGGTCATCCTTGATGATGCTCTCGGTCATCTGGCGCAGCAGCACACCTTGAGAGGCCAGAGCGAGCTTGGTGACACCATCGAAGTAGCTCGCCGCCGACTGCGCCACCAGCCCGCTGGCCTGACGAACCAGCAGTTCCGAACCCAGCTGCGCCAGAGCCGGCGCGTGAGCAGCAAGCTGTGTGTTGAGCAGGTTCACCGCTTCGACAATCTGTCGATTCAACGCTTCCGCCCCGACACCGTCAGCCGACTGCTGAAGCAGATGTTCATTGAGCGACTCAAGCAACGCGGCGGCTGCAGCCGCCGGGTCAACGGCCGGTTGCTCCACGTTATCGCTCTGAGCCTTTTCCCCGGTCATCAGGAGCGCCCTCCCACCGCCAGAATCTGCTGGACGGCTGCCGCGACCGTGGCATTGCCGATAATGTTCATCGCCTGCTGATGGCTGACCGCGTTCTGTAGCGCCAGACTGACCGCATGACTGGTGACCTGGGTCAGCGTGGCGATGGCCGTGGCCGGTGCCGAACCGACGACCTGCACATTCGACTGGGTGACGGAATCGGTGATTTGAGGATTGACGACGCTCATGCTTTTCTCCCTGAGTAAGGCGATCGAAGAACCCGCCGCAGGAAAACAATAGAACAGCTTCGCCAAACTGCCACGAGAGCGTTTTGCAGGACGTTACAGCCTTTTGGAATGCGCCCTCACCCGACACAAACACTGACAATGAGCCGGCAAAAACCGGCATGGACGCCCCGAGCCGACCTAGGTATGATGTCGCCCGCTGCACCAGTAGCTCAGCTGGATAGAGTACTGCCCTCCGAAGGCAGGGGTCGTGGGTTCGAATCCCGCCTGGTGCGCCATGAACAGAAACGAAAAAGCCCCGGACTGCAAGGTCCGGGGCTTTTTTGTGCCCGCTTAAACCAGAAAACTGTTCATAAAGTCATCTGCTGTCGACTGCACTCGTTTCAGACCAAAACGGAACAACGCCAATTCATCAATGGCTGCTGTCGAGGGAGAAACATAAACGCCCTCGCGGTGTGGATCTCGCTGGCCAAGAAGCTGCTGGACGTTGCCATCTCTTAGTGAGTGCCCGATGACCACCAATTCATTGTGCTCGATAAGGTTCTGTAACTTGGTAAATACCTGCTGCTTTGCGGCATAGGGCAGATCGTCACTGGTAAGGACTAAAGTGCCGGGCACTAAAGCCGAACCAACCATTTTATAAATCGTAAGCCCTTCAAACTGCTCGTCTGACGCAGCATCAGAGGGATGCACGACACGATAGATGACCCCTTGAAGCTCACAGGCTTTCTCGAACAACCGGTCATAGTTCGTCGTAATAATATTTCTGAACACTCGGACCGCTTTGAGATGGGCGGGTGTAGGCTGGATCGTCTGTGGAGTATCCAGAACCTGAGTAATGCGTAGTTCCAGGGCCGATCGTCCGAAAACCTTCTCATAATAAGAGGCAAGAACACTGAAGTTATAAGCCATTAACTGGGTTGCGTCCTGGGGCTCGCTCCAAAGATCACTTGCCAGAATCTCCATCAGCACCAGAGCTGTAGGATAGCCAGCCGCGACTGACATACCCGCTCCAGCAAGGAGTACTTTCCCGTTATTGACGGTCGCTATTGAAGTCCCTGCACAAGATACTGTAACCACTGGAGCCGGAATCGTATTCCTACGCCGAAACAATTCTTTGTGCAGCGCATCAGCAAACAGGCTTGTAACTGATTTTCCCACTGCAATTGCAAGATCATTTGCCCACTCAAATTCCTGCCGGAACAAACCATCCGTCCAACTGGACACTTCCTTACGAAACTCGTCGCGCTTGGTATCCTGGGCTGCTCCAAAGCGCAACTTTTTCATAAATGGCAGAACGAGTTTGTTGCTTCTGCGCGCGGCTAAAAATTCAAGGTGCGTCACAGATAGACCGGAACCTGCACCTACGCCGCTATCAGGCTCCCAGCCATAACGGTCCCCCAATATCAGAATGAAGAGGTGGCACTGCTCAATCTCTGTGTGGATGGTTTCCCAGCTCGAACGCCCATCCGGCGGCATGTCTTCTGCGTTAACAGGTTCGATACCCATCGACTTTAATTGAGAAACGACAGCACGACGCTCGTTACCCAAATCTTCCATTGTACTGCTGATGAATGCGCGCAGTTGGTTCGCCACGGTCGTCCTTAACTGTTCAGAAGGTGGCGAAAGATTAACAGAGGATAACGCTTGAAAGCCTTGGTTTTTCGGCTGGATCTTCACGAGTTCCCAAGCGTTGCGCAAAGCTCCGGGAAGACCGTTTTGACTGAGATTGTGTACTCGGATCATTTCAGCTGGCTGAAACTCATCCCTGGGCTGTCACAGCCCGCGACTTTTCGAGTTGTAGCGGCTTCATGAACGTCTGCGCAACGCCTTACTCACTCCGTCGTCCAGTCAAACTCGTCGTATTCATCATCGTCTTCGTCGTCCTCGATCCACTCATCATCAAGAACGTCTTCCTGCAGATCCTCTTCTGCCTGTTTGGCCAGAAGAAATTCCTTACGGCTCTCCGTCACAGCTCGCCGCAGTTCTTCACCCTTCACCGGGCAGTTGAGCATTTGGGCGATGCGGTCGATTTTTTGGGCCACGGCATCCTCCAGCGCATCGGCAATGCCCCGATAGTGCGCGTTTTTGCGGGGCAATGCCAAATGGCTGGACGATCAACCGGTCAGTTCTGGCGGATTTGTTCGAGGCGCAGGTCCAGATTCACGCTCGGGTAACGCTTGTGCAGATTGTTGTACAGGGTGTCGGCAGCCTGTGATTGACCGGATTCGCGCAGACGCAGGACCTCGCGCAGTTGTTCGTCGAGCCCATTGGCCGGGGCAGCGGCGCGCTTGCTGGCTTTGGCTTCTTCAGCCGTGTCGGCGCTGATCGATTCGCTTTGCATCGGCGCAGCCATTTCCGCCATTGGTGCAGGCGCAGGTGCGGACATCGCGCGAGCAGGAGCTGACAACGTCCGGGATTCAATGGCCTCCTTGCGGGCCAGCGGCGCAGCCGGTTTGGCGGCAGGGGTGAAATCGTAATGAGCCACGGGTTCCGGGGCGCGTTGCACCAGCGTCAGCATCAGCGCGATGCCGACCAGACTGGCGAAAGCCACCTGATAACGCGGCGTCTGGCAGATCTTGAGCCAGCGTTTCCACGGGCTCGGTTTCGGTGCCGGGACCTGGCGATGCGCGGCGCTGATAATCCGTGCGTCGAGCTTCGCCGGCGGTTCGCCGTGCTGTTGCTCACGATAATGCTTGAGCAGTTGCTCTTCGGGTGTCTGGCGGGTGTCCGTCATGTCAGTACCTCCTCGGCCAGCAGCCGACGCAGTTTGTGCTGGGCGTAGCGCAAGCGGCTCTTGACGGTTTCCAGCGGTGTTTCGGTGAGGCTGGCGATTTGCGCCAGGTCGAGGTCGCCGTGGGCGCGCAGCAGGAACACTTCGCGCTGGTCGGCGGGCAAGGTTTGCAGGGCGCTGTCCAGGCGCTGGCTGTCGCGACTGAGGCTCAGCAACTGTTCAGGATCGCTCGCGTCGTCACTGACCGCATGGGTCTGTTCGTCGTAGCTGTCATGCAACGGCTGATGGGCGCCGTGTTTGCGCCAGTGATCGATCAGACGGTTGCGGGCAATCTGGAAAAGCCAGGTACGAAAAGTCGCCCGACCTTGTGGCTGACTGGCGCTGCGGATCAGGCTCAGCCAAGTTTCCTGATACACCTCTTCGGCCAGCTCCGGCTTGCCGCTCAACCCGAGCAGAAACCGGTACAGGCTCTGGCGGTGGCGGGCGTACAAGATCTCGAACGCCTTGCCGTCGCCCTCGCGATAACGGGCCAGCAGCGATTCGTCGCTGCTGGCCTCAAGGCTGTCGGCGCTGGCAAACAGCTGACTGATAAATCCCTTCAGGCGACTCACTATTCAATCCGTCGCTCGGTCGGCATCGTGTTGGACGCAGTCGAAGTCCGCAGGCTCTGCGCCAGTTCCACCAGTTGCACGAACTCGTTGCGCAGGCCGAAGCGGTCATCGCCGCGGGCACCTCGGGCCAACGCTTCGGTGTCCTTGAGGCTGAAATCACCGGTATAGCGGCCATCCTTGAGCTGCTGGGAAAACGCAGCGACGGCGGCAGCAAAGCGCAGGTCTTCACTGGCAGGCGCAACCTGACTGGCAATCGGCCGCTCGATCAACAAACTTTTCCCACCTTCAGGCTTTTGATATCGCACACGCAGCATCGCCAATTCTCCTTTCTTCTCGGAAACCGCTGCATCGGTTTTTCCGTAACGCAGCGGCTCCAGCCAGCCCTTCTCGCCGGCCGGGACAATTTCATACAGCGCGGTCACCGTATGGCCTGCACCGATTTCACCGGCATCGACCTTGTCATTGCTGAAATCCTCACGCTTGAGTGCGCGATTCTCGTAGCCGAGCAGCCGGTATTCGCTGACCTGCGCCGGGTTGAATTCCACCTGCAACTTGACGTTTTTCGCCACCACGGCGAGGGTCGAACCGAGCTGATCCACCAAGACCTTGCGCGCCTCGCGCAGGTTGTCGATGTAGGCGTAGTTACCGTCGCCGGCATCCGCCAGTTGTTCCATCAGGTGTTCATTGTAGTTATCCACACCGAAACCCAGGGTGGTCAGGGAAATCCTGGTCTTGCGTTTATCCACAGCCATTTGCTTGAGGCTGTCGAAGTCGCTGACGCCGACGTTGAAGTCACCGTCGGTGGCCAGCAGGATGCGGTTGATGCCTTTGGAAATGAAGGCTTGTTGCGCCATTTGGTAGGCCAGTTCAATACCGGAGGCACCAGCTGTCGAGCCTCCCGCAGTCAACTGCTCGATGGCTGTGCGAATTTTCGCTTTTTCCCGTCCGGACGTCGGCTCCAGCACCACTCTGGATTCGCCGGCATACACCACCAGCGATACACGGTCCTGCTCGCGCAATTGATCGACCAGCAGCTTCAAGGTGCTTTTGACCAGCGGCAGCCCTTCGCGACGGTCCATCGAGCCGGACACATCCACCAGAAACACCAGGTTGGCCGGGGCCAGTTCCGCTACTGAACGGTCGGACGCCTTGATGCCGATGCGCAGCAACCGGGTGTGCGGGTTCCAGGGCGAAGCGGCCAGTTCAGTGGTCACGCCGAACGGTGATCCGTCAGTCGGCAACGCATAGTCATAGGGAAAGTAATTGACCATCTCCTCCAGCCGCACCGCGCCTTCCGGCGGCAGGTGTCCCTGATTCAGCAGACGGCGGACGTTGGCGTAGGCGCCGGTATCCACATCGGCACTGAAGGTCGAAACGGGCGTTTCGGCAACACTGTGGATCGGGTTATCCGCCAGGGTTTCGTACTGCTCGCGCGGCTCGGCGCGATAGCCCTGTGGATAACTTTCCCCGGCGGGCATCGGTGCAAAACTGGCCGTCGGCGCTGCCAATGCACTGCGCTTGGCCAAAGAGTGATCGGCCATGACCCTCTCTTGTTGCGCTACGGCTTTTGAAGAGGGCTGTGCCGGTGGCCGCACGGCGGCGGATTCCGGGTTGGAGGAAACACCACAACCGGCGATGGCCAACAGCACACCGGCAGCCAGGGGTCGCAGAAGCGTCGATGGAAGAGACATGGGGGCTGACCTCGAGGAAGAATTGATCCATTCAACCTCTGAGACGGACAGCCCTTTCAGTTCGGGTTAAACGCCGCCGAAATTATTTTCAGCGGTGATAGCGCCGCACGGCACTGCTGTTGCGCAGCACATGGCCTTTGATTTTTTCCAGCAGTTGGGCGCGGGTCAGGCCGGCCGGCAAGGCGTCGGGGGCCAGGTCCAGGGCATAGATCTGGATGATGTAGTGGTGAGCGCTGTCGCCGGTTGGCGGGCACGGGCCGACATAAGTGGTCGTGCCTTTGCTGTTGGTGCCGCCCAGACCTTCGAAAGTCGCTTTGGTACCGATGCCAGCCGGGATCTGCCGGGTCGTGGCCTTGATGCCGTAGTGAACCCAGTGATCGACGCCCAGGCCTTTCTGGCCGTCCGGATCATGCATCACGATGGCGTAGCTCTGGGTGGCGGCCGGGCCGGCGTTCCAGCTCAGCGCCGGGGACAGGTTCTTGCCGCCGCAACCGGCGGCGTCACTGGCTGCCGCCGCGGTGAACAGACGGTTGTCCGAAACACCGGGAATGCTGAGGGTGAAACGCTCCTGGGCCTGCGCCGGAAACTGCACGCAAAGGGCGACGGCAACGGCCGCCAGCCAAGGGTTGAGAGAGGTCAATCGGGTCATTCCGGGAGCACCTTGTGCAGTTGGGCCGTCTTCGGCCTGCAGACTATAGCTGTACCGTTCGTGCCGTGGCAGTGGCAAATGACGCCCATTGGTATCACCGCGCTTACAGTCGGTTCGTCGGCTCACGGTTATCGTCGTCCTCGGCGTGCAGAAAAATCACGCGCGGATGCTCCAGCGGCGCCAGGGGTGGCGGCAGTTCCGCCCGCTCTACCGGCCACAGGTGCGGCACCACGTGGCTGACATCACCGTCCTGATTGTTGTGGATGGTGATGACGCCCGGGCTGCGCAGCTTCTGCAGGCGGTCATCGCACAGCTTGAAGCTTTTGCTCAGGCCGTCATCGTCGACCACCGGGGCAGCCAGGCGACGCTGGGCGAAACTGCGGCTCTTGCGCTGTTGATAACGGGCCCAGGAAATAAGGATCACGGCGTTGACCAACGCCACCCACAGATAAATCTGCAAGGTACCCAAGGCTTCGAACGCCGAGTTGTCGATGCGCGGCCCGCCGGCGTGGGTTTCAATCAGCGGCCACAGCCCGCGCACCAGCAGATACAGCAGGCCGACCCAGGCCAGCACCGTGAGGATCACGTCAATCACCACCAGGAATGGCCGCTGGCGGGTCCGGATGATTTTCATTTGATGACCTCCTCTTCGTCGTCGCCTGCCGGTTTGATGCCCCGGTCAGGGCTGACCCAGCGCGCGCGCTTCTGATGCTGGCCGAACAGCACCTTCGGAAAGCTGACCAGTGTGGTCAGCAGACTGATGAACCAGAACACCAACGGATACCAGACCACCCAGAACATGGTTCTGCCCAGACCCGGCTCATAGCGTCGGTCGATGATGATGCTGACCGCGAACTGCACCAGGCAGACAAACGCCAGCAGCAGCCCGGTAAAGGCTGGAGGCATCAGGTGATGCACGGCAATGGCTTCAGGCATGACCATGAACTTGCCCATCGCCCAGAAGATCACCGACAACAGGAAGGTGAAGGCCCAGCCGGTCGACAGGCAGTATTCGAACAGCAGCGGCCACAGATAACGGTGACGGTACTGCCAGATCCCGCGAATGTTCTTGAACAGCACTTCGGCACCGCCCTGGGCCCAGCGCAGGCGCTGCTTCCACAGGCCGCGCAGGGTTTCCGGCATCAGGATCCAGCACAGGGCGCGGGGCTCGTAGAAGATGCTCCAGTGGTCCAGTTGCAGCTTCCAGCTGATGTCGATGTCTTCGGTGATCATGTCCGGGCTCCAGTAGCCGACCCGGTTCAGCGCCGTGCGACGGAACGCAACGATCACACCGGACACGGTAAAGATCCGCCCGAACACCCGCTGGGTGCGTTTGATCAGCCCGATGATCGACGAGAACTCGCCGACCTGAACCCGCCCGACCAGCGTCGAACGCGTGCGGATCCGCGGGTTGCCGGTCACCGCGCCAAGCCGCGCGTTGTCGAGCATCGGTGCCACGAGATAAGCAGCGGTGTTCGGCGCCAGCAGCGCGTCACCGTCGATGCACACCAGATATTCGCTGCGCGCCGCGATGGCGCCCATCCGCAGGGCTACGGCCTTGCCCTGGTTTTCCGCCAGGTGCAGCACCCGCAGCCGTGGGTCTTCCTTGGCCAGCGCATCCAGCACTTGCGCGGTGTTGTCCTTGGAACCGTCGTTGATCGCGATGACTTCGATGTTCGGGTAATGCTGGGCCAGCGCCGCGTGAATGGTGTCGGCGGCGTTGTCGCCTTCGTTGTAGCAAGGGATCAGGATCGAAATCAGCGGTTCGCCTTCCAGCGGCGGCGGCAGCGTGTCGTCCTTCCACGGCCAGTGCCGTTCCCAGTGCAGCCAGAAATACAGGCCGCCGGAAATCCACAACCCGGACATGAACAGCGGGTAGAAGAACACGAAGTCCATCAGGAATTGCCCGGTGACCAGGAAGATCAGCCCCAGCGGGACGCCGAGGACGATCGCCAGAACAAGCAGGGCCAGCAGTCTATCCAGCATGTCATGGGTTCCATTTGTTGGAGAGCGCAGGCCGCACGGTTTTCAGGTCCGGCAGGTTCTCGAGGAAGTTGTCCGGGTAGTAGCCGAAACTCGTCGCGCCCTGACGCTTGAGGCGGCCCATCCAGTCGGCCAGTTGTGCACCGTCGATGTCGGCCTGGTCGTTTTTCGTCCAGTCCCGGGCCTGCAATTCGAACACCGTGCGATCCAGCGCACCGGGGCGCTGTTTGATCTTCGCCACCAGTTCTTCCAGCCACGGGCCGGATTGCGCATGGGTCTGTTTTTCCATGAGCGGCATGGCCATCGGCGCCGTCCAGTCGTAGCTCACGAGGAAGTCGTCGAGGTTCTGTGCGAACCACGCTTCGCTCTCGGGGTTGAGAATCGGCTCGGCAAAGATGTTGCGCGCAGTCATCACCTGCGGGCCACGGATCGCCCGCACCTTGGCGGTCAGTTCGTTGGTGAAGTCGATCAGGTAGCGGCTCTTGAACCGGGTCCAGCGCTGCATGGCCGCCGGATCGTCGCGCAGGGCGGCAATCGAGCCCGGCAGACCCTGAGCGGCATAGGCCTTCAATGCTTCGGGGCTGGCATCTTCGAAGTCCGACAGCACGGCGTCGTCGTGGTAGAGGATGCCGTCGACCGAGGTCAGGCGCGCGACGTCTTCGTAGATCTCACCGATGATCCGCCGCACCTCGGGATCGAACGGCGACAGCCGCTTGTACTGATCCGGGTCGACCGACGTGGTGCCGGTCTTCGGATCCCAGCGCGTGACCCGTGGCAGTTTCGAATCCAGCGCAAAACTCAGTACCGGCATCCAGGCGAATACTTTCACGTGGGCCCGGGTGCGCAGTTGCCAGGCGACACGGTCGAAAATATCGGCACGCACCGGCAAGTGGCGGTTGGGGAAGTACAGCGAATGCACCAGGCCATCGCCTTTCGGGTCGGCGAAGGCTTGCAGAAATACCGTGTTGGCGCCCATGTCGGCCATGCGCTGGATCAGCTTGCCGAGGTTCACTTCCTGCTGCGCCGTATCCGGGTCATAGACGTTGTCCAGATCCACATGCACCACGCGCATGGCGAAGTCGGACTGCACCGCCACGATGCTGTTGGCGAAGTGCTCGCCATCCGGGTCGGACGCGACGAGGAAGCGTGGGCTGCTCATCAGGTTGTCGAGGGCATCGAGACCGTCGTCGAGGGTCAGGGCCATTTCGTAGCCCTGCTCGCTGACCACAGTCAGCGAAGTGCCGTCCGCCGTGCCATAGGGCCAGACCCAGATCCTTGGCTTTTTACCGGTGACCTTGCGGATTTTTTCCGAGATGGTCGCCACGTCGGCACGCATGCGCGCCTGAAAGTCCGCCTCGGACTCATAGCGTTTGGTCACCGGGTCATAACGCCGGGTCGCGGCCGCCGGCTGCATGTTGCCTTGCGGGTTGGCGAGGATGCCTTTGTGGCTGGCGTCGGTGTGGGCGGCGATTTCCACCAGGCCCGATTGCGAGATTTCCCGCACCTGGTCCCAGGTCAGAAAGTCGGAGCGCTGGCGTGGAGTGCCGGCGAAATCCACCGGCTGATTCAGTGGTGTGTCGATCCAGACGCCGACCGGTGCCAGCAGCGCATGCCAGTTATAGGCACGCAGCACCGGCAGCACGCGGGTATAGAAACTCGAATAGCCATCGTCGAAGCTGAGCAGGATGGCTTTGGGCGGCAGTTCCGGCCCGCCCTTGCGCGCGGCCATGATCTGATCGACCGTCACCGGCTTGTAGTTGTTTTCCCGCAGCCACGCCAGTTGCTCGATCATGCGCTCGGTGCGCACCGCCACCACGGCCTGATCGGGATCACGATCCTCGACGTCGTGATAGGCAATGCCCAGCACGTGGTTTTTCGGCCATGGTTTTTCATTGGCCGCCAGCGGACGCTCCGACGGCGGCGCGAAGGCCGGGGCTTGCTGGGCGCAGGCGCTGACCAGCAGCACTCCCAGCAGAAGGATGAAACGCGAAATAAAAGGCATCTTCAAACTCTTCTAGAAGCGGAAAGTGAGGTCGACGAGCAGACGCAGATCGGTTTCCCGATCACCGTCGTAGGGCCGGTTGATCACACTGAACAAACCGCCCACCTCGAATACGTCGTTCCAGGCATAACGCTGGCCGTAGCCGAGCATCGCCATGCCGCCGGTGCCGTGGTCACGCTGGCTGTACGTACCCGCACCGGCCTGGAACTGCTGGCTCCAGGAGGTTTCGTAGCGGTGGTAAAGCACGTGGTTGACGTTGACCGTCGGCATCACGCTGAAGTCCGCCTTCGGGTTGTAGTAAGGCACGTCTTCGGAATTCGAGTTGTGGCTGGTGCTGACCTCCAGGCCAGCGTCGACCTGCACATGAGTCGTGCTGTAGACGCCCTCGCGTCCGGTCAGCAAGGCTTCGACGCGGTTGTTGCCGTCGCTGAAATGCGACGGGCTGACCGACAGTTTCCATTCGCGGCTTTCATTGGCGCGCCAGCGGATGAAACCGCTGCCGCCGTTGGCCTTGATGTTGCTGTTCAACGCGCGCAGCGGGGTGTCCGCCGACAGGTATTCAAGGCTGCCGCCGTACTGCCAGTTGTCGTTGATGTCCCGGGCAATCGCCAGACGGGCGCCCTGCTTGTCGCCATAACCGTAGGAATGGTTGGAGACTTCCGCTTCGAGGGTCATGTCACGGGTGCGTCGCTCCAGACCGACACGCTGGAAGCGGTGATTGCCGGTGCCTTCGGCGAAGTCGCCGGTGGCGTAACCGATCCCCGCGAACACCCGCCAGTCTTCATCGATCGGCGGGCTGTACAGCGTGCTCTGGATGCCGAAGTCCCGGCTGCCGCTGACTGCGCCGGCATTACCACCGCTGCCGCCATTGGCCTTGCCGCCGTAGGCTTCGACGCGCAGCTCGGACATGTCATGCACTTCACGCTCGCGTGCAGCGCGCTGCACCTGACGGTTGTCCGGGAAACGCTCGACGACGTCGTCAGTCAGGGCATCCATCTGCCGCCATTCCTGAAGGGTCATGGCGGTACGGGCCTGAGCGACTTCCAGGCCCATGTCCCGGGGCACCATGCTCTCGACTTCCTTGAGCTGGCTTTCGGCGCGACGGGGCCATTGGCGGGCCAGGTAAAGATCGGCCTGGGACAGACGCAGGCCGACGTTGCCTGGCGCCTGATCGACCAGCGTCTGCAAGCGATCCTCGCCATGGGGCAGGTCCGCGCCGTAGGTGCCGGCGGCCTGGGCCGACAGCAATTGGGCGTCCATCCAGTCGTCGCTGGGGTTGCCGATCGGCAGGCCCTTGAGTTCGACGCGCGGTTTCTCGTTTTTGGCCAAGTCTTCGGCGACCTTGCGTGCTTCTTCGGCACGGTCGCTTTCCAGCAGCGAGTAATACAACGCGGTGGTGTCTTCAAGGCGATCACCGGCATCGGCGTCCGGTGCCGAGAGCACCTGGCGATACAAGTCGGTGGAAACTTCCGGTTGCCGCTGATCCAGATAGGACGCGGCCACCCAGCGCAGGGCGTAGGTCGGAATCTTCACGCCTTCGGCTTGCAGCTTCTGGTATTCGGTGATGACGTCGGCGGTGCGCGCCCGGGCCTTGAGGGCGCCCATGCGATCGATGCGCCAGCGGGTCACGTCGTCGTGGGCACTGGCGTCCGGGGTCCAGGTGGCGAGGAGTTTGTCGTAGTCGGCCAGTGCGCGGTCGGCGATCACGTAGCGTTCTTTTTCGCTGCGGGTGGCGAATTCGGCAAGGCGCACGCGTTCGGCGGCCAGATCGCCTTCGAGGCGGCGTAGCGTTACCGGATCGATCAATCCCGGACGCTGGTTGGCCAGGCGCAGTGCAGGTTCGGGCAGACGGGCCTTTTGCAGGGCCACCACGTATTCACGGGCGACTTCCGGTTTGCTGCCGGCGCGAGTGAAGGCCTGATCGTATTCGAACAGTGCGTCGTATTGTTTGCCGGCGCGGGTCAGGGCATAGCCCAGTGCGAGGCGGCGGGAAGGATCGTCAGGCTTGACGGCAACCAATGCCTTGGCGCGGGTCACGGCCTCATCGGGTTTGCCGGAATCAGCCTGGGTCAACGCCAGACCCAGTTGCAGGTCGGCATTGTTCGGTTCCAGCGCCAGGGCCTTGTTGTAGACCTCGGTGGCCTGATCCCAGCGTTTGAGATTGCGATAGGCCCGGGCAGTGGCAGTCAGGGCCTGAACAGGCAGGACACGGTTGCGGCCCTCGGTTTCATAAACCTTGACCACTTCGGCATCGAGCCCGGCCCAACTGGCAATTTGCAGGTGATCGCTGACCTGCCCCGTGGTCGATTGACCCGGTGGAACCTGACGCAGCACGTTCAGTGCAGGCGTGGTTTGCCCGGCACGCGCATCACGCACCATCTGATCATAGGGCGTATCGGCCAGCGCCAATGCGGGCCAGAGCAACTGGCTGCACAGCGCGACTCGAAACAAAGGGCGTAGACCACGATGTAATACAGGAACATCAATACGCGGCATTCGTCAGCATCCTTACATGGCCAGCCGGGTAGCTACGCCCCCCCTTGCCCGATTCGTGACGGAGGCCAAGTCGGTATCACTCGGCCAAGCTAATCCAAGCAGTCTTGCACGCAAGCGTAGACCAATATTCAGAACACAATATTTGTTCAGATTCGTGACCGAAAACGCGGGGGCTCGCCGCAAACGCAGATTCCAGACAGCAAAACGCCCGGCGTTTGCAGAAGGCAAAGGCCGGGCGCTGCGGTGTTGCGCGGGGTTTTACTGTTCCTGGCTGACGCTGACGCCGGCAAATTTGCTCATCAGGAAACCGACGAACTGCTCGACCGTCATCTTCTGGCCGTTGAACTCCACCTGATTGGCGGCGTAGTGCAACTTGGTCGTCACATTGGTGCCATCCAGCGTTGCCAACTGCGAACCCACGGCCATGCCGGAGAACATGTCGGCGGCGGCGCTGGCCTGATCAACAATGGCTTTGGCGTCGGTCTGACCGTCGATCTGGGCCTGTACGCTGAGCAGATCCACCAGCATTGGCTTGGATACCTGCACATTGAGGTCAAGCAGGGCGATCAGTTGTTTGCCCAGTTGATCCGGCGGCAGGTCCATCGAGGCCGGTTTGGTCAGGTCGAGCACCAGGTTGGCGCGGCTTTCACCGTTGGCGGTTTTCAGCGACAGGTCTTCCAGTGCCAGTTGCGGGCCAGCGGCCAGCAGTTTCTGCATGTCAGCCTTGACCTGGGCGGACTCGGCTTCGGTCAGGTTCAGCTCGGGTGCCGGCAGGCCGGCGGCGGTGGCTTCGGCGGCGGCTTTTTCGTACGGCTGCAGCTTGGTCTGGTAGATCTGCATCAGCGACAGGGCCGACGGGATGTCGAGGTTCTTCAGGCTCATGGCCAGGTTGGCCGAGCCGATTTTCTTGTCGTTGAGGGTCACTTCGCCGATTTTGTAGTCGGCACGACCGGAGGCGTTGCTGCCGTTCTCTTCGGTGAGGTTCTTCATCTCGAAGTTCTTCACGCCCAGCACCAACTGTTTGGCGCCGAAAGTGGTCTTGCTGCCGGTCAGCTCAAGGGTGTTCTCGCCGGTGTAGTAGCCGTAGCTGCTCTTGTTCAGGTTGCTGGCCAGGGTCAGGCCGTTGAGTTCGATCTGCACCGGCGCCTGGTCTTCAGCCACGGTGGTCAGGTGCAGGCTGTCCATGTAGCCGTTGGCCTTGACCTTCTGCGCCTGGGCGCTGGCGGAAATGTCCATGTTCAGACCGGAAAACTTCAGGCTCGACTTGTCGTCCAGCGCGGTTTCCAGCGGCAGCAGCTCAATATTGCCGGTGGTGGACTGGTCGTAGCCGATGTTGACCACACCCTTGAGTGGCGCAGCACCCTTGGTGGCGGCGAACCATTTTTCGGTGACCGGCGTCTTCTCCAGCTCGTAGTGACTGGTGGCCATGACCGGCAGCCATTTCAGCGAGACCAGACGCGAGAACGGCAGCGGGCCGTGTTCGATGTGGTCGACGAACAGCAGCTCGACCGGCGCTTCACCGAACATCTCGCCTTCGCCCTTGAGGCGATAGTGCGCGGTGCTGCTGAAGGTGTGACGCTCCAGCGACACCAGCTCCAGCGACGCGCTGCCGTTGGAACCGGCCATGGCGGTCTGCAGCTCTTTGTTGGCGTCGACGACGGCGTTGTTGAGCACGCCTTCAATCTTGGTGCCCGTGTACCAGGCCCCGCCGACGCTGATGGCGCCAATGGCAACAACGATTCCGAGAAGCACGCCTGCTGATTTATTCATGAATGACCTGATCGATTTCCGTGGCTGAAGGTGTGGTCGTCTTCCGTGAACCCGTGACCGGGCCGTGGTTCGACTCCGCTGAATTTAGCGGTGGAGATTAGCACTGGCCGCGCAGGGCGGCCCAATGTTTAAAGGTTAAAGAGTGTCCACGGGACATGGACAAACAAAAAGATCGCCGGGTTCGGCGATCTTTTAGGGATCAGGAATATTGGACCTCGATCTCGTCGAGCTGATGATCGAAGCTTTTCAGGCGTGCGGTCCAGGTGTACACAAGCACCTCGAAATCCCGGTCGATCACCGCCCCGCCCGGCCCGTCGCCGCGCGGATCACAGAAATCCAGCTGATAGCGCTCGCGGGCCATCGCAGTCGCGACGTCGGACAGTTCACGGGCGTTGTTCAGCCAGTGCCAGCCGTCATCGGCAACCTGCCTGTCGAGTTCCAGGCATTGTTTTTTCAGGGCCTCGAGGCTTTTTTCCAGCGGGGTGCCGGTGAGTTCGCCCATGACTTCGGCGAAGGTGCGCCCCGGTTGCCAGTAGCTGCCCCAGAAGTAGCGGTCGAACACGGTTTCG
This sequence comes from Pseudomonas sp. UV AK001, assembly GCF_046097675.1. Classification (NCBI taxonomy): domain Bacteria; kingdom Pseudomonadati; phylum Pseudomonadota; class Gammaproteobacteria; order Pseudomonadales; family Pseudomonadaceae; genus Pseudomonas; species Pseudomonas sp. UV AK001. The sequence continues at coordinate 203,259 of NZ_JBJUVZ010000009.1, forward strand.
ACCTTGCGCAGCGCGACTTTGGTGTCCCAGATCAGCAGCAGGGTCTTGCTTTGTTCAAGCTGTCTTTTCTTGAGTTTTTGCACTTGCACCAACGACCAGGCCACCACGACGATCGCCATCACTGCGATCAACGCGGTCGCGCTGTCGAGGAAGACCATCGCCTTGTCGATCTGATGGGCCAGCATGATGCCGTAGAAATAGGTGGCAGACAGCAGCACCAGTGCGACCAGGGCGCACCAGAAGCCGAGAGCGTAAGGGTTTTTCATTATTGGTTTCCCCTAGACCTGCGCTAGCAATGTGCACTGGAAAGGCGCCTTGCTCAGGGCGCCCCTCCAACACTTCAAAGCATAGCAACGGCCTCAGGGTTTGCTGGCGCTCGACGCTTGCGTTCGTCCGCTTTCCCAACCGCCGCCGAGGGCGAGGAACAAATCGATCTGGCTCATGGCAACCTGGGTGTTGGCGGCGGCCAGTTGCGCGGTGACATCGGTGTAGGTGCGAGTGGCTTGCAGATCAGCGAGGAACGACTCGCGGCCCGCCTGGAAGAAGCGGTGAGTCTGGTCAGCCGCCAGCTTCGCCGACTGCTCGGCATCGGCCAGGGCGTCGCGGCGTTGCAGCAGCGCGGTGTATTGGGCCAGGCCGGTCTGGGTTTCGCGGATGGCGTTGAGCACCACGCCGTCGAAATGCGCCAAAGCGCCCTGGGTCGAGGCTTCGGCTTCGCGGATCCGTGCCCGGGCGCCGTTGGTCGGCACCTTCCAGCTCAGCGACGGGCCAAAGCCCCAGCGGTTGGTCGACGGGTCGCCAAGATCAGAGACAATGCCGACGGTGCCGATGGTCGCGCCAATGCTGATGTCCGGATACAGCTCGCCGGTGGCGATGCCGATCCCGGCGGTCGCGGCGGCCAGGCGACGCTCGGCCTGGCGGATGTCAGGCCGACGCTTGAGCAGCGCAGCACCATCGCCGACCGGCACCAGTTGGGCGATTTTCGGCAGTTCGGCGCAGGTCGCGGTGCCGGCCGGCAATTGATCGACCGGTTTGGCCAGCAGCATCGACAGGCGGAACAGCCCGGCCTGACGCGCCGCCTCATAACGCGGCAGATCGGCGCGCAGGGACTTGAATTGGGTCTGCGAACGGGTGACCTGGGTTTCGTCGCCGCGCCCGGCATCGCGCAGGCGCTGGATCAGCGTGGTGCTCTGGGATTGCAGGTCGAGGGAGTGCTGAGCGATTTCCCGTTCTTCGTTGGCCGCGCAAACCTGGGTGTAAGCCCGGACCACATCGGCGACCAGGGTGATGCGCGCGGTGTCGGCGGCGGCCTGGGTCGCGTCGGCGTTGGCTTTCGCTGCTTCGATCCCGCGTTGCAAAGTGCCCCACAGGTCGAACTGGTAGGAGGCGCTGATGCCGATGTCGGCGACGTTGGCCACCGGGACTTTCTCCGGCAGCAGGAACGCCTGACCGGATTCCTGCAAGCGCTGGGCGCCCATTTTCACGCCGCCGCTCCAGCCACCGGCCGCCTCGGCCTCATCGACCTGGGCACGGGCCCGGGACAGGTTCGCCGCCGCCACCCGCAGATCGGTATTGGAGGCCATGGCCTGCTGCACCAGTTGGTCCAGACGCGGATCACGATACAACCGCCACCAGTCCGCCGGCACCGGAGTCGAAACCACAGGCTTGCCGGCCACCGCCAGATCGCCCTGAAAATCCTTGCGCTGAATCGCCGCGTCACCCGGCAGGTGATAGTCCGGCCCGACCATGGAACAGGCCGACAGCATCACGCCCAGACCGGCGATCATCAGGGCCCTGCTCATTTCGCGGGCTCCTGCTGCTGATCGTCGATGATCGACACCGTGGCGGTACGCCCGGCGATCATGCGGAAGTCATCCGGCACGTCGTCGAAGGCAATGCGCACTGGAATCCGCTGCGCCAGACGTACCCAGCTGAAGGCCGGGTTGACGTTGGGCAACAGGTTGCTGCCGCTCGAGCGGTCACGGTCTTCGATACCGGCGACGATGCTTTCGACATGCCCGCGCAAACGGGCGCGGTCGCCGATCACGCGGATATCCACCGACTGACCGATATGGATGCCGTCGAGTTTGGTCTCTTCGAAATAGCCGTCGATGTGGAACGAATTGCTGTCCACCACCGACAGCACCGGACGTCCAGCGGTGACGAACTCTTGAGCACGCGGTGCACGGTCGTTGACGTAGCCGTCCACCGGGCTGCGGATCACCGAGCGGTCGAGGTTGAGCTGGGCGCTGTCCACCGTCACCAGCGCTTCGGCCAGTGCCGATTGTGCGCGGGCGACTTTCGATTGGCTTTCTTCCAGCTGTTCCGCCGGCACCAGATTGCCCAGGCCACGATTACGCTTGGCCTCACGCTGGGCCTGAGCCAACGTTTCTTCGCGGTCGGCAACGGCTGCCTTGGCCTGACGCAACGCCAGTTTGAAACGGTCCTGATCGATGCTGAACAGCACCTGGCCGCGTTTCACTAACTGGTTGTCCTTGACCTCGACCTGCTGGATCAGCCCGGACACGTCCGGGGCAATCTGCACGATGTCGGCACGGATGTGGCCGTCGCGGGTCCAGGGCGCGAACATGTAATACATCACCATGCGCCAGACCACGACGACGGCGAAAGCCACGATCAGCAAGGTCAGCATCACGCGACCGATAGTCAAAAACGGTTTTTTCATGTCATCAGGTATCGACTGAGTGAGTCCACGCCGTACAGCATCACGGCGTAGAGGGCCACGTTGAACAATGCCCGGTGCCAGACCAGACGGTAGAAATGCAGGCGTGTGAGCACGCCGTGTACCAGCACGAACAGCACGTAGGTGATGCCCATCAGCACCAGCAGGGTCGGCAGGAAGATGCCGCTGATGTCCAGGTCACCGATCATAGGGGCGCTCCTTCGGGCAGCGGTTCTTCGGGTTCGGCACTGGAGACGAATTCGACGCCGGGCAACAGCGCCAGACGCAAACCGCTCAAGGCGTGCAACAGGTGTAGTCGGGTTTCTTCATCGCCGTGGCCGTTGAGTGCGCGGCGGGTACGGTCCATGGTCATCAGCAACTGGCTCGGCGCCGGCAAGCGCTCGCCGGCCTTGAGGCAAGCGCGGAAGTATTCGCCGACCTCGGCCACCACTTGCTGCAGCAACGCGTTCGGCGCACCGGTCACGCGCGGGGTGTAGGCCAGCAGGTCGAGCAAATTCAGCCCTACGCGCACTTCGCGCATGGCGATGCCGGTGTCCTGACCGGTCAGCGCCAGACGTGGCAAGTGCTGCATCAAGCGGTCGAGCAACTGCACGCCCAGTTGCCGGTGCTCGGCGAGGTTTGCCGGCTCGGTCATGCTGACGATGTCTTTCCAACTGAAACGGGTCAGGCGCTTGGCCGCCAGTTCGGCGCCGAACGGCCGGGCGATCAGGGTCCAGATAAACGCGAACAACAGCCCCAACGGCCCCGCCAGGTTGGAGTTGGCGAATGCAAAGAAGTCAGCGTCGTAGGCACCCTGGATGCTGATGAACGACGAGGTGTTGACCAGTGTCAGCAGCATGCCGAGGTAGAACCGTGGCTGCACCGTCAGAGTACCCACGCAGATGAACGGGATGGCAAACGCCAGCACCAGCATCGGGAAGTCGTGCAGGTTCGGCAGCACCAGAAACAGGTACAGACTGGCGAACAGCACCGACATCCCGGTCCAGAAAAAGAACCGGTAAATCTGCGGTGCCGGGTCGTCCATCGAGGCAAAGAAACTGCACGACACCGCCGCCAGAATCACCGCGCTGCCGCCGTCGGTCCAGCCCAGCAGAATCCACAGCGTCGAGGCGACGATGATCGCCAGAATGGTCGACGCCACCGAATACAGCATCAATCCACGGTCGAGGAACGGCGTCAGACGACCGAGGCGCCAGTGGCGGTAAACCGCGCGCCAGCTGTCCTGACGCTCGCACAGGATTGCATCCTGCAGACTGCGGCAGTCTTGCCATAGATCGATGAATTCGCCGAGGCGGTACAGCGCGTTGGAAAACAGCAACTGTTTGCGATCTTCCAGGGCTTCGGCGCTGGGTTGCAGGGCTTCGAGCTGATCGCGCAGGGCTTGCCAGCGGTCGAGATCGGCATCTTTGTGGCCGAGCCATTCGCGGGTGGCGGTGAGCAGCGGCGCGAATTTTTCCACCAGTTCCGGCGTGCGCCGTTCGAGGGCGTAGAGCGAATCTTCCAGCGCATCGATCACCGGCAGTAGATGGATCATCCGCCCGCGCAGTTCCTTGGTGTTGCGCACCGTTTGCGGCCGCGCACCTTCGTGGGGCAACTGGCCGATCATCAATTCCAGGCTGTTGAAACTGCCGACCATGGCCATGCGCAGGGCAGTGACTTCTTCGGGGTTCACGTCACGGCTGAGGAATTTCAGGCTGTAGGTGGTCGCATCGGCGAACCACTTGCCCACGGCATCGTTGAACACCGGCGCTAGGCGCCGTGGCCAGAACATCGCCCCGACCACGGCAGCGACCGCGATGCCGAGGAAAATCTCTTCAGTCCGCGCTTCCGCCACGTCCCACACCGCCAGCGGGTTATCCACCACAGGCAGGGCGATCAGCGGCAAGGTGTAGCCGGCGAGCATCAACGCGTAGTTATTGGCGGTGCGCAGATGCAGGGACAGGAACAGCAGAATCCCGGTCCACAACGCGATGACCACCACCAGCACATACGGACTCTGGACGAACATCGGTACGAACAGCACCGCCGCAGCGGCGCCGAGGAACGTACCGATCGCCCGATACAGCGCCTTGGAACTGGTCGGCCCGAGGAACGGGCTGGAAACGATGTACACCGTGGCCATCGCCCAGTACGGACGCGGCATCTGCATCAGCAAGGCGATGTACAGCGCGATCATCGACGCCGCGAAGGTACGGATCCCGTAGAACCAGTCCCGGGCCGGAGGAATGCCGGAAAAAAAGCCGTTCACGGATGGGTCACCGCTGGCGGACTGGCCGCTTCGAAAGCTCTCAATACTCGAAGCGTAGCTTCCAGATCACTCCGGTCGATGCCTTCGAGCACTTCATTACGCAGACGCACCAGCTCGCCTTCCACCGCCTGCACCAGCTCGCGGCCGGTGTCGGTCAGGCTCAGGCATTTGGCCCGGCGATCCTGCGGGTCTTCAGTGCGGCAAACGTAGCCGGCGTGGCACAACTGATCGAGCAGCCGCACCAGCGAAGGACTCTCGATCCCCGCCGCCTGCGCCACCTGCACCTGATGCACGCGCTCCCCCAGCCGCCCGATCATCAACAACGGGACGGCGCAGGCTTCGGAAATTCCATAGTTGACCAGCGTGGTCTGGCAGATCTTCCGCCAATGCCTGGCGGCCACCACCATGGCACTGCTGATGTTCATCTGGAGGGATTCGAGGTTGTTCGGCACGAAGGAATGCACACACTGTTAGTTTGCTAACTATCAATATGGCATTGGAGGGGAAATTCAGTCAAGTTTTGAAACAAATCTCCTCAAAGGTTTTTTACAGCTGATCCAGCTCGATGGTTTTACCAATTTCATTGCGTCGCGAGTGAATGATCAACGCCAAATACTGATCGTCCAGCCGTTCAATAATCGCCTCATACAATGATGCGGAAAGCAGGACAGCTAAAACTTGACTGTGCTTTTGTAAAGCGACGGGCTCATATTTGACGTCCTCGATTACCGCATCAAAATTTTCTTTAAAAGCTTCGACACTGATCATTTCTACTGAGGGAAGTCTTCGCATTTTTCAGCTTCCAGTTTTCTTTGACCCCGGAAGCTACCCCAGATAGAGAGGGCAATTGAGGATATCCTGTGACGAAATTTTACGCTGACTAAGCGCCCCGCCCCTTCCTCAACATCACATCCAGTTGATCCACCACCTCCGCCCAATCCGCATCATCGAGAATCTCGTCCCGCAAAAAATCCGCCTGGCTCTTGGTCCAGAAAAACGCGTCGCACAGGTGCAGCTCGGGTTTGAGCGGGGAATGGGCGGCGATGAACTGGTCGATGCTGACCGGGTCGTTGGGCAGACCCAGTTGTTTGAACAGGGATGGGAGGCTGTGTGTTGGATTTTCCATTGTTCTACTCCTTCGAAGACTCAGTGGATAAAAACATTTCGCGAGCAAGCCACATTCCCACAGATTCATTGCAGAACCTGTGGGAGCGAGCCTGCTCGCGATTGGCGTCGGCACAGACGCTGAAAAAAACTACTGACTCAACTCCCGCACCTGCGCATGCGGCACCATTTTCAGGAACTCGGGCATGCTCATGTGCAGCAGGTTGTTGTGGTTGCCGGCCTCCAGGTAAATATCTTTCTGCCGGGTCACCAATGGGTCGATGACCATGTCCAGGCCATAGGAATCGCCCAGCGGCGGCACCGCGCCGCGTTCGCAGTCATCGAACAGGTGCGCCAGGGTACTTTCGCGGGTGATCTGCCACTCGCCGCTGGTGCGCACTTTGCTCAGGTCCAGATGGCGGCTGGCGGGCAGCACGGCCATGAGGTAATGCCCGTGGTGGTCGTCGAGGATCACCGACTTGGCCACCCGTTCAGCCGGAATTCCCGAAACCCGCGCCGTTTCCAGGCTGCTGCTCGAGTGCGGATGGGAGACGACGTCGTATTGGCATTGCGCCCGGGTCAGGCTGCTTTGCACTTTTCTTGCCATACGCATGATGCACCTCGGTGCCCGCCGACGCTGCGCGGCAGACAGTGATGAACGTTGTACCTGTTCTGGAAAGTCTAGTCGGGCAAGCCGCGCAATGAAGGTAAATCCGCCCACTGGCGACGCTGGAACTGATCAGAATTCCTCCGACCGCAGGCTCTACTAGACTGATAAGAGAACCCCATGACTCTCCCGGAGGGTCAAGTGAACATCCGTCGCTATGCGTTTGTCCTGTTGATGCTGCTGAGCGGATCGTCCCTGGCTGCGGACATCCCGTTGCACGCCATCGATCCCATCGGCCTCTGGCTGATTACCCTGGGCATCGCGTTTCTGATCGCCGAAGCCGCGCTGCCCAATTACGGCGTGATTGGCCTGGGCGGCATCGTCATGTTCGTGATCGGCGCGCTGATCCTGAGCAACGCCGAGCTGCCGGTGCCGATGATGATCGGCCTCGGGCTGGTCAGCGCACTGCTGCTGATCGCGTTGCTGGTTCGTGCCCTGAGGACCCGGCCGCGACACCCGGTCAGCGGCGACGCCGGCCTGGTCGGCAGCGTGACGGCCGTGACCGTCGTAGAGTCGCCCGACACCCGCAACGGCTGGGTGCAATTGCAAGGAGAACGCTGGCAAGTGTCGAGTGCCACGCCGCTGCACGCCGGGCAACCGGTGCGGGTGGTCGGGCGCAAGGGCTTGTTGCTGCAAGTGGCCGCGGCTGACGCGGCACCGCTCGGAGAGTGATCATGGGTCTGCAAATCGGTTTTGTCGCGCTGCTGCTGTTGCTCATTGCCCTGGCCGGCTCGACGTTCCGCATCCTGCGTGAATACGAACGCGGCGTGGTGTTCCAGCTCGGGCGCTTCTGGCAGGTCAAGGGGCCGGGGCTGATCCTGTTGATTCCGGTGGTGCAGCAAATGGTCCGGGTCGATCTGCGCACCATCGTCCTCGATGTGCCGCCGCAGGACGTGATCACCCGCGACAACGTCTCGGTCAAGGTCAACGCGGTGCTGTATTTCCGGGTGCTCGATCCGCAGAAAGCGATCATCCAGGTCGAAGACTTCCTGGTGGCCACCAGCCAACTGGCCCAGACCACCCTGCGCGCGGTACTCGGCAAGCATGAACTGGACGAACTGCTGGCCGAGCGCGAACAGTTGAACATCGACATCCAGCAAGTGCTCGACGCCCAGACCGACGCCTGGGGCATCAAGGTCGCCAATGTCGAGATCAAGCACGTCGACCTCAACGAATCGATGGTCCGCGCCATCGCCAGACAGGCCGAAGCCGAACGGGAACGGAGGGCCAAGGTGATCCACGCCGAAGGTGAATTGCAGGCTTCGGAAAAACTCATGCAGGCCGCCGAAATGCTTGGCCGCCAGCCCGGCGCCATGCAATTGCGCTACATGCAGACCCTGAGTTCGATTGCCGGCGACAAGAGCTCGACCATCGTCTTCCCGTTGCCGATCGAATTGCTCAAGGGGATGGCGGATCTGTCGGCCAAGTCGTGAGTGCGCGCAAGCGCTCCAGCGCTTCGTAAGGAGCTCGCGCGCACCGTTCTACTCGCGCCTGCAACAGCGGGGAGGCTTCGCGGCGTTTGCTTTCGCCATCGGCGACAAACGCCTGTGACGGCTGTTTCGCATGCTGTGCCGAAGCTGTCAGCACCTGCTCGCACTGCTCGGCATTCAGCTGAAAAAACCTCGCCAGCCGTCCTGTCATCGCCTCGGGCAACTCACTGTAATTGACCGTCAGCCCGCCGAAATCAGCGCAGTGCAAGCGCGCCGCCTCCAGCAGACGTCCGAGCCTGCGGGCGATGAAATCTTCGCGCCCCTCGAATGGCAGGTCGTCGTCCAGCACGCACTCGCCAAGCAGGCCGGGCACCATGTGCATACCCGGGCGACGCAGGTGTGAAACGGCGATTTCCAGCGGATCGCGATAGACAAACAACCACGGCGTGTCGGGGAAGCATTCGTGGAGCAACGGCCATTCGCCGATGTTCCAGGCGTCGAGCTTGATCACCAGCCGCTGCTCCATCCCGCGCCGGCGCTGGCCGTAGGCCGAGAGCAACCCGGCGATGGCCGCACGGCGTTCTGCGGCGGGCAGATCGCTGCGCAACAAGGCATCGAGGGGTGGAGGTTCCGAGATCACGATGTGATCGTCGAGGCGGGCGAGCATCTGGCTGATCAGCGTCGATCCACAACGCGAGGCATGCAGGATGAAGGCGCTCGGCGCCAGGCCGGGACTGAGCGTCTGCCACTGCGTGAGCGCCGACAACGGGGTTTGCCGGCGAAACGCCTGGTTGAACGGCAACTGCAGCGCCTGCTCCACCGCCTCACGAAAAAACGGCTGGTGCAACGGCGTGTCGCCAAACCAGCACCAGTCCACCTGCCATTGCCCGGCAATTTTCCAGATGCGGATCGGCAACCAGCCGTCGAAATTCAGGCTCGCCATTGTTCGTTCCACGACCGACGCCCGTTGCGCATCGCCGCGTGCAGTTCTTCCCGGGAGAATGACAAGCCACGCTCGGCGGCCAGCGCCAGTGTCTGGCTGATGAACGCTTCGGGATCGCGCAACGCCTGCAGGGTCGCCGACAACGCGGGATCCGCGACCAGCAGACGCTGAAAACGCTGTAATGCCGAATCTTCGGCATCAGGCTGTGGCGTACTCGGCAAACCCTCGGCAATCATCTGTTCCAGCCAGGCGCCGGGGCGACAGTCGAGAACCAGATGAACCCGTGCCGTGCTGTCGCGATTGTCGACTCGATGCGGTCTCGCAAGATCGAGAAACCAGCACTCACCCGCCGCCATCGGCATGCGTAATCCGTCGAGCCAGAAATCCACGGCGGGCGGACTGAGCAATGGAATGTGCAACCGCAGATCAGCGTCCGGTTCGTCGAGATCGTAATCACGATGCTCATGAATCTGCCCGCCGGGGCCGAGTCGCAGCAGTCGCGCACTGACGATCTCCAGTGGCAGATCCTGCAACGCCTGTTGCCAGCGGCGGTCATTCAACCAGGGGCGGCGCGGCACCGGTTCGGCGGTACCGGGAGACAGCTCGGTCAAGGCATCGGCAGCGGAAATCAGCGCCACACCGCTCCAGTCACCGGTGAAATACGCGGTGTTGAAATGGCCGCGCCAGTCTCCGTCCTCGATCGCCGCCAACGCCTGCAACAGCAACGGCAAATCCACAGAGACCGGCAGCCGCGAGCACGCCGGCCGACTCATCACTCACTTGGCTGCGGCATGGGCCACCGGCACCGAAATATCCCCCGAGGCCCACGCCGCTTCGCGGTTGGCCAGCGCCGTGGCGATCGACTGCACCTCGGTCGACTGCACCTGATCCGGCAGCGGATCGAGGCCGGCACTGGCGAAGATCTGGCCATAGGCATTGCGCAGATCAGCGTAGGACAGGTCACGGCGCAAGTCGGCCTGGAGGTTGTTCAGTTCACCCTGGATCAGATCCAGTTCGCCGATGCCCGCCGCCTGATGACGGTTGCGCAACTGACCGACGATTTGCCCGTCGATGTCCGACAGTTGCTGGTTGGTCTTGAACTGACGCAGCGCCTCCTGATAGTTGGCGTTGGCCACGTACAACTGCGCCAGCACCGCAATCGACATGGCCTGACGGCGTGCGGTGGCGACTTCTTCGCCGGCCTTGGCCACGTCGATGGCCGCCGGGGCGGAGATCACGTTGAACAGGTTCCAGGTCACTTTCACGCCATAGTCGGCCCAGCGGTCGTTCACCAGGAACGAGTTGCTGTCGTAGTGTCCGCCGGCGGAAAACTCCAGGCCCGGCAGCATGCGCAGCATCGCCTTGCGGGTTTCGGCGGCGCTGATCCGGGTCTGGTAATCCTGCTCGCGCAGTTCCGGGCGACTGGTCAGGGCTTCCTGTTCCAGTTTGGCGATATCGACCTTGAGTTCCGGGATCTGATAACCGTCGTCGGTGGCCAGGGTCAGGTTGGTGCCCATCGGCAGGTTGATCAGGGTCGCCAGCTCGGTCTTCGCCAGTGACAGCGCGCGACGCTGCTCTTCCAGTTGCCGGGTGGCTTCGATCAGCGAACGCTGATAGCCGAGGGACTGTACCGGATCGCCGATGCGCTGTTCGCTCATGCTTTCGCTGTTGCGCCGGGCCGCATCGACCCGCGCCATCAGGCTGTCGATCTGCTTGAGCAGACGCTCGGCCGCCATCGCCCGCCAATAGGCCGAGCGCACGTCCTGAACGATGGTGTTGATCACCTTGCGCCGGCGTTCCTGGACGATCAGACGCTGGTCGCCCTGCTGCTTGGCGTTGATGTAGCTGACGCCGAAATCGAGAACGTTCCAGACCATGGTCAGGTCGGCGACGTTGCGGTCGCGGTCCTGGGAGGTCGACGGTTCCAGGGACTGGGTGCCGGTGCGTACGCTCTGGCTGCTGGAGGCGCTGACGTTGTTGCGCCCGACGTAACCGGCGTCCAGCGCCATGCGCGGCAGCATGTCGAAACTGGCGAGGTCGAGCTGCCGCTTGGCCAGCGCTTCCTCCATGATCTTCAGGCGTCCTTCGAGGTTGTATTTCACCGCGCGGGCCATGGCCTGGTGCAGGGTCAGCGGACCGCGCAACGGTTCCTGGCCCTTGTACATGGTTTGCAGGTCAGATTTGGCCCGTTGTTCGCTGACACTGCGTTCGATCGGTTCACTGGTGACTGCACATCCGCTGATCGCCAGCGCCAGCAGGCTGGCGCCGAACAACTTCTGACTTTTCTTCATCCCTGGATCGCCCCTAGGTCCCGCACATATTGAGTTGTTGTGTGTTGTCAGGCCGGAATTTCGCTGATGCCGACCTGTTGCAGAGCCGCCGCCAAGTTGTCCACCCGGTGCTGCTCGCTGTCCTTGATCTCTTGCAGTTGCTGGCCCAGGGTCGGCGCGCCGAACACACCGCGCAGGCCTTGGGAAATATCGCCGCCCTTGATCGAATGACGGTCGAAGGCATTCAGCGAATCCCGCTCGGCGGCGCTGTCCTGGTTGAACAGGCTCGACAGCGTGCTGATGCCGAACACCCCGCCATCACCCCCACCGAAACCGAGGAAGCCATGGCCGGAACCATCACCGCCGCTGTCGCTGCTGGTGAACACCTGGGCAATGAAGCTCGGGCTCAACGCACCGTGGTTGATGAAGATGTCGCCCAGCGGACGGATGCCATTGCCGATCACCCGCTGCTCGAACAGCGGCGGGAAGCTCAGCGGTGAACCGAGATCGCCGGTGGGTGGCGCAAAGATGACCGGTTGCAGCGGCACATCGGGCAGCGGCGGCGCAACGACCGGAACGTCGATGCGGAACTCCGGATCCGGCGATACCACCACCAGCGGTGATGTCGGTGTCACCGGAGGTACAACCACCGGCACCGTGTTGATCACGTAGTTGCCGGACTGGCTGATCCCGCTGCCGCTGTTGCCCGACAGATCGCTGACCCCGGCACTGTTGACGCTGATCGCGTTGCTGGCGCTGTTGACGTTGGCGTTCGGCGTCAGGGTCGCGGTCCAGGTCTTGCCGCCGTCGCTGCTGCTCAGGTTGGACAGGGTGCCGTTGGCCACGCTGAGGTCCGACAGGTCGAAACCGGTCACCGCTTCATTGAAGGTGATGATCACTTGCGAGGTCTGGCCGACACCCAGGTTCGGATTGGCGACCACCACCGTGGCAGTCGGCCGCTCACTGTCGAGGGCGTAGTTGTTCGACACCGCCACCGTGCTGCCGGCGTTGCCCGCCAGGTCGGTTACGTTGCTGGTGTCCAGGGCAATGAAGTTGCTGGGGTCGGTGACATTCGCGGTCGGCGTGAAGGTTGCGGTCCAGGTCTTGCCACCATCGCTGCTGCTCAGGTTGCTCAGGTCCCCGTTGGTCACGCTCAGGTCCGACAGGTCGAAATTGCTCACTGCCTCGCTGAAGGTGAAAGTCACCGTGGTGGTCTGGCCGATGCCCAGGTGCGGGTTGGCGACCACGATGTTCACCGTCGGCCGCGTCGCATCAAGGATGTAGTTGTTGGAAATGGCAATGCTCGCCCCGGCGTTGCCGGCCAGATCCTGAACGCCGGCGGTGTCGAGGACGATCAGGTTGGTCGCGTCGTTGATGCCGGCAGTCGGTGTCAGGGTCGCGGTCCAGGTCACGCCGCCGTCGCTGCTGGTCAGGTTCGACAGCGCACCGTTGGCGACGCTGATGTCCGACAGATCGAACCCGCTCACCGCTTCGCTGAAGGTAATGGTCACGGTGGTGGTTTCACCGATGCCCAGGCGATTGTCGGCGACCACGATGGTGGCGGTCGGCAGCGCGGTGTCGATGGCGAAGTTGTTGGAATCGGTGGTGCCGACGCCACTGTTGCCCGACAGGTTGGCCACCCCGGCGTTGTTCAGGGTGATCAGGTTGGTGGCGTCGGTGACATTGGCGGTCGGGATGAACGTCGCGGTCCAGGTGATACCGCCGTCGCTGCTGCTGACGTTGGTCAGCGTGCCGTTGGCGATGGTCAGGTCACTGTTGTCGAAACCGCTCACCGCTTCGCTGAAGGTGATGGTCACCAGCGAGGTTTCCCCGGCCCTGAGCGACGTGTCGGCAACCACGATGGTGGCGGTCGGCACCTGGGTATGAATCTGATAGTTGGCCGAACTGGTGGTGCCGGTGCCCGTGTTGCCGGCCAGGTCGGTGATGCCGGTGTTGTTCAGGACAATCAGGTTGGTGAGGTCGGTGATGCCAATGTTCGGCGTAAACGTGGCCGTCCAGGTGATGCCGCCGTCGCTCGACGAGACATTGCTCAGAGTGCCGTTGGCGACGCTCAGGTCGGAATTGTCGAATCCGGTCACGGCTTCGCTGAAGGTGATGGTCACCAGCGAAGTTTCCCCGGGACGCAGGTCACTGTCGGTCATGACGATGGTCGCCGTCGGCCGCTGGCTGTCGACGGCGTAGTTGTTGGAATCGGTGGTGCCGCTGCCGAGGTTACCCGCCAGATCGGCAATGCCGGTGTTGTCCAGGGTGATGACGTTGGTGGTATCGGTGATCCCCGCCGCCGGCGTAAACGTGGCGGTCCAGGTGATGCCGCCATCGCTGCTGCTCACCGCGCTCAGCGTACCGTTGGCGATGATCAGGTCGGCGTTGGTGAAACCGGTCACCGCTTCGCTGAAAGTGATGGTCACCAGTGAGGTCTGGCCGACGCCCAGTGCCGTGTCGGCGACCACGATGGTGGCGGTCGGACGCTGAGTGTCGATCGAGTAATTGTTCGAATCGGTGGTGCCGATGCCGGCGTTGCCCGACAGGTTTTGAACCCCGGAGTTGTCCAGCGTGATCAGGTTGGTGGCGTCGGTAATGTTGGTGGTCGGCGTGAACGTTGCCGTCCAGGTGATACCGCCGTCGCTGCTGCTGACCGCGCTCAGCGTGCCGTTGGCGATGGTCAGGTCGGCGTTGGTAAAACCGGTCACCGCCTCGCTGAAGGTGATGGTCACCAATGAGGACTCGCCGACTTTCAGACTGGGGTCGGACACGATGATGGTCGCGGTCGGCACCACGGTGTCGATGGTGTAGTTGTTGGAGTTGGTGGTGCCGCTGCCGGCGTTGCCGGCCAGGTCGGTGATGCCGGTGTTGGCCAGCGTGATCAGGTTGGTCGCGTCGTTGACGCCCACGTTCGGCGTGAAGGTTGCGGTCCAGGTGATGCCGCCGTCGCTGCTGCTCACCGCCGTCAGGGTGCCGTTGGCAACCGCGATGTCGGCGTTGCTGAAACCGGTCACCGCTTCACTGAAGGTGAAGGTCACCAGCGTCGTTTCGCCGGCCGTGAGGGTGCTGTCGGCAACCACGATGGTCGCGGTCGGACGCTGGGTATCGATGGCGTAGTTGCCGGAGTCCACAGTGCCGCTGCCGGCGTTGCCGGACAGATCCGAGACGCCGGTCTGGTCCAGGGTGATGACGTTGGTCGCATCGGTGATGTTGCTGGTCGGTGTGAACGTCGCCGTCCAGGTGATACCGCCGTCGCTGCTGCTCACCGCGCTGAGCGTGCCGTTGGCAATCGTCAGGTCGGCGTTGGTGAAACCGGTCACTGCTTCACTGAAGGTGATGGTCACTACGGAGGTTTCGCCGATTTTCAGCGCGTTATCGGACAAGACAATGGTCGCGGTCGGACGCTGGGTGTCGATGGCGTAATTGTTCGAATCGGTGGTGCCGACACCGGCGTTGCCGTTCAGGTCAGCGATGCCGGTATTGTTCAGCGTGATCAGGTTGGTCGCGTCAGTGATGCTGGCAGTCGGCGTGAACGTGGCCGTCCAGGTGATGCCACCGTCGCTGCTGCTGACCGCTGTCAGCGTACCATTGGCGATGGTCAGGTCGGCGTTGGTGAAACCGGTCACCGCTTCGCTGAAGGTGATGGTCACCAGCGAGGTTTCGCCGATCTTCAGGTTGTTGTCGGCCACCACGATGGTCGCGGTCGGCCGCGCGGTATCGATGGCGTAGTTGTTGGAGTTGGTAGTGCCGCTGCCAGCGTTGCCGGCCAGATCGACGACCCCGGTGTTGTCCAGGGTGACCAGGTTGGTGGTGTCGGTGATGTTGTTGGTCGGCGTGAGCGTGGCGGTCCAGGTGATGCCGCCGTCGCTGCTGCTCAGGCCGGTCAGGGTGCCGTTGGCCACCGTCAGGTCGGCGGTGGTGAAACCGCTGACCGCTTCGCTGAAGGTGATGGTCACCAGCGAGGTTTCGCCCACCGCCAAATTGCTGTCGGCCACGACAATGGTCGCGGTCGGCCGCACGGTATCGATTACGTAGTTGGGCGAATCCGTGGTGCCGCTGCCGGCGTTGCCGGCCAGGTCGGCGATACCGGTGTTGTCCAGGGAGATCAGGTTGGTGGTGTCGGTGATGCTCGCTGTCGGGGTGAAGGTCCCGGTCCAGGTGATGCCGCCGTCGCTACTGCTCACTGCGCTCAGCGTGCCGTTGGCGATGGTCAGGTCGGCGTTGGTGAAACCGGTCACCGCTTCGCTGAACGTGAAGGTCACCAGCGAGGTATCGCCGATCTTCAACGCCGTGTCGGACATCACGATGGTCACGGTTGGCCGCGCGGTGTCGATGGCGTAGTTGACGGAACTGGTCGTGCCGACGCCCGCCACGCCGTCGCTGATCGCGGTCACCCCGGTGTTGTCGAGGGTGATCAGGTTGGTGGCGTCGGTGATGTTGTTGGTCGGGGTGAAAGTCGCGGTCCAGGTCAGGCCGCCGTCGCTGCTGCTGACCGATGTCAGCGTGCCGTTGGCGATGGTCAGGTCGGCGTTGGTGAAACCGGTGACTGCGCGGCTGAAGGTGATGGTCACCAGCGAGGTTTCGCCGATTTTCAGCGCCGTGTCCGACATCACGATGGTGGCGGTCGGCGGTTCAACATAAGCGGTGTTGAGGGTGCCGCCGTTGTTGTAGATCGCCGCGAAGGCCAAAGGTACAGAGCCCGTCACGCCACCACCCAGCTCTGAGCCGCCGGAGCCGCTGCCCGCCGCGTTACCGCTGATGGCGCTGAAGTTGGAGGCCGTGATCAGGACCGTGCCGCCCTGGTTCCAGATCGCGCCGACACCCCGCCCGCCGTCGCCGCCATTGAGGTTGTTGCTGCCCTGGCCACTGCCGCCGCCACCACCGCCGCCCGCGCCGATGTTGTTGCTGATGACCGAGGTGCCGACGATTTTCAGGGTGCCGGTGGAGGCGTTGTAAATGCCGCCGGCCGCGTTGCCGCCGACGCCGCCGACCTTGTCCCAGCCGGAGCCGCCACCGCCGCCGCCAATGGAAATCGTGCCATTGTTCGCGGTGCCGCCATTGCCGCCGTTACTGTAATAGGACACGCCGACACCACCGGCGCCGCCGATGGTGGAGCCGCCACGACCGCCCATGTGGGTCGCATCGTAGCCACCGCCGTAGCCGCCGACACCGCCGCTGCCGGCCTGGCCACCCAGCGTGCCGGTGCCCGGCCCGGCCGTGCCGCCATGACCGCCACCCTGACCGCCGAGGCCACCGCCACCGCCACCACCGCCGCCGTAGTTGGCGCCCGTGACACCCCCGCCGCCGCCACCGCCCGCTGCCGCGTTGCCGGTGACCGAGACGTTGTTCAGTGTGAGGATGCCGGCGTTGAATATCCCGCCGCCCATGGCCCCGGTCGCGCCGTAGCCACCATTGCCGCCGTTGCCCGAGACCAGGCCCCGGGTAATCACCAGACCGTCGAGGGTCACGGTGCTGCCGGAAGTGATTTCCACCACCCGGGTCTTGTACTGGCCGTCGAGGGTAACGTCGGCGACGCCGTCGTTGTTCAGGTCGCCATCAACCGTGATGTTCTTGTTGATCAACAGTTCCGAGGTGAGCTGCACCGTCATGCCGGTGCTGAAGGTCACGATGTCGCCGTTTTGCGCCGACGCCAGCGCTGCGCGCAGCGAGCCGACCCCGGTGTTCGCATTGTTGGTGGCGGTCCAGGTGGCGAGGCCCCACTGGTATTCGCTCATCGACAGGGCCGACAACACGTTGGCGCTCTCGATCTTGCCGGTGGCGATCTCCAGATCCCAGTCGCCGCCCACGCCAGTGCGGTTGTTCGACGCCGCCACGTCGCGGCCGGTCAGTTGCGCCAGCGAATCGACGAAGCTCAGGCCACGATCACCCTCGGCGGTGTAGCAGCCGTAAATGAGGATGTCGCCACCAACGTTCATGTCCTTGCCGATTTCCGCCAGCACGGCGCTGCGTTGTGCGACGTTGTCCGCCGACAAATAGCTGTTGCCGAGCCACAGGTCACCGGCGTTGCCGTGGGCGATGATTTCCACGGTACTGATGCCCTGATGCTGATCCAGGTAATCGGCGATCTGCTGCAAGCCGTCCTTGCTCGCATCGAGCTTGACCACTTGCGTACCGGGGGCGACGCCTTTGAGCAGGCTGTCGGCATCCTTGACCCGGGCATCGACGAACACCACAGCCTGGCCCGGCACCGCCACAGGGCTGGCAGCCGGCGTGGCATCGGCCTGGCCGTGAGTGTCCTTGCTCGCCACCGGATGATCGGCGGTCGGCGCCTTGGCCGCATCGGCAGTGGGGTGGCTGTCGGGCTGGGCCGCAGCGGTATCGGCCACGGTGGCCGCGACAGCACCGTCGAACAGCATGCGCGGTTCCAGCGACATGATCAGCGGCGCAGCCAGCGTCCGTTGGCCCTCGGTTACCCGCGACTTTTGCTTGCTCCACCACATGTTGCTCACCCGGACTCGAACAGTTGTAAACGCATCAATGAAAAACGCCGCGATCAACTGATCGCGGCGTCGGACTTCATACGAATCACATTGGCAGCGCTGGCTGAGCCATCGAGCCAAAAGGACAGATCGGCGTATTGCTTGAACAGGTCCGGCGGCAGAATCGTGCGCCGGGACTGCAGGGCGACCTTGGGTTTGACCTTGTGCAGGCCGGCCACACCCAGGGCCTGGTCGAACTCCGGCGCGTCATAGGCCAGGTGCTCGAAATCGTGCTCGAACCACGGCTCGCCGATGAAGTCGTAGACCAGCCGCAGCACGCGCTCCGGGGCCTGGGTCAGCAAGTCGTAATCGACGATCAACAGCGAATCGGCGTGCTCGCCGTAATAGGCTTCCTTCAGCGCTGCCCAGGCGAATCCCACCAGGCGGTTGCGCTGGGCCAGGGTTTCGCAGCGGCTGTAGACGGTGTTGCGCTCGACGGCATCGCCGAACAGCTTGGTGTTTTCGTAGGGGTTGGCGCGGTAGAGCCGCTCCAGGCTGTCCATCACCCAGGCGACGTTGCGCACGCAGGCGATGACCTTGGCTTTGGGGAACAGATCGCTGATGGCCGGCAGGCGCGAGCTCCACTGCCGGTTGGTGTCGAACACCACAGGTTTGTCGGCCTTGTCGGCGTAGTAGGAATCGAACAGGCCGCGCAGCAGGCGACGGCGCATGTCGGTGTCGATCACCGCGCCGAATTCGCTGCCGGCGCTGCACTGTTCAAGGACACCGGAAAACAGTGCGCCGACCGGGCTGGTCATGCCGGCATGGAAGCGCGGATTCTGCAAAAGGATCGCAGAAAGGAGGGTCGAGCCCGAGCGCGGCAAGCCGGAGATAAAGTGGAACTGCTGCAATCCCTTCACCTTACTTTGTAAGTCCTTTTGTCCGACGAGCGTAGTCCAACAATACCCTTTCGACTAGTAGTGTTTTGACATCAACATAGAGCAAAACGGACTTGTTAGACCATTTCTTATCGCGAACAGTAAGGTGAAGCGTTTAAGTCAATCCCCGTTGGTACGATCGTCCTTTTCCAGAACGAAAAGTCGCGCTTTCGCCCCGCCAGCATTGGACTGCTCACGCATCTGCCAGGTCTTGGGCAGAGGCAGGAACGGGTCCGCGACTTCCGGGTCCAGGTCACCGATCAGCCAGACCCGGGAACTGTCCTTCGGCAGATCGGCGAGACGATCCAGATAAACCTCATCGGACACCAGTGTGCCGAAGCCGTAGTGGTTCGGACGCGTCGATCGCCCGTCGGCGGCAGGCGGCGTATACAAGCGGATTTGCGCATCCGTGCGGTTGTAGTAGACGTAGCTCAGGTACCAGAGCATGTCGCTGGTGACGATCCGGTCGCCGCTGACGAAGTGGTGGTTGACGTGATCGACCATGACATTGAACTGGTCATTCGGATCGACCGTGGCGTTGGTGTTCACCCCGACCATTTCGATTCCGACAAACGCCACCAGCACCGCCAGCGCCAATACGCGAACTCGGCTGTACAAACGGTCGATGGCCAGCGCCGCCAGCATCGGCAGGCCCAACGCATAGGCCGTCAGATAGCGCTCGATGAACACCGGGCTGATGAACGACACCGCGAACACCAGAAACAACGGCACACCGGTATAGAGCGCCAGCAACACGCTGCCATGGTTCACGCTGCGGTCGCGGGCGACGGCCACGCCCGCCAGCGCCAGCATCGCCAGCGGCATGCCGCAGAACAGCAATAGCGGAAGATGATCTCCCTCGTTCTGGATCAGCCACAGCCAGATCATCGACGGCAGCGAGGACAGGGTCACCGGATCTTCCCAGCCCACATCGCCACCGACCTTGAGCTCTTCCATGTGTTGCGTCAGATCGAGCAGGTTCGGCAGCCACGGCAGGTAGAGTGCGACAATCGCCAGATTGGCCAGCCACCAGTCCTTGCGCTGGATATGCCGCAGGCGATAGCCCGGCAGCAGGCGGATCAGCCCCAGGTACAGCCAGTGGCTCAGCGCCGCCAGCACCGCGAAGTAGTGGGTGTACAACGCGGCGCTCATCAGCAGCGCATAAATCACCAGATACCGTCGGCGCTGCGGGCGTCTGACCCAGCAGATCAACGCCAGAGTGGTGCCGACCAGCAACAGGCCGAGCAGCGAGTACATGCGCACTTCCTGGCTGTAGCGCACCGCCGTCGGCAACAGCGCCAGCAGTACCCCGGCGATGATCGCGGCGCGGCGGGTCGCCAGACGATCGACCAGGCACATACCCAGGCCGACCGTAGCGATGCCGGCCAGGGCACTGAGGCTGCGGATCGACAGGATCCCTTCGCCAAACAGTCCTATCCAGCCATGCAGCAGCATGAAGTACAACGGCGGATGCACATCGAACGCGGCGTGCTCCCAGATACCGCCCAGCGTATAGCGCGCCAGCAGCAGGCTGGAGCCTTCGTCACCCCAGATCGCGGCGGCGGTCAGGTCATAAAACCGCACGACGGTCGCCAACAGCAAAATCGGTATCAGCCACTGCTGGCGAACCCAGCGCAGCAGACGCCGGACACCGGCATTCGGTGCGGCAAACGGGTCCTGGGTATCCCCCAGCGGAGTCTCGCGACGCGCTTCCATCAACCTTCCCTTACGGTATTCCGAGTAAAAAACAGCGCCATTCATTGCGCACACTGTAGGCCAGAGCCGAAGCCGACGCGCGGCCGCGACGACGTCCGGCAAGTCCGCCGATCCGGGTCTACGCTACGGCTTGGCGTGACCTGCCCGCGCAAATGGAAGGCGTCAGTAAAACGTTTCGACCTGCCCGGCAACACAGGCTAACGCGCGGCGCGCCAACCACATAACAGAAGGATGAGGAACCATGGAAGTCTTTATGGGTACGATTCAACCGTTCGCCTTCAACTTCGCTCCCAGTGGCTGGGCCCTGTGTAATGGACAGATCCTTTCCATTGCGCAATACAACGCGCTGTTTGCGTTACTGGGCACTTACTACGGCGGCAACGGCACGACCAACTTTCAGTTGCCCAACCTGCAGGGCCGCGTGCCAATGGCCCAGGGCAACGGTCTGGGCCTGACGCCGCGCGTCATCGGTCAGGTGGCCGGCACGGAAAGCGTCACCGCCACCATTGCCAACATGCCCAACCACACCCACGCAATGACCGGTCTCACCGCCAACACGGCCTTGTCGCTGGCGGTACCCGCCAGCAATCCGGCGACTGTACCGACTGCCACCAATTCCTACATCGGTGCCTCCAGCGGCGGCCCCGGTTCGGCGAATATCTATTCCGACGCCCAGGGCGCCACGCCGGTGCCACTCAAAGGAGTGACCACCACCGTCACCGGCGACATTTCCTCCACCGGCGGCAGCCAGCCGCTGGGCATCATGAACCCCTTCCTGGTCCTCAACTTCAGCGTTGCCCTGAACGGTCTCTTTCCGTCGCGCAACTGAGCAATCGTCCGGGGGCCCCGCGCCCCCGGACGTTTCGTTTTTTCTCTGGAGTCAGACCATGCTGCAATCGGTTCAGATCGAACACCTCCAGCCGTTGCTGGGGCAACAACGCACGCTGCACCTGCCGGATGGCACGGCGCTGCCGATTCAACTCGCTCACCTTGAAGAAATCCCGTCGGCAAAAATGCGCCACAGCGAACGCATGCCGTTCTGCCTCGAATTCAACAGCCTGGAGCCGACCGAGTTTGTCGACGGTCTGTGCGCACTGGAGCTGCCGGAGTTCGGCCGGGTGGAGGATATTTTCGTGTCACGGGTGCCGGCGATGGGGCGGGATCCGCAGTTGGGCTATTTCTGCATTTCCTTCAACTGATACCCACAGCAGAATCTTCGCGAAACCTTGTAGGGAAAAGATGTAGGACCAAAGCCAAGGCCTTGTAGGGCGGGATCTTCAACCGATTTTATTGGGAAACGTCCGACATCATTTCCCGGCTCACCTTGTTAGCGTTGTTCCGAATCCGTCACAGGACGAGGAACAACGGATGTTCAATGCCAATGCACGCTTTCGCCTTACGATCGACGACTTTAAACACGATTTTCAAGTGCTGTCCTTCAGCGGCAGCGAAACCATCAGTGAGCCGTTTGCCTTCAAGGTCGAGCTGGTCGGCACCAGACCGGATGCCGATCTTGCAGGCCTGATGCATCAACAGGCCTTTCTTGCCTTCGATGACCACGGCCACGGCATACACGGACAGATCCAGCACATCGGCCGCGGCAATATCGGCGAACGGTTGACGCGATACAGCCTGACCCTCGCCCCTTGCCTGGCCAATCTGCGCCATCGCGTCAATCAGCGGATTTTCCAGAACCTGAGCGTTGCGCGAATCATCGCGCAGATTCTCGAAGAACATTGCATCCACGCCGATCGCTACCGGTTCCAGCTCGGCCACCCGTTGCCGGATCGTGAATATTGCGTGCAGTACAACGAGTCCGACCTGCACTTCATTCAGCGCCTGTGCCAGGAAGACGGCTTGCATTACCACTTCCGGCACAGCCGCGACCGACACCTGCTGGTCTTTGGCGACGACCAGACCGTGTTTCCCCGCCTCTCACGGCCAACACGCTTTAAACCGCACAACGCCATGGTGGCTGACAGGCCGGTGATTCAGCGATTCGACTATCGGCTCGAAACCCGGCCCAACCACGTCTCCAGCCGCGCCTACGACTTTAAAAAAGCACGAATGTTGCTGGAAGCGGATGCCCGCAATCCCGATCGGCACCTCCAGCCCGATCCCGGGGTTTACGAATATCCGGGACGCTACCTCGATCGCGAGCACGGCAAGCGGCTGGCCCAGCGAGCGCTGGAACGTCACCGTGCCGATGCCTGCCTGGGCGAAGGTGGCAGCAATGAACCGGCGCTGGTGTCGGGGCATTTTCTGTCACTGACCGAACATCCCGATCCGGCATTGAACGACTTGTGGCTGCTGACCGAAATCCGCCATGAAGGCAAACAACCGCAAGTGCTGGAGGAAACCGCTGACCATGCGTCAGCCGATCCTGAGAAGGACTTCATCCAGGGCTACCGCAACCACTTCACGGCAACGCCCTGGGAGGCGATCCATCGACCGCCGTTACGCTTTCGCAAACCCCGCATCGGCTCGACCCAGACCGCCGTGGTCACCGGCCCGGAAGGCGAAGACATCCATTGCGACCCGTACGGCCGGGTCAAGGTGCAGTTCTTCTGGGATCGCGAAGGCCGCCACAACGACAAGAGCAGTTGCTGGCTGCGCGTGGCCTCGGGTTGGGCCGGCAATGCCCACGGCAGCGTGATCATCCCGCGCGTGGGCATGGAAGTACTGGTGACTTTTCTCCACGGCGACCCCGACCGTCCGGTGATCAGCGGTTGCCTGGCGAACAGCGCCAACCCGGTGCCCTACGAGTTGCCGACGCACAAGACCCGCAGCGTGTTTCGCTCCCGCAGTTCGCCGGGCAGCACGGGCTTCAACGAGTTGATGATCGAAGACCGCGCGGGCCAGGAGCAGATTTACCTGCGCGCCCAGCGCGACCTGCGACAGAAGGTCGAGAACGACAGTCATCTGGACATCGGCAACCAACGCCGGGAAACCATCAGGGGCAACAGTTTCAGCGCGCTGCACGCGGAAGAACACCGCCTCGTCACCGGTCATCGCAAGACCCATCTCAAGGCCAGCGACTACCTGCACGTCGGCGACAGCAGCCACACCCGGGTCGGTCAATCACTGACCACCGAAGCCGCCGGACAGCTGTGCCTCAGCGCGGGCGAACATCTGGTACTGGAGGCGGGAAAAAGCATCAGTCTGAAAGTCGGTGGCGAGCATTTTGTCCTCGATCACAGCGGCCTTTTCGGCAGCAGCGACCTGCTGATCGGCGGCGTGCCCGCGCCCTTCCTGCGCGCCCCGCTGTTGCAGCCCGACGGTATTGAAGACCTGTCGGCGCCTGCGCCTTTGCCGCCATTGGTAGCCCCTTCGCAACAGGCACTGATGGCCGCCAGCAAAAACCTGGGCGCGGATTTCTGCCCGATCTGCGAAGCCTGCCGTGCGGGTCTGTGCCCGATCCCGGAGGCCGCCGCATGACCGCCCCCCTTGTACGACGCTGGCTGATCGAACAACACCGAGCCGGTTGCCGCCTGTGCCTGGTCCTCGACTCGCAGAACGAACGCGACATGCGCCAGCGCTGGCTGAAGAGCAGCCGTTACGAGCAATACGCCAGCGTCTACGGCGAAACCGCAGTCGCCGAACTGGCCGACACCGGCCCGTTCCTCTTCACCTTCGACCAGCCCGATGACCGCCGTCTCGACGCCCTGCTCGACAGACCGGACAGCCATTGGGGATGGTTGGCCAGCCTGGGCAAAGGCGAGCTGAAGGCCTGGGTCAGGCACTGGCAGGAGCGGTTGATCATCGGCATCCGTCCGCATCAGGCGCTGTACCGCTTTCACGACAACCGGGTGCTGTCCCGTGCGCTGGAACATCTGCCGGTGGAGGCTTTGCCGGCGTATCTCGGGCCGGCGATCAGCGTTTGCCATTGGCAGGGCTCGCACTGGCAGATGACCGACAACCCCGCGCCGGGCAGCTACCCCGTGCCGGACACGCCGCCGTGGCTGCAACTGCCGATGCCTGACGAGCAAGCCATGGAGATTCGCCTGGCCAATGCCCACCGCTTTCTGCTGGCCGGGCATGTGCAGGCTTATTCCGCGCTGGCGGGCGTACAGGATCCGCAAATCTGGCTCCGTGAACGACTGACCCAGGCCCAAGCCTGGGGCTGGCTGGCACCGGAGCGGCTGGAGTTTTTGCTGATCCATAGCCTGCAAACACCGAATCTCGCACCCCATTTGCAAGCCCGACCGGACGAAACACCGGATGAACACTTTGATCGGGTTTACCAGCTATCGAAGCACTGGAACGGGGAGACGCCCTCATGAAAATTCCGCTCAAAAGCCTCGGTCTGATCGGCTGTTTCGCGGCACTGGGAGGCTGCAGGACCGAACCGCCCAACACCTTCAAATTCACTGCCGATTTGCCGCCGGGGTTTGCCTACGTCGCGGCGGTTTATTACGTACCCGAAAAAGGCCAGACCTGCACCCTCGACAGACGCGACAACCTTGCGCCGGTGTTCAACAGCAAGTGGCGCACGGACTACAAACCGGATGCCGAAATCACGATTCGCAAGACGGTTAAGGGGTGTCCGTTGGTCGTGAGGCGAATCGAGCTGGAGATCAATTCGAGCTATGGCAAAACACGGGGCGATTTCGGTGGAGACGAAGCCAAGGTTTTCATCCGCGATGATCTGGAGGAGCAGTTCAAAGGTGTTTTCAACGAAGCCGGTGAAAGCACGTTCCATGGTCAGTGTGAGTGGTGGTTTCGCACCTCGGGTAAACCGCGAATTCTCAGAAAGATCCTTGATTGCAGAACAGTCGATGCCTCGGGATCACGAGCTTATGGCAAGACCTTCGGGGCTTTTAGCGCTGATCAACTGCCGGGCAAAACAGTGAAGATGAAGATTACTTTGGCAGAGGAAGAGAAACCCGGATGGGGGGATACGTGGGTGAAAGTTCCGAATGGCTGGAAGCGATGCCTGGGTGATGGATATGACGATCCGCATGCCTATTGCAACGGCAATTACACCGACTTCAGCACATTCAAAATGCCTGATGGCCGCGTCTGCACTATTTATCCAAGTTGCACGGAGTAAGGAGGGCACGCCATGGAATTATTTGAAAAGGATCTGCAACCTCCAACACTGCCCCCCACGACGATCAGACTCGCGATACGAAATGTGACTTTGATCGGTTGCGTTGCCCTCATCGCAGGCTGCAAAACCGCACCGTCAAATTCATTCACTTTCACAGCCGATTTGCCACCGGGTTTTACCTATCAGGCTTTTGTCGAATACACACCCGCCAAGGACGAAACGTGCAGCGTGCCGGACCGCAGAAAGACAGTCTCAGCACACAATCAAAAGTGGCGTGAACGGTATGAACCAATCTTTGAAATCCCTATTCGCCGGACGATCAGTGGCTGCCCGATGGCGATACGCAGAATCAGCCTCGATATCAATTCGGTCTATGGAAAATCTCGCGGCGACTTCAGTGCAGACAGTGCCGTAGTCGCCGTTCTTCCTGATATCGAGGAACGCTACAAAAGCAGCTTCGACAGCCGGGGCGAAAGCACCTTCCATGGCCAATGCCAGTGGCTGTTTCGCACCTCGGGCAAGCCGAGAATCCTGCGAAAAATACTCGACTGCAAAGAAACCGATGCCTTGGGCACACCGGAGCCGGGTCGCCCGTTTGCGGCATACACCCACGATCAACTTCCGGGCAAAACCGTGAGAATGAAGATCAGGCTGGTGAAGGAAGAGCGGCCAGGATGGAGGGACACGTGGGTGAAGGTGCCGAATGGCTGGAAGCGATGCCTGGGTGATGGATATGACGATCCGCATGCCTATTGCAACGGCAATTACACCGACTTCAGCACATTCAAAATGCCTGATGGCCGCATCTGCAGCATTTACCCCGCCTGCACAGAATAAGGAGCGTTCAACGTGTCATCACTCGAGAAAGAACTTCAATCTTCACTGGGTAGCCGCATGCTGTCTTGCCCGGAAAGCGGAAGATGGACCAGTTTTCAGCTGATCGATGAGTCTGGCTCAGGAGCGCCGTATGCCGGGCTCGCGTATATCGCAACTGATTCAGAAGGTATGAGATACACCGGGCATCTGGATGCTGCAGGCATCGGCAAAGTAGAAAGCCATTTTGCGGGGCCGATTGCCCTTTTATTCAGCCAGGAATATGAAGGAACAGAGAAACTCTACAAGGATTTGCAGACAAGAATTCACTACCCTCTCCCAATCACAGACCTTCAGGTACGCGCCGAAAAAACTCATTATCTGAACCTGAATGCCACCCGCACACGGGAACGACCCGAGATCGCAGACGGCGCAGACTACTTTCAAGTCGAAGTCCGTCATCTGGTGAGGTATACCTCGCACCTGCCGCCCGAGGTTTATCGCGATTACCCCCTCGATTCCGGGTGCGCTGCAATCATGCGCGAACATGGAAAACTTGGCGTAGCGCTGATGCCGCAACGTCGCACCGTTCTTGAAGTGCGCCCGCTACGCGCCTTGCGGCCGATGTTATCCACAGCTCCGGCATTCTGTGCACTCAACCTGTACCAGCTCGCATTGATGGCGACCCTGAGTTACTGCCCTTTCGGCCAGGAACCCAAAGTCCCTTCCGCCGAAACCAGATCCGTTAAGTTTCCGCTGCAACCCAGCGTCGGCAACTGGTTCGGCGATGCACTGGCCAAGGGAGAGGAACTGTGGAAAGTCGACAACGCTCAGACCAAAGCCTATTACCCGCTATACGAGGATGTTCCGTATTCCGCAAGGTTGGAAATCATCCCGTTTGACCCGAACCTCTATGCAGTTAACAGGCACAGCCCTGAACGAGATCCGGAACACCCGGCCAGCGTCCACTTCCTCGACGACATCGGTAATAAAGAAAGTACAGACACCCAAGCCTTCATCACCCACAACGACGAACTGATCCTGGTCGCCGTTCGCGGTACCGCCGAGATAATCGCCGACGGTCTACGTGATGCCGACGCCCTTCAAGTGCCGTTCGAGGAAGGCGACGGCCAGGTACACCGGGGATTTTATGAAGCAGCGCAGAAAGCCTACGACTTCACCGTCAAATACCTCGAAAAGTTCTACACCGGCCAAACCCTCCTGATCTGCGGCCACAGCCTCGGCGGTGCGATCACATTGCTGCTGTCCGAAATGCTCCGCCGCCGGCCCGAGGGCTACAACATCCAGCTCTACACCTACGGCGCCCCCCGCGCCGGCGACGCGGATTTCGTGAAGGGCGCAGCCGATCTCGTGCATCACCGCATGGTCAACCATAACGACCCGGTGCCCAGCGTGCCCGGCAGCTGGATGAACACCAAGGCCGACATCTACGGCACCGGGGCGGCGTTGACGTTCGTCAATGTGCCGGTGGGGCTGTCGGTGTTCGTCGCCGGCATCACCAACTGGACCGGAGAGGCCTACGACCACCATGGCAGCCTGCGACACGCCATGCCGGTGGAGTTCGGGCGTCAGCAGGTGTCTTCGATCCTGTGGGAGCCGGGTTGCGACACCATTACCCAGCACGCCGCATGCGATGTAGCGATCCGGCAGCGGCACGGTTTGCCGGATCGACCGACGTTGCTCAAACAGATTTTCGACGCCGGGCATCACTCAATGACCGGGGCGTACATTCCGGCGTGCTGGGCGGTGTTGCGGCGTTGGCAGGAGGCCCAGGAATCAAGCCGTTCGCTGGTCACCGAACGGGAGTTTGCTGTCGTGGAGTCGGCCCTGGAACGCATCACCCACCAATTGCGCACCCGGCGCAACAACCTGCCGGGACGCCCGGACAGTTACGTGCGCACTCAGTCCGGCACCCTTGAGGCGCTTAATCGTGAAGTGGAGAAAATCCGCGTGACACGCGAGCGCCTGGCAATCCTTCGCCATCGGCGCATCACGACTCAGGACGTTTACGGGCAACTGGCAGAACAACCGGAACGACTGGCCGAAAGCCTGCCGCGCTGGCAACTGCACCCGGAAAACACTGCAGCCGAACAGCTCGCCATGGCGCCGGACGCTGCCGAAGACGACCCGCTGCTGGCGACGCTCTACGGCCACAAGATCGGCGCGCCGCACACCTTCGATATCAACTCAATCATCTGACTCAACCCTGCGGATACCACACCAGACGCTCCGCCGCCGGATTGCGCTCTTCCACCGCGAATCCCAGCGCCAGGTAATGCTGGCGCGCATGGCGATTATTGGCCCACACCACCGTCGCCACCGGGCAGCGCACTTGCTGCGCGGCCTTTTGTACGCCTTGCAGCACGGTTCGTCCGTAGCCCTTGCCCCGGGCCTGAGGGATGAAGGCGATGTACAACACGCGGATTTCATTGGGGCCGAAATCGGTGCTCAGCGCGCCAATGGCCGTGCCGAGTTTTTCCACGACGTAGTGCATGGCATTGGGATGGTTTTCACCCATGCCCTGCTCCTGCACCTGAAACTGCTGGGCAACGATTTGCTGCACCTGTTCCTGCTCGCCGTCGACCCATTGCAGATCCGGCCGCGCCGATTGATACAGGCTTTGCAGAAAGGGGCCGTCAGTCGCCCGTGAAGGCCGCACCACCAATCCGTCCGCTGCCAGGTTTTCCGTCATCTTCATGCTCCCTAGAAACCGCTTTCCCTGACCCCCAGCGCCGCCAGCCGACGCCAGGCCACGCCGAGCACCGATTCGCCGCTGCCCTGCAGAACCACCACGCCACGCAACGGCTGTACCGGCGTCGGTGGCTGATCCAGCGTAGTCAATCGCGCGCCGTATTGCGCCTGTACCGGTTCCGCCCGTTGCTGTTGATCGCGGCGTACGGCAATCGGCCCGTGATGGTCGGACGTCAGGGCTTCCTGATCGACATAGGCCACGCCATTGGTATCGATTTCATCGAGCTTCACGGTGATCGCCGGGTGCATCGGATCGTCGGCGATAAACCGCCCGGTGGCCCCCGGTTTGACCCGCCACAGTTCGGCTTCGGCCACATAACCACGCAGGCGCGAGCCGTCCTCGACCACCCGGGCCAGCGCATCCTTGGTCGATAGCCAGCGACCCGGCGTCAGGTTCGGCAACAAGTCGCGCACAGTCCCGGCGTGGGGCGCCCGCAGCAGCAGGCGTTCGCGGCGGGCGCTCAGGCCTCGGTACTCCGCCACGGCTTCGGCGAGGCGTTGTTCGACGATGCCGGCGTCGGCGGCGGTTTCGCTGCGGCCGGCCTGACGGCGCATCAGCAATTGTTGAATCTGGATTTCCCGGCGGACGATGGCCTGCCGCGAATCCAGGTCCGGCGACTCCAGTTCGATCAGCACATCGCCCTGAGCGACCTTCTGGCCGTCCGCAACCTTCACCGTTTTGACCCGCGCCGCCACCGGCGCATGCAACGCACTGGCCCGACCGCCCTCGAGCATCGTCGGCAGTTCGACGGCGCTGCGCCACGGCACGATCAGCACCAGCAACAGGCCGATCACCGCCAGGCTGCTGAGCAGCACGCGCGGACCGTGAGCCTGTTCACGGCGGCTCCACCACTGGCGCCACTCACTCATGATCGGCAGAAAGATGAACCACACCAGTTCCACCAGCATCAGGAAAATCCCCAACACCTTGAAGAACAAGTGATAGACCGCCAGCGCGATCCCGAAAAACAACGCCGCACGCCATAACCACGAGCCATACCCCCAGATCAGCAAACGCCGCTGCATCGCCGGCGACCAAGGCTCCGGCGCCGGTGCGCCATAGCCAAACAAAAACTCACGCAGGCGCCAGCGGCAAAAGGCAAAGGCCCGACCCTGAAGGTTGTCGACCTCCCACAGATCGCTGAGCAGAAAGTAGCCATCAAAACGCATGAACGGGTTGAGATTGACCACCAGCGAGGTGATCCAGGTCGCACTGGCGAGCATGAACGCCGCCGTGCGTGCCGGGCCGTCCGGCAGCAACGACCAGACCAGCAACGCAATGCAGGCCAGCAGCAATTCCGCCAGCACCCCGCCGGCACCGATCAGCAGCCGCGCACGCCGGTCGTTGACCCGCCAGGCATCGCTGACGTCGGTGTAGAACATCGGCAGCAAGACCATGAACGCCACGCCCATGCTCTGCACCCGACACCCGGCGCGCTTGGCCATGAACGCATGGCCGAACTCGTGGCAGAGCTTGGCAAAGAACAGCGCCACACCGAACGAAATCGCCCCGCCGAGGCTGAACAGGTGCGGAAAGGTGCCGACGAAGCGCTGCCAGTCCCGCGACACCAGAAACACCCCGAGCCCCAGGGTCGCCGGAAAGCCGTAGCGCAAAATCCTTGGCCCGAAGCGCTGCAGCCACGGCCACGCCCGATTGAGAAACGCGTCCGGGCGCCACAATGGAATACGAAAGAACAGATATTGATGCAGCAGGATTTTCCACAGGCTCTGGCGTTGCGCGAGGGCCTTGAGTTGATAGCTGGCGCGTTGCTGATCGTCGAGGGCGCTGATCAGGTCATGTCCGCGCAGAAACGTCAGCAGTTGCTCCAGTTCGACGCCATCCAGCGGCAAGCCCGGTTCGCGGTTAGCGGCGCGCAGCACTTGCTCCGGATCGCCCAGCGACCAGTGGCGCAACAGGCGCATCGCCGCCGTGCCGAGTTTGAAATAGCGACCGCGCACCGGGTCGGCCAGGGTCCAGCGCGGCGAGCCGTCCAGTGCCGGCGCCGCGGGCGACAATTGCAGGTCGGCACGCAGGCTCGGCAGATTCATTTACAGGCCCACGCTCTGACGCAAACCGGCCAATGGGCGGCGCAGCAGATACAGCGCCAGCGGCGCGCGATCACCGAAGATCTTCGCCGTGCCACGCAGGCCGATACGCGGCGGTGTGTCGGTAAAATTCGCATCCAGCCGATAGGCCAGTTGGCCGCCGGCGGTGGGCTGCGCTTCATAGGCCGAACGCTCAAGTCGGGCGACATGGCGTTGCAAGGGATCGCTGTCGAGGAACAATGCAATGTCGGCGCCCGGCTCCAGCGAAATCGCGTCGCCCACCGCCAGCTCGATACGCAATTCGGCCTGGTTCGGGTCGGCGATTTCCATCAGCCGTTCGCCGGTCTGCACCGGTTTGCCGGTCCAACGCTCGGCGTCGGCGAACACCGCAATGCCGTCGCGCTCGGCGCGCACTTCGCTGCGGTTGAGCAGTTCCCGGGCGTAATCCCGTTCGGCGCGTTTCTGCTCGACGCGGGCAGCCAGCAAATCCACCCGTGAACTGGATTCGGCGTCGGCGAATGCGCGTTGGGAGTTGGCTTTGAGTTCGGCTTCGGCCACACCGAGCGCACGCTCGGCGACATCGGCCTGGGCCTTGAGGGTGGTGCTTTCGAAACGCAGCAGCAGATCGCCGGTTTTCACGTTCTGATTGGGTTTGACCAGAAACTCGGCGATCACCCCGTCCAGCGGCGCCGCCACCACACGCCCACCCAAGGGCACCACTTCGGCCGGGGCCAGCACCGACTGGCGCACCGGAATCAACAAACCGAGCAGCAACACAGCGACCAGCGCCACCTGGCGTTTGCGGGTCCAGCGCAGCCGCCACGGCTTGCGCGGTTGCAGGGCCAGCCAGGCGTGGCTGTAGGTATCGCCCAGTTGCGACAACAGCACTTGTTCGGAAGGGTTCCACGGCACGTCGCGGGCCAGCCACAATCCGCCGAACACTTGGCCATCGCGGTCGATCAGCGGCAGCCAGAACACCTGCAGCGCCGACAGGCTGCGCCAGTCGCTCTGGACCGACTCGCTGACCATCTCCGGCGAAATTACCCGCGCCACCTTCAGCACATCCTGCTTGAACAACTGCGCCACCGCCTGCTCGACGAACGCCACGAACGGCGCATTCGGCTCCACTGCGCTGACACCGGTCACGGCCTGCACCTTTCCGGCGATCAGTAGCGCCGCATGGCGATAGCCGAACAGCGGCTGCCCGTCATTGACTAGGCTGTAGGCCAGTTGCGAAGCATCACGGGCGGCGCGGGTCTGCCGTTCGAGATCGAGAAACCGCGCGAACACCTGCTCGGCGCCGCCGCTCACCGGGGCGTTCATTTAAGCTCCGGAAAACGCGCGGTTCCGCTCATGCCGGCGAGCAGGCCTTTGGCTTCAGGGAGTGTGGCGACCAGCAACAGCGTCTGGCTGCCCTCATCGATCCGCGCGCCAAGACGTTTGACCGTGGCGTCGATGGGCTGGCCGGTTTCATCGGGAACGAAACTGAAGGTCTGGCCGGGCTTGAGCCTGGCCATCCAGCGCGACGGCACCAGCAAATGGATTTCCAGCGTACGGTTGTCGACCACATCGAGCAGCGGCGCCCCGGCCGACACGCTTTCGTAGCGTTGCACCTTGCGCTCGACCACTTGCCCGTCGAACGGCGCGACCACACTGCAGCGTTTGACCTGGACTTGATAAACCTGGGATTGCGCCTGGGTCTCGCTGACCTTGGCCTCGGCCCGGGCCACTTCGAAACGCCCGACAGAATTGAGCGCCGCCAGTTGCCGGTTGTGCGCCAGCTCTTCGCCGGCGCCACGGCTGGCGGCCTGCGCGGCGTTCAACTGGGCCTGATAGGCCGAACAGTCGAATTTCGCCAGGGTATCGCCCTTCTTGAACGACTCGCCTTCGCTGAACGGCAACTCGACAATCCGCCCGGACAACTCGCTGGCCAGCGTCGCCTGGTCCCGAGCCCGCAACACACCCCGCGCTTCGCTGCTGGCCGAGGCATTGGCGGCCCCAGCGCTATCCTGCAGCGGATCGTCTGGCACAGGCGTTTGCGCCTGAACTGCACACGTTACAAAGGTCAATCCGACAACCCAACCACGAAAACGCCGCATAACCGTTACTCCCTGACGGATGAGCGGAGTCTACGACAGCGGGGTTTAGCGTCAAGCGAAAGGCCATCACTCATCCAAGGGGCTGGCGAAACTCTGTGTAACGACTAAGATCAATTCATCGAAAATATAACCTTGATGGAATATTCCATAACATTCATATTCGCCCCCCATGAATTGGGATATCGAATACACAGACGAGTTCGGCAACTGGTGGGAAGATCTGACTGAAAACGAGCAGAGCTCGGTGGCTGCGAGCGTCAAATTGCTAGGGCAATTCGGACCTGGCCTGCGCTTTCCACACAGCAGCGCGATCAACGGTGCGCGACATGGCCACCTGCGAGAACTGAGGGTTCAACATGCCGGACGACCGTACCGCATACTTTATGCATTTGATTCGAGACGATGTGCGCTGCTATTGATCGGTGGAGACAAAACCGGTCAGGATCGCTGGTATGAAGTCAATGTCCCGCTCGCCGATCAACTGTACGATGAGCACCTCGATACATTGCGCAAAGAGGGTTACAAAGATGGCTAAGAAATTTGCCGAACTCGAAGCGCGTATGACACCCGAAGCCCGGGCACATGCCGATTCGATCTACGAACAACACATCAAGGAAATGCCGCTAAACGAATTGCGACAGGCCAAGGCTTTGAGTCAGGCGACACTTGCCGAGACCCTGCACATTAACCAGGCGGCGATCTCGAAGATGGAACGACGCACCGATATGTACATCAGCACGCTGCGCAATTACATCCGCGCGATGGGCGGCGAACTTGAAATCATCGCTACATTTCCTGATGGGCAAATCAAAATCGAAAACTTTGCAGGTTGAGCAGCCAAAACGCTGCACAACCTGCTTTTTTGTTTTCCGCGCGAGCGTCAACGCTGCACCATCTCCCCCACCGGATACACCGACTCCCATCCCCCGCCCAACGCCCGGTACAACCCGACCATCGCCAGTGAAACGCCGGTGGAGCTTTCCACCCATTGTTCCTGGGTGGCGAGCAGTGCGCTTTGCACGGTGAGGACGTTGACGAAGTCGGCCACGCCTTCGACGTATTGCTGCTGCGCGGTGCGCAGGGCGATCTGGTTCTGGCGTACGGCTTCGGCGAGGCTGTCGCGGCGGCGCTGGCTGGCGTTGTAGGCGGTCAGTTGGTCGTCGATTTCGTGCCAGGCGCGCAGCACGGTCTGTTGATAACCGATGGCCGCTTCCTGCTGCTGGGCTTCGCGCAGTTGCAGCATGCCGCGCAGGCGGCCGCCGTCGAACAACGGCAGGCTGAATTGCGGGCCGATGCCGAAGGCGCGTGAGCCCCAGGAACCGAAATCACTGAGCTGCATGGCTTGCGAGCCAAGGTTGCCGGACAGGGTGATGCGCGGATAGAAATCGCCCTTGGCCACGCCGATGTTGGCGGTGGCGGCGTGCAATCGGGCTTCGGCCTGGCGAATGTCCGGGCGGCGCTCGGCCAGTTGCGACGGCAGGCCGATGGCGACTTGCGGCGGCGACTGCGGCACCGGCGCGTCTGTTGATAATTCTTTGGCCAGCGCCTGCGGCGGCTCGCCCATCAACAGGCTGATGGCGTTGATCAGTTGCGCCTGACGTTGCTCCAGCGCCGGCAGTCGCGATTCGATGGCCGCCACTTGCGCGGCGGCTTCGGCCACGTCGAGATCGGTGGCCACGCCGTCGTTGAGGCGCAGTTGCGAGAGCTTCAGGCTGTGCCGCGCGACATCGAGGTTCTGCTCGGTGACCGCGCGGGTGTTCTGCACCCCGCGCAACTGGATGTAGTTCTGCGCGGTGTCCGCGAGTACCGCCAGCAAGACACCGCGACGGTCGTTTTCCGCCACTTCGAGGTTGGCATCGGCGGCTTCGGTTTCCCGGCGCACCCGGCCCCAGAAGTCCAGTTCCCAGGAGGCGGAGAAACCGGCGTCCCACAGGTTGAAGGCGGAATCGCCGTTGTGCCCGGACGGGTCGTTCAAGCCTTCGCCGCTGTTGCGTTTGCGGGCATAACTGCCGGTTGCAGCAGTTGTCGGATAACGGTCGGCGGTGATCACCTGACGTGCGGCGCGGCTTTGTTGCAGACGGCTGCTCGCCAGTCTCAGGTCGAGGTTGCTGCTCACGGCGCGCTGGGTCAGGGCGGAAAGTTGCGCGTCGTGGAAGACTTCCCACCAGCGCTCGTTCAGGGGTTCGCTGACGGCCTGGCTGGGTGCGGATTTGCCGGGTTTGGCCCACTCGGCAATCTGCGTGGCTTCGGGCTTCTGGAAGTCCGGGCCGACGGTGCAGGCCGCCAGCGCCGAAAGGCTCAGGACAACCGTCAGAGATTGAATGCGCTTCATCGCTGCGTCACCTCACGCACCGATGTCGCGGAGCTTTTGGTATCAATGCTCGCCTCCACCGACATGCCCACCCGCAGGCGCTCGGCCAGTGGCTGGCCCGGTTCCAGCAGGATTTTCACCGGAATCCGCTGCACGACTTTGGTGAAGTTGCCGGTGGCGTTGTCCGGTTTGACGGCGGCGAAGGTGACGCCAGTGGCCGGGGCGATGCTTTCGACGCGACCACTCAAGGCCTCACCACCAAGACTGTCGACCCGCACGACAACGTCCTGCCCCGGCTGCACGTCGGTGAGCTGGGTTTCCTGGAAGTTGGCGACCACATAAGCCTGTTTCAACGGCACCACCGCCAGCAGTTTACTGCCCGGCGTCACATAAGCACCGACCCGCACGGCGCGCTCGCCGATCATGCCGTCCTGAGGCGCAGTGATGCGCGTGTAGGACAGCTCGAAACTGGCGATTTCCAGTGCCGCCTGCGCCTGTTTCAAGCTGCCTTCGGCGGCATCGCGCTGCGCCGTCAGAATCTCGACCTGTTTGCGTTCCGCAGCCAGTTTTGCCGTGGCGGTGTCCAGCCGCGCAGTCGCCTGATCGATGCGAGTACGTGCCTGTTGCGCGTTCTGCACGGTGCCGGCACCGACGCCGGCCAAGTGGTTGTAGCGGTTCAATTCCTGTTGGGCGAAGGCCATTTCAGCCTTGGCCGAGACTACCGACGCCTGCGCCTGAGCGATCACCGAGGTCTGCCGCTCCAGGGTGGCCTTGGCGTTTTGCAATTGAGCCCGGGCAACCACGGTGTGCGCATCAGCGGCTTCGGCGGCGGCGCGCAGGTCGCGATCATCGATCAGCGCCAGCAATTGCCCGGCCTTGACCTGCTGGTTGTCTTCCACCAGCACTTCCTTAATGAACCCTGCCACACGCGGCACCACCAGAGTGAAATCGGCGGAGACGAACGCATCGTTGGTGTTCTGCTGAGTACGCTTGCCGAACAGGCCGGGCATCGCCAGATACACCAGCACGCCGACTGCCAGCGCGGCCGCTACGGCCACCGCGAGTTTTTGCTTTGCTTGAGTCGTCATAAAAAACCTTCTGTTCCAGTCAGGTCGGTGCGCGAGGCGGATAGATCCGCGTCGGCAGCCAGAAAATCAGCAGGATCAGCGCCACCGCGACGCCGGCCATGCACAGATAAAGATCCGAAGAAGTCAGCACCACCGCCTGTTCGTGCAGGCGATGGGCGAGACCGGGATCGTTGCTGGCGGCCAGCGGCGAGTTGCCGAGGCGATCGACCAGCATCGTCGAGTGAAAATGCAGGCGCGCGGTGGTCAGCGCCTCGATGACCCCGGTGGCGACCACAGCCGCCAGGCCTTTCACGGTGTTGAACCAGGCCGAAGCGAACGGCCCATCCTGGGGCTGGATGCTGCCGGTCGACAGCATCAGCAACGGCAGCACCGCCATCGGCTGGCCGAAAATCTGCAGCCATTGCAGGACGTAGAAATTGTCGCGAATCCACACCGAGGTCAGCTGCGACCCGCCCAGGCAGGACAGCACCAGCATGCTCAACCCGATCCCGAGCACCCACCGGCAATCGACCCAACGCAGGTTGCACAACGCCGCCACCAGCGGCAGCGCGATCAGTTGCGGCAACGCCGCCAGCAGCATGATCGGCGCGGTCTGCACCGGCCGGTAACCCTGCACCTGAGCCAGATAACTCGACGGAATCAACACCACCGCCAGCAGCACCACCAGCACGCCGGCCAGGGTCATCAGGGCGAACGACAGGTTGCGAATGCCGAGCATCTGCAATTTGAAAAACGGAATCGGCTGCGACCACTCATGGATCAGGAACGCCACCAGCAGCAGCGAACCGGCACCGAGCAGCGCGCAAATCAGATTTGATTCGAACCAGTCCAGACGATTGCCCTGCAACAGACCGATCACCAGCATGCAGATCGCCGGAAATCCCAGCAGCAGGCCTTTCCAGTTGAAGGTCTTGAGACGCTCCAGGCGCAGCGGATCCTGAGGGATGCCGTACGCCACCATCGCCATGGCGATCAGGCACGGCACGATGATTTGCCAGAACGTCCATTGCCAGCCGACGTATTCGGTCCACAACCCGGCCAGCGGTGTTCCGAGGCCCGGGCCAAACGTGGCGGTCAGGGCGTAACCGGCGAGGCCGTAAAGCTTGAAGTTGGGCGGCAGAAACCGCAGCGCAACAGTCATCAGCATCGGCGGCAGCGCACCGCCGGCCAGGCCTTGCAGGATGCGCATCAGCAGCAGGCTTTCGTAGTTCGGGGCGAAAGGGCAGAGCACCCCGAGCAGGGTGAACACGCCGATGGCGCACAGGGTGAAGCGGCGCAGGGAAAAGGTCACCGAGCACCACGGCGCAAACGCCATGGCCGCCACTGAGGTCGCGGTGTAACTCGCGACCAGCCAGGTGCCTTCGTCGTAACCGATGCTCAGGGCGCCGCGAATGTCGGCCAGGGCGACCTTGGTCACCATCTCGTTGAGACCCGACACCAGCACCGCCAGCAGCACACCGACCAGGCCGATGATGATCCGCGCCCCGAACACCGGTGGCGTGGCGGCCATCGGAGCGGCAGCGGCCATCGGCGCCGTGACCGTCAGGGATGTCATGCAGGCAAACTCCGGAGGGAAAAATACCGGAGCATGGTAGTAGGGCTTAGTGCTGACGAAAATTGACTTCTTGGCAGTTTATAAGTGCATCAGACGCAATCGTCAGGGCTGCGCTGCCAGCCAGGTTTCATCGCAGCAGGTCTTGAGGGTTTCCCGCAACCAGCGGTGGGCCGGGTCCTTGTCGAATCGCGGGTGCCAGGCCTGGGTCAGCATCAGCGTCGGCAGCGGGATCGGCAGGTCGAACGAGCGCAGTTTCAAACCCAGCCGTCGCACACTGAGCAGCGCTTCCTTGGGCACCGGCAGGATCAGGTCGGAGTCCGGCAGGGCGAACATCGCGGCGTGGAAGCTCGGCGCGATTACGGCCACCCGCCGCTCTAGGCCCAGTGCATTCAGCGCAGTATCGATAGGCCCACGGGCGATGCCCCGGCGAGACATGCTGATATGGGAAAACCCGGCATAGCGTTCGGCGGTGATCTCGCCATCCAGCAGCGGATGGTCCTCGCGCACCAGACCGACGAAGTGGGTGGAAAACAGGTTCTGTATTTTGACTTCCGGCGTCACCGGACGCGTGTTGCTGACACTCAGGTCGATCCGCCCTTCGCGCAGCGCTTCATCGTCGCCGTCACCCTCGGGAACGAAGCGCAACTCACAGTGCGGTGCCAGTTGATCCAGGGTGTCGAACAGCTTGCCGCCGTACACGCCGACGAAAAAGTCGTTGGCGCGAATGCTGAAGCGTCGGCGCAATGTGCCCAGTTCAACCGCATCCGCCGAGCGAAACAGCAACGCCGCCTGCTCGACCACATCGCGCACCTGTTCGCGCAGCTCCAGCGCCTTGGGCGTCGGCACCAGTCCCCGGCCGGCACGTACCAGAATCGGATCGCCAATGGCTTCGCGGATCCGTGTCAGTGTGCGGCTCATGGCCGCCGGGCTGAGGCTCATCCGCCGCGCGGCGCCGACCACGCTGCCCTCGTCGAGCAAGGCGTCGAGGGCGACCAACAGGTTCATGTCCGGAAGTTGCATGCTGAGCACTCGTGACCGATAAGGATTGATTCGTACGCAATGCTAGCAGATCAAATAATCAGCGCTGCATGCCCCAGCGTTTCACCGTCACCCGCTCCAGCGTGTCGAACACCAGGTTCTCCACCAGCAGACCGATGAGAATCACCACCGCCAGACCGGCAAACACCTTGTCGGTGTACAGCTCATTGCGGTTCTGGAAGATATACCAGCCTAGGCCACCCTTGCCGCTGGTGGCACCGAACACCAGTTCGGCGGCGATCAGGGTGCGCCAGGCGAAAGCCCAGCCGATTTTCAGCCCGGCGAGGATCGACGGCAGCGCCGCCGGAATCAGGATGAACAGCACGAAGCGCATACCCTTCAAGCCGTAATTGCGCCCGGCCATGCGCAGGGTTTCCGAGACGCCGAGAAACCCGGCATACGTGTTCAGCGCCAGCGCCCAAAGCACCGAATGCACCAGCACGAAAATCAGGCTGTTCTGGCCCAGTCCGAACCACAGCAACGCCAGCGGCAACAACGCAATCGCCGGCAGCGGGTTGAACATCGAGGTCAGCGTACTCAACAAGTCCCGGCCAAACTGGGTCGAGACCGCCAGCGTGGTCAGGGCGAAGGCCAGGACGATGCCGATCAGATAGCCCTTGAGCAACACCAACAGCGAAATCCACACCTTGCCCAGCAGTTCACCGCTAAGCAGGCCGTCGTAAAGCGCATGACTGGTCTGCAAAAAGCTCGGCAGCAGCAGGTCGTTGTTCTGTACCCGGGCGACCACTTCCCAGAGCACTGCGAGCAGAATCAGGATCACGCTTTTACGCAACCAACCCTGTTGCCACAGGCGCTGGCCCAGCGGCAGTTCGCGCTCCACCGGCACGCTGGTCAGCGGTTGCAGATCGTTTTCGAATTCTTGACGTACGGATGATGAATGGCTCATCGGGCGATCCTCCGGGTGGCTCAATAAGCGATGCGAATGTCGTTGAAATCGTGCTCGCGCTCGGTTTCCGGCGACTGCCCTTCATCGAACAGCAAGCGGTGAATGCGTCGCGCCGATTCCTGAAACGCCACGCCACCGAGGCTTTGCAGATCGTATTGATGACTGTGCACTTCCGCCCTCACCCGGCCCGGATGCGGCGACAGCAACAGGATGCGATTGCCCACCACCAGCGCTTCTTCAATCGAGTGGGTGACGAACAGCAAGGTGAAACGCACCTCCTCCCAGAGCAGCAGCAACTCCTCCTGCATCTTGCGCCGGGTCAGGGCGTCCAGCGCGGCGAACGGCTCGTCCATCAGCAGGATTTTCGGCTGCATCGCCAGCGCCCGGGCAATCGCCACCCGCGCCTTCATGCCGCCGGACAAAGTGTGCGGATAGGCATCGGCGAACGCCGCCAGACCGACCTTTTCCAGGTAATGCAGCGCACGCTCTTCGGCCTCCTTTTTCTTCAACGTGCGCGAAGCCAGCAGCGGAAACATCACGTTCTGTTTGACGGTTTTCCACGGTGGCAGTTGATCGAACTCCTGAAACACCACGATCCGGTCCGGCCCCGGCGCGTCGACGCGCTGACCTTGCAGACGGATCTCGCCCTCGCACGGCGCAATGAATCCGGCGACGGCTTTGAGCAAGGTGGATTTACCGCAACCGGACGGGCCGAGCAGCACGAAACGATCCTGTTGATCGACTTCGAAACTGACCTGATGGGTGGCGCGCACGACACGTTGCGGTGTGCGGTATTCGAGGCTGACCTGATCGACCGCCAGCAGCGCCTGCGCCGTGGCGATTGGGTTGCTGGCCGCGTGGCCTTGCAAAGGGGCGTTCATCTCGATCAGCTCCCTTGCAGCGGCTTGGCGTCCTGGAAGAAGTAATCCTTCCACGATTCAGGCTTGTTCTTGATCGCGCCGACGCGGTAGAGGAATTCGGCGAGCGGGTAGGTGTTTTTCGGCGTGACGCTGAATTCGAACTGCGGGTTGTCGATGATTTTCAGCAGCTCGGCGCGGTCGATCTTGGCCTTGGTCACACGGATATAGGTGTCCGCCGCTGCGCCTTTATCGTTCTGTGCAAACTGCGCGGCTTCGGTCAGGGCTTCGACGAATGCCTTGTAGGTCTTGGGGTTCTCGTTGCGGAATTTCTCGGTGGCGAACAACACGGTCGGCGAATTCGGGCCGAGCACATCATAGGAGTTGAGCACCACGTGCACGTTCGGGTTCTGCAGCGCCTGATCCTGGAACGGCGGGTTGGAGAAATGCCCGGTCAGCTCGGTGCCGCCAGCAATCAGTGCAGCCGTGGCGTCCGGATGCGGGACGGCGATGGTGTACTTGTCGAGGCGATTGAATTCCTTGTCGCCCCACTGCTTGGCCGCTGCGTATTGCAGGAAGCGCGACTGCACGGAAACACCGACCGCCGGCACCGCGATGCGGTCCTTCTCGGTGAAATCGGCGATGGTTTTGACCTTGGGATTGTTGCTGACGAGGTAGTACGGGAAGTTGCCCAGCGAGGCCACGGCCTTGACGTTCTGCTTGCCATGGGTGCGATCCCAGATCGTCAGCAGCGGCCCGACGCCGGCACCGGCAATGTCGATGGAACCGGAGAGCAGCGCATCGTTGACCGCCGCACCGCCCGACAACTGGGTCCAGTCGACCTTGATGTCGAGCCCTTCCTGCTTGCCGTACTTCTCGATCAGTCCCTGATCGCGCACCACATTGAGCAATAAATAGACAATGCCGAACTGCTCGGCGATGCGGATTTCACCTTCGGCGTGGGCCACGGTCGGCGCCACCAGGCTGCCGGCGATCAAACTGAAACCGAGGCCGATGGCCGCCGCCAGCGGTGCGAATGGAAGACGTTTGGACATGATCGGATCTCCGGCAAATCAGAAAGGCGCGTCGCCCTGGATGGTCGTGCGATACAACTTGCGGCGCAGGTGCGCAGGGCAACCGGCGGCAAGGTGGATCAGCGAACGGTTGTCCCAGAACACCAGATCGTGGGGCTGCCATTGATGGCGATAGATGTTCTGCGGCAGCACGCTGTGGGCGTAGAGCTCTTCGAGCAGTTGTTTGCTCTCGTCCTCCGGCAGGCCGACGATGCGGGTGGTGAAACCTTCGCTGACGAACAATGCCTTGCGGCCGTTTTCCGGGTGGGTACGAACCACCGGGTGCACGACCTCGGCAACCTGAGCCAATTGCTCCGGGGTCAGGGTCGGGCGCCAGTTGCCTTCGAATTTGGTTTCGCTGTAGCGCGCGGTGTAGGAATGCGCAGCCGAGCGGCCTTCGACCGCTTTGCGCAGCGCCTCGGGCAGGCTGTCCCAGGCTTTGTGCATGTCGGCGAACAGGGTGTCGCCGCCTTCGGACGGCAGCTCCTGGGCGTGCAGCATCGAGCCGAGGCTCGGCAGCTCTTTATAGGAAAGGTCCGAGTGCCAGAACTTGCCCGCGTCACCGAGGCCGATGTTCTGGCCGTTCTCGACGATGTTGGAAACGATGAGGATTTCCGGGTGGTTCGCCAGCAGGAACTGCTTGAGCACATGGATCTGCAACACGCCGAAACGGCGGCTGAAGTCGATCTGTTGTTGCGGGGTGATGCGCTGGTCGCGGAACACCACGACGTGGTGATCGAGGTGCGCGCGGTGAATGCGGGCGAAGTCCTCGTCGCTGACCGGGCGGGTCAGGTCGAGGCCGCTGATTTCGGCGCCGACGGCACCGCTGAACGGGCGGATTTCGAAGGTTTGCGGCGCGGCAGTCGCGGCGCTTGGGGTAGCAGTAGCTGCGGACATCAATCAATCTCCCACGCACGGCGCGCTCAAGGGCGCGCGCGTCGATCAGAAACTCACGCTGGATTGCGTGTGGGT
Organism: Pseudomonas sp. UV AK001; assembly: GCF_046097675.1. Lineage (NCBI taxonomy): Bacteria > Pseudomonadati > Pseudomonadota > Gammaproteobacteria > Pseudomonadales > Pseudomonadaceae > Pseudomonas > Pseudomonas sp. UV AK001. The sequence continues at coordinate 246,306 of NZ_JBJUVZ010000009.1, forward strand.
TCGTGTCGTGCGGCGCGCCGATTGGTCGGCAGGTACGCAGGAGGCTGACTTTATAGCTATAAGAAGTTTAATTTAAATACCGTTAGCGAATAACGATATGGCGATTGCTTCGGAATGGACTGGATGGTGAGTGACCATTTGCGTCACTTCTGGGCGGAATGCGTTGTTCCGACAGACGCCCTTCGTCGGATCGCCGCCCGGACCAAGCTCGCTCCCACAAGGGACTTCGGTAAACACATATCCATGTGCCAACAAAGTTCTGTGGGAGCGAGCTTGCTCGCGAAAGGGGCCAATCAACGTTCGTGCAACGCCTCGGCGCGAGCCCGGATGATCGGCTTGAGCAGGTAGCTCAGCACGGTCTTCTTGCCGGTGATGATGTCCACCGATGCCACCATCCCCGGGATGATCAGCAGCGGCTTCTCGTCAGTGCCGAGGTGGCTGCGCTCGGTGCGCAGCTTGATGATGTAGTAGGTGGTTTTCTTGTCTTCGTCGGTGATGGTGTCGGCGCCGATCTGCTCGAGTTTCGCCTTCAGGCCGCCATAGATGGTGTAGTCATAGGCGGTGAATTTCACCGTGGCATCCTGCCCCGGGTGCAGGAACGCGATGTCCTGTGGGCGGATCTTCGCTTCGACCAACAGGGTGTCGTCCAGCGGCACGATTTCCAGCAGATCGCTGCCCGGCTGGATCACGCCGCCGATGGTGTTGACCAGCATCTTGTTGACGATGCCCCGCACCGGCGAGGTAACGAGCGTACGACTGACCCGGTCTTCCAGCGCCTTGCCGGTGGCCTGGGCCTTGTTCAGGTCGGTGCGGGCTTCGTTGAGCTGGGTCAGGGCGTCGCTGCGGAACTTGCCGCGAGTCTCGTCGATCTTGCGCTGGACTTCCTTGATCGCCGATTCGGCGCGCGGGATCGCCAGGGTAGTGGCGTCGAGCTGGCCACGGGTTTCCACTTCGGCACGCTTGAGCCGCAGCACTTCCACCGGCGACACCGCACCCTGGGCCACCAGCGGCTCGGACATGTTGATTTCCTGGCGTTGCAGGCCGAGTTGCTGGCGGTACTGCGCCTGCTTCGAGGTGAACTCGCGCAGCTCTTGCTGGCGCTGGATCAACTGCTCCTGCAAGCCGCCGACTTCATCGTGCAGTTGCTGGCGACGGCTGACGTACAGCGACTCTTCACTCTTGGCCTGACCCGGCACGGCCTTGAGCACGTCCTCGGGGAAATTCAGCGGCCGGTCATCGACCTCGGCACTCAGACGCTCGACCCGCAGCAGCATCGACAGACGATCGGCTTCGGTCTCGCCGACGTTTGAGGCGAAGCGCGTGTCGTCCAGACGAACCAGCGGTGCGCCGGCCTCGACGATCTGGCCTTCCTTGACGAACAGCTCGGAGACGATACCGCCCTCGAGGTTCTGGATTTTCTGGATCTTCGACGAGGGAATCGCCTTGCCGTCGCCCTTGGTCACTTCGTCGATCACGGCGAAGTTGGCCCACAGCATCAGGAACACGAAGAAACCGATGATCGCCCAGATCGTCAGCCGCACCACACGCGGCGCGTCCTCGATCAAGGCCTTGTTGACCTCCGGCAGCGGCTGGCCGTGCAACGAGGCAGAGCCCTTGAAGTAGCGACGGATCGAATCCTTGAAACCCGACTTAAGCAACACTGATCTGCCCCTTCTTCAACGCTTCCATCACGGCGGCTTTCGGGCCATCGGCGAGAATCTGTCCACGGTCGACCACCAGCAGGCGATCCACCAGCGACAGCAGTGATGCCCGGTGCGTCACCAGCACCACGGTCTTGTTTTCAACGACTGCAGCCAGGCGTTGCTTGAGGCGTTCTTCGCCGGTGTTGTCCATGGCGCTGGTCGGCTCGTCGAGCAGCAGGATCGGCGGATTGAGCAGCAGCGCCCGGGCCAGGGCGACGTTCTGGCGCTGGCCGCCGGACAGGTTCTGCCCGCGCTCGCCGACTTGCAGTTCATAACCCTGCGGGTGCAGGCGGGCGAATTCATGCACGCCAGCCAGTTCGGCGGCTTGCAGCACCAGCTCGTCCTCGACGTAACGGGCGCCGGAAATCAGGTTGTCGCGCAGGGTGCCGGCCAGCAGCTGGATATCCTGGGGCACGTAGCCGATGTTGTAGCGCAGCTCGCTGACGTCGATCTGGCGGATGTCGACGCCATCGACCAGCAACGCGCCGTCATCCGGCTGATACAGGCCCACCAGCAGCTTGGCCAGCGAGCTCTTGCCCGAGCCGCTGCGGCCGATGATGCCGATCTTCTCGCCGGGACGGATCACCAGGTTGATGTTTTTCAGCGCCGGGTTCTGTTGATCGGGGTAGGTGAAGTTGAGCTGACGGCATTCGATCGCACCTTGCAGCACCTTGCGGCTCAGCGGGCGCTCTTCGAAATTGCGCTCCTGCGGCAGCTCCATCATCTGGTCGACCGAGGTCATGGTCACCCGCGCCTGCTGGTATCGGGTCAGCAGACCGGACAGCGACGCCAGCGGGCTCAGTGCGCGGCCACTGAGCATGTAGCAGGCGATCAGGCCGCCCATGCTCAGATTGCCGGCGATGATCTGGTACACGCCGAAGACGATCATGATCACCCCGGCCAGTTGCTGGATCAGCAGGGTGATGTTCATCGCCAGACCCGAGAGCATTTTCACCCGCAGCTCGAGGCGGCTGAGGGTGCCGATGGTCTGCTCCCACTGGTATTGGCGTTCGCTTTCGGCGTTGTTGACCTTCACCGCATCGAGGCCGGCGAGGGTTTCGATCAGGCTCGACTGACGCTCGGCGCCCAGCGCCATGGTGCGCTCCATGGTGGCCACCAGCGGCTTCTGCAAGGCGTAGCCGATCAGCAGGGCAATCGGGAAGGCCAGCACCGGAATCCACACCAGATGCCCGCCGAGAATGGCGATGACGATGAAGATCAGGATGGTGAACGGCAGGTCGATCAGGCTGGTCAGGGTCAGCGAGGCGAGAAAGTCGCGTAGGCTCTGGAACTCATGGATGTTCTGGGCAAAGCTGCCGACCCGCGCCGGGCGGTACTTCATGGCCATGCCGACGATCCGCTCGAACAGCGTGGCGGAGATGATCAGGTCGGTTTTCTTGCCGGCCAGATCCAGGCACAGGCTGCGCAGGCTCTTGAGGATCAGGTCGAACAGGTAGGCACCGGTGATGCCCAGTGCAAGCACCCACAGGGTCGCTTCGGCCTGGTTCGGCACCACGCGGTCATAGACGTTCATCACGAACAGCGGGGCTGCCATGGCGATGATGTTGATCAGGAAACTGGCGGCGATGGCGTCGGCATACAGCCAGCGCGAACGCTTGAGGGTGTCGCGGAACCACGAGCGTGCACGCGGGATCAGCGTTCCGTGGTTGACGTCGAATTTGTGCTGGGGCTGGGCGAAGAACACTTTGCCGAGGTAGTCGTCGGCCAGCAGCTCACGGTTGACGAGAGATTCGCCGCCATCGGTTTCGCTGAGCAGCACCCGGGCTTCGTTCTCACCCTGCCAGCCGAGCAGGACGGCACTGCGGCCATCCTTGAGCAGCAACAGCGCCGGCATGGCGATGGCCGGAATTTCTTCCAGCTTGCGTTGCAACACCCGCCCCTGCAGGCCGGCGCGTGCCGCTGCACGAGGCAGCAGTTCGACACTCAGGCGTTGCTTGGGCAGCGGCAGACCGGTGGTCAGCATCGCCGCGCTGGCGGGTTTCTGGTGCAGCATGCAAAGGGCGAGCAGACCATCCAGTAACGGATCGTCGTGCAACGCGCGTGGATCATGACTGAGATGAACTCGACTGACTTCTGATTCCACGCTCGACACTCTTTAACAGTTGAAAAGGGACAACTCAATTCATCCCGGGCAGTTGAACCTTGGGCTTCACGTCGTTCTGCACAACGGATGCCATCGGTGCGACCACTCCCTGGCTCTTGAGCAACTCGCCCATGGTCGCCTTGATTCGGTATTGAGTAAATAACTGAATGTTCTTGATCTCGGCCAGACGGCGCGAAGCGGTGAACAGTTCGTTTTCACTGTCGAGCAAATCCAGCAGGGTTCGTTCGCCAAGGCTGAACTGACGCTGGTAAGCGGTACGCACTGCGGTGCTGTGGTCAACGTACTGCTGAGCGATCGGCACCTGGGCGTTGGCATTGTTCAGGGCGTTCCAGGCCAGGCCCAGTTCTTCGTTCAACTGGCGCAGGGCGTTGTTGCGGATGTCCAGCGCCTGGTTCGACAGGTAGGACTTGGATTCCAGGTCAGCCTTGTTGCTGCCGCCGGAATACAGGTTGAAGCGCATGCGCAGCATCGCCTGCCATTCATTGTTGTGACCATTCTGGCCATCGAGATCGTTGTCGGCGGTGCGGCCCAGCTCGGCGTCGAAACGCGGGTAGAAGGTCGACTTGGCGGTTTCGTACTGCTTCTCGGCAGCGGCGATGTCGGACTCGGCCGAACGCAGGATCGGGCTGTTCTCCAGCATCTGCGCGCGGGCCTCATTGAGGTTGGCCGGCATCATCGCCATGAACGGCGCCGGACGCTCCAGTTGATCGGGCATCTGGCCGACGGCGCTGAGGAAGTTGGTTTCCGAGTCGGCGAGGTTGGTCTGCTCGGTGATCAGATTGTTGCGGGCCTGGGCCATCCGCGCTTCAGCCTGATCGAGGTCGGCACCGCTGCCGACGCCGCGCTGAGTGCGCAACTGGATCTGATCGTAGATGCGCTGGTGGCTCTTGAGGTTTTCCTCGGCCAGGCGCACGAATTCGCGGCGGGTCAGTACATCCAGATAAACCTGGGCCACGGTCAGCGCGGTGCGCTCGGAGGTGCCAAGCAAAGCGTAGGCGCGGGAGTTGACGGTGGCTTGTTGACGCCCGACTTCACTGGACGTCGCAAAACCGTCAAAAACCATTTGCGACAATCGCACACTCGACTCGCCACGGTTCAGGGTTTCCCAGTGATTGCCGCCGCCGTTGGCACGGGTGGTGACGCTGTCGGTGCCTTCACGGCCATAACCGCCGAGCAGATCGACCTTGGGCAGGTATCCACCTTTGGCGGCCTTTAACTGATAATCCGCGGCCAATCGACTGTTGACCCCAGCCTGGATTTCCGGATGGACATCCAGTGCCTGTTGCATGGCTTCCGGTAAGGATTGTGCTTGAGCAAAAGACGCGGCGAGAGCGAAAGGTAGAGCCTTGAACAGGGGCGAACGCATGGTAAGGAATTCCCAAAACTTCTTGTCGTGAATCACAGCAAATAAGGGTGCTGCGTCGGATGATGGCAACCGGAATGACCGTATGTCGGAAAGTTTAAAACCGGAACTGGATCACATGCTCAAGGGCAAGTCGCCGCGTAAATATCAATGTGACATTAGTGGGGCGATTGTTTAGGATGGCATCCATAAGGTCAATAGTTTGGCATAAAGTTAATAGCGAAAGATTCTAGCCAAAATATTGACGAAGATCAGCGTCAAACTTGATTCACATTTTTTTAAAAGTACGTCCAGACTGAATCGGCGCAGAAAAGCCATCAGGTCTATGGAAGTCAACTGAACGTGACACCCGGAGAGTCTTCAATGAGCAGTGTTGTGGCCATCGTCAAAAGCATTGTCGGTCAGGTTTTCGTGGTGTCCCCAGAGGGCGTCCGTCGCGTACTCGTTGAAGGCGACCGTCTGTTCGCCGGCGATCAGGTCGATACCGGCGTCTCTGGCGCGGTGTCCCTGGAGCTGGCTGATGGCCGCACCCTCGATCTGGGTCGTGACACTCAATGGAGCGCCGACACGCCGGACTCCACCACCGACCTGGCCGAGGCCACTGCGCAGGCCGCGCCGTCCGTTGAAGAACTGCAACAAGCCATTGCCGCCGGTGCCGACCCGACCACCGACCTCGAGGCCACGGCTGCCGGCGCGACCGCCGCAGGCACTGGCGGTGCTGCTGGAGGTGGTCACAGCTTCGTGATGCTCGATGCCACCGCTGGCCGTGTCGACCCGACCATCGGCTTCCCGACGGCGGGTATCAACTCCGGCGGTCAAGCCGCCCAGAACATCACCGGCGGCCAGACCACCGACACCACCACCAACGCCTTGCGCGATTCGACCCTGAGCCTCAGCGCCACGCCGACCATCACCGAAGCCGGCGGCGTGCTGGTGTACACCGCGACCCTGACCCAGGCGCCGCTGACCGACCTGACCGTCACCCTGTCCAATGGCGCGGTGATCGTGATTCCGGCCGGTTCCACCACTGGCACCGTCAATGTGCCGCTGGCCCCGAATGACACGGTCTACAACGACCCGACCCAGATCAACGTGACCGTCACCGGCACCACCGGCGGCAACGGCATTACTGTCACCGTGCCGACCACTCCGGCCGTGACCCAGGTCACCGACACCATCGACACCACCACCGTCACCCTGACGGCGGGCAGCAGCGTCACTGAAGGTGGCCAGATCACCTACACCGCGACCCTGACCAACCCGGCGCAGACGCCGGTCACCGTTACCCTGTCCAACGGATCGACCATCACCATCGGCGCCGGCCAGACCACTGGCACCGTCAACGTTCCGACCGCGCCGAATGATGTCTATAACAACGGCAGCACCGTCACCACCACGATCACCGGTGCCACGGGCGGCAACTTCGAGAATCTGGTGCCGAACCCGACGCCAGCCGTCACCAATATCGTCGATTCGGTCGACACCACCAACCTGACCCTGACCGCGACCGGCACCGTGGTCGAGGGTGGCCAGATCACCTACACCGCGACGTTGACCAACCCGGCGCAGACCCCGGTGACCGTCACCCTGTCGAACGGCTCGACCATCACCATCGAAGCCGGCAAGACCAGCGGCAGCGTCAACGTGCCGACCGCACCGAATGACGTCTACAACAACGGCGGCACCGTCAGCACCACCATTACCGGTGCGACCGGCGGCAACTTCGAGAATCTGGTGCCGAACACCACGCCGGCGACCACCACCGTCACCGACTCCATCGACACCACCAATCTGTCGCTGTCCGCGACCGGTTCCGTGGCTGAAGGTGGCTCGATCGTTTACACCGCGACCCTGACCAACCCGGCCGGCACGCCGGTGACCGTGACGTTGAGCAACGGCTCCGTCATCACCATTGAAGCGGGCAAGACCACCGGCACCGTGACCGTTCCGGCACCGGCCGATGACGTTTACAAGGACGCCGGTAAAGTCGAAGTCAGCATTACCGGCACCACCGGCGGCAATTTCGAGAACCTGGTGCCGAGCACCGTTCCGGCCGTGACCGAAGTCACTGACACCATCGACACCACCACGGTCAAACTCACCGCGACCGAAACTGCAGCCGAAGGCGGCACCGTTACCTACACCGCCACCGTTGGCGCGCCGGTGACCGGTTCGCCTGTGACCGTGACCCTGGCCAATGGTCAACAAATCACCATCGAAGTCGGCAAGACCACCGGTACCGTGACCACCACCGCGCCGAACGATGCGTTGACCGGCAATCCGGCCCTGACCAACTCGATCACTGGCGTGAGCGGCGGCAACTACGAAAACCTCGTAGCCGATAAAACCCCGGTTTCGACTACGGTCACCGATACCGTCGACACCACCAACCTGACCCTGAGCGCCACTGGCTCCGTGGCCGAGGGCGGTTCGATCGTCTACACCGCGACCCTGACCAATGCCGCCGGCTCGCCAGTCACCGTGACCCTGTCCAATGGCGCGGTGATCACCATCGAAGCGGGCAAAACCACTGGCACCGTGACTGTTCCTGCGCCGGCCGATGACGTCTACAAGGACGCCGGCAAGGTCGAAGTCACCATCAAGGATGCGTCCGGCGGCAACTTCGAAAACCTTGTTCCGAGCACTGTCCCGGCGGTTACCGAAGTGACCGATACCATCGACACTTCGACCGTCAAACTGACCGCTGACACCTCGGTCGCTGAAGGCGGCACCGTTACTTACACCGCCACTGTTGGCGCACCGGTCACTGGCTCCCCGGTCACCGTGACCCTGGCCAACGGTCAGACCATCACCATCGAAGTCGGCAAGACCACCGGCAGCGTGACCACCACCGCACCGAACGATGTGCTCAACGGCCACGCGCCGCTGACCAACTCGATCACTGACGTGAGCGGCGGCAATTACGAAAACCTCGTGGCCGACAAGACTCCGGTTTCGACCACGGTCACCGACACCGTCGACACCACCAATCTGACGCTGAGTGCGACCGGCTCCGTGGCTGAAGGCGGCTCGATCGTCTACACCGCCACGCTGACCAACCCGGCGGGCACTCCGGTGACAGTGACCTTGAGCAACGGCTCGGTCATCATCATCGAGGCTGGCAAAACCACTGGTACCGTGACTGTTCCGGCTCCTGCCGATGACGTCTACAAGGACGCCGGCAAGGTTGAAGTCACTATCACCAATACCGCTGGCGGCAGCTTCGAGAACCTGGTGCCAAGCACTGTTCCGGCCGTCACTGAAGTGACTGACACCATCGACACCACCACGGTCAAACTGACCGCGACCGAATCCGCAGCTGAAGGTGGCACTGTCACCTACACCGCTACCGTCGGCGCACCTGTGACCGGCTCGCCAGTGACCGTGACCCTGGCCAATGGTCAGCAGATCACCATCGAAGTCGGCAAGACTACCGGCACCGTCACCACCACCGCGCCGAACGATGCGTTGAACGGTCACGAACCACTGACCAACTCGATCACTGACGTGAGCGGCGGCAATTACGAAAACCTCGTTGCCGACAAGACCCCGGTTTCGACTACCGTCACCGACACCGTAGACACCACTAATCTGACGCTGACCGCGACTGGCTCCGTGGCCGAAGGCGGTTCGATCGTTTACACCGCGACTCTGACCAATCCTGCGGGCACGCCGGTAACCGTGACGTTGAGCAACGGCTCCGTCATCACCATTGAAGCGGGCAAAACCACCGGCACCGTGACCGTTCCGGCTCCGGCCGATGACGTCTACAAAGACGCCGGCAAAGTCGAAGTGACCATCAAGGATGCGTCCGGTGGCAACTTCGAAAACCTGGTGCCGAGCACCGTTCCGGCCGTCACCGAAGTCACCGATACCATCGACACCACCACGGTGAAACTCACCGCGACCGAGTCGGCAGCAGAAGGTGGCACTGTCACTTATACCGCTACCGTTGGCGCGCCAGTGACCGGATCGCCGGTGACCGTGACCCTGGCCAATGGTCAGCAAATCACCATCGAAGTCGGCAAGACCACCGGCACCGTGACCACCACTGCACCGAACGATGCGTTGAACGGTCATGAACCACTGACCAACTCGATCACCGATGTGACCGGTGGCAACTACGAGAATCTGGTTGCTGATAAAACTCCAGTCTCCACCACCGTCACCGACACCATCGACACCACCAACCTGACACTGAGTGCTACCGGTACCGTGGCCGAGGGCGGTTCGATCGTCTACACCGCCACGCTGACCAACCCGGCCGGTACGCCGGTGACCGTAACCTTGAGCAATGGCTCGGTCATTACCATTGAAGCGGGCAAAACCACTGGCACCGTGACTGTTCCTGCGCCGGCCGATGACGTCTACAAGGACGCCGGCAAGGTCGAAGTCACCATCAAGGATGCGTCCGGCGGCAACTTCGAAAACCTTGTTCCAAGCACCGTCCCGGCTGTCACTGAAGTGACTGACACCATCGATACCTCGACGGTGAAGCTGAGCGCCGATACCTCGGTGGCCGAGGGCGGAACCGTCACCTACACCGCGACGGTCAGTGCGCCTGTGACCGGTTCGCCAGTGACTGTCACTTTGGCCAACGGCCAGACCATCACCATCGAAGTCGGCAAGACCACCGGAACCGTCACCACCACCGCACCGAACGATGCGTTGAACGGTCATGAACCGTTGAGCAACTCGATCACCGGCGTGAGTGGCGGCAACTACGAAAACCTCGTGGCTGACAAAACCCCGGTCAGCACCACCGTGACCGACACCGTCGACACCACCAACCTGTCGCTGACCGCGACCGGCACCGTGGCCGAGGGCGGTTCGATTGTTTACACCGCCACCCTGACCAACCCTGCCGGCACCCCGGTGACCGTGACCTTGAGCAACGGCTCCGTCATCACCATTGAAGCGGGCAAAACCACTGGCACCGTGACCGTTCCGGCGCCTGCCGACGATGTCTACAAGGATGCCGGCAAGGTCGAAGTGACCATCAAGGACGCGTCCGGTGGCAACTTCGAAAACCTGGTGCCGAGCACCGTTCCGGCCGTCACCGAAGTCACCGATACCATCGACACCACCACGGTCAAACTGACTGCGACCGAATCCGCAGTTGAAGGTGGCACTGTCACCTACACCGCCACCGTTGGTGCCCCTGTGACCGGCTCGCCAGTGACCGTGACCCTGGCCAATGGTCAGCAGATCACCATCGAAGTCGGTAAAACCACCGGCACCGTCACCACCACAGCGCCGAACGATGCGTTGAACGGTCATGAACCGCTGACCAACTCGATCACTGGCGTGAGCGGTGGCAACTACGAGAATCTGGTGGCTGACAAAACTCCGGTCAGCACCTCCGTGACCGACACCGTCGACACCACCAACCTGACCCTGAGCGCCACTGGTTCTGTCGCCGAAGGCGGTTCGATCGTTTACACCGCCACATTGACCAACCCGGCGGGCACGCCGGTCACCGTGACCCTGTCGAACGGCGCGGTGATCACCATCGAAGCCGGTAAAACCACTGGCACCGTAAGCGTTCCGGCTCCGGCCGATGACGTTTACAAGGATGCGGGCAAGGTCGAAGCGACCATTTCGACGGCTACTGGCGGCAACTTCGAGAACCTGGTGCCAAGCACCGTTCCCGCCGTGACTCAGGTCACCGACACCATCGACACGACGACCGTGAAGCTCACCGCTTCCGAAACCGCTGCCGAAGGTGGCACCGTCACCTACACCGCGACTGTTGGCGCACCTGTGACCGGTTCGCCAGTCACCGTAACCCTGTCCAACGGTCAGTCGATCACCATCGAAGTGGGTAAAACCACTGGCACCGTGACCACCACCGCACCAAACGATGCGTTGAACGGCCATGCACCGCTGACCAACTCGATTACCGACGTGAGCGGCGGCAACTACGAGAATCTGGTAGCCGACAAGACTCCGGTTTCGACCACGGTGACCGATACCGTCGACACCACCAACCTGACCCTGAGTGCCACTGGCTCCGTGGCCGAGGGCGGCTCGATCGTCTACACCGCGACCCTGACCAATCCGGCCGGCACGCCGGTCACCGTGACCCTGTCGAACGGTGCCGTGATCACCATCGAAGCCGGTAAAACCACCGGCACCGTGAGCGTTCCAGCCCCGGCCGATGACGTCTACAAAGACGCCGGCAAGGTCGAAGTCACGATCAAGGACACGTCCGGTGGCAACTTCGAAAACCTGGTGCCAAGCACTGTTCCAGCGGTTACCGAAGTCACCGACACCATCGACACCACCACGGTGAAACTCACCGCGACCGAGTCGGCAGCAGAAGGTGGCACTGTCACTTATACCGCTACCGTTGGCGCGCCAGTGACCGGTTCCCCGGTGACCGTGACCCTGGCCAACGGTCAGTCGATCACCATCGAAGTCGGCAAAACCACCGGCACCGTGACCACCACTGCACCGAACGACGCACTCAACGGTCACGAACCGCTGACCAATTCGATCACCGGCGTAAGCGGCGGCAACTACGAGAACCTCGTAGCCGACAAAACCCCGGTCAGCACCACCGTGACCGACACCGTCGACACCACCAACCTGACGCTGAGCGCGACGCCTGAAGTCAACGAAGGTGGCCAGATCACCTACACCGCGACCCTGACCAACGCCGCCGGCACCCCGGTGACCGTGACGTTGAGCAACGGCGCCGTGATCACCATCGAGGCCGGCAAAACCACCGGCACCGTGACCGTTCCTGCGCCAGCCGACGACGTCTACAAGGACGCCGGCACCGTTGAAACGACCATCAAGGGCGCCACTGGCGGCAACTTTGAAAACCTGGTCACCAGCACGGCCCCGGCGGTCACCACCGTTCACGACACTATCGACACGTCCACCGTGTCGCTGACCGCTACCGCCAACGTCGCCGAAGGCGAAACCGTGGTCTACACCGCGACCGTGACTGCGCCAGTGACCGGCTCGCCGGTCGTGGTGACCCTGTCCAACGGCCAGACCATCACCATCGCCGTGGGCGAGACCACCGGCACCGTGAACTTCGTCGCGCCGAACAGCCCGCTGGCGGGCGGCAGCTCGCTGAGCGTGACCATCGACAAGGCCACCGGTGGCAACTACGAGAACCTGGCGGTCGACAGCAAACCGGCCAACACTTCGGTTTCGGACACGGTCGACACCACCAACCTGAACCTGACCGCCACCGACTCGGTAGCCGAGGGTGGTTCGATTGTCTACACCGCGACCCTGACCAACCCGGCCGGCACCCCGGTAACCGTGACCCTGTCGAACGGCGCGGTGATCACCATCGAAGCCGGCAAGACTACGGGCACCGTGACTGTCCCGGCGCCAGCCGATGACGTTTACAAAGATGCGGGCAAGGTCGAAGCAACTATTTCGACCGTCACCGGCGGCGGTTTCGAGAACCTGGTACCGAGCACCGTTCCGGCCGTGACCAACGTCACCGATACCATCGACACCACAACGGTGAAACTCACCGCGACCGAAACCGCTGCTGAAGGTGGCACCGTCACCTACACCGCGACTGTTGGTGCTCCGGTGACGGGTTCTCCGGTTACCGTGACCTTGGCCAATGGGCAGCAAATCACCATCGAGGTCGGCAAAACCACCGGCACCGTGACCACCACCGCGCCAAATGACGCGCTGAACGGTCACGAGCCGCTGACCAACTCGATCACCGGCGTGAGCGGTGGCAACTACGAGAATCTGGTGGCTGACAAAACTCCGGTCAGCACCACCGTGACCGACACCGTCGACACCACCAACCTGACCCTGAGCGCTACCGGCTCCGTGGCCGAAGGCGGTTCGATCGTCTATACCGCGACCCTGACCAACCCGGCCGGCACGCCAGTCACCGTGACCCTGTCCAACGGCGCTGTCATCACCATCGAAGCCGGTAAGACCACCGGCACCGTAAGCGTTCCGGCTCCGGCCGATGACGTTTACAAGGACGCGGGCAAAGTCGAAGCCACCATTTCGACGGCCACCGGTGGCAACTTCGAGAACCTGGTGCCAAGCACCGTTCCCGCCGTGACTCAGGTCACTGACACCATCGACACCACCACGGTCAAACTGACCGCGACCGAGTCGGCGGCTGAAGGCGGCACCGTTACTTACACCGCGACTGTTGGCGCTCCGGTAACCGGTTCCCCGGTGACTGTGACCCTGTCGAACGGTCAGCAAATCACCATCGAAGTCGGCAAGACCACCGGCACCGTGACCACCACCGCGCCAAACGATGCGTTGAACGGCCATGCACCGCTGACCAACGCGATTACCGACGTCAGCGGCGGCAACTACGAGAACCTGGTCGCCGACAAAACCCCGGTCAGCACCACCGTGACCGACACCATCGACACCACCAACCTGTCGCTGACTGCGACCGGGACCGTGGCCGAAGGTGGTTCGATCGTCTACACCGCGACCCTGACCAACCCGGCCGGCACGCCGGTCACCGTGACGTTGAGCAACGGCGCCGTGATCACCATCGAAGCGGGTAAAACCACCGGCACCGTAACCGTTCCGGCCCCGGCCGATGATGTCTACAAGGATGCCGGCAAAGTCGAAGTCACCATCAAGGATGCAACCGGTGGCAACTTCGAGAACCTCGTTCCGAGCACCGTTCCAGCCGTAACGGAAGTCACCGACACCATCGACACGACGACCGTGAAGCTCACCGCTTCCGAAACCGCCGCCGAAGGTGGCACCGTTACTTACACTGCGACCGTGGGCGCGCCGGTGACTGGCTCGCCAGTGACCGTGACCCTGGCCAACGGTCAGCAGATCACCATCGAAGTGGGTAAAACCACCGGCACCGTGACCACCACGGCACCGAACGATGTGCTGAACGGCCACGCGCCGCTGACCAACGCGATCACCAACGTGAGCGGTGGCAACTACGAGAATCTGGTTGCTGATAAAACTCCGGTCAGCACCACCGTGACCGACACCATCGACACCACCAACCTGTCGCTCACCGCGACCGGCACCGTGGCCGAAGGCGGCTCGATCGTCTACACCGCGACCCTGACCAATCCGGCAGGTACTCCGGTGACCGTGACCCTGTCGAACGGCGCGGTGATCACCATCGAAGCCGGCAAGACCACTGGCACCGTAACCGTTCCGGCGCCAGCCGATGACGTCTACAAGGACGCCGGCACCGTGGAAGCGACAATCAAGTCCGCCACCGGTGGCAACTTCGAAAACCTGGTGACCAGCACTACGCCAGCCGTAACCAATGTCACCGACACCATCGACACCACCACGGTCAAACTGACCGCGACCGAGTCGGCGGCTGAAGGCGGCACCGTTACTTACACCGCGACTGTTGGCGCTCCGGTAACCGGTTCCCCGGTGACCGTAACCCTGTCCAACGGTCAGTCGATCACCATCGAAGTCGGTAAAACCACCGGCACCGTGACCACCACCGCGCCGAACGATGCGTTGACCGGCCACGCGCCGCTGACCAACGCGATCACCAACGTTTCCGGTGGCAACTACGAGAATCTGGTCGCCGACAAGACCCCGGTTTCGACCACGGTCACCGACACTGTCGACACCACCAACCTGACCCTCAGCGCCACCAATTCGGTCGCCGAGGGCGGTTCGATCATCTACACCGCCACACTGACCAACGCTGCGGGCACTCCGGTAACCGTGACCTTGAGCAACGGCGCGGTGATCACCATCGAGGCCGGTAAAACTACGGGCACCGTGACGGTTCCGGCACCGGCCGATGACGTCTACAAGGACGCCGGCACCGTGGAAGCGACGATCAAGTCCGCCACGGGTGGCAACTTCGAAAATCTGGTGACCAGCACGGTTCCTGCGGTGACCCAGGTCACTGACACCATCGACACCACCACGGTGAAACTCACCGCGACCGAGTCGGCGGCTGAAGGCGGGACCGTTACGTACACCGCGACCGTGGGTGCACCTGTCACCGGCTCGCCAGTGACCGTGACCCTGTCCAACGGCCAGACCATCACCATCGAAGTGGGCAAAACCACCGGCACCGTGACCACCACCGCGCCGAACGATGCGCTGACTGGCCACGCGCCGCTGACCAACGCCATCACCAACGTGAGCGGTGGCAACTACGAAAATCTGGTCGCCGACAAGACTCCAGTCAGCACCACTGTGACCGACACCATCGACACCACCAACCTGTCGCTGACCGCGACCGGCACCGTGGCCGAGGGTGGCCAGATCACCTACACCGCGACCCTGACCAACGCCGCTGGCTCGCCAGTGACCGTGACGTTGTCGAACGGCGCGGTGATCACCATCGACGCCGGCAAAACCTCTGGCACCGTCACTGTTCCGGCTCCAGCTGATGACGTCTACAAGGACGCCGGCACCGTACAGGCCACGATCAAATCCGCCACCGGTGGTAACTTCGAAAATCTGGTGACCAGCACCACGCCAGCGGTGACCAGCGTCACCGACACCATCGACACCACCACGGTCAAACTGACCGCGACCGAAACCGCTGCCGAAGGTGGCACCGTCACCTACACCGCGACCGTGGGTGCACCAGTGACCGGCTCGCCAGTGACCGTGACACTGTCGAACGGCCAGACCATCACCATCGAAGTCGGTAAAACCACCGGCACCGTCACCACGACGGCGCCAAACGATGTGCTGACCGGCCACGCGCCGTTGACCAATGCCATCACCAACGTTTCCGGCGGCAACTACGAAAACCTGGTCGCCGACAAAACACCGGTCAGCACCACTGTGACCGACACCATCGACACCACCAACCTGTCGCTGACCGCAACCGGCACCGTGGCCGAAGGTGGCCAGATCACCTACACCGCAACCCTGACCAACGCCGCTGGCTCGCCAGTCACCGTGACCTTGTCGAACGGTGCTGTCATCACCATCGACGCCGGCAAGACCACCGGCACCGTGACCGTTCCTGCGCCGGCCGATGACGTCTACAAGGACGCCGGCAACGTACAGGCCACGATCAAGTCCGCCACCGGTGGCAACTTCGAAAACCTGGTGACCAGCACCACGCCAGCGGTGACCAGCGTCACCGATACCATCGACACCACCACCGTGAAGCTGACCGCGACCGCGACGGCAGCCGAGGGTGGCACCGTCACCTACACCGCCACCGTGGGTGCACCTGTCACCGGCTCGCCAGTGACCGTGACCCTGTCGAACGGTCAGTCGATCACCATCGAAGTCGGCAAGACCACCGGCACCGTCACCACCACCGCGCCGAACGACGTGTTGAATGGTCATGCGCCACTGACTAACGCAATCACCGGTGTAAGCGGCGGCAACTATGAGAATCTGGTCGCCGACAAGACTCCGGTCAGCACCACCGTCACCGACACCATCGACACCACCAACCTGTCCTTGAGCGCCACCAATTCGGTCGCCGAGGGCGGTTCGATCATCTACACCGCCACACTGACCAACGCTGCGGGCACCCCGGTGACCGTGACCTTGAGCAACGGCGCCGTGATCACCATCGACGCTGGTAAAACCACTGGCACCGTGACCGTTCCTGCGCCGGCCGATGACGTCTACAAGGATGCCGGCACTGTTCAGGCAACGATCACCAACGCCACCGGTGGCAACTTCGAAAATCTGGTGACCAGCAACACACCGGCCGTGACCAACGTCACCGACACCATCGACACCACCACCGTGAAGCTGACCGCGACCGCAACAGCGGCCGAGGGCGGCAATGTTGTCTACACCGCGACTGTCGGCGCGCCAGTGACCGGTTCGCCAGTGACCGTGACCCTGTCCAACGGCCAGACCATCACCATCGAAGTCGGCAAGACCACCGGCACCGTGACCACCACCGCGCCGAACGATGCGTTGAACGGCCACGCACCGCTGACCAACGCCATCACCAATGTCAGCGGCGGCAACTACGAAAACCTCGTGGCCGACAAGACTCCGGTCAGCACCACCGTCACCGACACCATCGACACCACCAACCTGTCGCTGACCGCGACCGGCACCGTGGCTGAAGGCGGTTCGATCGTCTACACCGCAACGTTGACCAACGCTGCGGGCACTCCGGTGACCGTGACTCTGAGCAACGGCGCCGTGATCACCATCGATGCCGGCAAAACCACCGGCACCGTGACTGTTCCTGCGCCAGCCGATGACGTTTACAAAGACGCCGGCACCGTTCAGGCCACGATCAAGTCGGCCACCGGTGGCAACTTCGAAAACCTGGTGACCAGCAACACGCCAGCGGTGACCAACGTCACCGACACCATCGACACCACCACCGTGAAGCTGACCGCGACCGCGACAGCGGCCGAGGGTGGCAACGTGGTCTACACCGCAACTGTCGGCGCACCGGTGACCGGTTCGCCAGTGACCGTGACCCTGTCCAACGGCCAGACCATCACGATCGACATCGGCAAGACCACCGGCACCGTCACCACGACTGCACCGAACGACGTGTTGAATGGTCATGCTCCACTGACCAACTCGATCACCAACGTAAGCGGCGGCAACTACGAGAACCTGGTCGCCGACAAGACCCCGGTCAGCACCACCGTGACCGACACCATCGACACCACCAACCTGTCGCTGACCGCGACCGGTACCGTGGCCGAAGGTGGCTCGATCACCTACACCGCGACCCTGACCAACGCGGCAGGCACCCCGGTGACCGTGACCCTGAGCAACGGCTCGGTGATCACCATCGAGGCCGGCAAAACCACTGGCACCGTGACCGTTCCGGCACCGGCCGACGACGTCTACAAAGACGCCGGCACCGTGCAGGCAACCATCACCAACGCCACCGGTGGCAACTTCGAAAACCTGGTGACCAGCAACACGCCAGCGGTGACCAACGTCACCGACACCATCGACACCACCACCGTCAGCATCACCGGCAGCACCTCGGTGACCGAAGGCCAGACCGCGACCTACACCGTCAGCCTGACCCACCCGGCGCAAACCGAAGTGACCCTGAAAATCGTCTACAGCGGCACCGCCGCCGACGGTTCGGACTTCACCGGCGTCTACACCGTGAAGATCCCGGCGGGCGCCAGCAGCGCGCAGTTCAACGTTGCGACCATCGACGACAAGATCACCGAGGGCACCGAGAACTTCGTGGTCAAGATCGACTCGGCCACCGGCGGCAACTTCGAGAACCTGGCGGTCAGCAGCACCAACGGCAGCGTCAGCACCTCGATCATCGACAACGATGCGCCACCGGTCATCGACCTCGACGCCAACAACTCCAGCGGCGCCACCGGGGCCGACTACAAAGTGACCTTCACCGAGAACACCCCGGGCGCGGGTGTGTCGATCGCCGACACCGATATCAAGATCACCGACCCGGACAGCACCATGCTGACCGGCGCGACCATCGTGCTGACCAACCGTCAGGACGGCGATGCGCTGAACCTGGGCAACAGCGTCAACGGCATCACCATCAATGCCAACAGCACCAACGGCACCATTACGCTGACGCTGTCGGGCAACGCGACGCTCGCCGACTACATGCAGGCGATCAAGAACATCACCTTCACCAACAGCAGTGAAGACCCGAGCACCGTGCCACGGATCATCACCGTGACGGTGACCGATGGCGGCAACTACTCCAACGTCGCCACCACCACGGTCAACGTGGTGGCGGTCAACGACGCGCCGGTCGCAGCACCGGTCAACGTCACCGGCACCGAAGACACCCCGCTGATCCTCGGCTGGTCGACCTTCGGCGTCAGCGACGTGGACAGCCCGGCATCGAGCCTGGGCGTGAAAATCACCCAGCTGCCGGGCGAAGGCAAACTGCAGTACCTGGACGGTTCGACCTGGAAAGACGTCGCCACCAACCAGACCTTCAGCAAGGCCGACATCGACGCCGGCAAGCTGCGCTTCCTGCCGGATGCCAACGAATCGGGTGTGAACGGTTATGGCGGCACCGGTCTGGGCAACAACCAGGCTGACTACGCGCAGATCAAGTTCCAGCCAACCGACGGCCAACTGCTGGGCAACACCGGCACGATCAAGATCGACATCACGCCGGTGGCGGATGCGCCGACCCTGTCGGTGGCCGACAACAGCGTGAAGTCCACCGGGCTGGTCAAGGACGTATGGACCGGTCTGTCGGGCCTGGGCACCGACGGCAGCGGCGCCAACTCGACCACCCTGAAAAACGTGATCGACGGCGCAGGCAAACCGAACACCAGCGGCACCGTGACCAATGTGCAGTCCGACGGCAGCGTAGCCGCCGGCACCGCGTCGAAGACGTCCGGCCTGATCTACCTCGAAGCCGGCAAGACCTACACCTTCACCGGCACCGGCGATGACAGCCTGCTGGTGAACATCGGCGGCAAGAACGTGGCCTCCACGACCTGGGGCGCGGGCGGCAACCTCAACGGTTCGTTCACCCCGACCACCAGCGGTTACTACACCCTGGAGATCTACCACCACAACCAGAGCGGCCCGGGCAGCTACGACGTCAACCTGTCGGTCAACGGCGGCACGGCGATCGACCTGAGCAGTGCCGGCGTGCCGATCTACACCGGCGTACAGGACCTGGTGAACTCCGGTGTAACCGTCTCCGACCTGCACGGCACCAACGGCGAAGGCTATTACGACGGCTACAAGCTCAACACCGGCGCCGAAGGCACCACCGTGAAACTGTCGTCGATCAGCACCGCGCTGACCGACACCGACGGTTCGGAAACCCTGAGCATCAAGATCAGCGGCGCACCGGTCGGCTCGGTGCTCAGCGACGGCGCGGGCCACAGCTTCACCGTGACCGCCACCAGCGGCGACGCCAACGTCACCGGCTGGAACCTAGGCAGCCTGACCGTGACCCCGCCGGCCTACTACAACGGCCAGTTCAACCTGACCGTGACCTCGACCTCCACCGAGGCTCTGGGCGGCTCGGCCAGCACCACCGCGACCATTCCGGTCACCGTGGTGCCGGCGGTCTACAACTCGATTGTCGCCACTTCGGCCGACGACACCGTCACCGGCACCGACGGCAACGACATCATCGTCGCTGACATCGGTGGCCTGACCGTGGTGCCGGGCACCAACTACAACATCGCGTTCATGGTCGACAGCTCGGGCAGCATGAGCACCGCGTCGATCAACGCTGCCAAAGACTCGCTGACGTCGGTGTTCAACACCCTCAAGCAGAGCATGGGCAACAACTCGGGTACGGTGAACATCTTCCTGGTGGACTTCGATACCCAGGTCAACAAGTCGGTATCGGTAAACCTCAACGACCCGAACGCGCTGACCAAGCTCAAGGCAGTGCTGGACTCGATGACCTCCGGCGGCGGCACCAACTACGAAGACGTGTTCAAGGCTACGGCCAACTTCTTCCAGAGCGCCGAAGCCGTGGCCAACACCGGGGCGAAGAACCTCACGTACTTCATCACCGACGGCCAGCCGACCTACTACCAGAGCGGCGAACAGACCAACCCGACGCTGTACGGCAACGTGAAGCTCGACGACGTGGTGAAGACCAGCAACTACAAACTGGGCGACAGTTTCAGCACCTACATCGACAGCACGCACTATCTGACCATCAGCACGGCGGGTGCCGTGGTCCTGCAGACGTACAAGAACGGCAGCTGGAACTGGAGCAACGTGGGCACCATCCACGCCCAGGGCGACGGCACCTACGAGCTGTCGAGCCTGGCAGGCTCCGGCAGCAGCACCAGCCAGACCACCACCGACAACGCCAACAGCGCCTTCGCACTGCTGGGCAACCTGTCCAATGTGGAAGCCATCGGGATCAACAGCGGTGTCAGCCTCAACGACCTGAAACCGTACGACACCGATCACAACCCGCAGACCAACATCGATCCGAAGGACCTGGCCAACTCGATCATCGGCCACACCGAAGCGACGATGCCGGGCAACGACACCGTCAACGGTGGCGACGGCAACGACATCCTGTTCGGTGATCTGGTGAGCTTCAACGGCATTGCCGGCGAGGGTTACCAGGCGATGCAGGCGTTTGTCGCGCAGCAGACCGGCGTGGATGTCAGCAAAGTCACCACCAGCAACGTGCACCAGTACATCACCGAGCACTATCAGGCGTTCGATGTGTCCGGTGCCCATGACGGCAACGACACGCTGCTGGGTGGCGCAGGCAATGACATCCTGTTCGGTGGCGGCGGCAATGACGTGCTCGATGGCGGCAAGGGCAATGACATCCTGCTCGGCGGCTCCGGCAACGACACGCTGATCGGCGGCCCGGGCAACGACATCCTGATCGGCGGTTCCGGTGCCGACACCTTCGTCTGGAAAGCAGGCGACACCGGCAACGATGTGATCAAGGACTTCAACGCCAGCGAAGGTGACCGCATCGACCTGCGCGACCTGCTGCAGGGCGAGTCCGGCAGCACCATCGACAACTTCCTGAAGATCACCACGGTCGACGGCGTGTCGTCGCTGCAGGTCAGCTCGGCGGGCAAGTTCAACTCCGCCGATGCGGCTGCCGCGACACCGGACGTGACGATCAAGCTGGAAGGCAACAACTGGTCCACTGCCAACATTCACAACCTGATTGCCGGCAGCGATCCGACCATCAAGGTCGACCACAACAACAGCTGATGCGTGAACAAAACGGCCGCCCCAATGGGGCGGCCGTCACGTTTGCGTCTTTCTTCCCGGTGACGATTGCGTCGCCGCACCGCATACTCCCGTGCAGTTGGCTATGCTGCTGACAGCATGACGCCGGTCCATTTCCGAGGGATGCTCAATGTTTTACGTGCAACGCGATGCACAGGGTCAGTTGGTTCGCGTGGAAGCTGCGGCCTGGGCCGAGGCCACGGAAACGCTGCCCGCCGACCACCATGAAATCCAGGCCTGGTTTGCCAACGCGGCCGTGGAAAACAGCCTCAAGCAGCTCAAGCAGAGCGACCTGGAGATGATCCGGGTACTCGACGACCTGATTCAGGTCCTGACCCAGAAAGGCGTGATCCGCGTCACCGACCTGCCGCCGGCGGCCCAGGCCAAGTTGATGGACCGGACCCAGGTCCGGGAAGCGTTGGGCGGTTTGAGCCAGTTGATCGATGATGAAGAGACAGGGTTGATCTGATCTTTTTGTCTTGCCCGTTCCCGCGCTGCGCGTGCGAACGGGCAATTCATCACCAGGGTTTCGGCTCGCCGAACAGCTGCCCCTGAACCCCATACAACCCCATCTCGCGAATCACCGACAACTCCCCTTCCGTTTCGACCCGCTCGGCAATCAGCGGCAGATCGATGCTGTGCGCGGCCCGCTGGATGGCCTCGATGAACAGACGCTTGTCGCTCTCCTGGTCGATCGCGCGGATGTAGCTGCCATCGATCTTCAGGTACGCCAGCCCCAGCCGCGCCAGGTTGCCGATCATGCTGAAACGGCCACCGAAGCGTTGCAGGCTCAGGGAGAAACCGAGTTCGCGCAAACGTCGGGTCAACTGTTCCAGCACCGCTTGTTCCGGCAGTTGCTCCTCGCCGATTTCCAGGGTCAGGCGCGGCCCCAGATTGGAATGCGAGCGCAGAATTTCGAAGACTTTGTTCAGCGCCTGCGGATCGGCCAGGGTCGCCGAAGACAGGTTCAGCGCCAGGGATTCTTCATGGCCGGCCATTTGCTCCAGCACCCGCTCGAGCATCAGCCGGTCCAGCCGTGCGGTCCAGCCAAAGCGCTCCAGCCACGGCAGGAAGCGCCCGGCGGGAATGGTCTGGCCCTGTTCGTCGAGCAGGCGCGACAGCACTTTGTAATGCAGCACCAGTTGCGTGTCCTGCGCTGCGACTACCGGCTGGAAGAACAACTCGAAACGCCGCTGATTCAGCGCCTGATCGAGCAGGCGGTGCCAGGCGTGGTGATCGTCGCCAACGTCCGCCACCAGGCTTTGGTCGAGGCACGCCCAGTTCTGCTCGCCCTGACCTTCGGCCTGAGCCAGGGCCTGATCGCCGAGGCTGAGTACCGCTTGTGGGGAATCGCCGTGGGCGAACGGTGCCACGCCGATGGAGGCCACGGCGGCCACGTCGGTGGCGCCCGTCGCATGCAGGCTGCCCAGGGCGCTGTCGAGGTTCTGCGCCAGTTGCAGCGCTTCTTCGCGAGTCAGTCCCGGCGCCAGCACGGCGAATTCACCGCCACGGATACGGGTCACGAGGTTCTGGGTTTCCGGGTATTTGGCGCACTCGCGAGAGAGTTGCTGGCCGACCGCTTTCAACAATTCATCGGTGCGCTGACCGCCGAGACGCTGATTCAGCCCGGCCAGATCCTTGACCCGAAGCAACAGCAAGTAACCTGAGCTGGCCTGCTCCGGGTTGCTCACCCGGGCGTTCAGTTGCATCTCGAAGTAGCGCCGGTTGGCCAGCCCGGTGAGGTTGTCCTGATAGGACTCGGTGCGCAGTTTTTCACTGCGCTCGGCCTGCTCCTGGAACAGCGCCTTGAGCTTCTCGACCATCTGGTTCATGGCCAGCACTACGCGACGCAGTTCAGGCGTGCGCGGCAGGTCCGGCAGGCTGAGGAATTCGCGACGGGCGATGGCGTGGGATTGCTTGACCATGTAGTCCAGCGGCCTCAGTTGCCGACGCAGCAGCAGCGCGCCCAGCACCGCACTCACCGCACCGCAGACCAGCAACCAGCCCAGGCTGCCGAGTGCGCTCTGCCAGAGTTTGGCCAGGGCGAACATCGGGTGGCTGACCACCTCGACCCGCGCCGCCTGTTCCCAGCCACGGCTGACCAGTGCATCGCCGCCGGCCGGCTCCAGGCCGATCAGTTTGACGAACCAGTCCGGCACGTTGGTGACGGCGGGAATGCCACTGCGCTCGACGATGGTCTGGTCGGTCTTCAGATCGACCACGCGGATGCTCGAGTAATAACCGCTGTCGAAGATCGAACTGACCAGCAGCTCGACCATCGCCGGGTCGTCGATATTCGGCGTCAGCGACAACGCCAGCGCCGTGGCGGCGTCCTGGGCGTGGGAGCGCAACTGGTTGACGTACTGGGTGCGCGAGCTCTCCAGGCTGACCATGAAGCTGCCGGTGAAAGCAACCACGAGGAACAGACAGATAGCGATCAACAGCTGTTTGAACAAGGACATCTGAGCGCGTGCTCCTAGTTAGTCGTCTCGACCGGGAATCCTTCGGCCTGCATTTTTTTCAACACATCCTGCCAGCGTGACAGGCGTTTGGTGTCGCCGACCTTTTTGTTGCCCTTGGCCCCCGGCAGGTACAGACCTTCGGCATTGAAAGAGTAGACCGGCAGCAAATCGGTTCGCTCGGACGCCGGCTTGATCGGGTCGATCAGGCTGTCGAGTACCAGCGGCATGGCGTCGGGACTGGAATAGTAGGTCAACACCATGTGCGCGCGGTTCTGGCGCAGGGCCTTGACGTAGGTGATGCGCAACTTGTCACTGGCCACGCCGAGGTGGCGCAGGCTGAAATACTTGGCGATCGCGTAGTCTTCGCAGTCACCGGCGCCTTTCCACAAGGCTTCGATGGGGGTCTCCCAATAATCGACCTGGCCCCACAGGTCGATGTCCTCGACGTAGCGCATCTGTTTGTTGAAAAACAGGTTCACCACTTTGAGCTTTTCCATTTCACTGACCTGCTTCTGGGTGGCCAGCAGATTCTGCCAGGCATCGATCCGTTGTTGCCCGGCGCCCAGCGGTCCGTACAATGCCGTGGCCTTGCGGCTGATCGCGGAAAAATCCCAATCGGCATGCAGACCGCCCAGCATGACGCCGGCCAGCAGCAGCGCGCAGGCAAGCCAGCGCGCAATCCGGGGAATCGCGAAACGTACCGCCAATGCAAGGCATCCAGGGCAGGAGGAAAGGCGTTTGATGGTGAAGGTTAGCCGAGCAAAAAACAATGGCACCCTGAGATCATCGCCCGCGCGCTAAACTTCAGATGTGACAGGGTTCTTCTACACGGTTTGACAACCTGTAGAGCAATCACTAGTGTCCTTTGGATCCAAATTCCGCAGTCAACAGGGTGTGCAGTTGTGACCCAAAAGCCCAAGCCACTCCACAGCATCAAAGTCGAAGGGCCGATTCCGGCGCATCTGGCGCGCTCGGTCATTGAAGAAACCCTGCGCTCGGCGATTCTCGACGGGCGCCTGCCGTGCGGTACCGCCGTGCGCCAGCAAGACCTGGCGGACCTGTTCGGCGTCAGCCGCATGCCGGTACGCGAAGCATTGCGTCAGCTCGAAGCCCAGGGCCTGTTGAGCGTGGTTGCCCACAAAGGCGCCGTGGTAGCGCCACTGATCCAGGGCGACGCGACCGAAACCTATGAGCTGCGCATCCTGCTGGAATCCGAAGCCCTGCGCCAATCGATCCCGCTGCTGACCAGCGCCGATCACGAGCGCGCCGCCGGCTACATCGAAGAGCTGGAAACCGAGCACGACTACACCGAAATCGGCCGGCTCAACCGCCTGTTCCACATGACGCTTTACAGCAAATCCCCGAACGGCCGATTGCTGCGGCTGGTCGAGGACGGTTTGAACGAAGAGGAACGCTTCCTGCGCTTCAACCTTGAGGCCATGGGCCTGGGCAAGATCTCCCAGGACGATCACCGCGCTCTGCTGCAAGCCGTGCAGCAACGGGACACCCCGCTCGCAGTGGCGTTGCTGGAGCAGCACCTCAACCGCGGTGTCGAGGTCATCACCCGTTACCTCGCCAGCCCCGCCGCACAAAACCGCAAGACAGCCCGCTGATTCCCCCCTTCCGGGTGAGCTCCCGCTCACCCGGCGAATAACCCGCTTACAAATCCCCACGCCAGTCACGCTCAATTGCCGTGGCACTTCGGCGCCTTCGCTCTAACCTCCCCCCTGCTTTGGACAGCCCGGAAATTGCACCGCAAGGAAGTCATTTTCGACGATAGCCGCGGCGCCGATTTACGCGCACCCTTGAATCGCCAACCCAAATAGAACGGGGACGCGCCGCCCCGGCAGCAGTCTCCGCAACAGGAACCTACGGAAGGAGCCTTGTCACGGGAAAAGGAAGATTCGCCGCCGTATCAGGCCAACTTCATCCCCTCAGATCATTTCAAT
Organism: Pseudomonas sp. UV AK001; assembly: GCF_046097675.1. NCBI lineage: Bacteria > Pseudomonadati > Pseudomonadota > Gammaproteobacteria > Pseudomonadales > Pseudomonadaceae > Pseudomonas > Pseudomonas sp. UV AK001. The sequence goes on from NZ_JBJUVZ010000009.1 coordinate 272,522, forward strand.
TACTTACTTCAAAAGTTGCTTTGAGTGAGGCATTCACTCTTGTTATTCAATTTTGGCCTTTAAATGCCGAAAGGAGCAACTACGCCCAAATAAAACTTAAATTAAAAGTTTTATCAGCCTCGCTCATACTTGAAAAACAGCAAACTTAAATTAATTAAAAATATACTTGTTAAGTTGTTTTGCGATGTATTAGTTTTTCTACGCCGGGTTTTGTACCGAACCGAAAACCGACAAGCTCCAACAACATGGCCTGCTGCACGTCAGTCTTTTCTGGCGTTCCGATGTACCAGGCCTCTCCATACAACTTCAACTTTCATCGAAACGAATGAGGCTATCGCTCGCCTGGAAACTATATCCAACGTTGTTAGCCATTGATTGAGCAGTCCCTATATCCCTATAAGCCAGAGGCTCGCATCATGCCAACTAAAGAACAACTCGCCCAAAAGAAAGCCGAACTCAGCGTTCACCCGATCTTCTCCGAAATCGATTCGCTGTCGGTGTTGCGGCGCTTCATGGAATCCCATGTATTTGCCGTATGGGATTTCATGTCGCTGACCAAACGGCTGCAACAGGAACTGACCTGCACCCGACTGCCGTGGCTGCCGCCGCGCGATCCCCATGCCGCACGATTGATCAATGAAATCGTGCTTGGCGAAGAGTCGGACGATCGGCTGTCTCACGGGCATTACAGTCATTTCGAGTTGTACCTGGATGCGATGCGCGAAGTCGGTGCGAGCACCACGGCGGTGGAGCGCTTTGTTGCGTTGCAACAAGAGGGCGTGAGCTATGACGTCGCGCTGCAAAGTGTCGAGGTCGACCCGGCCGCCGCGCAGTTCGTCCGCGACACCTTGCACACCGCGCTGCATGCACCGGGGCACAGTGTCGCCGCCGCCTTTCTGCATGGCCGCGAGAGCGTGATCCCGACCATGTTCCAGCGCATGCTCGATGCCTGGGGTATCGGTGTCGAACAGGCGCCGACCTTCCGTTACTACCTGGAGCGACACATCGAAGTCGACTCCGAAGACCACGGCCCGGCTGCCGAGCAACTGCTGGAGCGCCTGGTCGATGGCGATCCGCAGCGTGAGGCCGAGGTCTATGCCAGCGCCATCGCCGCCGTGGAAAGCCGCATCGCCCTGTGGGACGGCCTGCGCCTGAGCATGCGCGAGCCGCTGGCGGAGGTGGCCGAATGAACGCCGCCGACTACCAATCCTTCGCCGACGCCTGGGAAAGCCGCGCCACCATCCGCACCCGGCCGCGCCGCGTGCTGGAGGACGACACGCGGCTGATCTATCCGCTCAGCCGCCAACCCATGGTGCTCAGTGAAACCTTCCTGCGCGAATGCCCGGATCAGCGTGATTTTGCCCTGGTGCAGACGCTGTACAAGTTCATCAACGACGTGGTGATTTTCGAGACCGAGATCGTCGACAAGACCGCCCGCAGCATCGCCAAGAATCGCTTCGCCGTGGCGTTTCCGTTCGCCTGTCGCTACGACGCCATGACCGTGGTCGTGGACGAGGATTACCACGCGCTGGTGGCGATGGATTTCATGCAGCAGACCGTGGCCATGACCGGCATCGAGCCCATCGAGCTGCCGAATGAAATCGAACTGAGCCGGGCGATTCCGGCCGCCGTCGAACTGGCCCCGGAACACCTGCGCAGCGCCGTGGAGCTGATCTGCGTGGCCATCGCCGAAAACACCGTGACTGGCGATGTCGCGGCGTTCGCCCGGGACGACACGGTCAAGCCATCGATCAAGGGCCTGATGGCCGATCACTTGCTCGACGAGGGTCGCCATTCGAGTTTCTGGGCGCGGATGGTGCGCATCTACTGGCACACCGCGAGCGATGCGGATCGCGAATGCATCGCGCAGATCCTGCCGGTGTTCATCGGCCACTACCTGACCAACGACATCCAGAAGTCGTTCGACCTGCGCCTGATCGATGCCTTGCCGGTCAACGATGCCACCCGCCGCGCACTGAAGGACGAGATGGCCGGGCTGGCCTTCCCGATCAATCGCCACCACCCGCTGGTGGGCAACATCGTGCGCTTTTTCCACAGCAGCTCACTGCTCGACACACCGTGCGTACAGCACGCCCTGCGCGACTACCTGGTTTGACACGGAGGCTGACATGAGACGTCTCGACATTTTGCTGAAGGGCCGCAGCCAGGCCTTGACCGACCTGGCGCTGGAGCTCGAACAACACGGTCATTCATTGCTGTCGGAAGCGGCTCCGTCGATGGATCTGGTGATCGACGACGGCAGTCTCGCGCCACAAAACTACGGCACGACACCGAACCTGACCTTGCGTCTGGGCATCGGTGCAACGGGCGCCAGCGGACTGCCGGTGCTCGATCTGCTGTGCCTCTGCGACTCGACACTGCTGAGCCGCGTGCCCATCGCCGACGAACCCTCCGGCAACGGTCAGGCCCTGCGCCAGCGAACACTCGCGCTGGTGGTGGACGAAGTGGCGCTGCTGGTCAGCCGTTTTTCCCGTGATGCCGAATATTTTCAGCACGCGGAGACAGCCTGGGCGCCGGACTTCGAGCAAGTGGAAAACCTGCTGTTTCTCGACAGCCTGGCCTATGTGCATCGCTTCAACGCCACGGCCAGTCCGGCCTTGCTGCAACAGGCGCAGATTCCGGTGATCGAGCGCCTGCAAGAAAGCCTGATCGAGCATGCCGAACGCCCGGCGCTGCACCTCGCCGAGCAGTCGATCAGCTATCGCCAGTTGCATGATCACAGCCGGGCGATCCAGCAGCAGTTGCTGGCAATGCTGGAGGCGCATCCGCAACCGTGGGTGGTGGGGATTTGCCTGCCGAAATGCGATGCGCTGTTTGCTTCGATCCTGGCGATTCTCGGCAGCGGCGCGGTGTATCTGCCGCTGGAGCCAAGCCATCCGCTTCAGCGCCAGCAGTACATTCTGGAAAACGCCGGAGCGGTGTTGCTGCTGCACGACGGCGAACATCCGCTGAGCGGTTCGATGCCGGGGCTGGATGTCTGCCGCATCGACCGCACTGAAGTCGATCCGGCGCTACCGCTGATGCTTCACCGGCCCGAGCTCGATGCACCGTGCATGGCGCTCTACACCTCCGGCACTACCGGGCATCCAAAGGGTGTGCTGCTGAGTCAGGCGAACCTCGCGCACTTCACAGCCTGGTACGCCGATTACGTGCAGTTGCACGCCGAGAGCCGGGTGCTGCAGTTCTCGTCGCTGAGTTTTGACTCGTCGCTGATCGACATCTTCCCGACCCTGCTCGAAGGCGCGGAACTGGTGGTGCCCGATGACAACCAGCGCCGCGATCCGCTGCAACTGGTGGCGTTGATCCGCCGCCGACAGTTGACTCACGCGTTCCTGCCGCCAGCACTGCTGAGCATCCTGCCGCTGGAGCAACTGCAAAGCGTCGGGCAGATCATGACCGGCGGCGATGTCTGCGAGCCGTTCGTGATCGAGCAACTGACGCGCCAGGGCAAGCTGCACAACCTCTACGGCCCCACCGAAGCCACGGTGCTGATTACCGCGCGGCAACTGCAACCGGGCGACAGCAATCGCACCCTCGGCGGGCCGATTGCCAACAGTCAGGTGCTGATCCTCGATGACGATCTGCAACCGGTGCCGGAGCAAACCGTCGGCGAGCTGTTCATCGTCGGCCCCGGTGTGTGCCTGGGTTACCTGAACAATCCGCAGCAGACCGCCGAGCGCTATCTGGACCTGGCGCTGCCGGACGGGCAGCGTCTGCGCGCCTACCGCAGCGGCGACATGGCCAAGTGGGGCGAGGACGGCATCGAGCTGTGCGGACGCCGCGACAATCAGGTGAAAATCCGCGGCTTCCGGGTCGAGCCGGAAGAAATCGAACGGTGCCTGCGCGAGAGCCAGCTGTATCGGCAGATCGCCGTGGTGATCGACAGTCAGCGGCGGATTCTGGCGTTCCTCGCCCAGCCGCAATCGGACACCGCCCGCGAGGCTTTAAGAGCTCACGCGCAACAGTTCTTGCCCGACTACATGCAACCGGTAGCGTGGACGGAATTGCCGAACATGCCGTTCGCCGCCAACGGCAAAGTCGACCGCAAGGCCTTGCTGGAGCTGCCGGTCAGCGTGCAGGACAGCGGCCTCAAATGCCTGCCGGCCAACGCCGATGAAGCGCTGCTGCTGGAGATCTGGGGCGAGTTGCTGGAACTGCCGACCAGCGACATTTCCACCGACGAAAGCTTCTTCAATCTCGGCGGTCACTCGATTCTGCTGTCGCGCATGCTCCTGCGTCTGCGGGAGGAGTTCGGTCGCAGCATCTCGATCAACCGCTTCATCGAACTGCCGACCATCGCCAAGCTCGCCACGCTGGTGCGCGGCAACGATGACAGCGCGGTGCTCAGCGCCCAGGCCATGGCCGACGCCGAGCGACCGCTGGACATCGAGCCGTTACCGATCAGCCGCATGGGCGATGTACACAAGGTGATCGTCACCGGCGCCAACAGTTTTGTCGGCGTGCACATCGTCGAGGCGTTGCTGGGATGGGGCGCCAGCGAGGTGGCGTGTCTGGTGCGCGATGGCGGCGGGCAAACGGCGGCGCAGCGTTTTGCCCAATCGTTGCGAGAGAACCGGCTGGAGCATCTGGATCTGAGTCGGGTGCGGGTCTATTCGGCGGACATCACCCGGCCGCAACTGGGCCTGGCCGATGAAGATTTCGAGCGACTGGATCGCGAGTTCGGCGCTCTGGTGCACAACGCGGCGAACGTCAATCACGTTCTCGATTACGAGTCGCTGGCGGCGGACAACGTCGAGCCGATTTTCGAACTGCTGCGTCTGTGTGAAGGGCGCAGCAAGAAGGTGTTCAATTTTGTCTCGACGCTGTCGGCGTCCAGCACCGTGGACGACGCAGGCCGGGTGCTGGAACTGCCCGCCGCCCCGACACCGCCGATCTACATCCGCAACGGCTACAACCTGTCGAAGTGGGTCGGCGAACGCATCCTCGAACGGGCTCGGGAACGTGGGGTGCGGGTCAATCTGTATCGGCCCGGCAACATCAGTTTCAACAGCCTCAGCGGTGTCTGCCAACCGCACAAGAACCGCTTGATGCTAATGCTCAAGGGCTCGATCCAGCTCGGGCAGGTGCCGGCCTTCGCGCTGAATTTCGACCTGATGCCGGTGGATTTTCTCGCCCGTTTCATCGCCTTCCACGCCAGCCGTTATTCGGCCGAACGGGCGGTGTTCAACCTGCACAACCCGGAGCCCCTGAGCTGGGATGCCTACGTCGCTTCGTTCCGTGAAACCGGCAGCGAGTTTGCGCTGGTCAGCGTCGCCGACTGGCAACAGCAACTGGGCCGGGTCGATGCCGACAACGCGCTGTTCGGCGTGCTCGGTTTCTACCTCAACGGCTTTGAGGAAGACATCGGCGATATCTCCCTGATCGGCCACGCCAACGCCCAGGCCGGCGTGCAGCAGATGGGCGCGCATTACCCGGAAAAATCCCCGGCGCTGCTGCGTCGCGGCTGCGACTACCTGAAAGAAATCAACTTCATCTGACTCATCAACCAAGGAGCAACATCATGAGCAATCTACAACCCGACACCCTGATCAAGAACCCTCACGGCTGCCACGTCGTATCTTCGGTGGAAGTGCCGGTGGACGCCAGACAGGTGTGGGCGGTGGTCGGCCAATTCGACGGCTTCGATCGTTTCATTCCGGCGCTGTCGCACATCGAAATGACCGGCGAAGGCGTGTCTTCGCTGCGCAAGAAATTCTTCAAGGATGGCAACGTGGTGGTCGAGCAACTCAACTCCCGGGACGACCAGGCGCTGAGCATGACCTGGACCACGATCTACAACACCCTGGGCGTGGCCAACCTGTGGGCGGCGATGAATGTGGAATCGCTGGGCGCGGGCAAGTCGCGGGCGACCTGGACGATCATTGCCGAGCCGGCTTCCGGCGGCCCCGAGGCGCTGCCGGGGTTCAAGGACTTCGTCCAGGGGTTTGCCGATGATGCGATGGGCAATGTGCTGAAGCTGTTTGTGTAAGGCATGAAAAAGCCCGCTGCGGATCACTCCGCAGCGGGCTTTTTTTTATCGCAAGCGATCAGATCTTGAAGCTGTCGACCAGTTGTTTCAAACGGTTGGCCTGCTGTGACAACGCATCGCAATCCTTCAACGTTTCATTGAGGTTGGCCACGCTCTGCTGGTTCAGCAGGTTGATCTGGTTGACGTCGACGTTGAGGGTTTCCACCACGGCGGTCTGCTCTTCGGTAGCCGCGGCCACCGACTGGTTCATGCCGTCGATTTCGCCGATACGCTGGGTCACGCTGACCAGACGCAAACCCGCCTGGTTCGCCACTTCAACGCTCTCTTCGCTGGACGCCTGACTGGCGTTCATGGTGGTCACCGCTTCACGGGAACCGACCTGCAGCGAGGTGATCATCTTGTGGATTTCTTCCGCCGACTCTTGGGTGCGGTGAGCGAGGTTGCGCACCTCGTCCGCCACCACCGCAAAACCACGTCCTGCTTCACCGGCACGGGCCGCTTCGATGGCCGCGTTGAGCGCCAGCAGGTTGGTCTGCTGGGAGATGCCTTTGATCACATCGAGAATGTGGCCGATGTTGTCGGTGCTCGCATTCAGGGTTTCGATCTGGGTGCACGACAGGCTGATCTTCTGCGACAGCTCGGTCATCGCCTGAATCGTCTGCTCGACCACCTGACGACCGTCATCGGCCTGCTCGCTCGCGCCGCTGGCGTGTTGCGAAGCGTCGGCGGCGTTGCGGGCGATTTCCTGAGTGGCGGCGCCCAGTTGATTGATCGCGGCAGCCACGCTGTTGGTGCGTGCGCTTTGCTCGTCGGAGCCAATGATCGAGGCGTTGGACGATGCCATCACCCGTTGCGACAGGTCGTGTACGTGGCGAGTCGCCGAAGACACTTCGGAAATGGACGCGTGAATCCGTTCCACGAACTGGTTGAACGAACTGCCCAGCTCACCGAACTCATCCTTGCTTTCCACTACCAGACGACGGGTCAGGTCACCTTCGCCCTGGGCGATGTCCTGCATCGCGCGGCCCATGGTGATCAGCGGACGCATCAGCACGGTGATCAACAGGCTCAGGAATACTGCAATCGCACCCACTGCGACGAACATCGCGATCAGTGCCGAAGTACGGAATTGGCTGAGTGCAGCGTAGGCCTTATCGCGATCGATCGACAAACCGATGTACCACTCGGCATTCGGCAGACCGGTGACCGGGGTGAACGACAGGATGCGTTCCTGGCCGTTGAGCACCACGTTCTGGTTGCCCTTCTGGATGCGCACATCGGCGTTCGGGTAGATGTCCTTGAGGTTCTTCATCACCTGGTCTTTGTCCGGGCTGACGATCACCTGACCGTCACCGCTGACCAGGAATGCGTGGCCCAGGCCACCGAAATCCACCGAGTTGATGATCTTCACCAGGGTTTCCAGGCTCAGGTCACCGCCCACCACACCAAGCAGCTCGCCGTTCTTTTTCACCGGCATGGCGATGGTCACCACCAGACCGCCAACGGCGGCCATGTATGGCGGAGTCAGCATGGTCTGGTCAGCGGCCACGGCCTGCTTGTACCACGGGCGCTGACGCGGGTCGTAGCCGTCCGGCATCTTCGCGTCAGGGCGCTGGGTGAACACGCCATTAGCCTGGCCGACGTAGGTGAACTGGAAGTTCGAGGTGAAGGCCGGTTGATCGACCAGCCCCGGGAAATCGGCGTTCTTGCCCTGATGAGCGACGTTCTGCGCGAGGTTTTCCAGCACCAGAATCCGCCCGCTCATCCAGTTCTGCACACTGCTGGCGGTCAGGTCGCCGGCCTGCTGGACGGAGGACTGCAGGTTCTGGCGAATGGTGTTTCGCTGCAGATAGTCGTTGTACAAAGTGAACAGCGCGAACGCCAGGACCACGACGCCCGAGGCGGCCAACAGGATTTTATGGCTGAACTTGAGATTCATTTCATGGGACTTCTTATGCCAAAAGTGGGGATGCGTTCCGGATGCAACATTCCATGTACAGCGCAGGCAGCGTTCTGATGGCTGCTCTACTTTGGTGCACGCATGTCTCACCAGTCTGTCGGCACGACTCGGAGAAAACTTAGCGTTTTGTAGGAAATGGACGGCATTTCTGCCAGCTTCCCGCCGAACGGCGTGCCAGAGCGCTCGCCTGTCATTTTTTGATGACTGTTTTGCAGCGCAGGTTGCAAATTCTGTAACCCTTGATGACAATGCGACTAATTATCATTTGTGACGTTCGGGCTGTCGCGTTCATGTCCTCACCTGAGTTTGCAGTACAGGCGCTTTACAGTCGTCATCACGGCTGGCTCAACAGCTGGTTGCGCGCGCGACTGGGCAATGCGGCCGATGCGGCGGATCTGGCGCAGGACACTTTCGTGCGCCTGCTGCAACGCACCGAACGTCTCGAACTCAAGGCACCCCGCGCGTTTCTGCGCACCATAGCTCGCGGTCTGGTCATCGACCATTGGCGTCGCGAAGAAATCGAACGCGCGTATCTCGAAACCATCGCCCATTTGCCCGAAGCCGAGACACCCAGCGCTGAAGCCCGCGCGCTGGTGATTGAGCTGCTGGAAAGCATCGCCCGCATGCTTGAAGGACTGAAGCCCAAAGTGCGTCAGGCATTTCTGCTGGCGCAGTGCGAAGGTTTGACTCACAAGCAGATCGCCGAGCAGATGGGCCTGTCCTTGCGCTCGGTGGAACGCTACGTCGCCGATGCGCTGTATCACTGCTACGTGCTGCGGTACGAAAGCTGATGCCGGTGGATAACCTGTCAATCGCCCGCAGCGCCGAGCCACAACAGAAAGTGGTCAAACAGGCGATCCATTGGCTGCTGCGCCTGCGCAATAACCACGGTAATCCGCGCCTGAACCACCAATGCGAACAGTGGCGCGCCGAACACCACGATCACGAACTGGCCTGGCAGCGGGTGCAGTCGTTGCAAAGTGAGCTGACCCAAAATCTGCGCGCCGTTCCGGGTGCGCAAGTGGCATTCAACACACTGGAAAACAGTGCGCAGAGCCTGGGTCGCCGTCAGGCGTTGAAGCTGCTGTCCGGCGCGTTGTTGATGGGCTCCGCCGCGTGGCTGGCCAAAGACACGTCAGCCTGGCAGCAGTGGAACGCCGATTACGCTACCGCCACCGGCGAGCGCCGCGGATTCCAGTTGCCCGACGGTACGCGGATCGAACTGAACACGGCCAGCGCCGTGGACCTCGATTACACGGCGCAACAGCGACTGATCAAACTGACTCGGGGCGAGATCATCGTGACCTGCGGCGGGGTCGATGAAGGTTCGTCAAATGATCGACCGCTGCGGGTACAAAGCCGTCATGGCATTTTTGAGCCCTTCAGCGCGCGGTTCATCCTGCGTCAGGAAGCCGATTGCACGCGCATGAGCGTCACCAGTGGCAGGGTCGCGATTCATTCTCCACGGTCTGGTGATGGCGCTTCCACCGAGGTGCTTGCCGGTCAGAGTTACTTGATCGACCACCATCAGGCACGCCCCGCTCCGCCACTGGATATGGATGCCGGCGCCTGGATCGACGGACTTATCGTGACGCGCAACATGCGCCTGGGTGACTTCCTCAAAGAGGTTGGTCGCTATCGTCCTGGCTTCTTGGGTTGCGCTCCACAAGTCGCCGATCTGCGTTTGTCCGGCGTGTTCCGCCTCGATGACACCGACAAATTGCTGGCGATCCTGCCGCAGACGCTGCCGGTGCAATTGCGCTATCGCACCCGCTGGTGGGTAACACTGGAACGAGCCGTCTGAATTTTTTTGGCGGGTTTTCGTGGCAAGTCCGGCTTAGTCAGTAAGCACTTCCAAATCAGCCTTCGCGACTTCCTACGGAAACCTACAATGACTGCGCGCGTTACCTGTAAGAACCCTCTGAATTTCACTGCCGAACCGGGACTTCTGCGCCACGCCATTCAGGCCGCGTTGTTCTCCACGGCACTGGGCGTCGGCCTGCTGCCGAACCTGAGCGTCGCGGCGAGCGGCAGTGAGGTCAGCAGCCACCGCTACAACATCGCCGCCGGGCCATTGGGCGAGGCGCTGAATCAGTTTGCGCGCAAGGCCGGCATTACCCTGTCGATGACCCCGCAGCAGACTCAAGGCCAACAATCACCCGGCGTGCAAGGCGAGTATTCGACCGATCAGGCGTTGAGTCATCTGCTCGGCGGCTCGGGTCTGGAGGCGGTCAGCCAGGACGGCAGCAGCTACGTTTTGCGCTCCATCGCGGAATCCGAAGCACTGGCCCTGCCAACCACCGATATCAAAGGTTTCGCCCTCGGCAACGCGCTGGGCAGCATGGACGGCTATAACGCGACGCACAGTCAGATCGCCACCAAAACCAGTACCGCGCTGCTGGAAACTTCGCAAAGCGTGTCCGTGGTCACTCGTGAGCAAATGGACGACCAGGGCTCGCAAACCGTGTCCCAGGCCATGCGCTACACCCCCGGTGTGCTGACCAATCCCTATGGCGCCACGCACCGTTACGACTATGTGGCGATGCGCGGCTTCAACGATGGCTCGGTAGATAACATCTACCTCGACGGCCTCAAGTCCATGGGCGACAGCGGCACCTACAGCACGATGCAGGTCGATCCGTATTTCCTCGAGCGCGTGGATATCCTGAAGGGCCCGTCGTCGGTGTTGTACGGCCGCAGTTCGCCGGGCGGGCTGGTGGCGTTGACCAGCAAGAAACCGTTGTACGAGGCCTATCACCAGGTTCAAGCCACCGTTGGCACTCAGGGCCAGCGTGGTGTCGGTTTTGACTTCAGCGGTCCGGTCGATGACGACAAGCGCATCGCCTATCGTCTGATCGGTTTGACGGATCAGTCCGACACGCAATTCGACCACAACAAAGAAAAACGCTTCGCCCTCGCCCCGACGGTCAGCATCGACTTCAACGAAGATACCTCGCTGACCCTGCAGGCCTATCTGCAGCATGACCCGGATGGCGGCTATCACGGTGGCTTGCCGGCTGACGGCACGATTCATCAGCGCAACGGCAATCGCATTTCGCCGCATTTCTTCGAAGGCGAACCGGGAGTCGATGGTTATTCCCGCGATCAGCAGTCGTTCGGCTATCAATTCGAACATCGCTTCAACGACGTCTTCACCGCGCGGCAGAATTTCCGTTACCTCGACTCCAAAGTGAACATGGATCAGGTGTACGCCTATGGCTGGACATCGCCGACCAGCAACGAGCTGAATCGCTACTACACCGGCGGTGACGAACGCCTGCATGCGTTCATCGTCGACAACATGCTCCAGGCCGAATTCTTCACCGGTGCGACCAAGCACACGGTGCTGATGGGGGCGGATTACCAGCGGCGTAAAACCGTGGTCGACTGGACCAGCGGCGGTCTGGCACCGATCAATGCGTTCAATCCGGTGTACGGGAATGCCGCCATCGATATGTACGGTGAGACCAGTTACCTGCGTCGTCTGGAGCAGACCGGGGTTTACCTGCAAGACCTGATTGAAATGGACAAATGGCGTTTCTCCCTCGGTTTGCGTCAGGACTGGGTAGAGACGTCCGAGGAAAACCGGATTGCCGAGGCGGGCCGCCCGGTCGGCACCGAGATCAGCGACAAGCGCACCAAACTGACGGGCCGTGTCGGGGCGCTATATCTGTTCGATAACGGCCTGGCGCCGTACATCAGCTACTCGGAGTCGTTCAACCCGAACTCCTATGCCGACAGTGCCGGTAATCCACTGGCCCCGACGGATGGCACGCAGTGGGAAGCGGGTCTGAAGTACCAGCCACCCGGCACCGACAATCTGTTCACGGCCTCGTTGTTCCGCATCGATCAGGAAAACCTCGCGACCAAATTGCCGCAGGAAAACTTCTACCGTGCTGTAGGCGCTGTCCGCTCCCAGGGTCTGGAACTGGAAGCGCATATGCAGCTCACCGACAATCTGAAAGTTCTTGGTAGCTACACCTTTACCGATATCGAGTACTCGAAGTCGATGGTCAGCACCCTGAGCACCCCGACAAACGTGATCGAGAACAAAGGCAACTCACCAACCCAGGCGCCGCGGCACATGGCTTCGCTATGGGCGGACTACAAGTTCGACAGTGCGGCGCTTGATGGCCTGCGATTGGGCGGCGGTGTGCGTTACGTAGGCTATAGCTGGGCGGATGCAGAGAACACCATGAAGGTGCCGTCCTACACGTTGTTCGACGCGTCGATCGGTTATGACCTGGGCAAGGTTGGTTTGAAGGGCGTCGATGTACGCCTGAATGCCAACAACCTGACCAACGAATCCTACGTGGCTTCCTGCGCAAGTCTGAACTTTTGCTACATGGGCGAAGAGCGCAACGTCGCTGCCACGGTCAGCTACCAGTTCTAAGCCTTTGTCTTGTGCATAAAAAAGCCAGTCCCTGAGGTTCAGGGACTGGCTTTGTCGTATTCGTGGGGAAATTTTCATGCGTTCGTTTCTGGTTTTACTGCACCGGTATATCGGGTTGGCCACGGCTGTGTTTCTGCTGCTGGCGGGAATCACGGGGAGCATTCTCGCGTTCAACCATGAGATGGATGAGTGGCTGAACCCAAGGTTTTACGCGGCGGCGGCTGAGGGGCAGCGTCTACCGCCAGGTGAGCTGGTCGATGCGGTGCAATCTGCACATCCGAAGCTGCAGGTCTGGTACATGGAGTATCCGAATGAGGCTGGCCACACAGCCTTGCTGGCGGCAGTTCCACGTAATGATCCGGCGACGGGCAAACCGTTCGATGAGCGTAATCAGGTGTTCTATCTGGACCCGGTCAATGGCGAGCAAAAAGGCCAGCGCTATTGGGGCGAGTGCTGTTTTCAGCGAGAGAACTTCATTCCTTTCATTCTTGAGTTTCACTACAACCTGACGCTGCCCGGGAACTCGGGTTTGCTGTTGATGGGATTGGTGGCCATTGCCTGGGTGATCGATTGCTTCATCGCTCTCTGGCTGACGTTACCGCGAGGCAAACCCTTTTGGAGGAAGTGGTGGAGCGCCTGGAAGATCAAGGGCGGGCATGCCTATCGGCTCAACTTCGATCTGCATCGGGCGGGGGGCTTGTGGCTATGGTTGTTATTGCTGCCGATAGCCGTAAGCAGCGTCGCCATGAACTTGCCGAGCCAGGTCTTCAAACCGGTGGTGTCACTGTTTTCTCCGATTGAGCCGAGCGTATATGAGGCCCGAGGTCGAATGCCTGCCGATAAGTTGGGGACCACCCGCTTGAGTTATCAACAGGCCTACGAAAGGGCCCAGCAGGAGGGAAAAAGGTTGGGGCTTACAGCAGCTATCGGGGAGTTGTATTACAGCTTTGAGTACAACTTCTACGGTGCAGGATTTGGACAGCATGACACCGAGGCCCACGGCAAATCCTGGTTGTTTTTCCACGGTACCGACGGACGATTACTGGGGCAGGAGATTGCAGGAGAAGGGACGTTGGGAGAGCGGTTTTATAGGTTGCAGCTGCCGATACACGGGGGACGGATCATAGGCTTTACCGGGCAAGTGATGATCGCGGTATTGGGTGTTCTGATTGCGGGGTTATCCGGGACTGGCGTCTATATCTGGTGGCGTAAATGGCAGGCTCGTCGAAGCAGCAAGGCACGCAGAGCGGTTTGAAGATGGGCTTTTGCAGGCTCTGAAACGACAAAACCCCAACTGCTTTCGCAG